>CAVUGS010000009.1:0-218080 GCA_963741075.1 uncultured Thermoleophilia bacterium
GGCCGGCAAGCTCCTCCGGCGTGCCGGCCGCGACCACCCGTCCGCCCTCGTCCCCGCCCTCGGGGCCGAGGTCGATGACCCAGTCGGCGCTCTTGATGACGTCGAGGTTGTGCTCGATGACCACCACCGTGTTGCCCTGGTCGACCAGGCGCTGGAGCACCTCGAGCAGCTTGTCGATGTCCTGGAAGTGCAGGCCGGTGGTGGGCTCGTCGAGGATGTAGAGCGTCTTGCCGGTGGCGACCTTGCTGAGCTCGGTGGCGAGCTTGACCCGCTGGGCCTCGCCGCCGGACAGCGTGGTCGCCGGCTGGCCGAGCTTGACGTAGCCCAGGCCGACGTCGTCGAGCGCCCTGAGGCGCCGCGCGATGCGCGGCACGTTGGCGAAGAACTCGACCGCCTCCTCGACGCTCATCTCGAGCACCTCGGCGATGTTCTTGCCCTTGTACGCACCTCGAGCGTCTCGCGGTTGTAGCGCTTGCCGTGGCAGACCTCGCAGGGCACGTACACGTCGGGCAGGAAGTGCATCTCGATCTTGATCTGCCCGTCGCCCTTGCAGGTCTCGCAGCGGCCGCCCTTGACGTTGAAGCTGAAGCGGCCGGGCTTGTAGCCGCGCAGCTTGCTCTCGGGGGTCTGCGCGAAGAGCTGGCGGATGTGGTCGAACACGCCGGTGTAGGTGGCCGGGTTGCAGCGCGGCGTGCGGCCGATGGGCGACTGGTCGATGTCGATGACCTTGTCGAGCAGCCTGGCGCCGTCGATGCCGGTCGTGGTCGCCGGCGCGCAGCTTGGTGCCGCGGTTGAGGCGCGCCGCCATGCCCTTGTACAGGATCTCGTTGACGAGCGTGGACTTGCCCGAGCCGGAGACGCCGGTGACGCAGGTGAAGGCGCCGAGCGGGAACGAGACGTCGATGTCCTTGAGGTTGTGCATGCGCGCGCCGCGGACGGTGAACCACTGCAGCGGCATGCGCCGCTGGCCGGGCAGCTCGATGCGGCGGCGCCCGGCGAGGAACTCGCCGGTGAGCGAGCCCGGGTCGGCCATGACCTCCTGCGGCGTGCCCTGGGCGACCACGCTCGCCGCCGTGCTCGCCGGCGCCCGGGCCCATGTCGACGATGTGGTCGGCCGAGCGCATGGTCTCCTCGTCGTGCTCGACGACGAGGACCGTGTTGCCGAGGTCGCGCAGGCGCAGCAGCGTGTCGATGAGGCGGCGGTTGTCGCGCTGGTGCAGGCCGATGCTGGGCTCGTCGAGGATGTAGAGCACGCCGACGAGCGCCGAGCCGATCTGCGTGGCCAGGCGGATGCGCTGCGCCTCGCCGCCGGAGAGCGTGGCCGAGGCGCGCTGCAGCGTGAGGTAGCCGACGCCGACGTCGTTGAGGAAGCGCAGGCGCTCGCCGATCTCCTTGATCACGCGGCCGCCGATGAGGCGCTCGGTGTCGGTGAGCGACGAGGTCGGTCGAGGAACGCGAGCGCCTCGCGCACGCTCAGCAGCGTGAACTCGTGGATGTTGCGCTCGCCGACGGTGACGGCGAGGCTCGTGGGCTTGAGCCGTGCCCCCTTGCACTCCGGGCACGGCCGGTCCGCCATGTACTCCTCGATCTTCTGGCGCACCTGCTCGGACTCGGTCTCCACGAAGCGCCGCTGCAGGTGCTTGATGATGCCGGGGAAGCTCGAGTTGTAGTGGCGCATGCGGCCCTGGTAGTTGCGGTAGCTGAGCGGGATGCGCTCCTTGCCGGTGCCGTAGAGGAACAGGTCGCGGTCCTCCTCGGGCATGTCGTCCCACGGCACGCTCGGTGTCGACGCCGAAGGTCTTGGCGATGCTCTCGAACACCTGCTCCAGCCAGCCGAACGAGAGCTGGCCGTAGGGCAGCAGCGCGCCCTGGTCGATGCTGATGGAGCCGTCCGGCACCACCAGGTCGGGGTCGATCTCCTGCGTGAACCCGAGGCCGTGGCAGGCCGGGCAGGCGCCGTGCGGGGTGTTGAAGCAGAAGATGCGCGGCTCGATCTCGGGCAGCGAGATGCCGCAGTGGATGCAGGCGAACTTCTCGCTGAAGGTGAGCGTGCGCGCGTCGTCGCCGGCGAGCTCGACGTCGACGAGGCCGTCGGCGAGGGCGGCGGCGGTCTCGACGGAGTCGGTGAGCCGCCGCCTGCAGCCCCTCCTTCATCACCAGCCGGTCGACGATGACGGCGATGTCGTGCTTGAACTTCTTGTCGAGCTCGATGTCCTCCTCGAGCTCGCGCACCTCGCCGTCGACCTCGACCCGGGTGAAGCCGTCGGCGCGCAGCTGCTCGAAGAGCTTGCCGTACTCGCCCTTGCGGCCGCGCACCACCGGCGCGACGACGCTGAAGCGCGTGCCCGGCTCGAGCTCGCAGATGTGGTCGACGATCTGCTGCACGCTCTGCCCCGAGATGGGCCGCCCGCAGTTGGGGCAGTGCGGGTGGCCGACGCGGGCGTAGAGCAGGCGCAGGTAGTCGTAGATCTCGGTGACCGTGCCCACGGTGGACCGCGGGTTGCGGGAGGTCGTCTTCTGGTCGATGGAGATGGCCGGCGAGAGGCCCTCGATGCTGTCGACGTCCGGCTTGTCCATCTGGCCGAGGAACTGGCGGGCGTAGGCGGAGAGGCTCTCGACGTAGCGGCGCTGGCCCTCGGCGTAGATGGTGTCGAAGGCGAGCGACGACTTGCCCGAGCCGGAGAGGCCGGTGATGACGATGAAGCGGTCGCGCGGCAGCCTCAGGGAGATGTCCTTGAGGTTGTGCTCGCGGGCGCCGGTGATGATGAGGTCGCTGGTCATACTCTCAGTCTGGCAGATGTGGCAAATGCAATCTCGACGATCAGTGTGCGGTCCACCTGCGGCGGCCCGCACGTTAGTCCGCCTGCGTCGCTAATCGATGAGCAGAAGGCCGGTCCAGGCCGGGTGGTCCTCGGCCGGCAGCTCGACGCTGAGGCCGGCCGCCTCGGCCGTGGCGACGACGTCGATGCCCACGGCCTCCATGGACGGCCGCGCCTGGAACGGATGCCGGCACTTCTCGCCGGAGCCCTGGCCGACGCACTCGTCGCAGAGCACGCACTCGCCGCCCGAGAAGGCGGCGGCGTAGCGGTAGCCGAGCTTGAAGGCCTCGCGCTCGAGGTCGGTCATGAGGTGCGCGAACCGGTTCTGGCTCTCTCTGAGGCCCGTCGATCTGGTCGGCGTCCGATCTGGGCCTCCGCGTAGGTCCTGCCGTCGAGCTGCTCGTCGACGCAGTCCTGCGTGACCGGGATGTCGAGCTGCACGACCAGGGCGTCGCCGTACTTGCGCAGCACGTCCCGTGTGGCGTCGGCCGGCATGACCGCCGGCGGGCACATGAGGTTGTGGCCGTAGCCCGAGCACAGCGGCACGCGGCACTTGAGGTTGACGCGGTCGTCGACGACGACGGCCGTGGCCGGCACGGGCGCCGCCCTGTCGGCGCCGAAGTCCTCGGCCGCGGCGATGAGCCGCTGCAGGTGCATGGCGTCAGCCAACTGCTTCTCCTCTCCGGGCGAGCTCCTTGCTGAGCTCCTTGATCTCGTCGCGCAGCTTGGCGGCGTACTCGAACTTGAGCTGGTCCGCCGCCTCGAACATCTCGGCCTCGAGGCTCGCGAGCAGCTTCTCGAGGTCGGCTGCGCGGCATGGCGACCTTCTTGGCCACGGCCTTGGCGGCGCGGCGGCCCTTGGTGGGCACCGCCGCCGCGTCGCTCAGCATCGTGGAGATGTCGCTGACGCCCTTGACGACGCTGGCAGGGCGTGATGCCGTGCGCCTCGTTGTACGCCGTCTGCCTGGCGCGGCGACGGTTCGGTCTCGCCGATGGCGTACTCCATGGCCGCCGTGATCTGGTCGGCGTACATGATCACCGTGCCGTCGATGTTGCGCGCGGCGCGGCCGATGGTCTGGATGAGGCCGTCTGGCCGCGCAGGAAGCCTTCCTTGTCGGCGTCGAGGATCGCGACCAGCGTGACCTCCGGCAGGTCGAGGCCCTCACGCAGCAGGTTGATGCCGACCAGCACGTCGAACTCGCCCAGGCGCAGGTCGCGCACGATCTGGATGCGCTCGAGCGTGTCGACCTCGCTGTGCAGGTAGCGCACCTTGAAGCCGTTCTCGATGAGGTAGTCGGTGAGGTCCTCGGACATGCGCTTGGTCAGCGTGGTGACGAGGACGCGCTGGTCCTTGTCGACGCGCCGGCGGATCTCGTTCATGAGGTCGTCGATCTGCCCCTCGGTGGGCCGCACCTCGACCACGGGATCGATGAGGCCCGTGGGGCGGATGATCTGCTCGGCGATGTTGACGCTGTTGGCCAGCTCGAACTGCGCCCGGGCGTGGCGCTCACGAAGATGAGCTGCGGCACCTTCTCGAGGAACTCGTCGAAGCGCAGCGGCCGGTTGTCGAGCGCGCTCGGCAGGCGGAAGCCGTAGTCCACCAGCTGCTGCTTGCGCGACTTGTCGCCCTCGGACATGGCGCGGATCTGCGGCAGCGACATGTGCGACTCGTCGACGAAGCAGAGGAAGTCGTCGGGGAAGTAGTCGAGCAGGCAGTTGGGCGTGGCGCCCGGCTGCCTTGCCCAGCAGGATGCGCGAGTAGTTCTCGATGCCGCTGCAGTAGCCCATCTCGCGCAGCATCTCCATGTCGTACTGGGTGCGCTGGCGCAGCCGGTGCGCCTCGAGGATCTTGCCGTTCTCCTCGAACCAGGCGCAGCGCTCCTCCATCTCGCGGCGGATCTCGACGAGCGAGCGCTCGACGGCCGGGTCGTTGGTGACGAAGTGCGTCGCCGGGTAGATGGCGACGTGCTCGGGCTTCTCGATGACCTCGCCGCTCGACCGGGTCGAAGCTGACGATCTGCTCGACCTCGTCGCCCCACAGCTGCACGCGGATGGCGGTGTCCTGCGCGGCGGGCCAGATCTCCACGGAGTCGCCGCGCACGCGGAACTTGCCGCGCGCGGGCTCGAAGTCGTTGCGCGCGTACTGGATGTCGACGAGCCTGCGCAGCATGTCGTCGCGCTCGACGGTCTGGCCGACCTGCAGGAGGACCATCCTCCCGAGGTAGTCCTCGGGCGAGCCCAGGCCGTAGATGCAGCTCACGCTGGCGACGATGACGACGTCGCGGCGCAGGAACAGCGACGTGGTGGCCGCGTGGCGCAGGCGGTCGATCTCGTCGTTGATGGACGAGTCCTTCTCGATGTAGAGGTCCTGCGCCGCGACGTACGCCTCGGGCTGGTAGTAGTCGTAGTAGCTGACGAAGTACTCCACCGCGTTGTCCGGCAGGAACTCGCGGAACTCGTTGCAGAGCTGCGCGGCCAGCGTCTTGTTGTGGGCGATGACCAGCGTGGGCTTCTTCACCTTCTGGATGACGTTGGCCATGGTGAAGGTCTTGCCGGAGCCCGTGACGCCGAGAAGCGTCTGGTAGCGGTCGCCGCGGACGCACGCCCTCGCTGAGGGCGTCGACGGCCTCCGGCTGGTCGCCGGTGAGGTCGTAGGCGGCCTGGATGGTGAACTCGGTCATGCGTCCTCGACTCTACCAATACGAACACATGTTCGCAAGGATCGCGTGCGACGCGGCAATGCGGCGTCGCGCGCCTACCTGCCCTGCAGCCGGTCGCCGTACGTCTCCCGGTATACCCGGCGCGCCTCGAGGACCTTCTTCACGTAGGCGCGCGTCTCCGGGATACGGGATGTCGCGCAGGCGCAGCCTGCGTGCCCGTCGGCGCGGCCGCGCTGCCACTCGGCGACGGCGCCCATGCCGGCGTTGTACGACGCCACGCGGCGCGCACGTCGCCGTCGTAGGCGTCCAGCGCGTGCCGCAGGTAGTAGCAGCCGTAGCGGACGTTGACCCGCGGGTCCTCGAGGTCGGCGGTGGTGAAGGCGACGCCGCCGGACTCGCCGGCGATCTGGTCGGCCGTCTCCGGCAGGATCTGCATCAGGCCGACCGCGCCCTGCGACGAGCGCGCGTGCTCGTCGAACTTGCTCTCGGCGTAGATGACGCGCGGCCACGAGCGCGGGATCGAGGTCGTAGCGGCGCGCGCCGTCGCGGATGGCGTCGGCGTGCTCGAGCGGGTACACGGTCCTGGTGTACCAGGATGGTCCTTCGGTGGCGAACAGCGGCGCCGCCCAGCGAGCCACCGCGACCACGGTCGGCGGCGACGACCGCGACCAGGACCGCGGCGATGAGGGCACGCCTCACGGGGTGCGCTCGCCGGCGCCGTCCCCCACGGCGGGTCGTTCTCCGGCGAGGATGCTCGCCACCGTCTGCCCCACGAACTCCCGCAGCGTCCTTGCGCGGCCCTGTGTTGTCGAACACGAAGTCGCTGCGCGCGATCTTCTCCTCCTCCGGCATCTGCTGGGCGCGGCGGCGGCGGAACTCGCTGTCCGTGAGCTTGGCCGTGAGGCGCCGGCGGCGCACGTCGTCCGGCGCCGTGATGAGCATGATGTGGTCGAAGCGCTGGTCGAAGCCCGCCTCGAACAGCAGCGGGACCTCGACCACGATGAGCGCCGGGCCGCGGGCGCGCCTTCTGCTGCGCCTCGACCCAGTCGGCCACCGCGTCGCGCACGAACGGGTGCAGCAGGTCCTCCAGCCAGCGCAGCTCGCCCTCGTCGGAGAAGACGATGCCGGCGAGCGCCGGGCGGCTGATGCCGCCGGCCCCGTCGACGACCGCGTCGCCGAAGTGCTCGCGGATGCGGTCGACCACCTCGGCGGTGGAGTACAGGCCGTGCACGATGTCGTCGCTCGAGATGGTGGCCGCGCCGAGCTCGTGCAGGTAGGCGAGCGCGGTGGACTTGCCGGAGCCGATGCCGCCGGTCAGGCCGAGCAGCGGGATGTGCGTCGTGTGCTGTGCTCATGCTGGTGGCCGACGCAGGTCGGGGGCGGCGGAGACGCTCACGCGCCGCCGCCGCCCCCGACCAGAAGCGTCAGGCCTCCGTGGTCTCCTCGGCCACCGGCTCCTCGTCGTCCGCGGCCGCGCCGGCCGGGAAGACGTCGTCGCTCAGGCCGAGCTCGGGCTCGTGCTCCTCGACGACGGCCTCGGCCGCGGCCTCGACGACCTCGGCCTCGGCCTCGACGACTTCGGCCGCCTCTTCGCCGGCCTCGACCTCATCGGGGGTCTCGGCGTCCTCCGCGGCGGCCTCCACGATCTCGGCCTCGGCCTCGACTCTCAGCGGCCGCCTCGAGGCTCGACGGCCTCGCCCTCTTCGGCCTCGTCCTCGTCGCCGGGCTCAGGGGCGAGCGGGCGCAGCGGCTTGACGTTGTCGCCGTCCACGCGCTTGATGCTGAGGCTGAGGCGGCGGCGCTCGGAGTCGACCTCGATGATCTTGACGTTGACCTGCTGGCCGACGGACACGACCTCGTCCGGACGCTCGACGTGGCGGTTGGCCAGCTCGCTGATGTGCACGAGACCCTCGATGCCCTCGTAGATCTCGACGAAGGCGCCGAAGGCGACGATCTTGGTGACGCGACCCTCGACGACGTCGCCGACCTTGTGGCGGGCGACGATCTTCTGCCACGGGTCTTCCTGGGTCTGCTTGAGGCCGAGGCTGATGCGCTGGCGGTCGCGGTCGATGTCGAGCACCTTGACCTTGACCTTCTGGTTGACCTGCAGCACCTCGGACGGGTGGTTGATGTGCGTCCAGCTGAGCTCGCTGATGTGGATGAGGCCGTCGATGCCGTCGAGGTCGACGAACGCGCCGAAGTCGACGATGTTGCTGATGGTGCCCTCGACGATGTCGCCCACGTTGAGCTCGTCGATGATCTGCTGGCGGACCTCCTTGCGCTCCTCCTCGAGGACGGCGCGGCGGCTGAGGACCACGTTGTTGCGGTTGCGGTTCATCTCGATGACGCGGCAGTTGAGCTCCTGGCCGACGTACTCCTGGAGGTCCTGCACGCGGCGGATGTCGACCAGCGAGGCCGGCAGGAAGCCGCGCACGCCGAGGTCGAGGATGAGGCCGCCCTTGACGACCTCGATGACCGTGCCGGTGACCGGCTCGCCGCTCTCGAAGGCGCCTTCGATGCGCTTCCAGGCCTTCTCGAACTTGGCGCGCTTCTTGCTGAGGATGAGGCGCCCGTCGGCGTCTTCCTTGGTCATGACGAGGGCGTCGATCTCTTCGTCGAGAGCGACTTCCTCGGAGGTGTTGACGTTCTTGCGGATGCTGAGCTCGTTGACCGGGATGACGCCTTCGGACTTGTAGCCGATGTCGACGAGGACCTCGTCCTTGTCGATGCGCACGACCCTGCCGGTGACGATGTCCCCCTCGCTGAAGTTGGTCAGCGTCAGGTCGTAGTTGGGGATGATCTCGCCGTCGACCTCGATGAGGTAGCCTTCGCTGCCCTCGACGATCCTGGGGTCGTTGGCTGCCGCGAGCTGGGTGTCGATTGGTTTGTCTGCCATGTGGTGTCGTTGCCTCCCGGTCACGTATGCGGTCCGTCGTTTACAGATGGCAAAGGCCCGCGGACCGCAGCGGGCCGAAACTAGCGGAGTATACCACGGATGCGAGCCTGCGGGCGACGCCGCCGGGGCTCAGGCCTTGGCCGCGACCCAGTCGTCGCCGACGCCGATGTCGACCTCGAGCGGCGGGTCGAGGTCGAGGGCGCCGCACATGGCGTCGCGCAGCAGCGGCCGGCACGCGTCGAGCTCGTCCTCCGGGCACTCCAGGACGAGCTCGTCGTGGACCTGCAGCACCAGCCGCGACGCCAGCCGGCGGCGCTCCAGCTCGCGGCTCACGGTGACCATGGCGACCTTGATGATGTCGGCGGCGGTGCCCTGCAGGATCGTGTTCACCGCGAGCCGCTCGCCCAGCGAGCGGTTGCGGAAGTTGGACGAGCGCAGCTCCGGCACGGCGCGCCGGCGGCCGAACAGGGTGGTGACGTAGCCGTCCTGGGTCGCCTGCGCGATCACCCGCTCGCGGAACGCCTTCACGTGCGGGTACTTGGCGAAGTACGCCTCGATGAAGGCGCGGGCCTCGTCCACGGGCATGTCGACCTGCTCGGAGAGCCCGAACGCCGAGAGCCCGTACATGATGCCGAAGTTGGTGGCCTTGGCGCGCTCGCGCTGCTTCTTGGTGACCTCGTCGACGGGGATGCCGGCGACCGCGGCGGCGGTGACGCGGTGCACGTCCTCGCCGCGGTGATAGGCGTCGAGCAGCGCCGGCTCGGCCGAGAGCGACGCCATGAGCCGCAACTCGATCTGGGAGTAGTCGGCGACCAGGAGCTTGCTGCCCTCCTCGGCGACGAAGCAGGAGCGGATCTCCGAACCCAGCTCCGTGCGCACCGGGATGTTCTGGAGGTTCGGGTTGGAGCTGGACAGCCGGCCGGTGGCCGCCACCAGCTGGTTGAAGGTGGTGTGGAGCCGGCCGGTGTCCGGGTCGAGCCGGGCCGGGAGCGGCTCGAGATACGTGTTGAGCAGCTTGGTGAGCTCCCGCCACTCCTCGACCGCCGGCACGATGGGGTGCTGGTCGCGCAGGCCCCGCAGCACGCGCGCGTCGGTCGAGTAGCCCGTCTTGCCCTTCCTGCCGGTCTCGAGGCCGAGACGCCCGAAGAGCACCTCGGCCAGCTGCTGCGGCGAGCCGATGGTGAACGGGGCGCCGGCGAGCCCGGCGATCTCGTCGCCGAGCTCGTCGATGCGGTCGCGCACGCGCGCCGTGATCTCGCCGAGCCGGTACGGGTCCATCTTGACGCCGGCGGCCTCCATCCGGGCGAGGACGCGGACGAGCGGCAGCTCGACCTCGCGGAACAGCCGCTCGAGGCCGAGCTCGAGCAGGCGCGGCCGCTGCGCCTCGGCCACGCGCCACGTGAGGGTGGCGCGCGTGGCCGCGGCGGCTTCGGCCGCCGGTCCCTCCACCAGCCGGGCGCCATCCTCGGCGCCGGCGAGCGCGAACAGCGTGCGCTCCTTCTCCGGCCGCTCCGGCGCGAGCAGGTAGGCCGCCACGGCGGTGTCGAACGCCGGCCCCACCGGAGCGCTCACGAACCCAGGCTGCGCCTTGGCGTCGTGCGCCACGGCGTGGCCGGCCAGCAGCCAGAGCGAGGCGGCGCGGCCGGCGTCGGCGGGCGCGACCAGACAGGCTTCTCCGCCCGCGTGCGCCGCCACGGCGAGGCCGCCCCCGTCGCCGCGCGGCTCGAAGGCGAGCGCGGCCTCACCCTTCTCCAGCAGCGCCGCCACGGGGCCGACGTCGGGTTCGGCGGCCAGGCGCACGAGCCCGCCGGCGACGGCTTGCGGGGCGGGGGCCGCGTCCGGCACGGCCGCCTGACCCGAGATCTCCTTGAGGCGGCGGCGCAGGTTGAAGAACTCGAAGCGCTCGAAGACGGCGTCGAGCTTGTCCAACGGGAGCTGGTAGCCGCAGGTGGTGACCAGCTCGACCAGGTCGTGCTCGAGCGGCACGTCCAGGACCATGGTCGCGAGCTGCAGCGAGAGGCGCGCTTCCTGCTCGTGCTCGCGCAGCAGCGCGCGCCGCTTCTCCGACTTGATCTCGTCCAGGCGCGCGTACACCTGGTCGATGGAGCCGAACTGCTGCAGCAGCTGCGCGGCGGTCTTCTCGCCGACTCCGGGCACGCCGGGGATGTTGTCGGACGAGTCGCCCTTGAGGCCGATGTAGTCGGGGATCTGCGCCGGCGTGACGCCGAACCGCTCCAGCACGGCGGCCGGCGTGTAGATCTTGACGTCCGTGACGCCGCGACCGGTGCTCATCACCCAGATATCCTCGTCCACCACCTGCATGGCGTCGCGGTCGCCGGTGACCACGATGGAGCCGACGCCCTGGCGCTTGGCCTCCTCGGCGAGCGTGCCGAGGATGTCGTCGGCCTCGTAGCCCGGCTTGACGAGGTTGGCGATGCCGAACGCGTCCATGAGCTCGGGCAGCAGCGACCACTGGGCGGACAGCGCGTCGGGCATGTGCGGACGCTGGGCCTTGTACTGCTCGTACAGCTCGTCGCGGAAGGTCTTCTCGCGCGCGTCCCAGGCGCAGACGATGCAGGCGGGCCGGTACTCGGTGACGACCTTGAGCAGCATCTGGCTGAGGCCGAACAGCGCGTTCGTGGGCTGCCCAGCCTTGGTCGCGATGGACTCGGGCAGCGCGAAGAAGGCGCGGAACGCGAGGCTGCTGCCGTCGAGCAGGAAGAGCCGGTCGTAGAGGTGAGGGTCGGCCATGCCGCGATTCTACGTCACGCGGCGGCTGCGCCACGATCAGGATCGCTGCTTGACCAGCAGTACCCGCGTGCCGAACGGGCCGCACGTGTAGTGCACCGCGTCCGCCAGCGCGCGCATGAAGTGGATCCCGCGCCCGCTGGTCGCCGCATCGGGCGGCGCGCAGATGGGCGTCGCGGACATGCCGGCGCCGGCGTCCACGACCTCGACCGCGACCTCTTCCTCGTAGCAGAAGAAGCGCACGCGCACGTCGTCGTCGGCGCCGTGCGGCGAGCCGTGCACCACGGCGTTGGCGAGCGCCTCCGCGACGGCGACGTCGAGCTCGAAGAGACCGGCGCCGTCCAGGCCGGCCACCTCGGCGAACGCCGACACGCGCCTGCGCGCGGCGCGCAGCTGACGCGTGGTGGCGGGAAACGTGAACTCGTGCTCCCAGCGCGGACGCGCGGCGGCCGCTATGGGAGCGTCGGCGTCGCCCTCCGGCGGTCCCGGAGCCGCCGGGACGGCGCGCATGAGCCCGGCGCCGGCCAGGGCCTCGCGGGCCTCGGGCTCCTCGACGGCCACGACGAGCTCGCCGCCGATCTCCTCGAACGCCCGGGCGGCGTCGCGGAGCGCGAGCAGGCCCCGGTGGTCGACCGGTCCCCAGGGGTCGAGGTCGACGACCACGGCCGACGCCCCAGAGTCCAGGCACCTGCCGACCTCGCCGGGCAGATCCGCGGCCAGGCGCTCGCCCGCCACGCCGCCGCAGCGGATGACGCAGACCTCCCCGCGCACCTCCGTGCTCACATCCGGGTCGCCGCCGGTCACACGGATCAGTCCTGACCGGACCTTGCGTCACTGTCATAAGGCGTCGGCGGCTCGAAGCGGCAGTCCTCCTGCCCCGGCCAGCCGCCGAACGGATACGTACAGTGCATCTGGTGGACCTGCTCGCCGACGTCGTCGAAGCGTGCGTGGATGCGCTCCACGATCTCGTCGGTCATGGTGAACGAGCGGACGCCTTCGGTGAACGCCTGTCGCAGCGCATCCATGCGCAGTTCGAGCTCGTCGAAGTCGGCACGCCACTGTTGCACGTCCCCCGACGCGGGATGTCGCAGGTTGCGGGTCTCGCTCATGCTCGTGCCTCCGTGCGGTGCTCGGGGTGGTTGTTCCTCGCGGTCGTACACGCTCATACCCTCGGTGAGTGTCCGGTACACGGAGCGTGGACGCCCCTGCGCCGGGCACGCCGTAGCCCCGGTTGTAGACTCCGACGGGGAGCCGGCACCGGACCGGCCCACGTTTCACCGGGAGGATGCAGACATGGGATCACGGGAGTTCGCGAGGGGCCGTCGTGTGGTCGCCCGGCTGCCGCACGGCGGCGACCTGCTGGAGGAGATCGCCGCCGTGGCCGACGCCCACGAGATGCAGGCGGCGGAACTGCGCGCCATCGGCGCGCTGCAGACCGCCCGCCTCGCGTTCTACGACCAGGCGTCCCACGAGTACGGCGAGTTCGCCGTCGACGCGCCGGTCGAGCTCGTGGCGCTGCTCGGCAACGTCTCGCGCCGCGACGGCGCGACGGCCGTGCACGCGCACGCGACGCTGGCCGGCCACGACGGCGCCTGCATCGGCGGCCACGTGGCCCCCGGCTGCGTGATCTTCGCCTGCGAGCTGATCGTGCAGGAACTGGTCGGCGAGCCGCTGGTGCGGGAGCACGACGAGGTCACCGGTCTGCCGCTCTGGCGCGGCCTCTGACGAGCGACTCTCGACGAAAGCAGTGCCCCGTACGCGCGTGTGCCGGCGAGGGGCGCGGCGTGCGCAGAGGGTGAAGAGGAGAGGTGGTGTCGGAAGGGGGACTTGAACCCCCATGAGGTTATACCCTCACTAGGCCCTCAACCTAGCGCGTCTACCAATTCCGCCATTCCGACACTGAGGGACCGCGATTATAGGCGGTCGCGAGCCGGGCGGTCAACGCGAGCCCGGCCGGCGATGGTTCATGACGATGGGCGGGCTCGCGTCGTGCGACCCGCCCATCGGCGGCGCCCCCTTCATCTGCCCCCAAGAGCCCGAGGCCGTGGTCTGCAGAGACCGTGGCGCCGACTGATACTTCGTGCCGAGTATAGGCCCGCCGCCGCGCGTGGTACAACGTTTCTACGCCGCGCAACGACCTCGACCCCGGAGGGCCAGATGCCCGCACGCATCCTCGTCGGGAGCTGCTCCTGGACAGACCCCACGCTCACCGCCTGCGGGCGCTTCTACCCGCCGCGGGTCACCAGCGCCGAGGCGCGCCTGCGCTACTACGCCGAGCAGTTCGACATCGTCGAGGTCGACTCGACGTACTACGCGCCGCCGTCGGCACGCAACAGCGAGCTCTGGGCGGCGCGCACCCCGGCGCACTTCGTCTTCGACATCAAGGCCTTCGGCCTGCTCACGCATCATCCCGCCGTGGTGGAGCGCCTCCCCGACTGGCTGCGCAACGCGCTGCCTGAGGAGGCGCGCGGCAAGCGGAACGTCTACGCGAAGGACTTCTCCGAGGCGGACATGGACCGCGTCTGGGAGCTGCACCGCGAGGCGCTCGAGCCGCTGGCGGCAGCGGGCAAGCTGGGCGCCGTGCTCTTCCAGTTCCCGCCCTGGTTCGTGCGCTCCCGCGACAACCGCGCCTACCTGCGCGATCTGCCGGCCCGGCTGCCCGGCTGGCCGCTGGCGGTCGAGTTCCGCGGCGGCGGCTGGCTGGACGAGCACGCCGCCGGCTGACACGTTCAGCCTCCTCGAGGAGACCGGGCTCGCGTACGTGGGCGTCGACGAGCCCCAGGGATTCCCCAACAGCACTCCGCCGCTGACCGCGGCGACCGCGCCTCTGGCGATCGTGCGGCTGCACGGCCGCAACGCCGACACGTGGGAGAGCCGGACCGGCGCGGCGTCCGACCGCTTCAAGTACCTCTACGGCGACGCCGAACTCGAGGAGTGGGTCCCGCGCGTGCACGAGCTCGCCGCGCAGACGCAGTCGGTGCACGTCCTGTTCAACAACAACTACGAGGACTGGGGCATGCAGAACGCGCGCCGCATGGCGCACCTGCTGGGGGTGGAACGTCAGCCGCCGCAGACGCGGCTCGAGCTGGGCTGAACGAGAACCCCGCCCAGCCGGCTCAGCCGGGCGCCGCGAGCAGCTCGCGCATCTGCGCGTCGACGCTCGCGCCCCAGCGCGAGAACTCCGCGAAGAAGGCCTCGCAGGGCACGACCTGCTCGGGCACGAAGACCCCGGGCCCGGCGATGTCGCCGCGCGCCAGCATGCGCGCCACGATGGCCGGCGGGATGCCCGTGTCGACGTCGCCGCCGCCGGCGCCGTGCTCCTTGTGCGCCGGGACGGTGGCGCGCACGCGCCACTCCACCCGGCGCCCGTCCTTGAGCCCGCGCACCACGCCGAGCAGGTAGTCGACGTCGTCCAGCACCACGTCGGTGGGCCGCGGGATCTCGCTCACGACCTTGAGGAGCACGTCGCGCGGCCGCACGTGCACGCCCTTGACCTCCACCTCGTCGGTGCGCGTCATGCCGATGCGGTTGAGGAAGCGCATCTGCTCCGGTGAACTCGGCCGGCAGCGCGAGCTTGAAGGTCGCCGACCTGAGGCCCTGGTCCTTCCAGGTGTGCCAGAAGGTGAAGGGCTCGGAGTGGATGGTGTAGTGCGCCTCGAGCATGCCGGCCGGCTCGCCGAAGTCGAGATCCTCGCGGCCCTCGCCGCCGGTGATGTCCGTCACCCAGTGCCCGTCGATGAACTCGGGGGCGACGACGCTGAACTCGTCGCACAGCGTCTCGAGCGAGTAGGGGACGACCCAGCCGTCGTAGCCGCTCCAGTCGGTGTCGTCGACGTTGCCGCACAGGGCGTGCGCCTCCTCGACGACGTCGAGGCGCTCGGCGCCGTACTTGGCGAGGATGTTGGTGACGCCGGGGGCGCCGCCCATGGCGATGACGGCGGTGACGCCGGCGCGGCGGAACTCCTCGTGCAGCTCGACCTGCTGCTTGGTGACGTGGAAGAGCCCGCCCATGTCCGTGTAGTGCACGCCCGCCGCGGCGGCGGCGTGCATGACGTTGATGTTCCAGAAGTGCTGCGTGGCGTTGACCATGGCGTCGCAGCCGGCGATGGCCGCCCGGACGTTCTCCTGGTCGCGGGCGTCGACGAAGCACGCCCGTCGCCTTGCCGCCTCCGTAGCCGGCGGCGACCTCGCGCGCCTGCTCCTCGTTGTAGTCGCCGACCACGACCTCGCCGACGTCCGGACTCAGCCCCAGTTCCTTGACGGCCCAGCGCCCCATGGCGCCCGCACCCACGACGGCGATCTTCATCTTGCCCTCCTGCGAACTCAGACGACGTCCTGCCTGCGGCCGAGCCTACGAGACTCGCGGGGCGAAGTACAGACCGCTATCATGGGGGCGCGGAACGTCGCTCCACCCCCCTCTCGCAAGGACGGTGACCGTGGTCAGGTACGGTCTGGACGAGCACGAGTGGCAGGCGCTCGAGGACGAAGTCCTCGAGCTGTTCACCGCGCTCCTGCGCGTCGACACGACCAACGGCAACGAGACCGAGGCGGCGCTGGTCGTGCAGGCGTACCTCGCCGAGAACGGCATCGCCAGCGAGCTCGACGGCGAGCTCCCGGACCGGCAGAGCCTGGTGGCCCGGCTGGACGGCGAGCGGCCGGGCCGCACGCTCACGATGATGGGACACCTCGACGTCGTGCCGGCCGACGCCGGCGAGTGGAGCGTGCCGCCGTTCGCCGGCGTCGTGAAGGACGGCTTCGTCTGGGGCGTCGGCACCACCGACATGAAGAACCAGGTGGCCGCCGAGGCGGTCGCCCTCGCCCGGCTCAAGCGCTCGGGCGCCTCGTTCGCCGGCACCATCAAGTACGCGGCCACCGCGGACGAGGAGGACGGCGAGTTCTGCGGCGTGCAGTGGCTCTGCGAGCACCGTCCGGAGGCGCTGCGCGCCGACTACATCCTCAACGAGGGCATGGGCGGCCTCTGGCTGCCCGTGGACGGCCACAAGGTCTTCCTGCTCGCCGTGGGCGAGAAGGCGTTCGCCCAGTTCCGCATCCGCACCCGCGGCCGCGGCGGTCACGGCTCGGTGCCCGAGAAGGAGCGCAGCGCCGTGATCGACCTGGCGCGCGCCGTCACGGCGCTCGGCCTCGCCGACCCGCCGGCGATCGTCTCGGGCACGACGGCGCGCTTCATCGACGTCCTCGTGCCCGACGCCGCGCTCGCCGCGCGCCTCAAGGACCCGGCCACGGCGCGCGCCGCCGGGGCCGAGCTGCGGCGCCTCGACCCGGTCGTGGCCGGTCTCATCGAGCCGCTGTTCGGCGCCACGCTCACCCCCACCGTCCTCGACGGCCGGCAAGGCGGTCAACGTCATCCCGACCCGGGCGGAGGCCTGCATCGACTGCCGCATCCTCCCGGAGATGACCCACGACGACGTCACGGCCTTCGTGGCGTCCGTCCTCGACCCGCTCGGCATCGACTGGGAGTTCGAGTGGGTGGACGTGACGACGCCCAACGCATCGCCGCCCTCCACGCCGCTTCACGCGAGAGCATCGAGCGGGTGCTGCGCCGGGACGTGCCCGACGCCGTCCTCGCGCCCATGACCTCCGGGCAGCTTCACCGACTCGCGCTGGGTGCGCGAGGCCTTCCCGGACTGCGTCGCCTACGGGTTCGCGCCCTTCCTGGCGGAGAGCTTCCACGCCATGGACGGCGGCCGCGACCACGAGCCGGACGAGCGCATCCTCGTCGAGGACGTCACCTACCAGGCGCTGTTCTTCGAGCGGCTCGCGAAGGACCTCCTCTCGTGAATCCCGTCGTCGACCCGCGCGTCGCCCGCGACCGGTTCCGCGGCGCGCTGCTCGGCCTCGCCGCCGGCGAGGCCCTGGGCGCGCCGGCCGAGTTCCTCACCGCCGAGCAGGTGGTCGAGAAGTACGGCGTCATCACCGAGATGATCGGCGGCGGCGTCTACGACGTGGCCCCAGGCGAGATCACCGACGCCACCGAGATGATGCTCTGCCTCGCCGAGAGCCTCGCCGACAACGGCCGCTTCGAGCCCGAGGACATCATCGCCCGCTACGCCGCCTGGCTGGAGAGCCAGCCGCTGCACGTGAGCCTCACGGTGCGCGCCGCGCTCATCAGCTACCGCTCGGGCACGCACTGGGACGTGGCCTCGCGCCGCGCCTTCGAGATCCTCGGCGGGCCGACCGCCGGCAACGGCAGCCTCATCCGCTGCGCGCCCGTCGGCCTTCTGTACAGCGGAGACGCGGCGCAGCGCCACGCGATCTCGCTCCGGGAGTCCACGCTCACCCACTTCGACCGGCTCGCCGGGTGGTCGTGCGCCGCCTTCAACGACCTCGTCTCAGCGGCGCTCCACGGCGAACTCGCCCACGACGTCCCCGCCATCGCCAGCACCTTCGACGACGAGGACAAGCGCGTCGCCGCCGTCCTGCGCGACACCCGGGTGGCCGAGGCGGAGGAGATCGTCAGCTCCTCGTTCGTCCTGGACACCGCTGCAGACGGCGCTGTGGACGGTGCTGCACGCGGCCGACTTCGAGCACGCCGTGACCATCGCCGTGAACATGGGCAACGACGCCACGGCCGCCGGCGCCACGACCGGCGCGCTCGCCGGCGCCATGTACGGCGAGTCGGGCATCCCCGAGCGCTGGCTCGACGCGCTCACCGTGCGCGAACGCGTGACCACGGTCGCCGACAGGCTCGCCACGCTCGCCGGCGTCGCCTGACTCCCCGCTCGCTTCACAGGGCGCATCGCCGCGCACTCCTCACGCTCGTCCTCGTGCCGGTGCTCTACCTGGCGTTCGACCGGCTGCGGCCCGCCGGCGCCTACGCGCCGGACGACGAGGACTACACCTCACTCGCGCCGGAGCCGGCTCCGGCCGACTGACGGCGCTCCGGCACGACGCCGGACGACTGATCACGGCGCCGCCCGCCGGGCAACACTGCCCGGCGGGCGGCGCCGTTTCGCTGCAGTACTCTTCTGTCTGGACGGTCGAGCCTCGCGGCTCGGCCCACGAACGACACGACGAGAGGAGAGCCCGTGGCCAAGCAAGTCCCGAAGAAGACCACCAGGAAGCCCGCCGCGAAGGATTCGTCGCCGCGAAGCCGCGCACCGCGGCCGACATGGAGCGCCCCGTCCCGCGCGAGCTCACACGCGAGCAGCTCATCGACGAGCTCAACAACGACCTGGCCAAGGAGTTCCAGGCTCTGGTGCAGTACGTGCAGCACGCGGCCGCGATGACCGGGCCGCAGTACGACGCCATCAAGGCCGAACTGATCGTGCACTCCAACGAGGAGCACGCCCACGCCATCTCGCTGGCCGACCAGATCGACTTCCTCGGCGGCGTGCCGGGCGTCGACGTGGCCGAGGCGCACATCTCGCCGGACTCCAAGGTCATGCTCGAGCAGGACCTGGACGGCGAGCTCGACGCCATCGCCCGCTACCGCGAACGCATCGCCCAGGCCGAGATGCTGCAGGAGTACGGCCTGCGCCGGGCGCTCGAAGACATCCTCATCGTCGAAGAGGAGCACGCGCGCGACCTGCAGGACGCGCTCAGCCTCTGAGACAGGCGGCGGCGGAGGCCCGGGCGCGGCCGCTACGCGGTCGCCCGGGCCTCGCGCCGCCGTCACTCTGCGCCGCCGCCAGCCGGGCGCCAGCGCGAGGAACGCCGCCGTGCCGGCGAGCCCCACGAGGAGCAGGGCGACGAACGCCTGCCGGCCGCCCACGTTGTCCATCGCCCAGCCGCCGAAGGCGGGCCCGAGCGCGGCGCCGCCGTTCCACACCACCGTCCACACTCCCATGTAGCGGCCGCGCACGGCCTCGGGGGCGAGGTCCGCCACCTCGGCCGACGCCACCGGCGAGAGCAGCGTCTCCCCCAGGCTGAGGACGACGATGAGGATGATGAGCGACCACAGCGGTCCCGCGAAGGCCGAGCCGCCGATGCCGAACGCGAGCAGCCCGCTCGACACCGCCAGCAGAAGCATGCGGTTGCGCCCGCGCAGGGCGGTGACGAGCGGGATCTGCACCAGCACGACGATCAGGGCGTTCAGCGTGAGCAGGTACGCCCACTCGCTGCTCGGCACGCCGAGGAAGCTGGTGATGTACACGGCGTAGATGGAGCCGAAGTTGCCGATGCAGAACACCGGCAGCACGGCCGCGAGGCAGAACACGATGAACACGCGGTCGTGGAACACCCGGCGGTACCCGCTGCGTCCTTCGCCGTCCACGTGACGCACGCGCTGCGTGGCGCTCGCCGGCCGGCTCTCTCGGATCCAGATCGCCATCATGACGACCATGAGCGCGCAGCCGGCCGCCGCGGAAAGGAACAGCATCCGGTAGCTGACCCCGAACCGCCCGAGCGCCTGCCCGGCGAGCACCGGGCCGACCACGACGCCGAAGTTCATGGCGGCGCGCGTGACGCCGAAGCCCTCCTGGCGCTTCTCCGCCGGGAGCAGGTCGGCGATCATCGCGTTGCTGGCCGTCTGGAAGAGCGGCCAGCCGAACGCGCTCTCCAGCGCCACGAGCGCGGCCACCTGCCACAGCTCGGTGATGAAGGCGAATCCGACGAACCACACGACGCCGACCAGCACCGACAGCATGATGACCCTGCGCCGCCCGAGCCGGTCGGTGAGCTGCCCGCCCCAGAACTGCACGGGCATCACCGCGAGCGGCACCAGGCCGAACACCACGCCGATCATGGTCATCGAAGTGTGCAGGTTCTGCCGCAGGTAGATCGCCTCGAACGGGAACGCGAGGGCAGCCGCTCCCACGTAGATGAAGATGCCGACGGTGAGCACCCAGAACTGGTGAGGGAAGGCACGCAGGCCGCGCAGGAAGTTCCGGGGACGGGCGAACATGCCCCCATGCTATCTGAGCCGAGGGGGCGGGCGCCGAGACGGGCCATCGCCGCGCCGCCCGCCCGCCGCCCCCCGCTACCTGTCCCTTGCAGGCGGCAGAACCGCCGCGACTCCGGAGCCGAAAATCGCCTTTTGCAGGCCACTTACGGCGGGTAACTTGCCCGGCCGAACGGGCCGAACTGCACCGCGTTGACTTCCCCCACCGGAGCCGCTAGGTTCGGCGGCATGTACCTGAGCGTGCAACAAGCGGCGCGACGCCTCGGCGTCTCGCCGGTCACCATCCGGCGCTGGACGGCGACGCGGCTTCCTGCCGTGCACGCGCACGGCCGGCGGCCACCGGCGCATCGACGAGCACGACATCGACGACCTCGCCAAGGCCATCGGCGGCAGCAACCACCTGGCCGCCCAGCTGGCGCGCGAGCGCGAGGTCGACGTGCTCGTCAACACGGCGACGGCGCTGGCGGTCAAGCTCGACCTCACCGAGCTCCTGCTCGAGATCGCCATGCGCATGACCAGCCTGCTCGACTGCCACTTCTGCGCCATCTCCGAGTACGACGCGGAGAGCGACGCGGTGCGGACACTGGCCGAATACGACCACGCCGGCCAGCGCCTGCCCGACGCCAGCCCGTACCGCCTGCGCGAGTACCCGCTCACTCGCCGCGTGCTCGCCGAGCAGATCACCGCCGTCGTCAACGTGGACGACCCCCACGCCGACCCCGCGGAGGTCGCCGAGCTGCGCCGCGAGGGCGACCGGAGCCTCCTCATGGTCCCGCTCGTCGTCCAGGGACGCAGCCTGGGCCTCCTCGAGGTCGTGGACCAGAAGCGCTCGCGCCAGTACTCGCGCCAGGAACTACGCCTCGCGGAGGCGATCGCCGGCCAGGCGGCCGTGGCCATCCAGAACGCCAAGCTGTTCGCCGAGCGGCGCCGCAGCGACGAGGACGTCGCCCATCTGCGCGAGGCGCTGGCGAGCCTCACGGCGCACGTCCCGCACCTCGCCGAAGGCGAGCGCCGCAGCGACGTGCTCGACGCGGTCGCCGAGGCGGTCTGCGAGGCCCTCGGGGCGATCTCGTGCGTGGCCAGCCTGGGCGGCGAGAGCGCCGGCGCCTTCGGCGCCGGCAGGGTCGCCGCCACCCCGAAGGGCGGCGCGCGCGGTGCCAACGCCAGCCTCGTCGTCGCGCGCGACCCGTCGGGCCGCACCGACCTCACGCTCGCCGTCACACTGCCGCGCGCGCCAGGCGAGGGCCAGGTCGAGCTGCTCGACTTCGTGGCGGCGGTCGCCGCCGTCGTCGCCGCGCGCTGAGCTTCACTCTCTCCCCGCACCGACAGTCCTCGAGCGCGGCATCGTCCGTGCGGCAGGAAACCGTCACGTCTCCGCTTGACGACTGCGAGTGGATCACGCCGTTTTGCAGGTACTTCCTCATCTTCACACGAGTCTGGAACTTCGCAGGCCACCAGCAGCAGAAGTTCGCGCCGGTTGACGCCCCCGAGGGCCGGCGATACGGTTCTGCGCATGTATCTGAGCGTGCAACTCGCCGCGCGACGCCTCGGCGTCTCGCCCCACACCATCCGCCGCTGGACCGCGAGCGGGTTTCTCCCCTGCACGCGCACCGCGGGCGGACACCGGCGCATCAAGCAGGAGGACATCGACGAGCTCGCGCACCTGATCGGAGGGCGCAACCACCTCGCCGCGCGGCTCGCCCGCGAGCGCGAGCTCGAGACGCTGGTGGCCACCGCCATCGCCGTCTCCAGCCAGCTCGACGTGCCCGCCCTCCTGCGCGAGGTCGCCAAGCAGATGACCACGCTGCTGGACGCTCACCTGTGCGTCATCTCCGACTACGAGCCCACGACGCGCACGGTCTCGGTGCGCGCGGAGTACGACGACCGCGGCAACCGCCAGCAGGACACCATGAAGTACACGCTGAGCCAGTTCCCCATGGCGCGGCTGGCGATCGAGAACCACGAGAGCATCACCGTCAACGTCAGCGACCCGCACGCCGACCCGGCCGAGGTGGCGATCATGCGCCGCGACGGCGACAAGTGCCTGCTCATCCTGCCGATGGTGCACCAGGGCCAGAGCATCGGCCTCATCGAGGTCCTCGACCACCAGCGCGAGCGCAAGTTCAGCCGCCAGGAGATGCGCCTCGCCAACGCCGTGGCCGCGCAGGCGGCGGTGGCACTGCACAACGCCACCGTCTTCGCGCAGCTCACCCGCAGCGACCGGGACGCGCTGGCGCTGCGACACGCCATCCAGACCATCGCGACCGGCTACGCCACCTGCACGCCCAGAGCTCCACCGCCGGCGTGCTGCAGGCCGCCGCGGAGGTGTCGGCGCAGGCGCTCGGCGCCATCTCCTGCGTCGCCAGCTGCGCCGGTGAGAGCGCCGGAGCCTCCGGGCTGCGGCCCGGCGACCAGGCCAAGGCGCAGACGGGGTCGGCGCGCGTGATCGTCGCCTCGGCGCCCTGCGGCGACGCCGAAGTCGCGCTCACCCTGACACTGGCCGGCGACGCCGGCGACGGTCAGGACGAGCTCCTCGGCCTCGTCGCGACCATGGCCGCCGGGGCCATCCGGAGCGCCCGCGCCTGACGTCACCTCGCGGGGCCCGGAGCCGCCGCCCCGCTCGCCTGCCCTCTGCTATCCTCGGCGCATGCCCCGTCCCCGCCCCCACTTCGTGGTCGTCGACACCGAGACCACCGGCCTCGACCCTCTCGCCGACCGCGTCATCGACATCGGCGCCGTGCGCCTGGACGAGGACCTCGCCGTCACCGAACGGTTCACGACACTGGTCGACCCCGGCGTGCCGGTCCCGCTGTTCGTCACCCGGCTCACGGGCATCGCGGACGCGGACGTCGCCGGCGCCCCGCGGACCGGCGGAGGCGCTCGCCGGCCTGCGGGAGTTCGCCGGCGATGCGGTCCTCGTCGGGCACAACGCGGCGTTCGACCGGGAACACCTGGCCGCGACGGCGCGGCGCGCCGGCGTGGCGCCGCTGGCCGCGGACTGGTTCGACACGCTCGACGCCGCGCTGCTGCTCTGCCCCGAGCTCGACCGGCACGCGCTGCCCATGCTCGTCGAGGAGCTCGGACTGGAGTCGCGCGCCCACCGGGCGCTGCCCGACGCCGAGGCGACCGCCGCGGTGCTCGCGCACCTGGCGCGGCGCGCCGCCGGCCTCGCCGAGGTGGAGCGGCGCCTGCTCGAGAGCGTCTCGTGGGCGCCGCTCGCCGTGCTCGACGCCTGCGCGCGCGACCCCCGACGAGGCGCCGCCGCCGCTGGTCGCCGACGAGCCGCCGGAGGGGCCCGGCCCGCTGGCGATCCTTCCCGTGGCGTCCGGCGCCTGGCGCGGCGAGCTGGATGGGGCCGGCGGCGACCTTCCCGGCGGCGCCGACACCGTGCCCGGCTTGACGGGCCGCCTACCCGGGTTCCGGCGCCGCGCCGGGCAGGTGGACTACGCCGAGGCCGCCGCCCACATCTTCGCACGCGGCGGCATCGGCGTGTTCGAGGCCGGGACCGGCATGGGCAAGAGCCTCGGGTACCTGCTGCCGGCGGCTTACGCCGGGGCCGCCGCCGGCCGCCGGATCGTGGTGAGCACCAAGACCAAGGCGCTGCAGCGGCAGCTGGCGCGCACCGAGCTGCCGCTCGTCGCCGCCGGACTGCCGCCGGGCTGGCGCTGGGCGCTGCTCATGGGCCGCGAGAACTACCTCTGCCGGCGGCGCCTCGACGAAGCCGTCGCCGCCGAGGGCGAGACGCTGCCGGATCCGGACCGCACGCTGGCCCTCGCCTACCTGGCCGGGCGCGCACGCCGCGGCGACGTGGACCTCTCCGCGCTCCCCTACCGGGCCACGCAGGTCCTCCCCGCACTCGCCGGACCTGGCCCGCGAGCTGCGCTCCTCACGGGCCACCTGTCTGGGCCGCTACTGCCCCGCACGGCGCGGCTGCTACTGGCGCCTGGCGCGTGCCCGGGCCGAGGCGGCGCACCTGGTCTGCGTGAACCACGCCCTGCTGCTCTCCGGCCGCGACACGCTGCCGGCGTTCGAGGACGTGGTGATCGACGAGGCCCACCTGCTGTATCACGAGGCCACCGAGGCCTTCAGCGACCGCGTCGACGCCCAGTCGCTGGACCAGTTGCTCGGCGACCTGCGCGGCCGCCACCGGCAGCGCCCGCTTGCCGCAGCGCCTGCGCGCGGCGGCGCGCAGGCTCCCCCCGGACGAGGCGCGGTGGGCTCGTCGCGACCGCGGACGCCTGCGAGCGCGCGGCCGAGGAGGCGCCCGCGCTGAGCCGCGCGCTGGGCGAAGGCATCGCGGCGCTCGCCGCCGCGGCCGCCCGGGCCGCCGAGGACGACGGCGGCCCCGGCGGCCGTCAGGCGGACGAGTACACGACCACCGTCTGGCTCACCGCCGGGCTGCGCGAGCTGCCGGCAGCACGACGCGTTCCTCACGCGCGCGAGCCTGCTCGCGGAGAGCCTCGCGAAGCTGGCAACGGCGGCGCGCCGCGGGCGCCGAGGCGCTGCCGGACGACCATCGCGAGCACGCCGCCCTGGTGGCGCTCGCCGACGACGCCGCGGCGGCGGCGGAGCTGCTTGGCGACGTCCCCGAAGGCGGCGGCCCCGAGTCCGTGGCGTGGGCGGAGCTCGAGAGCGCGGCGCGGAGCGTGCCGGGCGCGCCGCGCTGGGCGCTCACCCGCTCGCCGGTCACCCCGGCCATCGGCATCCGCGAGATGCTGTGGGACCGGCTGCGCAGCGCCGTGCTCACGAGCGCCACGCTCACCGTCGCCGGCTCGTTCGCCTACTTCCGCGACATGACGGGGCTCACCGGCGACGTCGAGGTGCGCGAGCAGGTGTTCCCGTCGCCGTTCGACTACCGCCGCCAGGCGGTGCTCGTGCTCGAGCACGACCCCGGCGGGGCCTGGCGGCCCGACGAACTGGCCGGCCGCCAGGGCGAGCGCCTCAAGCGCATCGCCGCGGTCACCGGCGGCCGCACCCTCGCCCTCTTCACCAACACGCGCGACATGCACCGGGTCGCGGCGGTGGTCGGGCGAGCACGTGGAGGACGACGGGGTGCTCGTGCTCGCGCAGGGCAAGCACGGCAGCGCCGCGAGCCTGGCCGAGGAGTTCCGCACCCACCCCGAGACGATCCTGCTCGGCGTGGACACGCTCTGGACCGGCCAGGACTTCCCCGGAGACGCCCTCACCTGCCTGGTGATCGCCAAGCTGCCGTTCCCGCGGCTGGACCCGCTGTTCCGCGCGCGCCGGCGCGCCTGCGAGGAGGCCGGCGAGCGCTGGTTCGAGCGCTTCTACCTGCCGGAGGCGGTGCTCAAGTTCCGGCAGGGGTTCGGCCGGCTGATCCGCACGGAGAGCGACACGGGCGTGGTGGTCGTGCTGGACCACCGTCTGACGCAGAAGGGCTACCGGCGGGACTTCCTCGCCAGCCTGCCCGGAGATGGACGTGGTGGAGGCCGCGCCCGCCGACGTCGCCGCCGTGGTGGGGTTCCACCTGCGGCGGCTCACCGCCGAGGCGCCCGAGCCCGCGGTGCCCGCGGGCGCCTGACCTACTTCAGCATCCTCCCGCTCCCCCTGGCCTCGCGAGCGCCGACGCGCTTGACGAGCCGCGCCTTGCTGACCTGGCCGCAGTGGGGACACGTGAGCTTCTTGTAGCTGTAGTAGGTGCCGTCTGGGTTCTTGCCGACGCTCGACGTGGTGAAGAAGTTGACCGTCGTGGGCACCTGGAACGCCTTGCCGCACTTGCCGCACACGTAGCCCGACGTGCGCGAGATGAGGCTGATGTACATCCACAGACCGGCGAGGACGAGGATGATCATGGGCCAGAAGCCCTTCCACGGATAGACCACCAGGATCGCGAGCAGCACGATGCCGACGAAGATGGCGAGCTTCCAGATCGTGCTGAACCAGTCGTACCGGTTGCGTTCGACGAAACGAGCCACGCGGTTCCTTTCGAGTGTCGCTGGGACGGCGGAGCGCCTGGCGGCGCCGCGCCCGGCGGCGTCAGCCCCCGACGGGCCCGGCCAGGTAGCTGACCAGGGTGAAGATGCCGAAGAGGAGGATGACGGCGACGGCGAAGAACGCCAGCGTCTGGAAGAACCCCCCGAACAGTTCTCTGGTCTTCATGTCGCCCCCGTCGCAGTGTGTGCCGGCCGGGCGCCCGCCACCGGGACGAGCGCGCGTGGTCAGAGTATGCCTGCAAACAGGTCTGCCGCTCAAGCCGAAGGGGTACGGTGGCCGATGAACTGCCGGGCGGCGCGGCCGCCCGGCGCGCGGCCACAGCGGCCGCGCCGATGACCGAGGAGGAACTCCATGGAAGTCACGTTCGAGAACGGCCCCGCCTTCACCGTCGCCGTGGCGCGTTTGGCGCCGGGCGAGCAGGTCCGCTGCGAGGGCGGCGCGATGCTCAGCATGACGGCCGGCACCCAGATCGAGACCACGACCCAGGGCGGCATCCTGAAGGGTCTCAAGCGCTCCCTGTCGGGCGAGTCGTTCTTCATGAACACGTTCACCGCGCCGGCGACCGGCGGCGAGATCATCCTCTCCCACCCGCTGCCCGGCGACATGTCGTACATCGACCAGCAGGGCGACACCTGGCTGTACCACCGCGACGGCTTCGTCGCCTGCGAGATGGGCATCGACCTCGACACCAGGTGGGGCGGGCTCAAGGGCGCGTTCGGGGCCTCGTCGTTCTTCGTCGTCAAGTGCTCCGGGCGGGGCAAGGTCGTCTTCGCGACCTACGGCGCCCTGCGCCGCGTCGACCTCGAGGCGGGGCAGCAGTACGTGGTCGACAGCGGTCACCTCGTCGCCTGGCACGAGGCGATGCCCATCCAGATCCAGAAGGTCGGCGGCTACAAGTCGCTGTTCTTCTCGGGCGAGGGGTTCGTGGCCACGCTCACCGGTCCCGGCACGTTCTTCATGCAGACCCGGAACGAGCGCGCGTTCATCGACTGGCTGGTCCCGTACCTGCCCAAGAGCAGCAACTGAGGGACGACGCGTTAGGGCTCGTCCGGGGACGGGTAAGGACCCTGAGTGCAACCGTCGTCAGGGGAGGTCGGTGATGAGACCGGACGACCACAGCCCGAAGGGCTCCTCGAAGAAGACGCGCCACCCGCACGAACGCCGCCAGGACCCTCGGGGGACCTCGTCGGCGCCGCGCTCGTGGACCAACAAGACGATGCACCATCCCGCGACCCGGATCGGCGAGATCAAACACGGGAAGTCGTGATTGACCGACGCAGCTGAGCCGGCTGCCGGTGCGGCGTAGACACACCGGCTACTGCGGCAGCCGCTCGCCGGCGAGGGTCGCGTGCTGAGGGCCCGGTGGCTTCACAGCTGCCGGGCCCGAGTACGTACGGAGCGGGCCGCGGACTGCCGCGGCCCGTCAGCCGCCGAGCCGCCTGAGGAGTGCGGCCATCGTGCGCCCGAGCCGCGCCATGGGCTCGGGGCCGTGGTCTTCCCCGGCGTCGGCTTGCGGCGCGGCGGCGCGCGAGCGGCCGACGACGATCATCTCGTGGGCCGCGAACCAGCCGTCGAGACGCGCCGCCGTGCGCGCGGCGCCGTCGCTGCGCGCGTCGACCACCGCGGCGGCCACCTTGCAGGCCAGCCGGTGGGCGCCGTCGCCACCGGCGCGGTCCAGGCGCTGGAACAGCGCCTGCGTGGCCGGGCTGGGGCCGGAGGCGTAGGCCGGCGAGCCGACGACGAGGCCGTCGGCGGCCAGGATCTTGCGGACGCAGCGCCGCAGGCCGTCGTCGGCGGGCCGGGAGCAGCTGGAGTCGCGCTTGTGGCCGCACTGGCCGCACATGTAGCAGCCCGTGCGCCGGTCCTTCTCGAGGTAGAGGAGCTCCGTCTCGACGCCCTCGGCCTCGAGCCCGGCGAGCACACGCGCGCAGCAGGAGCGGCGATGCTGCCGTCCCGCTTCGCGCTGCCGTCGAACGCCACGACCTTCATCACTCGCGCTCTGGGTCAGGCGTTGAGCTTCTTGAGCGCCCAGGCCATGTTGCGTCCGAGCGCGACCATGGTCTCCATGCCCTCGTCGTCCTGCTCGACGTCGCCCTTGCCGAGGCCGATGCCCATGTTCCAGTAGCTCGAGCCGACGACGAGCATCTCGTTGATCTGGAACCAGTGGTTGATGCTGTCGAAGGCGTGGATGGCGCCGCCGCGCCTGACGGCGACCACGGCGGCGCCCACCTTGCGCGCCAGCGGGTTGCCGCTCTTGCGCGTGGCGTAGCCCGCGCGTTCCAGCAGCGCCTGGGTGTTGGCCGTGCAGTTCGCGTAGTACGTCGGCGAGGCGATGATGATGCCGTCCGCGGCGACCATCTTCCCGATGCACGCGTTGACCCCGTCGTCCTGCTGCCCCGGGCACGTGCTGTCCTGGGTCTCCGCGCACTTGAGGCAGGCGATGCACCCGCGCAGGTTCTTGTTGTACAGCTGCACGAGCTCGGTCTCGATGCCTTCGGCCTCGAGCTCCGCGAACACCTTGCGCACCAGCAACGCCGTGTTGCCGTCCTTGCGCGCACTCCCGCTGAACGCCACTACCTTCATGTCATCGTCTCCTCACAGCACCTCGAGCGCCTGTGCGAGGTCGGTCATGTGCCGCTGGGCCTCGCGCGCCGTGCAGGACACGCCCGGCAGCGGGAACGCGAACACCTTGCGCCCGAACGTACGCGCCAGGTCGTCGTTGAATCCGTAGCAGCTCTTGTGCTCCCAGCCGAAGGAGAAGTGGAGCACCTTGTCGAGCGAGCCCTTGTACACGAACACGAGGATGCGCGGCCGCAGGCTCCCGACGATGCCGGCCACCCGCTCCCAGCCGGCCTCGTACTCCTCGCGGCCGGGCTCGTCGCCGAACGGCCGCGGCACCTTGCAGAGGTCGGTGACGCCGAAGCCGGCGCCGAGGAGCGCGTCGTCGGCGTAGCCGCCGGCCGGCGCGCTCAGGATGCCGGCGTCGCTGAGCCGCTTCCACAGCCCCTTGCCCATCTTGCCCTCGAAGTAGTGGCCCACCTCGACGCTGGCCGGCGACGGGGTCTTGCCGACGAACAACGCCCGTAGCCCACCCTTCTCAGGCAGGATGTCGGCGAGCGTCGGCACGATGAGGCCTCCGGCGTCGATGTCGGTGAGATGGGTCACGGCGCCTCCGCCGTCGCGAACCGGTGCGCCACGCGCACGAGCGCGAGCGTGTCCAGACCGCAGTACTCGAGCAGCGACGTGCGCAGCACGTCGCGTCGGTCCGCCGGCGTCGCCGGGTCGATGGCCTCGTGGTAGGCCGCCTGCGCGGAGAGGCCGTCCTGGACCTCGTCAGCAGGGCGTGGTCGAGCTCGGCGTCCACCGTGGGCAGCACCGTCTTGAGCGAGTACGACCCGTTCAGCGCCGGGTGCTCGTAGTGGTCGCGCGTGAGGCGCAGGAGGTCGATCAGGCGGCCGGCGACGGCGTTCAGCGCCGGCGCGAGGTCGGGCAGCATCGCCGCCATCTCCATGATCCGCCACTTCTCGAAGTCGTGATAGACGAAGATGGGGCCCCGGTCGCCGAGGGCCTCGAGCAGGGCCTCGGCGCCCTTGCGCATCGGGGCTTCGCCGCTGGTGTCCAGGAACTCCCGGTGACCGACCTCTCCGGGCCGCTCCTCCACGTGGCACGACCACTGGAAGACGACCTGCTGGAACGGGCTCGTGCCGGCCCAGACGGGCACCGCGAACTGCACCGTCTCGAAGTCGAGGTAGTACCGCGGGTACGGCAGCGTGGCGAGGAACGCGGTCGCGGCCGGGTCGAGCTTGCCGAGCGCGGGGTCCGGCGGGAGCGCGCAGGCGCCGTCCGCGTCGCGCTCCTCCCCGGGTCGCAGTGCGACTTGCCCTCCTGGCCCTCGCAGAAGGCCACGAACGGGCACTCGAACGGCCGCCGGCACTGGGTGCCGGTGCGCCTGACGGGCAGCGGCCCGCCGAGCAGCTCGTTGAAGCCGCGGACCCAGCCGGGGATGTGCGACATGAGCGGCCGGGCCTGGTCGGCGACGGGGATCTCGCGCAGCAGGCCGCGGTAGTCGGCGCCGCCGGGGTACACGTAGTCGGTGTCGATGACGGCGACGCTCAGCCCGTCCAGCGCGACGCCGGCGCCCTCCGTCACCCAGCCCTGGATGGCGATGTCCTGGAGGTGGTACTCCTTGAGCCGCGTGGCCGACTTGACCTCGATCATGCGGCAGCGGCCGCCGCGCCGCTCGAGGACGTCGGCGCGGATGAGCACGCCCTTGTGGCGGAACGTGGCTTCGTAGAGCGTGACGTCGCCGGGCTGCGCGAGCGCCTGCTCGGTCTCGCGCAGCGCCTGGCTCAGCGGAACGCCCTCGCCGACGAGCACGCCGCCGGGGTACAGCGCGCGGGCCACCTCGCCGACGCCGTGGCCCGCCGCGAAGCGGCGCTGGGTGTCGGCGCTGTACGCCTCGAGCTCGGGGCGGTGCACGGCCAGCCAGAGCCGTTTGCCGCACTGCAGGCCGGCGGTGATGCGTGACTTGGAGAGGCGGAAGGTGCGCACTGCCTCCATTGTATCCCGCCGCGACGCGGCAGGCCGCCCGGCCGGGCCGCCGCGAGGGTGCGGAGAGCCTCCCGGCGGCGTCCGGACGCTGTGGTAGGGTCGCCGCCATGAGGCTCATCCACACCGCCGACTGGCACCTGGGCCGGCTCTTCCACAACCAGCATCTCACGGAGGACCAGGCGCACGTGCTCGACCAGCTGGTCGAGCTGGCGCGCGGAGGTCAAGCCGGCGGCCGTCATCGTCGCCGGCGACCTGTACGACCGCGCCGTGCCGCCCACCGAGGCCGTGGACCTGCTCGACCACGTGCTCACCGAGCTGGTCGAGCAGCTCGGCATCCCGGTCATCGCCATCGCCGGCAACCACGACAGCGCCGCGCGCGTCGGTTTCGCCTCCTCGCTGCTCGGCCCGCGGGGTCTGCACGCCGTGGGCAAGCTGTCGCAGGCGGCGGCGCCCATCGTCCTGCGCGACGAGCACGGTCCGGTGCGCGTCAGCGCGCTCCCGTTCGCCGACCCGGCCGAGGCGCGCGCCGCCTACGGCGACCCGGACCTCCACGACCAGCAGGCCGTGGCCGCCGCCGGCGTGGCCAGGGCCCTCGCCGCCGCCGAGGCACACGAGCGCCACGTGCTCGTCGCGCACGCGTTCGTGGCCGGCGGCCTCGAGAGCGAGAGCGAGCGGCCGCTCAGCGTCGGCGGCGCCCAGCAGGTGTCCGTCGCCACCTTCGCCGGCTTCGACTACGTCGCGCTCGGCCACCTGCACCGTCCGCAGCCCTGCGGCTCGGACGCGGTGCGGTACGCCGGCTCGCTGCTCAAGTACTCGTTCGCCGAGCACGCGCACGACAAGTCCGTCTGCGTGGTCGACATCGGCGCGCGCGGCAGCGCCCCCGGCGCGGCCGGGCGCGCCGGCCGCGCCGCCGTCACCGTCGAGACCGTGGCGCTCACGCCGCGCCGCGACGTGCGCCGCGTGGAGGGCACGCTCGCCGAGCTGCTCGCCCGCGGCGCCTCCGACCCGCGGAGCGAAGACTACGTCCTCGCCTCCCTCCTCGACCGCGGCGCGCTCCTCGACCCCATCGGCCAGCTGCGCTCCGTCTACCCCAACACGCTCTCCATCGAGCGGCCGCTGTACGAGGCGATCGGCTCCGGCGAGCTGCGCCGGCCCAGGCCCGGCAGCGTCGGCGACATCGAGCTCTTCGCCACGTTCTTCCGCTACGCCACCGGCGACGACCTCTCCCCCGCTGAGCAGGCGGAGCTCGCCACCGTCATCGACGCGCTGGACCGGCGCCGCAGGGAGGCCGACGGGTGAGGCCCCTCGCGGTCACCATGCAGGCGTTCGGCCCCTACGCCGGCCTGCAGACGCTGGACTTCGCCGACCTGGGCGGCAACGGGTTCTTCCTCATCACCGGCCCCACGGGCGCCGGCAAGACCACCATCCTCGACGCCATGTCGTTCGCGCTGTACGGCGAGACCAGCGGCGGCCTCGAGAAGGAAGGGGCCCGCAGCGGCGCCGCCATGCGCAGCGACCACGCCGACCCCGACACGCTCACCACGGTGCGCTTCGACTTCTCCCTCGGAGAGGATCTCTATCGCGTCGAGCGCACCCCCGAGCAGCCGCGTCCCAAGGTCCGCGGCGAGGGCACCACCACGCACCTGCAGGAGGCCGCGCTCTGGCGGCTGCGCGGCGGCGCGGACGGCCCCGAGCCGGACGGGACGCCGCTGGCCACCGGCTGGAGCAAGGTCACGGCGCAGGCCGAGGACATCCTCGGGTTCCGCGCCGAGCAGTTCCGTCAGGTCGTCATGCTGCCGCAGGGACGGTTCCAGCAGTTCCTCGAGGCCGACTCGGGCCAGCGCGAGCAGATCCTGCGCGCGCTCTTCGAGACGGGGCACTACGCCGACATCGAACGGGCGCTGCACGACGGGGCCCTCGCCCTCAGGCGCGCCGCCGAGAGGATCGCGACGCAGCGCGACGAGGTGTTGCGCCAGGCGGAGGCGGACGATGCGGAGGCGCTCGCCGACCGCTGCGCCCGCCTGTCCGTCGACCACGCGGAGGCGAGCCAGCACGCCGAGCAGGCCGCCCGCGACGACGCCGCGGCGCAGCAGGCGCTGGCCGGCGGCAGAGAAGCCGCGCGCAGGCTCAAGGAGCGCGACGACGCGGCCGCCGACGTCGCCGCGCTCGCCGCCCGCGACGGCGAGGTCCAGTCACGCCGCACCGAACTCGAGGCCGCCCGGCGAGCGGCCGAGGCCGCCGACGTCGCGCGCCAGGCGGCCGAGGCGGCGTCGCACCTGGCCGCGGCGCGCACGGCCGCCGCCGACGCCGACGAGGCGGCCACGGCGGCAGCGGCAGCGCTCGCCGCGGCCCAGGCGGCCCTCGAGACCGAGGTCGCGCGCACCGGCGAGCGCGAGCACGCCAATGAAGAGGCCCGACGGCTGGAGCGCTTCCAGGAAGGCGCCGAGGCGGTCGCGGGCGCACGGCAGGTGTGCGACCGGACGGCCGGGGCTCTGCAGGTCTGCCGACAGGACGCGGAGCGGGCCGACGCCGCCTGGAACACCGTGAGAGCCCGTGTCGCGACCCTCGAGCAGGCGTGGGGCGAGGCACAGGCCGGGCTCCTCGCCGGCGCGCTGGTCGAGGGGCAGCCCTGTCCGGTCTGCGGCTCGACCGAGCACCCCGTGCCGGCGGAGCTGCCCGGCGAGGCGCCGTCCCAGGACGAGGTCGAGGCGGCGCGCGCGGCCTCGGCGGCAGCGCTCCAGCTACGTGACGACGCGCGGGAGGCCCTGCGCGCGGCCGAGACGGCGCACGCCGCCGCCGACGCGCGCGCCGTCGCGCGGGCCGAGAGCATCCCGCCCGAGCTCGCCGACCCCGAAGCGCTCGCGGCGGCGCTCGCCGCCGCGAAGGCCCAGGCCGACGAGCTGGCGCGGGCCCACGACGCGGCCGTGAAAGCGGCCCACGCCTGCGAGGTCGCCGCCTCGGGCAGGGCGGCGGAGCGCGAGACGACCGCCGCCGTGCTCGCACAAGCGGCCGAGCGCCTCGCGACGGCCGAGGCGCGCCTCGCAACGCGCCTGGAGTCGTGCGGCTTCGCGGGCAAGGACGACCTCGAAGTCGCCGCCCGGTCGACCCAGGCCATCGAGGAGCTCGCGGTCCTCGTCAAGGCGCACGAAGACGCGACCCTCACGGCCGCGGAGCGGTACCGGCTGGCGGACGCCGCGGCCGCAGGGCTCGAGCCTCCGGCGCTCGACCAGCTCGAGCAGGCGGCGGCGAAGACCGCGGCGGCGGCAGGCACGGCCCACGAGGCCGCCGCCACGCTCAAGGCGCACTGCGCCGCCGCCGAGAAGCTGCTCGCGCGCCTGCTCGGCCTCGAGACCGAGGCCGAGGGCGTAGCCGGGCGCTACGAGAGCGTCGGCCGCCTGGCCGACGTCGCCGGCGGCCGCAACGGACGCCGCATCTCGTTCCAGAGCTACGTGCTCGGCGCCTTCCTCGACGACGTCCTCGTGGCCGCCTCCGAGCGCCTGCGCCTCATGAGCAAGAACCGCTACGCCCTGGACCGCACGGAGGAGCGCAGCGGACGCCGCCAGAGCGCCGGGCTCGACCTCGTCGTCTACGACGCCTGGACCGGCGTCGCAAGGGCCGTCTCCACCCTGTCCGGCGGCGAGAAGTTCATGGCCGCCCTCTCCCTGGCGCTCGGCCTCGCCGAGGTCGTCCAGGCGTTCGCCGGCGGCATCCGCCTGGAGACCGTCTTCGTGGACGAGGGCTTCGGGTCGCTGGACGACGAGTCGCTCGACCTCGCCATGGCCTCCCTGGAGGGCCTCAAGGCCGGCGGCAGGCTGGTCGGCATCATCTCGCACGTCAGCGAGCTGCAGGAGCGCGGCGTACGCCCAGCTCGTCGTGTCACACCGGCAAGTCGGGCAGCCGGGCCGAGTTCCGCGTGCCCTGAGTGACCGGGAGCAAGGACGGGCACACCCTGACCATGTACGTCCACCGACGACACGCGGCGCTGGTCCTCACGCTCATCGCCCTTCTGGCGGTCACACTCTTCGCCCTCGGGCTCACGCTGTGCATCGACTGGGGCGGCGCCAGCGCGCCGCCGCGCGACTTCGGCCAGCAGGTGAGCCTGGCGCTCAGCCTGGTCTGATCGTCCGTTCCCGCCTGCGCGTACAATCCGGGTACCCGACACCGCCGCTGGAGGCCACATGTCCGCCGACCACCCGCCACTCCCCGATCCCTCCCGTCTGCTCAGCGAACTGGACCTGCGCACCCCGCTCATCGGCCTCTACGACGCCCCCGACCCGAAGGCGTTCGCGCCGCTGGTCCGGCCGCCGTCGGGCCCCGGCCGCGGACCGTGCCTGTTCAACTACTACCGCCGCTGGGAGAAGGGCGAGACCCTGCACCTCACCGCCGACAGGTTCGGCTGCGGCGGCTGCGGCCGCTCGTTGTTCGGGGTCCAGGTGCGCGAGCGCGAGGACTTCATCGACTTCCTCTGGGGAGACGAGGGCCTGCGCGCCAGCAGGGAGCTCATGGCCGGCTGGGTGGACAACGCCCCCACGTACCACCCCGAGCACGCCAACGTCATGGTCGGCCCGCTGAAGCCTGAACTCGCGGGCTACCTGAAGACGATCACGTTCTGGGTCAACGCCGACCAGCTGTGCGTGCTGCAGCACGGCGCCTACCACCACCACGCATGGGGGGAGCCCGACCCGGTGACGGTGCCGTTCGGGTCGGGCTGCTCGGAGCTGGTCGTACAGTTTCCCGACCTCGGTCGGCCGCACGCGGTGATCGGCGGCACGGACATCGCCATGCGCGACGGCCTGCCGCCGGGCGTGCTCGCCTTCACGGTGACCCTGCCCCTGTACGCGCAGCTGTGCGCCCTGGGCGACGAGAGCTATCTGGGCAAGGGGTTCCTCGGCCGTCTGCGCAAGGCCCGCGGGGGGTCACTGGCCTGAGGAGCCGGCCGGCGGCTCCGCCGCCCGCGCCGCGTCCGGTACCATACGCTCATGACGTCCCGAGAGGCGCTCCGCCGCCTGAACCGCAACCGCGAGAAACTGCGCACCCACCACGTGCGCCACATCGCCGTGTTCGGGTCCACCGCCCGCGACCAGGCCACGACGCACAGCGACGTCGACCTCCTGGTCGAGTTCGAGCCGCAGGCGCCGGTCGGTCTGTTCGCCTACGTGCGCCTGCTGGAGTTCCTCACCGACGTCATGGACACGCGCATCGACCTCGCCACGCCGGGTGCGCTGCGCCCGGAGATGCGCGACGAGATCGTCGGCGGAGGCCGTCCGTGCCTTCTGACCGGCGCCCCCGCGAGCCGGGGTACGACGAGCGCCAGGCCAAGCTGCGCTTTCGCGACTGGCGCTTTCGCGTGCGCGACATCCTGGCCGCGGTGAACGCCATCGCCGCGTACACCGAGGGCATGACCTACGAGGAGTTCGTCGCCGACGTGCGCACGCGAGACGCCGTGGTCCGCAACCTGATGACCATGGGCGAGTCGGTGCGCTGGATCCCCGAGGTGATCCTGGAAGCGCATCGCGCGGTCCCGTGGCGCCTCATGCGCGGAGTGCGCAACGTCGTGGTGCACGAGTACTTCGGCATCGACGACGCCATCCTCTGGCAGACCGTGAGCGGCGACCTGCCGCCGCTGGCGCCGCTGCTCGAGGACGTCCTCGCGTCCTGACCCGGGCGCTCGCGGCGCTGCCGCGGCCGGGCCGTGTACAATCGGCGCGCGATGCAGCAGGTCACCGTCCAGGAACAGGTCGAGTACGCGAGCGTTGGCTGGCGCTTCGCCGCCGTGCTCGTCGATACGGCCGTGCTGCTCGGCATCTTCCTGGTCGCCGTCATGGTGTGGGCGTTCGTGCTGGTCGCCCAGGGCAGGGTCGACCCCAACGATCCCGCGGCGGCACAGGCGCTCGCGCAGGACCTCGTCGGCGCGGACTGGATCTTCAACCTGATCTTCTTCGGCGCGCTCTTCCTCTACTACACGGTCCTGGAGAGCATCTTCAACGCCAGCGTCGGCAAGCTCGCCTTCCGTATGCGTGTGGTCATGGCCGACGGATCGCGCCCCACGGGCCTCGCGATCGTCGTACGCAACCTGATCCGCATCCCGGAGGCGTGGTTGCTCTACATCCCCTCCGGCGTCTCGTGTCTGGTGAGTTCGCGGCGGCAGCGGCTCGGCGACCACGCGGCGCGCACGGTGGTCGTGCGCCGGAGCGCCGCCGCCGGCATGGGCGGCCCCGGCCGGCCGGCGCAGGCGCCTCTCGTGGCCGGCCCGCCGCAGGCGCCGCCGGCCTACGGGCAGCCGGCACCGGCGGCTCCGCAGGCTCCCGTCGCGGGTTGGACGCCGCCGCCCGCGCCGCCGGCGGCCGCGGAGGCCCCGAGCCTCGGCGACACGCTCGTGAGGTTGAAGACGGCGGTGCTCGCCACGCGCGGCGCGCACCTCAACTACCTGCGCTTCTCCGAGCGTGAACTCGCCGCGGGCGCGGACGACGCGACCGAGGGTTACTCCGAGGAGTACGTCAGCGCCTGGTTCACGCTGGTGGACGCCGTGGGTTCGCTCCGCGACGCGCGCGCCGCCGCCGCGGCCGCTGCGGGCGGCGCCGGCCAGACCCTCGAAGAGGCCTGCGCCGCGCAGCCGGACCTCGCCTACCTGTTCGGCGAGCTGACGCCGTACGCCGCAGCGACCACCGACGACGAGATCCACGCGGCGTTCCTCGCCGTGGCCCGCTCGGACGCACCCGGCTCCTGACGCGGCGAGGGCGGCGCCGGGGAAGGCGGCGCCCTGCCACGGGACTCCTCGATCGTGCGGCGCGGCCGCCGTCGACCCTCTCGTGATCGCCCCGGCCCCAGGAGGCTGGCCACTGGACGTTCGGGGTACTATGAGTGCAGTGATGGTCGACAGCGAGGGGGCGGTCATGGGCATCGGGTCCTCACACCAGTCAGCGCGCGCACGATGGGCGCTCGGCGGTCGTGGTCGCGCTCGCGGCCGCTGCGTTGCTGGCGCCGGCCGCCGCATCGGCCGCCGCCCCCACGCCGTTCCCCATCTGCATCCAGATGGGCGGGCAGGCGGGCCCCGAGATCGCGGGTGCCATGGTGGTCTGGACCGACAACCGCAACGGCAACCTGGACATCTACGGCCGCAACCTGAGCACGCGCAAGGACTACGCGGTGTGCACGAACCAGGCGCAGCAGGACAACCCCTCGTTGACGCGCTACGCGGTCGGCGGCACGATCCACTACGTCGCCGTCTGGGTGGACAAGCGCAACCACCCGACGGGCGAGTCGAGCGACATCTACGGGCGCGACATCACCACCGGCGCGCGCTTCAAGGTGGCCGGCGGCGCGACCATCAAGTGGTACCCGGAGATCGACCGACAACTGGGTGATCTGGGTCGAGGCCGACGACGCCGCCGGGCCGTATCGCATCAAGGCCCACGACCGGAACGCGGACAAGACCTACACGGTGGCGACCAGCAGCGTGCTCAGCCCCGTGAGCGTCGACAGCCGCACGCTCGGGTCGCGGACCGTCTACACGGCCGTGTACACCTCAGGAAAGGGCAACATCAGCGGCCGCAACCTGCCCGCCGGCGACCCGTTCATCGTCTCCCAGCGCAGCACGTTCGAGTGGATGCCGGACATCAGCCACAACCGCGTGGTGTGGTGGGAGACGGGCGGCCGGATCATGCTGCGCAACCTCAAGACGGGCCAGCGCTCGTTCGTCCACACCGGCTCCCGGCCGCGCATCGACGGCGAGTTCGTCACCTGGGACGGCGGCGGCCACGGCGGGGAGTTCGTCATCTCGTACGTCAGGGACGCCAAGATCTACGTGCGCAACGTGGCGCGCAGCACCAATGTCGTCGCGATCGCCCAGAAGGACCTCACCTGCCTCTTCCCCTCCATCAGCGGGCACCGCGTGGTGTGGGAGTCAGGACCGGCGCAGCGGGTGCTCACCCACATCCACATCTACGGGGCGCGCCTGCAGTAGCGGGGGGTCCGCCGGCGGGCGGCGGCGCGGCGCGGCGCGGTCAGCCGGGAACGAGGAAGGACTGCGCCTTCTCGAGCCACTCGGGGATGGCGATGCCCTGCGGGCACTTCTCCACGCACTCGCCGCAGACCGTGCACCGGTCGGCGCGCTCATCGTCCGAGAAGAAGATGCGGTACGCCATCTGCTGCCGCGGCGAGGTTGTCGAACATGTGCGCGTCGTTGTAGAGCTCGAAGACGTCCGGGATGGCCACGCCCTGGGGACACGGCATGCAGTAGCGGCAGGTCGTGCAGGGGATGGGGCTGAGCTCGCGGTACAGGTCGCGCACGCGCGCCACGAGAGCGAGCTCGTCGGCCGTCAGCAGTCCCGGACGCGAGCCGTGCGCGTACTCCAGGTTCTGCTCGACCTGCTCCATGCGTGTTCATGCCGCTGAGCAGGAACGACACCTCGGGGTGGCTCCAGACCCACTGGAGCGCCCACTCGGCGGGAGACCGCTTGACGGGCGCCTCGTCCCACACGGCCTGCACGCCCGACGGTACGTTGCGCGCGAGGGCGCCGCCGCGGACGGGCTCCATGACGATGACGCCGAGGCCCTTGCCGGCCGCCAGCTCCAGCCCCTTGCGGCCGGCCTGGTACTCCTCGTCCATGTAGTTGTACTGGATCTGGACGAACTCCCAGAGGTCGGTGGCGGCGAGGATGGTCTCGAAGTCCTCGTAGGTGCCGTGGAAGCTGAAGCCGAGGTGGCCGATGCGGCCGTCCGCGAGGGCCCTCTCGGCGGCGGCGAGCTGGTCCTGCTCGACCACGCACCTCCAGTGCGCCTCGTCGAGCGAGTGCAGCAGGTAGTAGTCGATGTGGTCCGTCTGCAGGCGCTCCATCTGGATGCCCAGGATGCGGTCGAAGTCAGACGGCTTCTCGACGTTCCACACGGGCATCTTGGTGGCGAGCTTGACCCGCTCGCGGTAGCCGCCCTTGAGCGCCTCGCCCGAGCCACGCCTCGCAGTTGTCCTCGTGGTACATCCAGGCGGTGTCGACGTAGTTCACCCCGCCGTCGATGGCCCGATGGAGCATCTCGGTGGCCAGCGGGTAGTCGATGCGCTTGAAGTCGGGCTTGCCGTCGTCGTCCATGAGCACGGGCAGGCGCATGGCGCCGAAGCCGAGGGCCGACGGCCTGAAGTCGAGCTGCCCGAAGTCGCGGTACTGCATGGGGTCATGCTACCCGATTGACCGACGCAGCGGAGTCAACTGGCGGTGCGTCGAAGGCGCACCGACTATTGACCTGCGCAGCGACTTCAACCGGCGGTGCACCGAAGGCACACCGGACTGTAGACTCGGCGCCAGTCGTCCCGAGGAGCAGCAGCATGCCGAAGACCGTCCAGCACCCCGAGATCCTCGTCCAGGCCCGCAGGGGCGGGACGGTCGAGAGCCTGCACCGCGCCTGCGCCGCGCTCGCCGGACCGGACGGCGAGATCGTCGAGCGCTGGGGCGACCCGGGCATGGTCACGTTCTGGCGTTCCTCCGCCAAGCCGCTGCAGGCGCAGACGTGGCTCGCCGACGGCACCGTCGGCCGCTTCGGCTGGAGCTCCGAGGAGCTCGCCATCATGAGCGCCTCGCACGACGGCCTTGACTTCCAGGCGGACCTCGTGCGGCGCATGCTCGCCGACCTGGGCCTCACGGAGCAGGACCTGCGCTGCGACTCCGGCCTCAAGGCGCGCCACAACTGCTCCGGCAACCACACCGGCTTTCTCGCCGCCTGCGTGCACCACGGCTGGGACGTGCCGACGTACCAGCGTCCCGACCACCCGGCCCAGCGCGCCGCCCTCGAGGCGTTCGCCGCGCTCACCGGACTCGACGGGCGCGGCATCGCGACCGGGATAGACGGCTGCGGCATCGTCTGCTACGCCACCCCCGTCACCGTCGCCGCCACCACCTACGCCCTGCTGCCCGAGCTGCTGCCCGAGATCAGCGCCGCCATGCGCGCGCACCCCGAGCTCGTCGAGGGCCCCGGCCAGATCGACACCGAGGTCATGCGCGCGCTCCCCGGCGCGACCAGCAAGTGCGGCGCCGAGGGACTCAGCTGCTTCTCGCTGCCGGACGGGCGCGGGCTCGCCGTCAAGGTCGTCGACGGCGCCGACCGCGCCCACGAGCCGGCCGGGCTCGCCGCCCTCGAGGCGGTCGTCGGCGCCGGCGCCATGAGCGACGAGCTCCGGCGCCTGGCCCGGCCGCCGATCAAGAACGACGCCGGCGACGTCGTCGGCGAGCTGCTCGCGGTCGTCCCGGAGTGACTGCACGGCGGCGCCGGCCGGCGCCGCCGTCCCCGCACCCGGCGAGCGGCCATGCGGCCGGCCGGGCCGTACGTGCGGCGGGGTGGGGCGCCTCAGGCGCCCCACCCCGTGCCAGCCGGACCGAGCACCGCCGGAGCGGCCCCCCGCTCAGCCCTCCTCGGCCCTCGGCTTGCGCCGGAGGACGATCATGACGACGGCGACCACGACGACCACGGCCACCGCCACGACGATGACCCACGTCAGGCTGGAGCCGCTGCTCGCCGGCGCCGTCTCCGCCGCCTTCGGCGCCACCTTGTAGTAGTTGCTGACGTTGTCGCTGATGTAGGCGACGGCGCCGCTGGGCTGCGGGATGCGCTGCCAGCCCTCCCACTTCTGCGTGTCCCACGCCTCGAGGAGCTTGGGGTACGTGAGCACGATGTACGGAGACTCCTCGTAGAGGATCTCCTGCATCTGGTAGGCGATCTCCTTGCGCTTCTGCTGGTCGAGCTCCTCAGACTGCTGCTCCCAGAGCTGGTCGTACTGCTTGCTGGACCAGCAGGCGTCGTTCTGGTTCTCGATCTGCACGGTGCGGAAGTAGCCCAGCCGGCGGCCCGGGTCCGAGCCGCTGGGCTGCCACGCCCAGATGTACATGTCGTAGTCGGGCTTGTAGGTGTCGCCGGCGTAGTTGTAGCCGCCGTCGATGAGCACGCCGTTGTCCTCGACCGAGTACTGGATGTCGAGGCCGAGCTCCTCCCACCAGCCGGTGATGAGCTTGCCCATGACCTGACTCTGCGCCGACTCCTGCCGCGACCAGAGGCGCAGCTTGATGTTCTTGCCGCCGTTCCTGGGGTCGTTGAGGACGCCGTCGCCGTCCGTGTCCTTGTAGCCGGCGTCGGCCAGCGCCTGCTTGGCCTTCTCGAGGTCGAAGGTGTACTTCACCTCGGCCGGCGGCTCCCAGTGCCAGTCCAGGTTCGGGTCGTAGAAGTTGACCTCGAAGATCGACGTCCCCGGGTCGGCGTAGGTCTGGTAGGCGAGGGCGGTGAGCTTCTCCTGGTCGACCGCCCAGTTGAGCGCCTGGCGGAACTTGACGTCCTTGCAGCACCGGGTTGCCCAGCGACGGGCCTTCGTAGCAGTTGAAGGACAGGTAGTCGAAGGCCTTCTGCGAGCAGGCTTCGGACGCGATGCCGGTCTGGCTCCTGCAGCGCCTTGACCTGCGCCGGCGGGATGTTGATGGCGAGGTCGATCGCGCCGAGCTTGAGGTCCTGGGCCAGCGTGTCCTGGTTCTTGTAGACCTGGAAGATGATCTCGTCGATCTTGGGCCTGCCGCCCCAGTAGTCCTTGTTGGCCACGCAGCGGATGAACTTGCCCTTCTCCCACTCGGTGACCTGGAACGGCCCCGAGCCGACGATCGGCGGACTGTTGAGGTACTTGGTCGCCTCGTCGTAGGTCTTGAACCGGCTCCAGACGTGCTCCGGCACGATGGGCACCCACATCGAGAGGATGTCGGCCTTGGGTTTGTCGCACGCGATGACCACCGTCGCGTCGTCGGGCGCCGTGACCTTCTTGATGCCGTCGAGAGCCGAGAGGAACGCGGTGAGCTCCAGGTCCTTCTGGTAGTTGAAGCTGAAGGCGACGTCCCTGGCGGTGAGCGGCTGGCCGTCGCTCCACAGCACGCCCTGGCGGATCTTGAAGGTCCAGGTGAGGCCGTCGTCGCTCTTGGTCCAGCTCTCGGCGAGCCCCGGCTGCGTCTCGAGGTACTTGTCCCCGTAGTCGGTGAGGAAGTCGTAGCTCACGTGGTAGAGCTCGTAGGACGACTGCTCTATGCCCGACGAACGGGTTGAGGTTGTCCGGGTCGGTCGTCCAGCCGACCTTGAGGGTGACGGTGCCGCCGGCGGGAGAGGGGCTCGGGCTGGCGGCGAAGGCGCCGGCCAGGCCCCAGACGAGGCCGGCCGTCAGGGCGAGGAAGACGAACAGGAGGAGCAGTCGTGACGCTGGGCGCGGATGCGCAGCCATGAGCCTTCCTTTCTGCGCGGGCAGGTCTCGGGGCGACCTCGCCGGCGGCAGGTCGCGCGGCACCCCCCCGGGGCCGCCCCGACAGGCTATGCAATCGCGGCGGGGCCGCGCAAGAGGGAGCGGCGCCCGCACTGTGATCTCCTGCCTGCGGTAGACTCGGACTTCGCCTCAGGCGGCAGGCGCACCGGCGCCGGCCGCACGACCGACGGAAGGAGGGCGACATGACACTCAAGCTTGGCCTGCCGAAAGGTAGCCTCGAGCACGCGACGATCGACCTCTTCCGCCGCGCGGGGTTCCTGATCACCGTGGCGGAACGCTCGTACTTTCCCGCCATCGACGACCCGGAGATCGAGTGCATGATGGTGCGCGCCCAGGAGATGGCGCGCTACGTCGAGGACGGAGCGCTGGACTGCGGCCTCACCGGCAGGGACTGGGTCGTGGAGAACGAGGCCACGGTGCACACCGTCACCGACCTCGTCTACGCCAAGCAGAGCTTCGGCAAGGTCCGCTGGGTGCTCGCGGTGCCCGACTCGTCGCCGGTCCGCTCGGCCGCCGACCTGCAGGGCAAGATCGTCGCCACCGAGCTGGTCGGCGTCACGCGGCGCTGGCTCGCGGAGCGCGGGGTGACCGCCAAGGTCGAGTTCAGCTGGGGCGCCACCGAGGCCAAGCTGCCCGAGCTCGCCGACGCGATCGTGGAGGTCACCGAGACGGGGAGCTCCCTGCGCGCCAACAAGCTGCGCATCGTCGAGACGGTGCTCGAGAGCACCACCCAGCTCATCGCCAACGTCGACGCCTGGGACGACCCGGACAAGCGGCGCAAGATCGAGGACGTCTCGATGCTGCTGCAGGGCGCCATGGCGGCGCTCGACAAGGTCGGCCTCATGCTCAACGTGAAGACCGGCGACCTGGACGGCGTGCTCGCCGTGCTGCCCGCGCTGCGCAAGCCCACGATCTCGCACCTCAGCGACGCGGGCTGGCTGGCAGTGAACACGATCCTCGAAGAGAGCGTGGTGCGGGAGATCATCCCCCGGCTCAAGGAAGCGGGCGCCGAGGGCATCGTCGAGTTCCCGCTCAACAAGATCGTGATGTAGACGGGCCCGCGCGGCCGTCGCGCGCGCGGGCGGATCAGCCGGCCAGGCGGCGGGCGGCCGCCAGAGCCTCCCGCTCGGTCAGCCGTCCGTACGACGGCAGCAGGTCGTGCTCGGTCACCGGCAGCCAGATGTAGCCGTCGCGGTCGTCGCCGACCGGGGTGGCGCGCCCCTGGACGAAGCGCCACGCCGTGAGCGCCGCGGCCAGCGCGTCCAGCGAGTCGTGGTCGTAGTACTCGTCCCAGGTCACGCCGGCCTCGCGGAGCGCGGCGACGCGCACGCGCAGGCCGGAACGCGAGCTCTTGGGCGGCGGCGTACCCCCGAGCAGGGTCGTGAACGTGCCGTGCGGGTACACCTCGAGCGCGGCCGGCGCCTGGCCGAGCGCGCCGGCGAGCGTGCCGGGGGCCGGCGGCTCGAAGCCGCGCCGGCCCAGCTCGCGGAAGTACTCCCAGCCGGCCTCCATCCACGTGTAGAGGCCGTCGGCCTCGGCCGCGACCGCCCGCGTGGGGACCTGGTAGATGGAGATGCGGCGATGCGCGAGGTCGGCGTCGCAGGCTCGCGGGCGAGTGGCCGCCGCGCCGCGCGCGCGCCGCGGCCGCTGAGGTGCGTCGACCCCCACGGCGACGGCGCCGAGGCCCTCGAGCCACGCGAAGAACCGGGCCCTGTCGCCGTCGATGCGGTCGTCAGACTCGGTCCACGAGACCACCTCGAGCGTGCGGCCGCCGCGCACGGCGACGGCCACGCACGGCCTGCTCGCGGCGATGTCCACTCCGACGACCACCGGGCCCGGGTCCATGCGCGCAGCCTAGCAGCCGCGGGCCCGGGGCGGAAGGACGACCGCCGCCGCGGCGGTGTCAGGGCGCGAGACGCCTCAGGGTGCGGAGATGGTCACGTCGCGGACGCCCCAGCGCTGCCAGGCCGGGAACTCGCCGCGGGCGACGAAGCCGATCACGTTGCGCGCCCGCGGCTTGAGCAGCGACGCCGGGATGGTCACCCCGCGCGTGCCGCTCCACGCCTTGACCGGCCCTGCGGCGAGCGGCCCCATGTCCTGCCAGTTCACGACCAGCCGGACCTCGTCGGCCTGCACGTCGTAGAGGCGGAAGCGCAGCACCCGGTCGCCCCCCTGGCCGGTGGTCTCGTAGAAGACCTCCTTGGGGTGCGAGCGGTCGGCCGCGCAGTACCCGAGGGGCGCCGCGAACGGCAGCGTGCGCGGCAGCGGCGGCGACTGGCGCGGGTTGAAGCGCACGTTCGCGCAGCGCCCGCCAGCTGGCGTCGTTGGTCGTCGCCCAGTCGTACATGCTGCCTCCGAGCGCACCGTTCTCGCGCAGCGCGCGCACGTAGGCCGTGGTCTCGCTGCCGGACGACTTGGCGCCGTCTCCGGCGATCACGTGGATCGGGATGCCCGGCCGCCCGGTCTTCTCGCGGATGATGCGGATGTTGTCGCGCGTGTCGCGGTAGGCGTTGGCGTACCCGTCGCCGTGGTAGGTGTAGTAGCCCATCGGCACGAAGACGTCGTAGATGCCGGCCAGCGTCTTGTACGGGAAGCGCGGCCAGTAGCTCGCGTGCATGACCATGCCGGCCGGTGACGGGATGCACGCCCCGAGGGGGTACGTGGGTCCGACGGCCGCGCGGATGCGGTTGGACAGCGAGCGCAGGCGGCTGGTCCTGACGTCGACGTCCTTGACGATGCTGGCCTCGATGTCGAGCGTGAACGAGTCGAACGCCTGGCCGTCCGGTGTGCGGTAGCGGATCGCGGCCATGCTGCGTCGGTAATCCTTGGCCGGATCCTTGAATCCCGGAAGGTACCAGGCGACGACCTTGATGCCGCGGGCGTGGGCTTCCTGGATCAGCCTGCCCGCGTCATCGCGGCGGAACATCGTAGAGGAGTCAGCCGGCAGGTGGTAGTTGGCCGTCTCCAGAAACAGCGTGCGCACGCCGCGCGCCTGCATGTCCTTGAGGGCCGCCGCAGGGTCGTCCCAGGCGCGGGCGTCGTACATGTCCACCCAGGAGCCCAGGCCGCGATAGCTGCGGACGGGCGCGGAGGCGGCGGCCGCCTGCGGCAGCGCCGCGGCCGCTCCGAGCACGAGCAGGCACGCCACGACGATCGGCACGAGGACGAGGCTGGGAGGACGGACGGTCACGAGCACACCCCCACGGTGGCTGGCACAGCGGACCCCAGTATAGCCATGGTAGGGTGCACCCGACACCGGCGCGCGAGGAGGGACGTGTGAGCATCGAGTACGTGCAGCAGCAGCTCGGGACCGCGGAGCGGATCCTGTACACCGAGCGCCACCACTGGGTGTTCTTCGTCGCCGAGATGATCAAGTGGATCCTCTTCGCCGCCGTCGTCCTCGCGCTCGTCATCCTGCTCAGGGTCTGGTGGCTGCCGGACGCGAGCTGGGTCTGGTGGCTGCTGCTCGTGTTCCTCGTCCCCGCCGTGCGCATCGCCTGGGGCTTCCTCTCCTGGCGGATGAACGTCTACGTGCTCACCAACCGCAGGGTCATCGAGTCGACGGGCGTGCTGAGCAAGCGCGTGGCCGACTCGTCGCTCGAGAAGCTCACGGACATCGTGCTCAAGCAGTCCGTCGTCGGGCGCGTCCTCAACTACGGCGACATCGTCGTGCTGACGGCCGCGGCCGGCGCCGGCATCAACAACCTCAAGCAGATCCGGCGCCCCATGGAGTTCAAGATGCAGATGCTGAACGCCAAGGAAGAGCTGGAGCGGGAGCTGGGCGCCAGCAACTGAGGTACCGGCGGGCTCGAATGGCCTCGAGCCCAGCTCACCTCGCCCGGCGTGCGCCCTCAGCCCCGGGCACGAACTCCTTGCCCACGCTCCAGCACTTGGCCACAGGCTCGCCGAGCCCCCAGTACTTCTTGCTCGCCATGTCGAAGAGCAGCGGCCTGAGCTTGGCGATGTCGACCACGCCGTTGGTGAGCACGTCGACGTCCGCGTAGGTGCCGACGACCTCGCCCACGAAGAGATCGTGGGTCGGGAGCTTGAGGTGGTCGATGAGCTTGACCTCCATGGTCACCTTGCACTGCTCGATCATCGGCGCCGTGTCGAGCTCGCCGTAGAAGAGGTCGAAGAGTCCGCTCTTGTCCTCCGTCGTACCGCTGACCATGCCGATGTGGTCGGTGACCGCGACCATGTCCTCCGACGGCAGGTTCACGCTGAACGTCTTGTTCTGGAGGATGCCCTTGTTGGTCAGGTGGACATTGCCCATGCCGAGAGTGATGCCCTTGAGGTGAGCGATGCCGACGTGGGCGATGGTCGCGAAGTCTGGCGTGCCGTCCACGGTCGCGCCGACGATGGCGGTGACGAGTGGATAGAGTGCGTTGGTGGCGCCGAGCTTCTCCTTCACGGTGACCTCACTGGTCGTGTGTGTGTCCGATGCGTGACCGCTGCATACCCGCGCGGGGGCGGGGCGTAATCTGACGGGCCGGGGGCCGGCGGAGGGCCCGGCCGGTTTCGCGCCGACCGCGCAGCCGTCATCATGGGCGCATGCCCACCGACGCCGACAGGAGCGGGCGCCGCCGGGTCGCCGGCCCGCGCCGGCGGCGCCTCCCGCGCTGCTCGTCATCGTCGTCGCCGGCCTGATCGCCGTGGCCGCGGCCTTCGCGCTCGCCACCGCCCTCGACGACGACCGGCCCCACGGCCCCTACCTATCGGCGCCTGGACGTTCGGCGACCGGGCGTCGCTCGACGCCGCGGTCGAGGTCACCGGCGCCGACATCCCTTACGTGCAGGCGGCCTACGACATGGGCCTCGGTGAGATGGACCTCGACAAGGTCCGCGTCCGCAGCGTGAAGGCGTGAGGCCGCGCCGTGAAGCTCCGCGGGAGCGCGGCCGCTAGAATCCGCACATGCACTCCCCCGCCACCTCCCGGCTCCGCGGCGCCGCGCTCGCTGCCGCTCTGCGCCTGCACAGTGACCTCATGGGCGAGGCGCGCGCGATCATCGACCTCGGCAACGCGCGCGGTGTGGTCCTGCGCCTCACCGGCGGGCTCGCCGTGCGGCACTACGCCATCGACCTCGAGTTCGCGGAGCGCGAGTACAGCGACATCGACCTCATCGGGCTGAAGCGGCAGGTGAGGGAGGTCGGTGAGGTCTTCCGCGACCTCGGCTACCTGGAGAACAAGCACGTCGCCGTCGCCACCGGCAACGGGCAGCTGCAGTTCTTCGTCCGGCCCGAGGGAGCGGCGCCGCGGCCGCCGCGGCCGGCGCCCTGCCCGTCTTCGCCGAGGTGCCGCCCAGCGACCACATCGACGTCTTCCTCGACGCCATGCGCATGGACCACCAGTTGGACTTCCGCGACCGGCTGGAGATCAACACCTACGCCATCGACCCCGCCGACATCTTCCTCAGCAAGCTGCAGATCGTGAATCTCAACGAGAAGGACGTCCACGACGTCATCACACTGGTCAAAGACGTTTACGTGGACTTCCAGCCCCACCCGGGCGTACTCGACCTGCACCACGTTGCCGAGGTCTGCGCCGCCGACTGGGGCCTCTACATCGACGTGATGAACACCATCGACGCGGTCGTGGAGCACGTCGCCGACTACGACCTCAGCCCGCGCGACGCGGCGCGCGTGCGCCGGACGCTGGAGCTGGCGCAGGACATGATGACCGAGCAGGCCAAGACGCTGCGCTGGCGGCTGCGGGCGCGCATCGGCAAGCGCGTGCGCTGGTACGCCGAGGTCGAGGAGCAGTCCGGCGGGCGCACGGAGGACGTGGCGCTCGCCGTGCGCACCAAGGCCGGGCGCGCCGCCGGCTGACCGCGTGTCCGGGTCAGGAATCGGGCCAGGCGGGAGGCTGCGGGATGAGCCCCCACCCCACCCCGTCCTCGACCTCGCGCACCGCCGCCCAGTCCCCCGCGGAGAAGTGGCGCGTCGCCAACGGCTCGAGCAGCCGCTCGTCCTGCGCGAGCAGGTCCTCGAGCGCGTCGACCAGCCGCGCTCCGCTCTCCGCGACGGAGGCGGCGTCGTCCCCCTCGACGGCGAGGCGCAGACGGCGCAGCGTCTCCAGCGCATCCGCCTGACGGACCTCGAGCATGGCCTGCGGGCCGTCGACCCCGTGCACCTCCAAAGCCGGGAACCAGGCCTGCTGCTCGCGCCGGAAGCGCAGCTCCACGGCGGACAGCCTCTCCACCAGACGCGCGACCAGCGGCTTCTCTCGCTGCCAGCGTCGCCGCGGGGGCGAGCCCCCGAGGCGGTCGAGCTCGGCCTTCAGGCCGGCGCTCAGCTGACGCACGTGGCGAGCCTCTCGCCGCAGGGTGTCGAGCGGATGCCCGGCCGGCGGCGCGGCGAGGGCCGCAGTCGCCGGATGCCGCGGCCGCGGACGTGGCCACGGCGCGGTCGGCCGCGGTCCGGCCTGCGACCGCCGCCTCTGAGAGGGCGGCGTCGAGGGCGGCGGTCTCCGCCTGTTCGAGGTCGCCGGTGGCCGTGCGCCAGCGCGCCGCCATCTCGAGCAGCGGCTCGCCCGCTTCGAGACCGTCGACGATGTCGCGAAGCTCGCCGAGCCGCCGCTCATCGTCCGCGATGCGCCGCGGAGCGTCGGCGACCCGAGGCTGCCGGCCCGTCTCGCGCTCGACTTCGGCGGCGATCTCCCGCACGAGCTGCTGCCACGGCAGGTTGAGGCGGAGCCCCACGTCGTCCAGCGTCATGACGCGCGCCCACCGCGTGCGCGCGCGCTCGTCGCGAAGCGCCTCGAACCCGCGCACGCGCGCGAGCAGGAACGCCTCGAGGGACGGGTACGCCTGGAGCAGGCCGTACACCGTGGTGCGCGGCCCGATGAGGATGTCCTGCGCGCGACCGACGCTCAAGCTGGCGTCACCTCCTCCGGCTGCCCGAGAGCCGCAAGCGTACAGGCTCGCGGCGGGCGACGCACGTTGCCGGGCTCCGCGAGCCGGTGGTATCCTGCCGCTCCCGCCCTTTGCCACCTGCCCGCGGACCACGCCATGAGCATCGTCACCTTCAACAACGTCGAGAAGTCCTTCGCCGGCCAGCGCCTGTTCACGACCGTGTCGTTCTCGGTGGACGGGCACGACCACGCCGTGCTCGTGGGCCGCAACGGCACCGGCAAGACGACCCTGCTCCGCCTCGTCTCCGGCGACGAGCACGCCGACTCGGGCACGATCGCTCGCGCGCGCGGGCGCAGGATCTGGCTGCACGAGCAGACGCCGGAGCTCGAGCGCGACCGCCCGGTGCGCGAGTACCTCGTGGAGGCGTTCGGCGAGGCCGTCGAGCTCGAGGCGGCGCTGCGCGCCACCGAGGAGCGGCTCTCCGGCCTCGCCGAGCACAGCCCCGAGCTGCGCGACACGATGAAGTCCTACCAGCAGCTCCAGCGGCGGTTCGAGGCCGCGGGGGGCTACGGCTACCGCGACCGCCTCGGCGGCGTCGTCGAGGGCCTCGGCCTGCCCGACGACATGCTCGAGCGCGGCCTGCTCTCGCTGTCCGGCGGCGAGCTCACGCGCGTGACGCTGGCGCGCGCGCTGCTCGCCGACGCCGACCTGCTGCTGCTCGACGAGCCCACCAACCACCTCGACATCGACTCGGTCGAGTGGCTCGAGGGCTTTCTCTCCGACTACGAGCGCGCGTTCGTGCTCGTGACCCACGACCGCCGCCTGCTCGAGAAGGTCGGGCGGCGCGTCTTCGCCGTCGAGCACGAGCACGTCGAGACGCAGGGCGGCGACTTCGCCACCTACCTGCGCGAGAGCGAGGCGCGCCTCGACCTCATGCGCCGCGAGTACGAGCAGGACCTCGAGAAGATCGAGCAGTTGCAGCGGTTCTACGACCGCTTCCACGCCAAGAAGGACAAGGCCAAGCAGGCCAAGGCCAAGCTCACGCAGATCGAGCGCATCAAGGCCGGGCTGCGGGAGCCGCCCAAGCAGAAGCGGAGCTTCAAGCTGGGGCTCCCGCAGCCCAAGCCCTCCGCGCGCGTCGTGCTCGAGCTCAAGACGCCGGCCGTCACGGTCGGCTCCGCCGACGACGCGGCCGGCGCCCACACGCTCGTGCGCGACGTCGACGTGGTCCTCGAGCGCGGCGAGAAGGTCGCCCTGCTGGGGCCGAACGGCTCCGGCAAGACGACGCTGATCGAGACGGTGGCCGGCCTCCGCAGCCTGGCGGCCGGCGCCTCGCACCTCGGCCACAACGTGCGCCCGGCCTACTACTCGCAGCAGGGCCGGGAGCTGCGCGAGCAGGACACGGTGCTGCAGACGGTGCTGCCGCTCGTCGGCCAGGAAGAACAGGCGGCGCGCGGGCTGCTCGGCCGCTTCCAGTTCGGCCCCGACGAGGTCGAGAAGCGCGTGGAGATGCTGTCGGGCGGCGAGCGCAGCCGCCTCCGCCTGCTCACGCTCCTCGTCGGCGACGCCAACTTCCTCCTGCTGGACGAGCCCACCAACCACCTGGACATGGGCTCGGTCGAGGCGCTCGCCGACGCGCTCGAGGACTACACCGGCACGATCCTGCTGGTGACGCACGACCGGCACCTCATCGACAGGGTGGCGACACGCGTGCTCGAGATCCACGACGGCGGCCTGCTCAACCACCTCTCCGCCGCGCGCTACTGGGAGGCGCGCAACGAGCGCCTGGGCATCACGCCGGCGCCCGAGGAGCCCGCCCGGGGAGGCAAGCGCGCCGGCAAGGCAGCGCCGGCCGGCGCGGCCGTCGCTCGCGGCAAGGAGACCGCCGAGGAGGCGCGCCGCCGGCGCGCCCGCCTGCGCGGCGCCGAGGCGGCGATCCTGCGGGCGGAGAAGCGGCTCGGCGAGATCGACGCGGAGCTCGCCGAGCCCGACACCTACGCCGACCGGGACGTCCTCAACCGCCTGCTCGACGAGCGCGGCGTCGTCGAGGGCCAGCTGAAGCGCGAGTACGCCGCCTGGGAGAAGCTCGTCGACGACGAGGCCTGACCCCGGCAGCACACCCGCGCCCGCGAAGCTCAGGTATCTCCCCCCTTGACTCCGGCCCCGATTTTCGGCTGAATGGCCGAACAGGGGCCGGCGCGCACACCGGTGCGCGCCGGCCCGCTCATGGGGACGCGGCGCCCGCCGCGCGACAAGGAGGTACACGTGCGCAGACGACTCCTGACCACCCTCCTGCTCGTCTCTCTGGTACTGCTGCTGGTGCCGGCGGCCGCCCAGGCGATGAACTTCGACCAGGCGGTGAACAAGCTCATCAAGGACGGCTGGGCGAAGAAGATGGAGAACAAGGTCGTCAGCTTCAAGGGGAACTCCCTGGGCTATCGCTCCGCAGGCACGGCCGCCGACGACGCCTGCGCCCGATGGATCGCGGACCAGTTCCGTGCCATCGGCCTCAGCGGCGTCGCCCTCGAGGCCGTCCCGGTCGATGAGTGGGACTTCAAAAGCGCGAGCGTCAGCGTCACCGGCCTCGGCTACTCGAACCCGATGACCTACAAGGCCACGGGCTTCGGCGGCGGCGTGCCGACGCCCACGGCGGGCATCACCGGCCAGGTCGTCTACGTGAAGGACGTCGACCTCGTGAACGGTCCATGGAGCGGCAGCGCCGGCGCCTTCGACGCCGTCGGTGACGTTACCGGCAAGATCGTGGTCGTCGACTTCGAGAGCGCCATGTGGTGGATGAGCTTGCCAGACATGGAGGCCGGCCTGCGCGGCGCCGCTGCCGTCATCCTCACCTACAACCCCGACTGGCCCGGCTACTACGGCCAGGAAGACGCCCTCGCGGCCTTCGACGCCGAGACCGACCTCTCCGCCCCGCCCATGGTGTGGATCCCGTGGAAGAGCGGCGACGGCCTCAAAGAGGCTCTCGAGGTCGGCGCCGTCACCGCCACCGTCAAGCTCAACGCGCCGCTCAAGCTCATCGCCGACGGCGGCAAGGGTTACAACGTGGTCGGCAAGATCAAGGGCTCGACCAACCGGGGCGAGTACGTCGTCTTCGGCGGCCACCACGACGCCTGGTTCCAGGGTGGCCTGGACAACGCCTCGTCGGTCGTCAACAGCCTCGTCATCGCCAAGGCGATGAAGATGAGCGGGTACGCCCCGAAGCGCACGATGGTCTTCCTCAGCACGACCGCCGAGGAGTACGGCATCACCAACAGCTGGTACGACTGGTGCATCGGCGCGTTCCACTTCATCACCGAGACCCATCCGTCCTGGGCGGGCAAGATCGCCGGCATGCTCAACACCGAGATCGTCGGCTACAAGAACGGCAACCTCTGGATGCTCGCCAGCCCCGAGGTCACCCCGATGCTCGAGGACCAGCTCGCCGCCAGCACCGACCTCACGCTGACCCGCAACGACACCGAGCCCGCCGTCATCGGCCAGCCATGGTGCTGGAACGACCAGTGGACCTTCACGGCCGCAGGCGTGCCGAGCGTCTCGTTCTGGAGCCAGGACAACGACTACAGCGGCGTCTACAAGACCACCATCTACCACACCCAGTACGACACTTCGGCGCTCATCAACTACCCGTTCCTCGGCGACATCTCCAAGTTCGAGTTCCGGGTGGCCAGGAAGTTCGACCGCGGCCTGCTCCCGTACACGCTTCGGGCACGCGCGGACGACTTCGAGGGCGCGCTCAACGCCAATGTGGTCGCCGACGACCCCACCACCCCGGAGGTGGCCGAGGTCATCGCCGAGTCCGTGGGCGAGTCCGCCTACGACGACTTCGCCAGCGCCGGCAAGCGGTTCGCGCAGGCCAGCAGTGACTTCGACGCGCTCGCCGCCGCCGGCAGGCTGCCGGCGGCGAACCTGCCGGCAGTCAACGCCCAGCTCATGCAGATCGAGAAGCTCACCAACACGAGCTTCACGGCGCTCGACTGGCTGGACAACACGTCGTACCCGTTCGACCAGATCACGCGTGACATCTACAGCATGCAGATGGCCTACGACGCGCTCGACCAGGCCGTGCCGGACTACGACACCGCGGCCGCGGCAGTCGGCGGCACCGGCCTCATGTGGTACGGCACCAACTTCAGCCGGCCGGTGTTCAAGAAGGTGCTGCAGCAGCACCGGCGGTCCTACTACCACGTCTGCCTGGGGCGGGCAGGGGCACCTGGAGCGCTACCAGGACCTCATGCCGGAGTACGAGGCCATCCTCGCCAAGGACGCGGCGACGGCGATGTCGCTGCTGGAGGACGACATCCTCTTCCAGCAGAACGACCTGTCCGACCGCGTTTCCACGCTCACCGGCCAGCTCACAGAGGCGAGTGACCAGATCGAGGACCTCTTCCCGCTGGTGCGCATGCCCAAGTGAGAGGGCGCGTCGAGGATCGACCTACCTCCTGACCAAGGGGGCGGGGCAGGCTCGCGGAGCCTGCCCCGCCCCTTCGCCGTTCGCGCGCCGGCTCCCGCGCCGCCGCCCGTCTGGTAGGCTCCCGGCGATGAGCCTCCGAGCGCGCGACAGATGACTCCGGCGACCACCCCTCCCCTGCCTTCGCCCGCGCGCGCACGCGCCCTGCGGACGCGGCTGCTCGCGTGGTACGCGGACAACCGGCGCGACCTGCCCTGGCGACGCACCACCGACCCCTACGCGATCCTCGTCAGCGAGATCATGCTGCAGCAGACGCAGGTCCCGCGGGTCGTGCCGCGGTTCGTCGAGTGGCTCGCGGCGTGGCCCGACCTCGAGAGCCTGGCCGCGGCGCCGCTCGCCGACGTGCTGCGGCGCTGGCAGGGCCTCGGCTACAACAACCGGGCGCGGCGGCTGCAGGAGTGCGCCGCGGCGGCCGTGGCCGCCGCGCCGGCCGGCCGCCGGGCGGAGCTGCCGCGCACGCCGGACGGCCTGCGCGCGCTGCCCGGCATCGGCCCGTACACGGCGCGCGCCGTCCTCATCTTCGCCCACAACGACGACCTGGCCGCGGTGGACGCCAACGTGCGCCGCGTCCTCACGCACGAGCTCGGCCTGCCCGAGGACCTCGGCGACAGGGAACTGCAGGCGGTGGCCGACGCCGTGCTGCCGCGCGGCCGCAGCCGCGACTGGCACAACGCGCTCATGGACTACGGCTCGCTGGTGCTCACGGCGCGCAGCACCGGCATCGCCTCGCGCACGCCGGCAGGGGACCTTCGAAGGATCGCGGCGGCAGAAGCGGGCCCGCCTGCTGCGCCGCCTGCTCGACGACGGGCCGCAGCCGCTCGAGGATCTGGCCCGGTCGCTCCGACTGCCCCTCGACGAGGCGGCGGACCTCGTCGCCCTGCTGCGCCGCGACGGCCTGGTGACGGAGGCCGGCGGCACGGTCGGCGTCGCATGAGAGCACGCGCCGCGGCAGGCTGACCGCGTGCGCTACGACGTCGACATCGTCAGCGTGCCGGCCCAGCCGATCCTCTCGCTGCGCCGCCGAGGTCCGCTCGGCCGGGATCGGCGCGGCCATGCGCCGGCTGCGGGAGCTGGCCGCCGAAGCCGGCCTCGAGACGACGGGTCCGATGATGGCGCGCTTCTACGAGGAGCGGCGACCGGCGGACGGGACGCCGACTACGACGTCGCGATCGCCGTCCTGCCCCGAGCCGGACGGTTCGGTCCCCGACGCCGTCGGCGAGGCCCGCGGCGAGTGGCTGCCGCTCCACCACGCCCTCGAGGCCGTCCACCGCGGCCCGCACGACCAGATGGACGACGCCTGGGCGGCGGTGCGCGAGGCGTGCGCCGCCCTCGGCTACACCCCGTCGGGTCCGGTCACCGAGGTCTACGAGGTGACGCGCGCCGACGGCGTCCCGCCCGAGGAGTACGTCACCAGGGTCCGGCTGCCCTACGCGCGGTAGCCGGCCCGCGCGGCCGGCCGGCGCCGGCGCGGACCGCCTGGCCCGGCGCCTCAGGTGCGGAACATCGTGAGCAGGAAGACGAGGTCGCCGTCGGCGACGACGGCGTGCTTGAGCTCGGCCGGCATGTAGTACAGCATCCCCGGCCGGGCCTCGTGCTCCTCCCCGCCCAGCGAGACCGTCCCCCGCCCCTGCAGCACCTGGATCACGGCCGGCACGCTCGCCGTGTGCTCGCTGAGCTCCTGCCCCGCGGCCAGCGTGAAGTGGATGATCTTGTGGTGCTCGTTCTCGACGATCGCCTTGCTGACGATGCCCTGCTCGGCGACGTCGACCATGGCGTCCAGGTCGGCGACGACCGGTGCCTCCGCGTCCATGCTGTCCTCCCGGATCGGTGGTGCGTTCTGCAGCCAACGTACCCGCACGGGCCGCGCCCCGCCCTTGACCTTCGTCAGGCCGCAAGCGATGTTTGACAGAACGGCGGCCCGGTCATATACTTTGTGTCGCGTTACACAATATGACGTATTTTTCCGGGAAGGGGGTCGCCATGGCTGACGGTCTCGCCAGCATCAAGCGTTTGGTGGAGGCTAGCCGTGAGCACGCGTGACGACTCCGCCCCCGGAGCACCAGAGGTCCGCTGCGCGGCAGGGACTTCATGCTCGACGACCTTACACACGGCGCCGATCGCGACGGGCGCTGACACCTGGAGGGGTGAGTACCATGCAGAATCGCTTCTTTCGTTCGATCGGCAGGTTCTTCGAGGGCACTGGTTCGGTGCTGAGCACCCCCTCGGGTGACGCCCGCGGCCACCTCAACGTGCCCGATCGACACCATGTACGACGTCGCGTCCGCTCCGCACTGGGTGGGCCGCTGACGAGCACCACGAGCGACCTCCAAGAGCCTTCTCGTCTCCGAGCGCGACGTCCCCCCCGTCGCGACCCGGTAGACAAAGGGCCCCTCGCCCCCCTGGTTCCGGCCCCGAACATCAGGGATCACGGGTGAGGGGCCCTTCCCCTTTAACGATCCCGTGACTGTGACGCCCCCGAAGCCGGCGGTCGCCGGGTCGGGCAGCGTCGAGCGTGCGGAAGGCCACGAGAGAGGCCGCGAGAAGCTGACGCCGCGCGGCGCGGGCGTCAGACGCCGAAGTAGGCCGGGTAGCGCCGGGTCTTGTGCTTGCGGCGCTGGTAGGTGCGCGCGAGCTCGATGAAGATCCCGACGTCGCGCTCCAGGTCGCCCTGGGTGCCGTCGAAGTAGAAGACGCGGATCGGCAGGTCGTCGAGGTCCTTGGAGAGGCTCGGGTAGACGGCCTCGGTGACGATGCCGTTCATGCAGGTGAACGGGCTGATGTCGATGATGCCGTCGGCGCCCTTCTCGTACATGTAGATCGACTTGCCGCTGCTCAGGACCATCTCGCCCAGAGCGCCGGTGTACGGCAGGTACGGCTAGCTCATCTCGAGCACGTCGCGCACGTCGTGCGGCTCCTCGTACCCGACGAAGTCGTCCTCGAACGGTCCGTAGAGCTTGTGCTCGTCCGCGCGCATGACCTTGCTCTTGATGAAGCGGATGGTGTTGTCCTTGCCGAACCGCTTGCCCTCCTCCGACGAGCCGGCGGCGCTGCTCGTCGTCGGTGTACCACACCCACTCGCCGATGTCGGACAGCCAGCACTCGCCTCCCTGCTCCTCGACCACGCGGATGAGGTCGAAGTTGGAGAACGTGTTCTGGCGGCAGAAGATCTCGCCGACCACGCCGATGAGCGGCCGGGCGGCGTCGTAGTCGGCGGGCACCGCGCGGAAGCGGTCGCGGGCGCGCAGCATGGCCGCGACGATGGCCTCCATGCGCTCCTTGTGCGAGACGCTCTCCATGCTGACCGCTCTGCCGGCGTCCTCGAGGCTCTCGTGGTACACCGCGTCCGTGGAGCCCTTCTCGCGCTCGTAGGGCCGCGTCTTGAGCAGGAGCTTCATGAGGATGTCCTGCGCCAGCACGGCCCGCCAGGCGGTGCGCACGAGGTCCTGGGAGTAGTTGCCGATGGACGTGTACCCGTCGCTCGAGGTGATGCTGATCACCGGGATGTCGCTGTAGCCGAGCTCGTCGAACTTGCTGCGGATGAGGTGGAGGTACTGCCCGAACCGGCACGGCCCGTTGGCCGACGGCATGAGGAAGGCGACCTTGTCGCGGCCCTCGTCCTCGATGATGCGCAGGAAGTCGCCGAGCACGATCTTCTGCGGGTAGCACTCGTCGCCCGAGGTCATGCGGCCGCCGAGGTCGAGCGTGCGCTCGTCGGAGTCGCTGGTGGGCCAGGCGTCGAAGCCGATGGAGCGGATGGCGGCGGCCAGCAGGTAGGTGCCGCCGTAGGGCATCTGCGGCAGGTACAGCTTGCGGCCCTCCATCCCGAAGTCGGAGATCGCCTCCTGGATGCGGGCGTCCTTGACGTTGTCAGCCAAGTGCGGTGCCTCCTTCGCTGCCCCGCACGACGCGGCGCTGCGGCGGCTACTGGACGCCACCGGCCACCTCCTCGCGGCACTCGCGCGCCTCGTCGGCCGCGTCCTGCGACCACCAGCGCAGGAAGCCCTTGCTGTCGAGGTAGGCCTCGCAGCGGGTCATGGCGCCGGCGTCGTTCTGGTGCTCGTCGAACTGCAGGGTCAGGTAGGGCTTGCCCGAGGCCTCGCGCACGTAGTGCTTGATGTACGAGTCGGGCCCGCACTTGAAGTTCGTCATGTAGATGAGGTGCAGGTTGCTCGCGGTCGCGCACGAACGTGCGCCGTCTGCAGGATCTTGCGCCCGTAGTTCCAGAACATGTTGGGCACGACGGGGTCGATGTCGATGCCGCGGATGGGCAGGAAGTCGAGCGGGATCACGTTCACCCCGTAGAACTTGCGCAGCTTGCGCGGGATGTCCATGTTGATGCCCTTGTCGTACATGTTGTACGGGCGGCCGACGAGGACCACGCCGAGCTCGCCGGCCAGGTCCAGGCGCTCCAGCGCCTCGGCGCCGGCGTCCAGCAGCTTGCCGCGGAACACGTCCTGCGCCTTGTAGGCGGCGTCGAGCGCGCTCGCGCACGCGCGCCTTGCTCACGGCCGAGCGTCTGCATCATGCCGGCGAAGTCGCGCACCAGGCCCTCGCGCCCGTCGCGGAAGCGCACGCGCGGGTCGAGGATCTTGGCCCTGTGCGGCTCGAGCGCGGGGGCGTGCTTGACGACGAAGGGCAGCGTCTGGCCCCACGGGCAGGCGTGCGAGTTGTACTGCATGAACTCGGTCTCTTCGTTGACCTGGTTGGGCAGGAACACCCAGTCCACGCCCTCGTTGAACAGCCACTGCACGTGGCCGTGCGCCACGCGGATGGGGAAGCACGGCTCGGCCACGGTGAGCGCCACGCCGGCCTCGCGGATCTGCTTGTCGCTCTCCGGCGAGAGCACCGGCCGCGAAGCCGAGCTCGGCGAAGAAGGTCGCCCAGAACGGCAGCCGGTCGTAGGTGTACATGGCGCGGGCGAAGCCGACGGTGGGCGCCGACTCCGGCAGCGCGCGCGCGCGCCGCCTCGTAGGGCGCCAGCAGCTGCCTCCTCGCGGAAGGCGACGAGGTCGCGCGATGACCGGCTCCTTGTCGACCTTGGCCGGCTTGCGGTAGCGGTCGGAGCACTTGTCGCCCCAGTAGGTCTTCTCGCCCTCGATGGTGAACTGGCGCACGTCGCACTCGTTGGAGCAGGCCTTGCAGACGAAGTCGACGACGGTGTAGTCGACCTGCTCGAGGTCCCAGCCGCGGAACGTGGTCGGCTCGCCCGTGCGGCTCACGCGCTCGCGGGCGAGCAGCGCCATGCCGAGGGCGCCCATCACGCCGTTGTGCGGCGGCACGATGATGTCCTTCTCGAGGATCTGGCTGAACGCCGCGGCCACCGCGTCGTTGTAGGCGGTGCCGCCCTGGAAGAAGATCACGTCGCCGATGTGCCGCTCGCGCACCAGGCGGTTGAGGTAGTTGGTGGCGATGCTGAAGGCGAGCCCGGCGACCAGGTCGTCGCGGCGCGCGCCGCGCTGCTGGTACGCCATGACGTCGCGCTCCATGAACACCGTGCAGCGCTCGCCCAGGCGGATCGGCGCGTCGGACGACCAGCGCCAGCTCGGCGAACTCGCCGATGATGTTGATGCCCAGCTTCTCGGCCTGCTCCTCGAGGAACGAGCCGGTGCCGGCGGCGCAGGCCTCGTTCATGGCGAAGTCGACGACGATGCCGTCCTGCAGGCTGATGAACTTGCTGTCCTGGCCGCCGATCTCGAAGATCGTGTCGCACTGCTTGCCGATCTTGCGGCCGATGAAGTCGGCGCCCGTCTTGTGGGCGGTGATCTCGTCGGTGATGATGTCGGCCCCGGTGAGCTCGCCGATGAGCTCGCGGCCCGAGCCCGTGGTGCCGACGCCCAGCAGGTTGATGCGGGCGCCGATCTCGTTCCGGATGTCGGCCAGGCCCTTGCTCACGACCTCCACCGGGCCGCGCGTCGGTCTTGGTGTAGATCTCCTTGACGACCTCGCCGGCGTCGTCGATGACGACGAGGTTGGTGGAGACGGAGCCGATGTCGATGCCCATGTAGGCGTCGACGACCGCGTCGTCGTCGGCGAAGTCGTACGGCTTGGCCATGTCGCGCAGCAGCACGACGCGGTCCATGGAGAGCGGCTCGGTGAGCGGGAACTCGGCCGCGGCGGGCAGGCGCTCGACGTCGAGGCCCACGAGCGCCGCGCTCACGCGCCGCCTCGAGGTCGGCCTCGATCAGCGCGGCGCCGATGGCGCCCATGCTCGCGTGGTACTCGGGGATGAACAGCTGGCCGTCGTCCAGGTCGAAGGCCTCGCGCAGCGAGCGCACGGCGCCCGTCGTTGGCGGCCACGCCGCCGATGAACGCGACGGGCGGCTCGATGACCTTGCCCTTGGCGATGGTGCCCTTGAAGTTGCGCATGACCGCGTCGCAGAGGCCGCGCAGCACCTCGGGCGGCTGGTAGCCCTTCTGCTGCGCGTGGATCATGTCGCTCTTGGCGAACACGCTGCAGCGGCCGGCGATGCTGGCGGCCTTGCCGGCGCCCAGCACGATGTCGCCCACGTCCTCGATGTCGTACAGCAGGCGGCTGGCCTGCTGGTCCATGAACGAGCCGGTGCCGGCGGCGCAGTCGCCGTTGGTCTGGTAGTCGGCGATGCCGGCGCAGCCGACGTCGCTCGCCTCCAGGCGGATGAACTTGGAGGTCTCGCCGCCCATCTCGAAGATGGTGTGCGTCTCGGGGTGCAGCGCGCCGATGCCGCGCGTGATGGCCTTGAACTCGTTCTCGAAGGCCGCGTCGAGCGCCGGGGCCGACGAGGCGGCCACCCGAGCCGGTGACGCGGGCGCCGTGCACGGAGCCCTCGGGCAGCACGGCCAGCAGCTCGTCGAGCAGCGCCTCGGCCGCCTCGGCCGGGCTGCCCTTGATGCGCCGGTACGCGGCCACGAGCACCGGCGCGTCCCCGACCAGCGTCAGGCCGTCGGCCGGCTGCTGGAAGAGGCCGGTGTGCTGCGAGAGAAGATCACGGAACAGAGGTTGGTCGTCAGCCTGGCCGACGAGTGCGGCCTTGAGGCTGATGCAGCCGATATCGATGCCAAGCGTGGTCATGGGTGAAAGACGTGGTCCTCCTTGGGGGGCGGAAGCCCCGCCGACTGCAAAGATTACCAATGCGCGGGGGCCCGGAGCAAACCGGGCCGAAAAGAAGACTAATGGACTCCCGATTCGCCGTCAACGTGGGCGCCGTCCGCGCCCTGGCGGGCCGGCGGCCGAACGTGAGCCCGCCGGCCCGTCGAAGGTCACCCAGGGACCGGCTTCGTGAGCCTGTGCGGCCGGCCGGCGCGCGCCTAGGATGCATCTGCGGCGCGCCGGCCGGCCGCCCTCGGCACATTCACTTCACCCGTGGGGGCATCCGTGAACGAATCGACCACGCTCACCAACCGTGAGCGCCGCGAGAACGTGGCGTTCCTCGGGCAGGCGTTCCTCGCCGCCCAGAAGCTGCCGGCCGAGATCCTCGACGCCGAGCAGCGCGACCGCTTCACCTCCGACGAGTCCGAGCAGAGCAGCCTCTTCTACACGCTCCTCTGCTACGGCGCGCTCGCCGCCCAGCCCGCGCCGGACTCCGTCGTCGACGCCGACTGGCGCCGCTTCGGCGACGCCGGCGTCGTCGACGCCCTGTTCGCCGGCGAGTTCGACCTCAAGCGCTACGCCCTGGACCCGCCCGTCTCGCGCAACGACAGCAAGGGCAAGATCATCGACTTCGTGCGCCTGTCCGAGACGCGCGACACGTGGGGCAGGCTCCTGCCCCAGCCGCCAGACCCGGACGTCGCCGTCGACGTCCTTCACGCCGCCTCCGGCGGCGCGCTCAAGTCCCGCGCCTTCTGGGCGGTGCGCGAGATGCGCCGCTACGGCCTCTGGGACGACGAGGCGCTGGACAGGTTCGCCTGCGTCCCGGACGGCCGGGTGCGCAAGCGCGCCGTCCGCATGGGCCTCGTGGACCTGCCGGAGAAGGCCGACACCTTCGCCGACATGAAGGCGGTCTCGCGCGCGCTGCACGCCGTGCTGCGCCTCGGCGAGTCACCCGAGGGCTGCTTCGACCTCCCGGTCAGCATGGCCGACCAGCGCTGCGAGGTCTGCGACGCCGCGCGCATGGCCGCGTGCCCCATGCCGCACTGCCGCTGGCGGCGGGAGCACGCGGAGGCCTGAGGGACGACGGAGCAGGTACGGCGGCGGAGGCGCACGCTCGTCCGCCGCCGTACCTACACCAAACCACCGCGCTCATCTACGGCCAAACCCCTATAGGTGCCTCCCTCCGCAGAGGGAAGAGTAAGAGCGAGGACCGCACCAGCGGTCTGCGCGGACGGACGGAAGGGGTCCTGATGTTCTGGGAGATCCTCGCTTGGGCGGCAGTGGCGCTGCTCTACTTGTTCCGGATCGCGCTGGTGGTCGGCGTCATCGCGGTCGTCGTCCTGATCGTGCGTATGCTGCGCGCTCCGCAGCAGTCCGTGCGCCACGCCGGCGCACCCGCACGCAAGTAGCGGCGCGACCCGAGGCCCCGGTCCCCGGCAACGGCGGGACCGGGGCGTAAGCGTGTCCTGGGGCGACCGTCGGCCGCGATCCGCCCGTACCGTCGCGACAATCCGCGTCCCCGGGGCCGGCGCCCCGCCCCGCAGAGGTCAGCGGACGCGCAGTGAAGTGACCGCCGCTGCGGCCTGGTGGTTGCCGCCGAGGTCCATCGCCCTGAACGTCACCGTGTACGTCCGGCGCGCCCTCGGCTTCCACGCGCAGATGTGGCTCACGCCCTGCTTGACCCATCCGCAGCGCCAGCGTCGCGATCGTCCGCCCCTTGGCATCCGTCACCGTGGCGCTCACCTTCACCGTCGGGCTGAAGGCGTCCCGTACCGTGTAGGAGAGCCTGGCCGTCTTCCCGTACCTGACGGACGCCGTCGCCGACGCCGTCACGCGAGGCCGCGCCAGGTCCACCGTGAGCGGCTGCGCCGCGGTCGTCACGCCGAGCGCGCCGTCCGCCGTGAGGCGGAGCGAGTACGCGCCGCTCGTGGCCGTGCCGCCGCCGCCGAGCTTGCCGTCCCACTCCACCGACCGCGCTCCGGATGCCAGCCTGCCGAGCCGCATGGTCCGCACCGTGGATCCCGAGTGGACGACCGTGGCGGTCACGTCCGCCGCCCGGGTCAACCTGAACGACAGCGTGACCGCGTCGTGCACGCCGTCGCCGTTGGGCGAGAGCGTCTTGCGCGACACCGCCTGTCGAGCGCCAGCGTCCGGTCCACGGTCACCGTGCGCCGCACGCTCGTCAGGTTGCCCGCGCGCGTCGCGGAGCTCGAGCAGCAGGATCGCCGCGCCCTCGGCCGCCGGCTTGAGCCCCGAGGCCGACGAGATCCGCCCGTCCCACCGGGCCTTCTGGGCCGACGCGCTCACGGCCTTCCACCCCGTCAGCCGCCGCAGGGCGGCGCCGTCGGCGGCGATGACCGAGACGCGAGCCGTCCCGGACTCGCCGGGGACGAAGGCCAGCGTGGCGACGTCGTCCTGTCCGTCCCCGTTGGGGCTGAACGGGTCGGGCGCGATCGCGGCGCTCTCGATGCGCGGCGGCACCGTGTCCAGGCGCAGGTCCTCGGTGGCGGAGCGTGCCTGACCGTCGGCGCTGGTCGCGTCGGCGCGCAGCGCGTAGACGCCGTCCGGCAGCGATCTGCCGTCGTCGTCGCGGCCGGCCCACGTGGTCTCCACGACCTGCCCCTCGCCGGCGATGTGGCGCACCAGGCGTGCCGGCGTCGTCGCGGATCTCCACGCGTCCAGGCGGCGGTCTGCGAGACGGTGAATCCGATGGTGGTCTTGTCGCGCACGCCGTCGCCGTTGGGGCTGATCGACGGGTCGGCGACGATGAAGCCGTAGATCTTGGGCTGCCCCGTGCGCGCGACCACCTTGCGTACCTCGGGCAGCTGCGCGTACAGCCGGCCGCCCGGACAGTCGGTGTAGTTGGCGTCACGATGGCCGGCGATGGCCGGGAACGTCACGCGCTGGCCGGTCGCGAACTTCTGGCCGTAGCCGCAGGTCAGGGTCCCCGTGCCCTGCGGATCGACGTGGTGGACGTCGAGCTTCCACTCGAGCAGGCGCTCGAGGGAGGTGACCGCGCGCGACGGCGGTGTGGCGTCGGTGAACGTACCGATCACGGAGATGCCCGTGCTTCCCGTGTTGAAGCCGAGGACCTGGGCGCCGATGACGCCGCGGGCGACGCCGCCGTAGCGGCCTTCGTAGATGGTGCCGTAGCGGTCGATCAGGAAGTTGTAGCCGACGTCGCTCCAGTGCAGCGAGCTGGGTGTGGTAGGCGTAGATGCCGCGCATGATCGCGGGGGACTCCGCGGCGGTGTAGCCGTTGCCGCTGTCCGTGTGGTGCACGAACGCCATCTTGACGGGCGCGTAGTCGGGCTGCCCGGAGCGCCAGGACTCGTTGGCGCCCCAGTCCGCGCGGCTCACGATCGGGGGCCGCGTGGTCATGGCCGCCGCGTCGTCGGTCAGGCGGATCCCCGCCAGCGCCGCGGCGGTCCGGCGCAGCACGCCGACGACCGCGGTCGCGCGGTCGGCGTCCTCCGTGCTGTTGATGGCCACGACGCCCACGTCCTGCAGGCTCACAGGGACCGGCTCGGCGCCGCCGGCAGCCTGTGCCGTCAGCTGCAGGTACCGGCCGCCGCCGGTCCACACCGGCTCGGTGAAGGCCTGCTCCTCCCCACCTTCCTCAGCGACGCGCTCCAGCGCCACGGCGTACCAGCGGCTCCAGGTCTGCCCGTCCTCGCTGGTGCGGAGCAGCACCTGGACCTCGCCGATCCTGGCCGGCGGGGCGCACGTGACGCCCGCCATGGTGAAGCGCATGCCGGGGTCGACGGTCGCCGCTGAGGCGACGACCGCGTCGCCGGCGGGTGCCTGCGCAGCACCCTCCGCCGTCGCGGCGCCGCGGCCGGCCGTCGAGGCGTCCGCGGGGCCGACCGGGAGCGCCGCCGGCAGCTTCGCCGTGCGCAGCTCCACCGGAGGAGCGCTCATCCACGTCTCCACCGCCGGGCTGACGCGCGGCGCCACCCAGACGGCCGCGACCGCACCGAGGACGGAGAGGATGAAGATCGCCGCGAGTCGCGCGGCGCGCTTGTGGGGGTGAGGTCTCGCCATAGGCCCTATCGGCTGACTTCAGGTTTCGACAGGGTAGCACGAATCCCTTAGGCCGACGGGGCCCCGGCATCCCGCCGCCGAAGGCCCGGAAGCGGTCAGGCCGAGCCTCCCATGACCCTCACGACGAGAGCGGGCGGCGGGGCCGATGGCCCCGCCGCCCGGGTGCTCTTGGGTCCCGGCGAGCCTCAGGCCACCGGCACCTCTTCCTGCTGCGCGGCGTCGACGATCGCGGCCGTCTTGGCGTGCAGGTCGGCTGCGTCTTCCTTCTCCGTGCTCAGGCAGCTCCAGATGGGGCTGTAGAGCCGGTCGACCCGCCGGGCGTACTCGTCCAGCTCGTCCTGAAGGTCGGTGATCATGACGTCTCCGCCGGGGTGCGTCGGTTGAGCTCCGGTGGCCGCCATGATCTCGCGCGCCTGCGTGGGATTGTCGATCCACATGCAGGGCATGAGCAGGTTGTGGTTGAACGGCTGACGGCGCCGGATCTCCCTGAAGAAGTCCGAGTTGAACGCCTCGAGGAGGCTGACGTCGTGGATGTTGTCGGTGGCGAAGTGCGTGAAGATGCACGGCTCCACCCAGCCGCCGCTGTTGATGTGCATGTAGTGCTTGCCGGCGATGCAGCCGTTCACCCAGGGAGCGTCGCCCCAGAAGTCGACCGGGAAGAGCGCCTTGGTGTCGCGGATGCGGTTGATGTCGATGCGGAACTGGTTCCGCTCCTCCGCCGTCAGCATCATGCTCGTGTCGGGATCGCGCCCCACCGGCATGTAGAGGAAGTGCCAGGCCAGGAGCGCGCCCTTGGCGACGAGCGGGTCGACGAACTCGTCGCTCACGATGGCCTTCCACGTGTGGCGCGTCACGGTGCAGGAGTAGCCGAAGAGCACGCCCGCCTCGCCGAGGTGGTCCATGATCTCCATGATCTGCTCGTAGCACGCCGTCGCCGCGTCGTTCGTCGGTCAGCTCGGGTGAGCCCTCGAGGCTCAGCATGGGGGCGATGTTGCCCACCTTGGCCAGCTCGTCGATGGTGTCGTGATCGAGGAGCGTGCCGTTGGTGAACACCTGGAAGTAGGCGTCCCTGTTCTCACGCGCGAAGTCGAGCAGCTCGTCCCACATGAACGGCTCGCCGCCGAGCAGGGTGAACAGGTAGACGCCCATGTCGTTGCCCTCGTCCACGATCTTCTGCATGAGACTGCGGTCGAGGTCCTGGTCGGGCGAGTACTCCGCTGCGTAGCACCCCTCGCACGTGAGGTTGCAGCGCATGGTCGGGCTCATGAGGATCGTCGTCGGCGCGTTGTTGCCAGTCGACTCCACGAGTTGCTTCCGCTTGTCGACGCCGCGAAGAAGAGTGTTCACGATAAGACATTCGATAAAGGCATCGCGGCAGCGCGGGCTGAGCTTCGAGGTGACGTGCTTGGCGATCAGCAGCGCCGGGTGGTCATCCTGGACCTTCTCGGTGACGAAACGCACTGAGCTCTTGTGCTTGTCCGGCGTGATCTTCTCAGCGAGCTGGAACGCCCTGACGATCTTCTTCTTGTCGTCGCTGGACGCCAGCTTGAGCATCTGATTGATCACTTGCTTCTGTGCGGCAGTGTAGAGGCCGCCCGTACGGCTCATCCATCTCCTCCCTTCCTGTCGTCGCGCGCCCGCGTCGTGCGCGCGCGTCCTGTCGTCGTTGCGCCGGAGGGGATGGTGCCGGGCGGCTTCGACACCGAGGGCTGCCGCCTGACGCGTCGGCTCCCCCCGACCGTCTCTGGTGTTGTCAACGCAGTCTATCACCGGGACGACGGTACCGGACCAGGATGGCCCGAAAAGGCGCCCCGTTTGCCACCCTGGCGACACTTGAGCTGTCAATTCGTCTAGAAGCGCTCAACTTTCGCGCGCGAGCCGCCGATACCCACTCTCGAACGATAAAGGCAAACCTGTCGTGAGGCAGGGACGCAAAGCCAGAGGTCTTGGGATGATCAAGATAGCTCGGTTGCCGAACCCGACCTTCGCAGTCGCGGATCTCGATCCAAGCGACGAGCGCCTCTCGCCAGTCCCGCCTCGAGACACCGACACGAGCAATCGTCCGCCGGCCTTGAGCAAGTCGGCAGGCCCAAGGAGCACCGGTGTGGAGGCGATGAAGATGCGAGTCATGTTCCTCATCCTCGCCATCGGGCTGCTCTGTCTCCTGGCCCTGCCGGCGACGGCACTGGCCGCGGAGGACGGCGACGGCGGCAAGGTGGACTCGAGCGTCACGACGGTGCTCGAGGCCACGGGCGGAAACGCAGCCGTGCCGGTCATCGTGTACACAGAGCCGGGAGCCGAGGGCGTGGTCGGCCAGGTCGCGCCCAGCGGCGTCGAGACGACCAACCTGGCCGGCTTCGACGCAGTCGCGGCATACCTGACGCAGGAAGAGATCGACGCGCTCGCGGACTGCGCCGGCGTCGATCTCATCGTCGCGGACAACCCGGTCTTCGGGTTCGACTACGCGAGCTCCCTGGACGTCACCAATCTGGCCATCGGGCTGGACAAGGTCGCGGCGCCCGCCGCCGGAGGCCCTGCGGGCGCCGGCGTCGGCGTGGCGGTCCTCGACAGTGGCATCGCCACCACCTCCGACCTCGGCAGCAGCCGGATCGTCGGCTGGAAGGACTTCGTCAACGGTCAGCCCAAGCCGTATGACGACGCCGGCCACGGCACCTTCGTCGCCGGCCTCATCGCGGGCGACGGCACCGCTTCCCTGCCGCTCGACCGACGGCGGCTCTGCGACGATGCAGTTCCGCGGCGTCGCGCCGCAGGCGAACATCATCAGCATCAAGGTGCTCGACAGCACCGGCCAGGGTCGCGTCTCTTCGGTCATGGCCGGCGTGCTGTGGGCCATCGCGCACCGGCAGGAGTACAACATCCGCGTCCTCAACCTGTCGATCGGCAGCAACCCGGTCGCGCCCAGCGACTTCGACCCCATCGCCAAGGCGGCGGAGTTCGCCTGGAAGAGCGGGATCACGGTCGTGTGCGCCGCCGGCAACGAGGGCGAGTTCGGTCCCGGCGGCATCCTCTCCCCGGGCGACAGCCCCTACGTCATCACCGTGGGCGCGACCGACACGCGCCAGACGACCACGATCGCGGACGACGCGGTCACCTACTACAGCTCGGTCGGCCCGACGCTCTGGGACGAGTACGCCAAGCCGGATCTCGTGGCTCCCGGCAACCGGCTCATCTCGCTGCGCGTCAAGGGGTCCTACATCGACACCACCTACCCGGAGAATCTGATCCCTGTGGCCGACTACGTGCACGGGGCACCGGACGACGCGGACCCGAGCTACCTCATGCTCTCCGGCACCAGCACCGCGGCGCCGGTGGGAGCCGGCGTGGCGGCCCTCATGATCGGCCAGGACCCGAGCCTCAGCCCTGACGACGTGAAGGTGCGCATGGTCGGCACCGCCGACCCGCTGCCGGGCGCCACGCGCTTCCAGCAGGGCGCCGGCCTCATCGACGCCGCCGGCGCGCTGGCGAGCGATGCGCAGGCAAACGGATACGCACTGTCAGAGGATGTCGGGGACGGAACGACAATCCTTACGAAGGACGACTACGCAGCCTGGGACCGGGCGGTATGGACGAAGTACGGGTGGACCAAGTTCCACTGGACGAAGTTCCGCTGGACCAAGTTCCGGTGGACGAAGTTCCGGTGGACGGGAGTCGAGTGGCAGAAGTTCCGCTGGACGAAGTTCCGGTGGACGAACGTGGCGTGGACGAAGTTCCGCTGGACCAAGTTCCGGTGGACGGAGTACGAGTGGGCGAAGTTCAGGTGGACGGTCCTCATAGAAGGGCAGTGAGCGCCCAGTCCCCAGAGCTGATCGGTCATGACGAGACGGCCGTGCGGACACGCCCGGCCGTCTCGCTCTACGTAGCCCTCGTCTGCGCCGGGGCGGCCGCAGTCTCGGCAGCCGCCGTCATCCACGAGCCGGCGCCGTTCACCATCAACATCGTCGCGTTCATGATCCTCGCGACGCTCACCGACCTGCGCGAGATCAAGCTGCCGTGGGTCGGCGACGTCACCCTCTCGTTCGTGCCCGTGCTGGCCTGCCTCATCGCCCTCGGGCTCTGGCCGGCCATGGCCGTCGCGGCCGTGAGCGGCATCACCGCCGCGTGGGTGACGCGCGACCCCGTCAAGATCGCCTTCAACGTCGGCAACTACGTCGTCTCGACGTACCTCGCCGGGCTGCTGTACCTGGCGCTGACTCCCGAGGGCGGCGCCTTCATGACGAAGGTCCTGCCCACCTTCGGCGCGACGATCGTCGACTTCCTCGTGCACACCGCGCTCCTCGCGGGCGTGATCGCGCTCTCCACCCAGGACGGCGGCGCGGTGAAGGTCTGGCGGCAGAACTACCAGTGGGCGCTGCCGGGCTACCTCGCGGGGTCCACGCTCGCGCTCCTCGTTGCCGCGCTGTACCTGTGGCTGGGAGTGCCCGGCATGCTGCTCGGCATCCCGCCCCTGTACCTCATCTACTACTCCTACGACATCTACGTGAAGCGTGCGAAGGAGAAGGTCACCTTCGACGCCGAGCGCGACAGCTTCCACCAGGAGCTCGCCGCCTCCATGGAACTGCATGACGAACTGCGCGCGGCGCAGCTCAAGGTGGCGGCGGAGATCGAGCGCGCCCGCCGCATCCAGACGGACCTCCTCCCCACGTCGATCCCGCACGTCGACGGCATCGAGCTGGAGCAGCGCATCGAGTTCCTCGGCGACATGGGCGGCGACTACTACGACTACATCCCCTTCGGCGACGGGCGGCTGGGCATCGTCTGCGGCGACGTCATGGGCAAGGGACTCGCCGCGGCGCTCATCATGGCGATGGCGCGGTCGCTGCTGCACGACGCGATCGGCCCCGGCAAACGGCCCGGCGACGTCATGGCCGAGGTCAACGACGGTCTCACCCGAGACCTCGAGGGCCAGCGTCTGCCCTACTTCCTCACCCTGGCCCTCGCCGCGTACGACCCCGGCGACCGCAGCCTCGTCATCGCCGGCGGTGGCCACAACCCGGTCCTCGTCGCGAGCGAAGACGGCGTGACGCGAGGTGCCGTCGCGCGGCGCCGCGCTCGGCGTGCGCACCGGCCTGCGATTCCCGGAGGACACCATGGTCCTCGCCGCCGGAGCCACCGTGGCGCTCTACACCGACGGCCTCACCGAGGCCCGCGACCCCGAGGGGACCCTGTTCGGCCTGGAGCGCCTCGAGCACTCGCTCGCACGCTGTCAGGACGCACCCGTTCGTGACACACTTGAGGTCGTGTGGGACGACATCACCGCGTTCCGCGGCGACAGCGCCCCCACCGACGACGCCACGCTCCTGCTGGTGCGTCTCACGTGAGGCGGCGGGGCGACAACGACGACTGACGGGGTGTCATGACGGAGGCCGATCAGACCGGCGCCACGCCCGCCTCGCTGGAGGTGTATCGCTACCGCGCCGGTGCCGACCGCGTCGAGGCCGTGATCGGGACCCTCGAAGACGGACTGCCCCAGGAGGACCTCGTCGCCCACGCGTCCGAGGCGCTCACGCGCGAGACGTTCATGTGCTACGCCGTCTCGCAGCCCGACGACTTCGTCGCCGACGAACTGTGCTTCGTCCCGCAGGGCGACACCTGCGACATCCTCAGCATCCGGACCAACGGCTGGCAGCGCCACCACGGCGACCACCGCCGCAGCCTCGTGGAGATCCTCAACAACATCGCCGCCGCCGTCGCCTGCGGCAAGCTCCGCATCCTCGACGCGGACGAGGTCGTCAGCGAGACGACTCTGGGCCGGTCTGTCGCCGACTTCGAGATCGCCGACACGTCCGACCTGCAGCGCGCGCGAGAGGCCGTCGACGAGGTGCTGCAGCAGGCGGGCCTCGACGACATCAACCGCCAGAGGACCATCCTCTGCATCTCGGAGGCGGTGACCAACATGCTGCTGCACGGCGGCGGTCACGGCGCCATGCGCGTCCGCCGCCTCGGCGACCGCCTGCGCTTCGTCGTCGCCGACCAAGGGCGCGGCCTCAGCTTCCTCAACTGGATCGATCCGCCGGGCAAGGGCGGCCAGGCGTCCATGGGCTACGGTTACAAGATCATCCTCGACTACCTGGACGCCGTCAGCCTCCATACCGGTCCGGGCGGCACTACGCTACTATTGGACCGGCTGATCAACTGAACCAGGAGATCGCATGCTGCGCACTTCGATCGCTCAGGGCCCGGCGCCCACCGTCTACCTCGCCGGCGAGATGGACCTCGACTGCGCCGACTCCCTGCGCGAGGCGGTCACCGAGGCCGCACGGGGAGCGCAGATGGTCGCCCTGGACTTCGCCGGCGTAGAGTTCATCGACTCGTCCGGCACCGGCATCTTCGTGCGCCTCGCTCTCGACCTCAAGAGCCAGGGCACGCCGCTCGTGGCGCGCAACCTGTCTCCTGCCGTGCGCGGCGTGTTCGACATGCTGCGCGTGCGCGAACTGGTGGGCGACGAGGTGTTCCCGGACTGATGCGGCTGGGCGACCGCGCCGCCCGCTCCGACAGGCACGACGGGGGCCCCGCAAGGGGCCCGTTCTCGTTCAGCTCTGCTTGAGCGGTCCCGCGCCTGCAAGCGTGACCACAGTGGCGGCGTCGAGGCTGTCGCTGATGCTCGAGACGTAGGCCTCCCCGCGCAGCAGCGACCCGTCGCGCGTGACCATGCTCAGAGACATGCTCGAGCCGTCGGTGAGGTGGATGCGGAACGTCTCCATGCTGGCCGGAGACTCCACGCGCAGCGTCCAGAAGGGCTCGCGTCCGGCCTCCTCCTCGCTCAAGGAGGCGCTGAGGAACCCCATGTCGACGCGGTCGTGCCTGAGTCTGAGCAATCTCCTGGACAGCATGCGCGTACCATCTCCGGGTCGTGGCGGACGCATCTGGTATCGGCCGGCGGCGCGCAGACCTGAACGGGAGGCAGGCGCCCGGCCGCCGCGAGCATACCGGCCGGGTGGTCACCACGCGAGGAGGACCGTGGTGACATTGCCCTGACAACGTGAACTGGCAGCCGCCCGCCGCAGCTCGGGAGAATGCTGACAAGTCAGCCGTCCAAGACGTGCCTACCTTGTCGCTTCCCCAGCGCGTCACGCCGGAATGCATCCCTAACGTGACGCGCTGCGCCATGCCGAGCATCTGCGACGGGCACCTCGATACTCTGCGCTTTCGTCGGCGACCACAAGCGTTGGCTCTCGGCATCAGTCAAAGAGGCCCGCTGCCCTCACGGGCGACGGGCCTCTGAGCAAGAAACGGCCGGCGTCGCCAACCTTCACTGTCGCCGTCGTACGTCCAGGTCACCTCGGTGAGTGGCCTACGGAGAGAAGGGACCGGCGGTCTTAGGCGGCCCTAGACTCTTCGGCGAAACCGACTGAGGAGAGGACTTCGCACTTCCGCATCTTCGGTTCGGACTCCAGACCCTCCCTCCTGGCTGCGTCACGGAAGCGATTGACTGTATCGTCGGTCGCGTCGAGGGCGGCCCTGCTCTCGAACAGGGCGATGCCCCACCCCGCGCCCTCGTCGTGGTCGATCAGCCAGTAGCCGCCCTTGAACCCTTGCTGCTTCTCCAGCGTGGGAATGATCGTGTCACGGACCATCCTGTCGTACTTCCCTTCCTGGTCTGGCCTGAGGTCCATTGTGACGACCCGTGCGAACATGACTTCCTCCTGATGTGAAGACGCAAGCCGCAGAGGACTCGCGGTGCTGTTCGAATGCCCGTCTGGTGCCCCCGCAAGTGGTTGGGAAACCATTCAAGGCCGTACTTCGCAAACGTTAACCGCAGGATCAGCCGGAAGAAGTGCCAGCAGAGAAGTTCGAGCACCGGCTCCGCCCCATCGTCAGGCTTGCGGCAGTGACCACCACCCCGCGTGACCGGACGTTCTCCGTGTGGGCGAAGTCCCCGAAACGGTGACCCGGCTGCAACCAGATAGGAGGAAGGCAGCGACAAGTCGATGTTGGCAGAGAGCACATGAGTGAGAACGCGGAAGGCGCGTTCTTCAGGCCGCGTGCAGGAAGTTTGTGGTGGCGAGGGTCAGAATTGAACTGACGACACCACGATTTTCAGTCGTGTGCTCTACCAACTGAGCTACCTCGCCGCCGGACAAAAGCAGGTGCCCGGGAGGGCCCAGACATGCTATCCGCGAGGCTGCGGGTGGTCAACCTGGCGGCGGCCGGAGCGCGGGTCGCGAAACGACGACGGGGCCCGGTCCGCCGCACGGCGACCCGGGCCCCGTCGGGTTCCTCTCGCTCAGCCCTCGGACGTGTCCAGCTCGGACTGCAGGAGCACGCGCTCGGGCTCCTCGTCCGGCAGGAACACCTTGATGAGGTCGCGCTCCTTGCCCGGCGGCAGCAGGCAGAGCACGTAGTCGCCCGGCAGGATCTCGGTGGACCCGCGGGCGACGAGCGCCTTGCCGGCGCGCACGATGGCGGCGAGCAGCGCGCCCTCCGGCAGGTCGATGTCCTGCACGTAGGTGTTGGCGAACGGCGACGAGTCGCCGACCTCCAGCTCGACCACGTCCAGGTTCTGCTTGCGCAGCGAGAGCAGGTGGACGAACTTGTGCACCGGCAGCTCGTGCATGATGAGGTTGAGCAGCGCCGTGGTGGCGCAGATGGTGGCCTCGACCCCGAGCAGGTCGAACGTGGGCTGGTTGAACGGGTTGTTCACCCGGGCGACGATCTTGGGGACGCCGAACTTGAGCTTGGCGACCTGCGAGATGATGATGTTGTCCTCGTCGTCGCCGGTGACGGCCACGACCATGTCGCAGCGGCCGATGCCGGCCTTCTCGAGCACCCAGACCTCGGTGCCGTCACCGAACACGAGCGCCTCGTCGCCGAGCTCCTCGGCGATGATGTTGAACCGCGTCGAGCGCTGCTCCACGAGCACGATCTCGTGGCCCAGACGCATGAGCTGACGTGCGGTGTTGAGGCCGACCTTGCCGCCGCCGACGATGAGCACGAACATGGCTCAGGCCTCCGCGATCGGGAGTTGACAGGCTCGGACGGCGTCGAAGAGCGCGATGCGCACGTCGCGCGTTGGACACACCGTGCGGATGCCGGCCTGCGCGAAGAGCTCGGCGCGCAGGGGATCGTAGACGCGCGCGACCACGCAGTGGATGCCGTACTTCTTCTGCGCGACCTGCGCGATGACGATGTTGGTGTTGTCGCCGTCGGTGCAGGCGACGAAGGCGATGGCCTCCTCGATGCCGGCCTCGCGCAGGACGTCCCAGTCGAGCGCGCGACCCACGACGAACTCGCCGGGGAAGTCGTCGCCGAGCAGGTGGAACGCATCGGGGCTCTCGTCGATGATCGAGACGTCGAACCCCTGCGTCACCAGGTCACGGGCGAGGCCGGATCCCACACGGCCGCACCCGGCGATCACGACATGCATAGAATTCTCCTCAGTCCTTCACGCTTGGGCCGACCGGCCCGCCGCCTCCGGCGGCGGGCGGCGTCGGCCCCCGCTGCTCGAGCTCGTCCACGATGCTCGAGCCCTCCGTAGGATAGTCCTTGGGGACCAGATTGAGGAGGACCTCGCAAGGGGCGTGGTCGAGCACGTAGTCCGTGGTCCTCCCGAAGACGAGGTTCGCCGATGCGGCGCTTGCGCGTCGTCCCGAGCATGATGACCTCGCTCCGCCGCGTGGCCGCCTCTTCGACGATGGCACGCCCCGCCTGCCGCGCGGTGACCACGTGCGGCGTGAACTTGACCTTGAACTGCGAGGCGATGATCGCCCCCGCCTTGAGCACCTTGTCCGCCTTCGCCCGCTCGCTGACGAGGCGCGCCTCGAGCGGCAGGTTGAGCGGCACCTCGATCACGTAGAGGCCGTCGATGGACGACTTCTTCTCGGTCGCGAGCTGGCAGGCGAGCACCATCATCTCGTCGCTGATACGCGTGCCGGTGATGGGCACGAGGATCTGGTTGTAGTCGATGTCGGCCTGCATGCTGATCGGCACGACCACCTTCTCGACCGTCTTCGTGAGCGAGTAGCCCTTGGCCTTGCGGTAGACGACGTAGACCACGAATCCGATTGCCATCCAGGAGAAGCCGATCAGGCGGCCCTCCGCATGGGTGGCCACGACGACACACCAGACCGTGAACGTCCCGATGCCGCCGATGATGGACGAGCAGCGGCAAGCGACTTGCCACGGAACGGGATGCTGAGCGGCGAGCGGAACGGGCGCCGCAGGTCCGGCTCCTTGATCCGCAGCGCGACGACCGAGACGTGCGCGGCGGTGAACGAGATCATCGCGCCGAAGGCGTACAGATCGGCGAGAAAGAAGGTGCTGCCCGGTATGATGATCAGGCAAGCAACGACGCCGAAGACGATGATGGACACGTACGGGCGTCAGGCGCTTGGGATGGACGCGGCCGAGGATGGGCGGCACCTGCCGGTGCTGGCCCAGCGAGTAGGCGAGGCGCGAGACGCCGATCAGGCCCGCGTTGGTGGCGATCACGCAGGATGGTCGCGGCGAGCAGGCCGACCCAGATCCCCAGGATCGCCGCGGAGCCAGGCCAGATCGTCCGGGATGAAGCGCACCACCCCCTGCACCGGGTCCTCGATGAAGTTGCTGCCCAGCTGCGTGCCGTACATCCTCGTGTACTCGACGCCGTCACGGGTGTAGACGTCACCCGTCGGCTTGGTCTTGGGCGCGGGCATGAGGGTACGCGTACCCACGGTCTCGACGGGGAGGTAGGCGGTCTTGGACGGATCGGACGCCAGCACGTACGTGCCCTCGATCTTCCCCGGCTTGACCTCGACCTGCGCGACGTAGCCGGTTCTCGAGTCCACGCGCAGCTCGTTGCTGCCCACGGGCATGGCCGACAGCGCGACGAGCGACATGCCGATGTACACGACGATGACGGTGACGAGCACCATGTTGATCGCCCGCGGGACGTCCCGATCCGGGTTCGCCGCCTCCTCCGCCATGTTGGAGATGGTCTCGATGCCGGTGTAGGCGATCGTGCCGATCGAGATCGCGTAGATGAACTGGCGCAGCGTCGGCGACGTCCAGAGGTCCACCTGGTCGATGAGCAGGCGCGGGCGCGAACAGCAGCAACACGCCGATGACCATGATCAGCACCTGGGTGGCGAGATCGGCGACGGCGAGGACGATGTTGAGGCGAGCCGCCTCTTTGATCCCGATCACGTTGATCACGACCAGCGACAGAATGACGACGATGCCGCCGATCGAGTTGTACGGCCAGGTCCGAAGGACCGGCCAGAACACGGCCAGGTAGTTGGGCACGAAGAACGCCGAGATGGCGATCGTCACGATGTAGTCGAGCATGAGCGCCCAGCCGGCGCCGAAGCTCACGAACTCGTTGAACGCCCGGCGCGTGAAGCTCGACGAGCCGCCGGCCTCCGGCAGCGCATGGCCGTCGCCTCGGCGTAGGACCAGGCAGTGGTGACGAAGAGCATGCCCGTCAGCGTGAAGACGACCGGGGTGAGGCCCATGGCGTACGCGGCCACGACGCCCAGCGCGTAGTAGATCGAGGACCCGACGTTGCCGTAGGCGGTGCTGAAGAGCGCGGGCACGCCGAGCACCTTGTGCAGGCTCTGCCCCTCGCGCTGCTTTCTTCGCGCCACTCTCTCCTACCTCCCGATTCTCAACGCAGCGTCCACCAGCGCAGGCCGGCAAAGACGATGAGGAGGATGCCGGCGATGAGCTGGATGGACGGAGGCCAGACGCCGCCCCAGGCGCCCCTCACGATGAGCAGGATACCCAGGACGCCGGTGATGACGGCGATGATCTGTCGTGTCTTCAGCATTTCAGTATGAAGCCGGCCCGCCGTAGGCGAGCCGGCCTCTGGAGAGCAAATGTACACCCGCGTCCCAGGTCCTACAAATGCCTGACGGCCGAGTCAGACGACTGGGCGGAGGGACGGAGAGCCGACAACGGCGGCGGGCGGCCCGAGGGCCGCCCGTCGCCGAACGCTCGCGGCCACGACTCACGCCGTCGCCGTCTGGTGCGCTGCTACTTGATGAGGAACGGGATGACGAGCAGGGCCACGATGTTGATGACCTTGATCATCGGGTTGATGGCCGGGCCGGCGGTGTCCTTGTAGGGATCGCCGACGGTGTCGCCGGTGACGGCGGCCGCGTGGGCGTCGGAGCCCTTGCCGCCGTACTCGCCGTCCTCGATGAGCTTCTTGGCGTTGTCCCAGGCGCCGCCGCCCGAGGTCATGCTGATCGCCAGGAAGATGCCGGTGATGATGCAGCCCATGAGCACGCCGCCGAGCACCTCGAAGCCGTGCTGGCGGAAGGCGAGACCGATGATGATCGGGGCGAGCACCGGGATGGCGGCCGGGAGCAGCATCTCGCGGATGGCCGACTTGGTGACGATGTCGACGGCCGTGGCGTAGTCCGGCTTGTCGGTGCCGTCCATGATGCCGGGGATCTCGCGGAACTGGCGCCGGACCTCTTCGACGACCTGGCCGCCGGCCTTGCCCACGGCCTTCATGCAGAGCGAGGCGAAGAGGTACGGCAGCATGCCGCCGATGAACAGGCCGGCGAGCACCCACGGGTTGTCGATCATGAACGAGATGGCGCCCTTGAAGTCGTACTTCTGCAGGAAGTGCTCCTGCAGGTCGAGCGTGTAGGAGACGAACAGGATGAGGGCGGCGAAGCCGGCGGAGCCGATCGCGTAGCCCTTGGTGATGGCCTTGGTGGTGTTGCCGACCGCGTCGAGCGGATCGGTGGTCTGGCGCACGGACTCCGGCATGTTCGCCATCTCGGCGATGCCGCCGGCGTTGTCGGTGATGGGGCCGTAGGCGTCGATGGCGACGATGATGCCGGTCATGGAGAGCATGGCCATGACGGCGACGGCGATGCCGTAGAGGCCGGCCTGCCCGCCGCCGGCGGCGGTGTAGCTGACCAGGATGCCGGCGGCGATGACGAGCACCGGCAGAGCGGTGGACTGCATCGAGACGGCGAGGCCCTGGATGATGTTGGTGGCGTGGCCGGTGAGGCTCGCCTTGGCGATGCTCTTCACGGGGTTGTAGCGCGCGGCCGTGTAGTACTCGGTGATGACCACGATGAGCGCCGTGACGACGACGCCGGTGACGGCCGCGAGGAAGAGGCGATTCACGCTGGGCACGCCGAACAGCTTGGCGGCCGGGTCGCCCAGCATCCAGTTGGTGATCGGATAGAAGAGCACGATGGCGATGACGGCGGACACGGAGAGGCCCTTGTAGAGGGCGTTCATGATGTTGTTGCTCTTGCCGAGCCGCACGAAGAAGGTGCCGATGATGCTGGCGATGATGCTCACGCCGCCGATGACCAGCGGGTAGAGCACGGCCGGCTTGTAGACCACGTCGGCGTCGACGTTGATCAGCAGGCCCTTGGCGACGCCGGTGACGTCGACGCCGCACGCGGAAGGTGAGGAAGGCGAGCAGCATCGCGGCCACGGCGGTGACGGCGTAGGTCTCGAAGAGGTCGGCGGCCATGCCGGCGCAGTCGCCGACGTTGTCGCCGACGTTGTCGGCGATGACGGCCGGGTTGCGCGGGTCGTCCTCGGGGATGCCCGCCTCGACCTTGCCGACGAGGTCGGCGCCCACGTCGGCGGCCTTGGTGAAGATGCCGCCGCCGACGCGCGCGAACACGCTGATGAGGCTGCCGCCGAAGCCGAGGCCGACGAGGGCCGCGACGTCGCCGGTGATCCAGAAGTAGATGCTGACGCCGAGCAGCGCGAGGCCGACGACCAGGAGGCCGGTGACCGCGCCGCCGCGGAAGGCGACGGTGAGCGCCCGGCCGAGGCCCTGACGCGCGGCCTCGGCGGTGCGCACGTTGACGCGCACGCTGACCATCATGCCGATGTAGCCGGCGGCGGCCGAGAGGCAGGCGCCGATGACGAAGCCGACGGCGGCGTGCCAGCCGTAGGTCCAGTCCTTGCCGAGGCCGAGCGCCACGAGCAGGACGAAGAAGACGACCACGCCGACGATGGCGATGGTCCGGTACTGCCTGGCCAGATAGGCCTTGGCGCCCTCCTGCACGGCGCCGGCGATCCTCTGCATGACCTCGTCGCCGGCCGGCAGCTTCAGCAGCCAGCGGATGAGGAGGACGCCGTAGATCACGGCGATCAACCCGCAGATGACCGCCACGAGAATGGCGTTGTTCGATACGAACGAAGACACTGTGCCGCTCCTTTCTTGAACCCCTCCAACGCGGGCGCGGGGGGAGCGCCCGTGGTTCTTGCCCTTACCCCAGGTACTTGCCGATGAGCAGGTCGAGCTTCTGCTTGGTCGCGGCCGGAATGAGCTCGGCCGGCGTGTTGATGGCGAACTCGACCGCGTGCCTGCACCCACAGTCACGGTGCTGGTCGAGGGCGCCCACGGCGCGACGGACGATGGCCTGCGCGGTCGCGACGTTGCGCTGGACGTTGCCGAGCACCTGCTCCAGCGTCACGTCCTCTTCGCCTTCGTACCACACGTCGTAGTCGGTGACCATCGCCATGGTGGCGTAACAGAGCTCCGCCTCACGCGCCAGCTTGGCCTCCTGCAGGTTCGTCATGCCGATGATGTCGAAGCCGAGCTGGCGGTAGACGTTGCTCTCGGCGCGCGTGCTGAACTGCGGCCCCTCGATGCAGACGTAGGTGCCGCCCTCGTGCACCGTGGCGCCGACCTCGCGGCCGGACTCCACGATGAGCTTGCTGGTGTACGGGCAGAACGGGTCGGCGAACCCCATGTGCACGACGACGCCGTCGCCGAAGAACGTGCTGGGCCGCGCCTTGGTGCGGTCGAAGAGCTGGTCCGGCACGACGACGTCGAGCGGCTTGAGCTCCTCGCGGAGGCTGCCGACGGCGCTGGCGGAGAGCACGTAGTGCACCCCCAGCGCCTTCATGCCCCAGATGTTCGCGCGGTAGTTGACCTCGCCGGGCAGGATGCGGTGCCCGCGCGCGTGCCGCGGCAGAAAGGCGACGCTCACGCCGTCGATCTCGCCGAGGAAATACGAATCCGACGGCTGACCGAACGGGGTCTCGATGACCACCTCGCGCGCGTTCTCGAGCAGCTCGTAGAACCCGGACCCGCCGATGACGCCGACGCTTGCAGACTCGGTGACTGCGGTCACAAAGGCCCTCCTTTTCCGTTGCGCCGCGCGAAGTATACAGTGCCGGGTGAAGCACACAAAGAGCGACTTTACATCCGCATCGTGGACGTGTTGACCGCATGGCGAAACGGCAGGTAGAGTCCGCGAGGCTGGCCAACACGTCCAGGCGTACCCCGCGAGCGGCTGGTCGCCAGGTGATAACCTTCCAGTCAACGCAGCTGCCCGGCCGGCGCACGCGCCGCGCGCGTGCGCCTCGAGCGCCGGCCTCTTCCGTGCAAAGGAGCGAACGGTGCCGAAGAACAAGGTGGTCCCCATCGAGGAGGCGATGTCCCACATCAAGAGTGGGATGAGCATCGCCGTCGGCGGCTTCATCGGCCAGGGCGATCCGCTCACGCTGATCGACTACCTCAAGACGATGGACGTCGGCGACCTCACGATCTACGAGAACGACGCCGGCTACCGCGAGCGCGGCGTCGTCGAGCTGGTCAAGCAGGGCAAGATCAAGAAGATCGTCGCCAGCCACATCGGCACCACGCCCGAGATCGGCAAGGCGATGAACGAGGGCCGGCTCGAGGTCGAGCCCACGCCCCAGGGCACGCTCGCCGAGATGATGCGCTGCGGCGGCGCCGGGCTCGGCGGCTTCCTCACGCCCACCGGCATCGGTACGGTGGCCGAGGAGGGCAAGCAGATCGTCGAGGTGAACGGCCGCAGGTTCATCCTCGTGCCGTCCCTCAAGTGCGACGTCGCGATCGTGCGCGCCCACCGCGGCGACACCTGGGGCAACCTCATCTACCGCGGCACCTCCCGCAACTTCAACGTGCCGGCCGCCATGTGCGCCGAGTACGTGATCGCCGAGGTCGAGAACCTCTACACCATCGGCGAGCTCGACCCCGAGGGCATCCACACCAGCGGCATCTTCGTGGACGCGGTGGTGCGCGCCAATACCGAGTACTGCGTGCTGCGCGAGGAGAAGTTCAATGGCCAGTAATGCGAAACTCACCATCGCCGCCCGCGCCGGCCAGGAGCTCAAGGACGGGCAGATCATCAACCTCGGCATCGGCCTGCCGACGCTGGTCGCCAACTACGTGCCCGAGGGCGTCGACGTCGTCATCCAGACCGAGAACGGCGCCATCGGCGTCGGCCCGGCGCCGGAGCCCGGCTGCGAGGACCGCGACCGCGCCAACGCCGGCAACCAGCCGATCTCGCTCATCCCCGGCGGCAGCTACTTCGACTCCGCCACGTCGTTCGCGATGATCCGCGGCGGCCACGTGGACGCCACCTTCCTCGGCACGCTCCAGGTGGACGAGAAGGGCAACATCGCCAACTGGATCGTGCCCGGCAAGATGCTCGCCGGCATGGGCGGCGCCATGGACCTCATCACCGGCGCCAAGGTCGTCAACATCGTCAGCGAGCACTGCTCCAAGGACGGCTCCTCCAAGCTGATGAAGGAGTGCACCTTCCCGCTCACCGGCGCCGAAGAGGCCGACGTGATCATCACCGAGCGCGCGCTGTTCCGCCGCTACCCGGACAAGGGCTGGGTGCTGGAGGAGGTCGCCGTCGGCTACTCCCTCGACGACATCGCCGCCTGCACGGACATGGCCTACACGGTGGCCGACGACGTCAAGCTCGACGCGTACGGGGACGCCTGACGCCGCAGGCGATCAGGCCGCTCCGCCCAGCCGTCCGGAGGGGCGCCGCTACGCCTCTCTCAGTCCGGGTACCAGCTGCTCGTAGAAGTCGAGGCACTCCGGATTGACGAGGGCGTCCCTGTTGGTGACCGCCCGTCCGTGGATCAGGTTGGTGACCGAGGTCTCGACCTTCTTCATGTTCAGCGTGTACGGGATATCGGGCACCGCAACGACCTTGGCGGGCACGTGCCGCGGCGAGGCGTTCTCGCGGAGCGTCCGGGCGATCTTCGTGACCAGCTCGTCGGTCAGCTCCTGGCCCTCGACGAGCCGGACGAAGAGAACGATGCGCTCGTCCCCCTGCCAGTCCTGACCGATCGCCAGGCTGTCGGCGACCTCGGGGAGCTTCTCCACCTGGTTGTAGATCTCGGCCGTGCCGATGCGGACCCCCGAGGGTTTGAGCACGGCGTCCGAGCGGCCGAAGAAGGTGATGCCGCCGGTGGTGGAGTCGAAGCTGACGAAGTCCCCGTGGCGCCAGACACCCGGGTAGACGTCGAAGTAGGCGGCGTGATAGCGCCGATCGCCGGGGTCGTCCCAGAAGAAGAGAGGCATCGGCGGCGCCGGGGCTTCACAGACCAGTTCGCCCACCTGGTCGCGCACCGGCCTGCCTGACTCGTCGTAGCACTCGATCTTCATCCCCAGGGCCGGAGCCTGCAGCTGACCGGCGTACACCGGCAGCGTGGGACTGCCGATCGCGAAACACCCGTTGATGTCGGTGCCCCCCGAGAGCGAGTTGAAATGCAGATCGGGCTTGATGGCGTCGTAGACGTAGGCGAAGCCCTCCGGCGAGAGCACCGAGCCGGTCTGGCAGACCTCGCGCAAGGCCGAGAGATCATGGTCCACCTTCGGCGCCAGGCCCTTTGCCTTCAGGAGGTTCAGGTAGCTCGCGCTGGTACCGAAGACCGTGACCCGGAGATCCTCGATCAGGCGCCAGAGCGCGCCCAGGTCGGGGTAGGCCGGGTTGCCGTCGTAGAGGACCACCGTGGCTCCGGTCCCGAGGGCCGACAGCAGCCAGTTCCACATCATCCAGCTGGCCGTGGTCACGTAGAAGATGGTGTCGTCGCGCCTGACGTCGGCGTGCAGGACCAGCTCCTTCAGCTGATTGAGGAGGACCCCGCCGCCGCTCTGCACGAGGCACTTGGGCTTGCCGGTGGTGCCGGAGGAGAACATGACGACGCCCGGGTGGTCGAAGGCGACCTGCTCGAAGGTCAAGATCGTCGCCGGCCTGGCCGGCGACGAACTCCTCCCAGCGGAGAGCACCGCGGATGGACGCCAGGTCGGCGTCCGGGTCGCCGGCGTAGTGGGCCACCACGACGCGTTCGATGCTCGGGATGCCCCGCGACGACCGCGGCGGTGCGGGGAACGCAGTCGAACACCCGGTCCTTGTAGCGATAGCCGTCGACGGCGAACAGCACCTTCGGCGCGATCTGGCCGAGGCGTTCCGCGGCTGCCTCCGGACCGACGTCGGTGGCGCAGCTGGACCAGATGGCGCCGACCGACAGCGGTGGCGAGCATCGCCACCGCCGTCTCCGTGAGGTTGGGCATGTATCCCGCCACGCGGTCGCCCGGCACGACTCCCGCCGTCCTGAGGGCGCCGGCGAGCCGGGCCACGGAGCGATAGAGCTCGGCGTAGGTGAGACGTTCCGGCGCGGCGGTCTCGCCGACGAAGATCAGGGCCACCCCGTCATCGCGACGGCGGAGAAGGTTCTCGGCCACGTTGAGCCGCGCGCCCGGGAACCAGGTCGCGCCCGGGAACCGGGACAGGTCGTCGACCACCGCTGTGTACGGCGCAGAGGCCCGGATGCCGAGGAAGTCCCACGCCGCCGCCCAGAAGGCGGGGATCTCGTCCACCGACCAGCGATAGAGGTCCGCATACGATGCGAAGCTTCGACCGCACCGGTCGCCGGCGAACGCGGCGAAACGCGTCATGTTGGCACCCGCGACCCGATGCGGCGAAGGTTCCCACAAGAGTGTAGCCACAGCCTCTCCTCCTCAAGATCGCTTCGACCGCACGGAACGCGACGAATGGCCTGAGACTGCCCGAACACCGTGGGCAGGAAAGGGTGAATGTACACGCAGCGCCTCGAGGAGTCCCGCGTTTTCCCACCTCTCCCCCGCGGTATCTCTGCACCACGATGCACCGCGAAGGGAGCGACCCGTGACCAAGCTCAAGAACGAGTTCAGCCGCAAGGAGTGGAAAGACTGCTGCGGCAAGGGCTGCAAGAAGTGCGAGATCGCTCAGGCCTACATCGCCGAGTACGGCGACCGCAAGGTCGGCCTCGAGAAGCTGAACGCCGACCGCGACGCCGTCAAGAAGGGCGGCAAGAAGTCGGGCAAGAAGGGTGGCAAGACGAAGGGTTCCAGGTCCGGGAAGAAGGCCAAGCAGAAGGCCAAGGCCTGACGTGACCGCCGAGGCGCCGACGCAGATCGCGCCGGCGACGGGCGCGCCCATCACCGCCGAGACGGTCGCCTACATCGACATCGGCACCAACTCGGCGCGCCTCATGGTCGTGCGCTTCGAGCCCGGCCACTCCTGGACGGTGCTCAGCATGCAGAAGGAGACCGTCCGGCTGGGCGAGGGCGAGTTCGGCGAGGTGCGGCTGCTGCAGCCGCCGGCGATGGAGCGGGCGGCGACGGTGTGCGCGCGGTTCGCCGACCTCGCGCGCGCGCACGGCGCGACCCGCTTCGTGACGGTCGCGACGGCGGCCACGCGCGAGGCGCGCAACGGCGCCGACTTCGTCCACCTCATGCGCGAGACGGCCGGGCTCGAGGTGCACGTCGTCTCCGGCAAGGAGGAGGCCCGGCTCATCTACCTCGGCCTGCTCAGCCGCGTGCACGTCGACGGCCGGGCGCTGGTCATCGACATCGGCGGCGGCAGCACGGAGGTCGCCGTCGGCGACGGCGCCGGCGCCGACCTCGTCGAGTCGATCTCGCTCGGCGCCATCCGCCTGGCGACGGAGGGTCCGCAGCCCGACGACGACGGCCGGTACGACGCCGACGCCTACGAAGCCCTGAAGCACCACGTGCGCCTCACGTCGCAGCACACGCTGAGGGACGTGGGCCGGCCCGAGGCCGCCGCCTACGGCACCTCGGGCACGATCGTGAACCTCGCCGCCGTGGCGGCGCGGCTCTTCCACGACCGCGTCGCCGGACGCGACGAGCCGCTCACGCGCAAGGACCTGCGCGCGGTGGCGAAGCGCCTCCGCGGGATGACGGCCGAAGAGCGGCGCGCCGTGCCGGGGCTCGCGCCGGCGCGGGCGGACATCATCGTCGCCGGCGCCGCGATCCTGGACACGCTCATGGAGGACCTGGGCATCGAGACGATCGTCGCGCTGGACGAGTGCGGCCTGCGCGAGGGCCTGCTGCTCGACGACCTCGCCCGCGCCGGCCAGCACGAGCTCAAGCACGGGGCCGGCGTGCGCGAGCGGAGCGTGCTGCAGCTCGCGCGCTCCACCGCGTTCGACGAGACGCACGCCCGGCAGGTCGCCCGGCTCGCCCTCGAGCTGTTCGACTCGGCGCGGGCCGCGGGGCTGCATCGCCTCGGCCCCGAGGAGCGGGAACTGCTCGAGTACGCGGCCCTGCTGCACGACATCGGCACGTTCCTGAGCTACACGCGCCACCACCAGCACACCTACTACCTGATCCGGCACGCCGACCTCGTAGGGTTCGACCAGGAGGAGATCGCCATCATGGCGGCCACGGCGTACTTCCACCGCAAGGCCCTCCCCGCTCCCCGGTTCGAGGCCTTCTCCGGGCTGGACCGCCGCTCGCGCAAGGTGGTGCGGCGGCTCGGGGCGTTCCTGCGGCTCGCCGAGTACCTGGACCGCGGCCACGCCGGCGCGATCGCGCACGCGCGCCTGCGGCGCGAGGCCGGCAGCCTCCTGCTGGAGCTCCAGCCGGACGGCGACTGGAGCCTGGAGGAGTGGGCCGTCGAGCGGCGGCGCGACAGCCTCGAGAAGGCGTTCGGCTACCCGCTCGGCGTGATCGCCGTGCCGCTGGTCGGCTGACGGCCGGCCGGCGGAGGGCTCGCCGTGCGACGCGGCGAGCCCTCCGCCGTCAGTCCGGCTGGATCTCCGCGATCACGGAGGCGAGGTCGCGGCTGAACTCGTTGCCGGCGACCGTCGGCCACACGCCGGGGAAGGTGAGCACCAGGCGCTCCATCTCTTCCTGCCGCGCGCACAGGTAGCGGGCGGCGCCGGGCGCGATGATCACCTCGAGGGGACCCGGCAGGTCGTGTCCCTCGTGCCGCCAGGTGCCCCACGTGAGGTAGTCGCGCAGCACACCGCTGGTGACGACGGCGTCCTGCAGGTCGCCGAGGTGGTCCTGCAGACCCTTGACGCGCTTGATGAGCGGCCGCGCGCCCGGGCCGAGGACGCCCTCGAAGAACTCGAGCGTGTACCGCAGGCCCTTGCACGCCTTGCGCAGCGCGTGGAAGCGCGGGAGCGGCGTCTCGAGGCCGCCGAGCTGCCCCTCGAACGCCCAGACCACGGCCATGTCCTTGTAGAGGACGCCGGGCAGCACCTGGGCCACCCGCTGCGGGCGCGGCGTGACGATGTTCTGCGGCGCCAGCGCCTCGACCGGCCCCTCGAGGAGCTCGGTGGTGGTGGCGACGAAGCGACGGTACCGCTTGCCGTCGAGGTAGGTGACGAGGTGCTCGCGCTGCTTGTCGCGCTCGGCCTTCCACGCCTCGAGCAGCCCGTCCAGGTCGCCGGCGCGCTCGTCGGGCAGGCCGTCGAGGTAGACCTGCGTCTTCTCGTTGAAGACGTCGAGGTCGCGCACGGCGCCGAGCGTGCGGCCGGTGCGCCGGAGCCCCTTGAGCACCGGCCGCAGCACGTCGGGGTCGAGGTAGTCGCCGAACACGCGCAGCGCCATGCGCATGCGGCGCGTGCTGACGCGCATGTCGTGCAGCTCCTCCGGGTCCTCGCCCAGCCGCGTGCCCTCCTCGTGCTCGAGCATCTTGGCGAGGTGGAAGCTCAGGGTCTTGACCGCGGCCTCGGTCATCGTGTCCGAGGGCAGGATGTCGGGCCGCTTCTTCGGGGCCTCCGCGGGAGCGGTGGCCCCTCCGGAGCCCGGGTCGACGGCCTCGTCGTCGTAGATGCCGGTGCCCTCCACGCGGTAGCGCGCCAGCCAGTAGCGCACGCGCCTGTCGGAGAGGCCGGCCACGCGGCCGGCCTCGACCTGCGAGAGGCCGCGGTCGAGCGCGAGCAGCGCCTGCGCGCGGCGCGCGCGAGCGCCCTCGCCCGAGGCCTGCGCCTCGTGCACGGCGCGTTCCGCGGCGGCCATGAGCACGCCGTCGTCCTCGTCGCCGGCGAGCTCGAGCGCGCGCGTGAACTTGGCGCGGCCCTCGGGCACGAGGCCCCACTCGTCGCGCAGGACGGCCGCCAGCGCGGCGACGTCGCCGTCCGCGCCGCGGCCGCGCGCCTCGACCTCGGCCTCGAGCCAGCCGCGATCGCCGTCGGGCGCGCTCGCGGTGACGCGGTCCAGGCTGAGCTCGGCGATCTCCTTGCGCCCGCGGCGCACCACGCGCGCGACGCGCACCTGCGAGAGCGTGAGCATGGCCTCCAGCGGCTCCCCGCCGGTCAGCTGCTCCACGCGCGTGCGCAGCTCGCCGGCCGGCCACTCCGCCACCGGCACGTCGGCGGCCACGAGCGCCTCGATCTCCTCGCGCCGCAGCATGCCTTCCGACGGCGCGACCAGCTGCTTGAGCGTGAGCCGCACGCCGTCTCCGGTCTCGCGGCGCCGGAAGTAGTACCCCGCCGCCAGCAGGCGCCGGTCCGGCGTGTCGAGGAAGGTGTCGACGTCGCGGCGGGGCTCACCCTGCTCGACGGCGCACCCGGCCAGCGACGCGGTCTCGATGAGCCGCGCGAGCGTCTCCTCGTCCGGCACCAGGAACTTGGCTTCGACCTCCATCTTCATCTGCTCCCCAGGAGAGGCGGCGTGAGCAGCCACACGAGCCGCCCGCCGCCGGATGCGGGCGCGGTCACGTCGACTCGTGCGAGCCCGCCCTTCTTCATCACCACGTCGCCGCCGCCGATGAGCTCGGCGATGGTCTCGCTGAAGTCGGGCTCGTGCCCGACCACCATGACCGCGCCGGCAGGGCCGTGCGCCGCCAGCAGCTGCTCCAGGCGGCCCAGGTCGAACCCCGGCGCCAGCCGCTCGTCCTCCACGAGGCGCCCGGCCAGACCGAGCTCGTCGGCGACGATCTCGGCCGTCCGGCGAGCGCGCGCGAGCGGGCTCGTCACGATGACGTCGAGCGCGAGGTCCATGGCGCGGAGCTGCTTCGCCTCGCGCCGCAGCGCCTCCTCACCTTCGGCCGTGAGCGGCCGGTCGGCGTCGCGACCCTGCCACGCCGCCCGATCCTCGGCCTTGCCGTGCCGCAGAAAGTAGACCCGCATCAGGCGTGCTCGCTCTCGTCCACGGCCCGCTCGCGCGCCCGCGCCACGAACCATTCCTGCGCGTTCAACGGCTCCTGACCGTCCGCGGGCCACACGTGGGTCCACGAGCCGTCGGGGCCGAGCACGCGCGTCTTCTGGTTGTCGCGCATGTAGGTCGGCAGGATCTCATCACGGATGTGGCGCAGGATGCCGCCGTCCTGCACCGGGAAGATGATCTCGACGCGGCGGTTCAGGTTGCGCGGCATGAGGTCGGCGCTGCCCAGCAGCACCTCCTCGTCGCCGCCGTTGCGGAACCAGTACACCCGGCTGTGCTCGAGGAACCTGCCGACCACGCTCTGCTCGGTGATGTTCTCGCTCACGCCCGGCACGCCCGGCCGCAGACAGCACATGCCGCGCACGTTCAGGTCGATCTTGACCCCGGCCTGCGAGGCCCGGTACAGCTTGCGGATCATCGGCTTGTCCACCAGCGAGTTCATCTTGAAGATGAGGTGCGCCTCGCGCCCGGCCTCGGCGTGGGCGATCTCGCGGTCGATCCGCTCGGCGATGCCCTGGCGCAGGTTCACCGGGGCGACCAGGAGTTTGCGGTACTCGGTCGCCTGCCCGCCGCCGGTCAGGTGGTTGAACACCAGATTGGCGTCCGCCCCGATGTCGTCGTCGGCGGTGAGGTAGCCGAGGTCGGTGTACTGCTTGGTCGTGACGCTGTTGTAGTTGCCGGTGCCGAGGTGGGTGTAGCGGCGGATGCGCTCACCCTCGCGGCGCACGACCTGCAGCGCCTTGCAGTGGGTCTTGAGCCCGATGAGGCCGTAGACCACGTGAGCGCCTTCGCGCTCCAGCGCCTTGGCCCAGCCGATGTTGCTCTCCTCGTCGAAGCGCGCCTTGAGCTCGACCAGGACGGCGACGTCCTTGCCGTTGGCGGCCGCTTCCATGAGCTGCTCGACGGCCGGCGCGTTGCGGCCGCAGCGGTACAGCGTCTGCTTGATGGCGAGCACGTCCGGGTCGTTGGCCGCGGCGCGCAGGAACTCCACCACCGGGTCGAACGAGTCGTAGGGGTGGTGCAGGAGTACGTCGCGGTGGCGGATGGCGGCGAACAGCTCGGACCCCTCGAGCCCCGCGAGCGACGGAGGGACGGACTGCACGAGCGGGGCGTACTTGAGTTCGGGCCGGTCGATCGAGCCGGCTCCCCAGAGACTGCTGAGGCCCAGGGGCGAGCGCACCGCGTAGAGGTCGGACTCGCCCAGCTCGAGGTTCTCGGTGAGGATCCCGCTCACGCGCTCCGGCATGGTCTCGTCGATGGTCACGCGGATGACGGAGCCGAAGCGGCGCCGGCGGACGAACTGCTCGATCGTCTCGAGGAGGTCGTCCGCCTCCAGCTCCTGGATGGCCAGCTCGGCGTCGCGCGTGACCCGGAACGTGTGCGACTCCAGCACCTCCATGCCGGGGAACAGCGTCCCGAGGTTGGCGGCGATGACCTGCTCGAGCCACGTGAACCACTGCTGCTCGACCCCGTCCTGGCTCTCCTCCGCCTTCGCCGGCGGGACGACGGGCACGAGGCGCGGCAGCGAGTCAGGCACCTTGACGCGCGCGAACCGCTCGTCGCCGTTGGCGTCGCGGAGCAGCACCCCGAGGTTGTGGCTCATGTTCGAGATGTGCGGGAACGGGCGGCCCGGGTCGAACGCCAGCGGCGTGAGCACCGGGAAGACCCTGTCCTCGTAGTAGCGCCGCAGCGTGGCACGCTGCCCCGCATCGAGGTCGGCGTGGTCGACGATGTGGATGCCGGCCGCCTCGAGTTCGGGCCTGAGCTCGCTGAAGCACTGGCGCGCCGCCTTCATGATGCCCCAGGGCGCGCTCCTGCGCGAGGGGCAGCAACTGCTGCGGCGTGTAGCCGTCGGCGGCCGCCTCGGTGACACCGGCCTCGACCTGCTGGCGCAGGCCGGCGACGCGCACCATGAAGAACTCGCCGAGGATCGAGCCGACGATGCCGACGAACTTGACGCGCTCGAGGAGGGGGTTGTGGGCATCGCGGGCCTCGTCCAGCACGCGCTCGAAGAAGTCGAGCATGCTGAGCTCGCGGTTGATGTAGAGCGAAGGGTCGCGGAGGTCGGCGTCGGCCAGCTCCGCCTTCGCCCCCAGCTCTCCGGTGAACTCTTCCTGCGCCGCTCTTGTCGACTGTTTGACGGTCTCGCGGCCGTGGAACTCGTCGGCGCGGGTGCGCTCCTCGGGGCCCCTCACTGCGTACCTCCTCGTCTCGGAGCGCACCTCCACGCTCCGGTTCTTGTCGTCCGGACCTGACAGTATATGCCCGGATTCGTGAACGCGGTCTTCCTCGTTGGACGGAGTCAGAACGGCGACGGCCGGCGGGTGACCTCTTGTGGTCACCCGCCGGCCGTCGCGCACGTTCTCGTGAGGCTCAGAAGCCCATGTTCTCGACCCGCTCGACGCCGGGCACCACGTTCTTGAGGTGGCGCTCCACACCGTTGGTGAGGGTGAGCTGGGACATCGGACACCCTGCACAAGCTCCCTGGAGGCGTACCTGGACGACGCCGTCGTCCAGCACGTCGACCAGCTCGATGTCGCCACCGTCGGCCTGCAGAGCGGGGCGGATGTCGCCCAGGGCCTTCTCGACCTGCTCTTTGATCTCTGCCATATGAATTGTCACCTCCCCGTCGCCTGCGGGCGGCCGCTCGACACGCACGCGCGCCTGTGCGCGTCGGTCAGGGCCGCGAACGTCATGGTCTGAAGCTCCTCCGTGAGGAGCGTCTCGACACCGCGCCAGAACTCGTGGGTGTCGCACCCGTCGTCAGCGCACGGTTCGACCCGCTGACGACACCGGCACAGCAGGATGGGGCCCTCCACCGCCTCGTACACGTCGCGCACGGTGATGTCCGCCGGGGGACGCGCCAGCGTGACGCCGCCCTGGTGGCCGCGCTGCGTGCGCACCAGGTCGGCGCGCGCCAGGTCGTGGATGACCTTGGCGAGCCGGGGGCCGGGGATGTGCTGCGCGCTGGCGATGTCGCCCGTGTGCAGCACGGCGCCGGGCTCGTGGCGAGCCAGCTCGTAGACGGCGCGGACCGCGTAGTCGGCCTGGGTGGAGAGCTTCATGGACCCTTTTGTACACCAATTGGAAGACAATGTCCAATTCCTCGTGTCCTGCACGAGCGAAGGCAACGTCAGGCCGCGTCACCGCCCCGGGCGCCTTGTCTTCTCTTCGGCCTTGTACAACAACGCGTACGCATCTTGCAGGTTCGCGTACGCGTTGTCGTACGCCGGGGAATCGCACCACCATGCGTGCATCGGCCGGCGGGCCGGACTGCGCCGCGGTCGGGCCGGCGCGGCTCGGACTGGCGCGCGGTCGGGCCGGCGGCGCCGGCGGACCGCGCCGCGGCCTCTCAGACCGATTCCGGCCCTCAGACCTCGTCCCAGGCCCAGAGGAGGTTCTCGCGGTGCGCCGCCGCGTACACCTCGTCGACGGCGACGCCGTCGGCGAGGAACCGCTCGGCCGGCAGGTCCATCTCGCCGCGGCCGGCGCCGGCGGCCTTGGCGGCCGCGACCGCCTCGTAGACGCCGCCGACGTAGCGCTCGTTGGCGTCGATGATCTGCTTGCCCATGGCCGGCCCGTGCGCGGGCACGATGAGGTCCACCGGCAGCTGCTTGAGCTGGCGCAGCGTCCTGATCCACTCCTCCGCCCCGTCGCGCTGGCCGAAGTTCGGGAACGGCCACTCCACCGTGTCGCCGCCCAGCACCAGCCGGCGCTCGGCGAGGAACACGACCAGCGAGTCCTCGCTGTGGCCCGGCGTGTGGATGAGGTGCACGGAGCCGTCCTCGTCGACGTAGGTGAGCCGGTCCCCGAACGTCACGTTGGGCAGCGGTACGCCTTCCGCCGGCGGCAGGCGCCGCGACTCGTCGCCGCTCTGCAGCTCCGCCTGGATGAGGCGCGGGCACGCCTCGCTGAGCGATGATGTCCACGCCGGCGAAGGCGGCGTTGCCGAACACGTGGTCCCAGTGGTGATGCGTGTTCACGACGACGGCCCGGCGGCTCGCCGGCCTCGCTGGCCAGGAACTCGGCCACCGGGGCGGCCTCGGCGGGCCCGGTGAGCGTGTCGACCACCATCGCCAGCCGCGGCGTGAGGACGACGGCCGACAGCGTCGGGAACCCCTCCGCGTCGATGACGTGCGCCCACACGCCCGGCGCCAGTTGCTTCATCGTCCCTCCTCCGTCGTCCGTGCTGGATCCGGCAGGCTCACTCTTCCCCGCGCGCCGAGATCCAGCCGGTCGATCTCGGGGCGCCCTGATGGGGCGTCAGTCGACGATGGTGACGACGTCCGGCGCCTGCGTGAGCCGCTCCACCCCGTCGCCGGTGACGACCCAGGTGTTCTCGATGCCGATGGCGCCCAGGCCGGGCAGGACGAACTTGGGCTCGAGGGCGAAGACCATGCCGGCCTCGAGCTCGAGGCTGCTGCCGGTGAGCACCGGCAGCTCGTCGAGCTCGATGCCGATGCCGTGGCCCACGTAGGGGACCTGGCCGGCCCCGTGCCCCATGAAGTTGCCGGCCAGACCGGCGTCGGCGGCCGCTGCCCGCGCCGCGTCCCACACGGCGCGGCACGCCGCGCCGGGCCGGGCCGCGGCCGTCGCCGCCTCCTGCACGCGCAGGGCGGCGTCGAAGGCGCGCAGGAGCCGCGCGTCCAGCGGGCCCAGCGAGTACATCCGCGTGAAGTCCGCCATGTAGCCGTCGCGCACGGGCACGAAGTCGAAGACCACGGGCTCGCCCCGCCCGATGCGCCGGAAGCTCGCGCCCTGCGCCACCGACGGGCTGAGGCCCGTGCCGGCGAGCGGGGTGTCGAGGTAGCTCGGCACGCAGCCGCTCACGCCCGTGAGCAGCTGGCCGTAGAACATCTCCTGGTTGAAGCCGCGCATGCGGATGTAGCCCTCGTGACCCAGCCGCCGCGCCTGCGCCTCCACGCGGCCGGCGAACTCGACCTCGGTGAGCCCCTCCTCGAGCAGGCCGGGGATGAGGCGGCCGACCTCGTCGGCGACGGCCGCCGCCGCGCGGATGCGGTCGACCTCCCACGCGGACTTGACCGCCCGCTGCCGCACGATCGCCCGGCCCACGTCGTCGAACGCCGCCTCCGGGAACAGCTCCTCGAGGCGGCGGAACTGCGCGACGGGCAGCACGTCGAGCTCGAGACCGAGCCGTGCCGGCAGCTCGCCGTAGCGCTCGGCGACCAGACGCGGCAGGTCCTTGGGGGACGAGAGGTCCACGATGGCGCCGAGCGCCGACTCCAGACGCGCGCGCTCGGCGACCTTGCGCACGAACAGGGTCGCCTCTCCCGCGGCCGGGACGTACAGGTACGACTGCTGGACCGTGCCGGCGAAGTAGAAGAGGTCGGCGTTCTGGTGCAGGAGCGCGGCGTCGAGGCCGAGGGCCGAAAGGCCGGCCTGCAGGCCGGCGACGCGGCCGGCCAGCTCCGCCGCCGGCGCCAGCACGGCGCCCGGCTGCGACCAGTCGTCCTCCCGGCCGGTCCGTCACGCCACCGTCAGCCCGTGAAGGTCAGCACCTGCCACGCGGTGATCAGCGACGAGGAGGAAGACGATCCCGAGTACGGCGAGCCCGTCCGGCAGCTCGAACTGGCGCCGCGGGTCCTTGCGACCGCCGAGCATCATGGCCAGCATCGTCGCGGCGCCGCCGATCAGCCCGCCGATGTGGGCCTGCCACGAGATTCCGCCCATGAACGAGAAGACCAGGTTGATCACCAGCAGGAAGAGCACGTTGCCGAGCAGGGAGCGCGACTGGAAGTCGCGGCCCCGATTGAGGAACGCGTGCACGGCGAGGGCGCCGAAGACGCCGAAGATCGCGCCGGATGCGCCCACCACCACCGCGTTTGGCGCGGCCACGAGCACGAGCACGGAGCCGGCGAACCCCGAGATGAAGTAGAGGATGACGAACTTCGTCCGGCCCAGGACGTGCTCCACGAACCCGCCGACGATCCACAGCGCCCACATGTTGAAGGCGATGTGGAAGATGCCGCTGTGCAGGAACAGCGAGGTGAACATCCGCCAGTACTCGTGCTGCCCGAGGACGAGAGGGCCCCAGAGAGCGCCGTGCTGATTCAGCCAATCGCCGACGCTGGGGACGAGCCCGAGCACGAAGATGGCGATGTTGAGCCCGACGAGGACCTTGGTGGCGGTGAGGCCCGCCGACCCTCCCAGGGCGCCGGCGCTCCAGCCGGAGCGGATCTGGCCGCGGGTGACGACCTTGGCGCGCGACCCGCGGCCGCTCTGCTCCTTGACGCACTCCGGGCAGCGGAAGCCGACGGGCGCCGGGATCATGCACTCGTGGCAGATGGGCCGGCCGCAGTTGGAGCACGAGACGCCGGTCTCGCGGTCGGGGTGCCGGTAGCAGTGCTTGACCTCGATGTCGTCAGGCATCTTCGTCTCGAAGTCGGGCGGCATCTCGCCGCCCGGGAAGCGGTACACGTCGCCCATGGTCAGGTCTGTACCGTGAGCGGCAGACTGGCAAACAGGTCGCGCATCCACTGGGGCATGGCGCAGGCGCGGGCGGTGTCGCGCTCGCACACGGCCAGCCGCGTCGAGCCGGTCACCAGCAGCAGGCCGTCCTCGCGCGTCGACCTCGTAGTCGAAGGCGAACGACGCCGGCCCGACCGAGGTGAGCGTGGCGCGGACCGTGAGGAGGTCGTCGACGCGCGCCGGACGCAGGTACTTGAGGCGCGCCTCCACGACCGGCAGGATGATGCCCTGCTCGAGGATCCGCGTGATGGGATAGCCGAGCGCGCGCAGCCACTCCACGCGCACGACCTCGAAGAAGGTGAGGTAGTTGGCGTAGTAGCACGACGCCGTCGGCGTCGGTGTCGGCGTAGCGCACGCGCACGCGCGTCTCGAAACTGGGGTGTGACGGCTGGGGCGTGCTCACGAGCCGGAGTCTAGCACGGCGCCGGAGGCGGCACGCACCGCCGGCGCCGCGCCCGAGGCCGCCGCCGGCGCCAGCGCGCGCACCTGCGCGGGCGACAGGAAAGGTCCGAAAGCAGGCGAGGGCGGGGCGCCGGAGCGCCCCGCCCTCGCGGACGGACGGGTCGTGAGCCGGGGTCAGGCGAACGCGATCGGCGCGACCTCGTCGAAGATCGCCATGGCTGCGTCGAGGTCCTCGTCGGTGACGTTGAGGGCCGGCAGCATGCGCACGCAGTTGCCGAAGGCGCCGGCGCCCATGATGATCATGCGCCGCTTGATGCACTCGGCGATGAATGTCTTGGCGGCGGCCGCGTTGGGCTCCTTGGTGCCCGGCATGACGCACTCGACGGCCATCATGAGGCCCTTGCCGCGGACCTCGCCGATGGCCGGGTAGTCCTTCTGCAGCTTCTCGAAGTACGCCCTGAGCTTCTCGCCCTGCCCGGCGGCGTTCTCGAGCATGCCGTCTTCCTTCATCGCCTCGATGGTGGCGACGCCGGCGGCGCAGCCGACGGCGTTGCCGCCGTAGGTGCCGCCCATGGAGCCGGGCATGCACTTGTCCCACAGCTCGCCGCGCGCGGCGATGGCGGCGATCGGGTAGCCGGAGCCGAGGCCCTTGGCGCTCGTCAGGATGTCCGGCTTGACGCCGTAGTGCTCGTGGCAGAACCACTTGCCGGTGCGGCCCATGCCGGCCTGGATCTCGTCGATGATGAGCAGGCGCCGATCTCGTCGGCGATGGCGCGCAGTCCCTGCATGAACTCAGCGGTCGGCACGACGAAGCCGCCCTCGCCCTGGATGGGCTCGACGATGATGCGCGGCCACGTCGTCGCCGACGATCTCGGCGCGCAGCACGCGGCGGACGTCCTCGAGCGCGTACGTCGTCGGGTCCTCACTGGCCGGCGTGCGGTACGGGTAGCAGTAGCGGGCGTGATGGATGCCGCCCATGAGCGGCTCCATGTGGCCGCGGTAGTGCACGGCCGAGCGGTGAGCGCCATGGTGAGGTGCGTGCGGCCGTGGAACGCGCCCTGGAAGGCGATGACGCCGGGGCGCCGCGTGGCCTGCTTGGCCAGCTTGACGGCGTTCTCGACGGCCTCGGCGCCGGAGTTCTGGAACATGACCTGGTCCATGCCCTCCGGCAGGATCTCCGTGCATCTTCTCGGCCAGGTCGAGCATGGGCTGGTGCCGCTAGATGCCCATCTGCGCGTGCGACACCTTGGCGGCCTGCTCCTGCACGGCCTTGACGACCTTGGGATGGCGAGTGGCCGGTGTTCACCACGGCGATGCCCATGACGAAGTCGAGCCACTTGTTGCCGTCGGTGTCCGTAGACCCAGCTGCCCTCGGCGTGTCCGCCGTGAAGGGCGCCAGCGGTGCCACGAAGTGCGGCATGTGCTGCATGTAGGCGGGCTTGTCCGTCGTCACCGTCATCAATGGACCTCCAAGTCGGACGGTGCTGCCTGCGGGAATGCGGGAGCCGGCGACGGCGCCGGCACCCCATGGCTCGCGTCGGACTCTACCAGAGCCACTTCGTCGAACATGCGCCAAGTCAACGTACGCGCGACACGACAGAAGGGCTCCGTTTGGCCAACTTGGACAATGCGCGACGGTGTTCGATTCTGCGCGAGACTGTTGACAGAAGGGCGTGGCGAGGCGGAGAATCGTGACAGAATTCACAGCGTTCGTTCTGTAACGAACTTACGAACGGAACGAGACCACGACCCACCGCCCGGGAGCCGTCTGTGGTATCGAGGAAGACCGTGTCGCGCATGAGCCGCTATCGGCGGCTGCTGCAGTCTCTCCGCGAGGGCGGCGTCGAGAGCATCTACTCCCACCAGCTCGCGCGCCACGCCGTCGTCAGCGCGGCCCAGGTGCGCCGCGACCTCATGGTGATCGGCTACTCCGGCAGCCCCAACAAGGGCTACGACGTGGCCGCCTGCATCGAGAGCATCGGCAACTTCCTCGACGGCCCGGTGCAGCAGGAGGTCGCGCTGGTCGGCGTCGGCAACCTCGGGCACGCCGTGCTCTCCCACTTCGCCGACAAGAGCCCGTCCGTGGCGATCGTGGCGGCGTTCGACGTCGACCCCGCGCTCGCCGACACGCAGGTCCACGGGGTGCGCTGCGTCGACGTCGTCGCTCATGGAGTCGCTGGTGCGCGACCTCGGCATCCAGATCGCCGTGCTCACGGTGCCCGGGCCCGGCCGCCCAGGACGCGGCCGAGACGCTCGTGCGCGCGGGCGTGAAGAGCATCATCAGCTTCGCGCCCACCCCCCTGGCGCCTGCCCAACGAGATCTTCGTCGAGTACATGGACATCACGGCGGCGCTCGAGTCGGCCGCCTACTTCGCCCGCCTCGGCGGGCGCGACGAGACGCCGGCCAACGGCGACGGCGACATCGAACCGATGGTCAAGAAACTGGAATCCCTGCTCGCGAGGTCGAACATGAAGCTCGAGGATCTGGCCGCCAGCATCGGGGCAACGCATCGTCACGCCGGGCAAGCCCGGCGGCACCGACGGTCGCGAAGGTCTACGCCGGCGACCGGGTGAGCGACCTGCTCAACGAGGCGTCGGACAAGACGCTGCTGGTCAGCAACCTGGCCAGCGTGCAGATGCTGCGCGTCGCCGAGCTCATGGACGTGCCCGGCATCTGCTTCGTCAACGGCGTCGAGCCGGACGCCGAGATGATCCAGCTCGCCGCGGACAACGACACCCTGCTCATGGTCTCGCCGCGGGCGTGTTCGAGACCTGCGGCCTCATCTACCAGGCCCTGGACGGAGAGCGCGCCTGAGCCATGGAGCACCTGGCCTACGACATCCGCTGCGGGGACTTCACGAGCGCCGGCGCCGCGTCGCGCGACCTCAAGCAGCACCTCAAGCGGATCGGCGCCGAGAGCGACGCCGTGCGCCGCGCCATGATCGCCGCCTACGAGGCCGAGATGAACGTCGTGATCCACGCCGAGCGCGGCGGCCGGCTGGAGGCCGCCGTGAGCGACGGGCAGCTGGACGTGGACGTCGTCGACCACGGACCCGGCATCCCCGACGTCGAGTCGGCGATGCGCGAGGGCTGGTCGACGGCCTCCGCCGAGGCGCGCGCGCTCGGGCTTCGGCGCCGGCATGGGCCTGCCCAACATCCTGCGCAACAGCGACCGCCTGCAGCGTCACGTCCACCGTCGGCGAAGGCACGCGCGTCAGCTTCTCCGTGTCGCTGCGGCCGGAGGCGGCCGACCAGGGGGCGCGGCCCTCCTCGCTCGGCGTCGTCGCCGAGCTCTGCAAGGAGTGCCGCCACTGCCTGGTCGCCTGCCCGACGGCCGCGATCCGCGTGCGCGACGCCCGCCCGGACGTGCTCGACCACCTGTGCATCGACTGCACCGCCTGCATCGGCGCCTGCGCGCCGCGGGCGCTCACCATGACCGACGCGCCCGGCGCGCTCGGCGGCGGCGACGTGCTCGTCGTCCCGCCGGCGCTGCTCGCCGGGTTCGGCGAGCACCCGGTGAGCGCCGTCGTCGAGGAGCTCCGCGGCCTCGGCTACGACGAGGTCGTCTCGGTGCACCGCTACGAGGACGACCTGCGGCGTGAGGTCATCGACCTCGCCGCCACCGGCGACGCCCCGGCGCCGCTCATCTCGCCGGTCTGCCCCGCCGTCGTGAACCTCGTCGAGGTCAAGTTCCCGTCGCTCCTCGAGCACCTGGCCCCGCTGGCCTCTCCGTGGGAGGCCGCGCAGCTGGACCTCGACGGCCGCGCGGCGACCTTCGCCGTCTCGTGCCCGAGCCAGCGCACGGCGCTGCTCGCGCAGCGGCCCACGGCGCAGCGCGACACCGTCACGGCCGGCGCCGTGCGCGAGGCGGTCCTGCCGCGGCTGGCGGCGCGCGTGAAGCGCGCGCCGGGCGCCGCGGCCACGCCGCCGCAGGCCGGCGGCGCCGACGACCTGCTCGTCGTCACCGGCGTCGCGCACGTGCTCGCCGTGCTCGAGGCCGTCGAGGACGGCCGCCTCCCCGGCGTCGCCGCCGATCGAGCCGTACCTCTGCGACGGCGGCTGCTTCGGCTCGCCCCTGCTGCGACGAGGACGCGCACGTGGCCGCCTGGCGCTGGGCCGCCGTCGGCGGCGACGCGCCCGGGCGACGAGCGGCAGCAGGCGAGCGCACGCGCCCGTTCCGCGCCCGCCCGGGCATCCGCCTGGACGCAGACATGGCGGTCGCCATCCGCAAGCTCGCCCAGCTGGACGCCGAGACCCGGGCGCTGCCCGGCAGAGACTGCGGCGTGTGCGGCGCGCCTACGTGCGCCGCCCTCGCCGAGGACATCGTCATGGAGCGCGCCGTTCGCGCGCTCTGCCCGTACGTCGCCCTGGAGGAGGGGAGCGCGACATGAAGCTCGAGGACATCGCTCAGGAGCTCGGGTTCACCGAGCTCACGCCGGAGGTCTCCGGCAACCGCGAAGCCGACATCGACCGCGGCTACGCGTCGGACCTGCTCAGCGACGTGCTCGCGCACGCGCCGGAGGGCGGGCTGCTCGTCACCCTGCAGGTGCACCTCAACGTGATCGCCGTGGCCAGCCACGCCGAGCTCGCCGCCGTGGTGTTCGCCGGCAACCGCCGTCCCGAGGACGACGTGCTCGCCAAGGCGGCGGCCGAGGGCCTGTCGCTCTACTCGTCGCCCGCCGACACGTTCGACATCGTCGGCCGCCTCTACGCCCTGGGTGTGAAAGGGAACCATGCGTGAACGTCTGCGCTGCAGACCTGCACGTCCACACGGCGCTGTCGCCCTGCGCGGACGACGCCATGACGCCGCCGGCGATCGTCGCCGCGGCGCTCGCTGAAGGCCTCGCCATGATCGCCGTCTGCGACCACAACAGCGCCCGCAACGTCGCCGCCGTCCAGGCGGCCGCCGGCGAGCGGCTGGCCGTGGTCGCCGGCATGGAGATCACGACGGCCGAGGAGTGCCACGTGGTCGGCCTCTTCCCCGACGCCGCCGCCGCCCTGGCGGCCGGCGCCGAGGTAGGGGCCACCCTGGCGCCCATCGACGACGGCTACGAGACCTTCTTCGGCGAGCAGCACGTGCTCGACGCCGCCGGCGCCGAGACGGCGCGCGAGACCCTGGCGCTGGCGACGGCCACGCCGCTGGACGTGGACGCGGTCGTCGAGCTGGTGCACCGGCACGGCGGACTCGCCGTGGCGGCGCACGTCGACCGCAGGAGCTTCGGCGTCATCGGCCAGCTCGGCTTCTTCCCGGCGGACGCCGGCTTCGACGCGGTGGAGCTCTCGCGCCACGTGCCCGCCGGCTCCGAGCGCGAGGCCGAGTTCGCCGTGTACGGCCTGCCGATCCTGCACTCGTCGGACGCCCACTACCAGGCGGACGTGGGCGCCGCGCGCACCACCGTGACCTGCGAGCGGCCGGGCTTCGACGAGCTCGCGCTCGCCGTCCGCGGCCTCGAGGGACGGAGCGTCGGCGATGCATGACCTCTCGCTCTATCTCCTCGACATCCTCGAGAACTCGGTGCGCGCCGGGGCGACGGTGATCGCGACCACCATCGTCGCCGACCGCGCGCGCGACGAGCTCTCGATGCTCGTCGAGGACGACGGTCCGGGCCTGCCGGTGGAACCGGAGCAGGCCCTCGACCCCTTCTTCACGACCAAGGCGAACAAGAAGACCGGCCTCGGCCTGAGCCTCTTCCGCCAGGCGGCCGAGGCCGCCGGCGGCGGGCTCAGCGTGGGCCGGTCCCAGGACCTCGGCGGCGTCGCCGTGCGCGCCTGGATGCGGCTCGGCGACGTCGACCGCCCTCCTCTGGGCGACGTCGCCGCCTCCATCGCCACCATGGTCGTGACCAACCCGGAGATCGAGTTCCGGGTCGACCTCACAGACGACGGGACGCGCACTTCCCTGTGCGGCCCGGACATCCCACAGCGCTTCGGCGAACTCACCGCGTTCCAGGAGGCGCACCAATGAGCCATGGACATCATCTGCGAAGCGATCGCAGCGGAGCCAAGCGAAGGAGAGGGGAATGAGTGAAGCCGTGAAGTCGTGCGCCTGCTGCGCCGAGGAGCCTACCGAGGAGGAACTCCTCGAGCGCCTCGACGCAGTGATCGCCGAGTACAAGGGCAAGCCGGGTGCCCTCATCCCGGTGCTGCAGCTCGCCCAGGGCATCTTCGGCTACCTGCCGGAGGTCGCCCTCAAGCACATCGCCCGTGAACTGCGCAAGCCGTACAGCGAAGTCGCCGGCGTGGTGGGCTTCTACTCGTTCTTCACCACGGTCCCGCGCGGCAAGCACCTCGTCCGCATCTGCCTCGGCACCGCCTGCTACGTGCGCGGCGGCGTGGCCGTGATGGACGCGTTCAAGAAGCAGCTCGGCATCGACATCGGCGGGACGACCGAGGACCGCCTGTTCTCGCTCGAGATCGGCCGCTGCTTCGGCGCCTGCGGCCTCGCTCCCGTGATCATGGTCGACGACGACGTCCACCACCGCGTCAAGCCCAAGCGGGTCAACGAGATCCTCGCGCAGTACGCCGAGGAGCCCGTCGCTCGCCGGAGCAAGGAGCGCCTGATGGCCGACAGGATCACCAGTCCCGAGCAGCTCAAGGCGCTGGCCGCAGAAGGCCAAGGCCGACATCGACCTGCGCGAGGGCCGCAAGGAGACGCAGGTCACCGTGCACATGGGCACCTGCGGCATCGCCGCCGGCGCGCGTGAGATCGTGGCCGCGTTCATGACCGAGCTCAACGCCAACGGCGTCTCCTCGGCCAGCCTGCACCAGTCCGGCTGCGCCGGCCTCTGCGAAGAGGAGCCCATGGCCACCATCACGCTGGCCGACGGCACCCTGTACCGCTACGGCCTGCTCGACAAGGACAAGGTGCACACGATCGTCGTCAACCACCTCGTCGGCGGCACCCCCGTCGAGGCGTACCTCATCAAGACCTGAGAGCGAGTGAACCGACTATGGCTGACGTGAGAAGTCACTTCCTGATCTGCACCGGCGGCGGCTGCATCGCCTCCGGCGCCCTCGACGTGAGCGAGGCGGTGCGCGCGGAACTCAAGGCGCGCGAGCTCGCCGGCGAGATCGACGTCGTCGAGACCGGCTGCCTCGGCCCCTGCGTGCAGGGCCCGGTGGCGCTGGTCTACCCGGACGGCGTCTTCTACCAGAACATCAAGGTCGACGACGTGCCCGAGATCGTCGAGGAGCACCTCCTCAAGGGCCGCATCGTCGAGCGCCTCGTGAGTCACGCGCCCGGCACCGACCGGACGCAGGCGGAGATGGACGACATCCCGTTCTTCAACCGCCAGGTCAAGATCGTCCTGCGCAACTCGGGGATCATCGACCCGCTCAACATCGACGAGTACATCGCCCGCGACGGCTACCAGGCCCTCGCCAAGGTGCTCACCGCGATGACGCCCGAGGCGGTCGTCGAGGAGGTCCTCGCCTCCGGCCTGCGCGGCCGCGGCGGCGCCGGCTTCCCCACCGGGCTGAAGTGGCGCTTCGCCCAGCAGCAGGACAACGACACCAAGTACATCCTCTGCAACGCCGACGAGGGCGACCCCGGCGCGTTCATGGACCGCTCGGTGCTCGAAGGCGACCCGCACTGCGCTCATCGAGGGCATGGTCATCGGCGCCTACGCCATCGGCGCGCACCAGGGCTACGTCTACGTGCGCGCCGAGTACCCGCTGGCCGTCGAGCGTCTCGAGCACGCGCTCGGGCAGGCGCGCGAGTACGGCCTGCTCGGCAAGAACATCATGGGCAGCGGCTTCGACTTCGACCTCGAGATCCGCATGGGCTCCGGCGCCTTCGTCTGCGGCGAGGAGACCGCGCTGATGACCTCGATCGAGGGCAACCGCGGCGAGCCGCGCCCGCGCCCGCCGTTCCCGGCCGTCGCAGGGCCTCTGGGGCAAGCCCACGCGTGCTCAACAACGTCGAGACCTTCGCCAACATCGCCGCCGATCATCCTCAAGGGCGCGGCGTGGTACGCCAGCACCGGCACCGAGAAGAGCAAGGGCACCAAGGTCTTCGCCCTCGGCGGCAACGTCCAGCACACCGGCCTGGTCGAAGTCCCGATCGGCATGCCGCTCGGCGAGCTCATCTACGAGGTCGGCGGCGGCATCCCGAACGGCAAGGCGTTCAAGGCCGCCCAGATCGGCGGTCCCTCGGGCGGCTGCATCCCCAAGGCAGCACCTCAACGTGCCCGTCGACTACGACCACCCTGCAGGAGCTCGGCGCGATCATGGGCTCCGGCGGCCTCATCGTCATGGACGAGGACACCTGCATGGTCGACGTCGCCCGCTTCTTCCTCGAGTTCATCCAGGAAGAGAGCTGCGGCAAGTGCCCGCCCTGCCGCGTCGGCACCAAGCGGATGCTCGAGATCGTCGACCGCATCTGCCAGGGCGAGGGCGAAGAGGGCGACATCGAGCGCCTCATCGACCTCGGCGAGATCATCAAGAGACCGCCGCTCTGCGGCCTCGGCCAGACGGCGCCGAACCCGGTGCTCACCACCATCCGCCACTTCCGCCACGAGTACGAGGCCCACATCAAGCGACAAGCACTGCGAGGCCGGCGTCTGCTCGACGATGTTCAAGGCGCGCTGCTCCAACGCCTGCCCGGCCAGCGTCAACATCCCCGGCTTCGTCAGCCTCGTGGGCGAGAAGCGCTACGACGAGGCGCTCAGGCTGCACCGCGAGCGCAACCCGCTCGCCAGCATCTGCGCCCGCGTCTGCTTCCACCCCTGCGAGAGCAAGTGCATGCGCGCCAGCCTCGACGGCTCGCTCGCCATCCGCGGCGTCAAGCGCTTCATGGTCGAGCAGGAGAAGGACGCCGCAGCTGCCGGAGATCCTGGAGAACGCCGAGAACGCCGCGCGCAAGGTCGCCGTCGTCGGCGCCGGGCCGGCCGGCCTCTCCGCGCCTACTTCCTCGCCCGCCTGGGCTACAAGCCGGTCGTGTTCGAGGCCGAGCCCAAGGCCGGCGGCATGCTCGTCCAGGCCATCCCGGCCTACCGCCTGCCGCGCGAGGAGCTCGAGCCGCGAAGTCAGCATGATCGAGGCCATGGGCGTCGACTATCGAGTACGGCAAGGCGCTCGGCAAGGACTTCACGCTGCAGAGCCTCAAGGACGAGGGCTACGAGGCCGTGTTCCTGGGCGTCGGCGCCCCGCAGGGCACCGGCATCGGCATCCCCGGCGAAGACGGCCCGGGCGTGTACGACGGCCTCTCCTTCCTCAAGGAGTACAACGTCAGCGGCAAGGGCGAGGTGGGCAAGAACGTGGCCGTCATCGGCGGCGGCAACGCGGCCATCGACGCCGCCCGCACCGCCCTGCGCCTCGGCGCCGAGAGCGTCAAGATCCTCTACCGCCGCACGCGCGCGCAGATGCCCGCGTGGGGCGAGGAGATCGACGCCGCCGACCTCGAGGGCATCGACATCATGACGCTCGTCGCCCCGGAGGAGATCCTCCGCGACGCGAGCGGCAAGGTCACCGGCGTGCGCTGCAAGGAGATGGCGCTGGGCGACTACGACCGCAGCGGCCGTCGCCGTCCGGTGGCCGGCCACAACCCCGACTTCGTGGTCGAGGCCGACACCGTCATCGCCGCCATCGGCCAGACGCTCGACGCGCCGGCCGTCCTCGACGGCACCCCCGTCGAGCTCAACCGCTGGGGCTACCTCGCCGCCGACCCGAACACCGGCCAGACCTCGGTCGACTGGGTGTTCACCGGCGGCGACGCCGCCACCGGCCCGTCGTCGGTGGTCGAGGCGATCGGCGCCGGCGAGAAGGCCGCGGCCGGGCATGGACGAGTTCCTGACCGGCGCCAACCACGCCTTCTGGCGCCGGGACATCGAGCCGCCGACCTTCTTCGACCCCGACGCCGACCCCGCGTTCGTGGAGCGTCACCCGGTCGAGGAGCTGGCGGTCGCCGGACGCGTCACCAACTTCGACGAGGTCGAGCTGGGCTGGGCCGCAGAGGTCGCGATCGCCGAGGCGAGGCGCTGCCTGCGCTGCGACTACGGCAAGTACTGCTCGTGAGCAAGGAGAGCGCGAAGATGCCTACCCTGACCATTGATGGGATCACCGTCGAGGTCCCCGAGGGCACGACGGTGCTTCAGGCCGCCCGCCAGGCCGGCGTGAAGATCCCGACCCTCTGCTACCTCGAAGACGTCCAGTCCATCGGCGCCTGCCGCGTCTGCCTCGTCGAGGTCGAGGGCGCCCGCACCCTCGTCGCCTCCTGCAGCCAGCCGGCGACCGACGGCATGGTCGTCAAGACCAACACCGGCAAGGTGCGCGACGGCCGCCAGATGGTCGTCGAACTGCTGCTCTCCGAGCACGACGGCGACTGCCAGACCTGCGGCCGCACCGCCGACTGCGAGCTGCGCACCCTGGCCGCCGACCTCGGCATCGGCGAGCTCCGCTACGAGGGCGAGAAGACCTGCAAGATGATCGACGACAGCACGCCGGCGCTCATCCGCGACACCGGCAAGTGCATCACCTGCCGCCGCTGCGTGACCGTGTGCAACGAGATCCAGGAAGTCGGCGGCCTGTTCCCCCAGGGCCGCGGCTTCGACACCGTGATCGGCCCGGCGTTCGCCCAGAACCTGAGCGACGTCGTCTGCGTGCAGTGCGGCCAGTGCGCGGCCGTCTGCCCCGTCGGCGCCATCACAGGAACGCAACCAGATCGAGGAGGTCTGGGAGGCGCTCGACGACCCGACCAAGACACGTGATCGTGCAGACCGCGCCGGCCATCCGCGCCGCCCTCGGCGAGTGCTTCGGCTACGCGCCCGGCACGCTGGTCACCGGCAAGATGGTCGGCCGCCCTGCGCCGCCTGGGCTTCGACGCCGTGTTCGACACCAACTTCACCGCCGACCTGACGATCATGGAGGAAGGCACCGAGCTGCTCATGCGGCTCAAGAAGGCGCTGGTCGACGGCGAGGACGTCGCCCTGCCGCATGTTCACCAGCTGCTCGCCGGGCTGGATCAACTACATGGAGCACTTCAACCCCGACATGCTCGCCAACCTGTCGCACCTGCAAGTCGCCCGCAGCAGATGTTCGGCGCGCTGGCCAAGACCTACTACGCCGAGAAGATCGGCGTGAAGCCGGAGGACATGGTCGTCGTCTCGGTCATGCCCTGCACGGCCAAGAAGTTCGAGGCGGCCCGCCCGGAGATGACGGACAGCGGCGTGCGCGACGTCGACATCGTGCTCACCACGCGCGAGCTCGGCGCGATGATCAAGCAGGCCGGCATCGACTTCCGCAGCCTGCCCGACGAGAAGATGGACGCGCCGCTGGGCATCACCACCGGCGCCGCCGACATCTTCGCCAACACCGGCGGCGTCATGGAAGCGGCCCTGCGCACGGCGTACGAGATCGTCACCGAGACGCCGTTCCCGTTCCCCAACCTGCACGTCGCGCCCATCGCAGGGCCTCGAGGGCGTGAAGGAGGCCACGGTCAAGATCGAGGGCGCCAAGGGCGACTGGGCGTTCCTCGAAGGCGCCGACGCTCAAGGTGGCCGTGGCCCACGGCCTCGGCAACGCGCAGAAGGTCATCGACCAGGTCAAGAGCGGCGAAGCCGAGTACCACTTCGTCGAGGTCATGACCTGCCCCGGCGGCTGCATCGGCGGCGGCGGCCAGCCGCGCTTCACCACCAACGAGGTGCGCAGAAGCGCATCGACGCCATCTACCACGAGGACGAGCACCGCGAGCTGCGCAAGTCGCACGAGAACCCCTTCGTCTGCAAGCTGTACGAGGAGTACCTCGGGGCGCCGTGCGGCGAGATCTCGCACCACCTGCTGCACACCCACTACTTCGAGCACGACCGCGTCTGAGACGCGGCGCACGGAAGACGACGGCCGGGCGCGTGGGCGGCGCGCCCGTGAGGCGGCCCCGGGAGACCGGGGCCGCCTCCGGGGCCGTCGCCGGAGCCCGGCGACCGAGCCGGCTATACTGAAGGCGAAGCATGAGCGCAGACCAGGCACTGATACTCATCGTCGACGACGACTTCGACTTCCTCGAGATCAACCGCATCATCCTCGAGGGCGCCGGCTACCGCGTGGTCACCGCCACCAACCCGGCGGAGGCGCAGACGCGCATCGCCGCGGAGGCGCCGGACCTCGTCATCACCGACCTGATGATGACGAGCATCGACGCCGGCTTCGCCTTCGCCGCCCGGCTCAAGGACGACCCGCGCACCGCCGGGCGTGCCGATCATCATCAGCACCTCGGTCAGCAGCGCCCTCGGGCTCAACTTCCACCCGGACTCGGCCGAGGACCTCGCCAAGATGAACGTGGACGCCTACTTCGACAAGCCCATCGACGCGCAGGCGCTGCTCGCCAAGGTCGGCGAGCTGCTCGCCGCCCGGGGCTGACGGCAGCGGCGTGCGGACGATGAACGAGGACAGAGTCCCCTACCTCCAGCTGGTCACCACCATCCGGGAGAAGTGCCGCCGGTGCTACACCTGCGTGCGCGAGTGCCCGGCCAAGGCCATCCAGATCGAAGACGGCCAGGCCAGCGTCATCCAGACGCGCTGCATCGGCTGCGGCAACTGCGTCACCGTCTGCAGCCAGAACGCCAAGCAGGTGCTCAGCGGCATCGAGCAGACCGAGCACCTGCTCGCCGGCGACGCGCCCGTCGCGGCGATCGTGGCGCCGAGCTACCCGGCCGAGTTCACGGAGTGCAGCACGCCCGGGCTGGTCGGCGCCCTCCGCGACCTCGGCTTCGCCGGCGTCCACGAGGTCAGCTTCGGCGCCGACCTCGTCGCCGACGAGTACGTGCGGCTGCTGGGGGAGCACGACGGGCGCCACATCGCCACCACCTGCCCGGCGGTGGTCAGCTACGTGCGCAAGTACCACCCCGACATCCTCGACCGGCTGGCGCCCATCGTCTCGCCGATGCTGGCGATCGCGCGCGTGCTGCACAAGAAGTTCGGGCCCGGAGCTCAAGATCGTGTTCATCGGGCCCTGCATCGCCAAGAAGGGCGAGGCGCGCTACGAGCAGTTCGAGGGCGAGGTCGACGCGGCGCTCACCTACGTGGAGCTCCGCGCCCTGCTCGCCGCGCGCGGCGTGAGCCTCGGCGGGCGCGAGGAGTCCCGCGAGGACTTCGACCCGCCGCACGGCAGCCTCGGCGCCCTCTTCCCCATCACGCGCGGCATGCTCCAGGCGGCGAACCTCAACGAGGACCTGCTGAGCGGCGACATCGTGAGCGCCGACGGCCGTCAGAACCTCGTCGACGCGATCACCGACTTCGAGCACGGCGACACCGAGGCGCGCCTGCTGGACATCCTCTGCTGCGAGGGCTGCATCATGGGCGCCGGCTTCAGCTGCGAGGAGCCGGTGTTCAAGCGCCGCTCGGACGTCAGCGCCGTCACCCGCGCCCGCCAGGCCAGCTTCGACCGGGTCGCGTGGGAGGAGGCGGTCGCCGAGTACGCCGACGTCGACCTCTCGCGCACGTTCGCGCCGTTCGACCAGCGCTTCGACGACATGCCGACGCAGGAGGAGCTCGAGGAGATCCTCGCGCGCATGAACAAGTGCAGCCCCGAGGACGAGCTCGACTGCGGGGCCTGCGGCTACGACTCCTGCCGCCACCACGCCGTCGCCATCTGGCAGGGCCTGGCCGAGGTCGAGATGTGCCTGCCGTACTCGCGTCGAGGAGCTGCGCAAGACCGTGGACGAGCTGCAGCAGTCCAACCTCTCTCTCGAGACGACCAAGGAGGCCCTGGTCAAGAGCGAGAAGCTCGCCAGCATGGGCCAGCTCGCCGCCGGCATCGCCCACGAGGTCAACAACCCGCTGGGCATCCTGCTGCTGCACGCCAACCTGCTGCTCGAGGACTGCGAGGACGACACGCAGGAGGCCGAGCGACGTCAAGCTCATCGTCGACCAGGCCAACCGCTGCAAGAAGATCATCTCCGGCCTGCTCAACTTCGCCCGCCAGAGCCGGGTGGTGCGCCAGCCCACCGACCTCACCGACCTGGTCGGCGAGGTCATGCGCACGCTGCCCTTCGCCGAAGGCGTCTCGGTGGAGGTCGTCGACCACCTCGACGACCCGACGGCCGAGCTCGACGGCGACCAGATCGTCCAGGTGCTCACCAACCTGCTCACCAACGCCCAGCACGCCATGCCCGACGGCGGCACCATCACCGTCACGCTGGACGGCACCGACGAGAGCGTCATCGTCACCGTGCAGGACGAGGGCACGGGCATCCCGCGAGGAGAACCTCGACAAGCTGTTCAGCCCGTTCTTCACGACCAAGCAGGTCGGCAAGGGGACGGGCCTCGGCCTCGCCGTCACCCACGGCATCGTCAAGATGCACCGCGGCCAGATCACCGTGGAGTCCAACGCCGACCCGGCCGCGGGCCCCACCGGCACCACCTTCAGCATCTCCCTGCCCAGGTACGAGGCCGAGACGGACGTCCCGGCCAGCCTGCAGGAGATCACCGGGAGCTGACATGAACCCCGATCCCGCAGCCCGCGAGAGCCTCATGGACCCGCAGCAGGTGACGCTCAAGGTCGTCATGGTCGACGACGAGGAGGCGCTCTGCCTCGGCGTGCGCCGCATCATCCAGAAGTACAAGGTGCACGTGGCCGACGTGCTCGTGGACGCCGACTACGAGTTCCGCTACTTCACCAGCGGCGAAGCACTACCTGGCGTGGCTGGACGAGGGCGGCGAGGTCGACCTGCTGCTGCTCGACCTCAAGCTGCCGGGCGTCGGCGGCATGGACGTCCTCGACGCCATGAGCGCGCAGGGCCGTGCGGTCCTGACCATCATGATCACGGCCTACGCGACCTTCGAGACCGCGGTCAAGGCGACCAAGCTCGGCGCCTACGACTTCCTCGCCAAGCCGTTCACCCCGGAGGAGCTGCGCTACGCGCTGCGCAAGGCGACCAGCCAGCTCATCCTGAGCAAGCAGGCGCGCAAGCTGGCCGAGGAGAAGCGCGAGATCCGCTTCAACTTCATCTCGGTGCTCGCGCACGAGCTCAAGGCGCCGCTCAACGCGGTGGAGGGCTACCTGAACATCCTGCGCACCACCGAGGCCGACCAGAACCTGCAGATGGTCGAGCGCAGCATCGTGCGCGTGGACGGCATGAAGAAGCTCATCATGGACCTGCTCGACCTCACCCGCATCGAGTCCGGCCAGCGCGAGCGCGTCGTCAAGCGCCTGGACCTGCGCGAGCTGGCCAAGGCGTCGATGGAGCTGTTCGCCGTCGACGCCGAGCGCCGCGGCATCACGGTGGCGCTCGAGGACGGGACCCGACGTCGAGCTCCTGGCCGACCCCGGCGAGGTCGAGATCGTCTTCAACAACCTCATCTCGAACGCCGTCAAGTACAACCGCGACGGCGGCTCCGTCAACGTCAAGCTGAGCCGCAAGGGCGACGCCGTCACCGTCACCGTCAGCGACACCGGCATCGGCCTCAGCGCCGAGGAGGCCGGCAAGCTGTTCAACGAGTTCACGCGCATCAAGAACGAGCAGACCGTCAAGATCCTCGGCAGCGGCCTGGGGCTGAGCACCGTGCGCAAGATCGCCAACATGTACGACGGCGAGGCCAGGGTGACGAGCGAGCCCGGCGTGGGCAGCACCTTCTCCGTCACGCTGCACGACGCGCCGCCGGCCGGCTTCGCGGCGCAGCCCGAGCCCCTCGCCGACGCCGCCGTCCCGGCCGCGCCGCAGCTCTGACGAGCCGCGCGGCCGCGCGTCGCGGCGGATCCGCCCGCTCATGCGACGTCACCCCGCCCGGGGCCGCCGCGCCGCCGATTTCGCCCCTGTGCGAAGATGTGCGATACTAGCCAAAGACGCTCGTGACCCCTTGCACAAGCGGCCGCGATGCGTTAGAACCTGCGCGTAGTCGAGGCCTGTGTCAAACGTGGATCCAGTGGAGTGAGCGGCCAGTATCGATCGTCTCTTCTCGTCCTTCCCTGCCCTGCCTTCGGCCTGCGCTGCGGGCAGCGTCGTGACGAGAGACGGTCACCGGTCGCGATGGCGGGGCGCCGAGCCTCGTCAGGGGGAACGGAAACGGACTGAAGGAGAGCGTGGTGCCCAAGATTCTCATCATTGACGACGACCCGGACATCGTCGATGCCGGCCGCCTGGTCCTCGAGCGTGAGGGCTACGAAGTCGTGGGCGCGCCCAACCGCGCCGACGGCATGAAGAAGCTCGACGAGGTCAAGCCCGACCTCCTCATCCTCGACGTCATGATGGAAGAGCCCGACGACGGCCTCCGCATGGCGCGCGAGATCCGCAAGAACGGCAACGAAGTGCCGATCATCATGCTCACCAGCGTCAACGCGGCGATGGGCCTCAACATCGACAAGGACGGCGAGATCGTCCCCGTCGACGAGTTCCAGCCCAAGCCCGTGGAGCCGCAGACGCTGGTAGCCAAGGTCAAGAAGCTCCTCGAGCAGTAGGAGAGGACTCCAGATGGCAACGACCACAGTCAAACAAGACCAGCTCAGAGCAGACGTCGAGGTCCTGGTCGAGAAGCTCGGCCCGGGCAGAAGCTCTCTCATCCCGATCCTCGCGGATGTCAAGAGGCGCTTCCACGAGGTCGACTCCGAGTCCATGCAGACCATCGCCGACGTGCTCGACATCCACCCCGTGGAGGTCTACAGCGTCGCCTCCTTCTACGCGTTCCTGCACGGCGCCCCCGAGGGGCAGTTCGTGATCCGGCTCTGCGGCACGCTCTCGTGCGACTTCGCCGGCAAGGAAGCGGTCGCCGACGCCCTCAAGGACGAGCTCGGCGTCGGCTTCGACGAGACCACCGACGACGGCGTGTTCACCCTCGAGTGGGCGAGCTGCGTCGGCATGTGCGACCAGGGCCCGGCCCTGCTCGTCAACGACGAGGTCCACACGCGGGTCACCCCCGAGACGGCGCGCGAGATCGTCGCCGCCTGCCGGGCCGCTGCCGTGGCCAAGGAGGGCTGAGCAGTGCCCGCGACGATCGAGACGCAGGGCAACGCCCTCACCTACGAGACCATCGAAGCCGAGGCCGGCCTCAAGGCCGCCCTGGCCATGAGCCGCGCCGACCTCGTCGACTTCGTGCGCGACAGCGACCTCAAGGGCCGCGGCGGCGCCGGCTTCCCCACGGGCATGAAGTGGGGCTTCTGCGCGGCGGAGAAGGCCGACCAGAAGTACATCATCTGCAACGCCGACGAGGGCGAGCCCGGCACCTTCAAGGACCGGGTCATCCTCACCCGGTTCGCCGACCTCGTCTTCGAGGGCATGACCATCGGCGGCCGCGCCATCGGCGCGTCGCTCGGCATCATCTACCTGCGCGCCGAGTACACCTACCTGCGCCCGCACCTCAACGACGTCATCCAGCGCCGCCGCGCCGCCGGCCTGCTCGGGCACGACATCGGCGGCGTCGAGGGCTTCGACTTCGACATCCTGGTCGCCATGGGCGCCGGCGCCTACGTGTGCGGCGAGGAGACCGCCCTCATCGAGAGCCTCGAGGGCTTCCGCGGCGAGCCGCGCAACCGCCCGCCGTTCCCGGTGGTCGCCGGCCTGCTCAACAACCCGACGGTCGTCAACAACGTCGAGACGCTCGCCTCGGTGGCGGCGATCTTCGCCAAGGGCGCCGACTGGTTCAAGACCTTCGGCACCGACAAGTCGACCGGCTACAAGCTCTTCAGCATCAGCGGCGACTGCGAGAAGCCCGGCGTCTACGAGTTCCCCTGGGGCATCACGGTGGCCCGCCTGCTCGAAGAGGTGGGCGGCACCGGCGCCAAGGCCGTCCAGATCGGCGGCGCCAGCGGCGTCTGCGTCCCCGCCAGGGACTTCACCCGCGCCCTGGCGTTCGAGGACATCCCCACCGGCGGCTCGGTGATGGTCATCGGCCCCGGCCGCGACATCCTCGACGTGGCCGAGAACTTCCTCGACTTCTTCGTCGAGGAGAGCTGCGGCCAGTGCACCCCGTGCCGTCTGGGCAACGCCCAGATGCTCGAGGCGGTCAAGCTCCTCAAGAAGGGCGAGTGCCCGCCCGAGTTCCTCGCCAGCGTCAAGGCGCTGGGCGGCACCATGCAGGTCGCCTCGAAGTGCGGCCTCGGGCAGACCAGCCCGAGCGCCTTCCTCTCGATCCTCGAGGGCTTCGGCGACGAGATCGCAAACCGCGCCCCGAGCGCCTGACGAGAGCGGAGGAGTGAGCATGAGCAATCCCACCACCCCGATCCATCGCGCGCCGCTCTCGCAGCAGCACCGGCGCGTCATCACCACCACCAGCCCGGACGCCATCGGCGCCCAGGTGAGCGTCGTCATCGACGGCATCGAGGCCAAGGTCCCGTTCGGCGACGACCATCCTCGAGGCCGCCAAGAACGCCGGCGTCACCATCCCGACGCTGTGCGACCATCCGGACCTCGACGTCGCCGGCGTCTGCCGCATGTGCGTCGTGGAGGTCGAGGGCCAGCGGACGCTGCAGCCCGCCTGCACCTTCCCGGTCGTCAACCAGATGAAGATCAACACGCACACGCGCAAGGTGCGCATGGCGCGCAAGCACGTGCTCGAGCTGCTGCTCAGCGAGCACTGCGGCGAGTGCTACAGCTGCGTGCGCAACGGCAACTGCGAGCTGCAGACGCTGGCCGAGGAGTACGGCATCACCAGCTATCCCTTCGGGCATCCCGAGGAGCCTGCGTTCGAGACCGACACGTCGAGCTACTCGCGTCATGCGCGACATGAACAAGTGCATCCGCTGCCGCCGCTGCATCCGCACCTGCATCGACATGCAGGAAGTCGGCGTGCTCGAGGCCGTCGGCCGCAGCAACAAGGTCACCATCGAGACCTTCGAGGACATGCCGCTCGGCTCGGTCGTCTGCATCAACTGCGGCCAGTGCGTCAACCGCTGCCCGGTCGGCGCCCTGTACGCCAAGGACGAGACCGACGCAGGTGTGGGCCGCGATCGACGACCCCGACAAGCACGTCGTCATCCAGACCGCCCCGGCGCCGCGCTCGGCCATGGGCGAGCTGTTCGGCCTCGAGCCGGGCACGCCGGTCACGTTCGAGATGAACACGGCCCTGCGCCGCGCCGGCTTCGACAAGGTGTTCGACACCAACTTCACCGCCGACCTCACCATCATCGAGGAGGGCACGGAGCTCATCCTGCGCCTCTACAAGGCGCTGGTGGAGAAGGACGAGAGCGTCGCCCTGCCGCAGTTCACCAGCTGCTCGCCGGGCTGGGTCAAGTACCTCGAGCACTTCTATCCCGAGTACCTGCCCAACGCCTCGAGCGCCAAGAGCCCGCAGCAGATGTTCGGCGCGCTCATCAAGACCTACTACGCCGAGAAGCTCGGGTTCGACCCCGAGAAGATCGTGAGCGTCGCGCTCATGCCGTGCTCGGCCAAGAAGTTCGAGTGCAACCGGCCCGAGATGCACGACTCCGGCTACCAGGACGTCGACTACGGCCTCACCACGCGCGAGCTCGGCAAGATGTTCAAGGAGGCCGGCCTGCACGTGCCGACGCCTGCCGAAGAGCGACTTCGACGACCCGTTCGGCTCGGCCACCGGCTCCGGCGTCATCTTCGGCGCCACCGGCGGCGTGATGGAGGCGGCCCTGCGCACCGTCCTCGAGATGGTCACCGGCGAGAAGGTCGAGAGCATCTACGAGCACGGCGACATCATGCCGGTGCGCGGCTTCGAGGGCGTCAAGTACGCCGAGATCACCGTCCCCAAGGTCGGCCCGGTGCCCGAGATCGTGGCGCACCTCGTGCCGGACTGGGACTGGCTCAACGGCGCGACCCTCAAGGTCGCCGTGGCGCACGGCACCGCCAACGCCAAGAAGGTCATGGACGACATCAAGGCCGGCGGCAAGTTCAGCGAGTGCCACTTCATCGAGTTCATGGCCTGCCCGGGCGGCTGCCTGGGCGGCGGCGGCCAGCCGATCCCGACCAACGCGGAGATCCGCGCCGCGCGCGCCAAGGCCATCTACTCCGAGGACGCGGCCTACGCCGTGCGCAAGTCGCACGAGAACCCGGCCGTGCTCGCGACCTACGGCGAGTTCCTCACCGACGGTCCCTGCGGCCACAAGAGCCACGAGCTGCTGCACACCAGTACACGGCCCGCGGCAAGCACATCCCGCAGGACTGAGACGAAGCATCGCGGGCGGCCCGCTCGAGCGGACCGCCCGCGCGACGACTAGGCCGGCGGCCGGGTTGCCTCCAGGCAGCCCGGCCGCCCGTCCGAGGTACACTTGAGGCCAATGGGCAACGAACCCCAGCAGAGCAAACGTCCCGCCGTCACCTACGTCGACCCGTTCCGCGACGGCGCCGCCCTCAAGCCCATCGGCGCGGAGGAGCGCACGCTCCTGCGCACGGTCAACCAGAAGATCGCCGCGCGCCCCTCCCTGCGCGCCATCGTCGACTACCTGTTCGACAACACCCAGGCGCTCATCCCCTGCGACCGCATGGGCCTCGCCTTCATCGACGAGCAGTCCGTCTACGTCACCAGCTACTACAACCGCGCCTCCTACGACGGCCTCAAGATCGACCAGGGCTATCGTGAGGGCCTGCGAGGCAGCACGCTCAGCGAAGTGATGCACAGCGGGCTGCCGCGCATCATCAACGACCTCGAGGCGTACGTGAAGGACCACCCGCGCAGCCGCTCCTCCAAGCTGCTGCTCAAGGAGGGAGTGCGCTCCAGCCTCACCTGTCCGCTGATCGTCGAGGGCCGGGTGGTGGGCTTCATCTTCCGGAGCTCCCGCACGCCGTACACGTACGGGCCGCAGCACATCGAGCTGCAGATGGCGATCAGCGAGCGCCTCAGCCAGGCGGTCGAGAAGGCCTGGCGCATCGAGCAGCTCGAGGAGGCCAACTACGCCTACACGCAGATGCTCGGGTTCGTGAGCCACGAGCTCCAGAGCCCGGTCGCCTCCATGGTCACCGACGCCCAGATCCTCACCCAGGGCTATCTGGGCGATCTCACGCCGGAGCAGCGCGCCAAGATCCTCAGCATGGAGCGCAAGGGACAGTACCTGCTCAGCCTCGTGCGCGAGTACCTGGACCTCGCCCGGGTCGAGGGCGGCGAGCTCAGGCTCTCCACCCAGTCCCGCGTCGACGTCATGGAACAGGTCGTCGCGGAGGCCGTGGACCTCGTGCGGCCGCAGGCCGACGCCCACGGCATCCACCTCCTGACCTGCGTGCCGTCACCGGCCCTGCCGCCGGTCTGCTGCGACCCCACGCTGCTGCGCATCGTCACCGCCAATCTGCTGGACAACGCCATCAAGTACGGCAACGAGGGCGGCGACATCCGCGTCAAGGCCGAGGTCGGGCTGGACGAGAAGGGCGGCGAGCGGCTGCGGATCAGCGTGTGGAACTCCGGGCCGGGATTCAGCCCCGAACAGCAGAACAAGCTCTTCCGCCGGTTCTCGCGCCTGGACGACCCGGCCCTCAAGAGCCGCCGCGGCACCGGCGTCGGCCTGTACAACTCCTGGCGCATCGTGCAACTCCACAAGGGGCGCATCACGGCCGACTCCAAGCACGGGGAATGGGCCGAATTCAGTTTCGAGATACCGGCCACGGCGGACTGCGCCGAGCCTCTAGCTGTGGACCGAGGGAGAAGTTCATGACAGCCGTTGTAGAGACAGGGACGTTCATCGACGAGGCCGCCATCGACGAGGCGATGCACTCGGCGTCCACCAAGGACGCCGCGCGCGTGCGCGAGATCCTCGCCAAGGCGAGAGAGCTCAACGGGCTCGACATGAACGAGGTCGCCGTCCTCTCGTCGGTCAGCGATCCCGAGCTGCTGGCCGAGCTGTTCGCGACGGCGCGCGAGTGCAAGGAGGCCATCTACGGCCAGCGCCTCGTGCTCTTCGCGCCGCTCTACATCAGCAACCTCTGCAACAACGACTGCCTCTACTGCGCCTTCCGCGTGCGCAACAAGGAACTCCATCGCCGCGCGCTCACGCAGGCGGAGATCCGCGACGAGGTCGAGGTGCTGGTCGACCAGGGCCACAAGCGCATCCTGCTCGTGGCCGGCGAGTCGTACCCCAAGGACGGCGGCTTCCAGTACGTCCTCGACAGCATCGCGACCATCTACGACGTCAAGCGCGGCAACGGCGAGATCCGGCGGGTCAACGTCAACGTCGCGCCGCTCAGCGTGGACAGGTTCCGCGAGCTCAAGGCGAGCGGCATCGGCACGTTCCAGCTGTTCCAGGAGACGTACCACCGCGAGACGTACCACGCCGTGCACGTGGGCGGCAAGAAGAAGGACTTCGACTGGCGCGTCACCGGCATGCACCGCGCCATGGAGGCCGGCATCGACGACGTCGGCATCGGCGTGCTCTTCGGCCTCGCCGACTGGCGCTACGAGATCCTCGCCATGCTCCAGCACATCCACGAGCTCGAGCGCGCCTACGGCGTCGGCCCGCACACCATCAGCGTGCCGCGCCTCGAGCCGGCCAGCGGCTCCGACATGGCCAGCCACCCGCCGCAGCCGGTGAGCGACGTCGACTTCCGCAAGATCGTCGCCATCCTGCGGCTCGCCGTCCCCTACACGGGCATGATCCTGAGCACGCGCGAGACGGCCAACCTGCGGCAGGAGACGTTCGCCCTGGGCATCAGCCAGATCAGCGCCGGCAGCCGCACCAACCCCGGCGGCTACGAGGAGAACGAGGAGTTCGACGCCGCGCAGTTCCAGCTGGGCGACCACCGCTCCCTCGACGAGGTCATCCGCGACATCTCGGAGCTCGGCTTCGTGCCCAGCTTCTGCACCGCCTGCTATCGCCTCGGCCGCACCGGCATGGACTTCATGGACCTCGCCAAGCCGGGCGACATCAAGCACCACTGCGACCCCAACGCACTGAGCACGTTCGAGGAGTACCTGCATCGACTACGGCAGCGAGGAGACCCGCGCGGTCGGCGAGGCGCTCATCACGCGGAAGGTCGAGGAGATGGACCCGGTGCGCCGGGCGCACACCGAGAAGATGCTCGCCCAGGTGCGCGCCGGCAATCGCGACGTCCTCTGCTGACACCCGGGCCGGCGCACCCTGCCCGTCACCACCACACGAAGGGACCACCCGTGAGCGACCAGCACATCATCCTCGGCATCCACGTCAGCGACCGGCTCAAGAACGCGGTGGACGTGCAGAAGGTCTTCACCGAGTACGGCTGCAACATCAAGACGCGCATCGGCCTGCACGACGCCAGCGAGAACGTGTGCTCGCCGAGCGGCGTCGTGCTCATCGAGTTCTTCGGCGCGGAGGACGAGGCCGAGGCGATGAAGGCCAAGCTGGGTGACGTCGAAGGCGTGCAGGTCCAGAAGATGGTGTTCGGCGCCTGACGGCCGCGGACCGGGACGCTGACGGCGCAGTGAGCGACGACGTGCGCATGGAGCGCGACCTGCTCGGCGAGGTCGCCGTGCCGGCGGGCAGCCTGCACGGCGTCCACACCGAGCGGGCGCTCGAGAACTTCCCGCTCGCCGGGCGCCCGGTGCACGTGGAGCTGGCCCGGGCCTACGGCGTGGTCAAGCTCGCCTGCGCGCGCACCAACCGCGACGCTGGGCGCCTGGGACGGCGACGAGCCGGCCAAGGCCGACGCCATCGAGCGCGCCTGCCGCGAGCTCGCCGACGGCCTGCTCGACGAGCACATCGTCGTCGACCGCCTGCAGGGCGGCGCGGGCACCAGCACCAACATGAACGTCAACGAGGTGCTCGCCAACCGCGCCCTGCAGATCCTCGGCGCAGCGGCCCGGCGACTACGCCCGCGTCTCGCCCGCCGACGACCTCAACCTGCACCAGACCACCAACGACACCTACCCCACCGCGCTGCGCCTGGCGGCCATCGACCTGCTGCACCGGCTGGAGGAGCAGATCGTCGCGCTGCAGGAGGCGTTCCAGGCCAAGGAGAAGGAGTTCGCCCACGTGGTCAAGGTCGGGCGCACGCAGGTGCAGGACGCCGTGCTCACCACGCTCGGGCCGCGAGATGGGCGCCTACGCCGAGGCGCTCAACCGCGACCGCTGGCGCATCTACAAGTGCGAGGAGCGGCTGCGCGTGGTCAACCTCGGCGGCACGGCCATCGGCACCGGCTTCGCCGCGCCGCGGCAGTACATCTTCCGCGTCGTCGACACGCTGCGCGAGCTCACCGGCATCGGCTTCGCCCGCGCCGAGAACCTCATGGAGGCCACGCAGAACGCCGACGTCTTCGTCGAGGTCTCCGGCATCCTCAAGGCGCACGCCGGCGACCCTGCTCAAGATCGCCGGCGACCTGCGCCTGCTGAGCTCCGGGCCGGAGGCCGGGCTGGGCGAGATCCGGCTGCCGCGACGGCAGGCCGGCTCGCAGCATCATGCCCGGCAAGGTCAACCCGGTGATCCCGGAGGCCGTGAGCCAGGTGGCGCTGCTGGTGTTCGGCTACGACGCGACCATCGCCATCGCCGCCGGCCTCGGCAGCCTCGAGCTCAACGCCGTTCCTGCCGCTCGTGGCCGACTGCCTGCTCGAGAGCCTGCGCCTGCTCGCCGGCGCCGACGAAGTCCTGCGCCGGTTCTGCGTCGAGGGCATCGAGGCCGACGAGGAGCGCTGCGCCGCGCACGTGCGCGCCTCCAGCGCGGCGGCCACCGCGCTCGTCCCGGAGATCGGCTACGACGCGGCGTGCGACGTCGCCCGCCGCGCCCAGGAGCGCGGCGCGCACCATCCGCGAGGTCGTCCTCGCCGACGGCCTCCTCACCGCCGAGCAGTACGACGAGCTGCTGACCGCCGAGGCCGTCTGCCGCCTGGGGACGCCCCAGACACGCGGCCGCGGCGTGGAGGACTGAGGGAGCGACGATGGGCCTGATGGACGCACCCAAGGGCATGCGCCTGCACATCGGCATCTTCGGCCGCCGCAACGTCGGCAAGTCGAGCCTGCTGAACGCCATCACCCGGCAGGAGGTCAGCATCGTCAGCGACTTCGCCGGCACGACCACCGACCCGGTGGAGAAGCCGATGGAGCTGCTGCCGCTGGGCCCGGTGCTGTTCATCGACACGGCCGGCATCGACGACGTCGGCGTGCTCGGCGAGCTGCGCGCGCAGAAGACCACGCAGGTGTTCGACCGCACCGACCTCGGCGTGCTGGTCACCGAGGCCGGCAGCTGGGGCGAGTACGAGGACGGCATCCTCGACGAGTTCCTCGAGCGCAAGACGCCCGTCGTCGTCGTCTTCAACAAGAGCGACCTCGTCGAGCCGCCCGGCGCCGGTCAGGCGCCTGGAGGACCTCAAGATCAAGCCCGTGCTCACGGCGGCCAGCGAGGGCCGCGGCGTGCTCGACTTCCGCCAGGCGCTGCTCGACGCGGCGCCGCCGGACTTCATCGACAACCCGTCGATCCTCGGCGACCTCGTCAACACCGGCGACCTCGCCGTGCTGGTGGTGCCCGATCGACAAGGAGGCGCCGCGCGGCCGCCTGATCCTGCCGCAGGTGCAGAGCATCCGCGACCTCATGGACAGCGACGCGATGGCGCTCGTGGTCAAGGAGCGCGAGCTCCGCAACGCCATCGAGCGCCTCAACCGGCCGCCGAAGCTCGTGGTCACCGACTCGCAGGCGTTCCTCAAGGTGGCGGCCGACACGCCGCCCGAGGTGCCGATGACGAGCTTCAGCATCCTCTTCAGCCGCTTCAAGGGCGACCTCGTCGAGCCAGGTGGAGGGGACGCTGGCGGTCGACGACCTGCAGAAGCGGCGCCAACATCCTCATCGCCGAGGCGTGCAGCCACCACCCCATCGCCGAGGACATCGGCCGGGTCAAGATCCCGCGCTGGCTCACGCAGTACGTCGGCGGCAAGCTCAACATCGAGCACATGCAGGGCCACGACTTCCCGGACGACCTCACGCCGCTGGGACCTCGTGATCCACTGCGGCGCCTGCACGTTCAACCGGCGCGCGATGCTCGGGCGCATCCTGCGCTGCCGCCAGCAGGGCGTGCCGATCACCAACTACGGCCTCGTGATCGCCTTCAGCCTGGGCATCTTCGAGCGGGCGCTGCAGCCGTTCCCCGCCGCCCTCGAGGCGCTGCGGGCGGCGCGGGCGCAGCGGGCCGGGCACGCCCCGGCGGAGCCGGTGACCGCCGGCCTGCCGGACGACGCCGCCGTCGACGACCTGTGCTGACGCCGCCGAGCGCCGCGATGACCCTCCCCCGCCCCGCCCTCGGCGTCGCCGACGCTCTCACGCGTGAGGCCATCGAGTGGTGGCTGCGCGAGACCGACGAGGCGCGGCTGGAGACGCTGTGGGCCGCGGCCGACGAGACGCGGCGCCGCTACGTCGGCGACGCCGTCCACCTCCGCGGCCTCGTCGAGGTGAGCAACTACTGCGTGCGCGGCTGCACCTACTGCGGCATCCGCGCCGGCAACCGCGGCGTCGAGCGCTACCGCGTCTCCGAGGACGTCGTCCTGGACTGCGCCCGCAAGGCGGTCGAGTTCGGCTACGGCACGCTGGTGATGCAGTCCGGCGAGGACTACGGCATCACCACGCGAGTGGATGGCGCGACGTGCTGCGCCGCATCCGCGCGGAGACGACGATCTCGGCCATCACGCTGAGCCTCGGCGAGCGCCCGGACGAGGACCTCGCCGTCTGGCGCGAGGCCGGCGGCGACCGCTACCTGCTGCGCTTCGAGACCTCGGACGACGAGCTGTACCGGCACATCCACCCGGACCTGCCGGGCAAGGTCAGCGACCGCATGCGCATCCTGCGCCGGCTGCAGGAGCTGGGCTACGAGGCGGGCACCGGCATCATGGTCGGCATCCCCGGCCAGACCCACGCCAGCATCGCCGAACGACATCGAGCTGTTCCGCGGCATGGACATGGACATGATCGGCATCGGGCCCTACCTGCCCCATCCGGCCACCCCACTGGGGCAGGAGTTCGAGCGGCGGCTGGCCGAGGGCGACTGGCCCGAGGACCAGGCGGCCAACAGCGAGCTGATGACCTGCAAGGTGGTCGCGCTGACGCGCCTGGCGCGCCCGGACGCCAACCTGCCGGCGACGACGGCGCTGTCGCTGGTCAACAAGGCCGGCGGCCGCGCCCACGGGCTGCAGCGCGGCGGCAACGTGGTGATGCCCAACCTCACGCCGCTCGAGGAGCGCGAGCGCTACGAGATCTACCCGGAGAAGGCCGCCGTGCACGAGACGGCCGAGGCCATCAACGAGAGCATCCAGCGGCTGCTCTCGTCGCTCGGCCGCACCGCCGGCGCCGGCGCCGGCGGCCGCGCGCGGCTGAGCCGCACCGGCGCGTGGAGCCCGGCAGCTTCGCGCCGCCCTGCGGCAGAGCGGGCGGGCGGCCTCCGACGCCGCCCCGCCCGCTCTCGGGTGCTTCAGTCCTCTGGGCCGAGCCTCACTTGATCGGCAGGTTGTACGCCTTTCCGTCCATCTCGGCGGTCGGCGCGATGCTTCAAGGTGCGCAGGACCGTCGGCATGATGTCGGCGAGGCGGAACTTGGCACCCCGGACCAGGTGCTGCATGCCCTGCGAGTAGAAGACCATCGGGATGCGCTGCACCTGCTTCTGGGCGCCGCCGTGGTCGCCGTAGGCGGCGTAGCTGACACGGTCCTTCAGGAGGCCGACGACGTCGGCGGAACCCGCCCACGCCATCGTGTCGACGAGCTCCTGGCCGTGACGCGCCCACCAGGCTCTCTCGGCGGCCGTCATTGCGGTGCTCGTCATGGCACTGTGAAGCACGTAGGAGTCGTTGTCCTCGCTCTTCACGTAGGTGGCGATGACGCCGGGCAGGGTGCCCATTACGTCCGCCGCTGCGGCCTTCTTGTCCCAGCTCCAGTCCTTGAGCCAGGTCTCGATGGCGACGGACTGATAGCTGAACTCGACGTTGCCGGTGTCCATGAGCGGCTTCAGCGAAGCCGGGCCGGTGCTCGTGTTATTCAAAGCGCCCGGGTACGACCACGTGCCGGCGTACCAGCCATGGGCATTGGCGCCGTCGTACTCGTCGGTCCCGAAGTAGCCATTCGTGCTGTCCTGCACCCCGTGGTCGGCGGTGACGACGATCAGCGTGTCCTTGAACTGGCCGAGCGCCTTGAGCTTGGCGATGATCCGGCCGAGCTGAGTCGTCGGCGTTCTTGGCTGCGAACGGCATGTGGACCCAGTTGAACATCGAGCTCGGATCCCAGGTGTAGTTCGTGAGGTTGTCCACCGACCCGCCGCCCCACATGTGGCCGACCTTGTCCATGGCGCTGAGGGTGATGAACATGCCCGACCAGTTCTCGTGCTCCATGATCGCCATGGCCGCGTCGGCGACCCAGATGTCGCCGCTCTGGTTGTTGGCGTAGGGGCTGGGCACGTAGCGGCCGTCCTCAGGGTAGAGCCAAGCCGGCTTGTCGGTCTTCGTGCCGTAGTAGTCAGCCGGACGCTCGGCGGGGATGTCATTGCCGACGCTGACGTAGTAGCGGTACGGGTTCTCCGGAGGCGCAGGGCTCTTGATGTAGCTAGGCACGTTACCGGAAGGGCCGCGATACGAACCGGGCAAGCCGGAATCGACGGGGTGACGGACCCGTCCGGGTTCACGGTGCCAGGGGTCTTCTTCGAGCCAAACCGCACATAGTAGTCGGAGCTCTCGGCAGCCATCGACTCGACCTGGTAGCCCTTCTCGCCGACATTGGCGACGATCGTGCCCGGGAACCGCGTGCAGATAGTCGCCGAGCTTCGGGTAGTTGCCGGCCGCCTGAATCAGGTCCACGTAGTTCAAGTAGCCGAGATCGCCGCTGGTCACGATCGTGCGTCGGACGTCAAGCCGAACAGGCCGTCAACGTTGCGGAAAGCCTCGTCCGACCAGCCCATGTGCTTGGGGAACTGGCCGCTGACCATCACGTTGTGGCTGACGACTGTCTCGGATGCCATGTCGCCGACATAGGCCTTGTTGTAGCTGGACGCCGTGATTCTGCAGCCACAGCACGTTGGTCATGTCGTACTGCTGCGCGTACTCCGGGCGCATCTGGTCGATGACGACGATCATCACCCGCTTCGGCGTGCCCGCCAGCGCCGTGCTCGCGACGACCAGCAGGACGAGCAAGACGATGAGAGCGAGCAGTAGCCCTTTGCGTGCGGTAACCATGGCGTCCCCCTTCGCGATGCAGTCGCCCGCCGGGATTCCCGGCTGGCGCCATCAATACGACGAGGCTACGAGATTCGCCGTCCGTGTCAACGACTACCGGCGTTCGTCGCCAGGCCTGACAACACGTCATCGACCCGCGACGGGGCCGGCGGGCGGTAATGAGGGGTGCGCCTTCGGCGCCCCCCTCGCTGGCCCCGCTGCGTCGGCCACTGAGTGGTGCGCTTGCGGCCCCCCTCGCTAGCCCCGCTGCGTCGGCTAGCGTCACCGGCCGCGTTCCGGTAGAATCCGTCCCCGCGTCGGGGTGTGGCTCAGCTTGGTAGAGCGCTCGGTTCGGGACCGAGAGGTCGGCGGTTCAAATCCGCCCACCCCGACCAGCTTCAGCCTCCCCCGCCCTCCGCGGGCTCCAGTTCGGCATCCTTCGGCAGCCCCAGCAGGCGCGCGAACGCGTCCGGGTTGTAGCCGATGATGAAGTCGGTGTCCCCGAACTTGACCAGCGGGAACGCCGACGCGCCGCGGCCCACCATCTCTTCCTGGATCTGCGCCTGCATGCCCTCGTCGGCGAGGTCGTAGTCCACGTAGTCGTACACGATGCGCCGGCTGTCCAGCCACGCCTTGGTGTTGCGGCTCCACGGACACGTGCTCAGCGTGTACAGCTCGACTGCGATGCTCTGGTCGGCCACTCTCGCCTCTCCTCCGGTCTGGTCGTCCGAATCGGTCTCAGGCGCCCTTCAGGAGCCTGTCGTAGGCGGCCGGGTCGTAGCCCTTGACCGCCCGGCCGCCGATACGCACGAACGGGAACCCGTCCGCCCGTTCCTTGCGCATCTCGGCGGAGATCTTCTGCTGCAGGTCTGCACCCGCCGTGTCGTATTCGATGACGAACGCCTTGATGCCTCGCTGCTTGAAGTACGCCTTGGCCTTGCGGCTCCAGCCGCAGGTCGTCAAGGAGTAGATCGTCACCGGTGGCGTCTTGCTCATCGTGCTCCTCCCCGCGCGGGTCGCCCGCGCGGTCGTGCGTGGCTCGTCCCGCAGGGCTTATACCCGGCGCTACACGCTCAGAGGGCCGGTCAGCGCTGCACGCGGTCCGTAGCCACGCCAGCGCGGCTGGGTGCCCGGGCGTCGTGGCGTCCTCCACCTGCACCTCCGGTGCTTGTCCTGCCTACCGGCCGCGATTACCCGCGGCGTTCTCCGGTCATAGTGCATCACGAAGCGCCCGCGCGCGAGAGCCGAGGAGCCACGACGACCGACATCAGCCGCAGCGATCCGCCGCCCACCATCCTCTGGCTGCGCCGCGACCTGCGACTGGGCGACAATCCCGCGCTCGCCGCCGCCGCGAAGACCGCGCGCGACTGCGGCGGATTCCTGCTGCCCACCTACGTCTGGGAGCCGCGCGAGCGCCGCCCCTGGGCGCCGGGAGGCGCGGCGCGCTGGTGGCTCTGGCAGTCGCTGCGGAGTCTCGACGGCGACCTGCGCCGCCTCGGCTCGCGGTTGCTCCTCGAGCGCGGCGACCCTGCGGGGCGCGTGCTCGCGCTCGCCGCGCAGCTCTCCGCCGGCGCCGTTGTCTGGGCCGACGGCCTCGAGCCCGACGAGACCGACGACGACGACGCCCTGGTCGAGGCTCTGCGAGCCCGCGGGATCGTCGCGACGCTCGTGCCCCAGTCCAACCTGCTCGCCGCACCGCTCAGCGTCCGCACGCGCGAGGGCCGCCCGTACACCGTGTTCACGCCGTTCTGGCGCGCCCGCCTCGCGGCCGACGCGCCCGAGGCGCCGCTCCCCGCGCCGGCGACGCTGCCTTCTGCGCCGGCCGAACCGGCCGGCCTCTCTCTCGCTGAGCTCGAACGGGAGGCCGTCAGGCCGTGGGCCGCGGAGTTCGCCCCCGTCTGGCGGCCGGGCGAGAGCGGGGCCCAGGCGCGCCTGGAGCGCTTCCTCGCCGGGCCGCTCGCGGGGTACGCCGTCGACCGCGACCGCCCGGACCTGGAGGGGAGCTCCCGGCTCTCGCCGCACCTCCGCTGGGGCGAGCTCACCGGTCGGCAGGTGTGGCACGCGGTCGAGGGCACGCTCGCCGAGGCGGGCCTGGAGCTCGAGGCCGCGCTCGGCCCGGCAAGCTGGGACGAGGAGCAGGCGCCGGGCCTGCGACGCTCCGCCGGCGCCTTCCTGCGCCAGCTGGGCTGGCGCGAGTTCGGCCACCACCTGCTGGCCGCGTTCCCGCACACGGCAACGCGGCCGCTGCACGAGCGCTTCGCACGATTCCCCTGGCGCGAGGACCCCGGCGCGCTCGAGTCCTGGCGCCGCGGCCTCACCGGCTATCCGGTCGTGGACGCGGCCCTGCGGCAGCTCTGGGCCACCGGGTGGATGCACAACCGCGCCCGGCTGCTCGCCGGCTCGTTTCTCGTCAAGGACCTGCTGCTGCCGTGGCAGGACGGCGCCGCGTGGTTCTGGGAGACGCTGGTGGACGCGGACCTCGCGAACAACACGCTGGGCTGGCAGTGGGTGGCCGGCTGCGGCGCCGACGCGGCGCCGTACTTCCGCGTCTTCAACCCGGTGACGCAGGGCCGGCGCTACGATCCCGACGGCGCCTACGTGCGCCGCTGGGTGCCGGAGCTGGCCGGCCTCGACCCCGACCACGCGCACGCGCCGTGGCTGGCGCCCGCGGCCGCGCTGGCGGCGGCCGGCGTCGCGCTCGGCGAGACGTATCCGGAGCCGCTGGTCGATCACGGCGAGGCCCGCGCCCGGGCGCTCGCCGCCTACGAGGCCGTCCGCGCCCGCTGATCGCCGCCGGGCGGCCCGGACGGTCCGTCGACGGACGCGCCGGCGGCGGAGCGGCCCGGCGGCGCCCGCCGGCCCTCAGTCCAGAGAGACGATCTCCGGCACCGGTCGGCCGTCTGCCCCCACCGTCACGAGCGCGAGCGTGCGCGGCCCGCCGAAGCGGGCCCTGCCCGCCGCGCCCGGGTTGAGGAAGAGCGTGTCCTCGCGCCACTCGACGGCGGCCTTGTGGCTGTGGCCGCTGACGACGAGGTCGAAGCCCTCGGCCACCGGGTCGTGCCGCCCCATGAGGCTCTTGCCGATGTGGCACACGAGGATGCGCAGGCCCAGCGCCTCGGCCTCCGCCTCCCACGGCAGGTCGTCCTCCCAGAACGGGATGTCGGTGTTGCCCATGACGACGGTCACCGGTGCGAGCGCGCGCAGCCGCGCGAGCACGTCGATGGTGCCGACGTCGCCGGCGTGCACGATGAGCGTGGCACCGGCGAGCAGGTCGTCGAGCGCGTCGTCGTAGTAGCTGTGCGTGTCGCTGACGACGCCGATGAATGGCCTCTGAGCATCCTCCATGTGGATAGGATACAGGCAGAGGCGGACGGCTGAGGAGGGCACCATGCGAGGGCTTGCCGGCAAGAAGGTGGTCGTCACCGGCGGCACCAGCGGGATCGGCGCGGCGACTGCGCAGCGCTTTCGCGACGAGGGCTGCGAGGTGGTCGTCCTCGCCCGAACGCCAGGCCCGGACGTGGTCCAGTGCGACGTCGGCGACCGCGAGCAGGTCGAGCGCGCCTTCGCGCAGATCGGCGCGCTGGACGTGCTCGTCGACAACGCCGGCGTGAGCGTCAGGAGCCCGGCGCTGGACATCGGCGCCGACCAGTGGGAGCAGGTCGTCGCCACCAATCTGTCCGGCGCGTTCTGGGTCGCGCAGGCCGCCGCCCGGCGCATGCTGGCCGGCGACGGCGGCGTCATCCTCTTCACGGCCTCGACGAACGCCCTGGTCGGCTACCGCTACTACGCCGACTACAACGCGACCAAGGCCGGCCTGGTGGCGCTGACCAGGTCGCTGGCGCTGGAGTGGGCGCCGCGGATCCGGGTCAACGCCGTGTGCCCCGGCTACGTGCTCACGCCCATGCAGGAGGCCGAGTACACGCCCGAGATGCTGGCGCGAGGTGAACCGGCGCATCCCGCTCGGGCGTCACGCGACGCCCGAGGAACTCGCCGGCCTGTTCGCCTACCTCGCCGGCGACGAGGCAGCCTACTTCACCGGCTCGGTGATCGTCATGGACGGCGGCGAGACCGCCGGCAGCGTGATCAGCGGGCCGGGCGGCCCCGGCGCATGACCTCCGCGCCCGCCTGGCGCACGAAGACCGAGCCGGAGTCGCGCCGCCCGGTGGTGGCCGGCGCGGGCGTGGTCATCGCCGGCCAGGCGCTGGTCGCGCGCAGCCTCGGGGTCCACCCCTTCTGGCTGTTCCCACTGGCGTCCGCGGTCCTCTTGGTCGCCTCTCTGGCCGCGTACGAGGGCCGCAACGAGCCCGGCCGGCTCCCGCGCCTCCTCTCGCTGGCCTGCATCACCCTGCTCGTGATCGCCGACGCCGTGAGCCTCGTCCTGCTCGTGCGGGGGGTGTTCGCGGGGTCGCACCTCCAGCCGCCGGCGCTCCTGTTCACCGGCCTGGCCCTGTGGCTGGTCAACGTGGCCGTCTTCGCGCTGCTGTACTGGGAACTGGACGGCGGCGGCCCGGAAGCGCGCGCCGGCGGCTACGCCGGGCGCTACCCGGACTTCGTCTTCCCGCAGCACCAGGCAGACCAGGAGGAGCTGGCGCCCGACGCCTGGAAGCCTACCTTCTACGACTACCTCTACGTCTCGCTCACCAGCGCGATGGCGTTCTCGCCCACCGACGCGATGCCCTACTCCCGGCGAGCCAAGCTCGCGATGGCCGTGGAGAACCTGCTCTCCTTCGCCACACTGGCCGTCATCGTGGCTCGGGCCGTGAACATCGCCCACGGGTGACGCCTCGCTGCCCCGGGACGCACCGTCGAGCCCTGACGACGGCTACTGGACGAGGAACAGCCGTCCGATGATCTGATAGACGGCGAGCGCCACATAGACGCACGCCAGCAGCTTGATCCCGGCACGAGCGTACCGGTCAGAGCGACAGGCATAGAGGAAGAGGCCACCCAGAACCGGGATTCCCAGCTTCACCCCGAAGGACGCGAGCGGATCCATCTGCAGTACGCCGACCATGGCGGGGTTGCCCTCGCGGGCGATCCCCATGGCAAGAGCGTCCATGGTCAACGCCCAATCGACCATGCTGCAGAATACAAGGACCACGAGGTAGGGTGCGGCCCTTCTCTCAGCCAGCAGCCAGCGACGTTCCGTCGTCGCTCTGCGCTCGGCATAAGGTACGGCCAGCTTCGCCACGATGACCCTCGAGGTCCCGGGAGCCGCCTGGCCCGCGCGGCACCGCGATGCTACCAACGCTGCGCGTCGAGTCACCGTTATCGGCCGCGCCCGGTGTGTACCGGACTGACAACGGCACGAGCGACCGCCTCGAAGCTACGACGCCGTGGCCCTCCGCGCGCAGGGAACTCAGGCCGCATGGCGCTGGCGGCACGCCTGGCAGGCGCACCCGATCAGGTGGTGCCAGCCGTACTCGATGCCCGTCGGGTGCTCGAGGACCTGAGCGGGCAGCCGCTCGGGCCGATACGCGCCGGCGCCGCCCGCGAGGGTCTGCTGTGCCGTCGAGACCGACTCCAGCAACGTTGTTGCCGACCGTGGCCATTGGCATATTAAACCCTGTGCAAAACGTGTTTACCAATGTTGCCCCAGGAAAACTCCTAGGCGTATTCACTATATGGCGGAGAGCGGGACAATCCGTCGCTCGATGAGGTCGCCGGCCTTGCCGGGACGGCAGCGCTGGCGTCCGGAGGTGAGGAAATGAAGACCTCGGCACAGAAACCAATCGCGCTACTTTTGGGCCTGCTCGTGCTGTCGCTGCTCGTGATCGCGCTGTCCGTCACGGCCGCGCAGGCCAGGCCGACGCTGGCTCAGTTCCAGCGGGCCCATGACCGCAATCATACGGTGAATCTCGCCGCAGGGAGCGGCACGGTCAGCGCTGCGGCAGCTACCGACGGCTGGCTCGGAATGCCACCCGCGTCCGCACGGAGCGGCACGGTCAGCGCTGCGGCAGCTACCGACGGCTGGCTCGGAATGCCACCCGCGTCAGCAGGGAGCGGTACGGTCAGCGCTGCGGCAGCTACCGACGGCTGGCTCGGAATGCCACCCGCGTCCGCACGGAGCGGCACGGTCAGCGCTGCGGCAGCTACCGACGGCTGGCTCGGAGTGCCACCCGCGTCAGCAGGGAGCGGTACGGTCAGCGCTGCGCCGCCTGCCTCGTCCAGCACGTCGTCGACGATCGCGTGGATCGCCATCGGTGCGGCCTTGGCGGTGCTCATCATCGCCGTCCTCGCGTGGGCGCTGATCCGCCGTCGCCGGCAGCCCAGTGAGCTCGCGCCGTCGAACTACTGCGCGCTGCACCCCCAAGACGCGCTGTGCGCAGCGGGGTGAGCAAAGGCAGAGCGGTCGACGCGAATCAGCAGTGCAGCTACTGGCGGCGAAACGGGATCGGCGGCGCTCGGCCCCGGGGCCTCATCGACTCCGGGGCCGCTCTGCGTTCTGAGAACGTCAACTCGGACTGGGCATCGTCACCCTTCCCGCCCCGAGAACGGCGCGGTGCGGTGTTGCGGCGGCCCGTCGCAGCCGACTTCTAAGGCACTGAAGACTGCCGGCGGGCCGCTTCTGCTGCCCTCAACCATGGCAGCCGTCCCACCTGAGTCGTAGGCTGGTGGAGTCCGCAACGAACGGGGGAGCCATGCTTCAAAGCGAGAAGGCGCTTCTGCGCTGGAGACTGGCCGACGATTTGGACCGGGAGGACGTGTCTACCGCCATCATGGGCCGTCCCTTTACCGACCTCTGGCTGGGCAGGGGTCTGTATCGCTTGGAACAGCAAAGGGTGGATGAGGCGGGGCTGGGGGATGGCGCGTACTTGAGTGTCGGGATTCAGGAGTCCCTGCGCCTTGGCCCCGGCGACGCAGACCTCAAGCACAACGCATGGGACATGTGCCCGGCACCACGCGAGGCGTTCAAGAGAAGCCTCTTTCTGCGTTTTGCGAGGGGGCCGGTCGGCTTGGAGCGCGTGTTCCTGGATGTGTTCATGGAAGACGCGAGGGCGCAGTTCTCTCAGGAATAGCCGGCGGCGTCGGCGCAGCGCCCCCTACCCGGGGCACAGGCAAAGACTCGCCGAGGGGGCCTGCGCATGCGCCGGGGGGCTTTTCTCACCAACACGCCGGTTTGGAGCAAATTGCGGGAACTCATGTAGACCGGCGCGGCGGTCGGCAAGGAAAGGGAGTCTCACGGGGTAAAGGCGCTGGTAGCGGCGGTAGGACTCGAACCTACGACACGCGGATTATGATTCCGCTGCTCTGACCAGCTGAGCTACGCCGCCACGGCGGATGCCTACGGTACCACAGGCGAATTTGGCGCTCAATCCGAATGGAAATGGGTGTCGCGGTGGAGCGCCGGCCGGCGGCGGTGCCCGCCGGCGCTGGACAATCGGTACAAACGCCGTGGGGACTCTTGTGTCCGCACAGCGGTTGCACTGAACCGTATATCGGATAGAATGCGCATGTCATCACAAGCGCCGCGGGCCGGGATCCCCCTCCCACCGCAGGCGGCACGATGACACTGCGAGTCCCCGTGCTCGCCCGCTTCCCCTGGCCGGGCGGCACACCCTTTCAAGCCGGGGCCGTCATCCCCCTGACGGCCCCGGCTGCCTCTCTTCTGGCCGCTCACTCCCCAGCCTCCCCCGCGGTTGAAAGCGCCCGTGCTTTCGGCTACGATTCCACGGCTCCCGGGGGAGTGCCCGAGTGGTTAAAGGGGGCGGACTGTAAATCCGTTGGCGCAGCCTACCTAGGTTCAAATCCTAGCTCCCCCACCAGGCCCGGTTAGCTCAGCTGGCAGAGCACCTCCATGGTAAGGAGGGGGTCCGCGGTTCGAATCCGCGACCGGGCTCCAGGTTCTCCCTCACTTCGCACCCACCACACGCGCGCTCGCGCAGACCCACGCACGAGGACGGGCGGGAGCCGGCTAGCAGATCCGCGGCAGCAGCTCTCCCACCGGCATGTCCAGCACGCGGCGCGTGCCGAACGGCGTGCGCAGGGCGACGCGGCCGGGGTGGGCGGCGGTGACGAAGCCGATCCGCCGCGCGTCGCGTCCGTACTCCGTGCCGCGGACCGCGGCGACCACGGCGTCGGCCGCCTCCGCCGCCGTCACCAGCACCATCTTGCCCTCGTTGGCGAGCGTCAGCGGGTCGTAGCCGAGCAGATCGCACACGGAGCGGACCGCCGGCGACACGGGGATGGCCTCCTCCTCGACCTCGATGCCCAGACCCGACTCCTCCGCGAGCTCGGCCAGCACGGTGGTCAGACCGCCGCGCGTGGGGTCGCGCAGAAAGCGCACGGCCTCTTCCCCGCCGCTCGCGCGGGCCGCGGCCACGGCGGCGTCGACCAGGCCCCAGAGCGGCGCGCAGTCGCTGCGCACGACGGTGCGGAAGTCGAACTCGCCGCGCGCCGCGAGGATCGCCACGGCGTGGTCGCCGATGGAACCGCTGAGGATCACGGCGTCGCCGTCGCGGACGGCGGCGGAGCCGAGCTCGTGCGCGACGACGATCTCCCCCACTCCCGTGGTCGTGATGAACAGCCCGTCGGCCGCGCCGCGCTCCACCACCTTGGTGTCGCCGGTGACGATGGGCACGCCGGCCTCGCGCGCCGTGGCCGCCATGCTGGCGCAGACGGCGCGCAGGTCGTCCAGGGCGAAGCCCTCCTCGATGACGAAGGCGGCGGCCAGCGCCAGCGGCCGCGCCGCCGCCGTAGCCAGGTCGTTCACCGTCCCTGCCACCGAGAGGCGGCCGATGTCGCCGCCGGGGAACGTGAGCGGCTGCACCACGTGCGCGTCCGTCGTGAAGGCGATGCGGCCGGACGGCGTCAGCGCGGCCGCGTCGTCGAGGCGCTCCAGGACCGGGTTGGCGAACGCGCGCACGAACACGTCCTTGACGAGGTCGCGGTAGAGCTTGCCGCCGCTGCCGTGGCCCAGGAGGACGCGCTCGCCGGTCGTCCGGCGCTCGGTGAGCGGTGCTCCTTCGGCGCCCCGCTCGCTAGCCCGCCTTCGGTGGCTAGTCATCCAGCCCCCTGTAGCGGTAGCGGGCGGCGCAGGCGCCCTCGCTGCTCACCATGCACGCGCCGACCGGGTCCTCCGGCGTGCAGCGCGCGCCGAACAGCGCGCAGTCGGCCGGGTCGGTGACGCCGCGCAGCACCTCGCCGCAGCGGCACCCGGGCGGCTCCAGGGAGGGGCCCGGGTCCACGGCGAACCGGCGCGCCGCATCCACGTCGGCGAACTCGTCGCGCAGCGCGAGCCCGGAGCCGGGGATGACGCCGAGGCCGCGCCAGTCGGCGTCGCTCGGCGCGAACACCCGCTCCAGCAGGCGCTGCGCCACGACGTTGCCCTCGGGCCGCACCGCCCGCGTGTACTGGATGGCGATCCGCGGCTCGGGCTGGCGCACGAGCATCAGCAGCGCCTCCAGCACGTCGCGGGCCTCGAATCCGGCGACCACGCCGGCGATGCCGTAGTCGCTCGCCAGGAACTCGTAGCAGGCCGTCCCGGTGATCACGCTCACGTGCCCGGGCAGCAGGAACCCGCTGACGGGCGTCTCGCCCAGGTCGAGCAGCGCGCGCAGGGGCAGCGGCATGGTCTTGTGCAGGCTCAGGAGGCTGAAGTTGGTGAGACCGGCGGCACGCGCCTCGAGCAATGCCGCCGCCGTGGTCGGAGCCGTGGTCTCGAAGCCGATGCCCGCGAAGACGACCTGGCGGTCGGGCTCGGCGGCGGCGATGCGCACGGCGTCGCTGGGCGAGTAGACCACGCGGACGTCGGCGCCGGCGGCGCGCTCCGCGGCCAGCGTGCCGCGCGACGCCGGCACGCGGATCAGGTCCCCGAAGGTGACCAGGGTGACCTCGGGGAGGCGCGCCAGCGCGAGCACCCGGTCGAGGTCGGCCATGGCCGTCACGCACACCGGGCAGCCGGGGCCGCTGATCAGCCTGACGCCGTCGGGCAGCAACTGGCGCAGCCCGTAGCGGGCGATCGCCATGGTGTGGGTGCCGCAGACCTCCATGAACGTGAGGCTCGGGAGGCGCCTCGGCGCGCAGCTCGGCGGCGAGCCGGCCGAGGTCGTCAGCGCGGGCCATGGCCACCGGGGTCGTCAGCCGTCGGCATCGTGCGTCCTCGGGGCCGGCGCCATCCGCCTCGTGCTCGTCGAACGCGCCGATCTCGCGCAGGAGGTCGTAGGTCTCCTGCGCCTCCGCCTCGTCGATGACGCTGATGGCGAAGCCGGCGTGCACCAGCACGTAGTCGCCGACGGCGGCGTCCGGGACGAGCATGACGCTGCACTCCTGCTGCAGGCCCTCCACGGCGATCGTGGCGCGTGCGCCGTCGAGGGCGGTGATGCGCATGGGAAGGGCGAGGCACATGGCGGAGTCCTGTGGTCTGGTCGGTCGGCGGACGGGCGCGCCGCGGTCAGCCGAGCTCCCCGCGGCGCTCGAGCAGAGTATAGCCCGCGACGGCGGCCTGCCCCAGTGAGACGCCGCCGTCGTTGACGGGGACCAGACCGCCGGCCAGGACCTCGAAGCCGTCGGCCTCGAGCAGGCGCTCGCAGAGGTCCGCGAGCAGGCGGTTCTGGAACACGCCGCCGGCGAGGGCGACGACCGCCGGTCCGCCGGCGGCGCGGACGCGCCGGCAGAGGTCGAGCACGAACGCCGCGACGGTGGCGTGCAGCCGGGCGCCGACGACGCCGGGCGCGGCGCCCGCCTCGAGGTCGTCGAGAACGCCGGCGACGACCGGCGCGAGGCGCACGACCGCCGGCGCCGGGCCGGGCAGCCCGGCGTCGCTCCGGCCGGCATCCCCGCCGGCTGCGGCAGCGCGCGCGGCGACCCACTCGGCCGCGCCGCGCCGGGCGCCCGTCGCCGCGGCGCCGGGGTCGCCGTCGAGCGTCCACTCGTAGGGGCCGGCGGCCGTCGCCACGGCCGGCCCCGACGCCATCATCTCCAGCTCGATCGCCGCCTGCCCCTCGTAGCTGATGCGGTGCCGCACGCCGGCGAGCGCGGCGACCGCGTCGAACAGGCGGCCGCAGCTCGTCGTGAGCGGCGCGTTGACGCTCCGGTCGACCTGCGTGACCAGCGCCGAGACCTCCTCCTCCGAGCGGGGTCACGAGCCCGTCGGCGCCGCCGCGGGCGGCAGCCTCCAGGAGCGCGGCGGCGCGCGTCAGGCCCTCGGGACCGAGGAGCGCGTAGCTCCAGCCGAGGGCGGTCCGCCACGGCTGCGTGATCGCGGCGGCGCCGCCCGGCAGCGGCAGCTCCTCGAGGTGGGCCGACGCGGCGGTAGCCCGTCAGGTCGCACACCAGGACCTCGCCGCCCCACAGGCGGCCGTCGTCGCCGTAGCCCAGGCCGTCCATGCTGACGCCGATGACGGCCTCCTCCCGTCCGTGCTCCACCAGGCGCGCCGCGACGTGCGCGTGGTGGTGCTGCACGGCGATCTTCTCGGGCTGCGGCAGCGCCAGGGCGTACTTGGTCGCCAGGTACTCCGGGTGCAGGTCGTAGGCGACGAGTTCCGGCTCGAGCCGGAACATGCGCCGGTAGACCTCGATGCTGGTCTCGTAGTGCTCCAGCGTCTCGAGGTTCTCGAGGTCGCCGATGTGCTGGCTGAGGAAGGCGTTGGCGTCGCGCGTGAGGCAGAAGGTGTTCTTGAGCTCCGCCCCGGCGGCGAGCGTCTGCGGGAGCGGCCGCGGCAGGGCCACCGGGAACGGGGCGTAGCCCCTCGACCGGCGGATCAGCCGCGGCCGCCCGCCGCGCACCTGCGCGACGGAGTCGTCGTAGCGCACGGCGATCTCCCGGTCGTGGACCAGGTAGGCGTCGGCGATGGGCGTCAGCCGGCCGATCTCCTCCCAGCCCTTGACGATGGGCTCCTCCGCGAGGTTGCCGCTGGTCATGACGAGCGGCCGGCCGGCGGCCCGCAGCAGCAGCACGTGCAGCGGCGTGTACGGCAGCATGGCGCCGAGGTAGCGCTGGCGGACGGCGACCTCCGGATCGATCGGGTCGCCCTCTCCCCCACCGAGTTCCTCCCCGGGCTCGCCCGCCGGTCCTGCGTCTCGCCACTCCAGGAGCACGATCGGGTGCTCGGGCGAGGTCAGCAGCGCTTCCTCTTCGGGGCGTGACCAGGCAGTGCGCGCGCAGCTCGTCGAGGCCGGCGAGCATGACGGCGAGCGGCTTGTCGGGACGCCGTTTGCGCCGCTTGAGGCGGCGCACGGCCTCGCCGTCGGTGGCGTCGCAGGCGAGGTGGAAGCCGCCGAGGCCCTTGACGGCGAGGATCTCGCCGTCGCGCAGCAGCTCGGCGGCCGCGCGGACGGGCGCCGCCGGGTCGGCTTCGCCGCCGGCGGCCACCTCCACGACGTCGTCTCCGTCGCCCAGCCGCAGCAGCCGCACGCGCGGCCCGCAGACGGGGCACGCGTTGGGCTCGGCGTGGAAACGCCGGTCGGCCGGGTCCTCGTACTCCCGCCGGCAGGCAGGGCAGAGCGGGAACTGGCGCATCGTGGTGCGCTCGCGGTCGTAGGGCAGGTCCTCGATGATGGTGAACCGCGGCCCGCAGTTGGTGCAGTTGGTGAACGGGTAGTCGTGGCGCCGGTCGTCCGGGTCCAGCAGCTCGCGACGACAGTCGGCGCAGGTGGCGATGTCCGGCGAGACGAGCTGGTAGGCCGCGGGGTCCGCGGCGCTCTCGAGGATCACGAACGCCTCGCCGGGCGCCGGGCCGTCGACCGCGGCCCCCGGCGGCACCTCACGGACCTCGTACGCGGCGATGTGGCTGCGCGGCGGCGCCTCCGCCGGCAGCGCCTCGGCGAACGCCGCGACGGCCGCCGGCGGGCCTTGCGCCAGCACCTCCACGCCGGCCGAGGTGTTGCGCACCCAGCCGCGCACCCCGCAGCGGGCGGCGAGCGAGTAGACGAAGGGCCGGAAGCCGACGCCCTGGACGACGCCGCGGACGCTGATGCGCACGGCGCGCGGCGCACCCTCGTCCTGCCGGGCTCCGTCAGGTGCGGGTTCGCTGGGCCGGAGGGCGCTCACTCTAGTCCGCCTCGCGCCGGACCCTAACGGGCCGCGAGTCGCTCAATAGCACTACGGTGCCTGCGGCGCCTCCGGGCATTAGTCCGGGCAGCGGAACTGGAAGTCGTCCTTGTAGTGGAGCTCGCCGCACTCGGGGCAGCGCAGCTCGTACCAGAAGCCGATGGCGACCTGGTGCCGCTCGCAGAAGCGGATGCGCGCCGCCAGGACCTCGAGCTCCGACCCGCCGCAGGACAGGCAGGTGAGCAGGATGTCGTCGCCCAGGTCGTAGGCCTGGTCCAGGCGCTGCATGGCGCCTGAGGCTCCCTCGTGCGGAGGCAGCTCCGCCTCGACGCTGCAGGAGTCGAAGGCGCTGGCGTCCTCCACCAGACCGAGTGGACTGACCAGGCCGGGCAGGAACGCGAGCCGCCGCTCCTCTCCGCGCAGATACTCCTGGAAGCGGCAGCCGTCGGGCTGCTCGCCCATGAGCTCGCACTCGTGCAGTTCCACCAGCCCCCGCGGCGCGACGAAGCAGCGTCATGTCGAGGTGGTCGACGACGATGGGCTCCACGTGCACCGTCCGCGGCCGGCCGCGGCCGCGGTGGTAATCGGCCGGCGGGACCAGGGACAGGCAGCCCAGTGACGGGTCCGCCTCGAAGGCCGAGATGGCGCGCTCCAGCCACCCGGGCTGGAACTCGAGCGTGTCGTCCACGCGGACGAGGTAGTCGCCGTGCACCAACTGGTAGGCGCGGTCGAGGCCGCAGTGGCTGCCGCGGACGCCCGCGCGCTCGAAGTCCAGCGCGTGGATGCGCCCCCGCAGGTACTGGCGCAGCAGGTAGGTCGCATCCAGGTCGCCGAGGCCGCTCGCGACCACGGCGAGCTGCGTCGTCCGGCGGCGCCGTCTCGCGGATGCCCCTGAGCGCGGTGCGCAGCTCGGGCAGCGGGTGCGTCACGAAGGCGACGACGCCGACGCTGGCGGATGGTGCGCCCACGGAGTCCCGCTCGCCGGTGAGCGGTGTGCCGACGGCGCCCCGCTCGCCGGAGCGACTAGGCCGGGCACTCACGCGGCCACCTCCCGGCGGACGAGGTCGAGCACCCGCTCGGCGGCAGCGGCCACGGGCGGCGAGAGCTCCTCGCCGAACGTCTCCACGTCTGCCGCCTCGATGGCGAACACGACGACCTCCTCGGGCATGTCGTAGCCGAGCCTGTGACCCAGCTCCAGCACCGTGTCGAGGCCGATGGAGTGGGCGGACCCGTAGCGGTGACCGCCCTTGAAGTCCTTGGCCTCGTACTTGACGACCTCGCCGGGCTCGCGTCCTGCCTCGGCGGGGCTCTTCAGGGCATCAATAATGATAACGCGGGTGAATCCGCGCACAAGTTCGAGCAGGCGAAGACCCGCGACCTCGCTCTGCGTGACCTCCACGCCGGGCGGCAGCAGCCTCTTCGGCGAGCCGCCCGGCGACGAGCAACCCGACCCCGTCGTCAGACAGGATCGGGTTGCCCATGCCGAGCACGAGCGTGGAGCCCAGCGTCACATGTTCCTCTTGACGCTGGCGATGACCTCGCGGGTGGCCTCGCTCTTGACGCGTGACCTCGAGCGGCATGTCGCCGGGCAGCGTGTGCGTGGCGCAGCCGAAGCACGGGTCGTAGGCGCGGAAGGCCATCTCGATCATGTTGAGCTGGCCCTCGCTGATCTCGTTGCCGCCGGTGAGGATGCCCTCGGCGGCCTTCTTGAGCGACATCGAGATGGCGGCGTTGTTGTTGGTGGTGCCGACGATGAGGTTGACGTTGGTGACGATGCCCTTGTCGTCGGTCTTGTAGTGGTGGTACAGCGTGCCGCGCGGAGCCTCGACCACGCCGACGCCCTCGTCCGACGATGCGCGTGGGGATGTTGCGGACGTCCGGGTTGATGATCTCGGGGTCGGTGGCCAGCTCGTGGGCGCGCTCGGCCGCGTAGAGCAGCTCGACCAGGCGCGCCCAGTGCGTCGCCAGGGTGGCGTGCACCGGCTTGCCGCCGAGCGTGCTGTAGAAGCGCTCGTACTCGGCCTGCGCCAGCGGCGTGGCCATGCCGTCGGCGGCGTTGAGGCGGCTGAGCGGCGAGGCGCGGTACACGCCCGAGTCCTTGCCGTCCGTGAAGCCCTTCCAGCCGACGCTCTTGAGGTACGGGTAGACGAGGTAGCTGTACGGCTCGACGTGCTCGGCCAGGTGGGCGAGGTAGTCGCTGCCGCTCGAACTTCTCGTGCTCCACGCCGTCGGGGCCGACCACGCGGATCTTGCCGTCGTAGAAGTTGACCTTGTTGTCCTCGTCCACCATGCCCATGTAGTAGGTCTGGTGGGTGAACATGTCGCTCTTGATGAGGTCGACGTAGTCGGTGTTGCCGAGGACGACGTCGTCGAAGAGCTGCAGCGTGAACTTGGCGAACTCGACCTGCGCCGCGGTGACCTCGACGATGCGGTCGCGCTGCTCGGCGGTGATCGCCTGGCTGACGCCGCCGGGCAGACCGCACACCGGGTGGATCTGCTTGCCGCCGATCATGCTGATGACCTCGGCGGCGTCGGCGCGCAGCTTGATCATGGCGCCGGCGGTCTCGAGGCCGACCTTGCCGATGACGCCGAGGATGTTGCGCGCCGCCGGGTCGCTCTCCGGCCCCATGATGAAGTCCGGGCCGGCGAGGATGTAGAAGTGCGTCGTGTGGTCGGTCACGTAGAACGTGTTGTAGAGCAGTTCGCGCAGCTTGCGGCCCGTGGGCGCGACCTCGACGCCGAACACGTCGTCGATGGCCTTGGTGGCCGCCATGTGGTGAGCCTCGGGGCACACGCCGCAGATGCGCGGCGTGATGCGCGCCAGCTCCTCGACCGGGCGGCCGACGCAGAAGCGCTCGAACCCGCGCAGCTCCGGGATCTGGAAGTAGACGTTCTGGACCTTGTTGTCGTCGTCCACGAAGATCTCGATCTTGCCGTGACCCTCGAGACGGGTGATGGGATCGACGGTCACCTTCTTCATGCGGGCACCTCACTCTCGGCCGCGGGGACCTTGGCGCGCCGCAGCAAGGAACTGGGGAGACCGAAGCGGTAGAACGTGCCCACCGGGTCGGGGACGGTCGCGGCGATCTCGGCGATCTCCTCGGGGGTCGGCGCGTCGATGATCGACGCCACCGTGCTGAGCATCTTGGCGCCCTGGTCGACGACGCCGTCGGGGGCGCCGTAGCAGCCGCGGCAGGGCATGCCGACGGCGGTGCAGCGGGCCCCGCAGCCGGCGTGCGTGGCGGGGCCCATGCAGATCAGGCCCTGCTCGAGCAGGCACTTCTCGGGATCCGGGAGGAACTCCCAGATGCGCTTGAACTCGTGGACCTTCTTCTCCTCCTTGACCCGCTCGCACTCGTCGCAGCAGGTCTTGGGAGAGACGCCGACGGTGGCGCCCTTGGGCGGGAGCTCGCCCTCACCCTTGAGCGCCGCGGTCACCACGTCGAGCACCGCGGCGATCTGGTGCGCCTCCGGAGGGCAACCCGGCATGAAGTAGTCGACCTCCACCGTCTGGTCGAGCGTCTTGACGGTGTCGTACATGTGCGGCAGCACGAGCTCGCCCTCGGGGACCTCGTAGCGCTCCTGCGGGAAGACGCGCTCGGGGTTGTCGACCGAGGGGTTGTCGACGTAGACGAGCTGCTTGATCTCGGCCGCGTCGGCCACATTGGCGAGCCCGGGGATGCCGCCATTCATCGCGCAGGCGCCGAACGCGACGAGCACCTTGCTCTTGGCGCGGAGCAACCTGGCGACGTGCTCGTTCTCGCTGTTGCGGATGCAGCCGTTGAACAGGCAGACGTCGATGTAGCCGTCGGCGCAGTCCTCGACATGCTTGTACTTGAAGTCGGCGGCGACCGGCCAGAAGACCACCTCGTAGTCCCGGTCGAAATCGATGATCTTGTCCTTGATCTCCAGCACGGCGATCTCGCAGCCGCCGCAGCTGCCGGCCCAGTACATGGCGAACTTGAACTTGTCAGTACGGAGCGGTGCCCCTTCGGCGCCCCGCTCGATAGCTTCGCTACGTGGGCTATTCATGCCGGCACCGCCTCCTTCGCGGCCTCCTCGGACGTCGGCGGACTCGTCGTGGAACTGCCTGCTCCAGCCCAGCGGACCGAGCGCGCGGATCTGCTCGGTGAACTCGGTGACCACGCGCTGGAACTTCTCGCCCTCGGCGGCGGAGACCCACTCGAGCCGCACGCGGCCGTGCTCGAGGCCCATCTGCTCGAGCAGCTTCTCGACCAGCGGGTAGCGACCGGCGGTGCGGTAGTTGCCGTTGATGTAGTGGCAGTCCCCGGGGTGACAGCCGGCGATGAGCACGCCGTCCGCGCCTTCGTGGAACGCCTTGAGGATGTGCACCGGGTCGACGCGCCCGGAGCAGTTGGTCTTGATCGGCACCATGTTCGGCGGGTACTTCATCCGCGAGGTGCCGGCGAGATCGGCGCCGTTGTAGCTGCACCAGCGGCAGAGGAACCCGATCAGACGAGGTTCGAACTGATCACTCACTGTGCTCTCCTTCACTGACGCACGGCCTCAGAGGGCCATGGCCCCTTCGATCTCGGCGAAGATCTGGTCGTCGAGGTAGCCGGCCTGCTGCGGCACGTTGCTGCCACAGGCGGCGACGCACACGCCGCAGCCCTTGCAGGCGGCGGTGATGACCTCGGCGACTTCCTTCTCCGCGTTGTACTGGATCGCGGCGTGCGGGCAGACGCTCACGCAGATGTGGCAGCCCGCGCACATCTCGGGATCGATGTACGAGACCGTCGGCTCGACCTTGACGGTCGGGTTGTCGACGAGCGCCAGCGCGCCCGCGGCGGCGGCGCCGGCCTGGGCGACCGTGTCCGGGATGTCCTTGGGGTACTGGCAGCAGCCGGCGATGAAGATGCCGTCGGTGACGGTGCTGACCGGCTCGAGCTTGGGATGCCGCTCGAGGAAGAACCCGTTGGCCGAGCAGCCGAAGCCGAAGGTCTGGCTGACCTCCTTGGCGTCCTTGGCCGGCGCGAGGCCGCTGGAGAGGACCACCATGTCGGCCGGGATGCGCCGCACGATGCCGAGCAGCGTGTCCTCGGCCTTGACGACCAGGCGCCCTTCCTCTTCGGGCGAGAGCGCCACGTTGGTGACCTCGGCGGCGCGGCCGCGCACGAAGTGCACGCCCTCGTCCATGAGGCGCCGGTAGAACTCCTCGTAGCCCTTGCCGTAGCAGCGCATGTCGATGTAGAAGCTTGTACACCTCGGCCTCGGGCAGGTGCTCCTTGATGAGGTGGCTGAACTTGAGCGAGTACATGCAGCAGACGCGCGAGCAGTACTCCTGGTGGTTCATCGTCGCGGCTGCCGACGCAGTGCAGGATCGCGACCGACTTGGGCGCCTCGCCGTTCTCGCAGGACGATGTGCGCCGCCGGTCGGGCCCGAGGCGTTGAAGATGCGCTCGAACTCGAGGCCGTGATGACGTTGTCGAGCCGCCCGTAGCCGTAGCGCGGGTCCTGGTCCGGCGTCCCAGAGCTCGAAGCCGGTGGCCATGATGATCGCGCCGACCTCGAGCTCCAGGACCTCGTCCTGCTGCTCGAAGTCGATGGCCTTCGGGCCGCACGCCGTGATGCAGGGCTGCTTGCACTTCTTGCCCTTGAGCGTGAGGCAGTTCTCCGGGTCGATGGTCGCGCGCAGCGGGACGGCCTGCGGGAACGGGATGTAGATGGCGTTGCGCTTGCCGAGCCCCTGGTCGAACTCGCTCGGCACCTTGCGCACCACGCAGGCGTCCATGCAGGCCACGCAGCCGGTGCAGGTGTCGGTGTCGACGTAGCGCGCCTTCTTGCGGACCTTGACCTTGAAGTTGCCGACGTAGCCGTCGACCTCGCTCGACCTCGCAGTAGGCCAGCATCGTGATGTTCGGGTGCTTGCCCGACCGCCGACATCTTCGGCGTCAGGATGCAGGCCGCGCAGTCGAGCGTGGGGAACGTCTTGTCGAACATCGCCATGTGGCCGCCGATGGTCGGCTTGCGTCTCGACGAGGTAGACCTTCTTGCCGCGTGGCGCCAGCGTGAGCGCCGCCTGGATGCCGGCGATGCCGCCGCCGACGACCAGCACGGCCGGGTTGACCGGCACCTCGATGGGGTCGAGCGGCACGTTGAACGGCAGGCGGTGGATCTGCGCGCTCAGGATGCGCTTGGCCTTCTCGGTGGCCTCGTCCTTGTCCTCGGTGACCCACGAGCAGTGCTCGCGGATGTTGACCATCTGGAGAGGAACGGGTTCAGCCCGGCGTCGGCCGCGGCCTTGCGGAAGGTGGGCTCGTGCATGCGGCGGCGAGCAGGCCGCCACGACGACGCGGTTCAGCCGAGCTTCTGGATGTCCTCCTTGATCAGGTCCTGGCCGGGGTCGGAGCACATGTACTTGTACTCGCGCGACACCACGACGTTGGGCTGCTCGGCCGCCCAGGCGGTGACCTTCTCCACGTCGACCTTGCCGCCGATGTTGCTGCCGCAGTGGCAGAAGTAGACGGCGATCTTCTCGTCAGCCATGTTCGCCTCCTCCTCGCTCACGCCGGGATCGCCGCGACGACGCGGTCGCAGGAGACGATCTGCTTGTCGATGGCCAGCTGCCGGGAGTCGGCGCCGAACGCCAGCCCCGCCAGCTGCGTGAAGTACATCACCGGGATGTCGAAGCTCGTCCCGAAGGTCTTGTTGACGCGCGGCTGGTAGCCCTCGACGTTCATCTCGCAGAGCGGGCACGCGCAGACGATGACGTCGGCGCCGGCGTCCTGGGCGCCCTTGAGCAGCTCGTGGCAGAGCCGCAGGGCGCCTTCTTCCTTGGTCAGCATCATCATGCCGCCGCAGCACTTGACCTTGCCGGGGAAGTCGACGGTCTCGGCGCCCAGTGCCCGGAAGAAGTCGTCCATGGTCACCGGGAACTCGGTGTCGTCGAACGCGCCCATGGGGCGCGAGTACTGGCAGCCGTAGTAGCAGGCGACCTTGAGGCCGGTGAGCCGGCGGGTGACCTTCGCCTCGAGCTCCTCGAGGCCGATGTCGTTGATGAGCACGTCCATGATGTGGCGGACGGGCTTGGTGCCGTCGTAGGAGCGGTCGACCGCGCCGAGGGCGCCGTTGACGGCCTCGAACACCTCCTTGCTCTCGGCCATGTAGCGGTTGGTCTTGGCGAGCGTGGTGTAGCAGGCGTTGCAGATGACGCACAGGTCCTCGTCGCCCTGGCGCTGGGCGATGGCGAGGTTGCGCGCCGCGATGGCGAACGAATCGAGCTCGCGGACGCTGAAGTAGCTGGTGGCGCCGCAGCAGTTCCAGTCGGCGAGCTCGATGAGCTCGACGCCCAGCTTGTCCATGAGGGCGCGGGTGGAGATGTCGTAGGCCTTGCCGGTGGCTTCGGCCGAACAGCCGGGGTAGTACAGGTATCTCATCTCGCCTTCGCCTCCTGCTCGTCGAGGTAGGCGCTGATCTTGTCCAGCTCGTCCTTGCCCCTGATGGTCTTGGCGGCCAGGGGCAGGCGGCCCGCCATGAAGAGCTTCATGCCGGTGCCCATGAACTTGAAGGGCAGGCCCCAATCCTTGGTGAGCATGAACTTGGCCATGAGCTCGACCTCGTGGTTGCGGCCGTGCTTGTGGACGCTGTCGACGAAGTACTTGGTCATCGCCGGCGACTTGCCGTCCCTGGGCGCGAGGTCGTACTTGATGGCCATGCGCTTGAGCTCGTACATGAGGTCGGTGATCTTGATGCCGGCCGGGCAGCGGACCGTGCACGAGTAGCACGAGGTGCAGAGCCAGATGGTGTTGCTCTTGACGACCCGGTCGATCATCCCGGCGCGGAACGCGGCGATGATCTCGCGCGGGCCCCAGTCCATGAGATAGCTGGTGGGGCAAGACCCGGTGCAGGTGCCGCACTGCTGGCAGATCTTGATCTTCTCGCCCCCCGGCATGCTCAGGACGTCGTGGCAGAATTGATCGTGAAGCGCCTTGGCCTGAGGTGTGGTGGCTAGCTCCGTCATACTCCTCTCCAGTCCCTCGACTCCCTGGCTGATCGAGCCCCGATTCCCCCCGGAGACGCGGAGCGTGAAGACGTGAGTGCGCCCGGCTGCGCCCCGAAGGGGCCACACCGGGAAGGGCGGCGATGCTGGTGACGACGGTGCGGCCCGCCTTGTGAAGCATTTCGCAAGCTCGGCCGCACTTCTCCCCCAAAGGTCGCCGCCGGGGTCCCCCGCACGACTGCTTCCACATCTCTCACGCTACCACTTGCCACGCGAGACGACTTCTCTCTATCTGTACAAAAAGTCCCCGGCCGGGGGCCGACTTGTCGCGGCGCCGAGACCTCCGGTTCATCCAGATGGACAAAACCCGGTCACGAGGCGTGACGCCGTTCCGCCGACCTCAATCCAGACCGACCAGACCGTCGCGGATGGCGTACTTGACCAGGTCGGTGACCTTGTGGAGGTCCAGCTTGTCCATGATGTTGCTGCGGTGCGTCTCGACCGTCTTGCGGCTGAGGCACAGCAGTTCGGCGATGTCCTGGTTGGTGTTGCCCTCGGCGATCAGCTTGAGGACCTCGCGCTCGCGCGCGGTGAGCTCCACGGAGTGCCGCCGCGCCGACGGCTCGCGCACGCGCTGCAGGTAGTCGTCGAGCACCGCCTCAAGCGCCACCGGCTGCAGGACGCGGCCGCCGTGCACGACGGCCCGCACGGCCGAGAGCAGGTCGCTGCGGTCGACGGTCTTGAGCAGGTACCCGTTGGCCCCCGCCTGGACCAGGCGCAGCACGCAGTCCTCACGGTCGTTGCGCGTGAGGACCAGCACCTTGAGTTCGGGGTACCGGCGCATGAGCTGGCCGGTGAGCTCGAGGCCGTTCATGCGCGGCATGATGGTCTCGGTGACGACGACGTCGGGATGACACTGACTGACGAGCGGGAGCGCCTCGAGGCCGTCGCCCGCCTCGGCGACGACCTGGATGTCTGGCTGGGCGTCGAGGAGAGAACGCACGCCTTGACGTTCGATGGCGTGGTCGTCCACGAGCAGAACGCGGATCTCGGCTTGCGCGCCGTCCACCTGTCACACACCCCTCCACCCGACCGCCGGCGTAGGCTCCACCCACCCCCGGTCTGGTGCTTCCTACGATGAGATTCTAGGGTCAGCACCCGAGTCCGACAATGGACGGAGGGTCACCGCGAAGGCCGACCCAGGTGGGCCCGGCAGGACACGATGGCCATGTGCGAGCGTTCACATGCTCGATACGAGCCGTCGGCGTAAGCTCCCGAGGGGCCGCAGACCGCCCCGGCGTGGCCGAGGTCCGAGAGGGTCACAGCGGATGCGGCCCTGGGGCGATGACCCGAGGCCGGCGCCGGGCGCGGCCCGTAGGCGCTCGGGCGGCGAATGACCGAGGCGACGGCGGAACGCCGAGGGGCCGGCGGCGCTCCTGTGCGGGAACGCCGCCGGCCCCTCGGCCACACGCTGCTGCAGCGGCGGGTCGTCGCCCCGGGGCGGCGCCGCTGCCGAGCGAGGCTCTTCCTACTTCACCGTCACCGTCTTGACCGCCGAGGTGTTCGACGTGCCCGAGTGCGTGACGCGCACGCGGATCTTGTACTTGCCCTTCTTGGCGGGCGCCTTCCACTTGAGCGAGTAGGCGCCGGCCGACGTGAGATTGGCGGACGCGCCGTTGACCCACTTCCTGGTGGTCGACAGCCGGCTCTGCAGCGTCGCCGTGACCGTGTGCGCCGGCGCCTGGGCCTCGGCGCCCGTCACCGTGATGCGCCTGCCCGACTTCACGCTCGTCGGCGCGGTGATCGAGAGCGTCGTGCTGTGGCAGAGAGAGCTGGTCGCGTTCGTCTTCGGCGCGGTGATGCCGGCGAACGCCATCACCGCCACCGCTACTGCCAGGATGCCGATGGTACCGATGGTGAGTGTCTTCCTCATGCTCCTCCTTCGTCGTCCTGCGGATCGCGCGGCTGTGGTGACGCCGCGGGCGCGACGGAGAATGACCGCCGCTACTCCGTCGCGTGTGGAGTTCGCAGCAGTTTAGCGGGCGGAAACAGTCAGAACATTGCGTGCGTGTTGCGCTGGTGTGAAGAATCGACGAGCGGAGCCACCCGTGCCCAGTGCCTGCTGGAGTCGAACACACGTTCGCTTTCAACCCGCATCTGGGAGCCGGGGGCCTGAGCAATGCCGTTCACGCCGGCAACGGCCTCATGCTGCACGACGGATACGAACCGCGCACCGGACCGAACGCCCGAGCATAGCCCGGCGGTCGCTGCCACGCTTTGCGCCCGCGCCCGCCGTGCCCTAGAATGCCTAGGCTTGATTTTGGGCCGACGTAGCTCAGCTGGCAGAGCACATCACTCGTAATGATGGGGTCCGGGGTTCGATTCCCCGCGTCGGCTCCAGCACTTCCTTGTGTGCCGCAGATCGTGCAGGCGGATGTGTCGCCGGACCGACACGCGCCCCCGCCTCGTCCGCGCCGCGTCAGCGGCCTCACCCAGCCGTAACGCCCCAGCCTTGTCCGACCCGCATCGTAGCCCTAGACTCGGATGCGGGAGGCGGCCTGCTCTCGGGCCGCTCGGGAACCGAAGGGGGAGTCATGTCGCGCCGTCCACGGAAGAGAATCCTCGTGCTGGCCACGGTCGTCCTCGCGCTTGCGCTGTGCCTGCTGGCGCTACCCGGCCTGGCGGGCGCGACCACGCCGGATGCCTACCTGATCGACGACGTCCCGTTCTATCAGCAGATCCAGTCTGTGGGCTGCGGCGCTGCCGCCACCCAGATGGTCCTCGACTACTGGGGACCGTTCGTCAACCAGAAGTCCGTCTACGACGCGGCCCGCACGTTTCACGGGAGCTCTCTTCCCGACCTCGCCCGCGCCGGGCAGTTCAGCGCCCTGAGCTACTCGGCCGGCGACCGCTACCCCGCGGCCGAAGGCTGGGGGTACGCTTCTCGGCCGCTCGGCTACGGCGGCTTCTACTACGCGCAGCCGACCCCGTGGCTCGCGCAGCTCAAGGCCGTCTTGGCCCAGGGATACCCGGTGATCTGCCTCACCGACTGGCTGCCGGGCGTCTACGGGCCTCACTATCGCGTCGCGGTCGGCTACGACGACGCGGAGGGCGTGATCATCCTGAACGACCCGTGGGGCCGCGAACTCAAGGGCGACTTCGACTACCAGGGCTCGGGCAACCAGAACGCGGCCTACGACCGCCAGGGCGAGTTCGTGGGCTGGAAGTGGTCCTACGCGGACTTCCTCTCCGTGTGGAAGCTGCCGAGCGACGGCTGGGGCGTGCCCGGCGCCAACTACGGGGCCGTGCTGATCGCGCCGTGGCAGGTGCAGGTCGACGCGCCGTCCAGCCGTGGCGGCTGGCGGATCGTTCACGGCGCAGGTCACCGTGACCTACCCGTGCGCGGCTCCGTTCGCGACCGGCGGCTTCCCGGCCTTCCCCGCCGCCGACTCCCAGGTGCAGGTAGATCTGCCCGCGGGCTTCACCGCCGGCCCGGTTTCTCTCGGCACGATGGCGGCCGGCGAGACCAAGACCGTGGCGGTCCCGATCGTCGCCGGCGCGAGGGCCGGCACCTTCGACATCGGGGCGACCGCAAGCGGCCTCGTCTCCGGGTCGCTTGGCACCTGGCGCAGCTTCCCTGCCTACGAGTACCAGGACGCCGATCGGCGGCTCCGCCTCAGACACGGTGCGCGTCACGAAGTGACGAAGCCTGCCAGCCCGTGCGAGACGCAGCTGCCGCGGCCGACGGCCACGGGTAATCCCCTATGCGGGTAGCACGCTCAGCGCCAAGAACGACGACTTGTCGCCCCCCGTCAGCAGGGTCAACTCGTTGACCACGCTGCGCGTCGCCTGCCAGGGGTTCTCCGTAGTCCCTGGATACGGCATGTACAGCGGATAATCGCTTGACGCAATCTGCAGGCGAAGGCTGTGCCGAGGCAGGAGCCGGTAGGCGATGTGGTTGAGGTCGATCCGCACGAATCGGTCCGGGTCCGGCTCGGCCACGACGACTTGTCCTCGCGTCAGCATGTGCGCGGCGCCATCCGGCGCAACGTCCACCAGCTTGGCAAACACGTGCAGCGATGGACCGGTCGTGTCGACCCGGAGCCAAGCGGACGCGGGACCAGCCAGATCGAGCGGTTCGTCGGCGGGCGAGCTCGTGAAGGTCAGGACGTCGGGGCGCTGCTCGACCTCTCGTTCATCGGGGAACTCGAACAGGAATGCGAACGGGTTCTCCACGGTCGACGGCACGAGGTCCGCAGGGTCGTGGACCCAGCGGGCCACGCTCAGGGCGGCCTCCCGGTGGCCCGTCAAACGCCCGCCTCTGCCTCCAGCCGGATCTTCGGCCGCCCGTGCCGCCGCAGCCAGGAAGAGCCGGATCTCGCTCGCCTCGGCGGGCGGCCATACATCGGAGTCGTGCCAGCCCCCGTGGCCGAGATGCCAGCGCACGCGCGCCAGGCGGTCCGCCTCGCCGGCAAGCACGGCGTCGAAGAAGTCGAGGGCCGGGTCCAGATAGAGCGGGATCATGTCTCGGATCGACTGGTCGTTGGTGTCGTGGTCGTCCGCCTCGGTGAAGGGCACGTCGTCCAGACGGTAGTTCTCGTGGTCGTTAGAGTCGGCGATCAGGTAGTTGAGCTCTGCGCGATCCGGACGTCCGACGAGGGTCGCGTAGTCGCGCATCGAGTCAGGGGCCAGATTGTCGAACCACCCGACGGAGTGGAGCACCGGGACCCTGAGCCGGTCGAAGGGATGCCCGCCGGAGTACGGATCCGGGCTGGGCCTTCCGCGCATCTCGCGATCGAGGAGCAGATCGAAGCCGCGCGAACGCGCCCCGATGGCCGCGAAGGCTTCGTCGTAGACGCCGGCCAGCGGTCTCACGCTCCAGTCGACCGGGAAGTCGTAGATCGGATTGTCGACCCAGTAGTGGGCGAGGTAATCGGCCCCGTACAGCGCCGTCACGCCCTCCCCCGACCAGTTGAAGGTGGCAAGGTCGGCGCTGGTCACTCGCGGGACTATGGCGCGCAGCGAAGGATGTCCGCTGGCCACGGCCGCCCACTGCGTGAACCCGTAGTACGAGTCGCCGAACGAGACCACCGTGCCGTCAGACCAGGACTGCGCGGCGACCCACTCGAGCGTGTCGTAGCCGTCCTCCACCTCGTGGATGAAGGGGACGGTCTCCCCTTCCGAGCGGAACTTCCCGCGCACGTCCTGCACCACAAATGCATAGCCGCGCTCGTTGACGTACGGGGCAAGCATGGGCATGAAGGTATACCGCCCGGCCTTGTCGTACGGCAGGCGTACGAGCACGGCTGGGCGGCGCCCCCCGCCGGCCGCAGGCCCTTCGGGAAGGTACACGTCAGTGGCGAGTCGCACGCCGTCGCGCATCGGCACCATGACCTGCTCGGCTCGCGGATCGGGCGGTGCGGCGTCGAGTCTTGTCACGGACAACGCCATCTCGGACCTCCTCTGGCCGCCTGGCCTGCGCAGCGCATCAGTCTCTCGCCATCTTGTGACGGGTGGGTTTCCACCCACGTCGCGGGACCGCGCTGAGCAGCGTCTTCGTATAGGGGTCCTGCGGCTGGTCGAGGACTCTCGCCGTGAGACCGCGCTCGACGATCTGCCCACGGCGCATGACGATGATGTCGTCGCTCACCTGCCTCACGACCGCCAGGTCGTGAGAGATGAAGAGGTACGTGACGCCCGTCTCCTCGCGGATGTCCGCGAGGAGGTTCAGTACCTGCGCCTGGATCGACACGTCGAGCGAGGCGACCGCCTCGTCGAGGATCAGCACCTTGGGCATCGAGGCAAGAGCGCGGGCTATCGCCACGCGCTGCTGCTGGCCCCCGGAGAGCGCGCGCGGCAGCGCCCGCGCGTGCCGCTCGTCGAGCCCCACCTGGTCGAACAGCTCAGCGACGCGAGCAGAGCGATCGGCCGGCGACAGGTCAAAGTGCAGTCTCAGCACTTCCTCGACCGCGTCCCCTACCCGCTGGCGGGGGTCGAGCGAGGAGAACGGGTCCTGGAACACGATCTGGATCTCGCGGCCGTACCGGCGGCGCTCGCGCGAGCGCAAGCGTCCACGGCCGCGCTCGGCGCCCCCGAGACTGATCCGCCCGGCGGTAGGCTGCTCGAGCCCCATCACCATGCGCGCCGTAGTGGTCTTGCCGGATCCAGATTCACCGACGATCGCCAGTGAGCGGCCGGGGGCGATGGCGAAGGCGACGTCGTCCACGGCGACCACGTCGGTGCGGCCGCGCCCGCCGGCCTTGCTCACGTGATAGACCTTCCGCAGTCCCTCGACCTCGAGCGCAAACGTGCCGGCCGCGGCGGAGCCCGCGTCACCGCCTCGATCAAGCCTCGATGTCACGTCGCTCCCCAGTCTCATCCAGCGGCTCGAGCGGCCCGCGCTGACTGTCCACCTCGCGCCTGTATCCTTCCGCCAGCCGCCCGCGCAGCTCCTCAGCCCGCCAGCAGCGAACCTGTCCCCCGTCGACCTCCCGCAGCACTTGCGGCTCGGCCCTGCACCGATCCAGGACGAAGGGGCAGCGCGAGGCGAACGGACACCCGGCCTCGACCTCGTACGCGGAGAGCGGGCGCCCCGGGATGGCCCACAGCCGCGTCGCGCGCTCGGTGGGACTCGGCCGCGACGCCAGGAGACCGGCCGTGTAGGGGTGCCGAGCCAGTTCGTGCAGCGTGGCCGCCGGCCTGTCCTCAACGAGGAAACCGGCATACATCACGGCGATGCGGTCGCAGACGGCCGCTGCGAGCTCGAGATCGTGGGTGACGAACAGCATCGTCAGATCGCGGCGACGGCGTTCATCGTCGAGGATCGCCATGACCTCGGACTGCGTGGTCACGTCGAGCGAAGTCGTGGGCTCGTCTGCAAGCAGCAGCCGGGGCTCGACTGCGAGCGCGGCCGCGATCATCACACGCTGGAGAAGCCCGCCCGAAAGCTCGTGCGGGTACTGCCGAAGGCGGCGGGTCGCGTCCTCGATGCCGACCTCCTGCAGTAGTCCGACCACGCGGTCGGTGGCTTCGTCGCGTCCGCACGCGCCGTTCGTGACGAGCGCCTCGGTCAGGAAGTCACCGATGCGGCGCACCGGGTTCACGTGACTGCGCGGATCCTGGAAGATCATGGCGACGTCGGCCGCGCGATAGCGGCGGAGCGCGTCTCGCCCTTTGGCCATCACCGGCGAGCCGTCGAAGAGGAGCTCGCCGCTCACCCTGGCGCCGGGCGGCAGCAGCCTGACCACCGCCCGTGAGGTCATCGACTTTCCCGCCCCCGACTCGCCGACAAGCCCGACCGCCTCACCCTCCGCAACGCTGAGGGTGACATCCTGGATGACCGGCCGCATCACCCGCTGGATGGGGAGTTCGATGCGCAGGCCGCGGATCTCCAGGAGCGCGTTCATCGCCGATCCGTCGCGAAGTACACTGCCAGGCGGTCGCCGAGCAGATTGAAGGCCACCACGGTCAACACGATCATCAGGCCGGCGTAGATGGACTCCTGTGGGTGGCCGCTCAGGATCGAGGATTGTCCATTGGCCACCATGAGGCCCCACTCGGATGAGGGCGGCTGCACGCCGAGACCGAGGTACGAGATCGCGGCCAGATCGACCAGCGCGTAGCCAAACGAGAGCGTCGCCTGGACCACGACGAGCGGCATGATGTTGGGCAGGAGGTGTCGCACCGCGATCGTGCGTGTCGGCAGGCCCTCTGCGTAGGCGGCGTCGATGTACGGCAGCGCGCGTTCGCGGATTGCCCCGCTCCTCAGCACCCGCGAGATATACGGCAGGTAAGCGATCGAGAGGGCGATGACCGGCGCGATGAGTCCGGCGCCGAAGAGCGCGACGGCGAGCATCGCGAGGATGAGCCCGGGGAAGGCGAACAGGATGTCCAGGATGCGCGACACGACATTGTCGAACATCCCGCCGACCCAAGCCGACGTGATGGCGAGGAACGTGCCGAACGTCGTGGCCAGCAGGATGATGAGGAACGGGCCCATCAGGCTGAGCCGCGCGCCGTAGATCAGCCGCGAGAGCAGGTCACGCCCGAGAGAGTCGGTGCCCAGCAGGTGCTGCGCCGACGGTCCCTGATAGCGCGCGAGGATGTCGAGTGCGTTCGGGTCGTACGGCGCGATCAGGGGCGCAAGGATCGCTACAAGAGTGATCGCGACGATGAACAGCGCGCAGCCGGCCGCCACCGGATCGACGCCGCGGATCGTCCGCCCGACCCGGGTCGTGACCGGCGCGCGGGGCCCCGTGAGCAGCGCGACGTCGTCGATCTCAGCCACTGCGCGTCACCCTCAGGCGTGGGTCGAGCGCCCCGTTCAGGAGATCGACGATCGCGTTGACGACCACGAAGACCGCCACCAGGAGCAGGGCGATGGACTGGACGACGGCCACATCCTTCTGCGACGTCGCCTGCACGAGGAATGAACCCAGACCGTTGATGCCGAAGGCCTGCTCGACGACCACGTCGCCGGCGATCAGGCCTGCCACGGTGAGCCCGGCCACGGTCGTGATCGGGATCCACGAGTTGCGGAGCACGTGCCGGCGCACAACGAGGCTCTCGGGAATACCCCGGCTGCGCGCGGTCTCCACGTGGTCGCGCCCCAGTTCCTCACGGATGGACGTGCGCGTGAGCTGGGCGACGTAGGCGACCCACGAGAGTGCGAGGGCGAAGGCTGGCAACGTGAGGTGCCACAATCGGTCGGCGAACCCGACTCCGGCGCCGAACACCGGGAACCAGCCCAGGTTCACCGCGAACACCGTGATGAGGATGATCGCGGCGACGAACGAGGGCAGGGCGAGGCCCACCCCGGTGCCCACGGTGATGGCCGCGCTGATCCGCCGGGTGAGGCCTGCGACGATTCCCAGCCCGATGCCGAAGAAGAGGATCACGATCGACGCGTAGCTGACCAGGAAGAGGGTGTTGCCGATGCGGGGCGACAGCAGCGTGGTGACCGGCTCGCGATAGACGAACGACTGGCCGAGGTCGCCGCGCAGAAAGCCGCTCAGCCAGTCCCAGTAGCGCACGTAGACCGGGTCGTCGAGATGGTACTGCTTGTGGATCTCGGTGAGGATCTCCGGCGTGATGTGCCCGCCGGCGAGCAGGGTCGCGGGATCGCCTGGCGCCAGATAGAGCGCACCGTAGATGACGATGCTCGCCACGAACAAGCGTCAGCACCAAGCTGACAAACCGCTGAGCGACGAAGCGGGTCATCCCGCAGGGCTACTTGGCGCCGATCATCGCCAGCGAAGGCAGGTAGATGTAGGCGAAGGACACTGGCGCCCCGGTGATGCGATTGTTCATGAACAGCGCCTCGTCGTTGTTGGCGATCGGGATGACGACCATGTCCTTCATGTACTGGGCCTGCGCCTCGGTGACGAGCTGCGCGCGCTTGGTCGCGTCGAAGGTCGCCCGAGCCTGCGCGACGTTGTTCAGCACCAGCTGGTTGTCGTAGTTGATCCAGTTGAAGATCGGCTCCGGGCCGTAGAACAGCGCCAGGTAGTCCAGGGGGTCGGGGATATCCAGGAAGCCGAACGTCTCCATCAGGTCGATGCCCTTGCGGTACGAGGGAACGAAGAAGGCGTTCGAGAAGTCCAGCGGCTGCATCTGCTTGAGCTTGACCGTGAGCCCGATGGACGAGGCAGCCTGCTGGACCACGCTGGCGAGCTGAAGCTCTGTCTGATCGCCGGCGAGCAGCGCTAGCACGATCGGCTTGCTCGTGCCCGACTGCGACGCGACGATCTGCTTCGCTCCTGCAACGTCTGGCGTCAGCGACGGAAGCGCGTCGTAGGCCGCCTTGTAGATGTCGATGGCGGCCGGGTCCCAGGCGTTGGGAGGCGTGAGCGCCTTGTTGGGGATGGCCGCGTCGTTGAAGACCGCGCTGACGATCGCCGCGCGGTCGATGGCCATCGACAGGGCGGTGCGCAACTGTGGGTTACTCATCGGGCCAGGCTCGCCAGTGGGAACGATCTCAGACACGGTCAGGCCCGGGCCGAAGTACAGCTTGCCATTGGTCGCCGTCTTGAGCTCGGGCGTGCTGGTGGCGGGGACCTCGTACGCGCCGTCGAGCTGACCCGACAGGAGGGCGCTGGTGAGCGTACTCGAGTCCACAATGAACTTGACGTTCACGGTGTCGACCTTCGCGGTGAACGCCGGATCCCAGTAGTTGGGATTCTTCTGCAGCACGATCTCACTGCCCGGGCTCCAGCTCTTGAGCATGTACGGCCCCGTGTACATCACGCCGCCCTTGGCGGTGCCGAACGAGGATGCGTGAGCCTCTACGTAGGCCTTCTCGGTGATGCCGCCGGCGATGGTCGCCATCTCCTTGTTGAAGAGCTCGTCAGGTTGTTTGAAGGTGACCGTGACCTGAAGCGGGCCGGTCTCTTTGATCGCCTTCACGTAGGAGAAGAAGCCGCCGTTGACCGGCTGCACCTTGGGGTCGAGGTTGCGCTGGAGGCTGTACACCACGTCGGCGGCCGTCAGCGGGTGGCCGTCCCAGAACTTCACGCCTGAGCGGATGTTGTAGATCCAGGTGGTCGGATCGGGATTGGACCACGACTCCGCCAGTCCGGGCTTGATCTTCCAGTCCGGCGTGAGGCGCAGCAAGTAGTCGCACATGTTGGAGATCATCATGTCGGGCCCGTAGTCGGCGGCCTTCGCGTAGTCGAGAGTGGTGGGCTCGCCGAGCGGCAGGTCCCACGTCATCGAAGGGAGCGTCCCCGTCGGAGTCGCTGTCGTCGACTGCAAGGCGACGCCGCTGCTCGTGCCCGGAGATCCGCTTGAGGATGACGTGCTGGTCGACTTGCCGCAGCCGGCCAGGACCAGGAGCGTGACGAGCACGAGTGAACAACCAGCCAGCGCGGCGACTTGCGCCCGCTTCGACACCGTCTTGTCGGATCTGAATGCCACGTCCCGCCCCCTTGTCCCGAGGCCACGACTGGCGTCGCGGCCCCTGCCGCTCGCGCCGAACTTGCTCGGACTATTCCCGTTTGGAGAAGCCCAACGACCGATGACGTTGAAAGCGGGACCTGACCGCGTCGGCAGGCCAGGCTACCCCCCATCCGGTTTGACGCCGCCGAGGCCGGGCATGAGTCAGTCGCGACAGCCCCCGAGCAGGAGAGCAAGATGAGTTGTCCAAGCACCAGCAGCGTGGCGGCCCGAGACGTCTACACAAGCCAGCAGACGACCCGCTGGTTCATGCAGCACGTGCGCCACGTGCTGGGCACAGCGGATGTGTGCGGCGCGGCCGGCGAGCATCCCGGCTTCGGACTGCCCCAGGAGCTGCTCGATCTGGGGGCTCTCAAGGTCGGCGCTGAGGGAGGGGCGGCTGCCACGGTTGCGGGCGTCCTGGAAGAGACGCACACGGACGCCTTTCTCGTCCTCCACAAGGGCGCGATCGTCTTCGAAGCGTACTTCAACGGCATGACGCCGGAGACGCCGCACATGTGGCAGTCGGTGTCGAAGTCGCTCGTGTCCTGTGTGGCCGGCGGCCTCATCATCGACGGACGGCTGGACGCGCAGGAGCGCGTCGGGGTCTACGTGCCGGAGCTGGCCGAAAGCGCCTACGGCGACGCGCTGGTGCGCCATCTTCTGGACATGCAGGTCGGCATCGACTACTCGGAGGACTACGAGGATCCCGACTCCGACGTGAACGAGCTCGACCGGATCTACGGCGTAAGGCCCCCGCGATCCTCCCGGCACCCTGGATCGAGCTACGACTACGCAACGACCACGCGGAAGCGGGGCCGTCACGGCGAAGGATTCGAGTATGTCTCCCTGGACGTGAACGTGCTCGCCTGGGTCCTCGAGCGGGCTGCCGGCGCCTGCCTGCCCGACCTCATCCGCAGCCAGGTCTGGAGCAAGCTTGGCGGCGAGCACGACGCCTACATCGCCCTGGACGTCGCCGGCAGCGCGCAGGCCGAGAGCGGGATGTGTTCCAGCCTGCGCGACCTGGCCCGGCTGGGCCTGGCTCTGTCGCGAAGGGGCGAGCTCGGCGGGCGGCAGGTCGTGCCCGCGGCCTGGGTCGAGCAGATCATGCGCGGCGGAGACCGAGAGGCCTTTGCCGGCCATGAAGAGGCGAACGTGATCACCGAGGGGTCCTACAAGAACAACTTCTGGGTGGCCCGTTCCGGCGAGGAGGCGGCGTTCACCGGCAGCGGGATCTACGGGCAGATGATCTACGTGAACCCCAAGGCGCAGCTGGTCATCGCCAAGTTCTCGACCCAGCCTGAAGCCAACAGCATGGACTGCTTCCGACTGGAGTTCTTGCTGTGTGAACGGCTGGCTGAGGTTCTCTAGGTATCCAGAAGCTGGCCGCAGCCGCTCAGACGAGGGGCATCCCAGGTGATCCCTCGCGCCATTGGAAGCCGGAACCGATTCTCCGCATACCCGTCGGGATTGACGGTTATTGCGCCCCTACTCCGGGTAGGCTGGCGTCAGTCAGCCTGGGGGCAACGTACTGTTCTACTGGAGGGGGAGCCATGGCCACGCGCGCAACCGATCTGCCGGAACCGATTCTCGAGTCGAGCTGGAAGGGCCGCCTGCTGACCGGGCTGCTCATCGTCCAGATCGTCGTCGGCTTCGAGTTCCTCTGGACGGTACTGGTGAAGCTCGTCCGGGGCGGCTTCGTCGCCGGACTCGGCGCCGACCTCAAAGACAGGGTCCAGGCGGCGCCGAGCTGGTATCAGTCGCTCGCTGACAGCGTCATCGTCCCGAACGCCTCGCTGTTCGCCTACCTCGTCATCATCGGCGAGCTCTTCGTCGGCGTGACCATGATCGTCGCCGCAATCGTCTGGCTGTGGCGCTGGGACGGACTTTCACTTGCGGCCAAGCGCACGCTCGTGACGCTCATCCTGCTCGCGGCCGCGGCGGCCCTGATGATGAACCTCAACTACCACATCGCCAATGGGGCCTCGAACCCGTGGCAGCTGCCGACCGAGGTGTTCGACGAGGGCGTCGACATCAACACCGTGCTGGCGCTGATCGACGCGACGATCCTGGTGGTGATGGGATTCGTGCTCGCGTCGCTGCGGCGCCCAGGGGCTGAGGCTCAGCGATCGTAGCCGGGTCGGGAGACCCCACCGGGTCGACCACAAGTGGTGCGTGGCGTGCCCACGACGGGCACGTGGGGAAGCGTCGAAAGGGGAGCGTCATGGTGCGTCATTCTCGCGTCGATGTCCGGCTAGCTTTGTTCCTTGCGAAGTAGGCGAGCGACATCAGCAGGGCAATACGTGGCGGCGGGAGCCATCGCTTCCGCCGCCACGGTCCAGCCCATCGATGGGTAGCTGACAGGCACGGCTCCAGGTGCCTGGGTCACCCGATCTCGGTAAACACGGCGCGTCAACGCCTCAGTCGGCCTTGGTCGTCTCCTCATCGCCCAGCTCGAGCAGGCCGCGCAGGCTGCGGGCGCGCTGGGCGCACGAGACGACCAGGTTGGGCAGCACCCCGCGCCGGTACAGCGCGTTCGGGAAGAAGGAGATGAAGTACATGCACCGGTCCCTGCAGGCGTAGCTGCCGAACCCGTAGCCGAACGGTTCGCGGCTCAGCTCGATGGCGTTGAGCGCGAGGGCGAACCCGGCGCCTTCGGCGTCGGTCGGCGGCGTCACGGGAAGCTGCTGCATGATCAGCAGGCCGGCGCCGTAGACCGGATGGCCGGCTCCCGGGAGCACCTGGCAGCGCGAGGGCACGTCCCCGAAGGGGACCTCGACGTGGAACCCGTCGCCGTCGGGCGAAGCCGACACGGCGACCGGTCCCGACACTGACTCCCTGACCGCGCTCTCGAACTCCTCGGCCCCCCAGACCGACCCTCCCTTGCCCGTGGGGATGACGAGCGACTCGATGGCATCCGCCATCTCGTCGGGCTGCGCGCGCAGGCCGTGGTCGGGGTGCCCGCTGATCGCGACCTCGGCGTCGAGCTGCGTCGCCAGCTGAGGCGCCAGCATGCGCGCCTCGCCGATCTGCAGCACGGCCGCCATGGCGATGAAGGGATCCAGCCACGCCTCGTTCTGGTCCCAGACCCTGGCCAGAGAGCTGAAGGAGAGTGTGTGCGCCTCCTCGTCGTACACGAGCCCGGCCATGGACGGGAAGGACATGATCTCGTTGTTGAGCACGAACAGCCCGGGCTCGTCCAGTTCCACGCCCCGGAGGACGTCGGTCTGCACCCGGACCACGTAGCCCACGGCTCCGTCGGGCCCGCCTTCCATCTCGCCGATGACCTCGATGGTCTGCGCCTGCTTGTCGGCCCACCACTGGAAGCCGTTGGGCGAACGGACCGCCCAGTGGCGGTCCACCTTGAGCTGCTCGGCGAAGAGCCAGTCGAGCGCGCGCGTACCTGCATTCATGTCCATTCTCCTGATCTCCGAGCGCGGTGGCGCGTGACTGACCGTGCAACTCTACGTCACGGGTCGGCGCGCGTCGTCCGCCGGCGCGGCGCGGGCGGTCCGTCCGCGCGCACGCCGGGGGTCCCAGCTTTGCTCGCCGCCGCAGCGGATTGGATAGAATCTCCGAAGGCGAACCCACAACCCCCTGAAGGAGACCTTCCATGGCGTACGCAGAGGATTTCGAGAAAGCCCTCCAGGTCGGGCGTCCTCCCAACATCCAGGCCCTGTTCCCCAACTCCAAGGCGCTGATCGTCAGCGGCAAAGTCGTGGACCGGGCGATGCGGGCCAAGGGCAAGGCCATCGCGATGGCCGCCAACGGGCGTAACAGCTTCGTCATCCGCGGCGCGCTGCGGGCCGCGCAGCGGGCCAACGCCGCGCTCATCATCGAGATCGCCAAGTCCGAGGGTGGGCAGAAGGCCTACTGCGCGGTGAACTACTGGAACATGGCGCGCGTCGTCGACGCCCTGTGCAACGAGATGGGCATCACCATCCCCGTGGCCATCCACGCCGACCACTACGGCATGAAGAACGACAAGGACCTCGCGCAGGCACTGGTGGAGATCCCCAGCATGTTCGAGGCGGGCATCACCTCCATCGCCATCGACGCGTCCCACCAGCCCAACGACCAGAACCTGCTCGCCAACCTCGCCGTGAACTCCAAGATCCCGGCGTGGGCCGGACTGGAGACCGAGATCGGGGAGATCAAGGGCTCCACCGGACTCTCCACGCCGGACGAGGCGCTGTTCCTCATCCAGGGGCTCAACGCGCACGACATCTCCGCCGACTGGATCGCGCTGAACAACGGGACCACCCACGGCATCGAGGCGTCCAGCGCCGGCATCCAGGTCGCCGCTGACCGCCGAGGTCCACAAGGTCCTCGCGCCGTACAAGGTCAGCGGCGCCCAGCACGGCACCTCGGGCAACAGCTCCGAGCGGCTCCGCGAGATCGCGAACCAGACGCACACCACCAAGGCCAACGTGGCCACCGCCCTGCAGATGATCTCCTGGGGCCTCGAGGTCAACGACTACGGCAACGCGCAGCTCGACGCCGACGGCGGCTTCATCAAGGTCGAGGGCGAGGGCATGACCGAGGAGCTGTGGGCCGAGACGGTCGCCTTCGCGGACGACAAGGGCTGGAAGAAGGGCGACTACAAGAACCTCAACATCCTGCTCGAGAACAAGCTCCTGCGCCCAGCCCGCCGAGATCCGCGAGCGCATGGCCAAGCGGGTCGAGGACTTCGCCTACGGCATGATGACCGAAGGTCTTCAACGCCGAGGGCACGGCGCCGCTCGCCGTCGAGGCGATCCTCGCCGCCGGGTCCTACGACCTCGGGCCCAAGGTCGGCCGCATCGAGGATCCCGCCGACTGGACCGACGCGAAGATCGTCGAGAAGCGCCAAGACGCTGGACACCGACAAGGGCGCCGCGGGCAACTTCGACGATTGACCGGACGCGGCGCCCACGGCGCCGGAGAGTGAGACGGGCGCGGGGCCGGCTGACTGCCGGCCCCGCGCCCGTCTGGCGTACGGTGGCGAGCCGGCTTGCTCTACGGGTTCCAGGGCGCGGTCGCGGAGCCCTGCCCCGCGCCGCCCTCTGTCAGGGCGCCGTAGGTCTCGGGCCGCCGGCACTGGTCGCCCCAGACCTCCCGGCGGCGCCACTCGCGCAGCGCCTCGAGGTCGAGGCGGACGACGCAGACGTCCTCCGCCTCCCCGGCCTCGAAGACGCGCGTGTCGCGCCTGCGACCCTCCGCGTCGAAGGCGATCGGGTCGACCACCGTCGAGTGGCCGTTCTCCTGCGGCGCCGCGTAGTTGGCCACGGCCACGGCGACCATGTTCTCGAACGCGCGCGCCCGCACCTGGCCGAGCCGGTTCGCCTCGAGCTCGCAGGCGTTGGGCACGAGGACGAGCTCGGCGCCGCCCAGCGCGAGCAGCCGGGCGGCCTCCGGGAACTCGCGGTCGAAGCAGATCATCGCCGCCGACCGCGACGGGACCGGCGGGCGTCTCCAGCCGGGCGACCGGGAACTCCGCGCCCGGCACCAGCGCCTGCTCCGGCAGGTCGAAGCTGCAGGTGTGCACCTTGGCGTAGGTGAGCACCTCGCGCCCGCTGCCGTCGAACAGCGTGACGACGTTGCGCGGCCCCGCGGCGGTCCGCTCCAGGTACGTCGCCGCGATCGCCATGTCGAGCTCCGCGGCGAGGTCGGCGTGCGCGACCAGCCACGGGTCGTCGCGGTCGATCGCCTGCGCCCGCCAGCGATGCAGGTCGCCGTCCGAGAAGGAGTAGCCAGTGCTCCACAGCTCCGGGAACAGCGCGAGGTCGGCGCCGGCGGCCGCGGCGCGGCGGCAGGCGGCGAGACCGCGCTCGAGGCTCGCCTCGCGGTCGTAGCCCGAGCCGGCGAGCTGCAGGAGCGCGATGCGGAGCTCGCGCGCTCACTCCCGCGCCGCCTCCTCCCCACTCCGCGGGCGGCCGAACACCGTCGTCTCGCCCGGCTGCAGGACGCGCACGTCCACCTCCGGCGCCAGGTGCGCCGCGTAGCGGGCGAACGCGTGCGGCCACTCGCCCCACTTGGCGTTGAAGGCCGGCGGCAGCCACGGCGGGTAGATGGTGCCCCAGTGCACCGGCACGCAGGCCCTGGGACGCAGCAGTTCGAGCGCCTTGGCCGCCGACAGCGGGTTGAGGTGGTCGCTGGGCAGCCGCGGCCCCCAGCCGCCGACGGGCAGCACGGCGACGTCGATGGGCGCGAACTCGCGCATGCCGTCGTACAGGCCGGTGTCGCCGGCGAAGTAGGCGCTCAGCCCGCCCGCGACGACGTAGCCCAGGGCCGGCGCCTCGGAGGCCAGCGGATAGCGGGTGCCCGCGTGGTCCGCGGGGACGGCCTTCACGCGCACGCGCGCGGGGCCGGCCGCGCCGCCCGCGCCCGCCGGCCCGATCTCGACCTCGTCTCCCGCCTCCATCTCGAGCGGCACGAACCCGAGCCGGCGCAGCAGCGCGCCGACGCCGCGCGGCGCGACCACCGGCGTCCGCCGGTCGATGAGCCGCAGCGACGGCACGTCCAGGTGGTCGAGATGCGCGTGCGAGATGAGCACGGCGTCGAGGTCGCGGCGCACCGCCGGCGGCGGCACGGGGCTGCGCCGGATGAGCACGCCGATGCGCTTGCGCAGCAGCGGGTCGGTGAGCAGCCGCACGCCGTCCAGCTCGAGGAGCACCGTCGCGTGCCCCGCGAACGTCACCGAGAGTGTGGGGGTCGCCGTGCTGCGCGCTCATGAGTCCACTCTACCCCCGAGCGCGCGCCGTGATGGTCCCCGCATCCGGCGCCCGGCTACGGCGCCGTGCCGACTCGCTGCCCCATCCGCCGGGTACTCAGAGTGTGCACGCTGTCTCACCAGGCCGGAGCCGCTGTCCGGCCGCGACAGAACTCCCACGGAGGCGAGAGCGATGGCAGACAGAGTCAAGGAGATCCTCAGCTGGTACTCGTCCGACAACCCCGGCACGCTGACCAACCTCTATCGCATGCTGAACCACGGTACGCTCGCCGGCACCGGCAAGATGGTCATCCTGCCGGTGGACCAGGGCTTCGAGCACGGCCCGGCGCGCAGCTTCGCGCCCAACCCCGCCGGCTACGACCCGCGCTACCACTTCCAGCTGGCCCTCGACGCCGGCGACCAACGCCTACGCGGCGCCGCTCGGGTTCCTCGAGGCCGGCGCCGCCGAGTACGCCGGGCAGGTGCCGCTCATCCTGAAGGCCAACAACTCCGACTCGCTGTACTCGGGCAGCGACCCGATCCCGGCCGTCACCGCCTCGGTGGACGACGCCTTGCGCCTCGGCTGCGTAGCCATCGGCTTCACCATCTACCCGGCCTCGGCGGCCCGCAACGAGATGTACGAGGAGCTTCGCGAGCTGGCGCTCGAGGCCAAGGAAGCCGGCCTGGTCGGTGGTCGTGTGGAGCTACCCGCGCGGGTCCGGCATCAGCAAGCAGGGCGAGACGGCCATCGACGTGTGCGCCTACGCGGCGCAGATCGCCGCCCAGCTCGGTGCGCACATCATCAAGGTCAAGGCGCCGACGCGATCACATCGAGCAGGACGCGGCGCGCAAGGTCTACGAGGCCAAGGGCATCAAGGTCGACACCCTGGCCGACCGTGTGAAGCACGTGATCCAGAGCGCGTTCGACGGCCGCCGCATCGTCATCTTCTCCGGCGGCGAGGCCAAGGGCACCGAGGCCGTGCTCGAGGAGAACCGCCAGACCGCCCTCGGCGGCGGGTTCGGCACGATCATGGGGCGCAACTCGTTCCAGCGCGAGCACGATGAGGCGGTCAAGCTGCTCAGGGACGTCATGGAGATCCATCGCACGACCTGGCCGAACTGAAGCGCTGAGCGGCCCGCCGCAAGGGCGGAGGGAGACGAGAACATCTGGACCCTCCGCCCGCCTGCGCGGCCGCTTGTGGGCCTGCTTGACACGCCCGCGACCCCGTCTGGTATGGTCCGGAAGCGCGCTTCGTTTAGTTATCCGACTAACTAACGACCGCCCTTCGGGGGGACGATGGGAGGATCGATGGCACAGCGCATCCCGACACGGCTCGGTGACGGCTCGCTCGTCGAGATGACCCGGGCTGAGGTCGAGGCCGACCTGCACGCCGGCTCGGAGGCGGCCGTCAGGCGGGCGAAGGTCGAGCCGCTCACGCAGGACGAGCTCGATCACCTGCTCGACATCTTCACCTCCCCGGCGAAGTTCAGCGCCGTCGACTACGGCGACGAAGTCGTCCTCAGCTTCGACGGCTCGGGCAACGCCGACCTCGGGGCGCCGATCCTCGAGCAGGTCGTGTACCAGAACCACCACGGCGCCGACATGATCGAGCTCTGGCACCACGACTACTCGTACAAGGCCGTGCGCACCGTGCTCTCGTTCCAGACGCAGATGCTCAAGGACGCGCAGCAGCAGACGGTGATCCCGCTCAACTACGGGGCGATGCCGGACCTGGGCCGCTACTCGCAGCCGGACGGCCCGGTCCAGAACTGGTCGGAGCTGATGCCGCTGGGCAAGATCGCCGAGGCGCGGGCCGCCCAGCTGGAGGCCGTCGAGCACCTCGAGCACGACATGTGGCTGGTGGCCGAAGCGATGGTGGCGGCCGGAGCCGACGGCCTCGACTTCGACACCGCAGGGGCCGCCGGGGACGCCGACCTGCTGGCCACGCTGCGCACGGCCCGCAGGGTCCGCGACACGTGGCCCGACATCGGCGTCGAGATCGGCCAGGCCGCCGAGCTCGTGCTGGGCATGCACGGCGAGCTCGAGTACGAGGGCATCCGGCTGGCCGGCCAGTGGCCGCTCGGCCAGCTCCGCGCCTGCACCGCCGCCGGCGCCACGATCTTCGGGCCGGCGGTGAACGTCAACACGACGAAGTCGCTCGCCTGGAACACCGCGCGCTCCTGCGCGCTCATCAAGCCGGTCACCGCCGAGGCCACCATCCCGGTGCACGTGAATGCCGGGATGGGCGTCGGCGGCGTCCCCATGACCCCGTATCCGCCCGTCGACGCCACGTCGCGCGCCTCGCGGGCGCTGGTCGACATCTGCAAGATCGACGGGTTGTAGGTGGGGGTCGGGGATCCCCTCGGGATGGCCTCGTCACACGCGCTCGCCTCGGGCATGGGCGGGATGCGGACTGCCGGAGATCTGGTGGCCCGCATGCAGATGACCCGGGGCCTGCGCCTTCCGCAGGCCAAGCAGTACGTCGCCGACAAGCTCGGCTGCTCCGTCGCCGACCTCAGCGACACCGTCGCGATGCACGACATCCGCCGCGATCTCGGCCTCGGCCGCATCCTGGTGCAGGACCTCACGTACGCCGACCAGCCGGGGACGATGGAGGCCAAGTTCCACATCGCCGAGGTGCTGGACATCCCGATCAACTCGGTGGAGCGCTTCAAGGCCAACGCCGGACTGCGGTAAGGAGACTCATGGGCTCGCAGCTCGACCTCAGCCGGCGGCAGCCGCTGCTGCCGCTCGGCTCGGACTTCGCCGTGCGCTTCTACGACGACGCGAAGCTCGACCGCTACAAGGAAGCCGTGCTCAGCGTGCTCGAGCGGACCGGCGTCAGGTTCGGCTCGCCGAAGGCGCTCGACATCCTCGCCGAGCACGGCGCCGACGTGGACCGCGCGTCCGGTGTCGTGCGCTTCGCGCCCGACCTCGTGACGGCCGCGCTGGCGAAGGCCCCGCGGACGTTCTGGCTGGGCTCCCGCGACGGCACGCTCGACCTCGACCTCGCGAGCGGCGAGACCTACAACACCACCAACGGCTGCGGCACCGAGGTCGTCGACTGGCACACCGGCGTGCGCCGGCCGCCGACCAAGGACGACCTCTCGGCCATCACGCGCATGATCGACTACCTGGGCTCCGTCCAGTTCTGGTGGCCGAACGTCGCTGCCGCCGACTGCGGTGACACGCACACCCTGCACGAGCTGGACGCGGCCTGGAACAACACCGGCAAGCACCTCCAGGGCATGGTGCAGGGCGAGCGCGAGGCGCGGTTCGCGGTCGAGATGGCGACGGTGATCGCGGGCGGGGCGGAGCAGCTGCGCCGCCGCCCCCCGATGAGCAACCTCATCGGCACCGTCCAGCCGCTCATCAACGACAAGGACGGCATCGAGGCGGCGCTGGTGTTCGCCGAGGCGGGCATCCCCGTGTGCTTCGTCACCATGCCGACCTACGGGACGACGGCGCCGGCCACCAAGGCCGGCGCCTGCGTGATGGGCTTCGCCGAGCTGATCAGCGCCACCGTGTGCGTGCAGCTGGCGCACCCCGGCGCGCCCGTGATCCTCTTCCCGCTGCCGGTGCACGCCGACCCGCGCACCGCGGCGCTGACCACGGCGCCGCTGAATCACCGCGGCCTGTTCCTGCCCGGCGAGCTCGTGCACCACTTCGGGCTGCCGGCGATGACCGGCTACGCCGGCACCGACGACGACCTGCCGGGCAGCTGGCTGGCCGCGGCGGAGACGGCGCACACGGTGATGCTCGCCGGCGTCGTCGGCTCGGAGCTGATGACCACCATCGGGCTGACCAACCGCTATCAGCTGTTCACGCCCGAGCACATGATGCTCGACGACGACCTCTACCACCGCGCCGCAAACGCCTTCCGCGACCTGGAACTGGACGAGGAGACCCTGGCGCTGGACGTCATCGACGAGGTCGGGCCGGGCGGGCACTTCCTGGGCCAGCCGCACACGCGCCGGCACATGAAGGAGACCGTGGAGCGCTCGATCGGCCAGGAGCTGGGCCCCGACGGCACGCACCTGCGGCACCCGGTAGAGGTCGCGCGCGAGCGGGGCGTCGACATCCTGGAGCACTACGTGCCGGAGCCGCTCGACGCGGCGAAAGCGGCGGAGCTGGCAAGGATCTGCGCCGCCGCGGACGAGGAACTCGGCGGCCAGGTCGTGGGCCGCGGCGAACGCGACTGACGTTCGGTCGGCGCCGCCGTCAGTCCGGCTCGTCGCCTGGCTCGCCGCCCGACTCGACGTGGCCCAGCACGAGCCGGCGCCAGAGGTCGAAGGCCGGCTCGAAGTCCAGGTCCGGGTCGGCGAGCTTCTGCAGCGCGATGCCGTCGGCGATGGCGACCGTGAGCAGCGCCATGGGCGCGATGTGCGCCGCGGGCTCCTTGTCGCCCGCGTCCTTGAGCGCCCACGCGTCCAGCTTGCGGTACCAGTCGAAGAGCTCGCGCAGGTGCGGTCGCAGCTCATCGTCGCGCAGGATGTGCGGGATGAGCTCGAAGAAGTTGCGGTAGGCGTCGGTGTCCTCGGGCAGTCCCTCGTGCAGCGCGAGCAGCTGCTTGCGCCGCTCGTCGCCGGCGGGGACGGCGGTGAGCTGCTCGATGAGCTCCACCGCCTCCTGATACATGACGGAGTCGACGAGCGCGACGAGCAGGCCGGCCTTGCTGCCGAAGTGGTAGCGGATGAGCGCAGGGTTCTCGCCCGCCTCCCTGGCGATGGTCTCGAAGGTGAGACCGCGGAAGCCGTCGCGGGCGAGCACGCGCCTGGCCGCCTCCAGGATGCGCGCGGCCGTCGGGGCGAGGTCGGGCGTGGGATCGCCGAACGGCAGTTCGTACCTGGTCAGCGCACCCACCCCCTTCGCGTCTGTCGCCGGGCGTCGTCCGCGCGCCGCCCGGCGTTTTTCGATGCGCACCCTATCGGATACCGGCGGCCGCGCGCCAGACCCACGCCTCGGCGCAGCCGCCTTGACACCCCAAGTGCGTCTGCTAGTCTACCCGCATATTAGTTATGTAACTAACTAATCCTGCATGACGGCCATCGGGGGTGCTGGAGTGGAGAGACCCGTACGCACGCGACTCGGCGACGGGTCGCTCGTCGAGATGACGCCCGGCGAGATCCGTGAGGACCTGCTCGCCGGCACCGAGATCGGCGCCCGCCGCGCCAAAGCCCCGCCCCTCTCGGACGCCGAGATCGACCACCTGCTCGACATCTTCTCGACCGAGGCCAAGTTCAGCGCCGTCGACATGGGCGACGAGGTCTGCCTGAGCTTCGACGGTTCCGGCAACCTGGACTCCGGCACGCGCGTCGACGAACTCTACAGCTACCAGAGCCACCGCGGCGCCGACATGCTCGAGCTCTTCGCCATCGACTACTCCTACAAGGCGATCAAGACCATCCTGAGCTACGAGACGCAGGCGATGAAGGTGGCCCAGCTCAACCTCATCGCGCCCACGCAGTACGGCGCGATGCCGGACCTGGGCCGGTACTCGATGCCCGACGGCCCGATCCCGAACTGGTCCGAACTCATGCCGCTCGGCCGCATCCAGGAGGCGCGGGACGCCCAGGTGGCGGCCATCGACCACGCCGTCAGCGACATGGTGTTCGTCGCCGAGGGCATGTGGGAGGCCGGCGCCGACGGCATGGACTTCGACACCGCCGGCGCCGCGGGAGACGCCGACCTGCTCGCGACCCTCACGGCGGTCGAGACACTCAAGGGTCGCTACCCGGACGTCGGTATCGAGCTCGGCATGGCGAGCGAGTGCGTCCTCGGCATGCACGGCGAGCTCACCTACAAGGGCACCCGGCTCGCCGGCATGTGGCCCAAGGCGCAACTCGAGGTCGCCCAGAAGGCCGGCGCCACCATGTTCGGACCGGCCGTCAACGTCAACACGACGAAGTCGATCGCCTGGAACGTCGCCCGGGCGTGCACGATCATCAAGCCCTGCATGGACGTGGCCGAGATCCCCGTGCACCCCAACGTGGGCATGGGCGTCGGCGGCGTGCCCATGAGCCCGTACCCGCCCGCCGACGCCGTCTCGCGTGTCTCCCGCGCGCTGGTCGACATCCTCAAGTGCGACGGGTTGTAGGTGGGCGTCGGTGACCCTCTGGGCATGGCGTGCACGCACGCGCTGGCCTCGGGCATGGGTGGGATGCGGGCCGCCGGAGATCTGGTGGGCCGCATGCAGATGACCCGAGGGATGCGCCTCAACGAAGCCAAAGCCTACGTGGCGGAGAAGCTCGGCTGCGCCGTGGCCGACCTCGCCGACCCCATCGCCATGCACGACGTGCGCCGCGACCTCGGCCTCGGCCGGATCCCGGTGCAGGAGCTCACGTACCCCACGCACGCCGGCGCCATGGAGGCGAAGTTCCACATCGCCGAGGTGCTGGACGTCCCCATCAACAGCGTGGCGCGCTTCCAGGAGTGCGCCGGGCTGCGCCAAGGAGGAGCGGTGTGAAGAGGAACCTGCACGCCGGCGGCACGCGCAGCCGCGGGCTGAGCGTCAACGTCTTCACCGAGTCCGAGCTCGAGGACATCCATCTCGCGTCGCTCGAGGTGCTCGAGCGTACCGGCGTGTTCGTGGAGGCGGACGACGCGCGCGACATCTTCCGGGACGGCGGGTGCGCCGTCGACCCCGAGACGCGCATCGTGCGCATCCCGCCGCACGTCGTCGAGGACGCCATCGCCTCGTCGCCGAGCAAGTACGTGCTCTGCGGGCGCGACCCCAGGAACGACTTCCTCATGGAGCCGGGCCGGGTCGGGTTCACCAACTTCAGCGAGGGCATCCGCGTCATCGACAGCGACACCGGCGAGTACCGCGAGTGCACGCTCGAGGACGTCGGCGACATCGCCCGCCTCAACGACTACCTCGGCGAGATGGACACGCACGAGATCTCCGTCGGGGCCAGAGACGTCCCGCCGGAGACCGCCGCCGTCCACAACACCGAGGCGCAGCTGCTCAACACGACCAAGCCGATCGGCATCGGGCCGCTCTCGGGGATGGAGTGCCGCGCGATCCTGCGCATGTGCGCCGAGGTCGTCGGCGGCGAGGACGCGCTCCGCGAGCGGCCCATCGTCTACGGCGGCGTCTGCCCCGTCAGCCCGCTGAAGCTGCCGCGCGACGTCACCGAGGTCATCATCGAGTGCTCGCGCTGGTGGATCCCGGACAACATCCTCAGCATGGCGATGGCCGGCGGCTCCAGCCCCGTCACCCTCGCCGGCACCCTGGTCACGCACAACGCCGAGGTGCTCGAGCGGCATCGTGCTCGCCCAGCTCACGGAGCGCGGCTGCCCCGTGATGTACGGCAGCTCGACGACGGCGATGGACCTCAAGCTCGCGGCGGCCTCCGTCGGCTCGCCGGAGATCGCGCTGATCAGCGCCGGCGTGGCGCAGCTGGCCCGGCGCTACACGATCCCGAGCTTCGTGGCGGGGTTGTAGGCGGATTCCAAGCTCGGTGACGCGCAGACCGGTCACGAGAAGACCCTCACCGGCCTCACGGCAGCGTTGGCAGGCGCCAACCTGATCTATGGTGCGGGGATGATCGAATCGGGCGTCACCTTCGACAGCGCGCAGTTCGTCATGGACAACGAGATCGCGCGCATGATCAAGCACGTCGTCGGCGGCATCCGCGTCGACGACGAGAGCCTCGCGGTGGACGACATCGCCGCCGTCGGCGCGTTCGGCGACTTCCTGAGCCTGGACGCGACCATGCGCCACATGCGCGAGCTCAGCCAGCCTGAGGTCCTCGACCGCCGCGTGCGCGAGGACTGGGAGGCACGCGGCAGCACGGACCTGTACGCTCGCTGCCACGCCAAGGCGAAGGATATCCTCGCCGAGCACCATCCCGAGCCGCTCCCCGACGACGTCGCGAAGCGCATCCGTGCGATCGTGGAAGAGACCGACCGCGCCGTGGGCGTCAGCGCGCCGGCGTGAGCCGAGAGGGAACCCCGTGAAGGACCCACTCAAGCAAGCCATCATCCGGCAGCCTCTGGCGCCTCTGCGGTCCGACTTCTCGTTCCGCTTCCACGACGAGGCGGGGCTGGAGCCGCTGCACGAGGCCACCCTGCGGCTCCTGGAGACGACGGGCATGCGCTTCGAGTCGCCCAAGGCGCTCGCGATCCTGGACAAGGCCGGCGCGAAGGTGGACGAGGGCTCTGACCTCGTCCGCCTGCCCCGCCGGCTCGTCGAGGAGGCACTCGCCCAGGCGCCGCGGCAGTTCACGCTCGGCGCCCGGGACGCGGCCTGCGACCTGCGACTCGGCTCGGGCTTCACCTACGGCACCACCGACGGCTGCGGCGTCGAGGTCGTCGACTGGCACACCGGCGAGCGCCGCTCGTCCACCAAGGCCGACCTCGAGGCGATCACCCGCATGCAGGACTGCCTCGGCTCGATCAGCTACTGGTGGCCCACGGTCAGCGCCGGCGACTGCGGCGAGACCGCGCAGCTGCACGAGATCGAGGCCGGCTGGAACAACACGGGCAAGCACCTCATGGGCATGGTGCAGGGCGAGACGCTCGCCAGGGCGGCCGTCGAGATGGCGACCGCGGTGGCCGGCGGGGCCGAGGAGCTCCGCCGCCGGCCGGTCCTCAGCGACCTCATCGGCACCGTCTCGCCGCTCCTGCACGACAGGGACGGCATCGAGGCCGGCCTGGTCTTCGCCGCGGCCGGCGATCCCGGTCTGCTACGTGACCATGCCCAACCTCGGCACGACGGCGCCGGCCACCAAGGCCGGCGCGTTCGTCGTCGGCGCCGCCGAGATCGTCGCCGCGGCGGTGCTCCACGAGCTCGCCGCGCCGGGCAGCCCGGTCATCGGGTCGATCATGCAGATCTACGCCGACCCGCGCACGGCGCTCACCCTGACGACCCCGCTCGACGACCGCTGCCGGTTCCTCGCCACCGAGCTGCTGCACAGCTTCGGGATCCCGGCGCTGGGGGCGTTCGGCGGCACCGACGCCCAGGCGCCCGGGACGTGGCTCGCCGGGGTCGAGACCATGCTGCAGCTGCTGCAGGTGCCGCTCGACGGCTGCGAGCTCTACACGCGGCATCGGGCTCACGGACACGTACCAGCTGTTCACGCCCGAGACCCTCATCCTCGACGACGACCTCTACCACCGCGCGAGGCACGCCTTCCTCGACATCCCCATGGACGAGGAGTCGCTCGCGCTGGACGTGATCGACGCCGTCGGCCCGGGCGGGCACTTCCTCGCCCAGCCGCACACCCGCCGGCACATGCGCGACGCCGTCCTGCGCTCGGTGAGTCAGCAGATCGGCCCGGACGGGCAGCACTACCGCGACCCGGTGGAGGTCGCGCGCGAGCGCGCCCTCGACATCCTCGACGGCTACCGGCCGGAGCCGCTCGCCGCCGACGTGCAGAGCGAGCTGCGCCGCATCGTCGACGCCGCGGACGCGGCGGTCAAGGGATAGCCGCCGCCCGCGGCGGCGGTCGCCCTAGAGAAGATGGTAGTAGCGCAGCTGGCGCGACAGCCTGGCCTGCCATTTGGCACGCCCCGATGGCAGCAGGTGCAGCAGGTCATGGAAGTCGGCCGATCGCAGGCCGACGCTCGAGACGAAGCGGAGATACGGGATGCCGTGCGCCTTGGCCAGGTCGAGGCACGCCTGGCGATACATCTGGAGAGCCTCGTCGAAGTCGTCCCCTACGATCTCGAGGTTGAGGGGCAGCTCGAGGAGCGCAGGGCGCAGGCCACGGGCCTCGCAGGTCTCGACGATCTTGGTGAGCTCAGCCAGCCGTTCCTGGAAGACCGCCTGGAAGACCGGGTAGCGATCGCTCACCCAGTCGCTCGCGAGCTGGCGCTTCTCGTCGTCGGAGAGCGCGGTCCGGTTGTCGTAGTGATGCTGGTACCAGGCCTCGGGGGGCGTGCGTCTGATCGAGTACCGCGGAAGCGATCTGGACTCGTGATCCATGAGGAAGCGGGAGGTGCCCACGCTGATGAGCACCGTGCCTCTCTTCTTCGGCAGCTTGCTCACGATGAGCTCGTCCTCGACGAAGGTCTGGCAACGCGTCGAGCACACATAGGTCGTGGCAGATCTCCCGGTCAGACTGCGCAGCTGCGCCGCCCATGCCGCTCTCGCTGGTCACCGACTCACGAGCCGCGGAGCCGCCCAGCAGATAGACGACCCGGCGTTCCGGAAGCTGGTAGCGGAGCCAGCTGAGGACCTGCACGACGTGGGTCCACTCGCCGACCGCGCCCCGAGGGACGGCCGCCGCCTCGCGGGAGGATTCGATGAATGCCGGAGACCACTGACACTCCTCAGCCGAAGCTTTGGGAGCGACCCCCAGCACGAGTGCGAACGCGACGAGGGTGACGGCCACGAACCACCGCGCGCTCCCACGCGCGGCCCGGCCATGCCCAGCGCTGGATCGACTGATCGTCTCGCCCCCCACGTGGGCACCCTACCATTCCCGCGTGCCAGGCGCAGGCGATCGTGGCAGCCTCGGGCCGCGACTCAGGTGTCGAGCAAGAGACGATCGACGGCGAAAGCCTCGCCGGCGACCTCGTGGAACTTCTCGATGAGGTCGCCGACCTGGAGCGTAGCCTTCTGCTCGCTGCTCAAGTCGAGGACGATGCGACCGGCGTGCATCATGACCAGCCGGTCGCCGTAGCGCAACGCCAGCTCCATGTTGTGGGTCACCATCAGAGTCGTCAGCTGGCGCTCCGTGACGATCTCGCCCGTGAGTCCCATGATCGTGGCCGCTACCTTGGGGTCCAGCGCGGCCGTGTGCTCGTCGAGCAGGAGGAGGCTCGGCTCGGCGATGGTCGCCATGAGCAGGGACATCGCCTGGCGCTGTCCGCCGGAGAGCTTGTTGACCCCCGCCTTGAGCCTGTCCTCGAGGCCCATGCCGAGGCGCGAGAGCTGCTCGCGCATCACTGCGCGCCGCTTGTTGGTCACGCCCATGCGCAGGCTGCTCCGCTTGGCGCGGAGCAGCGAGATGGCCAGGTTCTCCTCGATGGTCATGTCGGGGGCGGTGCCGGCGCGCGGGTCCTGGAACACCCTGCCGATGGACCGGCTGCGCACGTACTCGGGCTGCCTGGTCACGTCCCGTCCGCCGAGGAGCACCTTGCCCGACGTCACCGCAAACGTGCCGGCCACGGCGTTGAGGAGCGTGGACTTGCCGGACCCGTTCGAGCCGATGATGCTCACGAACTGGCCGGCCGGGACTACAAGGTCGATCCCGTTGAGCGCCACGACCTCGTTGGCGGTGCCGGGGAAGAAGATCTTGCGGATCGCGCCGAGCTCCAGCGGGGCCGGCGCGCGAAGCGGTGCCCCTCCGGCGCCCCGCTCGATAGCTTGTCTGCGGCGGCTGTTCACGAGTGCATCACCTTCTTGCGCACCGTGGGGACCGAGAGAGCGACGACGACCAGGACGGCCGTCAAGAGCTTGAGGTCGGTCGGCGCAATGCCCAGCCGCAGGCTCACGGCGATGAGCAGCCGGTAGACGATCGAACCGCCGATGACGCTGAACAGCACCCAGCTGATGCTGCGGACTCCGAACAGCACCTCGCCCATGATCACGCCGGCCAGGCCGGCCACGATGGTGCCGATGCCCATGCCGACGTCGGCGAACCCTTGTTGCTGCGCCACCAGCGAGCCGCTCAGCGCGACCAGCGCGTTGGCGATGCCCAGGCCGACGATGCGCGTGATGTTGGTGTTGGTGCCCATGCGCCCGGATCATGCTCTCGTTGTCGCCGGTCGCCTGCAGGCAGAGGCCGAACTCGGTGTGCAGCAGCCAGTCGAGCAGGTACTTGACCGCCACGGCGAGCGCGGCGAGCCCGATGATGAGGTTCCACGCGACCATCGACAGCGAGAACAGCGCGCCGATCTTGTCGAAGATGACCTGCACGCCCAGGAGCGGGGTGTTGCTCTTGCCCATGATGCGCAGGTTGACCGTGTACAGCGCCGTCATCGTGAGGATGCCGGCGAGCAGCTTGGGACCGTAGTTGGTCGCGTCGCCGTCACCCGACTTGAGCAGCAGATGCAGGAACCCGGTGACGAAGCCGGCGCACAGGCCTGCGAGGACGCCGGCCGCCGTCGCAAGGACGGGCGAGTGGCCGCCGGCGATGAGCGCCGCCGTGACGGCCGCGCCGAGCGGCAGGCTGCCGTCGACGGTGAGGTCGGGGAAGTCGAGCACGCGGAACGTGATGAACACGCCCAGCACCATGAACGCGTAGACGAGACCCTGGAGCAGGGCGCTCTGGATGATGACCTGCACTGACGCGACTCCGTGACGGGGGCCGGAGTAGCTTCGCTGCTCCGGCCCCCCGTTGGCAACCCCGACCCCCGCCCGCCCGAGGCGGGCGGGGGTCGCAGGGACGTGTTACCGGCGGCTCAGAACTTGTTCTGCGCCTGGGACTTGAGATCGGCGGGGATGGTGACGCCCATGGCCGCCGCCGCCTTCTCGTTGATCGGACAGCTGCAGGTTCTTGGCGTACTCGACCGGGATGTCCTTGATCGGCGTGCCGCTCAGGATCTCGGCGGCCTGGTAGCCCGCCTGCTTGCCCAGGTCCTTGTAGTCGAACGCGTAGGCGGCGACGGCGCCGCGCTTGACGCTGTCGGTGTCGCCGGCGATGACGCGGGATCTTGTTCTGCTCGCCGATCTTGATGATGCTCTCGAGCGCCGAGACGGCGGTGTTGTCGCGTGAGCACCGAGATGGCGTCCACGCGGCCGACGAGCGACTGCGGTCGCCGCCTGGACCTCGGACGAGTTGCTCGGCGGTCGCGTCGATGACCTTGATGCCCATCTTCGCCGCGGCCTCCTTCTCGGCCTTGATGAGGAACACCGAGTTGGACTCGCCGGCGTTGTAGACCACGCCGATCGGTCTTGACGTCCGGGACGATCTGCTTGATGAGGTCGAGGATGCGGCTGCACCGGCAGCATGTCGCTGACGCCGGTCACGTTCGCCGGTCGGAGCCTTCGGGTCGGTGACGAGGCCGGCGCCGACGGGATCGGTGACGGCGGTGAAGACGATCGGGGTGGTCGTGATCGGCCTTGACGACGGCCTGGGTCGTCGGAGTGGCGACGCCGAGGATCAGGTCGAGGCCCTCGCCGGCGAACTTCTGCGCGATGCTCGAGGCGTTCGCCATGTCGCCCTGCGCGTTCTGGTCGTCGTAGGTGACGTTGGTGAAGCCCTTCTCGGCCAGCGCCTCCTTGAAGCCCGCGACGGCGGCGTCGAGCGCCGGGTGGGTGACGATCTGGGTGATGCCGATCTTGTACGCCTTGCTCGTGCGTCGGAGCTGCTGCTCGGACTGCTGCTGGAGCTGCTCGAGTCGCTGCCGCAACCGGCGGCGAGGCCGAGCGCGACGACGAGAGCACGAGCACGATGGCGACGCTCAGCCTTGACATGGGACGCATCGTTCTCCTTTCGGACCTCTGGATGGTTGGCGCATTGTAGTGGCGCCGCGTCTGCGCGCACAAGCACTGCGACTCATACGATATGCAGACGGAGATACAGCACCAAGGAGAGGGCGGCGGGCCGCTGGCCCGCCGCCCTCTCCGAGTGCGACGCCTGAGCGCTGGAGCCGGCGGCGCGTCCGGGGGCGGGCCTCCCGCCCCTCCCCGCGCCGCCCCCGCCGTCAGAAGCCCGAGGTCCGCTCCTTGAACCGCTCGACCGAGTTGATCGGGATGTCGAGCAGCTTGCTGATGTTGAACTTGGCCTCCATCATGCCCGGCAGCGCCGGATGCGTGGACGAGGTCATGGTGAGCAGGCCGAGCCCGTGGTCCTGCCGGATGGTCTCCATGGCGACCGGATCGGACTGAGGTCGCGCGTGGTGCAGCCGAGCTTGCCGGCCACGTACTCCTTGGCTTCCTTGAGACGCATACGCCTGGTCATCTGCATCCGAGCGACGAGATCTCCCGCCGCCCGCATACCGCCCATGCCGGACGCCTGCGTGTGGGCTCCCTCCATGCCGAGAGGGTCGCCCGTGCCCACCTAGTAGCCGTCGATCTTGAGGATCTCGACGAAGGCCTTGCTGGCCCGCGAGGTGGCGTCGGCGGGCGGGAACAGGCACGTCGGCACGCCGCCGACGCCCATGCCCACGTTCACGTGCACCGGGATCGTGGCGACCTCGGCGGCCGGCTTGATGAAGGTGATCGCCCGGGCGATGTTCCAGGCGGTCGACTTGCCGGTGTTGATGTTGACGGCCGGCCCGTAGATGCTGGCGCCGGCCGCGGTGACCATCTCGAGCTGCTTCTTGGGCCACATGCCGGCGAGGCGCTCGCCGTCGAACTCGAGCTGGCCGTGCATGCCGAGCACGAACTCGCTCGCCATGCCGATCTCGATGCCCAGATGCGGGTACTTCTCGCGCAGCTGGCGGCAGGCGGTGAGGGCGGCGAGGAAGTCGGCGTCGCCCGCCGCCCCCGTCGTGTCCATGTCGATGCCGTCGGCGCCGGCCTCGATCATGGCGTCGGCGACGAAGTCGATGTCCTCGACCAGCATCGCCGCAGGCCTCGACCTGGGCGTCGCGCGCCTCGTCGATCTTGCCCATGGGCAGCAGCTCGGACCAGTTCGGGATGGGGCCGTCGGGCTTCGAGTAGCGGCCCAGGTCGGGCATGGCGCCGTACTGCACCGGGTTGGTGAGCAGCGCCTGCGCGATCTTCATGCTCTGGCCCTCGTGGGCCACGTTGGTCTTGACGGCCTTGTAGGAGTAGTCGGCCTGCCACAGCTCGGGCATGTCGATGCCGAGCAGCGTCTCGTAGCTCTGCAGGTCCTGCACCCGGTTGCCGATGTGCTTGGTCCCGGTGCCGTCGTTGCTCAGCACGACCTCTTCGCCGATGTCGACGGCGGTGAAGCGCGCCGACGATGCGTAGATGTCGAGCAGGTGATCCAGCTCGTCCTGCGTGAGTACGTCGACCTTGGCCTTCTTGGCCGCGACCCTCGGTGCCTTCTTCGAGATCGGCCTTGATCTCGGAGCGGGTCATCTCGACGAGCGACCCGTCACCCATGCGAGTGGGGATCTTGGGCTCCAACAGCATCACCTCCGTGCTTCGTCCGGATCGACCGCCTGCGCCGTGGCGCGCGAGGCCCGCGAGCTACCACGATGAGAGCGAAGCGATGCGACCACTGTCCGGCGGACCTCCGCGCGCCAGTCTACAGCGGCCTCCTTCGGAGGCGCCACCGGCCAGAAGGCCGCGAGGAGATCAGAGAGGCGGGATCGCCGGCTGCTTCACGAACGGCACCATCGGCAGGCGCCACGGCGACGATTCGACGGGCACCGGGGCTCCGGCGCCGGCGCGTCCGGCGCCGAGCGAGACCATTGGAGGACCCGCGGGTGTCTTCGCCAGGAGCAAGCGGACCACGCCGCCGGCTTCGACCGTCGCGCTCTCGACGGCGACGGGCAGACCGGCGCAGCTCACGGTGAACCCGCCGGCGGGGCCGGGAGCGAGCGGCTCGGCACCGGGCGCCGCGCTGACGGTCACGTCACGCGCCCCGTTCCAAGCGACGGAGGCCACCGCCGGCGACCGGGCCGCGGAGCGGCCGAGCACACCGGCGAGAATCGCCGCCGTCCAGCGTCCCGCCGCAACCTGCATGTCGTCGGCGGCGGCGAAGTGGACGACGCCTTCGAGGTCGATGTCGTAGAGAACCGGGCCAGCGACGACGTTCGCCCGGCCCCACGCGCCCTGCTGCGCGAGGCGGACTGCGTCGACGCCGGCATCCCGGTAAGCCGGGCCGTAGTCGCCGATCTGCGCGACGACCAGCGGCGCGCCGCAGTCTCGCCGCAGGTCCCGGCTCAGCCGGAGCAGCGACGCCTCGTAGGAGTCGCCGGGCGTCAGCCGCCGGGCATCGGCCTCGCCTTGCCAGAAGAGTACCGCTCGGACGCGCCCGCCCACCGTGCGGATGCGGCGCAGCATCGAGCCGTAAAGCGTCGACGGCTCGCGCGGCGCCACGGCCGGCCGCTGCCAGCTCGCCACGGTCGTCCCGACGCGCGCGCACGGCACCAGTGCAACGGGCACGCCCTCGGCGGCCATGAGGCGCTGAGCGACCAGCGGCCACACCGAGCCGCCCGCGCCCGCGTCCCGGCTGACGCCGTCCACTTGTCCTTCGGCCGAGTCCACCGGGTCTCTGAGCCGCTGCCAGCGATAGTCGTTGCCGAAGACCGTCGCCTGCAGGTTCGGGTCCGCGCACCTGAACCGGATTGGGCTCCGTCCGCTCGCATTGCTCTGTCCGGCGATCACGTAGATGTCGCCCACGCCCACCAACCGCCGCATGGCGGCGATCTCGTGGTGCCGCGCGCTTCGCGCGACGAGCGCGGCCTGGCCCGCGAGCTGGGACGGAAGCGTGAGGGCGAACGAGCCGTCGGCCGCGCGGGAGGCCTGCCGCCAGGAGCCGTGGCCCCAGCGCACCTGTACGGGGCCCGCGAAGCCTCGGACCCTGCCGATGACCGTGATGCGGGCAGACCCACCGGCGCCGCGCTGGACGACCTGGCAACTGCGCGGGGTGGAAATGGTGATGCGGGGCGCGGCCGAGGCCACGGAGCCTGAGCCGGCCACGGCCAGCACGGCGAGCGCTCCCACGACGGCCAGCACGGCCGCACCACGCGTGCCCACGGACATGACGCCAGCTCCTCCATTCGACGACAGCGCAGCCCCTCAGTGGAGCCGGCGGGCGGGTTCGAACCGTCGACCTGCCGCTTACAAGGCGGCTGCTCTGCCAGCTGAGCTACGCCGGCCCGCGGACAGTCTACCCCAGGCGGCCCGACGCACAGCACCCGGACTATACTGGCCCCATGCGAAGTCTGTGCCAGGCATGGAGACGCCGGACCGTGCCCGGCGTGGCCCTCATCATCACTGCGGCGGCGCTCGCGCTGCCGTTCGCCACGCCCCCCTCGGCATCCGCCACCTCGGCCCCGGAGGTGAGGGCCCGCAGCGGGATCCTCATCAGCCGCACGACCGGCAACGTGCTGTGGTCCAAGAGCCCCGGCCGGCGCCTGGCGCCGGCTTCGTGCACCAAGATCATGACCGCGCTTCTGGTGCTCGAGCACTACCGCGATCTCAGCCGCACTGTCCGTGCGCCGGCAAGCGTCACCAGGCAGCAGGAGGTCGCCATCGGCCTCAGCCCGGGTGACCGGATCACCGTGCGCCAGGCTCTCCGCGGCCTGCTCATCAAGAGCGCCAACGACGCCGCCGTCACGCTCGCGGTCGCGGTCGCCGGCAGCGAGCGCGCGTTCGTGCGTCAGATGAACCGCCGGGCCGTCCAGTTGGGGCTCACGGACACCCACTACCGCAACTGCCGGGGCAAGGACCAGACGGGACATTATGCGTCGGCGCGCGACCTGGCGACGCTGGGCCGGCTCGCCATGGAGGACACGCGGTTCCGCGCGATCGTCGGGACCAGGACCGCGGTGATCACGTGGCCCCCATCGCACCGCGTCACCGTGACCTCGCACAACCGGCTGCTGGACTACGCGTGGGGCAACGGCATCAAGACGGGTTCCACCAGATTGGCGGGGATGGTGCTCGTCGGCTCGGGCAGCCCGTCGGGCGTCCCCCTCATCGTGGTGACCATGCACGAACCGTCACGCGACCGCGAGGAGAAGGACGCCGTCGCGCTCTTCAAGTGGGGTGCCACCCAGACGGCTCCCGCCGGACCGTGAGCGCGCCTCGACCGTCGAGCCGGCGATCGGAGCCGCACCGGCTGATTCACTGCAGGTCTGCAGCCGGCCGCCCGGCGCTCCTGCCGCCCGCCCTCCTCGCCACGCTGCTCGCCGCCCTCGCGCTCGCCACGGTCGCGACGCTCGCCGCCTGCGGCGGCGAGCCCCCCTCCGCGGGGCCCTCGCCGACCGGCACGGCGCCGCCCGAGGTGCAGGCCTGGACGGGCATCCTCGTCGAGCGCGACTCGGGCGACGTGCTCTGGAGCAAGGACCCGGACCGCGAGCTGCCACCGGCGTCCTGCACCAAGATCATGACGGCGCTGCTCACGCTGGAACACGTGGACGACCTCGACGCCATGGCCACGGTGCCGGACATCCCGCTGCCACAGAAGGTCGGGGTCGACCTGGTCCCGGGCGACCGCATCAGCGTCAGGCAGGCGCTCACCGCCCTGCTGGTCAAGAGCGCCAACGACGCGGCGCTCACCCTGGCCTCCTACGTCGGCGGCAACGAGAAGAAGTTCACAGGGCTGATGAACCAGAGGGCGAAGCAACTGGGCCTGACGCACACGCACTTCATGAACTGCCGCGGGACGCCGGAGGACGGCCACTACTCGTCGGCCCGCGACCTCGCGACGCTCGGCCGGTTCGCGATGGGGGACGCCACCTTCCGGGAGCTCGTCGGCACCAAGACGGCCGTCATCCGCTACCCGCCCGACGGGGCGGTGCCGGTGAAGAACCACAACCGCCTGCTGGACTACCCGTGGGGCGACGGCATCAAGACCGGCGCGACGGACATCTCCGGCAAGGTGCTCGTCGGCTCGGGCAAGCCCGGACCCGTCGCCCTGATCGTCGTGACCATGCACGAGCCGACGCGCGACCAGGAGGTCAAGGACGCGGTCGCGCTGTTCGCGTGGGGCACGGCCGAGCACCTGCGGCGCGCGGCCGCCTCCCCGGCTCCCTCGCCGTCCGCCTCACCGTCGCCCTGACGACGCGGCGGCTCAGCCGCCGGTGAGGGCGCGCAGACGCTCGGCGGAGCGCACCGGCACGTCGAGCACGCGGGCGATGTTGAGCTTGGCCTCGATCGCCAGCGCGTCTTCCACGGTCGCCGTGTCCTCGGTGGGGATCGTCCCCAGGCCGTGCGCGCGGCGCACCTCGGCCATCGTCACCGGGTCGCTCAGGTCGGCGGGGCTCACGCCGAGCTTGTCGGCCACGTAGGCCTTCGCCTCGGGAAGCCGCATCCGTCGGGTCATCTGCATGCGGGCCACCAGATCTCCGGCGGTCCGCAACCCGCCCATGCCCGACGCGACACCGTGGCCGATCCCCTGGCTGTGGTTGTCGCCGGCGCCGATCTACAAGCCGTCCAGCCGCAGGAGGTCGACGCACGCGCGCGAGGCGCGCGAGACGGCGTCGACCGGCGGCAGCGCGTGCATGGGGACGCCGCCCACACCCATCCCCCCGTTGAGGTGGATGGGGATCTCGGCGGCGTCGGTGCACGGCTTGCAGATGGTGCAGGTGCGCGCCACGTTCCAGGCGACCGTCTTGCCGGTGTCGACGTTGATGGCCGGTCCGAAGACCGAGGCGCCGGCCCTGGCCGCCAGGCGCATCTGGTCCGCCGGCCACAGTCCCGCCAGCCGCACCCCGTCGTACTCGAGCTCGCCGTGCATGCCCAGCACGAACTCGCCGGCCATGCCGATCTGGATGCCCCAGTGCGGGTACCTGGCGCGGATGCGCTCGATCGCCTTGAGGGCGGCCAGGAAGTCGGCGTCGCCGGCCGCCCCGGCGGTGTCCAGGTTGATGCCGTCGGCGCCGGCCTCGTACATGCCCGCGGCCACGTACACGATGTCTTCCACCGCGAGCTCGACCGCCTCCTCCTGGGCCGCCCGCGCCTCTGCGATGCGGCCCAAGGGCAGCAACTGCGACCAGTTGGGGATGGGGCCGTCCGGCACCGTGTACCGCCCCAGGTCCGGCATGGCGCCGTACTGGCACGGGACGGTGAGCAGCAGCTGCGCCCGGCGCATGGTCTCCTGCTCGAACGGCAGCACCGGCTTGACCGGCTTGAACGAGTAGTCGTGGTGATACAGCTCGACCGTGTCGGTGCAGACGGTCTGCTCGTAGTTCTGCAGGTCGTTGATGCGCGACCCGGCGTCCTGGCTGCCGACGCCGTCCGAGCTCAGGACGACCTCGTCGCCGATGTCGACGGCGCTGAAGCGGGAGCGGCTCGCGAAGATGTCGACGAGGTGGGCGATCTCGTCCACCGCCAGCGGCTCCACCCTGGCCCGCTTCGCCCCGGCCTCGGCGCCCGCGTGGACGTCGGCTTCGATCTCGGCGCGGGTCATCCGCACCAGCGACCCGTCGCCCATGCGCGTCGGGATGCCTTCCATCGGCCCTCCGTCCGTCCGAATCGTGTTCCCGCCGGCGCGGCCGCGACGTCGGTCGCTGCCCCTCCGACGTCCCGAGGCTACAGGGCTCGCGGCCGGCTGTCAGCGGCGGATACTTGGGCAAAGTTCACGGCGGCACGGCGCAAAGGTACGGCGACGCGCGGCGGGAGCCGGGTACGGGCGAGACGACCCCACAAAGGGGCGAGGCCCCGCGGGGAACGGGGCCTCGTACAAGGGCTTTGGGGCAAACCCTCGTGAGGGGGGTTCTTCGCTTGCCAGCGAAAGGAGCCATCCACATCTTCCCCAATGAATGTTGCGCCCGCGTGAAGCGGCGCGAACGCGCGAGAAGGGAAGGTTGCCCGGCAGTTACAGGGCAGGCGGGACCAGGGGTTGGGGGTCGGGTCCGCGCCCTGAAGATGGCCGAAGGCCGGCGGATCGTGCCGCTTTGGGGCGGCCGCCCGCCGGCCCTCTGGCCGTGGTTCGCCCGGGGCCGGGGCGAACCAAGAAGATAGGAGGTACCAGCACTTGGCGCTGGCAGCGGGCTTCTCGGAGACGGGAAGCGTCGCAAGGGGGACACTAGGAGCGACGTGTTGCGGATCCGTTAACCAGATATTAACGGATATGAAGCGCGCAGCCCGATGAGTCTTCCTCATCGGTAGTCGCTTTGAGGAGGTTCACGATCGCTTTGAGCGGCCGCAGCCGACAACAGCGTCAAGTCAGGCTGAGCTGCCCCTTCGGACCGTCCGCGCCGGCGGCCAGTTCCAGCAGGCCGGCCTCGTCGATGACGGCGACGCCCAGGGCGTTCGCCTTGTCGAGCTTGGAGCCCGGGTCCTCGCCGGCGACGACGTAGCCGGTGGTCCGGCTCACGGAACTGCTGACCTTGCCGCCGGCCGACTCGATGAGCTCCTGCGCCTGCCCGCGGGTGAGCGTGGGCAGCTTGCCGGTGAGCACGAATGTCGACCCGGTGAGCGGGCCTGCCGCCCGCGCCGGCCGCTCTTCGACCAGGCGGACGCCGGCCGCGCGCAGCTTCTCGATGGTCTCGCGGTTGTGCTCGTCGCCGAGGAACTGCTCCACCGCCTCGGCGACCACGGGGCCGATGCCCGGGACCTCCGCGAGGTGCACGGCTTCGGCGGCCAGGAGCGCGTCCATGCTGGGGTACTGCTCCACCAGCGCCTGGGCGGTCACCGACCCCACGTGGCGGATGCCGAGCGCGTACAGCACCCGCGCGAAGGGCCTCTCCTTGGACTGCTCGATGGCGGCCAGCACCTTGTCGGCGCGCTTGGCCTCGACGATCTCGAGCGTGCCGTCGTCCCCCTTGCGCGTCTTGGCGCCGAACAGCGGCAGGGCGACCACCGCCCCGTCCTCGATGCGCACGAAGTGCTCGCGCCTGAGGTCATACAGGTCGGCCACGTTGCCGATCAGCCTCTGCTCGTGAAGCAGCACCACCGTCTCCTCGCCGATGCCCTCGATGTCCATGGCGCCCTTGCTGACGAAGTGCTTGATGCTCTCCACCAGCTGGGCGGGACACGAGCGGTTGGGGCAGCGCACGGCCACCTCGCCGGTCTCGCGCACGGTCTCGGAGCCGCAGGCGGGACACACGCGCGGCATGGTCCACACCGGCAGGGCGGCGTGCCGCGCCTCGCGGCTCGCGCGCCGCCCCTCCCCGTCCTCGGCCTCCCCCGTCGTCACCGGACCGACGACCTGGGGGATCACGTCCCCGGCCCGCTGCAGGATCACATCGTCGCCGGGCCGGATGTCCTTGCGCCGGATGTCGTCCTCGTTGTGCAGCGTGGCACGCTCCACCGTGACGCCGCCGACGAACACCGGCTCCAGCACGGCGAACGGCGTGAGCACGCCCGTCCTCCCCACGTTGACCTCGATGCTGTGGAGCCGGGTGGTCACCGTGGTCGGCGCGAACTTGAAGGCGATCGCCCAGCGCGGATCGTGCGCCACGCTGCCGAGGGCGCGCTGGAGCGCGTACGAGTCCACCTTGACCACGGCGCCGTCGATGTCGTAATCGAGCTCGCCGCGGCGCTCCTCCCAGGCGCGGCACGCCGCGGCGACCTCGGCGATGCCGTCGACGGTCACGATCCCCGGATTGACCCTCAGGCCGGCCGCGCGCAGCCACTCGAGCGCGCTGTGGTGGTCGGGCAGGTCGAGCCCTTCGGAATAGCCGACGGCGTAGCACCAGACGTCGAGCGGGCGCGCCGCCGCGAGCCGGGGGTCCAGCTGGCGGATGGAGCCGGCGGCGGAGTTGCGAGGGTTGATGAACGCGCTGAGACCGGCCTCCACGCGCTGCTCGTTGAGACGCGCGAACGCGGCGAGCGGCAGGTAGACCTCGCCGCGCACCTCCACCACCGGCGGCGGGTCGTCGGCGAGCAGCCGCAGCGGCACGGAGCCGATGGTCCGCAGGTTGGCGGTGACGTCCTCGCCCACCTCGCCGTTGCCGCGGGTGGCGCCGACGCTGAACACGCCGTCGCGATACGTGAGGGAGATGGCGAGCCCGTCGATCTTGGGCTCGACGACGTAGCGCAGCTCCGCGTCGCCGAGCCCCCGCGCCTCGAGCAGCCGCCGGTTGCGCTGGTCCCACGCCAGCAGCTCCTCCTCGTTGCGCGCGTTGGCCAGCGAGAGCATCGGCTCGAGGTGACGTACCTGCGTGAACCCCTCGAGCGGCGCGGCGCCGACCCGCTGGGTCGGCGAGTCCGCCGTGCGCAGCTCCGGGTACTCCTCCTCGAGCGTCTGCAGCTCGCGGTAGAGGGCGTCGTAGGCGGCGTCGTCGATCTCCGGCGCGTCGAGGACGTAGTACAGATGCGCGTGCCGGTTGATGGTCGCGCGCAACTCCTGCGCCCTGGACGCCGCCTGAGCTTCGTTCACCGCTTCCCCCTTTCGCGCGCGGCGCGCCGCCGCGCCTACCCGCTGGTCGTACCCCGGCCCGGTGCCGAATTCACGCGGCGGCCATCGCCGCGCAGGCACAGGGCGAGCAGCTCCCTCGGCTCGTCCAGCCAGAAGTCCGGCCCGGCCGCCAGCAGCGCTTCCCGGCCGAACACCCCCCAGGCGACGGCGGCGGTGGTCATGCCGGCCGCCTGCCCCGCCTCGATGTCCACGGGGCTGTCGCCCACGTAGAGCGCACCGTCCGCGCGCGCGCCGAACCGCTCCAGGCACAGGCGCAGCGGCACCGGCGAGGGCTTGTGCTCGGCGGTGTCGCTCGCCGTGACGACCACCGCGAAGTGCTCCCGCAGTCCCACGGCGCGGAACGCCATCTGTGTGGTGTCCGCGCTCTTGCTGGTCACGATGCCGAGCCGCCTGCCAGCGGCGCGCAGGCCGTCCAGCACCTCGGCGACGCCGTCGTAGCCGCGGATGAGCTCGTCGTGCCGGCGGTGGTTGTACTCGCGGTAGACGTCGTACAGCTCCTGCGCGTGCTCGGCCGAGAGCGCGCGCATCTGCGCCATGAGCGGCTGCCCGACCCCGGCGAGGATCACCTCGTCCGGCAGCGCCTCGTGCAGCACCGTCCGCGTGGCGTGACGGAACGACTCGACGATGAGCTCGACGGTGTCCACCACGGTGCCGTCGAGGTCGAACACCACCGGGTCGAAGCCCTCAGCCACGGAGGCGCTCCAGGTCGAGGTCCCAGCTCGCGCCAGGTCGGCGAGCAGCTCCGGGTCGAGGAGGTCGTAGCGCAGCGGCGTCACGGCGACCGCGCCGGAGGCGACGACGTCGAAGTCGGTCTCGCACCCAGTCGCCCGAGGCCGGGTGTTCGCACGGCAGGTAGTGCTCGGCAGGAACCGCCGTCGTCCTCGGCGAGCGTGACGTAGTCGTAGGCGCTGGCGCCGCCGAGTCGCGCGGGGCGGATGCCCGTGATGTCGGCGAGCGGCCGATCCGGCAGATTGACGTTCAGGATGCTGTGGCGCGGCAGGCCGCGCTCGATCACGTGACCGACCATCGCCCTCAGGACGGGCACCGCCTCGTCGAGCCAGCCCGGCTCCAGCTCCTCGACCGAGAAGGCGAGCGCCGGGTGCCCGCGGAGAGCGGCCTCGAAGGCGGCGCCGACCGTGCCGGAGTACGTGACGTCGGCGCCCATGTTGCCGCCGGCGTTGACCCCGGACACCACGAGATCGGGCACCGGGCAGCGCAGGCCGAGCAGCGCGATGCGGACGCAGTCCGACGGGGTGCCGTCTGCGGCGAGGCCGTCGTAGCCGCCGCCGAAGGTGCGCGGCTGCAGCGAGAGCGCCCGGCGGACGGTGATGCCCCGCGCCACCGCGCTGGTGTTGCGGTCGGGGGCGATGGTCGTGACCTCGCCGAGGCCGTCCAGGGCGCGGCGCAGCACGGCGATGCCGGGGGCGTCGATGCCGTCGTCGTTGGTGAGGAGGATCTGCAGGGCCACGGCCCGATTCTAGCCGAACCCCGGTTGACGTTGTCCGGCCGGCTCGGCAGCACCCCGTTGACGTTCGCGCCGGGCTCTCGCCCGCCGCCGCGGCCAGCCTGTAGCCTGCGGCGGCGACGGGCTTTCCGCCCGGCCGGCGGCAGGATTGGCCCGGCGCCCGTCGTAGGAGTCGCGAAGCAAGGCCGAGAAGGAGACGCGTGACCCAGGCGACGCAGGTCTCGAGCGCGAGCGACCACAGACGACACACCCTGCGCCGCGGCGTCGCGCTCGTCGGGTCCCTGGCCGCCGTCTCCGCCCTCGTCACCGTCGCCGGCCCCGGCTACCTGTGGCCGCTGTTCCTCTTCCCCCTCGTCCTCGCCGCCGTCTTCTTCTTCGAGCTCGGCAGCCTGCTGGTCACCGTGTGGCTGGGCAACTTCTTCGTCCTCTACTACAGCTTCGCCGCGACGGCGACGCCCGAGGTGGTCCGTCAGGCGCTGCTGGGCACGGCGCTGTTCCTGGTCGCCGGCCTGCTGCTCGGGCGCATCCAGCGACGGCACCGCGACATGCAGCGGGACCTCGCCGCCTCCACGCTCACCGACCGCCTGACGGGCCTCTACAACTACGGCACCTTCGTGGACTACCTGCACAACGAGGTCACCAAGGTGGACCGCTACGGCGGCGAGCTCTCGCTGCTGATGATGGACCTCGACCACTTCAAGCAGTTCAACGACCGCCACGGGCACGAGGCCGGCAACGAGCTGCTGCGCCGCCTGGGGGCCACGATACGCACCCTCGTGCGCGACGCCGACGTTGCGGCGCGGTACGGCGGCGAGGAGTTCGCGGTGCTCATCCGCGGCGACGAGTCGCACGGCTACGAGCTGGCCGAGCGCCTGCGCCGCGCCGTCGAGACGGTGACCGTCGAGGTGCGGGGCGGCGAGCCTGCGTGCACGACGATCTCGGCCGGCATCGCGGCGTACCCGGCCGGGGCGGCGGACGAGGCCGAGCTGATCGAGTCGGCGGACGCCGCGCTCTACGAGAGCAAGCGGCGCGGCCGCAACCGCGTCACCATCTTCACGGGAGTCTCCGGCGAGAGCGAGCTGCCGGCGAGTCTGAGCGCCTGAGCGCCGGGCCGCGCCGTCGAAGCGGCGCGCGGCACTTCACTCCGCGAACGTCACCCTCGGCAGCCGCGTGTCGGCGCGCGCGAAGGCCTCGCCGCAGAACAGCTCCACGCCGTTGCGCGCCAGCAGGTGCTGCTGCTCCTGGTCGCGCACCCCCGTCGCGATGAGCTGCGCGCCCGTGCGTCCGGCGAAGCGCACCAGCAACTGCACGACCTCGATGGCGGTGAGGTCGGCGCCGAGCCCGGCGATCAGCATCGGATCCACGCACAGGAAGTCGGGCGCGGCCTCCGCGATGAGCTCGAGCACCGTGAACTGCGCTCCGAGACCGGAGATGCACAGCTGGAAGCCGAGATCGCGCACGTCCGCGAGCGTGCGCAGCGTGGACGCCGTGTTGCTGGCGAGGTCGTCGGCGTCGATCTCGAACACCACGTGCTGCGGGACCAGCGCCGGTTGAGCGAGTAGAACTCGCTGACGGCGACGACGGCAGCGTTGGGAAGCTCGCCGGCGGCGCAGCCGAGGAACAGCAGGGCGTCAGGCTCCAGACCGGCCGCCGCAGTCACGGTGGCCTCCCGGGCGACCACGCCGTAGGAGGCCAGGACCTGCGATCGCCGCGCCACGTCGAGCAGCACGTCCGGCAGCCGCAGCGGCGAGTAGAAAGGACCGCGCACGCTGCTGCGGTAGCCGATCACCTCGCGCGCCTCCGGGTCGACCACCGGCTCGAACAGCGGCTCGAGGTCGCCGCGTGAGACGCAGTCCGCCAGCGTCGCCTCGAGCTCCCGGTCGTAGAGCGCCGCCTGCTCATCCGCCGCCTGCATCGCGAGCGCCAGGCCGTGCTGCAGGTTCTGCTCGAAGGTGAGGGCGTCGTCGAAGGCGAGGACGGCCGCAGCCGACCGACGGGTGCACGCGGTCGTACACGCCCGGGGCGAGGTCGTTGAGGAGCAGCGACTGCAGCCGCTCGTAGACCCGCCGCGTCACCGCCGCGAGGTCGTCGTCGGCGATCACGGCGGCGGACCGCGGCGGCGAGAGCAGCACGATGAACGCGTCGTCGGTGAGCGTGAAGTCGCTGACCACGTCGAGGCGGCGCAGCGTGCCGCCGACCATGCCCTCGAGGTTGGCCGCCACGGCGTCGAGGATGTCGGCGACGATGTGCCAGCCGAACACGGGCTCGAGGCGACCGTAGCGGGTGAGGCTCACGTAGAGAAGGGCGACCTGGCCCGACTTCTCGAGCTCGAGCCGGATGGAGTCGGCGACGAGGTTGAGCGACGGCAGGTGCGACGGGCCGTCGCTGACCAGCCCGCGAAGGGTCGTCTGCGCCTTGCGCAGGGCCTCGTCGGTCGGTCGCTCCACGCGGCTCACCCCCCCGGCGAGTCAGGTCGCCTTCTGCGTCTCCTTGGCTTTGCCCTCGTCCGGCTTCTTGTCGCTCTTGGCGGAATCCCCGTCGCCAGACGAGCTCTCGCCGGAGCCGGAGGACTCGCCCGACCCGGAGTCCTTGCCGGCGCTGCGCCGGCCCGACCCCTTGCCGTAGTCGGTGGTGTAGAAGCCGGAGCCCTTGAAGTGGATCGCCACCGGGTGCAGCACCTTGCGCAGCGGGCCGCCGCACTTCTCGCACTCGGTGAGCGGGTCCTCGCTCATCTTCTGCATGATCTCGAACGAGGCCCCGCAGTCATCGCACTGGTACTCATAGATAGGCACGCAGAAGTCTCCCGGGCGTGATCACAAGGGGCCTGAGTGTAGCACAGGCCGCGCGCCGCGCGCGGCGCGGCGGCTCACGGCGCGAACGGCGGCAGGTGCCCGGCGACGATGAGCGCCGGGTCCCAGGCGCGGATGCGGCGCCAGGAGGCGAGCAGCGCGTCGGCGGCCGGGCCGGACGGAGCCATGGCGTCGAACTCGTCCCGGCCGGGGCCGATGGTGTCGCCGCACAGCACGGCGCGGCCGCCGGGCGTGTCGCAGGCCAGGCTGATGTGCCCGTCGCAGTGGCCGGGCGTGAGCGCCCACTCGAGGCCGGGCGCCAGCTCTCCGCCGTCGCCGCTCAGCTGCTCCAGCGGGAGCAGCTCGAGCAGCCCGCCGACGAGCGGCCAGTACCCGGACGCCATCTCGAGCTCGTGCACCGCGACGGGCGCCATGACGGAGGCGCAGCCGCCGGCGTGGTCGAGGTGGGCGTGCGTGAGCACGACCAGGTCGACGTCGCCGGCGGAGAGCCCTCTGGCCTCGAGGGCGCGAAGCGCGGGGTCGTTCTGCAGCGGCAGGCCGGGGTCGACCAGGATGGTGCGCGGCCCCCGCAGGAGCACGGTGTTGGGGAACGTGGTCATGCCCACCACCGGACGCCGCTCACGCAGGGCGCGATACTCGACGAACGCCTCCGGCGAACGATGCTCGGGCAGCACCTCCACGGCGTCGCCCTCGACGCTGAACACGAAGCGCGCCGTCGGGATGAGGATGTCCAGCTCGTAGGTCAACGCGCCGGCCTCACGCGGGATCGGTGTCGGCGTCGGCGTCGTCGCGAGCGTAGAGGAAGTCGACCTTGTCCAGGTTCAGGATGATGAACGGCGCGGTCTCGAGCAGGTCCTGGCTGCCCTTGCCGTAGATGCGCACCTTGGAGAGCGTGAGCCGGCTGTCGCTGAAGGCGCGGATGTAGTCCGACGGGCGCCGGGAGCTCGCGCGCTGGCCGACGCCGAAGTGGGCGATGCCGACGATCTTGAACTCGCCGATGTAGGCCACGACCTCGAGCTCCTTGAACCCGCTGCTGTCGGCGCGGGCCGCCTCGAACCCCGCTCGAGGGTCATCCACCATCGTCTCCTCCTCCAGTCGCGGCCGCGGCCGCGTCCTCGGCGCGCGGCGCGCCGCTCTGCTCGTGCGCGGTGTCCGCGATCCTCGGCCGCACAGGGGGTCCCGGCAAAGGCGCGGACCGAGCCGCGTCCCGGACGGGCGGCCAGACGCAGGCGGCCGAGCGCCTCGCGCCGCGACTCTCCGCGTCGCGGCGCGAGCACCACTCCGACGGCGGCGCCGATCACGCCGCCGAGGACCGCACTGCGCGCCTTCCCCATACCTCGACTATAGCCGCACGAGGCTACTTGGTGAACACCAGGCTCCCGTCGGCCACGTCCACCTTGATGGTGTCGCCCTCGGCGAACTGCCCGCGCAGCATGGCGCTGGACAGCGGGTTCTCCACGAGGCGCTGGATGGCGCGCTTCATGGGGCGGGCGCCGTACTCGGCGTCGTAGCCCTGCTCCGCCACGTAGTCCTTGGCCGCTTTGCTCACCTCGAGGGACATGCCCTGGCCCTCCACCAGCCGGCGCAGGTGCGTGAGCAGCAGGTCGACGATCTCGGTGAGCTGCTCCCGGGTCAGCGGGTCGAAGACGATGACTTCGTCGACCCGGTTGAGGAACTCGGGCCGGAACGACTTGCGCAGCTCCTCGAGCAGACGCTTCTCGAGCTCGGCATGACCGCTGCCGGCGGCCTCGGCGACGAACCCGAGCGGGTTCCTGCCGACGACGCTGCTGCCCACGTTGCTGGTCATGATGACGACGGTGTTCTTGAAGTCCACGGTGCGGCCCTTGCCGTCCGTGAGCCTGCCGTCGTCCAGGATCTGCAGCAGCGCGTTGAAGACGTCCGGGTGGGCCTTCTCGATCTCGTCGAAGAGGATCACGCTGTAGGGGCGTCTGCGCACCGCCTCGGTGAGCTGCCCGCCTTCGTCGTAGCCGACGTAGCCGGGCGGCGCGCCCGTGAGGCGGGAGACGGTGTGCTTCTCCATGTACTCGCTCATGTCGAGGCGCACCAGCGCCTCGTCGTCGTCGAACAGGAACTCGGCGAGGGCGCGCGCCAGCTCGGTCTTGCCGACGCCCGTCGGGCCGAGGAACAGGAACGAGCCGATGGGGCGCTTGGGGTCCTTGAGGCCCGCGCGCGCCCGGCGGACGGCCTCGCTGACGGCCTCCACCGCACGCTCCTGGCCGATGACGCGGCCGTGGATGTTGCTCTCCATCTCGAGAAGCTTGTCCGCCTCCTCCTGCAGCATGCGCTGCACGGGGATCCCGGTCCACTTGCTGACCAGCGCGGCGATGTCGTCGCCGTCCACGGTGGCGTCGGCGATGCCCTTGTCGGCGAGCCACGCGTCCTTGGCGGTGACGAACGTCTCCTGGATCTTGTCGCTCTGCTCCTTGAGCTGGGCGGCACGCTCGTAGTCCTGGGCCTGGACCGCCGCCGCGCCCTCGCGCGTGAGCTCCTGGAGCTTGAGCTCCATCTCGCGCAGGTCCGGGGGCAGCATCGTCGCCTCGACGCGCAGCTTGCTGGCCGCCTCGTCGAGCAGGTCGATCGCCTTGTCCGGGAGAAAGCGGTCGCTGATGTAGCGGTCGCTGAGGTGCGCCGCCTCGCGGACGGCGGCGTCGGTGATCTTGACCTTGTGGTGCGCCTCGTACTTGTCGCGCAGCCCCTCGAGGATGGCGACGGTCTCCTCGACCGTCGGCTCCCCCACGAGGATGGGCTGGAAGCGGCGCTCGAGGGCGGCGTCCTTCTCGATGTGCTGGCGGTACTCGTCCAGCGTGGTCGCGCCCACGCACTGGAGCTCACCACGGGCCAGCATCGGCTTCATCATGTTGGACGCGTCGATGGCGCCCTCGGCGGCGCCGGCGCCCACCACGGTGTGCAGTTCGTCGATGAACAGCACCACGTCCTTGGAGCGCTGGATCTCGTCGAGCGCTCCCTTGAGGCGCTCCTCGAACTCGCCGCGGTACTTGGAGCCGGCGACCATCGCGCCGAGGTCGAGCGCGAGCACGCGCCGGCCGCGCAGCGAACTCCGGCACGTCGGCGTTGACGATCTTCTGCGCGAGCCCGTCGGCGATGGCGGTCTTGCCCACGCCGGGCTCGCCGATCAGCACCGGGTTGTTCTTGGTCCTGCGGCTGAGCACCTGGATGACGCGCTTGATCTCCTCGTCGCGGCCGATGACCGGGTCGAGCTTGCCCTCGCGGGCCATCGCGGTGAGGTCGCGCGTGTACTTCTTCAGCATGCTCTCGCCGGTGGCGGTGGCCTCGTAGTCGGTGCCGGTGGCGCGGACCCGGGCCAGCGCGTCGCGCAGCCGCTCCTCGGTGATGCCCACGTCCTTGAGGATGGCGCTGCCGGGGCCTTCGCCCTCGAGCAGGATGCCGAACAGCAGGTGCTCGGTGCCGACGAACTCGTCGCCCATCTTCTGCGCCTCCTGGACGGCGAGGTCCAGCGCGGCCTTGGCGCGCGGCGTCATGTAGAGCATCTCGTCCGGTCCGGAGGGACCGCTCTGGCCGACGGCCTGGTTCTGGGCCATCTGGTCGGCGCGCGTCATCAGCGCGCCCTTGTCGACGCCCAGGATGTTGAGGAGCTGCTCGACGACGCCGCCGGGCAGGCTGAGCACGCCGATCAGGAGGTGCTCGGTGCCGAGTACGTTACGCGGGCCCCGGCGGACGACGCCCTGCGCCGTCTCCAGGGCTTCGCGGGCTCGTTCTGAGAACTTGTTCACGTCCATCTGTCGATCCTTGCCTTGCTGGTGGAATCTTCGAACAGGTCAAGCGGGGTGTCGCGTCCGTGCCGAGGCGCGCCGGGCGCCGCCTCGGTGAGCGGGCGCTCAGGCGTGCCGGCGCCGCCGGCCGATGTGCACGACCTGGGTGCGGGTCACCGGCACCAGGTCCATGCGGTGGGAGCGCTCGACGCGCTGCACCTCGCGGCGCATGGCTTCGGCGGCCTCCGCCAGCTGCGTCTGGAGCGCCAGCATCTGGCGGTGCATGACGTCCAGTTGCTCCTCCATCGCGAGCACGCGCTCCACGCCCGCCAGGTTGAGTCCGAGCTCCGTGAGCTCCTGGATGCGCTGCAGCCGCTCGACGTCGCGCTCCGAGTAGCGGCGCGTGTTCTTGGCCGTGCGCTGCGGGCGCACCAGCCCGCGCCGCTCGTAGAGGCGCAGCGTCTGCGGGTGCATCCCCGCGAGCTCCGCCGCCACGGAGATCATGAAGAGCGGCCTGTCGCTGTCGTGTTCCTGTCTCATGACCGGGTCTCCGCCATCGGTCTTCCCACTGCCACCACGGGCATCAGTCCGCCTTCCGTGACCGCTGCCAGTCGAGGCGCTCAATAGCTCTTCCGTGCATTAGTCAGCCGTGGAGCGCGGATCGGAGAACGTCACCGCGAGCTTCTCGAACAACTGCTTCTGGTCCTTGGTCAGCTTGCCGGGAATGAGCACCCGCAGCTTGACCAGGAGATCGCCCTGGCCGCCCTTGAGCTTGGGCATGCCCTTGCCGCGCACGCGCAGGGTACGGCCGTCCTGGCTGCCGGCCGGCACCTTGAGCGACACCCGCCCGCCGCCCGGCGTCGGGATCTTCACCGTGGCGCCGAGCGCCGCCTCGGACACCGTGACCGGCACCTCGACGACCAGGTTGTCGCCGTGGCGCTCGAACAGGTCGTCGGTCTCGACGCGCACGCGCACGTAGAGGTCGCCGGCCGGGCCGCCGCGCTGGCCGGCCTCGCCCTTGCCTTTGATGCGGATCTTGCTGCCGTCCTTGACGCCCGCCGGGACCTTGACGTTGTACCGGCGGGTCTTGCGCTGCACGCCCGTGCCGCGACACGTGGGGCACGGGTCCTCGATGATCGTTCCCTGGCCGTGGCAGCGCGGGCACGGCTCGGACATGGCGAACGGCCCCTGGTTGCGCGCCACCATGCCGCGGCCCTGACACTCCGGGCACACCTTGGGCGTCGTGCCCGGCTTGGCGCCGCTGCCGCGGCAGGTCTCGCACGTGTCGTCCTTCTCGACCGGCACGCGGACGGTCACGCCGCTCAGCGCGTCGTCGAACGACACGGTGACGTTGGCCTGCAGGTCGTCGCCGCGCTCGGCTGCTCTGCGGCGGCCGCGGCCGGGTCCGCCGGCCGCGCCCCCGAACAGGTTGCCGAGGATGTCGCCGAGGTCGCCCACGTCGAACTGGACGTTGCCCTGGTTGTACATCCGCGGGTCGAAGCCGCCCTGGTAGCCACCGGCGCCGGGTCGGAAGCCCCCGCCGCCGGGCCCCGGGCCGAAGGCCCCGAGCCGGCTGAGCTCGTCGTACTGCTTGCGCTTCTCGGGGTCGGAGAGCGTCTCGTAGGCCGTGCTGACCTCCTTGAACTTCTCCTCCGCCGCCTTGTTGCCCGGGTTCTTGTCCGGGTGATGCTCGCGGGCGAGCTTGCGGAACGCCTTCTTGATCTCGTCCGCCGAGGCGTTCTTGGAGACGCCCAGAGTCTGGTAGTAGTCGGCCATCTCCGCCCGCTAACTGGCCACGATGACCTTGGCCGGCCGCAGCAGCTTGCCGTGCAGCAGGTAGCCGCGCTCGAGCACCTGGGTCACCGTGCCCTCGGGGTGGTCGGGCGACGCCTGCGCCATGATGGCCTCGTGGTACTCGGGGTCGAACGACGTACCCGGTTCGACCTCGATCTCCTCGAGGCCGTGACCTGCCAGGGTGCCGCGCAGCTGGCCGGAGACCAGGTCGAGGCCGGCCAGCAGCTGGCCCTCCTCGTGCTTGTCACCGGCCTCGAGCGCGCGGCTCAGGTTGTCCATGACCGGCAGCAAGGACTCGACGACCGTCTCGGCCGCGCGCAGGCGCAGTTCCTCGTTGTCGCGCTGGACGCGCTTGCGGTAGTTGTCGAACTCCGCCTTGAGGCGGCGCAGGTGGTCGAGGTACTCGTCGCGCTCGCGCGCGACCGCGGCGAGCTCGTCGTCCGCCGCCGGCGCCTGCTCCGGCCTCCGACCGCGGCGGCCTCGGCGGCCTGCTGCGCCTCGGCGGCCTTCGCGGCCTCGTCCTCCGCGGCCTTCGCGACCTCGGCCTCCGCGGCCTTCGTTCGCTTCTGGTCCTGTGTCGTGTGCTTCCTGTCCGTCATGTCCGTTCTCTGTGTCGTCGCTGTGCGGCCACGGGCCGCTCGATCTCGCCGGGGAGCGGCGGGGCGGGGCGCTGCGCCCCCGCCCCGCCGGTCCTCCCGGCGTGGGTCAGCTCGCGGCGGTCTCCGCCTTGGAGGCCTCGACCGTCTTCTTGGCCTTGACCTCGATGCGCCTGGGCTTCTCCTCCTCGGCCTTCGGTACGGTGACCGTGAGGATGCCGTCCTCGTAGCCGGCCTGGATCTCGTCCGGCTTGACGCCCTGCGGCAGAGCGAGGCTGCGCTGGAAGCTGCCGAAGCGGCGCTCGACGCGGTAGTAGCGCTCGTCCTCGACCTGCTCCTCGAACTTGCGCTCGCCCTTGATGGTGAGCACGTTGTCCTCGACCTCGATCTCGATGGCGTCGGGGTCCATGCCCGCCAGCTCGGCCTTGAGCACGACGGCGTCCTTCCTGTCGAAGACGTCGACCGCGGGCAGCCAGCTCTCCTGACGGTTGTTCCAGACCTGGTCGACCAGCCGGTTGAACTGGTTCTGGACCTGGGTCATCTCGCGGAACGGGTCCCATCTGATGATTGCCATGATTGACCTCCTCTCGGGTGGTTTCTTACTTGCTCTCGTCTTCGTCGATGACCTCGTAGTCGGCCTCTTCGACGTTCTCGTCTTCCTGCTGGGCGCTCGAGCCGTCGGAACTCGCCGACTGCTCCTGCTGCGCCTGCTGGTACACGGCCTCGGCGAGCTTGTGCGAGGCCTGCATGAGCGTCGTCGGTCTTGGCCTGGATGGCCTCCATGTCGTCGCCCTCGAGCGCCGTCTTGAGCTCGGCCCCGGCCGACTCGATCTCGGCCTTGGTCGACTCGTCGACCCTGTCGCCCATGTCGCGCAGCGACTTCTCGGTGCTGTAGAGCAGGTTCTCGGCGTTGTTCTTGACGTCGGCCATCTCGCGCGCCTTCTTGTCCTCGTCGGCGTGCGCGTCGGCGTCCTTCATCATCTGGTCGATGTCCTGCTCGCTGAGGCCGCTGGAGGCGGTGATGGTGATCTTCTGCTCGTTGCCGGTGCCGAGGTCCTTGGCGCTCACGTGCACGATGCCGTTGGCGTCGATGTCGAACGTGACCTCGATCTGCGGGATGCCGCGCGGCGCCGTCGGGATGCCCACGAGCTGGAACTTGCCCAGCGTCTTGTTGTAGGCCGCCATGTCGCGCTCGCCCTGCAGCACGTGGATCTCGACGCTCGTCTGGTTGTCGTCCGCGGTGCTGAAGATCTCGCTCTTCTTGGTCGGGATCGTGGTGTTGCGGTCGATGAGCCGGGTGAACACGGCGCCCTTGGTCTCGATGCCGAGGCTCAGCGGCGTGACGTCGAGGAGCAGCACGTCCTTGACCTCGCCGGCGAGCACGCCGCCCTGGATGGCGGCGCCGACGGCGACGACCTCGTCCGGGTTGACGCCCTTGTGCGGGTCCTTGCCGATGAGCTCCTTGACCCTCTCCTGCACGGCCGGCACGCGGGTCATGCCGCCGACGAGGATCACGTCGTGGATCTCGCCCTTGCTGAGGCCGGCGTCCTTGATGGCGGCGTTGACCGGCGCCACCACGCGCTCGACCAGCTCGTGCGTGAGCTCGTCGAACTTCGCCCGCGTCAGGGTGAGGTCGAGGTGCTTGGGCCCGTTCTCGTCGGCCGTGATGAACGGCAGGTTGACGGCCGAGCTCATCGTCGTGGAGAGCTCGATCTTGGCCTTCTCCGCCGCCTCGTACAGCCGCTGCAGCGCCATCTTGTCGACGCTCAGGTCGATGCCCTGGCTCTGCTTGAACTCCGCGACCATCCAGTCGACGACGGACTTGTCGAAGTTGTCGCCGCCGAGGTGCGTGTCGCCGTTGGTGGAGCGGACCTCGAACACGCCCTCCCCGAGATCGAGGATGGAGACGTCGAACGTGCCGCCGCCCAGGTCGAACACGAGGATCGTCTGGTCGTGCTCCTTGTCGAGGCCGTAGGCGAGCGCGGCCGCGGTGGGCTCGTTGATGATGCGCTTGACCTCGAGGCCGGCGATCTTGCCGGCGTCCTTGGTGGCCTGGCGCTGCGAGTCGTTGAAGTACGCCGGGACGGTGACGACCGCCTCGCTGACCTTCTCGCCCAGGTACTCTTCCGCGTCCCGCTTGAGCTTCTGCAGGATCATGGCGGAGATCTCCGGCGGCGAGTACGTCTTGCCGCCGATGTCCACGGAGGCGTCGCCGTTGGAGGCCTTGATCACGTGGTACGGCACGATCTTCATCTCTTCGGAGACGTCGCCGAACTTGCGGCCCATGAAGCGCTTGATCGAGAACACGGTGTTCTCGGGATTGGTGACCGCCTGACGACGGGCGACGCTGCCTACGAGGCGCTCGCCGCTCTTCGAGAATGCGACCACTGACGGCGTGGTGCGACCGCCCTCACTGTTGGGGATGACGGTCGGCTCGCCGCCTTCGAGCACGGCCATCGCGCTGTTGGTCGTGCCGAGGTCGATGCCGATGACTTTGGCCATGGAACTTCCTCCTTGGGGGATTACTCTGGATGGAGCATAAAATCTGAGTCGCTCCTTGTCAACTTTGTACCCGCGGAGGAACGAGGGGCAAACCTGCGCCGGCGTAGGCGACGCGCGGGCAGGCTTCGCCGCCGCCGCGCCGAACCTGACGGCGGAGGTGAGAGCCGCGTGGCGAGCCGGTCCGACTGCGCACCAGGACGTATCCACATCCCCCGCTGGGTACAGCTCGCCGTGCTCCCCGCCCTGCTCATCATCGGCTGGTTCGCGCTCGGGGCGATCGGCCAGGTGATCTTCATCTTCCTGGTGGCGGCGCTGGTCGCGCTCGTGCTCAACCCGCTCGTGCACGGTCTGGAGCGCGTCCACGTGCCGCGGTACGCCGGCGTCTTTCTCGTCTATCTGGCGTTCGTGGCCGTGGTGGTGCTCGTCGCCGCGCTGATCTGGCCGCCCGTCGTGCAGCAGTTGCGCAGCCTGGCCTCGGCGCTGCCGGGCATGGGCGACCAGGCCGGCGAGACCCTCGACCCGCCTGCAGCGGCTCAGCGACCGCGCCGGCCTCGGCATCAACGTCGCCGAGCAGATCCGCAACACCCTCACCGCCATCGCCGACCGGATCCCGCAGTTCACCACCAACGTGGTCGACGTCGGCGTCACCGTGGTGCGCCAGGTCACCACGTTCATCATCATCGTGGTCCTCTCGATCTACATGCTGCTGGACGGGCGGCGCATCGGCTCCTTCATCGCCCGCCAGTTCCCCACCCACAGCGAGGCCGACGGCGCACGAGTACGTGCGCAGCGCCAAGACGGCCGTGGTGGACTACGTCAAGGCGCAGGTGCTGCTGTCCACGGTGCTGGGAGCCAGCGTCGGGGTCGCGATGTGGATCCTCAGCCTGGTCGGCGCATTCCCGTCGGGCGGCCGCTACGCACTGTTCTTCGGCGTCTGGGCCGGGCTCATGGAGGCCATCCCTTACCTCGGCCCCGTGCTCGCCGCCGTGCCGCCGAGCGTGGTGGCCGTGTTCGACTCGCCGCTCTCGGCGCTGTGGGTGATCATCACGTTCGTCCTGATCCAGGAGGTCGAGGGACACATCCTGGTGCCCGTGATCATGGGCAGCCGGTTCCGCGTGCACCCGCTGGTGGTGATCTTCGCCATCCTGGCCGGCGGCGAGATCCACGGCATCACCGGCATGCTCATCGCCATCCCGCTCATCCCGCTCATCAAGGAGACCTGGCTGTTCTTCCGGCCGCGCCTGCAGTTCGAGGGCTGGTGCGCGGCCGTCACGGGCGACCTGAGCGCCGGAGAGACTGGCCCTGCGGGCCCGGGCGCCGGCGCCTCGCCGGCGCCCGACGGCTGCCGCCGACGCGGCCGCAGCCGTCGACTGACGCTCGCGGCCTGGCGTCTCGCACCGGCCGCCACGCTCCCGCGTGCGCCGGCGCCCGCCGTCCCCTGCCCCGCAGCGTGCGAATCGCCGGTCAACGGTTTCGTCATCTCGCGCACCCGGGCAGGGCTACAGGACCTGGAGGGGGAGATCCGTGCAGTCCAGCGTCGTCAGCAGGCCTCGTCGCACGCTCGTACGCGCCGCCGCAACATTGCTCAATGTTTGCTAACACCCACGAAATCCTGTATACCTCCACGGGTAGACCGGCATACCCCCCCGGGTGCGCCGGTCTGCGGGCTACTATGGGGACCTGGAGTACCGACATCACACGGACGGCCATGTGCGATTCATCACATGCGCACGCCCGCGTGCGCGTCCCTTCCCCACCCCGCTTCTACGCACGAATACCGCCTCACGTCGCCCGGGCTTCGCGAGGCGTTTTCGATCCATGATCCGCTTCGTGAGGGGAGGTGATTCAGTGAGAGCGGACAGACTTGCCCATCCCATCAATGCATCCAAGGAGGTGACCATGTTCAAACGCGTGACTATCGTTGCGCTCGTTGTGGCCGCCTTCGTGTTGCTGATGGCGGTGCCCGCCATGGCCTTCAACGGCTATCGCGGCGACTACACGACGAGCGAGGGCGTGCGCGGTCTGCCACAGCGAGCGATCGCCGGCATTCCGCGCCGTGTATCCCGACGTGGGTCGAGACCGAAGCACGCCGATGGCGGGCGCCGACGGTCAGGCCGACGCGTCTTCCGTACGGCTCGGTCTGCGCGGGCTGCCACACGTCGAACTTCGATCCGTCCAAGGTCGTCCCGACGCCGACGGCGACCGCGGCCAACGGCACCGTCTCGTGGGCTGCCGCCAACGGCATCCCGACGGAGCCCGCAGACCAGTCGGGTCGGCGATGCCGTCCTCTCGGAGAACTTCGTCGGCTGCTCGTCGTGCCACTACGGCGCGAACGCCGGCGGTGACCTCGCTCAGTTCGGCGACGACGCCAACGACACGGCGCACAACGGCTCCGTACGGCAACATGGCCAACGCCGAGATCTGCGGCGCAGTGCCACTCGCGCTACTCCTACACGACGAACACCTACGCCGTGCAGCCGGTGCCGTACCTCAAGGTCACGACGCCGCTGCCGGGTACGCCGATCCCGAACCCGAGCCCGACGACGCTGATCCAGCCGCAGATGGCGATCGGCTACCCGATGCTCGGGTCGCCGTCACCGACTCCGGCCTGGAGTCCCGACTCGCTGGCACTACCTCAACGTCCCGCAGCCGGGCTGGACGCCGACGCCGAATCCGGCGGCCACCTCGGCCGGCTCGGTCGGCTCCAGACCTACTGGCAGATCGACGGCCAGGACACGCCGTGTGGCAGCAACCGGCCACGACGGCAGCGCCGAGCAGTATCCCGAGTGGGCGAGCGAGGGTCACGCCAACGCGGCGCTCACGCACCTCAAGGCCGTCATGGGCCCGAACCCGCCGGCTCAGTGCCTCGAGTGCCACTCGGCCGACTACCGCATCGTGACGGAGCGGGCAAGCCAAGCCCACCGGCGCTACAGGCCAAGTACGGCGTCACCTGCGTCGGCTGCCACACGCCGCACGACGCGGGCACGGCCAAGGGCGCTGGACGAGGAGTTCACGCCCGCAGCTCGCGGCACCGGACGAGCCACGAACGACCTGTGCGTCGAGTGCCACAACGGCGAGATCCCCGAGGGCACCACGGCCGCGCCGGGCACCGAGATCCATCATCCGATGAAGGAGATGATGGACGGCTACGGCGCCATCGACGTGTCCGCGTTCCCGAGCGTCCACAAGGGCAAGTGCGTCCAGTGCCACATGCCGCCGACGACGCATCAGCCGCGGCGACGTGCAGCTGGGTGGCAACCACACGTTCAACATCATCGAGCCGGCAGGACGCCAACGAGCGCGCCGATCCCGAGTCCCGCGACCGCCGTCGCTACCACGACCCCGTCGCCGGCGGCACGCCGTGATCACCACCACGTCGACGGTCGGCGACGGCATGCCGTTCTCGGCCTGCAGCACCTGCCACAACACCGGCCGACAGCCGGAGCCGTGACGTCGACGACGCGCCGCGCCAGTCCGTGACGTCTCGCAGGACCACGCATCGCCACGGCAGCGGCACAGGATGTGGACAGGCACGCTCGAAGATCGACCGAGATCAAGGGCGAGTCGCTCGACGCTGGCGCGCCGTCCACTCGGCTACGCCGACACGGACGCCGCTCACACGGCTCTCGTGGCAATCCCGCAGAACCAGTGGACCACGGCCCAGCGCGCGTTCCTCAGCGGCTTCACGAACGTCGAGTTCGTGGAGAGCGAGGGCAGCTTCGGCCTCCACAACTGGGACTACTCGAGGGAGATCGTCAACACGGCCATGTCGCAGGCGAAGATCGCCCAGACGGGCGTCGTCGTCAAGCTCCCGTGGAACGTGACGCTCAGCCTCTCGAAGTCGAGCGTCAAGGCTGGCACCAAGGTCAAGTTCAGCGGCACCGTCGACCACCGCCAAGGGCGTGGCCGGCGCAGGCACCGTCAAGATCATGAAGAGGATCAAGCGGCGTCTGGAAGGTGTGGTCAAGGACGCAGCTCAACTCGTCGGGCAACTACTCGCTCACCCAGAAGATGACCAGGAAGGGCACGTTCTACTTCCGCGCCCTCATGCCGGCGCGACTCCCTGAACCAGACGGCCAACAGCGCCAAGCGCAAGCTGGTCGTCAACTAAGACCATCTGACTCGAGCCCTCGGGCTCGGCTCTGATGCCGCGAAGGGCGGCCCCCGCGAGGGGGCCGCCCTTCGTCATTTCCGGGCCGGACGTGGCGCCGGTGCCGACGCCCGTTCGTCCGCCCGGACGGACGCCGTCCCCGACACGTCGCGACGGGCCCGAGTGTTGCCGATTCGGCTTCCGAAACGGCCAATTCGTTGCCGAACCCTACACTTCGCCGACGAAAGCCTGATAGACTGTCACGCGCGAGCCTCCCGCTCGCCCCGGCACTCCATCCGGGCCCGCAGCGGGCCCGGGAGCACGGCTCCCACGTCTCAGGGGGGACGAGACACGCATTGCGGGGTGATACGCAGACCAAGGTGACCACGCCCACGCTCTGACCGAGCCACATCCCGCGCCGCCCCGCCGATCCTCGCGGCGGCGCCGTCAGCATCCGGTATCGCCGCCCTGACCGCAGGCCGAGGCGGCACAACTGTGAAGGAGAGCAACCCACATGGCAGAGTGCGTACCGAACCGCAAGCTCATCGCGGAACTCATGGAGAAGGAAGAGAAGAGGCTCGAGAACGAGACGCCGAAGTCGTACGAGCTCTACCAGCGCGCCATCAAGCACATGCCGATGGGCGTCGCCTCCACGTACCACGCGCGTGACCCGTACCCGATCTACTTCACCCACGGCAAGGGCCCGCACATCTGGAGCGTCGAGGGCAAGGAGATCGTCGACTTCCACAACGGCTACGGCTGCATGGTCCAGGGCCACGCCCACCCGCTCATCGTCGAGGCCATCCAGAAGCGCGCGCCGCTCGGCACGCAGTTCGGCCTGCCGACCGAGGACGCCATCATCATGGCCGAGCACCTCTCCGGCGCCTTCAAGCTCCCGCAGTGGCGCTTCGTCAACTCGGGCTCCGAGGCCACCATGGACGCCATCCGCGTCGCCCGCGCCTTCACCGGCCGCGAGCCCATCGTCAAGATGTTCGGCTCGTACCACGGCCATCACGACTACGTCATGGTCAGCATCGGCGCGCTCGACTACGGCAAGATCGGCCCGCGCGACGACTACGCGTCGCTCTCCTACGGCGGCGGCATCCCGCAGGGCTCGATCGACCTGACCATCCCGGTGCCGTTCAACGACATCGAGAACATGACCAAGCGCATCGAGCGCATGGTCGAGCGAGGGCAACCCGCCGGCCGCCCTCATCATGGAACCCGCGATGATGAACCTCGGCGTCGTGCTGCCCGAGCCCGGCTTCCTCGAGGGCGTGCGCGCGCTCACCAAGAAGCACGGCATCGTGCTCATCTTCGACGAGGTCAAGACCGGCATCTGCACCGCCCGCGGCGGCGCGGTCGAGCGCTGGGGCGTCCTGCCCGACATGATCACGCCTCGGCAAGGCCATCGCCGGCGGCACCCCCTGCGGCGCCATCGGCGGCAGCGAGGAGATCATGGCCAAGGTCAACGACGGCACCGTCTTCCAGGTCGGCACCTACAGCGGCAACCCGCTCAGCATGGCGGCCGCCCGCGCCAGCTTGGAGCAGGTCATGACCGACGACGCCTACGCGCACCTCAACGACCTGAACGACCGCATCATCGCCAAGTGCGACGCCGTCTGCGCGAAGTACGACTTCCCCGGCTACACCGTCGGCATCTCGTCCAAGGGCTGCGTCAACTTCGCCAGCGGCAAGATCACCGACTACGAGTCGTTCATCAAGTACCAGGACAGCGAGCTCGTCGCCCTGGCGTGGCTGTACAACATCAACCGCGGCCTCATCATCGCCCCCGGCCGCGAAGAGGAGTGGACGCTCTCCATCACGCACACCGACGCGGACGTCGACCTCTTCGTCGACGCGTTCGAGGACCTCGTCCGCGACGTCACCGCCTGAGGCGGATCGCGGACGGGCCGGCCGCCGGGAGCGGCGCCGGCCGCGTGAACGCAGAAGGGGCGGGCGGCCGCGGGCCGCCCGCCCCTTCGTCGTCCTCAGCCGGACGGGCCGTCACAGGCTCCGGCCGGCCGGCCTCCGTCGCGCCGGACCGGCGTCGCCGGCGTCCGGCTCGTCCACCATGTCGTCGAGCAGCTGGCTGACCTCCGCCCACACGCTGTCGCGGTGCGCCTGCAGCTCCTCGGCGTCTTCGGCGCGCGACTGCCGCTCCGCCTTGACGAGCAGCACGCCGGCGTCGGCGAGCTTGCCGAGGATGCTCACCACGGTGATCTCCTCGAGGTGGCTCGCCTGCGTGATCTCCTTGACGGTCCGCGCGCCGTCCACCTGCAGCAGCACGGCGAACTCGTCGCGGCCCATGAGCAGGGGGTTGCGCGGCAGGGTGTTGTAGTCGCCGTTGCGCACCAGCACGGTGGACGGCTGGCCGAGCATCTCGACGGCGAGGCAGTACTCGCCCCCGAGGGCGCTGATGTCGAGCAGCACGGACTGGGTGTCGACGGTGATGAAGTCGACCGGCTGCGGCTCGGCGTCGACGACGAACACGAAGGTGCCCGCCGCCTCCAGCTTGGCGGCGACCAGCGTGTTGGCGATCTGCCGCGACAGCACCTCGCGCAGCGCGCCTTCGGCGACGGCGCCGTGGTCGACGAGGATGGTCCCGACGGGCCGCGGCCGCACCTCCTGCTCCGCGAGCGCGGCCGTCCAGCTGCTGCTCGTTGACGAGCGACCGCTTGAGCAGCTGGCTGCCGATGACGGTGTCGGCGGCGACGCGCGTGGAATCGCGGGTCTCGGCGATGCGACCCTGGGCGAAGTGGACGTCGATGAGCCGCTGCGGACACTCGATGTGCAGGGTGCCGGAGCGCCGCATCCTGCCGAGCATCTGCAGGATCTCGACGACGCCGAACGTATCAAGCGTGCCCTGCATACTTCCACGAAGTCTATAATCGCGAGCCGATGAACGTCGACCTCCACACGCACACCTATCCCGGCCTCGGACTGCTCCCGCATCTCCTACCGCGACTACATCGCCTGGTGCGTCGACAACGCCATCGAGGCGGTCGCCCTCACCAACCACGGCGACATCTCGGACAACCTGCGTCTGGGGCCGGCGCTGGCGGCCGAGGGCGTGCTGCTCATCGACGGGATCGAGATCAGCACGCTGTTCGGGGACTTCGTGATCTTCTCGCCCGACCTCGACTACCTGGAGACGCTGCGCAGCGTCCAGGACGCGCCGCGGGCCGGCGACCGTCCGGACGACGCCGCCGTGGTCTGGGTGCACCCGGGCGCCGGCGGCGGACGCAGCGGCTCCGCCTACTACCCGGGCATCGAGCGCATGGTCGGCGGACGTCGTCGACGCGGTGGAGGTCTACAACGGCTCCTGGCTCGGCGACCGCTACGTGCGGATCGCCGAGCAGATCGCCGCTCGAGCTGGGCGCGGCGCGCACCGGCGGCAGCGACGCCCACGACCCCGGCGACCTCATGATCGTGCTACACGGAGCTGCCCGACCCGGTCGCCTCGACCGCGGACGTGGTCCAGGCGCTCCGGCAGCGGGCGCACGATCCCGCACCGCCGCCGCGTCCCGGCGCCGCGGCGCCGCTTCGGACTCTTCTAGGAGGAGGCGCATGTGGACGCTCGAGGTGCAGACCCGGCAGCGGGTGGGCTTCGTCGACATCAGCCGCGACGTCGCCGGTCTCGTGCCGTGACGCCGGCGACGGCGCCGTGGTGGTCTACGTGCCGCACACCACGGCCGGCGTGACCATCAACGAGGACGCCGACCCCTCGGTGCGCGCGGACCTGGAGATGGCGCTCGAGCGCCTCGTGCCGCGCGACCTGCCCTTCACGCACCTCGAGGGCAACTCGGACGCGCACACCAAGGCGAGCCTGATGGGCAGCAGCGTCACCGTGCCCGTCGTGGCCGGCGCCCTGCAGCTGGGCACCTGGCAGGGCATCTACTTCGCCGAGTTCGACGGGCCCGCGGCGGCGGCGCGTCCTCGTGACGTTCCTGCCGGCCTGAGCGGCCGGCGCTGCCGTCAGCGGCCCGAGCACCTGCTCGAACAGGTGCCGCAGCGGGTCGGTGTTGAGCCGGCCGCCGCCGTGCCGCAGCAGCAGCCGCTCGGCGGTCAGGTGCTGGCCGTCGCGCCCAGAGCGCCTTCAGCCAGTCGCCCGGCGTCCCGCGACGCGTACCAGTCCATGCCGAAGTTCTCCTGCAGCATGAGACGCAGCGCGCCCTCCAGCATCCAGGCGCGCAGGTAGCTGGCGCAGTAGAAGCCGTCGTCCACGTCGGCGAGGTAGTTCTCCTCCGGGACGTGGACCTTGGTGGCCGAGCTGAGCCGGCGGCTGTACTCGGCCGGCATGGCCTCGAGCGAGCCCGTCTGCGCGTGCAGCGTGGTCTCGTAGGCCAGCTTGGCCGCGTAGCGCCGCATGAAGTAGAGGTCGTTGACGGCGGCGAAGCGCACGTAGTCGTCGCTGTCCTCGTAGTCCAGGATCTCGGCCAGCCAGCGACGGTTCAGCAGCAGGTGATCGAAGGTGAAGGCGAAGCCCTCGGTGACGGCGTTGTCGCCGAGGTGCCGGTACTCGAAGGCCAGGTCCGGGCGCACGTGCGCGAAGTGCTCCGTGTGCCCGGCCTCGTGCAGGAGCATGCCGTAGTCGTCCTGTCCGCCGTGCGGCAGCACCACGAGGTAGATCTCGTCCGGCACGCGCACCGGCGAGCAGAAGGCGCGCGGCGACTTGAGCTCGCGGACCTCGGTGTCGAGGTGCACGTTGGGCTGGGCGTCGAGGTCGATGCCCATGCCCGCCAGCGTGCGGCGCAGCGACGGGATGAGAGCGTCGGCCTTGAAGATGGGGTCGAAGCCCTCGGCGCGCCACAGGTCGGGAAGATCGGCGAAGTCGAGCTGGGCGAGCGTGACGCCCAGGCGCTCGCGGACGAGGCGGTCCATGACCCGCTCGTAGAGGCCCTCGGTGTCGGCGAGGAACCCCTCGAGCTCGGCGCGAAGATGGTCGTAGTCGAGGCCGCGCACCGTGCCGTACAGCTCCTTGTAGTCCGGATAGCCCGAGCTCGAGCGCGAGGTCGTGGCAGCGCCGCCAGAGCGTGTCGAGCAGCGGGTTGAGGTGCTCCGCGGTGGCGGCGAGGCGCGCCGCCTGGATGCGGGCGCGGCGCGCCCTGTCGGGCTCGTTGCCCTGGACCACGCTGGCCTGGCGCAGGCCGAAGGTCTCGCCGTCGACCGTGATGGTCGTCTCGCCCTCGGTGTTGGCGATCTCGTCGCCGAGATGCTTGGTCTGCTCGCCCATGAAGCCGTCGACGGTGAAGGCGAGCAGGTAGGCGAGGCGCAGCTTCTCGTCGTCGACGGCCGCGGCGTACAGCTCCTCGAGGCCGTCGATGGCCTCCTTGGTGAACAACTCGGGATAGCGGTCGTAGACGGCCGCGGTGTCGCAGCGAGGCTTGCGGCCGGAGAAGTGCTCGTAGTACTCGAGGTCGAGCGCGCCGACGAACTCCTCGGCGCGCCGGCGGTAACGCTCCAGATCGAGGTCGCTCACGGCGTGGCTCCTTTCGAGAGGCCCGGCGGCGGGCCGGACGGTCCACGCCGCGACTCTACCAGCGGCCGCGGGGCCCAACACCCCCCGCGACCGTCGACGGGGTGGACGATCGCCGCGGCGGTGGACGGTGGCGTCGCCCGAGCGGCGACGGTCGGCGCAGACCTCCCGCGCGGCTCGCGAGGCTCGCGGCCAAGGGGTACACTGGCTGACCATGCCCCCGCGCCCCGGAGACACCGTCGACCTCGACATCACCACGCTCGCCTACGGCGGGCAGGGCGTGGCGCGGCTGGACGAGTTCGTCATCTTCGTGCGCGGCGCCGTGCCCGGCGACCGCGTCCGCGCGCGGATCACCAAGCGCAAGCGCTCGTACGCGGAGGCGCGGGCGCTCGAGACCCTCTCCCCCTCCCCGCGCCGCGTCGCCGCCTCGCTGCCGCCACTCGCAGGAGTGCGGCGGCTGCGAGTGGCAGACGCTCGCCTACGAGGCGCAGCTCGAGTTCAAGCAGCAGCAGGTGGTCGACTCCCTGCAGCGCCTCGCCCACCTCGAGGACTACCGGCTGGAGCCCATCCGCGGCATGGACGACCCGTGGCGCTACCGCAACAAGATGGAGTTCTCGTTCGGCGCCGACGAGACGGCGGGCTGGTGCTCGGCCTGCACAAGCGCGGCTCCTGGAAGGAGATCGTCGACATCGTCGACTGCGAGCTGGCGTCCGAGCGCATGAACCGCGCCCGGCTGGCCGTCGCCGAGGCGTGCCGGGACCTCGGCCTCCAGCCGTACTCGCGCGACGGCGACGGCGGCCTGCTGCGGCACCTCGTCGTGCGCGAGGGGCTCGCGAGCGGCGACCTGCTCCTCAACCTGTTCGTCGCCGCCCGCTTCCCGGAGGAGCAGGAGCTGGCGGCGCGCGTCGATCGCCGCGAGCGGCTGCACCTCGTTCGCGCTCACGGTGAACGAGTCGCGCGCCGACGCCGCCGTCGGCGACGGTCCGCACATGCTGGCCGGGCCGCCGTTCCTGCGCGAGCGCCTCGCCGGCGTCGACCTGCGCGTGCCGGCCACCGCCTTCCTGCAGACCAACAGCGCCATGTGCGAGGTCCTCTACGACACCGCGCTGCGCTTCGCCGCGCCGGAGCCGGCGCGGCCGTCGGTCGACCTCTACTGCGGCATCGGCTCGCTGAGCCTGCCGCTCGCGCGCGGCTCACGCGAGGTCCACGCCATCGAGATCCAGGAAGAGGCGATCGACGCCGCGCGGGTCAACGCCGAGCTCAACGGCGTCGGCAACGCGTCGTTCTACGCGGCGGACGTGCGGCCGCTGCTGCGCTTCCCGCCGCACCCGGTGCTCGACGCGGAGCGCGCGGACGACGCCGACCGGCCGGCGGTGGTCGTCGCCGACCCGCCGCGCGCGGGTCTGGCGCGCAAGGCGCTGCAGCGCTCGGCGGCGCTCGGCGCCGACCGCTTCGTCTACGTCTCGTGCAACCCGACGACGCTCGCCGGCAACGCCGCCGAGCTCGCGGAGCTCGGCTACCGCCTCGCCGCTCGTGGCGCCGGTCGACATGTTCCCGCACACGCACCACATCGAGACGGTCGCGCTGTTCGAGCGCGCCGGCTGACTCGTCACCGCCGCCGCGGCCGCGCCAGCGCGAGCCTCGCGGCGCGCCCTCCCCCTGCCCGCGGCGCACGCCGCGACAGCAGGTCGGCGTTCACGGCGAGGAACGCGACCGACAGCAGCGGAAGCGCCGGCAGCGCCGTCCACCACATGGCCAGGGCGATCGTGCCGAGGAACGACGCCACCATCGCCACGGCGCTCCACCCCATGCGCAGGCGGAACCGCCGCGCCGCGCCCAGGTACAGCGAGAAGAAGAGGACGTCGCTGACGCCGAGCCCCGTGTACGCCTCGGCGTAGCTGTAGCCGGCCCAGGTCGCCGCGATCGTGAAGTAGCCGACCACCACCGGGCCCTTGTCGAGGATCGCCTTGGTGGGCCCGGCGGCCACGCTGACGATGTCGACGGCCGCCGAGACCGCGGCCACGATGACGATCCAGCTGAGCCGCTCCAGCTCGCCGGCGATCCAGATGCCCAGCGCGGCGGCGAAGACGACCTTGGCGACGTTCGCCGCCGGCACCCAGCCCAGCCACACGAGGAGCGACGGCGCACGGCAGGGCGGCGAGGGCGACCAGCGGGAGTCGCCGCCCCAGCGCGCTCAGCGGCAGCATGGCCCAGACGAGCGCGGCGACGGCCGTGAGCACGATCGCCGACGACAGCATGATGTCCGCGCGCACCGGGATGGCCGGCAGCAGGCGGCTGCCCCAGCCCCACCCGAGCAGGACCGCGACGGCGACGGCGGGCAGGAAGAAGCGTTTCACGTGGCGCCGCGGCGTCCGGCCGATCGCGCGGCCCTCGGGCCGCGCTCACGCGCGCCTCGGCTCAGCGTCAGTACGGCGGGATGTTGTCGTACCACTCCCCGAGCCGGCGGAAGGCGCGCCAGAAGCCGGCCTTGAGCCGCTGCTCGTCGAGGGAGACGTCGATGTCGGGCGTGACGAGCACCTCGGTGCCCGGCGTGAAGTCGACGATCTCGCCGGGCGTGTACTCCAGCTCGCGCGCCAGGGGGATCTTGGCGACGTTGAGCGCGGCCACCGTCTCCTCGCCCATGGCGACGATCAGCTTGGGGTTCACGATGGCGAGCTCGCGGCGGAGGTGGTCGAGGCACTTGGCCTCGGGGTGCGCCTCGCGGACCTCGCCGCACTTGACGACGTTGGTGCCGTACAGCTGCAGCGGGTCGATCTTGAGCCGCTGGCAGCTCTTCATGAGCGCCGTGCCGGCGCGGCCGAAGAACGCGACGCCTTCGTGCAGCTCGGAAGGCCGCGCCTGGTACTTGAGCAGGAAGATGTCGGCCATGGGGTGGCCGGACCCGATGACGGGCATCGTGCGCGCGTGGCTGCAGCGCGAGCACCTGAGGATCTCTCCGGTCAGCTCGTTGATCTCGCTGATCGCCCGGGTCAGGTACTTGTCGTAGATCTCGTTGGGTTGTGCCACGCGAATACCTCTCTCAGGGGTGCTGGCTAGAGTGTTCGCGTCACCGCGCGGAACTCCTCGCGCCTCCCCGACAATTGCGGGACCGCCCTGATTATCCGCGCGCTATGCAGGAGAATCCACCTGCCCATCGTCCTTGGAGGCGCCGCCCATCGTCGTCTGCAGCAGCTTGAGCGACTGCAGGTAGATCAGGCTGCGCGGCCGGCGGACGATGCGGCTCTCGGCGAGGGCCGCGACGAAGTCGTCCGGCCCGGTGAAGTCGTCCATGCCGCACAGCGAGGTGCCGATGCCGGGCAGCACGTGCGCGTCGCTGCCGCCCGCGGCGGGCAGCCGGTACCGCTGGGCGAAGCGCTCGGCCAGCTCGTTGAACCCCGGGAACGCGAGCCGCGAGTTGAAGACCTCCACGACGTCGATGTCGGCGACGTTGTCCCGGAGCACCGACGGGCTGGGGATGGTGTGCAGCCGGTCGAACGGATGCGGCACGTAGATGATCCCGCCCTGCTCCCTGATCGCGGCGATCGTCTCCGCGAAGGTCATGCCGCCGGGGATCGTGCGCTCGAGGAAGAGACCGATGATCTCGCCCTCGCTGCTCTTGACCTCCTCTCCGACGATGACGCGCACGCCGTAGCGGTCGGCGAGCTCCCGCGCCTCCAGGCCGCCGGCCGCGCTGTCGTGGTCGGTGATGGCGACGACGTCGAGGCCCACCTCGCGGGCGCGCTCGAGGATGTCGGCCACGGGCATCACGCAGTCCTTGCTGTGGTGCGTGTGGATGTGGAAGTCGGCGAAGAGCTCGCGCTGCTGGCGGCGGCGGCGCGGCAGCGGGTGCCGCCGCCGGCGCGCCACCTCGTCGTAGACGTCCACGATCTCGCCGGTCACGCGCTCCCAGTCGTAGCGGCGCGAGGCGCGGAGCGCGTGGGCCGAGAGCCGGTGCCGCAGCTCGTCGTCGCCGAGCAGGCGGGAGAGCGCCGCCGCGAGCGCCGGCACGTCGCGCGGCGGGACGAGCAGTCCGGTGCCCTCGTTCTGGACCACCTCGTCGTAGCCGGGGATCTGCGAGGCGACGACGGCGGCGCCGGAGGCCATCGCCTCGAGCAGGGCGACGCCGGCCGTCTCGGGGCCGATCGACGGCGCGCAGTACACGTCGGCGGCGCGCAGCAGCGCGGCGACCTGCCTCCTGCGGCAGGCGCCCGTGGAAGCGGACGCGGTCCTGCCAGGCGGGCGGCACCAGGCGCGCGTAGCGGCGCTCCTGGAGGTCGCCGCCGCAGACGTCGACGACGACGCCTGCGTGCTCGTCGCCGAGCAGGCGCAGAGCGCGCAGCAGCACGCCGAGCCCCTTGCGCCGCTCGGCGCCGGCGCTGAAGAGCACGCGGAGCGGTCCCTCGGCGCGCGCTTCGGGCGGGCGGAACACCTCGTGGTCGACGCCCGGCGGGATGACCCGGTAGGCGCCGGGGAACGAGACGGCCGCGGCGTCGCGCACCGCCGCCGACGAGGCGATCGCCGCGTCGAGCGAGTCGAACAGGCGGCGCAGCTGCGGCCGCGTGGACCAGAACGGCCGCATCTTCTCGGGGTTGGCGTGGAACGTCGCGACCAGCGGGCAGCCGGCGTAGCGCAGCGCCGACCAGCCGAGGCCGGGCACGAACGGCTCGTTGAGGTGCAGCAGGTCGAAGTCCTCGGCGCCGAGCAGGACGTCGATGTTGGCGATGAGGTCCGCCGGCGCGGCGATGAGCTTGAGGGATCCGCTCTCCTTGACCGCGTAGGTGGCGCCGGCGAAGAAGTAGCGCGGGTACGGCTCGTCGGGCAGGAAGACCGTCTCGCGCTCGCCCGTGAGCACGGCCTGCACCCGGCCCTGCGCCTCGTCGACCGCGGGGCGGTCGGCGCTCGGCGCGATCACCGTGACGCGGTGCCCGGCCGCCGTGAGCCGCTCCGCGAGCGCGCGCACCTGGTCGTTGACGGCCGACTGCGTGGACCAGAGGAACGGCGTGAGGATGCCGAGCTTGAGCGTCATGCGCTCCATGCTACCCCACGGAGGCGGCGACGGCGCGCGCGCGAAGGGGCGGCCGGGCCGCGTGACGCCGCCCGGGCCGTCCGCGCGCGGGCGGCCGGGGCACGTGGCCCCGGCCGCCCCTTGCGCTGACGGCGGCTAGCCCTGGCAGACGGCGCTGGCGCCCGGGCCGTCGCCGCTGATGAACTCCTCGGTCATGCGGCGGCACTGGTCGTCCGGATGCTGCACCGGCGGCGACTTCATGAAGTAGCTGCTCGGGCCCTCGAGCGAGCCGGCGAGGCCGCGGTCGAGGCCGATCTTGGCGCAGCGCACCGCGTCGATGACGATGCCGGCGCTGTTCGGCGAGTCGACGACCTCGAGCTTGAGCTCGATGTTGAGCGGCACGTCGCCGAAGGTGCGGCCCTCCATGCGGATGTAGGCCCACTTGCGGTCGTCGAGCCACTTGACGTAGTCGCTGGGGCCGATGTGCACGTTGTCGGCGCCCATGTCGTAGTCGAGCTGGCTGGTGACGGCGTTGGTCTTGCTGATCTTCTTGGACTCGAGGCGCTCGCGCTCGAGCATGTTGAGGAAGTCGGTGTTGCCGCCGACGTTGAGCTGGCTGGTGCGCTCGAGCTTGACGCCGCGCTCGCGCATGAGGCGCGTGAGCACGCGGTGCACGATGGTGGCGCCGACCTGGCTCTTGATGTCGTCGCCGATGATCGGCACGCCGGCCTCGACGAAGCGCTTCTGCCAGTACGGCTCGCGGGCGATGAAGACGGGCACGCAGTTCACCATGGCGCAGCCGGCGGTGAGGATCTGCTCGGCGTACCACTTGGTGGCCTCTTCGCTGCCGACGGGCAGGTAGCTGATGACGACGTCGGCCTGCGTCTCCTTGAGGATGCCGACGATGTCGGCGGTCGGGCCCGGCGCCTTCTCGATGATCTGCGAGAGGTACTTGCCGAGGCCGTCGTGGGTCATGCCTCGCGCGACCGTGACGCCCTTGTTGGGGACGTCGGCGAACTTCACCGTGTTGTTGGGCTTGGTGAAGATGGCCTCGCTGAGGTCCTTGCCCACCTTGTTCTTGTCGATGTCGATGGCGGCCACGAACTCGATGTCGCGGACGTGATAGCCGCCCACCACGGGGTGCATGAGACCGGGGACGAAGTCGGTCTTCTTGGCGTTCTTGTAGAACTCCACGCCCTGCACGAGCGACGAGGCGCAGTTGCCGACGCCGATGATCGCAACGCGTACTGGATTGCCCAAGATCGGTCTACCTCCACTGGCTGCGGCCGCCCCGGGCGGCCGCGTCGATCGGAGCGGGGTCTGGGCGCACGAAGGGGCCCGACCGGCTCGAGATAACGCGCGAGAGTATATCACGCGGCGGCGGCCGTCCCGCCCCGCCGCGGCGGCGCATCAGTACCTGCGGCCGCCGCGCCCCGAGGGCTCGGGCCACAGATCGTCGCCGAGGTCGCCGGCCGGATCGTCGGCCGCCGCCGGAGGCTCTTCGAGCGCCGGCGGCTGCTCCGCGACGCGCAGCTTGCGCAGCACGTGCAGCTCGCGGTGCACCACGGTGATCACGGTGAGCGCCGCGAGCAGGTACAGCCACCACACGAGGAAGCTCGTGCCGCCCGGCTCCCACCACGAGAAGAGGAACCCGATGCCGAGGCCGACCAGGCGCTCCGGCCGCGACATGAAGCCGACCTTGCAGTCCACGCCGAGCGCCTCCGCGCGGGCGCGGATGTACGAGACCATCTGCGCGGCCCCCATGAAGACGAGCACGGCGACGACGGGGCCCCACTGCGGGCCCTCGCGCACGAAGTAGACCACGAGGGCCGCCGCCACCATGAGCTCGGAGACGCGGTCCAGGGTGGAGTCGAGGAACGCGCCCGCCTTGGTCGGTCCGGCGCCGGCGCGCGCCACCGCCCCGTCCATCCCGTCGCAGAGCGACGCGATGATGCCGATCACGAGCGCCCAGCCGAAGTAGCCGGTGATGATGAGCGGCAGGGCGGCGACCTGCAGCAGCAGGCCGATGATGGTCATCAGGTCGGCGGTGAACCCGCGGCGCGCGAGGATCGCGCCGAGGTGGAAGAACCCCCGGCGGGCGCCGTCGGTATAGCGCGTCTTGATGTTCGTCACGTCAGCCGTCGCGCTCGCGCACCGTCACGGCCGACTGCGGCACCGCGCTCGGCTGCACGTTCACGGCGAACACCCAGGCGGCCAGGACGACGAGCGCTCCGGCGACGGCGTCGATGATGAAGTGGTTGCCGGTGGCGACGATCGCGACCAGCACGACGAGCGCGTAGACGAAGCCGAGGTAGCGCGTCCAGCGGCCGTGGGCCAGCGTGTACAGCATGACGCCGATGAAGAGCGCGTAGCCGAAGTGCAGGCTGGGCATGGCGGCGAACGGGTTGGCCAGCAGGCCGTTCTCGAGGATGTGCGTGCGCACGCCGTGCAGGAAGTTGATGTCGGCGACGCCGGACGTGAAGATCATCCGCGGCGGCGCCGTGGGCAGCAGCGCGAAGACGATGACGGCGACGAAGTTCATGGCGAGGAACCAGTTGCGGTACAGGATCCACGAGCCGCGCCGCTGCGTGAACACCCAGACCATGGCGCCGATGATGATCGGCAGGTGCGCGTACTGGTAGATCCACACGAGCAGCGGTCATGAGCGGCTCGAGGGCGCTGACGCGGCCCTGGACCCACGGCTCCCACCAGATGCCGAGCGCCTTCTCGAGGTTCATGAAGAACACGCCGTTGGCGAGCGCGACGGCCTCGCGGCCCTGCGCCAGGGCGCGCGAGAAGTCGTAGGCGACGTAGCACGCCAGCATGATCATGGCCTGGCGGACGACGTCGTCCGCACCGACCGGGGCGAGGGAGAATCTGGCGTCGTTGAGGAGCCGGCCGACCGCTGGCCTGAGGCGCGAGTTCACCCTCTTCGACCTCCCGTCAGGTGGACGTCACGGGCCGGAGCCCGTATCCCAGGAACGATAGCAGAGGCGCGAACCGGCGGGCAACTGAGCCGGCTGCGTGACGTCTCCCCTCGCCCGCCCGGGAGCGTCGGCGCGGGCGGGCGCACTACCTTGCTGCTGTTGTTCCCCGCCGACGCGGAGCTCCTGCGCCGCTGTTGGGTCGCGGGCGCCGGAGGGCATGCGAGCGCCGGCGCCCTCCTTTCCAAGCACCCGAGGTTGCAGCTAGTATGGGCGGGACCGAAGACCGGAATGCGCGGACCCGGCGTCCGCGGGAAGGGGTCGAGTTGCCTCGTTGGTTCAGTTATGCGGCGATCTTCGTCATCACCGCGTTCGTCCTGCACGCCTTCCTCGTCGTCGTCTCGCTGGCCACCGGCATCGTGTCGGAGGACAGCCTGATGACGATGGCCGGACCCGTCACCTTCATCGTCGAGTTCGGCCTCGCCGGCGGTGATCACCTGGCTGATCGTCCGGCCCCGGGCCGGGCGTCCGGCGCCCAGCGACGAGGAACTGGCCAAGCGCGACGCCGCGCTCGAGGACGACGCGCGGCAGCGCGTCCGCGCGATCGAGCAGCAGTACGTGGACGAGCAGCGCCTGGAGCGGCTCACGGCCGAGGTGGCCCAGTGGCGCAAGGCGCGCGACCTGCGCGAGTACGCCACGCAGGCGCTCACGGATCTCGGCGACGGTGACATCGCCACGGCGGACGGCGGTTCGCTGCGCGAGGAACTGCAGTGGGCGCTCGACTACGCCGACAAGGTCGACCCGCTGCGGGGCGAGGCCTGACGCGTCACATCGCTCGCCACGCACGACGACGTGCGGAGCGCAATGGGGCGCGCAACGAGGGTGAGGCGGTGGGGGTGGTGGGCCGTGAAGGATTCGAACCTTCGACCTTGGGATTAAGAGTCCCCTGCTCTACCAACTAAGCTAACGGCCCACGCGTGCGAGGCGATATGGTACCAGCCCACCGTGCTCTTGCCAAACGGCGTCCTCAGGCGCCGAACACGTGGCGGCCGGCGACCTCGTAGCCCTCTTCGGCGCAGGCTTCTTCGATGGACTCGAGGGTGACGGCGTCGGCGTCGAAGTCGACCGTGACGGTCTTCTCCGCGACGTCGACGTCCACCATGCCGACGCCGTCAGCGCGCCGACGGCCTTCTCGATCGCCATCTTGCAGTGGTTGCAGGACACGGACGGTACGTTGAGCACCACGTGAGTCTCAGCCATTGTCGTTCCTTCCCGATGCGGCGGCCGACCCGAGCTCGTCGAGCTTGAAGGTTTCCGACCGTCCCTCTCCGAGGTCGACGGTGACGCTGTCGACCGGCGCCAGCAGATCCGTGACCTTTCCTTCCCCCGCGGGGGTCTTGACTATCGCGCCGCGCTTGGGCGCCCGCTTGCGGAACGACACGTACACCTGGTGCTCGTACTTGAGGCAGCACATGAGGCGGCCGCAGCAGCCGCTGATCTTGGTGGGGTTGAGCGGCAGGTTCTGGTCCTTGGCCATGCGGATGGAGACGGGCTCCTGGTCGCCGGCGAAGGTGGCGCAGCAGAGGCTGCGGCCGCAGGGGCCGTAGCCGCCGACGATGCGCGACTCGTCGCGGGCGCTCACCTGCTTGAGCTCGACGCGACGGCCGAGCCGGTCGCCGAGCCGGTTCTGGAGCTCGCGGACGTCGGTACGCTCCTCAGCGAAGAAGGTGATGGTGAGCTTGGGGCCGTCGAACGTCTGGCGCGCCTCGACGACCTTGAGGTCGAGCTTGAGGTCGCCGGCGAGCCGGGCGGCACTGGGTCTTGGCGTCTGACTCGGTCTCGCGGTGGGAGGCGATGGCCTCCAGGTCCGCGGCCGGACGCCTTGCGCAGCACCCTGCGGAGGCCGCGAGGGGCCGCGTCCGCACTGACCTCATCGGGGCCCTTGACGACCCGTCCGAAGTCCGC
>CAVUGS010000010.1:0-20577 GCA_963741075.1 uncultured Thermoleophilia bacterium
GGTACTCCAGCTGCTGGCCCAGGTTGTTCCACGCCGTCGCGTCCTGAGGGTCGGTCTTCACGGCGGCCTGGTACTTGGCGATCTCCTGGTCGAGCTGGTCGACCGCGGATTGGTTGCTGTTGAACCACGTGCAGCCGTTGAGCACGCCGGAGTAGCCGACGACGAGGAACGCGGCCATGAGGAAGCGCCATGACCCCGAACACGATCTTCTGCCAGAACTTGACCTTGCGACGATCGAGCAGCACTTAGACAGTCTCCTCTCGATGAACGGGGGTCACGTGCCACCAGCCGGACTCGGCGCCGCCGACCTCGACGGCGCCGGTAGCGCACGCGGTCCTGAAGCTTCTCGCGCACGGCGACGGCGCGGGAGCGGATGGCGTCCGCGTCCACGCCCACGTGGGCGCGGTCGCGGTAGAGCTCGCGCCCTCCGACGACGGTGAGTCTGATGTCGTCCTGGTTGGCGCCGTACACCAGCGCCGAGTACGGATCGGCGATCGGCGCGAAGTGTGAGCGCGAGACGTCGACGGCGATGAGGTCGGCCCACTTGCCCGGCTCAAGACTGCCGACGTCGGCCTCCATGCCCAGCGCCTCGGCGCCGCCCAGCGTGGCGATGCGCACGCACTTCTGGGCGTCGAGGACGCTCACGTCGCGTTCGGCGGCCCGGTGCAGGAACAGCATGGTGCGCATCTCGTCGAACATGTCCATGATGTTGCTGGACGCCGGGCTGTCGGTGCCGAGCCCGACGCGCACGCCCTCGTGCAGGAGGTCGGTCAGCGGCGCGATGCCGCAGCCGAGCTTGGCGTTGCTCTTGGGGCAATGCGCCACGGCGGCGTCTTTGGCGCGGAGGATGCGAATATCGTCGCGCGTGACCTGCACACAGTGCACGGCCAGGAAGTCCGGGTGCAGCACGTCCCACTGCTGCAGGTACTTGATGGGCGTGACGCCGTAGGGCTGGACGAGCATGCGCTCCCAGCCCATCTTCTCGCGGTAGTCGTGCGCGAACTTGCCCGAGCCGGAGCGGATGTAGGTGAGCTCGTCCTGGCTCTCCGCGACGTGGCTCATGACCTTGAGGCCGCGCTCGCGCGCCAGCGCGCTCACGGCCTGATAGAGCCGGCTCGAGGCGGTGTACGGCGCGTGCGGCGCGAGGCCGACGTCGAACGTGGCGGGGGCGGCCGCCTGCGCGGCGTCGAGCCGGCGCACCACGTCGGCCATGGTCTCGTCGAAGCGTGCGTCGTCGACGCCGAACACCTCGAGATAGACGCGTCCGCGCAGGCCGGTGGACCCGGCGGCCTCCAGCGTTGCCGCGCCGTAGCTGGTGTCGGCGATGGTGGTGATGCCGGAGGAGACGGCCTCCATGGCCCCCAGACGAGCGCTGACGAGGTACTCGTCGGGCGTCAGCGACGCCTTGACGTCGATCAGGCTGATGATCCAGTCCCCGAACTCGGCGTCGTCCAGGATGCCGCGGAAGGTCGTGTACTCCACGTGGCTGTGACAGTTGACGAACCCGGGCATGACGATGGACTGGCCCATGTCGACGAAGGTGGCGCCGGGGTACTGCATGACGAGCCGCGGCGCCGGACCCACCGCGAGGATGCGCCCGTCGGCCCCGACGGCAACGCCGCCGTCGGGCTGCACGGGCGCGGCCACCGGGAGGACCCAGTCGGCGCGGTAGATCGTGATGTCGAGTACGGTGTCGGTCACTTGGCTGCCCACAGCGCGAGGGAGGCGCTGGCGCCCCCCACGTCGCTGGAGTATAGGGGAGCCTCGCGCACAGTGGCAAACACCGCACCACTCACGGCGAGCCGCCTCGCGACGATATACTGCCCGCACCAGCGACGGGAGGGCCGCAGCGTGCAGCAGGGACAGGGACCGAGTATCTCGCCAGACGTCGTCACCAGCGCGGTCTGGGACGCCGTGAGGGAACTCCCCGGCGTCCGCGACCTCTACAGGAACCCGCTGCAGAGCCTCGGCGAGAGGGTCCACCTCGAGCGCCACGGGCCGGTGCGCCTGGACAGCGACGACGAGGGCCAGGTGCTGGAGATCCACCTCATCGCCGAGACCGGCTCGGACCTGGCCGCCGTCGGCGAGGCGGTCGCCCGCGCCGGCGCCACCTACCTCACGCGCACGACCGGCAACCCGATCACCCGCGTCGAGGTGCACTTCGACGACATCGCCGACCCCTCCGCGTGAGGGCCATCGACCTGACGCTGGCCAGCAGCGACCTGCTGGCCCCCTGCTGCGCCACCTGCACGTGGTGGCTGACCCGGCCCGGCAGCGAAGCCGGTCCGAGCCTGCGCGGCGACTGGCAACGCGAGGCCGAGGCCGAGGCCGGGTTCTTCGGGCGCGCCCTGCTCGACGGCGACGCGGTGATCGGCTGGATGCACGTCGCCGCCTCGCGCCTCACGCCCCGCGCCCGCTCTCTCCCGGCGGGCCCGCCCTCGCCCGACGCCTACCTCCTCACCTGCGCCTATTTCTACGATGAGGAGTTCCTGCACGGCTTCCGCCTTCTGCTGCAGGAGATCGAGGCGGCGCTCAAGCACCGCAAGATCGCGGCGCTGGAGGCCTTCGGCCTGCGCCACCCCCGCGGCGACGACGCGTTCCGCGGCTATCTGCGCGAGCTCAACCTCTTCAACCCCGACGTGCTCGAGGGCGGGGGGTTCAAGCGCGTGCAGGAGAAGGGCGAGGTGACCCGGTTCCGCCTCGATCTCGCAGCGCTCATCGAGACGCCGCGCCACAGCGCGGCGTGGGAACACGTGAAGGCGCCGGCGGGCACGCAGCCCGTCTGACGACGGGGGCGGCGCGCCGGCCGCCGCGGCCCGGCTACCGGTACAGCCGCGGCAGGCGCTGCTTCCAGTCCTCGGGGACCACGGCCTCCAGTGCGTCGTCGAGGGTGACGATGCCCAGCAGGCGGCGATCCTCGTCCACCACCGGGATCGCCAGCAGGTCGTACTTGGTCATGATGCGGCCGACCTCTTCTTCGTCCACGCCGGCCCTGACCTCCACGAGGTCGTCCTCCATGAACGCCGTCATTTGGTCGTCCGGCGCCGCGAGCACCAGGTCGCGCAGGCTCACGACGCCGACGAGCCGCTCGTCCTGGTCGACGATGTAGAGGTAGGTCATCATGTGCTGCTCGGGGCGCTCGCGACGGATCCAGTCGAGCGCCTTTCCCGCCGTGGCCTTGCGCGGGAGCATTACGAAGTCGGTGGTCATCAGAGAGCCGGCGGTGTGCTCGGGGTGGCTGGCCAGCCGGCGCAGGTCCTGCTCGCGCTTGTCCGGCAGGAGCGCGAGCAGCTCCTGGGCCAGCGTGTCCGGCAGCTCGCTGAGGATGTCCGCCGCCTCGTCGGCCTCGATGCGCTCGAGCACCTTGGCGGCGCGCTCCAGCGGCATCTCCTGCAGCGCCGCCGTGCGCAGCTCCTCGTCCATCTCCTGCAGCGTGTCGGCGGCGAGGTTCGCATTGAGGGCGGCCAGCACCGCCGCCCGCTCACGCGGGCCCACCTGGCCGATGACGTCGGCGATGTCGGCGGGGTGCAGCTCGGACAGTTCGGCGAACGCCTCCACGAAGTTGAGCCGCGAGAGGCGCAGCGCGATGAGGTTGACGTCGTCCCAGGGCACGAAGTCGCCGGTGCGCTTCGGCAGCCGGCGCGAGATGAACCCGAGGCCGAAGCGCCGCGCCAGCGCGGCGGAGCTGGCGTCGACGCCGGCGACCACCAGGTGGTCCTCTTCCGGCTGCAGCACAACGTCCTGGACACGCACGAACGCGCGCCGGCGCATGTCGAGGACCTGGTTGTCGAGCAGCGCGTCGACGAGCGAGAGCTCGTCCGGGCGCAGCGAGGCCGCCTTGACGGCCTCGACGGGCACGCCGAGCAGCAGCCGCTCGCCGTCCACGTCGATCTCGTCGACCTGCGCCCAGGAGGCCGCCAGCTGGCCTTCGTCGCGGTCGATGAAGAAGGCGGTGACGACGGGCCGATCGGTCGCGGTGCTCGCGACTACGTCCTCGAGCTCACCGACCTCCACGCCGGCCACGTCGATGACCTTCATGCCGTCGAGCTCAGAGAGCGTCAGCGAGCCGGGGATCTCGTCCATGAGGGGGTGTGCATCCTTTCCCGAGCGGGTCCCACGAGGATACGCAGCCGAGCGAACAAGCGTCAATCGCCGGGCCGGAACGGCAGGTCAAAACGATGGCGCTCGTAGGCCTCGTGTAAGGTATGCTCTCGCGGTCATTCTCCCATCCACCGACCCCGAAGGAGGACGAGGTCCTGATGCAAGCGGCAGACGCCGGCTCGGGCAACGCGTTCGAGCGGTTCTTCAAGTTCAAACAGTGGGACACGTCGGTCAAGCGCGACACGCTGGCAGGGCTCGCGACCTTCATGGTCATGGCCTACATCATCTTCGTGAACCCGAGCATCCTCGGTCTGAACGGCGACCCCAAGGGTCTCCCCTTCGCCGCGGCTCTCACGTCGACGTGTCTCGTGGCCGGAGTCATGACCATCCTCATGGGTCTGGTCACCAACAGGGCCTACGCCATCGCCCCCGGGATGGGACTCAACGCCGTCGTGGCGTTCAGCCTCGTCCTCGGCCAGGGCCTCACGATGAAGGAGGCCATGGGCCTCATCGTGCTCGAGGGTGTCGCCATCCTGATCCTCGTGCTCACCGGCTTCCGTGAGGCGATCTTCAAGGCGATCCCGATCGAGCTCAAGAAGGCGATCGTGGTAGGCATCGGCTTCTTCATCCTGTTCATCGGGCTCGTCGACGGCGGCCTGATCAACGTCACCGGCGGCACGCCGGTCGGGCTCGTCGAGCTCGGCACCGTGCCCATGGTGCCGCTCGCCGTCACCGTGTTCGGCCTGGTCATCACGATCATCATGCTGGCCCTGCGCTGGCGCGCCGCGATCCTGCTGGGCATCGTGTTCGCCACCATCTTCGCCATCGTCATGAACTACGCGTGGGGCAAGAACGCCGGGTTCCTTCCGGGACAAGCGATCATCCCGACGGACATCGTGGCGAACCCCGACTTCAGTCTCGTCGGCGCCTTCAACTTCGGCGCGTTCGCCAAGCTCGGCGTCACCGCTGCGGTCCTGTGGGTCTTCAGCCTCATGCTGAGCGACTTCTTCGACACCATGGGCACGCTCGTCGGCGTGGGCGGCCAGGCCGGCTACCTCGACGAGAAGGGCGACCTCCCGCAGGTCAATCGCCCGCTGCTCGTCGACTCCATCGCGGCCGCGGCCGGCGGCGCCGTCAGCGCCTCGTCGGCCACCACCTACATCGAGTCCGGTGCGGGCGTCGGTGCCGGCGGCCGGACCGGCTGGGTCGCGGTCGTCGTGGGCGTCCTCTTCCTGGTCGCCATGTTCTTCTCCCCGATCTTCGGCGTCGTGCCGAGCCAGGCGACGGCCGCCGCGCTCATCATCGTGGGCTACCTCATGATGGCGACGCTCACCAAGGCGGAGAGCGAAGCGGCACACGACACCACCGAGCCCAGGGCCGGCATCAACTTCGGCAACCTGGCCTTCGGCCTGCCGGCCGTGCTGATCATCACGATCATGCCGCTCACGTACAGCATCACCAACGGCATCGGCGCCGGCTTCATCGCCTACACGCTGATCCGCGTGGTACAGGGCAAGGCGCGCGAGGTGAGCTGGATGCTCTGGATCGCCTCGTTCGCCTTCATCCTCTACTTCATCTTCCCGTACTTCCAGGCGAAGGGCTGGGTCTGATACCCGGCTGACCGCGCAGAAGACCGCGGGTACAGAAGGGGGCGGGCCGCCGATCAGGCGGCCCGCCCCCTTCTCGCGTCCGCGCCCGGTCACCTCTCAGCCGGGCGGCCCCCACCGGTGAAAGCCGCCGCCGTCCTTCAGCGGACATCCAGTCGCCGTGCTACCTCGCGATGACGAGCAACACCGTCGAGCCCGCCGGGACGACCGTGCCCGCGTCGGGACGTATCTTCACCACCGTGCCGGGCTGCTGGCCGGTGTTGGGCTTCTCGCGGTAGGCGACCGTGAGGCCGACCGCGGCGAGCTCCTGTGCCGCGACCGTGGACTGCATGCCGTAGACGTTGGGCACGGAGACTCCGCTGGCGCTCGGAGACGGCGTCGGGGTCGCGGTCGGCGACGGCGAACCGGTGGAGACGACGTAGCTCACCGTCGAGCCCTTGTCGACCTTCGTACCCGCCGCCGGGTCCTGGCTGATGACCGATCCTGCCGGCACCGTGGTGCTGGTCGCCTGCGTGACGGCGCCGACGAGACCGGCGTCGGCCAGCTTCGCCTCGGCGTCGGCCTGGGTCAGGTTGGTCAGGTCGGGTACGGTCGCCTGCGGCTTGCCGCTGCTCACCCAGTACGTCACCGTGTCACCGCGATTGGGTTCCGTCCCCGGCGCCGGGTCCTGCCTGAACACCTGGCCCTCGGCGACCTTGTTCGACTTCCCCGTCTTCTCCACGCCCACCAGGTCGTTCTGCGCCAGCCAGTCGTCCACGGCAGTCGCCGTCCAGCCTGTGAAATCGGGCAGGGCGGACGCCTTCTGGCTCCCCTTGCTCACCCAGATGTCGACCGTGGCGCCCTCGCGCAGCTTGGTGCCCCGGGCGGGCGCCTGGCGGCTCACGAAGCCTTCCGCGACGCGGTCAGAGAACTCCTGCTGCACGCCGGCCTTGAAGCCGTCCTTCTCCAGCGCCTGGACGGCCGCCGCCCTGCTGAGGCCGACCACTCCGGGTACTTCCACCTTGCTGCCGCTCATCGTCCACCACAGGGCGACGGCGACGGCGGCGATGATGGCGAGGAGCAGGATGACCAGCACCAGCGGCCACCTGGACTTCTTGCGGCGCGGACTGAGCGGCTGGTCAAGGACCGACGTCGTACCGGCGGCGGCCGCGCCCATCACGCGCGTGCGCTCGCTGCCCGGGTCGAAGGCGGCAGCCTGCACGGGGCCGCCCTCCCTGGCGGCGCGCAGGTCGCGCGCGAACTCGGACGCCGATTGGTACCTGTCGGCCGGGTCCTTGGCCATCGCCTTGAGCACGATCTGGTTGAGAGCGTACGGCATGCCCGGCACGAGCTCGGAAGGCTCGCGCGGCATCTCGTTCACGTGCTTGAGCGCGACGGTGACCGCGCTGTCCCCCTTGAAGGGCACGGTGCCGGTGAGCATCTCGTAGAGCACGACGCCGACGGAGTAGAGGTCGGAACGCTCGTCGACCGGATGGCCCTTGGCCTGCTCGGGCGCCAGATACTGCGCCGTGCCGAGGATGGAGCCGGCCTCGGTCATGCCGGAGTCGCCGGCGCGCGCGATGCCGAAGTCCATGACCTTGACGGTCCCGGCACGGTCGAGCATGACGTTCTGCGGCTTGATGTCGCGGTGCACGATGCCGCTGCGGTGGGCGAAGTCGACCGCGGCGAGCAGCTGCAGCGCCAGCCCCACCGACTCGTTGCCGCTGAGGCGGCCGCGGCGGCGGATGAGGTCCTTGAGAGTCTCGCCCTCCACGTACTCCATGACGATGTAGTACGTGCCGTCGACCTCGCCCCAGTCGTAGATGCTGACGAGGTTCTGCTGGTTGAGGCCCGCCGCCGCCTTGGCCTCGCGGCGGAACCGCTCCACGAAGGTCGGGTCGTCGAGGTACCGCTGCGAGCAGCACCTTGACGGCGACGTGCCGGCCGAGAGTGAGGTCCTCGCACAGATACACGTCGGCCATGCCGCCGCCGCCGAGCTTGCGCACCACGCGGTACCGGCCGCCGACCACCTGTTCTGGCTGGAACACGTCACTCACATCCGCCTGCCTCTCTCCTTCATCCTCATGCTTACGACCACGCGTGCACGGTCCCTGCCCCTCAGGGCAGGGCGGGCTGCGCCAGCGCCGTCTTGATCACCGCGGCGGCGAGCGGCGCGGCCGCCTCGCCGCCGGTCGACTGCGTGTCCTCGATGACGACGGCGATGGCGATCGTCGGGTCCTCCGCCGGCGCGAACCCGATGAACCACGCCAGGTTCGTCCCGTCGCCCTTCTCCGCCGTCCCCGTCTTGCCGGCCACCTGGATGCCTTCGAGCGCGGCGGCGGTGGCCGTACCCGCGTTGACGACGCGCTGCATCATGTCGTTGAGCTGGGTCGCCGTCAGCGGCCTGGTCGCCACGAGCCACTGCTCCGGCTGCGCCTTGCCGACCACCTGCCCGTCCGGCGTCACGACCTCCTGCAGGTAGTACGGCTTCATGACGCGCCCGCCGTTGGCGATGCCGCCGGCCACGAGCGCCATCTGCAGCGGAGTGGCCAGCAGCTTCTCCTGCCCGCACGCCGCCCAGGCGACGTCGAGCGGGTCCATGAAGGCGTCCGGCGAGAGCAGCCCCTGCTTGCCGTAGCGGCCGCTGGCCACGATCTCGTCGGCCGGCAGCTCCAGCGGCGGCTTCTGATAGAACCCGTACTGCTGGGCGCCGGTGATGAGCCGCTTGCGCCCCAGGGTGTTGCCCACCTTGGCGAACGTCGTGTTGATGGACAGCGTCATCGCCGTGGTGAAGTCATTGGGACCGTAGACGGCGTCGCCGTAGTTGGTCACCTTGCCGCCGAAGACGACGTAGGTGCCGGTGTCCACGAACTCCGTGTCCGGTGTGACCTTGCCCGTGTCCAGCCCGGCAGAGCCGGTGACGACCTTGAACGCCGAGCCCGGCACGTACAGACCCTGGGTGGGCCGGTTGAGCAGCGGCGCCGACGGGTCCTTGCTGAGCGTGCCCCAGCGGTCGTCGAGGTGGGCCGGGTCGTAGGTCGGGGCTGAGGCGGAGGCGATGAGCGCGCCTGTCTTGGGATCGAGCACGACGATCGCGCCCTTCTGGCCGTGCAGCTCGGACTGCGCGATCCTCTGGACCGCCGGCACCAGCGTGAGCTTCAGGTCGGCGCCCTTGGGCTTGCGCCCGAGCAGCTTGTCCACCCAGTTCTGCACGCCGAGGTCGCTGGCCTGGCCGGTCAGCGTGTCGTTGAGCTGGGCCTCGATGCCGCTGCGCCCGTAGCGCACGGAGTCGTAGCCGAGCAGCTGCGGCGCCAGCGTCCCACTGGGGTAGTCACGGTAGTAGTAGCCCGAGCGGCGCTCCGTGCCGGCCATGACGGAGCCGTCGTAGCCCAGGATGTCGCCGCGCTTGATCTTCATCTCCTTGGCGATGCTGCGCTTGTTCTCCGGCCGGTCCTGGAACCACTGCGCGCGCACGCCCATGATCCAGGTGAGGTTCACGATGAGCGCCACGAAGAGCACCACGGTGATGACGAAGACCTTGGACATCGCCCGGTTCACGGCGCTACCCCCTCTCCGCGAGCCGACGTCGCTCGAGCTCGGAGCCGCCGCGGATGATGTTGGAGCGGTTGCTCACCATGAGCAGCAGGGCCACGAGCATGAGGTTGGCGGTGATGGAGCTGCCCCCGTAGCTCACGAACGGGAGCGTGATGCCGGTGAGCGGGATGAGGCGCGTCACGCCGCCGATGATGATGAAGGTCTGCAGGGCGAAGGCCGTCGCGAGGCCGGCGGCCAGCAGCTTGGAGAAGCCGTCCGGCGCGAACACGGCGATGCGGAAACCGCGCCACACGAAGAGCAGGTACACGAGGATGATGCCGGCGGCGCCGAGCAGCCCCATCTCGTTGGCGATCGCGGTGAAGATGAAGTCGGTCTGCAGGTCGGGCACGACCGGCTGGTGGTCGGCGTAGAGCAGGTACCCACGGCCGAAGCCGGCGCCGACGACGCCGCCGTCGGCGATGGTGAACAGCGACTGCAGAAGCTGGTAGCCGGTCGTCGCCGCATGCGGCCACGGATCGAGCCAGACCTGGAACCGATCCTGCACGTGGGGGACGATGTAGACGGCGATGGCGCCGGCGGCGGCGAAGAGTCCTACGCCGGCGACCACGTAAACGACGCGCGCTGTGGCCATGTACATCAGCCCGACGAAGATGGACATGAACAACAGCGCCATGCCGAAATCCTTCATGAAGACCAGCATGGCGAGCGAAAGCACCCACATGACGAGCAGCGGGCCGAAGTACTTGAACGCGGGCACGGGCACGCCGAGCACGTGCCGCTGCGGCACCGACAGCATCACCTTCTTGTCGTCCAGGTAGCCGGCCAGGAAGATCACGATCGCCAGCTTGGCGAACTCGGACGGCTGGATGCTGAAGCCGAACGCGTGGATCCACAGCTTGGCGCCGTTGACCGTGGTGCCCAGGACGATGGTCACCACCAGCAGGGCGAGACCCACGGCGCCGATGAGGTACCGGTAGCGGTCCAGCTTCATGTGATCGCGCACGACGAGCACCGTGAGGACGAACAGTCCGGCGCCGACCAGCAGCCACTGCCCCTGGGTGAGCGCCAGCGAGGGTTTGAGGCGGAAGATCTCGGTGAGGCCGATGGCCGCCAGCAGCGCCGTGACGGGCAGCAGAAACGGGTCGGCCTGGGGCAGGAAGACGCGCTCGAGCAGGTGCAGCAGCATGAAGATGGCGACGAACACCAGCCCGTAGATGATGGAGACCCCGTTGATCTCGCGGAAGCGGCCCGCGTACACGGACACGTAGGCCATGGTGCTCACGGCGCCGGCGAGGACGAGGAACACGAGCTCCATGTTGCGCCGGCTCACGGCCACATCCCCAGCATCCTGGACAGCGACATCGCCGACTGGCGGTCGCGGAGTTGCTCCTCGTCGACCAGGGTGCGTGCGGCCGGCGAGAGCGAGTCGTAGGTCACGACGCTGCGCCGGTACACGGCGTGCAGCGGGACCGGGCCGATCTTGCCCGGCACGCCGCTGTAGATGGCCAGCGTGCCGTCGTCGACGCCCACGTAGAACACGGTGCTGAGGAAGAAGGCGCCGGCGGCCAGGGCCACGACGAGCAGCACCAGCAGCGCCGCGACGATCCCGAGCCGGCGCACGGAGCGGCGGTGGCGCCGGGCGGCGTCGGCGGCGACGTCCGTGACCGCCTGCGAGGGAGCGTCCGGCTCGGCGGCGCGCAACGCGGCCGCCTCGGCGGCCAGCGCGTCGGCGGCGTCGCCTTCCGGCCCCGGAGGCTCGCCGCCGGCGACGACGAACGGAAGCTCGCCCGTGGCGACGTCGTCCTCCGGATCGGCGCGCTGCACGAGCGTCGTCTCGTCCTCGACGGCGCCGTGCGGCCCCTCGTCGAGGCGCACGACCACGGCGGTGATGTTGTCCGGCCCGCCCCCACGCCGAGCCTCCAGGATCAGGCGCTCGGCGGCGGCCTGCGGGTCGCTGCGCGTGAGCGCGACCCGGATGGCGTCGGCCGGCACGGGGCCGCTGAGCCCGTCACTGCAGAGCAGCAGCACGTCGCCGGGCAGCAGGTCCTCGGAGAACTCGTCGATGCGCGCCTGCGGCTCGGTGCCGAGCGCGCGGCTGAGGATGCTGCGGTGCGGGTGGACGGCCGCCTCTTCTTCGGTCAGGCGGCCGTCGCGCATCATCTCGCCGACGAGCGAGTGGTCGTCGCTCACCTGGCGCAGCTCGCCGTCGCGGAGCAGGTAGGCGCGGCTGTCGCCGATGTGCACGAAGCGCGCCGTGTCGCCCTCGAGTACGAAGGCGGTGAGCGTGGTGCCCATGCCGGTCTGCTCGAGGTTGTCGTGGGCGCGCTGGTACACGGCGGCGTTGGCCGCCTCGGCGGCGGCGTGCAGCGGCGTTCCCCTGGCGACTTCGGCGGCGAGCGTCTCGGCGGCGACGCCGCTGGCGACCTCGCCGGCGTTGGCCCCACCCATGCCGTCGCAGACGGCGTACAGGGGCGGCTGCACGACGAAGGTGTCCTCGTTGGTCTTGCGGTGGAGCCCGACGTCGGAGAGGGCGCCGTGTCTGGCGACGAGCGTCACCCGGCGCTCACTCCTCGTAGCGGAACGTGGTCTCGCCGATACGCAGCCGGCTGTCCATCCTGAGCTGCGCGTCCGTCACCTGCTTCTCGTTGACGAAAGTGCCGTTGGTGCTGCCCAGGTCCTCGACGTAGTAGAACTGGCCGCGCGGGACCAGGCGTGCGTGAGTGCTCGAGACGAACTGCTCGTCGAGCACGATGTCGCTGGTGGCGGCGCGGCCGACGTTGATCCACCCCTCCAGCGGGAAGATCACGCCGGGCGGGATGATCGGGCTCTCCTCGACGACGAGATGCGGGTTGATGTGCGCCGAGAAGTCCATCTTCTGGCCGTCCATGGTGCGCTCTACCAGGCGATCTTCGCGGCGCTGGTCGCGCTCGGCCGGCGTGAACACGGGCGCGAGGCGGTCGCCGGCCGGAAGGACGACGTCGGCGGCGGGCGCCGCTGCGCCGCCCCCGCCGCCGCGCACGTTCTGCACGGCGGTCTTCACGACCTGCCAGATGAAGAGGTAGAGCAGGACGAGGATGCCGATCTTGAGGACGAGCAGGACGATGTCGATCATGCGACTCTCCCGCGCCGCGCGCCGCCAGGACGCGCCGGCGCCGTGGTCACCCGGGCCTCGCGGTCAGGGCTGCCTCTCGAACAGGAACTCGGTGGTGCCGAGCTCGATGCGGTCTCCGTGCTGCAGCACGACCTGCTTGACGTCGCGCCGGTTGACGCGGGTGCCGTTCGTGGACCCGAGGTCGAGCAGCATGAACCCGTCGTCCTGGCGGCGGATCTCCGCGTGCTGGCGCGACACGTTGGGATCGGTGAGGACGATGTCGCAACGGCGGCTGCGGCCGAGGACCGTGACCGGCTCGTTGAGCTGGTAGTCGCCCTGACGGCCGCGCAGGACACCGCGCGCCGACAAGGGGCGAGGGGCCGCTGCCGCCGCAGCGGGCGCGACCGGCTCCTGGTACAGAACGGTCTGGTCGATGATCGGTCCGGCGGCGACGGCCGCCGCCGGCGGCACCGCGGCGGGCGCGGCGAAGGCGCCGAACGCGTCGGCGCCCGCAGCTTCGGCAGGCGCGCTCACGGTGCGCGTCGCGATGCCGAACTCCCCGACGTGCAGGTCCTCGTCGCGATGGAGCTCGATGCGCGGCGGCGCCACAAGGGTCCAGCCCTCGCGGCGCGCGAACGCCGTCACGTAGTTGGACAGCTCGGTCCTGAGCGAGTCCTCGAAGGAGATCAGGTGATCGTAGTCGTCCTTGCCGAGGTAGACGTCGAACTCGTTGGGCACGTAGACGTTGGAGACGCCGACCGTCTTGTGGTCGCCCATCTCCTTCGCCAGCTTGTGCGCGAGCTCGACCGGCTGCACGCTCGACTTGAACGCGCGACCGAACGCGCCTTCGACGGCGCCCTCGAGCTTCCTATTCGCCTTCCTGAAGATCCCCATCGTCGCCTTCCTCCGGCGCTTCTCCGGTGGTCAGGACCAGCGGCAAGAGTATCACGGCGGCGGGCACGGCCACACTCCAGACGAGCGGCCACAGGCTCGCCGGGTAGCCCCAAACGACCACCGGCACGACGCGGTACACGGCGAACACGGCAGCGAACGAGAGGGACCAGATCCAGAGGCGCGCCTCGAGGCGGCGGCGGGTGAGCGCGTAGCCGAGCGCCGCCGCCAGGCCCGCCCAGACGGCGGCCTGCACCAGCGTCGGCGCCGCGAACGCGTGCACGAGCACGCGGCCGGCGGCGGTGAACGGGTCGCCGGCCGCGGCGGCGGCCTCGCCGACGTGCCGGCGCGGCTGCTCGAGGGTGAACGGACCGCGCGGCGCGCGCGTGAGCAGCAGGAAGAGGACGGTGCCCACGCCGGCCCAGGCGGCGGTGAGCGGGCCGCGCACGCGGCCCAGCAGCGCCGCCGCCGCCGGCGCCAGCAGTGTGAGGTAGGCCGGCGTGAGCACGAGCGCGAACGCCGGCCAGAGCGCGACGATGGGCCTCGCGCGTGCGACCAGGAAGAGCGCCACGGCGAAGGCCAGGTACGCACCCCCCAAGCCGAGCGACACGTTGAACACGGGGAACGCCAGCGAGCCGAGCAGGAACGCCAGGCCGGCCTCGGGCACCACGGCCCAGACGGCGGCGGCGACGGCGACCAGCGGCAGCGTCCAGCTCTGCGGGTAGGCGGGCAGCGCGCCGAGGACGACGGCGCTGGTCACGGCGGCGAGCGCCCCGCCGCCGGCGCGCTCGGCGATCTCGGTGGCCCGGCCCAGCGGCCGCACCAGGCGGCGGGCCTTGCGCAGATGCCGGCCCTGGAGACTCCCGCTGCGCAGCAGGTCGTCGAAGGCCTCGCTGAGGTACGTCGGCGTCGGCCGCTCGGACGGACGCGGCGCGCAGGCCGCGTCGACCAGCGTCACGAGCTCGTCCGGCAGGTCGGGCCGCAGCTCGGCCAGCGACGGGAGCCGCGCCCCGGCGACGTTGGACAGCGTCTCCGCCGGCGTGGCTCCCCGCAGGGGATGCTCGCCGGCCAGCAGCTCGTACAGCACCATGCCGGCGGAGTAGACGTCGCTCGGCGGCTGGACGCGGCGTCCGGCCGCCTGCTCCGGCGACATGTAGGCGATGGTGCCGATCACGTCGCCGTCGCCCGTCAGCGTGTCCGAATCCATGAGGTGGGCGATGCCGAAGTCCATGACCTTCACGTGACCGTCGTCGTCGAGCATGACGTTCTGCGGCTTGACGTCCCGGTGCACGATCCCCTGGCTGTGCGCGTAGGCGAGCGCGTCGAGGAGCTCGACGCCCACGGCCACCACGTCCCCGTCGCTCAGCTCGTGACCGAGCTCGTCGAGCGAGTCGCCGCGCACCAGCTCCCAGACGAGGATGCTGCCCTCGCCGTCGGCGAACCAGTCGTAGAGCGCCACGATGTTGGGGTGGTCGAGCGACGCGGCGGCCTCGACCTCGCGCACGATGCGGGCGCTGAGCGCGCGGCCGTCGGGCACGATCTTGAGCGCGACGGCTTGGTCGAGGCTGGTGTCATAGGCCTCGTAGACCTCCGCGAAACCGCCGCTGCCGATCTTGCCGACCAGCTCGTAGCGGTCGCGCCAGTCTGCGAAATAGGGAGCGGGGCTCTGCGCGGCGACGGACATGGGGTCTCACTTCGTCCTTCGGTTTCCTGGATATTCGGTGTGGTACAATCCGAACCCTGTTCAGAGCCGATGGGCGAGTGGCGGAATTGGCAGACGCGCTAGGTTCAGGGTCTAGTGAGCTTACGCTCGTGGGGGTTCAAGTCCCCCCTCGCCCACCATCCACCTGAGAATGGGGGGTTCGCGGGGTGGATTTCTTCGACGAAGAGAGCAGCCGCGCGCCGGCCGATGCCGGTGGCCCGCCTTCCGCTCCTTCCCGACGCCGTCCCGACCGCCGCCGCACCCGCATCCAGCGCCTGGCCATCCTGGCCGCCGTCCTCTTCGTGGTGGTGTTCGGCATCGCCTGGTGGGCACGCAGCTGCCAGCACAACCGCAAGGTCGACTCGTATCGCACCTACTTCGACGGCGTCTCCGCGGCCATCGACGACTCCGATGACGCTCGGCAAGCAGGTCTCGTCCATCATGAACGACCCCACCAAGCTCTCGCGCAAGGAGCTCATCGCCAAGCTCGGGCAGCTCACCGCGCAGCAGGAGGAGATCGCCGTGCGCGCCGGCCGGCTCGAGCCTCCGGGCACCCTCGACGACGAGCAGACGGTGTTCTCCACCGGCATGAAGGTCCGCGCCAATGGGTTCGGCCTGCTGCGCACGGCCATGCTCGGCGCGCTCGCGAACAAGAAGGTGGGCGTCAAGGAGATCACCGCCCTGGACGGCTACTTCAGCGGACCGGACGCCTACTACCAGGAGCTCGTGTACCAGCCGGCCCGGGAGACCATGGCCGACGAGGGCGTGAGCGACGTGGCGGTGCCCACCTCCACCTACTACCTCACGTGGAAGGCGCTCGACCCGGCGACGGTCACCCTGGCGCTGGAGAGCGTGGGCAAGTCGTCCAAGCTCTCCGGCATCCACGGCGTCGCCCTCGTCGACGTCACCGCCAAGGGCAGCTCCGGCGACGTCAAGCTCAACCAGGGCAGGTCCAACGACGTGCCGGCCTCGCCCGACCTCTCCTTCGTGGTGCAGGTCCAGAACCAGGGCAGCGTGACGGAGAAGAACGTCGTCGTGACGGCCACGCTCGTGCTTCCGGGCGGGGGCGACACCAACACCATCAAGCAGCAGGCGACCATCGCCAGCATCGAATCCAACAAGACGCAGGACGTCACCATCACCGGGTTCGCCATCCCCACCGACGCCTTGAGCAAGGAGGTCACGCTCAAGGTGGTCGCCGGGCCGGTCAAGGGCGAGCGCTCCGAGGACAACAACTCGGCCACGTACAAGCTCCTCCTGCAGCTCCAGTAAGCGATGGAGACGCTGCGCGACATCGCCCCGTACGTCGCTCTCGGGGCCGCAGGCCTCTCGCTCGTCCTGCTCATCCTCGTGATGGTGCTGCTCGCGCGGGTCGGCAGACTGCGCCGCGCCCAGACCGTGGTGCTTGGGCATCACGAGCAGCGCGACATCATCGCGCACACGGAGGACCTCGACACCCAGGTGCGCAACCTCCGCGAGGCCGTCGAGATCCTCACCGACCAGCTCGACGACCAGAAGCGGCACCTGGACCGCGCGCTCACCAACCGCGCGATCATCCGCTACGACGCGTTCCGCGACGCCGGCGGCGAGCAGAGCGCCTCGTTCGCGCTGCTCGACCAGTACCGGTCCGGCGTCGTCTTCAGCGCCATCGCCGCGCGGGACTTCGCGCGCATCTACGTCAAGCACATCACCGACGGCGTCGCCGATCGCGACCTCTCGCCCGAAGAGGCGCAGGCGATGGAGGCGGCGGTGCCGCGGCCGCTCAAGGGCGGCGAAGAAGCGCCCAAGGCCCGCAGGGCGCCGCTGCCCGAGAGCCCGCCCCCGCCCGGCATCGCCGCGCCCGAGGACGAGGCCGGCGCGGAGGCCGCCGCACTGTCGCCGGAGGCGACGGCGGCGTTCGACGCGCTCGGTGAGGCCGTCGGCCCCGAGCCCGCGCAGGGCGACCAGCCGGCCGGCGGCGGAGTCGCCCCGGCCGGCCCCGACGACTTCACGTGGGAACCGCCGCCGGGACCGCCGCGCGGCGGCGGCGCGTCCCGCCGCTGAGGCGGCCGCCGCGCTTCGCGGCGGCGCTCTCCACCCCACCCGACCGCGGCCTTACCGGCCTCCCCCAGCGCCGCGTCCCGCCCGCGTACTCTGATAGCCTAGCGGGTACGAGCGGACCATCAGACCGAGGAGATCGCGGCGTGGCACAGAGCAGCGACAAGGTGGCCTTCCTGGGCCCCGAGGGCACGTTCACCGAGGAGGCCCTCCTCGCCAACATGCCCGACGGCGGCCTGCACCCCTTCCCGTATCCCTCCATCCGCGACGTCCTGCGCGCCGTGCAGGCCGGCGAGGTCCCGCTGGGCATCGTCGCCATCGAGAACGCGCTCGAGGGCTCCGTGCCGGTCACGCTGGACAGCCTCGCCTCGGGCTTCGAGGACCTGCACATCGTGCGCGAGGTCACCCACCCCGTGCACCAGATGCTCGTCACGAAGACCGAGATGCCGCTCGACCAGATCACCAAGGTGATCAGCATCCCCCACGCCTACGGACAGTGCCGCGACTTCATCCGCGAGCACCTCGGCAACGTCGAACACGAAGCGACCGACTCCACGGCGGAGGCCGTCCGCCGCGTGAGCCGCGTGAACCGCCCGTGGGCGGCCGTGGGCACGCGGCTCGCCGCGGAGATGTACGAGTGCCACATCGCCGCCGAGGACATCGAGGACGCCGAGGACAACGCCACGCGCTTCGTCTTCGTCGCCCGCGAGCCGGCGCCGCAGGACCTCGAGGGCAATTACAAGACGAGCATCGTCTGCAGCATCGACCAGGACGAGCCCGGCAGCCTGCTGCTCATCCTCAGCGAGTTCGCCTACCGGCACGTCAACCTCGCCAAGATCGAGTCCCGTCCGTCCAAGAAGGCGCTCGGGCACTACGTGTTCTTCATCGACATCGAAGGAAGCATCGAGAGCCAGCCGGTCTCGCAGGCGCTCAAGTGCCTCGCCTGCAAGCTGCCGTGGATCAAGGTGCTGGGGTCGTATCCGGCATGAATAGCCGCCGTAGGCAAGCTATCGAGCGGGGCGCCGGAAGGGCACCGCTCTGCGACACGGCGGACACCGGGCTGAGGCCGGCCGGGAAGGCCGCCACACCAAGCGGTGGCCAAGGGCCGGCTGCAGGACGCATCTTCCGGAGGTGCACATGGAACGCATCAAGTGTGAGATCCGCGAGGCGGGCGGTGACGACCGCGGGATGCTGATGCTCCTCGCGGAGGAGACCCTGCACCCGCTGGCGGAGGGCGCCGGCCATCCGGAGCGCTACAGCGCCGCCGACGTCGTCGGGCTGCTCGACCGCGCCGACGTGTTCGTCGCGCACTGCGGCGGCGAGCCCGGCGGCTTCGTGGCCGTCGAGACCGAGGGCGACGCGTGCGCGGTGCGCTGCATCTGCATCAACCCCGGGTTCGAGGCGCGCGGCGTGGCCAACCAGCTGCTGGACTGGGTCGAGGGGCTGGCGATCGAGCGCAGGCTCGCGCGCCTCGTGGCGAGCGTACCTTCGTCGGACACGCCGTCGCTGCACCTGTACCGCGGCCACGGCTTCATCGGCCAGGCCCGGGACGACGAACTGCTCGATCTCGAAAAACGCCTGCCGGCGGCGGACTGAGGCCGCCCGTGCGCGCCACGCTCATCGCCGTTCCCTACGACCTCGGCCGCGCCGACGTGGGCAGCGGGCGCGGCCCCGGCGCCTACCTCAAGGCCGGAGCCGCGGAGGCGCTGCGCGCCCGCGGCCACGAGGTCGACATCGTCACCGTGCAGCGTGAGGCTCCGTTCACGGACGAGCTGGACGCGGTGCTGGACGTCGACCGCGCCGTCGCGGCCGCCGTGGACAGCGCTCTGCGCGAGGATTCGTTCCCGCTCGTCGTGGCCGGCAACTGCAACGTCGCCCTGGGCGTCCGCAGCGGGCTGCAGCGCGGCGGCGCCGGCGAGGCCGGTCTCGTCTGGCTGGACGCGCACGGCGACTTCAACACTCCGGCCACCACCGAGACGGGCTACCTGGACGGCATGCCGCTCGCGATGCTGTGCGGGCGCGCCCACCGGGAGGCGGTGGAACACGGACTGGTGATGGAGGTGCTCGACGAGGCGGCCGTGGTGCACGCCGGCGGCCGCGACTTCGACCGCCGCGAGCGCGAGTCGCTGCTCGCCTCGGCCATGCGCGTCGTGGACGGCGACGCGCTGCGCGAGCGGGGACCAGCGGAGGCTCTCGCCCCGGCGCTCGACGCCCTGGCCGAGGCGCGCCGCGACGAGATGGGACTCGATTCGCACGAGGCGCCGCCGGCGCACCTGCACGTCGACCTCGACGTGCTCGACCCGGCGGCGGCCCCCGGGGTCACGTTCCCCTCGCCGCGGGGGCTCTCGGCGGCACAGCTGCTGGAGGTCATCGACCTCGTGCGCGAGCGCTTCGCGCTCGTCGCGCTCACGGTGACGTCGTTCACGCCCGACCGGGACGAGGCCGGGACCACGCTCGCCGCCGGTCTCGCCGTCCTGCAGCGCGTGACCACGGAGCTCGCCCACCGGCCCTAGCCGCGCTCGGCGTCTGCGGCGCGCCGGCCCCCGTACGCGAAAGAGCGGCCGGGCGGCGCGCCTTCGGCGCCGCCCGGCCGCTCGTCCTTGCGTCAGTGGTAGATGTACAGCGTCTCGCCGACCCAGGACTGGTCGTAGGTCCAGTAGCAGGCCCAGATGGGCTCGCGCACGCAGCCGTGGCTGGCCGGGTACGGCGGCACCGGCGAGTAGCCGTGGATGGCGAAGTCGCCGATGAACCCCATGGTGCGCACCAGGATGCCACCGTAGCCGGACGTGGTGAACGGGTGCTTCTGCTGGATGTGGAAGGTGCCCTCCGGCGTGTTGCCGGTGGCGCCGGTGGACACGCAGATGATGCCCCAGACGTCGCCGCCCTTGACGATCATGAGGATCTGACGACCCTTGTCGACCTCGATGTGCGTGGACGGGCTGGTGTACCGCGGCTTGATGGTCTTGGCGCCGTCCAACCTGCGCCAGCACTCGGTGTTGAACACGTAGGTGCGCGACAGCCGGTAGGCCTTCTGGAACGCCATCACGGAGTCCTTGACCTGCGTGGTGAAGGTGCTGCCCATGCCGGGGAGATGGATGGCCACGCGCTGGAGGCCGGTGAGCATGCCCTTGACGTACGGGCCTGTGGCCCCGACCGAGAGCGTCTTGGCGCGGACGGCGACCTTGGTCTGGATCGAGCGGCCGGCGAGCCCGTCGGCGGCCGGCAGGATGAACGTGAGCGTGAAGCCGTCGACGCCGCGGAGCGGCACCCGGAAGACGGCGCGGCCGTTGCGGACGCGTACCTTGTACGTCCCCACCACGACCTTGCGGTGCACCACCTTGAGCACGACGACGCCGTCGTACGCGGACGGCGCCACCTTGACGGTGAACGTCGACGGGAGGAACGGGATGAGCGTGCCGTGCGAGACGGTGGCCCTTGGCTGCGCGCGCCATCGGCGCGGCTCGGGTCGGACCTCATCGGATCGACCGCGAAGCGGCGACGACGTCGCCGCTGCGGCGCGGGATGAAGGTGAGCGAGTAGGCGCCCGTTGCGTCGGTGGTGGTGGTGCCAGGCCTCGACGTCGCCGCTCTCGACCGTGACCACCTGGCCCTCGG
>CAVUGS010000011.1:0-23050 GCA_963741075.1 uncultured Thermoleophilia bacterium
ACGCCCCGCACCTGGTCGTCGTCCCCCACGCTCCAGATGTGCACGAACGGGAGCGGGACGACCTCCCAGGTGCCCAGCGGCCGCGTTCGGAACCTGCCGGCCACCACCAGCCTGCACTTGGCGGTGTAGTAGTCCCACATGCGCAGGTCGACGCCGATGACCTCCCAGTGCGAGGGCAGAGCGCCGGCGAACAGGTCCATGGCGACCACCTCGCGCGCCGGCGTCACGCGGATGCTGTCGTCGACGACCCACTCGGGCGGGTCGGCCTGCTCCTGGTGGAACATCGCGAGCACGTCACGCGACGCCCCCGGACCGATGGCGCGGTAGCCACGCTTGATGCGCTCCAGCACGTCCATGTCATCGTTTTCCCCCTCCCATGCCCTGTGGTATCCTCTGCTCCCCTACGGGCCGCCCGTCGTGCCCGGATCCGTGGGCGATTAGCTCAGCGGGAGAGCGCCCGCCTCACACGCGGGAGGTCGTTGGTTCAAATCCAACATCGCCCACCACCACTCGCCATCTTACGGACACTCGCTGCCGCCAGGCGGACACCCCGCTGACCGCCATACGGACGACCCGCCCGTATGTCGGAATCACCCGCCGCAACTGCCACCTGCCGGCACCCCGTTCATCCATCCCGATGAACCGGCTCCCCGAAGCTTGCTTTTCCCCCTGTCCATCAGTAGCGTTGCCCATTGGCCTAGCCCAAGGAACGAGACGCGCATTGCCGCCGTCCAGCCCGCACGGTCCAGGACCTGAGGGCGTCAACGGAACGACGACTGTGGTCGCCTCGCTGGCAGGTCCCGCCGCGCGGAAGTCCTGGTAAGCCCGCCGGTCGCGGACGAGCCCCCCGCGCGCTCCCCCCCTGGGCACTGCGCGGGAGAACCATCCAGCGAAACGGATCAGTGAAAGGTCCATGGGAGGTGAACAGGGTGGCTGACGAACCAAAGCTCTTCCCACCGTCGCCCGAGTTCCAGAAGAACGCGTACTTCAAGTCGATGGACGAGTACGAGGCCGCGTACAAGCGGTCGGTCGAGGACCCCGAGGGATACTGGGCCGAGCGCGCCAAGGATGCGCTCGTGTGGACCAAGGAGTGGGACACGGTCCTCGACTGGAGCTTCGACCCCAAGCCGTACATCAAGTGGTTCGAGGGCGGCGAGCTCAACGCGGCCTACAACTGCGTCGACCGCCACGTCGAGGCCGGCAAGGGCGACAAGGCCGCCATCGTCTTCGAGGGCGACCCCGGCGACACGTACACGTACACGTACGCCCAGCTCAAGGACGAGGTCAGCAAGTTCGCCAACGTCCTCAAGAAGCACGGCGTCAAGAAGGGTGACCGCGTCGCCCTCTACCTGCCGATGATCGCCGAGCTGCCGATCGTCATGCTCGCCTGCGCGCGCATCGGCGCCATCCACATGATGGTGTTCGGCGGCTTCAGCGCCGAGGCCCTCAAGGCCCGCATCGACAACAGCGGCGCCAAGATCCTCATCTGCGCGGACAAGGGCCATCGCGGCTCCAAGACCACCCCCTCCAAGACCAACGCCGACGTCGCCATCCAGGGCGAGACGACGGTCGAGAAGGTCATCGTCATCAAGCGCGTCGACGGCGACGTGCCGATGACCGAGGGCCGCGACCTCTGGTACCACGACGAGATGGCCGCCCCGGACATCACGACCGAGTGCGAGTGCGTGCCGGTCGACGCCGAGCACCCGCTCTTCATCCTCTACACCTCCGGCTCCACGGGCACCCCCAAGGGCGTCATCCACACCACCGGCGGCTACCTGCTCTACGCGCACGACACGAGCAAGTACGTCTTCAACCTGCACGACGACGACGTCCACTTCTGCACCGCCGACATCGGCTGGATCACGGGCCACAGCTACATCGTGTACGGCCCGCTCGCCCTCGGCGCCACCAGCCTCCTCTACGAGGGTCTGCCGACCTATCCGGAGCCGGACCGCTACTGGCAGGTCGTCGAGAAGCACAAGGCCACCACGATCTACACCGCGCCGACCGTCATCCGCAGCCTCATCGGCCAGGGCGACGAGTGGCCGATGAAGCACCCCATGGACTCCCTGCGCATCATGGCCTCCGTGGGCGAGCCCATCGATCCCAACAGCTGGATGTGGTACTACGAGAAGGTCGGCAAGGGCCGCATCCCGCTGAGCGACACGTGGTGGCAGACCGAGACCGGCGGCCACATGATCGCCCCGCTGGCCGGCGCCATGACCCTCAAGCCGGGTTCCGCCGGTCGTCCGTTCTTCGGCGTGCAGACCGCGGTGCTCACCGACAAGGGCGAGCCCGCCGGCGTCGGCGAGGACGGCCACCTCGTCATCACCGCTCCCTGGCCCGGCATGATCCGCGGCACGTGGGGCGACGAGGACGGCAAGCGCTTCAAGGACGTCTACTTCTCGATGTTCCCGGGCTACTTCACCACCGGTGACGGCTGCGCCATCGACGCCGACGGCGACCACTGGCTCAAGGGCCGCATCGACGACGTGCTCAACGTCTCCGGTCACCGCATCGGCACCTCCGACGTCGAGGGCGCGCTCGTGAGCGCTCCCGAGGTCGCCGAGGCCGCCGTGGTGGGCTACCCGCACCCGATCAAGGGCACGGGCATCTACGCCTACGTCGTGCTCAACGACGGCGTCGAGCCCAGCGACGACCTCAAGAAGTCGCTGGTCGTGCACGTGCGCAAGGTCGTGGGCCCCATCGCCACGCCCGACAAGATGCAGTTCGCGGCCACCGGCCTGCCGAAGACCCGCTCGGGCAAGATCATGCGCCGCATCCTGCGCAAGATCGCCGAGGGCGAGTTCGACTCGCTGGGCGACACCTCGACGCTGGCCGATCCGGCCGTCGTGGACGACCTCAAGGCCAACAAGCAGTAGTCTCGCGCTGCAGAGACGAACGCTCGAAGAGGGCGGGCGGCCGCGAGGCCGCCCGCCCTTCGCTTCGCGCTCGTCAGCGTCAGGGACTCGCCGACGTGCTCGGCGTCGGCGTCGGCGCACCGGTCGACACGACGATGCTCACCCTGCTGCCCGGCGTCGAGACCACGCCCGCCTGGGGATCCTGCGAGATCACGGTGCCGGCCGGCACCTGGTGCTCTCGGCCTGCGTCACCACCGCGGTGAAGCCGGCGCCCGTCAGCTGCGCCTGGGCCGCGGCCTGCGAGCTCCCGACCACGTCGGGCACCGCCACCGGCGTCGCCGTCGGCGTGGGCGCGCCGGCCACCTCGAGGTCGACGGCGGAGCCCTCATCGACCTGCTTGCCCGCCGCCGGCGACTGGTCGACCACGGTGCCCTCCGGGCCGTCCGTGCTCTGCACGCGCGTGATCTTGCCGGTCTTCAGGCCGTCGGCCTCGAGCGCCGCGGTCGCCTTGGCCGTCGTCATGCCGGTGACGTCCGGGACCTTGACGCCGCCGCCGCTGTCGAAGGCGCCGAGCGCCCAGGCGACGGCGAGCGCGGCGAGGGCGGCGATGACGACGAGCAGGACCCAGAGCCACGCCCTGCTCGGCCGCCGCTCCTCCGACGACCTCCTGCACCTGGGCGGAGCGCAGCACGCGCTCGATGTCGGCCTGGTACTGGGCCGCGGTGCCGCGCGCGCCCGGGATCCTTCTCCAGGGCGCGCATCACGATCTGCGCCAGCGCCGGCGGCACCTCCGGGTTGAGCAGCTGCGGCGGACGCACCACGCCGTCGAGCTGCTCCTGGGCCACGATGCTGCCGTCGGTGCCGTCGAACGCGTGGCGGCCGGTCAGCAGCAGGTAGGTGACGAGGCCGAGCCGGTAGACGTCGGAGGCCGGCGACGGCGCCCTGCCGGTGACCTCCTCGGGGCTCAGGTACCGCGCCAGGTCGGGCGCGCGTGCCCGGCCGCAGGTCGGGCGGCGGGTACGCCTCGGCCAGACCGGCGCCGGTGAGCTTGACGGTGCCGTCCGCACCGCGGACGACCGTGCTCGGGTCGATGCCGCCGTGGACGACGCCGCGCTCGTGGAGCGCGGCGAGGCCCGCGGCGGCGGAGGCGGCCGTGAGGGCCGCGCTCGCGACGGGCAGCGGCCCGCCGGCGGCCAGCGTCGCCGCGTCGTCCCGCCCGGGTCCTCGGTGACGACGAAGCAGTCGCCGCCCTCGCGCCCGGCGTCCACCACCGGGGCGAGGTCGAGGTGGCGCACGGAGGCCACCACGCCCACCGTGCGCAGGAAGACGTCGGGGTCGAGCGGCCGGACGACGGTGACGACCACCGGCCGCCCCTGGGCGTCGCGGCCGGCGTAGGCGGCGCCGGCCCGTCCCGGGGGCAGGCGCCGCTTGGCGCCGTAGCGCTGCGCGTAGATAGGCTCGGTCATGCCGCCTCCCGGGGCCGGAGTACCGTCCGCGGGGTCTTACCCTCGTCGAATGCACGGAAACCGCCCCGAAGACCGCGCGTGAGGGTGAACCAAACGCCCGCACAGGCTAGAGTTGCACGTGGAGTCCTGAGCCGGACGACCAACACGCCGAGCAACTCCCCGCCGAGGCTCGGCCGTCGCGCTCAGGACCACCCCTCGGGCCGCCAAGAGGCGCTCCGTCGTGGACGCAGAGCGGCGGGACCAGAGCAACCACGAAAGACGGGACAAAGAAAGATGAGCACACGCAATCTCGACAAGCTGTTCGACCCCAAGAGCATCGCCGTCATCGGCGCCAGCAACAAGAAGGGGTCGGTCGGCTACATCCTCCTGCGCAACCTGATCGGCGCCGAGTACCAGGGGATCGTCTACCCGGTGAACGTCTCGGCCCAGTCGGTGCAGGGCATCCAGGCCTACGCCAGCATCAGCCAGGTGCCGCGCAAGATCGACCTCGCCATCATCGCCGTGCCGGCCAAGAACGTGCCGCAGACCATGCGCGAGTGCGGCGAGGCCGGCGTGGCCGGCGCCGTCATCGTCAGCTCCGGGTTCAAGGAGATCGGCAAAGAGGGCAAGCGCCTCGAGGACGAGGTCAAGTCCATCGCCGAGAGCTACGGCGTGCGCATCGTCGGCCCCAACTGCCTCGGCTACATCCGCCCGGCCATGAACCTCAACGCGACCTTCGCCCACGTCATCCCGCCGGCCGGCCGCGTCGCCTTCTTCAGCCAGAGCGGCGCCCTCGGCACCGCCATCCTCGACTGGGCCGCCGCCAACAACATCGGCTTCAGCGCCTTCGTGAGCGTCGGCTCCATGAGCGACGTCGACTTCGGCGACCTCATCGACTACTTCGGCGCCGACTCGCACACCAGCAGCATCATCCTGTACATCGAGTCCATCACCGACGCGCGCAAGTTCATGAGCGCGGCGCGGCACTTCGCCAAGAGCAAGCCGATCATCGTCGTGAAGAGCGGCCGCACGGCGCGCAGCGCGCTGGCGGCCGCCAGCCACACCGGCGCCATCGCCGGCGACGACACGCTCTACAGCGCCGTCTTCCGCCGCGCCGGCGTCGTGCGCGTCGACCAGATCGAGGACCTGTTCGACGCCAGCGAGGCGCTGAGCCGCGTGAGCAGCCCGCGCGGGCCGCACCTCGGCATCGTCACCAACGCCGGCGGCCCCGGCGTCATGGCCAGCGACCGCCTGCTGCACCTCGGCGGCGAGCTCGCCGAGCTCGCTCCGGAGACCGACGAGAAGCTGAAGGCCGCGCTGCCCGGCTTCGCCGCGCGCGGCAACCCCGTCGACGTCGCCGGGGACGCCGACGCGCTGCGCTACGCCACGGCCGCCCAGGCGCTCATGGACGACCCCAACTGCGACGGCGTGCTCGCCATCCTCACGCCGCAGGCGATGAGCGACCCCACGGGCACCGCGAACGCACTCATCGAGGTCGCGCGCAGCCACCAGCTCAAGCCGCTGCTCACCTCGTTCATGGGCGAGATCAAGGTCGCGGAGGCGCTGCGCATCCTGCGCGACGCCCACGTGCCCACCTTCGGCACGCCCGAGGACGCGGTGGGCGCCTACATGTACATGTACCAGTACACGCGCAACCTCGGGAACCTCTACGAGACGCCGGCCGACATCCTCCCCGACTTCGAGCCGGACCGGAGCGCGGTCAAGAAGATCTTCCTGGAGGTGGCCCGCGACGGCCGCAGCATCCTGAGCGAGCCCGAGGCCAAGGACGTGCTCGAGGCGTACCAGATCTGCGTCGTCAAGACGATGGTCGCCAGGACGGCGGAGGAGTGCGCCAAGGCGGCCGAGGAGATCGGCTTCCCCGTGGCCATCAAGATCCTCAGCCACGACATCACCCACAAGAGCGACGTGGGCGGCATCGCCCTCAACGTCCGCTCCGCCCCCGAGGCCGCCAACCAGTTCGTCAAGATCACCGAGCGCGTGCACGAGGCGAAGCCGGACGCGACCATCATCGGCGTGGCCGTCGAGGCGATGAGCCGCGGCGGCTACGAGGTCATCCTCGGCTCCAAGAAGGACCCCACCTTCGGCCCCGCCATGATGTTCGGCATGGGCGGCACCGGCGTCGAGCTCTACCGCGACGTGGCCGTCGACTTCCCGCCGGTCAACCAGGCGCTCGCGCAGTCCATGATCCAGAGCACCAAGGTCAGCCAGCTGCTCCGCGGGTATCGCGGCAAGGCGCCGGTCGACATGGTCGCCCTCGAGCAGGCGCTGGTGAAGATGAGCTACCTGCTCGTCGACTTCCCCGAGATCCTCGAGATGGACATCAACCCGCTGCAGGTGCGCACGGACGGCGTGTGCGCGCTCGACGCGCGCATCGTCATCGAGCCCAAGGACGTGCGCAAGATCGCCCTGCCCGGCGCCCACCTCATGATCTCCATGTACCCCAGCAAGTACCGCTGGGAGGTGCCGCTGGACGGCGAGGACGTCGTCATCCGCGCCATCAAGCCGGAGGACGAGCCGCTCTGGAGCGACATGATCGAGTCCCTCTCCCCCGCCACCGCCGAGTACCGCTTCTTCGGGCCCATCCGCGAGGTCACCAAGTCGATGCTGGTGCGCTACTGCCACATCGACTACGACCGCGAGATCGCCCTCGCCGCCATCCGCGAACCCAAGGGCAAGAAGAAGAAGATGATGCTCGGCGTCGCGCGGCTCACCATCGAGACCGCCAACGTGGAGGAGGGCGAGTTCGCGATCGTCGTCCGCGACGCCTACCAGCGCAAGGGCATCGGCAGCAAGCTCATGGACGCGCTCATCCAGGCGGCCCGCGACCGCCACGTGCGCGAGATCCGCGGCCACGTGCTGGCGGCCAACCCGGGCATGACCCGCTTCGCCGAGGACCTCGGGTTCGACGTGCGTTCCGGCGACGAGCCGGAGGTGCGCCAGCTGGTGCTCCGGCTCTAGCGTGGAGCGCCGCGCCGTCCAGGTCCGCGACGCGACGAGCGGCCGACGCGGACGCCGTCGCCGCCATCTACGACCACTACGTGCTCGGCACCGTCGTCACCTTCGAGGAGGCGGCGGTGCCGGGCGCCGTCATGGGCGAGCGCATCGCCGCCGTGCTAGAGCGCCGGGCTCCCCTGGCTCGTCGCCGTGGAGGACGGCCGGGTCGCCGGCTACGCCTACGCCTCGCGGTGGAACCTGCGCAGCGCCTACCGCCACACCGTCGAGTGCACCGCCTACCTCGCTCCCGACGCCACCGGGCGCGGGCTGGGGACGAGGCTGTACGAGGAGCTGTTCGCGCGACTGCGCAGCCTGGACGTGCACGCCGTCATCGCCGTGATCGCCCTGCCGAACCCGGCCAGCGTCGCCCTGCACGAGCGGTTCGGCCTGCGCCAGGCCGGCCTGTTCCGCGAGGTCGGGCGCAAGTTCGGGGCGTGGGTCGACGTGGGGTACTGGCAGGCGACTCTCTGAGCACGACGGCGCGGGCCGTCAGCGGCCCGTGCCGGGCAGGCGCAGCGTCGTCTCGGTGAGCGTGCCGTCGCCGAGCCGGCCCGGGAGCATGCCGGCCGGCCGGGCCGGGTACGCGCCCGGCGGCGCCGGCCGGCAGGCCGTACGTGAAGTCCACGGCCCGCAGCAGCACGCGCGGCCCCGCCGCGAAGTCCAGCGTCACCACGACCCCCTCGCGGCGGCGGCGCGTAGAAGTCGAACGACCAGCGGACGGTGCTCCCGTCGAGCAGCGTCGTGTCCCGGCCGCCGAGCTCGTGCCCGTCCACGCTGGCGCTCAGGCTGCCGACGACGGTGTGCACCAGGAGGCTGAGCACCGCCGCCCCGCGCTCGGAACGCACGCGCACGCGCACCGTGCGGCGGTCGCCGACGGTGACGTCCGAGAGCAGCCTGAGCGCCGGCCTGGCGCAGGCCGTAGGCCGGCGCGGGCGCCGCGGTCGTCGTCCGCGAGCCCAGCTGCGGGAAGTACTCGGGCAGCACGGGGCGCGCGGGATACTCGCCGAGGAACGGCCGCGTGTAGTCGTCCAGCCTGGTCCACGCTCTGCCAGACGGTCGCGCCGTCGGCCGCGGCGCGATAGTAGATGCTCGTGAACTTCGGGTGCTCGCTGTCGAACGCCACGGTGGAGCCGACGGCGAACAGCACCACCACGCCGGCCACGGCCAGCGCCCCCGGCAGCCAGAAGCGGAATGCCTCGAGCACCACGGCGAGCGGCAGCATCAGCAGGCCGGCGACGAGCCAGACGGCCATCACGGTGACGCTCTGCTTGAGGCCGGCCGACATGAGCAGGAGGTAGGTCGCCGAGCTCATGAGCGCGATGCCGGGCACCGCGCCGGCGAGGGCGATGAGCGGCCGCCGCCGGCCTGCCGTCGCCGGGCCGGTCGACGAGCGCGGCTCCGGCCAGCCCGAGCGCTCCGCCGACGAGCGACCACGTCAGCAGGAAGCTCGCGCCGGGGAACGCGAGGCTCACGCCCACCGCCCCGGCGGCCCACCACGCCAGCGCGACGACGGCGAGGTCCCAGGCGCGCAGGCGGCGCAGCAGCGCCCGCGTAGATGCCCAGCACGACCGCCGACGCGAGCAGGACGAGGCCGAGCCGGTACCAGTCGCTGATGACGACGCCGGTGCCCGTCCAGACGCGCTCCTCGTAGGCGGTGCGGTACATCGTCCAGACGATGGCGACGACGAAGAGCGACGCGCCCAGGGTGGCGCCGGTGCCGAGGGCTCGCCCACGCGGCGCCGCGGAGCGTGAGCAGGCGGCGCCGCGCCGCGATCGCGACCGCGACGACGAACAGCGCCACCGCCAGCGCCAGGAACGGCGTGACGTACGAGCGCGGATACGAGACGGCGACGCTGCCGACCACGTCGAAGTAGACGACGTCCGGGGCGTGGAGCTGCCACAGGTCGGCGTCGCCGAGGCGGCGGGCCAGCGCGAGGGCGGTATCGCCCTCGTGCTGCAGGCCCGCCTCGCTGAACCTCGCGACCGAGTCGTACGCCGTGTGGTCGACGGCCGGGCCGTCCAGCATCCCGAAGGTCATCCCCGGGATGCCCCGGGCCACGAAGGGCCGGAAGTCGCTGACCACCGGCTGCCGGCGCGAGACCTCGTACATGAGCGAGGAACCGTACGCGCGGCCGGCGGCGAGGTAGTGCGAGATGAGCAGGCCGTTGCCGGGACTCGTCTCGTACATCAGCGCCGGCGACGACGAGCCCGGGCTGTCGAAGTTCAGGACGACGCCGGCCGCGTAGGCCCAGGGCTCGTCCCGCAGGAACGCCTGCGAGCCCAGCAGGCCGCGCTCCTCCCCGTCCGTGAAGAGGAAGATGATGTCGTTGCGCGGCGAGGGGCCGGAGCGCAGGGCGCGCGCGGTCTCGAGCAGCGCGGCGACGCCGCTGCCGTCGTCGGCCGCGCCGGCCGCCGTGGGCACGGAGTCGTAGTGCGCGACCAGCAGGACCGCGCGCGAGGGGTCGCGTCCGGGCAGGCGGGCGACGACGTTGTGCACCACGCCCGCCACCCGCGGCTCGCGCGCGGACACGACCTCGGAGGTCTGCACGTGCGGGTTCAGCGCGAGCTCCTTGAGGCGGCCGTAGATGAAGTCGCGCACCGCCGCCGATCGCGGCGACCCGATGGGACGCGGCTCCGCGGCGACGACGCGCAGCACGTCCATGGCGCGCGCGGACGAGAACTCCCCGGCAGGCGCCGCGGCGGACCGCGGCCGCGGCGCGTCCCAGGGCGTGACTGCGACCACGACCACCAGGACGACCAGAGCGACGATGAGTGCGGCGAACAGGTGACGGCGAGTGCCCACCTCCTCACTGTAGCCGGGGGGCACGGGTTTGCAACAGGACGCCCCGGCGGAGACTGGCTCATGAGGAGCCACGTCAGCCAGCGCCCGGCGGACCGGCCCGGAGCCGCCGGGGGCGTTCGTCACGGCCGCCGGCGTCCGCGTGCACTACGTGCGCGCCGGTGAGGGCCGGCCGGTCGATCTACGTCCACGGCGCCAAGGGCTCCGTCTACGACTTCACGCTGTCGGTCGGCGCGCCGCCTGGCGGAGCGGTACACGGCCGTCGGCGATGGACCGGCCGGGCTCCGGGCTTCACGGCCCGGCCGGCGAACGGCGAGAACTCGCCCCAGGCCCAGGCGGCGGTGCTGCGCGCCGCCGCGGCGCGAGCTGGGCCTCGAACGCCCGATCCTGCTCGGCCACTCCTTCGGCGCCGCCGTCGCGCTCGCCTGGGCCCTCGACGCTCCGCGACGACGTGGCCGCCGTCGTCACCCTCGGCGGCTACGTGCTCCCGCTCGGCGGGCCGCCGCCGTGGGTGGTCGCGCTCCTGCGCAGCCCGACCGTGCTTCGCGGCGTGGGCGCGATCGGCCGCTCCCGCCTGGGCCGCCCGCTCGTCGAGAGCGCCGTGAAGCGGGCGTTCTCCCCGGGCAGCCCGCCGCCCGAGTACGTGCGCCTCGCGCCGCGGCTGGCGCTCGCAGACCGCCAACCTGATCGGCGACGGCGAGGACCGCAAGGCGGCCGAGGAGGGCCTCGCCGCCCTGCGGCCCCGGTACCCCGGGCCTGCTCGTGCCGCTGGTGATCCTCGTCGGCGACGCAGGACCGCATGGTCCCGCCGTCGCCTGTCCGAGCGGCTGCACGCGCTCGTCCCCGGCTCGGAGCTCGTGCGCGTCCCCGGCGCCGGCCACATGCCGCAGTTCACGGCGCCGGATGCCGTGGTGGCCGCCGTGGACCGCGCGGCCGAGCTCGCCGGCGCCGCGCTCGACGTTTGCTTCCCCCGGGGCGCGCGGGTAGCCTAGACAGCGGTCGCGCTAGGCGGGGAGCCAGCGGTGCCCTGTACCCGCAATCCGCTACAGCGGGGCTGAATTCCCGCCCGAGGGGCCGTTCCGCGAGGCTGTCAGCCGTGTCGCGGCGTTGAAGGTCGGGTCCTACGCAATGGAACCCTGCGAACCCCGTCAGGTCCGGGAGGAAGCAGCGGTAAGCAGGCCATTCCATGTGCCGTGGGGTCGCCTGACCCGAGCTTGCGCACGGCGAGGACGCTCGGAGAACGCGCTTCGACGGCGGGTGCGCGGCCAGTTTTCTCATCTCTGACGACTGGGGGAACGCCGTCCATGAAGCTTCCGCCCGACCCCGCATCCCCCGCAGGCCGACCGGGACCCGCTCGCCTACAACGACGCCGCGTTCGTCGAGAGCGACGAGGGACGACCGCTCCGCATCCTGGCCGAGTACCTGCGGCCGCTCGGGCGTCTTCCGCCGCCGGCGCATCCACGACACCATCGTCTTCTTCGGCTCGGCGCGGATCACGGAGGACGGGCCCCTGGGCGCGCTACTACGCGGAGGCCCGCGAGCTCGCGCGCCTGGTCACCGAGTGGTCGGAGGGGCTCAAGAGCCCGGCCCACCGCTACCTCGTGTGCACCGGCGGCGGCCCCGGGATCATGGAGGCCGCCAACCGCGGCGCGCGGGAGGCCGGCGGCCGCACCATCGGCCTCAACATCGGCCTGCCGCACGAGCAGCGCCCCAACCCGTACATCACCGCCGGGCTCTCGTTCGAGTTCCGCTACTTCTTCATGCGCAAGTTGTGGTTCGCCTACGTCGCGCGGGCGCATCGTCGTGTTCCCCGGCGGCTTCGGCACGCTGGACGAGCTGTTCGAGTTCCTGACCCTGTCGCAGACCGGCAAGATCGACCCGCCGGTCGCCACCTGCTCTACGGGACCGGGTACTGGAACGAGATCGTGGACTTCGACGCCCTGGTGCGCCACGGCATGGTCGACGCCGACGACCTCAAGCTGCTGCACTTCGTCGACACGCCGGCGGAGGCGATGGAGGTGCTGCGCAGATCTCCGGCCGCAGGACCTCGCCGAGGCCGGCGCCCGCGCTCGCGAGGTCGGTCACCTGCGAGGACGCGACTGCGCGCGAGGAGAGGGGCGCTCGGAAGCCGACAGCCGCCACCCTTCCGGCGCTCCGGAGGTACACTAGCCATCCCATGAAGCGCTCGCTGTACAGGGAGTACCGCCCCCAGACGTTCTCGGAGCTCGTCGGCCAGGACCACGTGGCGCGCACGCTGCGCAACGCGGTCGAGACCGACCAGGTGGCGCACGCCTACATCTTCGCCGGGCCGCGCGGCACCGGCAAGACCAGCACCGCGCGCATCCTCGCCAAGGCGCTCAACTGCGTGGGCCCGGACGGCGCCGACGACCGTCCGACCGCCACGCCCTGCGGCGTCTGCCGCCACTGCGTCGCCATCGCCGACGGCACGTCCCTGGACGTCATCGAGATGGACGCCGCCTCCAACCGCAGCATCGACGACGTGCGCGACCTGCGCGACAAGATCGCCTTCGCGCCGGTCGACGGCCGCTTCAAGGTCTACATCGTGGACGAGGTCCACATGCTCACGCGCGAGGCCTTCAACGCGTTGCTCAAGACGCTCGAAGAGCCGCCCGACAACGTCATCTTCGTGCTCGCGACCACCGAGGCGCACAAGATCCCCGAGACCATCGTCTCGCGCTGCCAGCGGTTCGACTTCCACCGGCCGCAGGTCACCGACATCGTCCGCCTGCTGGCAGGCATCGTGGAGCGCGAGAACGCGCGCCCGGCCGACGAGCGCGGCGGGCCGCCCATCGACATCCAGGCGGAGGCGCTGCACATCATCGCGCGCCACTCCCAGGGCGGGTTCCGCGACGCCATCGGCACGCTGGACAAGCTCGTCACCTACGCCGAGGGCACGATCACGTCCGAGGACGTGCTCGAGGCGCTCGGCGTCACCAGCAGCGACCTGCTGTTCGAGATCACCGACATCGTCACCGAGCGCCGCACCGCCGAGGCGCTGCAGTTCGTGCAGCGGCTGGCCAACGAGGGCACGGACTACTCCCAGTTCATCCGCGACCTGCTGCGCCACCTGCGCCAGCTGTTCCTGCTCCAGCATCTGGGCGAAGCGGCCAGCGACGAGGCGACGCTGCGCACGCTCGGCCAGACGGTCGAGCTGGACGGCGAGCTGTTCCGCGAGCAGCTGCAGCGCGCCGGCCAGGTCTCGCCGCGCGAGGTCGTGTACTTCATCGAGGCGCTCGGACAGGCGCAGCGCGAGATCCGCGACGGACTGGACCCGCGCCTGCAGCTGGAGCTGGCCCTCGTCAAGGTCACGCGGCCGGAGCTGGACCACTCGGAGACCGCCCTCGAGGAGCGCCTGCGGCGCCTCGAGGCCGCGGCGGCCGGAGCCGGCCCCGGCCGGCCGCACCGCGCCCGCGCCGCGAAGGCGGCGGCGCCGAGGCCGCCGCCGCGCACCAGCACGGCGGCGCCCGCGGCGCCGCCGCCGAGCCGGCGAAGGCAGCCTCCGCGCCGGCGAGCCGCCGGCGTCCGCGCCGCCCGCCGCAGGCCGCCGAGACGGCGGCCGCACCGTCCACGGCCGCGGCCGACGCCGTCGCCCGCCGCCGCACCCGCCGCAGAGGCGCCGCCCGCCCAGGAACTCACGCTCGAGCGCGTCAAACGCGCCTGGGAGCTCATCCTGCAGCGCGTCCAGGCCGTCAGGGTGCCGCTCTACGGCTTCTTGCGCGACGGCCGGCCGTCCGCCCTCGAGGCGGACGTGCTCACCGTCGCGCTCCCTTCGGAGTTCGCGCTCCGCAACGCGGACGAGCGCGAGAACGCCGAGGTACTCGCCGCCGCCGTGGAGGGCGTCCTGGGACGCCGCGTCACGGCGCGGTTCGAGCTGGCCTCCGGCGCCGCCGCCCAGGCCGCCGCCGCGGGGGCCGCTCCAGCCGCCGCGCCGCAGAGCTCGGCGGCCCTCCCCGATTTCACCGACCAGATCCGTGCCGCGCAGGCCAAGCTCGACGCCGAGCTGCTGCCCGACGAGTCATAAGGAGATCCCCGTGGCCAATCCCCAGTACAACAAGATGATGAAGCAGGTCCAGGAGATGCAGCGCAAGATGGCGCAGGCTCAGGAAGAGCTCGCCGTCGAGACCGTCGAGGCCAGCGCCGGCGGCGGCGTCGTGACCGTGGTCGTCACCGGCGCGCTCGAGGTCAAGGAAGTGCGCATCAACCCGGACGCCGTGGACCCCGAGGACGTGGAGATGCTGCAGGACCTCGTCGTCGCCGCCACCAACGAGGCGCTCCGCGCCGCCCAGGACCTCGCCAGCACCAAGCTCGGCGGCGCCACGGGCGGCCTCGACCTGCCCAACATCCCCGGCCTCTTCTGAGTCACGCGGCACCCCCGCGCGCGCCGGCCGGCACGCGCGGGGTTCTCTGCTGGGGCGGCGCCTCCCGGCCGGCGGCGCCCGGGTTTGCAGGCTGCGAACCGCGCGTTTAGAATGTGCATACCGGACTTGATAAGTCCGAGATGTGGCCTCTCGGGCGCGCCGCCCACCACCCCCGGCGCAGACCAAGGACGGACGGCTCACTCGCCGCGGTTTTCGCAGCACGGCGAAGCAGGACCGGCACCCGTCGCGTTGCCGCTGCCAGCCTAAGCGAGTAGACTGTCTAGCTGGTCTGCGGGCGCCGGAGACGGCGCCCGAATCTTGCACCGAGAGTGCATAGCAAGTCATATCTAGGGAGCTTACGCGCGAATGTATGCACCACCGGTCGAGCGCCTGATCAGCGAGCTCTCCAAGCTCCCCGGCATCGGCCCCCGCACCGCGCAGCGCCTCACCTTCCACCTGCTCCGGCAGCGCCCGGACGAGGTACTGCCCCTGGCCGCAGCCATCGTCGAGGTCAAGGAGAAGATCGGCTTCTGCTCCCGCTGCTTCAACCTGGCCGAGGGCGAGCTGTGCACCATCTGCGCTGACCCGCGGCGCGACCCCCGGCTGCTGTGCGTCGTCGAGCAGCCGTTCGACGTGATCACCATCGAGCGCACACGTGAGTACCACGGCTACTACCACGTCCTCGGCGGGGCGCTCAGCCCCATCGACGGCGTCGACCCCGAGGACCTGCACATGGCGGAGCTCGTCACGCGCGTGGACAGCGACGTCACCGAAGTGATCGTGGCGACCAATCCGACCATGACGGGCGAGGCGACGGCGATGTACGTCGCCGACCTGCTGCCGGGGAGCGTGCGCGTCACGCGCCTCGCCAGCGGCCTGCCTGTGGGCGGCGACCTTGAATACGCCGACGAGCTGACACTGGGCCGCGCCCTCGCCGGGCGCCGCAACGTGCGGCACGGAGAGGAGTGAAGATGGCGACGAAGACCGGCAAGAAGAACGTGAAGGCGGGGCCCGCCCTCACGGAGATCCGCTGGCACGGCCGCGGCGGACAGGGAGCCGTCACCGCGGCCAAGATGGTCGCCGAGCTGGCCCTCGGTGAGGGCAAGTACTTCCAGGCGTTCCCCGAGTACGGCCCGGAGCGCTCGGGCGCGCCGATCGTCGCGTTCACGCGCGTCAGCGACGCGCCGATCCAGGTGTACTCGGGCATCGAGCACCCGCAGATCGTGGTGGTGCTCGACTCGTCCCTGCTGAAGATCGTCGACGTCACCAAGGGCGCGCCCGACGACGCCATCGTGCTCGTCAACAGCGAGCGCTCGCCGGCCCAGCTCCGCAAGGACTCCGGCCTGGAGGGCAACCGGCTCTACACCATCGCCGCGACGCGCATCGCGGTCGAGACCATCAGAGCGCCCCATCCCGAACACGCCCATGGTCGGCGCGCTCACGCGCATCACCGGGCTGTTCGACATCGATGACGTCGTCACGTTCCTGCGCGAGGACTTCGGCAAGAAGTTCCCGCCCAAGGTCGTCGAGGGCAACATCGCCGCCATCACGCGCAGCTACGAGGAGGTCCAGGGCGAATGACCGTGGACAAGAAAGCAGGCGCCAAGAAGCCGGCGCCGCTCAAGAAGCCCGCGGCGCGCAAGGCGCCCGCCAAGAAGAAGCCGAGCTGGGACATCAGCGACGTCGACCAGTGGGGCCCTGAGCGCCACGAGCTCGGCGCCACGATCATCGAGGCCGGCAACTCCGTCTACAACGAGACCGGCGGCTGGCGCTCGCTCGTCCCCGAGATCGACGTGGAGAAGTGCGACGGCTGCATGCTGTGCTACTTCTACTGCCCCGACGCCTCGATCATCGTCGAGGACAACAAGGCGACCGGCATCGACCTCGAGCACTGCAAGGGCTGCGGCATCTGCGCCAAGGAGTGCCCGACCAAGGCCATCGTCATGCAGATCGACAAGAAGGAGTGACCGTGGCCGTCACTGAATCCGAGATCCTCGCGGTCACCGGCAACGAGGCCGTCGCCGAGGCGATGGGCCAGATCGATCCGGACGTGGTCTGCGCCTACCCCATCACGCCGCAGACCGAGGTCGTCCAGCTCTACGCGCAGATGGTCGCCGACGGCAAGGTCGGCACCGAGTTCGTGACCGTCGAGAGCGAGCACAGCGCCATGAGCGCCGTGATCGGCTCGGCCGCCGGCGGCGCGCGCACGATGACGGCGACCTCCTCCCAGGGCTTCGCCCTCATGTGGGAGGTCCTCTTCGTCGCCGCGAGCTACCGGCTCCCGGTCGTCATGACCACCGTGAACCGCGCCCTCTGCGGCCCCATCAACATCCACTGCGACCACAGCGACACCATGGGCGGCCGCGACACCGGCTGGATCCAGCTCTACGGCGAGAACCACCAGGAGGCCTACGACAACTGCATCCAGGCCATCCGCATCGCCGAGCACATGGACGTGCGCCTGCCGGTCATGCACATGTACGACGGCTACGTCATCAGCGGCGCCATCGGCCCGCTGCAGATGCTCACCAAGGACCAGGTCCAGAAGTTCATCGGCCCGTACCGCGCCACCAACCCCATGCTCGACGCCAAGAACCCCGTCACCGTCGGCCCGTTCGACGGCCTGCACGGCTGGTACTTCGAGCACAAGGTCGCCCAGAACCGGGCGATGGACCGCGCGCTCAAGGTCATCCAGGACGTCGCCGACGAGTACGCCGAGCTCAGCGGCCGCCAGTACGGCCTGCTCGAGCCGTACCGCCTCGAGGACGCCGAGATCGCCATCGTCGTGGTCGGCTCCACCGCCGGCACCACGCGCATGATGGTCGACAAGCTGCGCGCCCGCGGCGTCAAGGCCGGCATGGTGCGCGTGCGCGCGTTCCGGCCGTTCCCGCACGCGGCGTACGCCGAGGCGCTCCAGCACGTGAAGGTCGTGGGCGTCATGGACCGCGCCGACTCGTTCGGCGCCCAGGGCGGCCCGGTCTTCCTCGAGGTCCGGAGCGCCCTCTACGACTGCGACCCGCGCCCCCAGGTGCTGCCGTTCATCTACGGCCTGGGCGGGCGCGACATCTTCCCGGACAACATCGAGCAGGCGTTCGCCGAGCTCGAGAAGACCGCCGGGAGCAAGAAGCGGGCCACGACCGAGCGCCGCTACCTGAACCTGCGTAAGGACTGAGGTGACAAGGATGCCGAGAAGGAACGGCACGACGCACCGAGCCCACGCGGCTCGGCCCTCTACGAAGTCCTCAAGGGCATCGACTTCGAGCGCCGCGAGCTGGTGGACAAGACGCGCGGCGTCGGCCTCTTCGACCTCGTCAAGGACAAGGCCGGGGCCTACAAGTGCTACGCCTGCACGCTGTGCGAGCGCACCTGCCCCGTGGACTGCATCGAGATCGACTACTGCCCCGAGTTCGAGGAGCTGCCCTTCGACATCGAGGCCGAGCGCGCCGCCGCCCTGGCCACCCTGCCGGGTGAGAGCTGCGGCGCCGCCGCCGCCTGCGTCATGGGCGAGCAGCCGGCGGGCTTCGTGCCGGAGATCGACATGAAGCTCTTCGACCCGGTCATCGCCGGCATCCGCGCCGGCTCCGGCCTCGTCGAGGCGCTGCACGCCACGCAGGAGGCCTACGGCTACCTGCCGCGCGTCGCCCTCGAGAACATCGCCGAGGAGATGCACCTGCCGTTCTCGCGCGTCTTCGGCGTCGCCAGCTTCTACACCCAGTTCCGGCTCACGCCGGTGGGCAAGCACGTCATCGACGTGTGCATGGGCACCGCCTGCCACGTGGCCGGCGCGCCGCTCGTCGTCGAGGCGTTCAGCCAGGAGCTGGAGATCCCCGTCGGCGGCACCACCCCCGACGGGCTCTTCACGCTGCAGACGGTCAACTGCGTCGGCGCCTGCGCCCTGGCGCCGGTGGTCCGCCTCGGCGACGAGGAGACCCTCGGGCGCATGGCGCCGCAGGCGGCGCGCAAGCTGGTCCGCAGGCTGCGCAAGAAGGAGGCCTGACATGGCCGCGACGACCGCACGCGCAGACCCGCATCAAGAAGGCCCTCAAGGCCGCATTCCGCCCCGAGTTCGCGACTGGCGACGAGGACACCGTCAAGATCCGCGTCTGCGCCGGCACGGCCTGCCACGCCTCCGGGCGCGTCGCCCTGCGCGAGGCGCTCGACCAAGGCGCTCGCCGAGCGCGGCCTCACCGACAAGGTCGCGGTCGTCGAGACCGGCTGCCACGGCTTCTGCGAGGAGGGCCCCATCGTGGTCGTCCGCCCCAAGGGCGTCTTCTACCCGCGCCTCAAGCCCAAGGACATGGCCGAGATCATCGAGACCAGCGTGGTCGGCGACGGCGTCGTCGAGCGCCTGCTCTACCGCGACCCGGAGACCGGCGAGGCCGTCGCGCTCGAGAAGGACATCCCCTTCTACGCGCTGCAGACGCGCGTCGTGCTGCGCCTCAACGGCAAGATCGACCCCATCTCGCATCGACGACTACCTCGGCCCACGGCGGCTACACCGCCCTGGCCAAGGTGCTCTCCGACGACGACCCCGTGGCCGTCATCGACGAGATCGAGCGCGAGCGGCCTGCGCGGCCGCGGCGGCGCCGGCTTCCCCACCGGCAAGAAGTGGCGCTTCTGCCGCGCCAACCCCGGCGAGAAGCACTACATCATCTGCAACGCCGACGAGGGCGACCCGGGCGCGTTCATGGACCGCTCGGTGCTCGAGGGCAACCCGCACCGCGTCATCGAGGGCATGATCATCGCCGCCTACGCCATCGGCGCCGACGGCCGGTGAGGGCTACGTCTACGTGCGCCACGAGTACCCGTTCGCGGTCGAGCGCCTGCGCTTCGCCCTGGCGCAGGCGCGCGAGCGCGGCCTGCTGGGCGACGACATCCTCGGCTCGGGCTTCGACTTCGACATCCGCATCAACCAGGGCGCCGGCGCCTTCGTCTGCGGCGAGTCGACGGCGCTCACGCCCTCCATCGAGGGCCAGCGCGGCATGCCGCGCGGCAAGCACATCCGCACCGCCGCCCACGGCCTCTGGGGCCAGCCGACCAACCTGAACAACGTCGAGACGCTACGCCAACGTGCCCTGGATCGTCAACAACGGCGCCGACGCCTTCGCGGCCATGGGCACCGAGACGAGCAAGGGCACCAAGATCTTCTCGCTCACCGGCAAGGTGGTGAACGGCGGCCTCATCGAGGTGCCCATGGGCGCCACGCTGCGCCAGGTCATCTTCGACATCGGCGGCGGCATGCTGCCCGGCCGCGAGTTCAAGGCCGTCCAGCTGGGCGGGCCGTCCGGCGGCTGCCTGCCGGCCGACTGCTCGACGCGCCGATCGACTTCGAGAGCCTCTCGCCGGCCGGCTCCATGATGGGCTCCGGCGGCATGGTGGTCGTCGACGACACCACCTGCATGGTCGACTTCGCCAAGTTCTTCCTCAAGTTCACCGCCGAGGAGAGCTGCGGCAAGTGCGTGCCCTGCCGCGTCGGCGCCACCCGCATGCTCGAGATCCTCGAGCGCATCTGCGCCGGCAAGGGCACCGTGCACGACGTCGAGCTGCTCGAGGAGCTCGCGACGACGTGATCGAGGGGTCGCTGTGCCAGCTCGGCGGCAGCGCCCCCAACCCGGTCCTCACCACCCTGCGCTACTTCAGGGACGAGGTCATGGCCCACGTGGTGGAGAAGCGCTGCCCGGCCAAGGTCTGCCGGCCGCTCATCCGGTACCGCATCGACGAGGACGCCTGCACCGGCTGCCGCGCCTGCTTCGGGGCCTGCCCCACGCAGCGCGATCACCGGCGAGCGCAAGCAGGCGCACGTGATCGACCAGAAGCTCTGCATCAAGTGCGACGCCTGCCGCCAGGCGTGCAAGTTCGACGCCGTCCCGTCGTGGACGCGCAACTCGCGCTGGCCGAAGGGAGGCAGCAGTGAGCCCGCGGACCAAGGCTGCCGTACAGCTCACCATCAACGGCCGCCAGCTCACCGCCAGCAGGGCGAGACCGTGCTCGACGGTGGCGCGCCGTGAAGGGATCGACATCCCCGCGCTGTGCCACCTGGAGGGCATGGCCGCCTGGGGCGCCTGCCGGCTGTGCCTGGTCGAGGTCGAAGGCGTCGACAAGCTCCAGGCGGCCTGCACCACCTGGGTCGCCGACGGCATGGTCGTGGAGACCGAACGCCGCGCGTGCGGGCGCGCCGCGAGAGCTACCTCAGGATGTACCTCTCGGACCACAACGCCTACTGCGAGGCGCCGTGCACCCACGCCTGCCCCACGCACATCGACATCCCCGCGTACATGGCGGCGCTCGCCGCCGGCGACGCCGCCGGCGCGGCCGCCATGGTGCGCGAGGAGCTGCCCTTCCCCGGCATCCTCGGGCGCGTCTGCCCGCGCTACTGCGAGCCCGTCTGCCGGCGCGGCGAGGTGGACGAGCCCATCGCCATCTGCGCCCTGCACCGCGCCGCCGCCGACCACTGCGACACGCTGCTGGTGCCGGGCGTCCCGACCGGCAGGCGCGTCGCCGTCATCGGCGCCGGCCCGGCCGGCCTCACGGCCGCCTGGTTCCTCACGCAGGGCGGCCACGAGGTCACGATCTACGACGCCAACGAGGAGCCGGGCGGCTCGCTGCGCTACAGCATCCCCGAGTTCCGCCTGCCCGAGAAGGTCCTCGAGAAGGAGCTCGGCCCCGCTGTGGGACGCCGGCGTGCGCTTCATCGGCGAGTCGGAGCTGGGCTTCGAGGTGGACCCCGACGGCCTGTTCGACGCCGGCTTCGACGCCGTCGTCATCAGCGTCGGCACCTGGGAGGAGCCGCGGAACGTCCTTCCCGGCGACGAGGCCGCGCTCAACGGCCTCGAGTCCTCAGGCGCGTGCGCGAGGGCCGCGCGTCAAGCTCACGCAGACGGTGGTCGTCATCGGCGACGGCATCACGGCGCTGGACGCCGCCCGCACGGCGCGGCGCCTGGGCGTCAAAACGTCATCGTCATCGCCCAGCACGAGGCCGAGACATCCCCGCCGGCGCCCGCGAGCTCGCGGCCGCCCTCGAGGAGGGCGTCAAGTTCGAGTTCGGCGCGCTGGCCAAGAAGGTGAAGGCCCGCGCCGGCAAGGCGCAGGGCGTCGAGTGCGTGCGCGTCACGCGCGAGAAGGGGCGCACCAAAGAGGTGAACGGTTCGCGCTTCGAGGTCGGCGCCACCACCGTGATCCTGGCCACGGGCTACGCGCCCAAGCTGGGAGAGAGCGCCGACTACCTGCCGCTCGCCGACCGCGGCTCGCCGCCAACCACTACACCGGCCGCACGCCCGAGCGCGGCGTGTTCGTCGCGGGCGACGCCGTCAGCGGCGCCCGCTCCGTCATCCACGCCGTGGCCAGCGGCAAGCGCGCGGCGCTGGCCATCGACGCCTGGCTGCGCGGCGAAGACCTCGAGCGCTCGAGGAGGAACTGGCCGTCTACGCCGGCCTGCCCTACCTCGAGCAGCTCAAGGACGCGGAGAAGCTCGGCGACTCGGCGCGCGCCTCGCCGAGCGCAACCCCGTGTGGCTCAAGATGGGCGCGGGCGCCGAGCCGCGGGCTCGCGCCATGATGCCGAAGGTCGGCAAGGCCAAACGACTGTCGGCCACCGACGTCGAGGTGGAGAAGGGCTACAGCCTCGCCGCCGCCCGAGCCGAGGCCAAGCGCTGCCTGCAGTGCGAGTGCCCCAGCCTCGGCGACTGCGACCTGCAGACGCCTCGGCGTCGAGTACGGCATCACCACCAACGACCTGGTCAAGAAGGGCGGCCGCGTCCGCGCGGTGGAGCCTCAGCACGAGCATCCCTTCATCCGGCGCGACATGGAGCGCTGCATCGCCTGCGGGCGTTGCGTGCGCGTCTGCCGCGACGTGGCAGGGCCGGCGTGCTACGACTTCACGGGCCGAGGCTTCACCATCAACGTCGACACCCCGTATGGCGAGGCCCTGCAGCTGGCCGACTGCATCAGCTGCGGCCGCTGCGTCACCGCCTGTCCCACCGGCGCCCTCACGTTCAACGAGCGCGAGCTGACCTCGTTCAGGGTGGACGAGAGCCGCTGCATCCTGTGCCGGGAGTGCGTCAACGTCTGTCCGGTCGATGCCCTCGAGGAGACCGACCACTTCGAGAACGCCCGCCAGAACTGGCTGCAGTTGGTGGCCAAGGGAGCCAGTTGGCCGGCGGCCACCGCATGTGCGCAGGCTGCGGCGCTCCTGTCGTAGTGCGCCAGGTGCTCATGGGCACGAGCGACCCGGTCGTGGTCAGCTCCGCCACCGGTTGCCTCGAGGTGAGCACCACCATCTACCCCTACACCTCGTGGAAGAGCAGCTTCATCCACACCGCCTTCGAGAATTCGGCCGCCACCTTGAGCGGCGTGGAGACTGCCTACCGCGCGCTCAAGAAGAAGGGCCAGATCGACGAGAACATCAAGTTCATCGCCTTCGGCGGGGACGGCGGCACGTACGACATAGGCCTGCAGTCGCTGTCGGGCGCCATGGAGCGCGGCCACAAGATGCTCTACGTCTGCTACGACAACGGCGCGTACATGAACACCGGCTTCCAGCGCTCGGGCG
>CAVUGS010000012.1:0-98239 GCA_963741075.1 uncultured Thermoleophilia bacterium
TGCGCATGGAATCGGCTTGGGTCTTGACAAGCCTCCCGGTCAGAAGACGGTCGCGAAGTCGCGCTTCATACTTACGACCGTCCAGCCTCTCTCTGCCGCCGCGGCGAGGGCACGCTCGGCGCCTTCGTCGGTACGCGAATTCACGGGCGTCATCGTCGTGGTGCACCAGCAGTCCGAAGCGAGCAGTCTCCAGCATCTGTACGTCGCCGTCGGCGTTGCCGCCTCGCCTGCCGTACCGGCCGCTTACTTCTCTTCGTCGGTCGTCTCCAGCGTGCCCAGACGTCCCTGGGCCGCGGCGGCCCCACTCCTGCCGCCGCCGCGCCCGCGCAAGACGTAGGCGATGCCGACGGCGACCAGCGCTCCGGCGATCGGCCCCACCACATAGGCCCAGTAGTCGGTGAAGTCGAGCAGGGCCATGTCGGGGCCGAAGGAGCGCGCCGGGTTCATCGAGGCCCCACTGATGGGGCTGGACCAGAGGCCGGCGAGGATGATGTAGCCGCCCACGCCGATCGCGCCGAACACGCCCACGTTCTGGGCGCCGGAAGCGGTGCCGAGGATCACCGAGACGAGCCCTACCGTGAGGATCAGCTCCATGAACATGGCCTGTACGGCGCTGATGCCCGGACCGGGCTCGGTGGCTCCGAGCATGCCGAGCTTGCCGAGCAGCGCCCAAAGGAAGAGACAGGCGAGGGTCGCGCCGACCAGTTGCACGACGACGTAACCGGGGACGCGCCGCCACGGGAAGTCGCCGCGGGCCGCGAAGGCGATACTCACGGCCGGGTTCAGGTGTGCGCCCGAGACGGCGCCCATGAAGAGGATGATCGCCATCACCATGAGGCCGGGCGCTGTCACCGCCGCCGTGCGGCTGATGGCGCCCTCGGACTGGGCGTTGACCACGGCGCCGCCGGCGCCCACGAGCACGAGGAAGAAGGTGCCGAGGAGCTCGGAGAAGAGCCGGCGCCACTCCTGGCGCGGGTCGTCGAAGTCGCTTGACCTGCCGAACTCGAGCTCGAGCCGGTGATGGGTGCGGCGTGCGATCTCCACCTGACTGGTCATCGGCTCGGGCGTCTGCTGCACGTCGTCCGTCATTGCGTCACCTTCGCTTGCGCGGCCTCGATGTGGGCCGTGGTCTGTGGTCTGGGCAATCCTCACGGATGCCCTCAGGGCCTTCGGGTCCGGGAGCGTCCGCGCGAGTCAGCTGCTCGGCGAGCTTGCCGCGGCCGACGACGATGACCGCAGCGTGGGCTCCCTGTGTTGGTGTGACCTGCGTCGTCTTGTACCCAGGCGTCACAAGCCGTGTCGCCGGAGCCGTTGATGGCGGCGGGGCCGATCAGGGCCGGGACCGCGCCGACCACAGGCGGTGCCGGACGCCCTTCAGCACGCGAACTGCTGGCCTTCGCGGCGGTAGGATTGCCGCGGGCCGCCGAGGGGCGGGCAGGGTGCGCGAATGGGAGGCAGGAGTCGCATGGTGGCTACGGCGACCATCGTGGTGATCATCATCGTCTGGAGCGCGTTCTCCGCGCCGCTCGACCGGCGCGGGATCACCTCGGCGCTGTTCTTCACCCTGGCGGGCCTCGTCGTCGGCACCTCGGCGCTCGGCTGGCTCGACGTCTCGGTCGAGTCGGCGGTGGCCGAGCGCGTCACGGAGATCGCGCTCGTGCTGCTGCTGTTCAGCGACGCCGCCCGCCTGGACCTGCGCTCGCTGCGCCGCGAGCTCGGCTGGCCGAGCCGGCTGCTGCTCATCGGGCTGCCCCTGACCATGATCGCGGGGGTCGGGGTCGGCTGGCTCGTGTTCCCCGGCATGGCGCTCGCGTCCGTCGTCCTGCTTTCGACCATGCTGGCCTCGACCGACGCGGCGCTCGGCCAGAAGGTCGTCACCGACACGTCGGTGCCGGCTCGCGTACGGCAGGCGCTCGACGTCGAGAGCGGGCTCAACGACGGCCTCGCGGTGCCGTTCTTCCTCGTCGCGCTCGACGTCGCCAACGCCGAGCTCGAGACGGGCGTCACCTCGGCGGTCGTCAGCAACGCCGCCGCCCAGATCGGCTGGGGGCTCGCCGGCGGGCTCGTCGCCGGGATCGCCGGGGGGCTGCTGTTCCGTTTCGCCGACCGCCGCAAGTGGATCGGCGGCGAATGGCGGCAGATCGTGCCCCTGGCGGTGGCGATCCTGGCCTACGCCCTGGCGGTCAAGCTCGGCGGCAGCGGCTTCATCGCCGCCTTCGTCGGGGGTACGGCGTTCGGCCGGGCCTCCGGCGCGCGCGGCTCCGTCATCACGCTGTTCACGGAGGAGGCCGGCGGATTTGTCGCCGCCGTCACGTGGATCGGGTTCGGAGCGCTGGCGCTCACGCTGGCGATCCCGCACATCACCTGGCAGGTCGTCCTGTACGCGGCTCTCAGCCTGACGCTGGTGCGGATGATCCCCGTGGCCATCGCGCTGGCCGGCCGTGGCGTCCGGCGGCCGACGGTGGCATTCATCGGCTGGTTCGGCCCGCGCGGACTCGCCTCGATCGTGTTCGCGCTGCTCGCGCTCGAACGTGGCGTCCCCGACGGCGAGGTCGTGCTGACCACCGTCGTGGTCACCGTCGCCCTGAGCGTCGTGCTTCACGGCCTGACCTCGGCGCCGCTCGTCACCGCTTATCACCGCTGGTACGCCGCACACGCCAAGGCCAATCCGGAGGCGGAGGAGGCGACGCCGGCGACCGTGCCTCGCCTGCGGCGCCAGTTCGACGCCGGCGTGCTCCGGCGGCTGGGCGGCTCGAGTCGAGGAGACTGAGCCGCTCCGGTTTCAGGTGCGCCGGCGCGAGAGGCTCACTCCGGTTCGCCGAGCCGCCCCTGTGCGGCCTCGCGCGCCGGGCGGTCGCCGCCGCGCCCGCGCAGGATCCACGAGAACGCGACGGCGATCAGCGCGCCGGCTATCGGGCCGACCACGTACGCCCAGTAGTCGGTGAAGTCGAGCAGCGTCATGTCCGGCCCGAAGGAGCGCGCCGGGTTCATCGAGGCCCCGCTGATGGGGCTCGACCACAGCCCGGCGAGGATGATGTAGCCGCCGACGGCGAGGGCTCCGAGCGCGCCGACGTTCTGCGCGCCGGAGGCCGTCCCGAGGATCACGCTGACGAGGCCGACCGTGAGGACCAGCTCCATCAGCATGGCCTCGGTGGCGCTGACGCCGGGGCCCGGCTCGGTGGCGCCGAGCATGCCGATCTTGCCCAGCACCGCCCAGAGGAAGAGGCAGGCGAGCGTCGCCCCCAGCAGCTGGACCACGACGTACCCGGGCACGCGGCGCCACGGGAAGTCGCCGCGCGCCGCGAAAGCGATGCTGACGGCGGGGTTGAGGTGGGCGCCGGACACGGCGCCCATGAAGAGGATGATGGCCATCACCATGAGGCCGGGCGCGGTCACCGCCGCGGCGCGCGTGACGGCGCCGCCGGACTGCGCGGCCACGACCGCGCCGCCGGCGCCGACCAGCACGAGGAAGAAGGTGCCGAGCAGCTCGGAGAACAGGCGGCGCCACTCGAGGCTCGCGTCGTCGAAGTCGCCCAGTCTGCCGAACGTGAGCTCGACGATCCTGTGACGCCGGTCGAGCGCCTCCGGCGTCTGGAGGACGTCGACCGGAGTCTGCTGCTCGTCCGCCACTTGCTCTCCTCCGTCTCGCTGCGCCGTCGGTCTCCAGTCAGGTCGCCGGCGAAGCCTCTTGATCTTTCTTCCCCGCCTGCCGCTCGATCATGAGCTTCTGCAGCGGCGGCGTGACGATCATCACGGTGGCGACCGCCAGCACGATCAGCGCCACCATGGTCGTGCCCTCGTCCAGCATGAACCCGGTGAGGAGGACCACCATCAGCGGGGTCCGGAACAGCGCGTAGACGGCGCCGGCCATGATGCCGGCGACGAAGATCGCCACCGGCACGCCCGGGAACACGATGTTGAGCGCCAGCGCCACGCTCACCGAGGCGAAGATGAGCGGGAACGTGGGCCCGCCCAAGAACCCGCTCTTGAACCCCACGCTGAGCAGGGCGAGCTTGCCGACCGCCATCACCAGCAGCAGCGCGATGCCATAGCCGGCCGCGCCGTCGATGACCGTCTTCACCTGGGTCTCGCCGGAGAACATGACCACCGGGGCGAAGACGCCCACGAGGCTGAAGATCGCGCCGGCGACGAGCGCCCGCAGGACGACGCGGTCCTTGAGCCGGCCGAAGAAGCCGGCCGAGATCCTCATGAACGCCGCGGTGAAGAGGGCCAGGACGAGCCCGACGAGCGCCAGCGGCACCATGAGGAAGGCGTCCCAGATGGTGTAGCCCTGCACCGGCGGGAGGTGCAGGAAGTCCACGAAGCCGGTCTCGTGCAGCAGCAGGAAGATGGCATAGCCGACGCCGCCGCCGATGAGGCTGGCCGGGAGGGTCGAGAGGCCCTGCTTCCTGGTCTCCGCGACCTCCGTGCCGAGCACGGCGGCGAACACGGGGTTCTCCAGCAGGCCGTTGTAGCCCGACGCCACGCTGGCGAAGACCAGCTTCGGCCGCCTGTCGGCCGGGATCCGGAAGAGGGCGCAGTACAGCGCCGCGATCTTGCTGGCGATGTTGCCGATCGCGCCCTCGGGGCCGAGCACGGCGCCGGAGAACAGCGAAGCCAGCGACGTGGCCACGGTCGCCGGCAGGTCCTTCCACTTCAGGTTGGCCACGTCTCCGGTGAGGCTGTCCAGGATGGAGCCGTCGAGGTTGCTGGGTGCCTTGGCGTACTCTCACCAGCAGCCCGACGAGCAGCGAGAACGGCAGGCAGATGACGGGGAACATCCAGGCGTTGTCGGTGACGAAGCTCGAGTCCCAGATCAGCTTGTTCAGCCACTCGTACAGGACGAACCAGAGCAGGACGCCGAAGCCGCCGATGACCGAGACGACGATGACGTGGAGGTACAGGCCCCAGGGGTAGGCGGCGCTGGCTGCGTTCGGGGCCGGCGCAGCGGCCGGGGCGGGTGCGGCGGCCTCGGGTGGCGGCGGGCCGTCGGACACGGCATTCACGGTGGTCACGCCTCCTCTCTCGACTGTGCGGGCGGCGCGCGGCGCAGGATCCCGCCAGAGACGCCGATGGCCGGCGACGGAGTCGCCGGCCATCGGTTCTTACCCACTACGTAGAAAGCGTCAGCGGTGGTCACTGTGCGGTGCACCTTACGGCGCCCCGCACGCTGACCCGCCTGCGGTGATCAGTCGTCGAGCGCCATCCCGATCTCGGCGCCGACGGCGAGCAGGTCCTGCGGGTGCAGCCACCTGTCGGCGAGCGCGACGCCACCGGCCCGCATGATCGCGTCGCGCAGCGGGATCGCCCAGCGGTGCTCGAGGATCACGATCGCGGCGGTCATGCCCGGCGGGATCGAATCGGCGATGTACCACACCTCGGCGTCGTCGTAGAGCTCGTCCTTGTCGCCGAGCTCTGCGCCGGCCTCGGCGCCGGCCTCGGCGCCCTCCTCACCGGCTGCGCCGAAGCCGATGAGCGCGCCCGCGAGGGCGCCCAGGTCGGCGAGCTCCGCGTGGTCGGCGACCTCGATCTTCTCTACCGTGCCGTCTTCATTGTGGTGGATGAAGAGCAGGTCGATGACCCGCACGATGTCCTGCTCGCGCAGCAGACGAAGCTGTTCGAGCGCTTCGCCCTTGAACTCGGCGTCAGGGCCGAAGCCGACGACGAGGACCTGTACCGGTCCCATAGCCATTCCAGTCTCCTTCTCTGTCTTAGGCCGCGTGTCGACCGGCTACATGCTCTGCAGGATCTTGGTCTTCTGGAAGTCGAACTCCGCCTGGGTGAGTACGCCCTGGTCGAGCAGGCTCTTGAGTTGCGTCAGCTTGGCCATGGGGTCTTCGTCGGCGGCGGGAGCCGCTGCGGCCTGCGGCGGCGCCTGCTGGTACTGCTGCTGCTGTTGCTGCGCCTGCAGGTCGGCGATCTGCGCGTTCTGGTCCGCTTCCGCGTCGCGGTTCTGCTGGCCCTTCTTGCCGAAGTGGTACGCGGCGCCGCCCACCACGGCGGCCCCGAGCAGGGGCCTTCTCCTCATGCGCATGCTGATCCTCCCTCTCTCTCGCCGGCCCACAGAGGGGCCGATCTCATGGGTGACCCGATGGTAATCAGCGCCCCTCGTGGACGCAATGTCCCAACGCCTCGTTCGCGTTCATACCCACATTTCAGCGTTAGAGCAGCCTCGAGAACAGCCGGTAGCAGGAGTTGCGGAACTTCTCCTTGCGGGTCAGCTTGGCGAGGTCCGCCTCGGTGATCTCGATGCAGTCCTGGATGTCGCGCTCGTACTGGTCGCCGTAGTCCGTGGCGACGCCACGGTCGTAGAAGATCGAGACCACCTCGTCGTGCAGGATGAAGCTGCGGATGTCCCAGTTGCAGGTGCCGATGATGGAGAGCTGGTGGTCCACCGTGACCGTCTTGGCGTGCAGGAAGCCGGCCTTGTACTGGTAGACCTTCACGCCGGCGCGCAGGAGCTGGGGGTAGTAGGCGTACGCCGCGTAGAACGGGATCTTCTTGTCCGGGACGCCGGTCATCATGAAGCGCACGTCGATGCCGCTCGCCGCGGAGGCACACATCGCCGTGATCAGCGGCTCGTCGGGCACGAAGTACGGCGACTGGATCCAGATGCGCTCGTGTGCGTTCGCGAGCGCAGTGATGAACACGTCGCGGATGGTCTTGAAGGTCGTCTGCACGCTGGAGTGCAGCACCTGGACCGGCGTCCCCTCGTGCCGCTGATGCTCCGCCACGGGTGGCATGAAGTCGGTGGCCAGGTCCTCCTTGCCCCCGTTGTTGAGCCACGTGGATGCGTACAACATGAGGTAGGGCGCGACCACCGGTCCGCTGAGGCGGAACGACGTGTCGCGCCACACGTCGAACCGCGGGCCGCCGTCGATGTACTCCTGTCCCATGTTCATGCCGCCGCTGTACACCGACTTGCCGTCGATGATCACCATCTTCATGTGGTTGCGGTAGTTGAGGTGGGGCAGGCGCTTGAAGCAGGGGGCCACGACGGCGCCGGCGGCGGCGAGCTCGTTCAGCTCGTCCTTCTTGTAGCTGATGCAGCTCAGCCAGTCGTAGAGGATGTGCACCTTGACGCCGGCCTTGAGGCGGTCGAGCAAGACCGTCTTGACCTTGGCGGTCAGCTCGTCCTGCTCCCAGATGAGGTACATGAGGTGGATGTAGCGCTCGGCGGTCGCCATCTCCTCGAGCAGGGCGGGGAACTTCTGCGCGCCGGCCGTGTAGATGTCCACGGTGTCGGCCGGCAGCGGCGCCACGCCACCCTCGGTGCGCCCGACGGCCTCGATACGCGCTCCCGGCGTGGCGACGAGGTCGTTGACGGCGTCGTCGGTGAACTCCGTGTTGGCGTCCTGCACCGGAGCTAACGACTCGGCGGCGACGGCGTCCATCTGCGCCATGATCTTGCGCCGGCGCGGTGAGTCGCGGCGGAAGTTCCTGCCGATGAAGAAGTACGCGATGAGGCCGAGGACCGGCAGCAGGAGCACGACGAACAGCCATGCCAGCACAGTGCTCGGGTCGCGGTCGTCGGTGGCGAGGACGATCACGACGCCGGCGATAGCCAGCAGCAGGATGATGTCGATCGCCCAGAACCCAGCGCTGAAGAAGCGGTTGGTGAGAAAGGACCCGACCAGGACCCCTGCGTAGCTCGCGATCATCGTCCCCCCAGGTTAGTGCGCCGGTGAGCACGCATTGTTTCATATTCATCTCGCGCTGTGACCAGTTGGTCACCGGTGCGCGGGCCGACAGTCTCCGTTGCCGGTGACCGATCGAAGCTCGACAGCAGGCATCGTTTCGAAGGTGTGTCAGGTTGTGACCTCAGAATGCTACGAGGCCGCACGCGCGGGAAGTAATGGGCGGTGCCGACCGGTCATTCCTGTCTGGACGACCGCCTCAGGTGGTGCAGCCCCCAGATGACGAAGCCGGGGATGGCCGAGGCGGCGACGGCGATCGCCAGCGCGACGGCGAGGTAGTCCTGCACCCACTGGATGTTGCCGAAGAGGTAGCCGGCGCCGAGGAACACCGTCACCCAGAGGACGGCGGCGAGGGCGGCGAAGGCGAGATACCGGTGGAACTCCATCTTCGTCACGCCGGCCACGAAGGGCACGAGGGTGCGCACGATGGGGAGGAAGCGGCAGGCGACGATGGCGAGGCCACCGTGCTCCTCGTAGAACTCGTGCGCCTCCTGCACGTGCTCGGGCTTGAGGTACTTGCGCGGCTTGCTCAGGAGGTGCTTGCCGAGCCAGCGGCCGATGAGGTAGTTGACGACGTCACCGAGGAAGGCCGCGCCCACCAGCAGCGGCCAGAGCACGGCGATGTGCAGCACCCCGGCGCCTGCGAGCGTGCCGCTCGCCAACAGCAGGGACTCGCCGGGCAGGAACGGCGCGACCACCAGGCCGGTCTCGCAGAAGATGGTCGCGAAGATGGCCGCGTAGGCCCAGAGCCCGAGCGCCTCGACCGCCTGGGTCAGGTAGCTGTCGAAGTGGAGGATGTAGTCGAGGAGCTGGTGCACGCCGGCGCGGGCCTCCGGCTCAGGCCGGCGCCTCCGCCGGCCCCGCTGCCGCCCTCGCCGCCTTCTCCTCGCCGCGGTGCAGGCGCCGCGCCCTGTACACCGTGCGGTACCGGTCGTACAGCACGATGATGAGCGTCAGCAGGTACGAGAAGAACAGCGTCGTGCCGAACGGGACCCGCGCGCTGCGAACGCCCAGGAAGCGGTCGAGCGCCTCGAGCGCCAGGACGATGACGAGGTTCACGACGAGCATCGTCACCAGCTCCCCGGCGAGCCGCCGCCAGCTGCGGCCGCGCAGCGCCATCCAGTGGCTTACCGCGGCATTGATCACCGTGAAGATCGCCACACCGATGACGATCCGCAGCGGATTCGCGGTGCCGCCGGTGAGCATGAGGCCGAAGATGACGCACACGATCGCCGTGAGCGCGACCTTCTCCCGGAGCGCCCAGCCGAAGATGCGGGTCTCGGCGCGGACCTTGCGGTAGGGCTCGGCGCCGCGCAGTTGCGGCGGCAGCGGGTCGGCGGCGACGTGCGGGCGGTGGTCGAACTTCGGCGCCTTGCGCGTGATGATCCAGTAGACGATGGCGGCGAGGATGGCGAAGAAGGCGATCGCCGCGATGAGCACCCACGGCCGGTTCGCGATGGCCGTCCCCCAGCTGTCGGTCGCGTCCACCCCGAACAGCGTCTCCTTGATGAAGTCCGTCATGTCGAGCTGGGCGATGTGGATCCACCACTCCTGCGGGAGCTTGATGAAGATCCAGATGCCGGCCGCGGAGAGGATGACGGTCCACTTGCCCATGCGGCTGGTGTTCCAGCCCAGGCGCACGAGCTCGACGAAGAGGAAGAAGTACTCGAACGTGTTCGGGAAGATGAAGAGCACCGCCCGGACCTGCGTGAGCTCGAAGCCGATCACGCCGATCATCCGGTAGTAGTACAGGAACTGGCTCATGCGGAACGCGCCCTGGTTGGTCCAGTTGCGCAGCGTGGAGAGGTAGGCGACCGAGAGGTAGTAGACGTCGAGCGCCTTGTCGTAGGACTGGTAGCCGTCCAGCGGGATCGCCGGGAACTTCTGGAAGATGCTCTGGTCCACCGAGTCGAGGATGAGGCACGCCAGCAGCGCCGGCACCGGGAAGTACGGGATGAACAGCGGCAGGATCAGACGGCCGCCGACGACCAGGATGACGATGGTCCACTCGGTGGTGCCCACGAACGCCTCCGGTCAGCTCTCGTCGTCCGCGGCCGGCTGCTCGTGGCCGAGGTCGTGGATCTCGTCCTGCAGCAGGCTCTCGAACGCAGCGCCGTCGCGCGGCGCCTCCGGCGCCTCCTGCGAGGCCATGATGTCGTGCCCCTGCTCGTCGGCCCCGACGACCTGGTCGCGGCTGGCGGCATCCTCGTCGCTTACCTGCGGCACCACGGTCTGGGTGCGGCGCATGAGCCGGAAGATGAGGTAGCCCACGCCCAGGACGAGCAGCACCGCCACGATGATGATGACCGCGAGTGTCACGCCGACCTCCCCTTGGATCCCCTGCCGCCGCTAGCGTAGCCCGGCGCCGACCTTCGTGTCTATGCGTCGCGGGCAGAGTGAGGCGGTGCGGTCCACTGGCTGCCCTGTGGCGCAAGGAGTACTTCGCAGACGCAAGCCTGGTCTTCAGTAACCTGCAGACGTGGGGCTGGATCGTCCTCGTCGTAGGGGTCGTCCAGGTGCTCGCCGGCTGGCTCGTCCTCAGCCGCAGTTCGGTCGGCCGCTGGGTCGGCATCATCATCGTCATCATCAGCATGATGGCGTCGTTCCTGGCGATCGGCGCGTATCCGTTCTGGACGCTCATCATCCTCGTCATCGACGCGATGGTGCTGTGGGGGCTGACGGGACGCTGGCAGGACTGACGCGAAAGTAGGATAGGCTAATCGGCACACAAGACGTGAACGCAGAGGAGAGTGTATGAGCGAGATGATGGTTCTCGGCTTCGAGAACGAGATGGAGGCCGACCGCTTCGGCCTCAAGCTTGCGGAGCTGCAGAAGGACATGATCGTGCAGCTGAGCGACGCGGCCGAGGTCGTGCGTGACCCGGACGGCAAGCCGCACGTCAAGCACGGCCACGGCCTCGTGGGCGCGGGCGCCATGGGCGGCGCCTTCTGGGGCATGCTCTTCGGCCTGCTCTTCTTCATGCCGTTCCTCGGCATGGCGATCGGCGCCGGCATGGGCGCGCTCTTCGGCAAGCTCGGCAAGACCGGCATCGACAAGGAAGTGCTGCAGCAGATGGGCGAGGCGGTGCCGCCGGGCAAGGCCGGCTGGTTCCTCATCATCAGCCAGTTGACCGAGGACAAGTTCCTCGCCGCGATCGAGGGCACGAACGCCACGCTGGTGCGCTCCAACCTCACCGAGGAGCAGGAGCAGCAGCTCAAGCACGCCTTCGGCGCCAAGAAGCATTCCAAGGAGGGCTGAGGCCCTCAACAGAGCGTGACCGGCGGGCGGGCGACCGATCAGGGCGCCCGCCCGCCGTCCTTTCACAAGGGGATCAGCGCCGGCCCCGCGGGGAGCCGGCCGGCGCAGATGGGGGAGGCGAGATGGCCGAGTCCGCGAAGCCGGCGAAGATCAGGCACAGGAAGAACCGCCTCGAAGCCTTCAGCGACGGCGTGTTCGCCATCGCCATCACCCTTTTGGTGCTCGAGATCGCCGTGCCGGCGATCGAGGAGATCCACTCGAGCAGCGATGCCCTGCGTGGCATCGGTCACGAGTGGCCGGTCTACCTCGCCTACTTCGTCTCGTTCATGACCATCGGCGCGGTCTGGATCGAGCACAGCGCGCTGGTCGACGCGCTCGACCACATCGACGGCGTGTTCATGCGCCTCAATCTCGTGCTCCTGCTGTTCTGCGCGTTCCTCCCGTTCCCGACCAGGATGATGAGCGAATGGGACGGGAACCTACCCGCCGAGCGCGTGGCCGTCGTCGTCTACGGCATCGTGCTGCTGATCATGACCGTCATGCTGATGCTCCTCGGCCGGCACGCCGAACGCGAAGGTCTCTTCGGCGACGACTTCGTCGACGAGCGCAAGGAGGAGGCCCGGGTCAAGTACCAGCTCACGCCCAGCCTCATCGCCTACGTCGTGGCGGCGATCCTGGGGTTCCTCTCGCCGCGCCTCGGCATCAGCCTCTACCTGCTGATCGCCATCTACCTGGCGATCCCCATCCGGGACGTCCGCAAGCTGTTCGGCAAGGGCGCGAGTTGAGACCTTTACCGGTCGGTAAGTCCGTGGCATCGTCGTGCGCATCGACGACGCGAGCAGGAGGATGACATGAGCAGGACAGCGCGCAGATGGATCATCGTCGCCGTCCTCGCGATCCTTGCGATCGGAGTGCTCGCCGCAGTCGTGTCCATCCTGGGCGGCGTCCAGGTGCCGGACGTGACCGGCAAGGCGCAGGCGGAGGCGATCAAGGCGCTCGAGGACGCAGGTCTCAAGGCCGGCGGGGTGACCAGCGCGAGCGATACCGAGGCCCCGGCTGGGACGGTGGTGGGCCAGGACCCGGCCGCCGGGACGGAACTCGACGACGGCGCTGCCGTCGCGCTCGTCGTGTCTTCGGGGCCCGGCACGGCCGCGGTACCCGATGTCGTGGGTATGGACGGCGCGGAGGCGGAGGCTGCGCTCGCCGACGCCGGCTTCGTGCCGGCGAGCGTGACGCAGTACGACCTCACGGCGCCGGCGGGCGAGGTCGTCGAGCAGCTTCCCGCCGGGGGCGAGCAGGCCGCTCCCGGCTCCCAGGTCGGCATGCTCGTGTCCAGGGGCCGGCCGGAGGTATCCGTCAGCGTGCCGGACGTGACCGGCATGACGCAGGACGAGGCGACGACGGCGCTCGCCGACGCCGCACTCGTCGCCGTACCTGTCGAGGCCCATGTCGCCGACGTGCCCGCGGGCGAGGTGGCCGAGCAGGAGCCCGCGGCGGGCGACCGCGTGTCGCCGCTCTCCGAGGTGCTCGTCACGGTGTCGCTCGGCGAGGGCACGACGAGCGTCGTGGTGCCGGACGTGGTCGGACGGACGCAGGCGAAGGCGACCAACGAGCTCGAGGCTGCCGGCCTCGCCGTGACCGTCGCCAAGGCGTGGAGTCCCGAAGTGGCCGAGGGCGTGGTGATCGCCCAGGCGCCGGAGGCCGGCGTCAAGGTCGAGAAGGGCGGTGACGCCGGCATCCTGGTCTCGCTGGGGCTCATGCCGAGCCCGTCGCCCACGCCGTCGCCGTCGGGGTCCGCGACCGTATCGCCTTCGACGTCGCCCAGCGCCACTCCGCCGCCCGAAGGCGCGCATCCGCCGGAAGAGCCCGCGGATCTCACGGCGACGGTCCCCGACGTCGTCGGGATGGACGCCGCGCAGGCTGAGGAGGAGCTCACGAGGCTCGGCCTGCGCCCAGTCCCTCTCCAGGCGCCGAGTGCGACGACGCCGGCAGGCACCGTGACCGCGCAGCTGCCGCAGGCGGGCAAGCAGGTCCCGAAGACCTATCCGGTGCTGCTGCTCGTTTCGACGGGACCTGTCCCGCAGGTGAATCCGCTGCCGGCCGTGAATGAGGAATGAACAGCGACGAAAGGACGGTGGATCCTCGATGAGCGAGCTCCCAGGCGTTCAGCAGTCGGCCAAGCCCTCGGGGAGTACGTTGCTCGCCGTCCTGCTCGCGATGGCGATGTTCGTCCTCGTCGTGGACACATCGCTCATGAACGTCTCGATCGCGGCGGTGGTCAACGACCTCGGGACGACGGTCAGCGGCGTTCAGTCGGCGATCGCGCTGGAGGCGCTCGTCTCCGCCGCGTTCATCCTCGTCGGCAGCAAGATCGGCGATCTCATCGGGCGCAAGCGTGCCTACGTCCTGGGCCTGTTGGGGTACGCCGTCGGCGCCACGGCGATGACGCTGGCCCAGGGCCTGACCGCGATCATCATCTTCTGGGCGATCATCGGCGGCATCGGCGCTTCACTCCTCCTGCCGGCCATGCAGTCGCTCATCCACGGCAACTTCGAGGGGGCGGCCCAGAAGAAGGCCTACGCGCTGGTGGGGGCATCAGCGGCCATCGCCGCCGCAGTGGGGCCGCTGCTCGGAGGGTTCATCACCACCTACCTCTCGTGGCGTGTCGGGTTCCTGCTCGAGGTCGTCATCATCGCCATCGTACTGGTGAACATCAGGCTCGTGAAGGATGTGGCCTACACCGGTCCGCGGCGGATCGACATCGTCGGCGCCATCTTTTCCGTGCTGGGCATGGGAGGCCTGGTGCTGGGGATCCTGGTGTGGCAGGAAGGCGGCGAAGCCGTCGGGCTCCTGATCGCGATCGGCGTCGCCGGCATGGTGGCGCTCGTCTACTGGCTCAAGCGCCGCAAGCGCGAGGAGAAGACGACGCTTCTCGACCCCGACCTGTTCCGGTCCAAGGTCTTCAGGCTCGGCATCTCCCAGCAGATGCTGCAGCAGATCGCCCTCGGCGGCTGCATGATCGCGCTGCCGATCTACCTGCAGATGGTGCTCGAGTACAACGCCATGGAGGCCGGTCTCTCCCTCGCGCCGCTCTCCCTGAGCATGTTCGCCGTGGCCCTCCTCGCGGGGAGAAGGGCCGGCAAGAGGCGTGCCGGCAGCATCGTCCGCGTCGGGTTCGCGCTGCTCACGCTGGGCATGCTGATCCTCATTGCGATCGTGCCTCGCGCGGACTCCGGCTGGTACCTCGTCATCCCGCTCATCATCGCCGGGTCGGGACTGGGCATGCTGGTATCGCAGCTCAACAACTACACCCTGGGGCCGATCTCCGAGGAACATGTGAGCGAGGCCGCCGGCACGAACTCGGCGTCGGGCTCGTTCGGGCTTTCGTTCGGACTGGCGTTCGCCGGCGCCATCATGCTCGCAGCGCTCTCCATCACCTTCACGAGCATGGCCGAGCAGAGCGCCGTGCTGCCGCCCGCGGAGCAGCAGCAGGTGGCCCAGGCGCTCGAGCAGGACGCGGAGGTGATGAGCAACACGCAACTCGAGGCTCAGCTCGAGGGCCAGCCCCCGGAGATCCAGGCAGAGATCCTGCGCATCAACACGGATGCGAGGCCGATCGCCCTGCAGGTGGCACTGTTGGTCCCGCTTATCGCCGGGATCCTCGGGCTCGTCAACTCGTTCCGCATGATGCGCATCCCAGAGCCTGAGCCGTCCGGCGCCGCCGAAGGCGTGGCTTTGGGATAGGCGGGCATGGCGCCGGTCCTGACCGTTTCGGTGACACCCAAGCGCGCCGACATCCTCGCCGGCGTCTGCGGGGCGCGCACGGTCATTGACAAGCTGGAGCAGAACTCCCTGACCGTGAGTGACCGCGGGCTGCGCCACGGCGTGGCGCTCGAGCGCTTCGGCTGACGCGGCGCGTCTCGCGCGCGGGCGCGGGCGGTCCGGTCGCACGCGATCAGCAGAAAGCCCGGCCGGCCCAGCCCCGATGAGGGCCGGGCCGGCCGGGCTGTCCTTAAAACCTTACGCGGCGGGCTCCTGCGCTGGGAGGGCCGCAGCGTCCGGCTCCGCTCCGCGGCGTGCCACCAGCTTGCCGACCTCCCAGAGGAAGAACAGCGCGATGGCGGGTACCAGTGCGAGCAGCCACTGCTTGCCGGTCAGCTGCTCGGTCCCGAAGATGCGGCGCATGACGTCCATCTGCGTGATGAGCACGGCGAGGACGATCTCCGCCAGCGCCGTCCAGTTCAGGTGCCGGTTGTCGAAGGTCTCGCTGGTGAGCGCCGTCGAGGTCACACTCCTGGCCTGGAACGCCGAGGCGACGATGAGGAGCGAGAACGCCGTGAGCCCCATCGAGGAGCCGATCGCCACGCTGTCGTAGTGCGTCGTGCCGTAGCTGATCAGCGCCAGCGTGCACACGGCCATGAACAGCCCCACGAGGCCGGCGGTGGTCAGCAGGCCCCGCGTCATGATCGTCGCGTCGCGAGGCCGCGGCGCGCGGTCCATGAGTCCGGGCGTCTCCTTGTCCATGCCAAGCGCGATGCCCAGCGGCGCGTTGACGAGGAAGTTGATGTACAGGATCTGTGACGCCGAGAACGGCTGCCCTGCGGCGATGTTGAGGATGCTCGCGCCGAGGAACGTGATGATGTAGGCGGCGAGCTCGAGCATCACGAAGCGGATGAACTTGTTGAGGTTGTCGTACACGGCGCGGCCCTTCTCGACCGCCTTGACGATGGTCGCGAAGTTGTCGTCGGAGAGGATCATGCGGCCGGCGTTCTTGGCCACCTCGGTGCCGCTTCCCATGGCGATGCCGATGTCGGCCGCCTTGATCGCCGGGGCGTCGTTGACGCCGTCGCCGGTCATCGCGACCACGTGACCCTTCTTGCGCAGCGTCTCGACGAGGAGCACCTTGTGCTCCGGCGCCACGCGGCCCACGACGCCGATGTCGTCGATGCGTCGCAGACGCTCCGGTTCGCTCATCGCGGCGAACTCCGTCCCCAGCATCGCGCCGCCGGGGATGCCGAGCTGCTTGGCGATGGCGGCGCCCGTGGTGACGTCGTCGCCCGTCACCATGCGCACGCGGATGTGGGCGCGCTGCGCGTCGCGCACGGCCATTTTGGACTCCTCGCGCGGCGGATCGACCATGCCGACGACCGACGTCAGCTGGAGGTCCGTGACATAGCCCAGAAGGTCGCCCTCGGGGTCGAACGCAGCCGGGTCCAGGTCGCGGACGGCCGCGGCCATCACCCTGTGCCCTTCGCCGGCCATGCGGACCACGGCGTCGTCCGCCTTCTTCTTGAGGGCGGCGTCCCACGGCATGGTCTCGCCGTTGGCCAGCGCAGTGGCCGTGCGCTCGAACACCGCCGGCGCCGCGCCCTTGACGAACATGCGCACGACGCTCTTGCCCGTGGCGTCGGTGGCGGAGCAGAACGTGGCCATGAGCTTATAGACGGGGTCGAACGGCAGGGTGGTCAGCCTCGGGAACTGCTCGCGGCTGGCGTCGATGTCCAGCCCGGCCTTGTGGCCGAGCACCAGCAGCGCACCCTCGGTCGGATCGCCGACGACCTTGCCGTTCTCCAGCTTGGCGTCGTTGGTGACGATGTACGGGAGGATCGCGTCGTCGATGGAGAGGGAAGTGCCGGCCGCGTGCTGCACGTGCCCGTCGAGGCCGTAGCCGATGCCCGAGACGGTGTAGCGGTCGACCGCGTCGAGCACTTCGACGACGGTCACCTGGTTCATCGTCAGCGTGCCCGTCTTGTCCGAGTTGATGGCGGAGGTGGAGCCGAGCGTCTCCACGGACACCAGGTCCTTGACGATGGCCTTCTCCGCGGCCAGCTGCTTGGCGCCGGCCGAGAGGATCACCTGGAGCACGGTCGGCAGCGCCGTCGGGATGGCCGCGATGGCGAGGGCGATGGCGGTGATGAACAGGCTCTCGGCGCTCTGGCCTCGCGAGAGCCCCAGCACGAACATGAGGATCATCGTCCCGAGAGCGGCCGCGCCGATCCACAGCGTCATGGTGTTGAGCTGGCGGGTGAGCGGCGTCTGCTCCTTGGTGGTCGCGGCCAGCATGCCGGCGATCTTGCCGACCTCCGCGTCGGCGCCGCGTGCCGTCACGATCATCATGCCGCTGCCGTGGGTGACCGGCGTGTTCATGAACGCCATGTTGGTCCGGTCGCCCGGTCCGAGGTCGGCGTCAGCGAGCTGGTCCGTCGTCTTGGACGCCGGCACGCTCTCGCCGGTGAGCGCGGACTCGTCGATGTCCAGCGAGTGCGCCTCGATGATCCTGCCGTCGGCGGCGACGTCGTCGCCTGCCTCGAGCATGACCACGTCGCCGGTAACGACCTCCTCGGCCGGGATCTCGGCCTCGGCGCCGTCGCGGCGCACGCGCGCGGTCTGCTTCATCAGTGACTTGAGGGCGTTCATCGCGCTCTCGGCCTTGCCCTCCTGGCGGAGGCCGGTCACGGCGTTGAACACCGTGAGCACGATGAGCACCAGACCGGTGCTCCACTGGCCGATTACCAGCGAGATCGCGGCGGCGATCAGCAGGATGATCTGCATGTAGGCGCGGTATTGGTCGAGGAACCGCCTCCAGCCGGGCTCGCCCTTCTCATCGGGAAGAGCGTTGGGACCGTCCGTCTCAAGGAGCTCCGCGGCCTTGGCCACGGTCAGGCCGCTTGCCGGGTCCACGCCGAACCTGCCCGCGATGTCATCGGCCGAGAGGGCGTACCAGCGCTCGGCCGTTCCCGCCGTCCCGGCGGGTGGGTTGTCAGTCGTCGCCATCGCTACTCCCTCACCGGCGTGCCGCCGGGTCACTTCGATTTCTTGCCCTTCTTGCCGCCCTTCTTCTTGCCCTTCTTGCCGTCCTTGCTCTCGGCCTTCGCAGCCTCCGCGAGCTCCTCGGCCTCGAATGGGTCTGCCTCGGCTCCGTCGGGAGCCTCCGCCTCCAATTGCAGCTTGACCTCCTGGAGCGCGTCGCGAGCCTCCGGCATCACCTTGGGGAACTTGGGGTCGATGCCGATCAGGGCGTTGGCGATGACGGCCCCCGCACAGAGGCGCGCGAACCACTTGTGGTCCGCGGGGATGACGTACCAGGGGGCCCACTCGGTGCTCGTGTTGGAGAGCATCTCCGAGAACGCCTTCTGGTAGTCGTCCCAGTAGCTGCGCTCCTTGACGTCCGCGGCGGAGAACTTCCAGTTGTGGTCGGGCAGGTCGATGCGTCGGAGGAAGCGGGTGCGCTGCTCCTCCTTCGACAGGTTCAGCAGCAGCTTCACGACGGTGAAGCCGTTGTCGGTGAGGTGCTGCTCCCAGGCGTTGATGTCGCGGTAGCGCTTCCTCCAGACGTCGCGCCCGCGAGCCTGCCTCGGCAGTTGCTGGCTCTGGAGGATCTCGGGGTGCACGCGCACCACGAGGACCTCCTCGTAGTAGGAGCGGTTGAAGATGCCGATCTCGCCGCGACGCGGCAGGTTGGTGGCGAACCGCCACAGGTAGTCGTGGTCGAGTTCCAGCGGAGAGGGAGCCTTGAACGAGTGGACGGTGACGCCCTGCGGGTTCACGCCGCTCATGACGTGGCGGATGGTGCCGTCCTTGCCGGCGGCGTCGAGCGCCTGGAGCACCACGACGACGCCTTGGGTGTCTTGGGCGGCAAGGCGCTCCTGGTACTCGCTCAGCACCTCGATGCCGTGCGTGAGGAGCTCTTCGCCCTGCGGCTTGTCTAGGAACCCCGCCTTGTAGCCGGGGTCGAAGTGCTTGGCCAGCGTCACCCTGCGGCCCGGCGCGACGCGCAGCGGCTCGATGAACTCCGCGATGCGCTTGTGTCTGAAGTCAGCCATGAAGTGACTCCTTTCCTTCGGAGGCTCTCTGTGCGTTCCGTGCGCGTGCTCGCAGTCTACCCGCGGTCCGCAACAACATCGGGGATGAGGGCCGTACGGCCCTCATCCCCGTGATGACTTGGTCGAAGTCGTGAAGGCGGACGAGCCGCCCTGCGCCGGCCTCAGCGGCCGGGGCCGAATCTCACCGTGCCTCGACCAGCGTCGTGAGCTTCTCCGCCATCGCGCCGGAGAAGTCGGCCTTGCCGGCCGGGAACTCGACAACTAGGAAGTCGATCGGGCCCAGCTCGTCCATGACTTCGTCGTTCATCGGCTCTCCAGTCGTGGTCCGGACGTCACGCAGGTCACACCGTCGAACCCGGCACGCGGTCGCGGTTGCGGTAGGCCCCGCCGCCCCAGAAGGCGACGTCGACGAAGATCGCGAGCCCGATCCAGAGCCAGTCGATCCCATTCACGCCGCCGGGCGCCACGATCACCCACATCATCGTGGTCCAGGGCGCGAAGATGATGCCGAGGATGGGCCAGAGCGCCGAACTGAAGGCGGCGTCCCAGCGGCCTGGCTGTGCGATCCACCAGACGATGTCGACGGCCCGGGCGCCGAGCAGGAGCAGGATGGTGAAGAGACAGCACATGTGCGGCTCCAATCTAGTGTGTGTGCGACGCGACCGGGAACGCCCTGCTCCCGGTCCCGCCGCGCGTGTCCCGAAGAAGGCGGCTTACGATTGGGCGGAAGCTACCAGACGGTCAGGCACGCGCACAAGGGCCGATCGGCGGAGGGTCCGCTCGTCCCGGGCTACCCGAGCCGCACGCCCTCGACGTCGATCCCGTCGCCCTGGGGCAGCTTGCTCCAGCCCGGCGCGCCCATTCTTTCTTGAGCACTTCTTCGGCCGCCTTCTCCAGGAACTCCGGCCGGGCGCCGCGGGGCTCACCCACGAACAGGCGGACCTCGAGATCGACTCGCTCATGTGGCAGGGACTCCTCAATGCGTAGACGCGGGAACGGCCGCGCGCCGGAGCCGCGTGGGTAGAATCCTCGTGCATGACCAGGCGCCCCTCTACTGAGTTCGTCGTCGCCGTGGACGCCCGCGCGGAGCTCGGCGAGGGTCCGCGTTGGGATGCGGCGTCCGCGACGCTCCTGTGGGTCGATATTCCCGGGCATCGCGTGCACCGCTACGACCCCGGGACTGGCAGGGACTCAGGGGAACTCGTTCCCGGCATCGTGAGCTTGGCGCTGCCGCGGGGTCGCGGCGGCGTCGTCATCGGACTTCCGGACGGGCTCCATCTCCTCGACGGCGAAAGGTCGCCGCTGCTGGTCTCGATCGAGCGAGGACGCACTGACACGCGCACCAACGACGGCGCGTGCGACGCAGCCGGACGGCTGTGGGTCGGCACGATGGCGCTCGACGAGCGGTCACCGCTGGGCGGACTGTACTGGGTCGGTCCCGACCTCTCGGTGACGACGGCGCTCACCGGCACGACGATCTCGAACGGGCTCGGCTGGAGCCCGTCTGGCCGCGAGTTCTACTTCATCGATAGCCCCACGCGGCGCGTCGACGTCTACGACTTCGACCCGGAGACGGGCGCCCTCGAGGACCGGCGGCGGTTCGCCACCGTCGAGGTCGAGGGCGCCGTCCCCGACGGCCTGGCCGTCGACGCCGAGGGCGGCGTCTGGGTGGCGCTCCATGGCGGCTGGGGGCTGCGCCGCTACGCGCCGGACGGTGAGCTCGCGACGGTCGTCGACCTCCCGGTCGCCCGCATCACGAGCTGCTGCTTCGGCGGCGCCGATCTGCGGGACCTGTACGTGACCACTCGACGGGAAGGCCTGAGCACCGGCGAGCTCGCCGAGCAGCCGCTTGCCGGCGCGCTTCTGCGCCTGGACCCCGGCGTGGCTGGACTGCCCACTCACGCGTTCGCCGGCTGAGCGCGGAAAGACGAGGTGACCATGAGACTCGAAGGCAAGGCGGCACTCGTGACCGGCAGTTCGAGCGGCATCGGCGAGGCGATCGCCCTGCGCTTCGCGCGCGAGGGTGCGGATGTGGCGGTGCACTACCACCGCGAGGAGGACGAAGCGCGGTCGGTCGCGGCGCAGATCGAGGAGATGGGCCGCAGGTCGGTCGCGCTGGGCGCGAACGTCGGCGTGGCCGCTGAGGCAGAGGGGCTCGTGCGCGGCGCGCACGCGGCGCTCGGCCGCCTCGACATCCTCGTGAACAACGCCGGGGTCGAGATCCGCGAGCCGTTCGTCGACGTCAGCGAGGAGCACTTCGACCTGGTCCTGAGCGTCAACCTCAAGGGAGCGTTCTTCGCGGCTCAGGCGGCGGCGAAGCTGATGATCGACGCCGGCCGCGGCGGCCGTGTCGTCAACGTGTCGTCCATCCACGAGGACGTCGCCTTCCTCGAGTACGCGACGTATTCGGCTTCCAAGGGCGGCATGCGCATGCTCACGCGCACGATCTGCCAGGAACTGGCGCCGCAGGGCATCACCGTCAACGACATCGCCCCGGGCGCGATCGCGACGCCTATCAACAAGCGGACGCTGGCAGACGGAGAGCTGCTACACGCACTGCAAGAGGTCATCCCCGCCGGCCGCCTCGGGGACCCGGACGAGGTCGCCTCGGTCGCGGTCTTCCTCGCCTCGGACGAGGCTGCCTATGTCACCGGCAGCACGTACTACATCGACGGCGGCATGGCTCGCTGGAACAAAGGACTGTAGTGACGCGCAACTGCGCGAGACGGGAGTGGTGACCATGGAACCGACGCGTGAATTCTTCGCCAGGCTTGCAGAGCAGCAGCACCCGGCCCTCGGGAGCATGACGGGCAGCGTGCGCTTCGACATCGCCGACGGCGAACGCACCGAGCACTGGTACCTGCAGATCCGCAGGGGCGACGTCGCCGTGTCGCACGAGGGACCCGAGGCGGACTGCGTGATCGGGGCCGACATCGCCACCTTCGACGCCATCCTCACCGGGAGGATGAACGCCATGGCCGCCATCCTGCGGGGCGCGGTCACGATCGAGGGCAAGGTCATCCTGCTGGCGGCGTTACAGCGGCTCTTCCCCGGGACGACCGAGGCGCCCGACAGACCTCAGGCCGGCTACGCGAGGAGGTCGTCATGAGCGCCGACGTCAAGATCCTCGACGGCAACACCTTCGTCGTGAGCGCCGACAACGGCGACATCGAGGCGTCGCTGACCGACCCCACCGGGCTGTTCTCCTTCGACACCCGGTTCCTTTCGAGGTGGGTGCTCACCCTGAACGGCCAGCGGCTCAACCCGTTGTCGGTGGACGACCTGCAGTACTTCGAGACCCGGTTCTTCCTGGTGCCGGGTACCGGGACCGTGTATATCGACGCCAAGACCTCGGTCATCCGCCAGCGCGCCGTGGGTGGGGGCTTCCACGAAGAGCTCACGATCCTCAACCACGACGAGAAGGCCATCGACCTGGAAGTGCGCATCGAGGCGGCCTCCGACTTCGCGGACCTGTTCGAGGTCAAGGACGCCCTGAAGAAGCAGGGTCAGTACTACACGCGCATCGACGACGGCAAGCTGGTCCTCGGTTACCGCCGCGACACATACGTGCGCGAGACCTGGGTGTCGGCGACCGAGACCTGCGCCGTCGATGAGCACGGTCTGACGTTCCGCGTCAACGTGAAGCCGCACGGGGAGTGGACCACCGACCTGCACGTGACGCCCGGCCGGGGCGTCGGGGGAACGACGGTCGCCGAGCCCAAGTACGAGCGTCACGCCAAGAAGGCGCGCCCCAACATGGAGCGCAGCCTCGACAAGTGGATGGACGACGCGCCCACCCTCGAGTGCGACTGGGACCCGCTCAAGCGCACGTACCAGCGCAGCCTCGTGGACCTGGCGGCGCTGCGCTTCTCGCCCGTCGCGCTGCCCGGCCACTACCTGCCGGCGGCCGGGCTCCCCTGGTTCATGACGATGTTCGGCCGCGACAGCATCTTCACCAGCCTGCAGGCGCTGCCGTTCACGCCGGAGCTCGCGCGGACGACGCTCGTCGCGCTCGGCCTGTGGCAAGGGTCACGGCGCGACGACTTCCGTGACGAGGATCCCGGGCGCATCCTGCACGAGCTGCGCTTCGGCGAGATGACGGCCTTCGAGGAGCGCCCGCACTCGCCGTACTACGGCTCCGTCGACGCTACGCCGCTCTACGTTGTGCTCCTCGACGAGTACGAGCGCTGGACCGGTGACACGAAGCTGGTGCGCGCGCTCGAGCAGCAGGCGCGCGCCGCTCTGGCCTGGATCGACGACTACGCCGACCTGCAGGGCAACGGCTACATCGCGTACCAGCGGCGCAACGAGCAGACGGGGCTAGAGAACCAGTGCTGGAAGGACTCGTGGGACTCGATCTCGTACCACGACGGGCGCCTGCCGGGCTTCCCGCGCGCCACGTGCGAGCTGCAGGGATACGCCTACGACGCCAAGGTGCGCGGCGCCCGGCTGGCGCGCGAGATCTGGCGCGACCCGGCGTTCGCCGCCAAGCTGGAGAAGCAGGCGGCCGAGCTCAAACGACGCTTCAACCGCGACTTCTGGGTCGCGGACGGGCAGTACTTCGCGCTCGCCCTGGAGGCCGACGGCAGCAAGGTCGACGCCCTGGCCTCGAACATCGGCCACCTGCTCTGGAGCGGGATCGTCGACAAAGCGAAGGCCAAGGCCGTCGCACGGCATCTCATGTCGCCGGCGATGTATTCGGGCTGGGGCGTGCGCACCTTGGCCGTGAGCGAAGCGCGCTACAACCCGATCGGCTACCACGTCGGCACGGTGTGGCCCTTCGACAGCTCCATCGTCGCCTGGGGCCTGCGCCGCTACGGCTTCAAGGAGGAGGCGGCGCGTATCGCCGCCGGCATCCTCGACGCCGCCGAGTTCTTCGACGGACGCCTGCCGGAGGCGTTCGGCGGCTACCCGCGAGAACTGACGAAGTACCCGGTGCAGTATCCGACCGCCTGCAGCCCGCAGGCCTGGTCGACGGGCGCGCCGTTGCTTCTCCTGCGCACGATGCTCGGACTGGAGCCGAGCGGCGACCACCTGATCGTCGATCCGGCGCTGCCGGTGGGCATCGGCCGCCTCGAGCTCCTCGACATCACCGGGCGCTGGGGCACGATGGACGCCTTCGGTCGCGGCCGCGTGGACGTGCGAAAAGCGGCCGCGCGCCCGGTCTCAGCTGGGAGTGATCGAGCATGAGAAGAAGCGCGGCCGGTGAGCGGGTGACGACGTGTCCGGAGACCTGTTTCTGGGCCTCGATGTCGGCTCGTCGAGCACCAAAGCGGTGCTCGTCGGAGCCGACGGCGTCGTGGTCGCCGACGCGCGCATCGAGCACGGCATCTCGCGGCCGCGCCCGGGCTGGGCGGAGCAGGACGCCGACCGTGACTGGTGGGGCGGCGTCGTCCAAGTGTGCCGCCGCGTACTCGCCGGGCGCGCCTCGCGCGTGCGGGCCGTGGGCGTGAGCGCCCTCGGCCCGTGCGTCCTCGCGGCCGACGAGGGCGGGCAAGCGCTGCGGCCCGCCATCCTCTACGGCATCGACTCGAGGGCGAGCGCCCAGGTTGAGCGGCTGACTGCCGAGCTGGGCGCGGACGAGATCCTCGCCCGCTGCGGCTCGCGGCTGTCGAGCCAGTCGGCAGGACCCAAGATCCGCTGGCTCGCCGACGAGGAGACGGGCGTGTGGGGCGCGACCCGGCGCGTCTACGGCGCGAGCTCCTACCTGGTCTCGCGCCTCACCGGCGAGTACGTCCTCGACCATCACAGCGCCAGTCACTGGGCGCCGCTCTACGACGTCCACGCCAACGCCTGGATCGACGAGTGGGCGGAGTCGGTCGCCCCGGGGCTGCCGCTGCCCCGGTTGATCTGGCCACAGGACGAGTGCGGCAAGGTGAGCCGGGAGGCGGCCGCCGCGATCGGCCTGCCGGAGGGCACGCCGGTGGCCGCCGGCAGCATCGACTCCTGGTGCGAGGTGGCCGCTTCCGGGCTGCGCGGCCGCGGCGAAGGCCTGCTGGTCTACGGCACGAGCATGTTCCTCGTCGAGGTCCACAGCCCCGCGCGCTCGGATGCCCGGCTCTGGACGACGGTGGGCTTCACACCGGGGTCGACCAACCTGGCCGCCGGCGTCGCTTCCGCCGGGGCGCTGACGGCGTGGCTGAGAGACCTGGCCGGCGAGGTGGGCTACGACGAGCTCTACGCCGAGGCCGCGGAGGCGGGACCCGGCGCCGGCGGCCTGGTCGCTCTGCCCTACTTCGCCGGTGAGCGCACGCCGCTCTTCGACCCCGACCTGCGTGGCGCGATCGTGGGGCTGACCGCGGCGCACGGGCGCGGGCACCTCTTCCGTGCGCTCATGGAGTCAGCCGCCTTCGCGGTCCGCCACAACCTGGAGGCCATGCGCGAGTCCGGCGCGACCGTCGCGCGGCTGCGCAGCAGCGGGGGCGGGGTCGGGGGCGCACTGTGGCCGCGGATCGTCAGCGACGTCACGGGGCTGGAACAGACCGTTCATGAGGGCCCATCCCGTGCAGGCGTCGGCGCCGCCCTCTTCGCGGCGATCGCCGTGGGCGAGGCGACGCTGGAGACGGTGTGGCCACAGGCGTCCGTGCCGGTGGAGCCTGACGGGCAAGCGGCGCGTCTGTACGATGCGTTCTACGGGTGGTTTCGCGAGCTCGCGGCCGTGACGCGTCCCCAGACGCGTGCGCTCGCGGCCTGGCAGCTGGGCCGGGCTCGTGAGACGATGCTTTCGTCGGAGCGGGATGCGGATGCGTCTCCGCGACAGTGGGGAAGAGGGGAGTCCTCGTGACCGAGCAAGGTGCTTCATCAAAGCCGGGCGCCGGCCGCCGTCTCGCCGCGATCGGCGTCATCGCGCTCGCCCTGGTGGTGATCGTGAGTACGGTATTCGCCGTACTCGCCGACCCGCTCACCGTCCTCCTCGAGCTGATCCTGCTGGTAGTCGCGTTCATGGGGGTGTGGCGCGCGCTGACGCACGCGGGCGCCGGCCGCTGGGCCGGCGCTGCCATCGCCGTCGCGGCGATCGCCGGGACGCTCCTCTTGCAGCTGAACCGCGACGTGTCGACCACACTCTCTCTGGTCCTGCGTGTGGCGGGACTCGGCGTGGCCTTGCTGCTCGCGAGGTACGCGCTCAGCCGCGACGTCAAGACCCTCAAGGAGAGCAGGACGCTGGGCCGCCCTGTCCCGGCCGCCAGGCACGGCGTCCTCATCATGAATCTCAAGTCTGGCGGCGGGAAGGCGGAGAAGTTCCACCTCGAGGACGAGTGCCGCGCGCGCGGGATCGAGCCGGTCGTCCTGCAGCGCGGCGACGACCTGCTCCAGCTCGCGCGCGACGCCGTCGACCGAGGCGCCGACGTGCTCGGCATGGCCGGCGGTGATGGCTCCCAGGCGCTGGTCTCCTCCGTCGCCGCCGATCGCGGGGTCCCGATGGTCGTCATCCCGGCGGGCACGCGCAACCACTTCGCGCTCGACATCGGCCTCGACCGTGACGACGTTATCGGCGCGCTCGACGCCTACAACGAGGCGGTCGAGCGTGTCATCGACCTCGCGGACGTCAACGGCCGTATCTTCGTGAACAACGTCTCGCTGGGCCTGTACGCGACCATCGTGCAGTCGCCGGAGTATCGCGACGCCAAGCGCGAGACCACCCTCACCGCGCTTCCCGAGATGCTCGGCCCGGGCAGCGAGCCGTTCGACCTGCGGTTCACCACTGCCGACGGCGAGCGGCAGGAGGGCGCGCACGTCATCCAGGTCTCCAACGGACCCTACGGCACCACGGCCGGAGGCCTGGCTTCACGTCCGCGCCTCGACACCGGCGAGCTCGGCATCTTCTCCTTCGCCGTGCCGGACGCCGTGAGCGCCACGCGAGCGATCGCCGCACTGACGACGGCACATCCCGAGCTGTACCCCGGCTACAGGACCTGGAGCGCGCCGAGCTTTGAGATCACCTCGGGATCGCCCATCGCCGTGGGCCTTGACGGCGAGGCGCTCACCATGGACCCGCCGCTCGTGTTCTCATCGCGCCCCGGCGTGCTGCGCCTGCGTCTGCCCAGGGGCGCCATCGGCTACTCGCCCGCGGCGCGCGCGACTGGGGTCCACAGCTTGCTCAGCCTGTGGAAGGTGGTGCTCGGACGGCCAGTCGCCATCGGCGATTGACCAGGGGGTGCGCCGCATGTGCACCGTCAGTAGTCCGAGTCCTGCTCCTCCAGCGCGTCGACCCAGCGGTGCGGCGCGTCGTCGGACTCGGGGTCGTGGGCGGCGATATCCCTGAGCGCGGGCTTCACCTTGGCGAAGAAGTGCTCGCGGTCCAGTTCCTTGAGCAGTCCGTAGGTCTCGACGCGCTCCTGGAGGCGTGAGCGGAGCTCGACGAAGGCGATGTGGATCCCGAGCTCGTTGAGCTCGTGGTCGAGTCCCTTGAGCATGTCGGCGGCGGTGACGTCGATGTCGGTGATGGCCTCGCACTGCAGCACGATCCAGCGGGGCTTGCGCTCCCGGACCAGCTTGCGGATCTGCTGCCGGAAGATGCCGGCATTGGCGAAGAACAGCGGCGCCTCCCAGCGGTAGATGACGACGCCCTCCTCCTGCTCCGCGTCCGGGTACCGCTCGACGTCGTGCCACCCCTTGAGCTCGTGCACGTAGCCCAGCACGGCCCCGGGCGGCCACCAGCTGCGGCGGAAGAACAGCAGGATCGAGAGGATGGCGGCGATCAGGATCCCCTGGAGCACACCGAAGAAGACGACCCCCGCCGTGGCTACGAGCGAGAGGAACAGCGCCGTCCTGCGCACGCGCGCGAACCGGCGCAGCACGGCGACGTCTGCGAGCGAGATGGCCGCCATGATGACGACGGCGGCCAGCGCGGTCTGCGGGAGGTCGGCGAGCAGCGACGGCACCAGGACGAGCATGAGGATCACGACGCCTGCGCCGACGAGGCCGGTGACCTGCGACTTGGCGCCGGCCTGCTCGGCGACGGCCGTCCGCGAGCCGCTGACCGAGATCGCGAAGCCCTGGAACATGCCCGCCGCCGCGTTCGAGGCGCCCACGGCTATCATCTCGCGGTTGGCGTCGACCTCGTCACCGCGGCGGGCGGCGAAACTGGAGGAAGTGGCAATGGTGTCGGTGAGCGAGACCAGCACGATGCCGGCCGCGGCGGCCGCGAGCGCGGCGAGGTCGCCGGCGCTCGTCCATGGGATCGAGGGTGTCGGCAGCCCCGACGGGAGCGTGCCGACCGTCTTCACGCCCTCGGCGGCCAGATCGAAGACGGCCGACACCACGGTGGCCGCCACGACCGCGACCAGGACGGCCGGGATCTTCTTCGAGAGGCGCGGCAGTCCGAGCAGGAGCGCGAGTGCGCCGAGGCCGACGAGGAGCGCCGTCGTATTCGTCTGGTCCAGGTTCGAGAAGAACGCACCGACCTTGTCGACGAACGAGTCTGCGTCGGTGGAGAAGCCGAAGAGCTTGGGGAGCTGACCGACGATGATGGTGATCGCCAGCCCGTTCATGTAGCCGACCTGGACCTCCTTGGAGAGCAAGTCGGCGATGAACCCGAGCTTGCCGAGGCCCAAACCGATCTCGATGAGACCCACCATGAGCGCCAGCATGCCGGCAAGGGCGATCGCGCTGGCGGTGTCGTTCGCCACGATGAGCGGCGTGATGGCCGCGAAGATCAGCGGGGAGACGGATGAATCCGGGCCGAGGACCAGCACGCGCGACGGCCCGAGGAGTGCGTAGACGACGAGGCAGGCGATGGTCGTGTAGAGGCCGGTGACGGGAGGGAGACCGGCCAGCTCGGCATACGCCAGCCCCTGCGGCACGAGGATCGCCGCGAGCACGATGCCGGCGACGAGGTCGAAGCGCAGCCACGCCGGCTTGTACGTCCGCAGCATGCCGATCCCGGGCACGGCCGAATCCAGCCGGCTCCTCTTGATCGGCCCCGCCTCAGTCGTCTCGGGCTGCGTCGTCATCGCCCCCCTGCTTTACCGGTCGGTCACGAATGGTAGCATCTGCCCGTGGCCGATACAGCAGCCAAGCAGGACATCCGAAGCATCGCGCGCGAGGTGTTCCACGAACTCGTGGTGCTCGACACCGCCGTGTACCAGGCGATCGAGGCTACACCCACGCCGCTCATCGACGCACCATTACGGCGTCTCTCCAACTCGGCCAACCACGCCAAGCTGTACATGGGCATCGCCGCGCTGCTGTTCGCCGTCGGCGGCAAGAGGGGCCGCCGGGCCGCCGTCACAGGCATGGCCGCCGTCGGGCTGAACTCGTTCGTCGTGAACGTCCCAATGAAGTTCGCTGGACATCGCCCTCGACCGGAACGCGGGGTCGTCCGGTTCGAAGAAGCGCGGCACGTGAAGATGCCGACGTCGACTTCGTTCCCGTCCGGGCACTCGGCCTCGGGCTTCGCGTTCGCCGCCGGTGTCGCCGAGGCCATCCCGGCGCTCGGCGTGCCGCTCAGAGGCCTTGCCACTGTGGTCGCGTATTCGCGCGTCCACTCCGGGGTGCACTACCCCGGAGACGTCATCGTAGGGTCACTGATCGGGATGGCCGTCGGGGAGAGCACGGTGCTCGCTTCGCGCGCGGTCCGCAGGCGGCTGCCCGGCGGCAAGCAGACGGACTAGCTAGTCCGCCGCCTCCGCGGCGCCGCGGAGGCGGCGGCTGGAGGTTCGCTCGCAGGGCGGAGCATCACGCCGGCACGCTGACCGCCGGCTGCATCGCCGGGATGATCTTCGCAGGGACTTCTTCTGGTTCATCGCCCTGGCGGCGAAGCGAAGCCATCTGCGCGGCGATCATCGCTCACGCGGCGTGGGCCAGAGGGCTGCGCGCGATCCTCGTCATCGCAGCGCCAGCAGGATCCAGGTGACGGCCGGCGGGACGCCGAAGAGCGCGATGCAGGCCGCCAGTACGGGGTGGGTCGGCAGGGCGGCGATGTGGTCGTCGGAGATGAGCAGCACGCCCAGCAGGAGCGCCGCGATCGTCGCGACGGCGCAGGCCGTCCCCAGGAAGTCGGGATGGCCGGACTGCTGACGAAGGGCGCAGACGCCGACGAACGCGAGTCCGGCCAGCAGGGAGCACCCGAAGGGGAGGACCCACCAGAGGCGCTGCGGCAGGGTGCGTCTCGGGGCGGTGGCCGGCTCTGCCGGCCGGGTGACCCAGTGTTCGGCGTCCGTCGGCGTCCTCGGAGAAGGCCGCGCGCCCGGGTATCGATCCGTCGGCGGGCGCGACATGCTGTCGCGAGCCGGCGCTCCTGTCTGATGGGGCGAGGCGGCGGCGTCATCGACGGTGGAGCCGCCGATCGGCTCGGCGAAGACGGGGGTGAAAGCAGGGTCGGCGACCACGGGCTCGCCGTCGGCACCGGCGATGCCGGCGAGCGAAGGTGGTTCGGGTGCTTGCGGCGCTTCGGGCGCGTTCGGGATCAGGTCGTCCGTCACATCCGCCCGCAGTCGATCAGGGGTCGCAGGCGGCTGCGGCCGCGCCCTTCTCGAAGCGCATCTTGCACATCGCGTACTCCTCGGGCACCTCGATGGGGTAGTCGCCGTCGAAGCAGGCGCGGCAGAACTGCTCGCGCGGCAGGCCGGTGCTGGCCTGGAGGCCGTCGAGCGTGAGGTAGTGCAGGCTGGTGGCGCCGACGTGGTCGCGGATCTCGTCCACCGTCTTGTTGGACGCGATGAGCTCGGCGCGCGTGGCCATGTCGATGCCGTAGAAGCAGGGCCACTGGATGGGCGGCGAGCTGATGCGCAGGTGCACCTCGGCGGCGCCGGCGCCGAACAGCATGTGCGACCAGCCGGCGCGTCGTGTTGCCGCGGACGATGGAGTCGTCGACGACGATGAGCCGCTTGCCCTTGATCACCGAGGTCAGCGGGTTGAGCTTCATGCGGATGCCCACCTGGCGCAGGTTGTCGTCGGGCTGGATGAAGGTGCGGTGCACGTAGCGGTTCTTGATGAGGCCCTCGGTGTAGGGGATGCCGGAGGCGGCGGCGTAGCCGATCGCCGCCGGCATGCCCGTGTCCGGCACCGGGACGACCAGGTCGGCCTCGACGGGCGCTTCCATCGAGAGCTGCCTGCCCATGTTCTGGCGCACGACGTGCAGCGTCTTGCCGTTCATGACGCTGTCCGGCCGGGCGAAGTAGATGAACTCGAAGATGCAGAGGGCCGGGCGCGAGCCCTCGAGCTCGACGCGCTCGCTGCGCAGGCCGTGCTCCTTGTCGGCGATCACGATCTCGCCCGGCTGGATCTCGCGCACGAAGTCGGCGCCGATGATGTCGAGGCCGGAGGTCTCGCTGCTGAACACCGGGTGGCCCTCGTAGTCGCCGAGGCAGAGCGGGCGCACGCCGTAGGGATCGCGGAAGCCGACGACGGCGCCGCCGCTCATCACCGCGGCGGAGAACGCCCCGCGGATCTTGCTGACGGCCGTCCGCACGCCCTCGAGCAGGTCACCCTCGGACTCGTGTGCGATGAGCGCCGTGATGACCTCGGTGTCGGTGGTGCCCGAGAACTTGACCCCCTGGGCGACGAGCTCGTCGCGCAGCTCGGTGGTGTTGACGAGGTTGCCGTTGTGACCCAGGGCGATGACGTCGCCGTTGCGGCTGCGCACCAGCGGCTGCGAGTTCTGCCAGTGGCTGGCGCCGGTGGTGCTGTAGCGCACGTGGCCGATGGCGTGCTGGCCGCTGAGGCTCTGCAGCATCTGCTCGTTGAACACCTGGCTGACGAGGCCGAGGTCCTTGATGACGGTGACCTGGCCGTCGTCGGACACGGCGATGCCGGCGCTCTCCTGGCCGCGATGCTGCAGGGCGTACAGCCCGAAGAAGGTCAGGCGCGCGACGTCGTGGCCCGGCGCGTGGATGCCGAAGACGCCACAGCTGTCGTGGAGACGATCGTCGTACAAGACGCTCGGTTCTGTCAGGCGAGCCGCTCCGGGAGCGACTCATAAGCAGAATGGAGCTCGCTCACCGGGACGGCGAAGAGCTCCTTGTCATCCATGGTACACCGCAGGTCGGTACCGGCAACCCGGCCCGCCGTGTGGTGCGGCAGGTCGCCGAGAACGGCCTCGAGTTCGGCGAGCTTGTCGGGCGCGCAGGTGACGACCACGCGGGTGGGCGCCTCGCCGAACAGGGCGACGTCCGGCCGGCCGGCGGCGCCGGTCACGGCCGCGGCCGCGCCGAGCTCGACGTCGGCGCCGAGGAAGCGGCCGGAGCGCCCGGCCGGCGGCGACTCGGGGTCGCCGAACTGGGCGCCGCCGTTGGAGCCGCTGAAGACGCAGCACTCGGCCAGCGCGACGGCGAGCCCGCCCTCGGCGCAGTCGTGGGCGCTCTTGAGCAGGCGCGCCTCGATGGCCGCGCGCAGCTTGCGCTGCAGCTCGACCTCGAGCTCGCAGGTCCACGTCGGGGATGCGCCCGGCGACCCGGCCGTAGGCGACCTTCTGGTACTCGGAGCCGTCCATCCAGGCGGCGTCGTCGCCGAGGAAGCACGATGACGTCGCCCTCGTCCTTGAAGGCGCCGTCGATGTGCACGCTCACGTCGTCGAAGATGCCGAGCATGCCGACCATCGGCGTCGGGTAGATCGCCTGGCCGAAGCTCTCGTTGTAGAAGCTCACGTTGCCCGAGACGACCGGCGTGTCGAGGGCCTCGCAGGCCTCGGCCATGCCCTCGATGGCCTGCTCGAACTGCCAGTAGATCTCGCCCTTCTCCGGGTTGCCGAAGTTGAGGCAGTCGGTGACGGCCACGGGCAGCGCGCCGGAGCACGCCAGGTTGCGCGCCGCCTCGGCCGTCGCCGCCTTGGCGCCGCGGTACGGGTCGAGGTAGCAGTGGCGGCCGTTGCAGTCGTTGCTGAAGGCGAAGCCGCGCGTCGGTGCCCTTGATGCGCAGCACCGCGGCGTCGGAGCCGGGGATCTGCATGGTGTTGGCCTGGACGATGTAGTCGTACTGCTCCCAGGCCCAGCGCTTGCTGGCGATGTTGGGCGCGGCCATGAGCTGCGCGAGCGCCGCGCCCAGGTCCGCCGGCTGCGGGTACGCCGCGTCGTCCACGGCCACGGGCTCGTCGACGATGTAGTCCGGCTTCACGGAAGGCGTGCGGATGACGGGGCTCTCGTCGGCGAGACGGCGAGCCGGGATGTCGGCCACGCGCTCGCCGTGCCAGTAGATGCGCAGCATCTTGCTGTCGGTGACCTCGCCGATGACGGTGCAGTCGAGGTCCCAGCGCTCGCAGACCTCGCGCACGTCGGCGATCTGCTCCTCGGTGACGATGGCCAGCATGCGCTCCTGGCTCTCGCTGATCATGATCTCCCACGGCTCCATGTCGGCCTCGCGCAGCGGCACGCGGTCGGCGTGGATGTCGAGGCCCACGTCGCCCTTGCTCGCCATCTCCGAGCTGGAGCTGGTGAGGCCGGCGGCGCCGAGGTCCTGCATGCTCACCACGAGCTTGCGGTGGATGAGCTCGAGGCAGGCCTCGATGAGCTTCTTCTCGGTGAACGGGTCGCCGACCTGGACGCTCGGGCGCTTCTCCTCGAGCGTCTCGTCGAACTCCTGGCTGGCCAGCACGCTGGCGCCGCCGATGCCGTCGCGGCCGGTCTTGGAGCCGATGAGCACGACGTGGTTGCCGACGCCGCTGGCGATGGCGCGCACGATGCCGTCGGTGCGGATGAGGCCGGCGCATGAACGCGTTGACGAGGCAGTTGCCCTCGTAGCTGGGCTCGAAGTAGACCTCGCCGCCCACGGTGGGGATGCCGAGGCAGTTGCCGTAGTGGGCGATGCCGCCGACCACGCCGTCGAACAGGAAGCGCTGGCGCGGCTCGGTGAGCTCGCCGAAGCGCAGCGAGTCCATGCTGCACGCACGGGCGCGCGCCCATGGTGAAGATGTCGCGCACGATGCCGCCGACGCCGGTGGCCGCGCCCTGGAAGGGCTCGACGGCCGACGGGTGGTTGTGGCTCTCGACCTTCATGGCCACGGCCCAGCCGTCGCCGACGTCGATGATGCCGGCGTTCTCGCCGGGGCCCTGCAGGATGCGCGGCCCGCTGGTGGGGAAGCGCCCGAGGACGGGCCGCGAGTGCTTGTAGCTGCAGTGCTCGCTCCACATCAGCGAGTAGATGGCGAGCTCGACGTACGTCGGCTCGCGGTCCTGGATGCGCTTGATGTGCTCGTACTCGTCTTCGGTGAGGCCGAGCTTGATGGCCGCGGCGAGGTCGGCCGTGCGGTTCACGTACTGTTGACTCATGCCGTCACCTCCGCGCCGCGCAGGGCGTCGATCATGGAGCCGAAGAAGACGCGGCCGTCGGCCCCGCCGGCGAGCTCGGCCTCCACGGAGTTCTCCGGGTGCGGCATCATGCCGAACACGTTGCGGGTGTCGTTGCAGACGCCGGCGATGTCGTCGAGCGCGCCGTTGGGATTGGCGCCCTCGGCCCGCTCGCCGGCGGCGTTGACGTAGCGCACGACGATCTGGTCGTTGGCCTTCATCTTCTCGAAGGTCGCCGGGTCGACCGTGTAGTTGCCCTCGTTGTGCTTGACGACGATGCGCAGCACGTCGCCCTGCTCGCAGGCGCCGGTGAACGGCGTGTCCGCCGTCTCCACGCGCAGGTTGACGTACCTGCAGACGAACTTGAGGCCCGTGTTCCGGATGAGGCCGCCGGGCAGGAGGCCGGCCTCGATCAGGATCTGGAAGCCGTTGCAGATGCCCATCACGAGCCCGCCGTCCGCGGCGAAGTCGGTGATGGACTGCATGATGGGGCTGAAGCGGGCGATGGCGCCGCAGCGCAGGTAGTCGCCGTAGCTGAACCCGCCGGGGATGACGATGCCGTCGACGCCCTTGAGGTCGGTGTCCTTGTGCCAGAGGTACTCGGCGGTGACGCCGGGGAAGGTCTCGAGCGCGTGGTGCGTGTCGCCGTCGGTGTTGATGCCGGGGAAGACGACGACGCCGATGCGCAGGGGAGAAGCAGCGGTCATCGCGGCGTCACCCCTCGGTGATCTCGAAGGTGTAGTCCTCGATGATCGGGTTGGAGAGGAGCTTGCGGCACATGTCGTCGACCTGGGCGCGGGCGGCCTCTTCGCTGAGGCCCGCGCCGTCGATGGTGAGATCGACGATCTTGCCGATGCGGACGCCGCTCACACCCTCGAAGCCGAGGTTGGGGAGCGACCGTTCGACGGCTGCTCCCTGGGGGTCGAGGATGCCCTGTTTCGGGACGACGTAGACACGGACCTTCATCGATTCACCTGCCCGGAGAATGTGTGCGGGGACGCGCCCGAGTCTATCGCAGATGCGGGCCGGGCGGGGCCTGCCTGCGGCGCCCCGCCCGCCCCCGGACGTGCAGGGAGGGCCGCCCTGCGGGCGCCCCTCCCTGCGGTCCATCCGGTCCGTTCGCACGGTCCTACTTGACGACCTCGAACGGCCGCATCATGTCGTTCTCCTCGTGCTCGAGGATGTGGCAGTGATAGACCCAGTTGCCGTAGCTCCTGGTCTTCCAGTCGTAGTCCAGCAGCGACGTCACGGGCAGCGTGAACTTGGCCCGCGTCCTCGTCACCATGCCCGGGATAGGCCTTCACGGTGTCCTTGTAGCCCATCTCCTCTGGGGCCGGCGGGATCGGAGTCGCCGACCAGGTAGTCGCTGAGTCTGGGCTTGAGCAGCGGGTCCCGCCCGAGCCGTGTCGGACGCGAGGTAGGCTTCCCAAGCCGCCGTGTAGCCGTCGACGTCGATCGCCTGCCGGTTCACGACCTGGGATGCCACCAGGTGCGGGTGCATCGGGTGGGCGTCCACGGTCAGGTTGATCCAGCGCCAGGTCTCGGTGGTACCGGCCTTGATGAAGTCGGTCGTCGGGTCCATGAAGTGGTAGCCGTTGAGCAGCACCTCGTCGGGACCTCTGCTCCGTACCGCGTCCGTGCGTTCTCCTTGGCGACGATGTCCCGCGGCGCGCACGCCCGGCGTCGCCGACCAGCCGCGGCACGGCCGGCAGCTTCAGCTTGGCGGGCGGCACGCTGCGTGTCGGGGTCGTTCGCCGGCACCGGCGTGTTGATGTTGATCTTCATGAGGTCGGCGACCTGCGGGGCGTCGCCGTCCGGATACGGCTCGTTGGCGTCGTTGTGTCATCATGACTCGTGCTGCCGAGCGGCAGGCCGGTGAAGTCGACGATGACGTCGAAGCGCTCGCCGGGGGCGATCAGCAGCTGGGTCTTCTCACCGGCTTGGGCAGCAGGCCCTGCTCGGAGCCGATGACCCAGAACGGGAGGTCGCGCCGGCGCCCGTGTCGAAGCTCAGGTCGTAGAAGCGGGCCTGCGAGCCGTTCAGGAGGCGCAGCCGGTAGCGCCGCGGCTGCGCGTCCAGGTACGGATAGGCCTTGCCGTTGACGACCGGGGTGTCGCCGAAGAACTCGGGCACCCAGACCGGGTGGACGGGCGCTGATGCCCATCGGTCGGGTAGAACAGCGTGCCGTCGTCGTTGAACTGCTTGTCCTGGAGCACCAGCGGCAGGTGGTACTTGCCGTAGCCGGACGGGACCTTCTGGCCGTTGATCGTCGTGCCGTTGTCGACCTTGTCGAAGATCAGGTAGGCGGCGGCCAGGCCGAGGTACGGCTTGAACCGCGTGGCCCCCATGGTGTGGTCGTGGTACCAGAGCAGCGACGCCGGCTGGTCGTTCACGTAGGTGAAGGTGTCGGTGACGTAGTCCTCGCCCTTCTGGCCGTCGGCCGTCCACCACTGCATCGGGCGTGCCGTCGAAGCGCGCCGCGGTGTGCCCGCCGTGGAGGTGCGGGATCGCCGCGCCGGTCGGCACATCGACCCGGCGCTCCGGGGATCGTCGGGTCGATCGAGTCCTTGAGCGGGAAGGCGCTCGGGTCGGTCGGCAGGTTGTTGATGTACTTGACCACCACCGGCCTGCCCGATCTGCGCGACGATCGTCGGGCCGAGCAGGACGGGCGTCTTGCCCGGGCTGCCCGTACGTCCAGACGGTCGCCGGGCCCAGGCACTGAGTTGAACTGGTGCTGGCTGGCCGTCATGTTGATCTCGTAGTAGTCGGCCCAGCTGAGTAGGCCGGGTTGAAGGTCTTCTGCGCCACCGGCGGCACCGGCAGCGGGTCGACCCATTTGTCCATCGGCGGACTGGCCTGTGCGGCTGCCGCGATGGCCAGGAGGCCGGCGGCCAGCAGGGCGACCGCAAGGACCACGAGGCCGGCGCGCTTCTTCCACCGCGTATCTGACCGGTGTGGACTCGTCGTGGAGTAGGTAGTCATCGTGCTCCCCTTGTCGTCTCTGGCAAGCTGAACTGGCGCGGTGGCGCCGGACTCATCTCCGCCCGCTCACGCGAGCGGCGGGATGACGGCTCTGGTTGCCGGAGGTGGAGCCCGGGGTGAGTTGCCGCGGTCCGCTCGGGAGGCAGGCTCGGCGACGATCTGGAGCAGCAGCCGGGTCCCCAAGGTCGGATGCGGCCGGACCAGCCCAGACGTGGGCAGCTCGAGACCGACGACCCCGCGCGCCAACCTCCGCTCGGAGGGCGGCGGGGGCGCGTCGCGCCGCTCGATCCCGTGCTGGCCCGCGTCAGTCGTGTAGAGATCGCGGCGCGTTTCCGGCATACTTCCAGCCCGCGGCCGTTTCGGGCGGGCGGGCTGCCGTCGGCGTGGGCCGGGATGCGGCCAGTGCCGCCACGACGACGAGGAGGACGACCGCGAGCCGCCGGCCCCAGACGGGACCTGGCTGATCGACTGAGGCCCGGTGCGGCCGTCGCCGACCTCGTTGTGTTGCGCGCCCAGCCACTAGACGGTGATCCCCTTCCCACCTGCCGGATCCGTGCGGAAGCGCACGGCGCCTGACCGTCCCTCATGGTGCTGGGCGGGTGACGGGGTCGAACAGCGCCTTTGCGCCAGATTTCACCTAGACGAATGTCAGACTGGCGTCCGCGTCCGTGCGTGACGAACGGCCGTTGCCAGACTGGACGACGATTAGGGTCTGTCCGGGGTGCGCCTGTCTGCCTCAAGCGGCCTTCTGCCCGGTCTCCTGCGGCTGGTGGGCGGCGACGTATCGCCCATCTCGTCGGACTGCTTCTTGAAGTCCTCGAGCGGACCTGCAGGCCGTGTAGGTACGTGCTGTACTTGGCGGTGTCCGCCGCCATGGGGCGGCACTCCTCCAATTGCTCGTCGGGTCGTGTCCATGAAGTCGGTGGCGCTCTGCCCGAGAGTCTGGATGCGTGTTCGCGTCTCTGACCGGCTCATTACGAACCTCCGCATGCCGGTTTGGGGGGCTGGGAATCGTGCACTGGTGCAACTCTCGAGCCGTTCCCGCGGCGGCGTGATGACTGTTCTGACGCTTCCGCGCCGCGCAGGGCGTTTGGGGCGGGGAAATACCCGTGGGAGGCTTTCAGCGTTCACGAGTGATTCCGGGAGGTGGCGATGGCACGAGTACAGATGTATTCGATGGAATGGTGCCCGTACTGCGCCAAGGCCAAGGCGCTTCTCGGCGCCAAGGGGATCGAGTACGACGAGGTCGACGTCACGGACGACGAGCCGGCCGCGCTCGAGATGGTGCAGCGCACGGGCCAGCGTGGCGTGCCGCAGTTCTTCATCGACGACCAGTGGATCGGCGGCTACGACAGCCTCGCGTACCTGAACGCGACGGGGAGCCTCGACAAGCTGTTCGGCATCGAGTCGACGGTGGACCTCACGAAGGTGTGGGACGTGGCGGTGGTGGGCGGCGGACCGGCCGGCCTGTCGGCCGCCATGTACGCCGCCCGCAAGAACCTCTCGACGATCCTCATCGCGCTGGACCTGGGCGGGCAGGTCGGCATCACGCACCTGGTGACCAACTACCCCGGTCTGGCGGTGGTCGAGGGACCCGAGCTGGTCCGGCTGATGTTCGAGCAGGCTTACATGTACGGGCTCGAGCGCCTCATCGGCGAGCGCGTGGACAACCTGCGCGTCGACGGCCGGGCCAAGGTGCTGGAGCTGGCCTCCGGCAAGGAGGTCAAGGCTCGGTCGGTGATCCTCGCCAGCGGCGCGGAGAAGCGCCGGCTCGAGATCCCCGGCGAGGACAAGTACGCCGGCCGCGGCGTGGTGTACTGCTCCACCTGTGACGGTCCGTTCTACCGCGGCAAGACCATCGCCATCGTCGGCGGCGGCAGCTCGGCGCTCGAGGCGGCCGTCGAGATGAGCGGCATCGCGAAGAGGGTGCACGTGGTCAGCCGCGGCCCGTGGAGCGGCGAGGAGTGGCTCAGGGACAAGGCCGGATCGGCCCCCGGCGTCAGGCCGCTCGTCGGCTACGAGCCGGTGGAGATCCTGGGCGACGAGGTGGTCGACAGGCTCGTCATCCGCGACATCGAGACGCGCAAGCAGCGCACCCTCCTGGTGGACGGCGTGTTCATCGAGGTCGGCCTGTCGCCCAACTCCGCGCTCGTGCTGGACCTCGCCCGCACCAACCAGCGGGGCGAGGTGATCGTCGACGAGTGGGGCGACACCGGGATACGCGGCGTCTTCGCCGCCGGCGACGTCACCGCCAACAAGGACAAGCAGATCGTCATCGCCGCCGGGGAGGGCGCAAAGGCTGCGCTGGCGGCGTTCGACTACCTGATCTCGCAGCGCTGAGCGCCGGGGTCGTCGCCGGCGCATGCCGGCGCCGCTCTTCAGGCGGAGCCGGTGTGCTCCAGGATGAAGTCGACGGTGCGCCGGTCGTAGTCGACGCGGTGCCGGAGGCCGCTGATCTCGTGCCCCTCGTCGGGGTAGACGACGTAGTCGCAGACGCGGCCGCGGGCACGCAGGACCTCGGCGACCTCGGCGATCTGGCGCGGCGGGCAGCGGGGGTCGAGGGCGCCGCCGAGGAGCAGGAGCGGCGCCTCTACATCATCCAGGTGGTTGATCGGCGAGTAGTACTCGAGCCGCGCCCGGTCCTTCTCGATGTCGCCGGCTGTTCTCGCGGTCCCACCAGCGCAGGTCCTCGCGGATGGTGGGGTCCAGCTGGCTGTCGATGAAGTCGAAGAAGGGCACGCCGGCGACGCCCGCGGCCCAGAGGTCCGGGAACTGCGTCACGGCAGCCATGGTGTGGAAGCCGCCCCAGCTGCGACCGGTGATCGCGATGCGCGCCGGGTCGCAGCCCAGCTCCACCAGGAACTCGTGCGCGGCCGCCACGTCGAGCACCTCGCCCTGGCCCATCAGCCAGCGATTGGCGAGCTGCCAGCGGCGGCCGTAGCCGTCGCTGCCGCGGTAGTTGGGGTGCAGCACGGTGAGGCCGGCGGCCACGAAGGCCTGTCGCAGCGGGTCCCACTCGTTGGAGTGGTGCCAGGTCGGGCCGCCGTGCACGATGACGACGGCGGCCCCGTTGGGCTCGTCCGGCTGGACGAGGATGCCGGGCACCTCGGCGAGGTGGTCCCAGCTGGTGAACCACACCGGGCTGCCCGAGACGAAGGGAGTCTCCCGCAGCTCGTCCGGCAGCGAGTCGGTGAGCGCGGTCACGTCGCCGTCGTCCAGCTCGACGCGGTACAGGTCGGGCGGGGCGTCGGGACGGCTGAGGACGCAGAGGAGGGCGGCGCCGTCCGGGGTGAAGCTCGGCGCGTAGTGGTTTCCGGGGCCGATGCTGTACTCCATCACGGCGCCGTCGCGCAGGTCGACGTGACAGAGGCCGGTCTCGCCCTCCGCGTCGACGAGGAACGCCAGCGCGGCGCCGTCCGGCGCCCACACCGGGTGGTGCGCGTCGACGTGGTGGTCCTCCCACGCCCAGGTGATGGACCCGGACGCCAGCTCGTAGACGCCGATCGCCGGGTGTTCGCCGGGGCCGCCGGAGAAGGCCAGGCGGCGGCCGTCCGGCGACCAGGCGAGCTGCCCGGCGAAGAACTCGTCCGAGCCGCCCAGCCAGCGCGTCTCGCCAGACTCCACGTCGATGACGGCGACGGCCGTGTCCTGGCCGCGCGTGCCGGTCGTGACCGCCAGGAGCGTCCCGTCGGGCGACCAGCGCGGAGAGCACTCGGTGTACGGGTGCTCGGTGAGGTAGCGGAGCGCGTCGCCGCCCGGGCTCGGCTGCGCCGGCATGACGGCGACGGCGTAGCCGGCGCCGTGGGAGACCGTCATCGCCAGCCAGGCGCCGTCCGGCGAGAGGTCGGGGTCCGGCAGGGGCGCGAGGTCCGGCGTGTCCGGGAGCAGGTTGACCACGCGCCCGCCGTCGACGTCGTAGCGGTAGATGTCGTAGCACTCCGAGCCGCGGTCGTCGCAGGTGAAGTACAGGGACCGGCCGTCGGGTGAGAACTGCGGGCAGCCGCAGCGGTCGGCGAGGTTACCGACCCGGACGGGCTCTCCGTCGGGCAGGCTCTGGATGAAGATCTGCCAGTCGCCGTCGCGGTACCACTCGAAGGCGACGGCGTCACCGGCGGCCGCGAGCGCGTACGGTCTGTAGTCCTGTCCCACGGCCGGCGCGGCGGCCAGCTGCTCGATGAGCGGAGTCCCCACTGGTGACCCTCCAGTCCTGCTGCTCCGGCAGACCTCGGGGCCGTCGCGCCTCGCCGGCGCGCGACCCCGCACGCGGCCAGTCTAGCGTGAGGAGCGTCACCCCGCACACGCACTCATCTCCACCCTGGGTATGACGACGGCGCCGTCCGCGCCGTCTACGCTGGTCGCGCCACGATCACCTGTCCGGCGCGCCCTCGGCGCAGGCGGCGATCAGGGCCGGCCAGTCAAGAGGCGGCCCGGTCGCTCCGGGAGGTGATGGAGAATGCGCTGTGTGGCGTACCGTGCGCGCGGGTCAGCCGCGCGTCGCGAGTCTGACGGCGTCCCTCCCATCAGCACCCCCCTGCCCGGGCGCGGGGCTCCCTAGGCCTGTCGGCCGGGATGCCTGCCGAATCCCCCAGCCCCCACCTCCCCAGGGGGGCCGGCGGCCCGCTCCGGCGGGCCGCCGGCCGGGTCTGCCCGCCCGCGCCCGAACCGTCGGCCGAGCCCGCCGTGCCTGCGGCGCTCGTCCTCGATCCCGATCCGCTGACGCGGCTCCTGGTCGTCTCGGCCGCGTCGGCACTTGGGTTGCGGGTGCCGGCAGAGCCCGGCCGCGCGGGGCGGGACGGGCGGTCCGCGGCCGCCGTCGTCTTCGTGCCGCTCGCGTCCGCAGCCGACTGCCGCGCGAGCGTGCGCCGCCGCCCGCGCCTGCGCCGGCCCGGAGGCGCTCGTGGCCGGCTACGCCGCCGCGCCGGCGGCGGTGCTCGCGGCGCACCGCGCCCACCGCTGCGCCGATCTGGTCCTGCTGCTCACGGCCGGCGCCGGGGGCCGTGCTTCGCCCACCTGCCGGCGCAGGACGAGGTCACCGCCGCCGGCCTCACGGAGCGCGAGGCGGACGTGCTCGTGCTGTTGCTCGGCGGGCTGACGACTCCGGCCATCGCCCGGCGGCTCTGCGTCTCCCCGAGCACCGCCCGCACGCACTGCCGGGCGGTGCTGCGCAAGCTGGGGGCCGGCGACCGGCGGGCGCTGCGTGCCCGGCTCCTCGCCGGCCGCCGCCCCGAGGTTTGCCCAGGCGGCCGCGCCAACTTTGCCGAGGAATGGGCCGTGGCGGCGCCCCGCCACGCGCCCCATACTTGAGTGCAGGTTGCGGAACCGCCGTCTCCGGACGGTCCGCGACCGTTCGCGAGCACCGGCAGCGCGGGGGGAGCGCATGAGCAACGAAGCGGCCGACGGGCACGCCCGCACGCAGTCTCAAGCGGGCGCAGGTCCGCGTCATCACCGTCTTCTTCATGATCTACATCCTCGTGTCGGGCGGCTCGTTCGGCATCGAGGACATGGTGTCGTGGTCGGGACCGGGGCTCACGCTCCTGCTCCTGATCCTGCTGCCCGATCTTCTGGAGCCTGCCCATGGCGCTCATCGCCAGCGAGCTCGGCTCGGCGATCCCGGGCGAGGGCGGCTTCTACGTCTGGGCGCGCCGCGGCCCTGGGCGACTTCTGGGGCTTCCAGACGGCCTGGTGGTGGTCGCTCTCCATCTTCGTCGACTCGTCCGTGTACATCGTGCTCGCCGTCGGCTACCTGCAGAACTGGCTGCGACTTCAGCCAGCTGTGGTTCTACGTCATCTGCTGGGCGATCATCGCGGTGTTCGCGCTCATGAACATCATCGGCGTCAAGGTCATCGCGCTCAGCTCCACGCTGTTCTCGATGCATCATCCTGGCGCCGTTCTTCGTGCTCATCGTCGTCGGGCTGGCCAAGTGGAACTTCGACCCGCTCACGCCGGTCACGCGTGCCCGGCCGAGCCGTTCTTCGGCACCGGCGGGGTGTTCGCCCTGGGCCTGGCCATCGGCGTCTGGATGTACTCGGGCTACGAGTCGATGTCCACGCTGTCGGGCGAGATCCGCAACCCGCAGAGGGTCATCCCCCGGGCGCTGATGCTGGCGGTGCCGTTCATCATCGTCATGTACGTGCTGCCCACGGTGGCGAGCCTCGCGGGCTACGGGCACTGGGACACGCTTGGCGCCGTGGACGCCGGCGACGGCTACGTCTCGTTCGTCGAGATCGGCAAGGCGCTGGGCGGCTCGGCGCTCGGCGTGGCGCTGCTCGGTGTCGGCGCTGCTCGGCAACCTCGCGCTGTACCTGGACTACCTGGCGTCGGGGGCCCGGCCGCTCTTCGCGATCGCGGCGGACGGGCTGTTCCCCAGGTCCATCGCGCGCGTCAGCGGGCGCTTCGGCACGCCCGATCGCCGCCATCCTGCTGATGGCCGCGCTCAACGCGGTGCTCATCGTCGGGCCGTTCCAGAACCTGGTCGTCATCGACGTGATCCTGTTCATCTCGGCCTACGTGCTCATCTTCATCTCGGCCGTGCGCCTGCGCGTCACCGAGCCGGACCTCAAGCGCCCGTTCCGCGTGCCGCTCGGGACCAAGGGGATGATCGCCATGGTGATCCCGCCCATCCTCATCGTCGTCGTTCACCATCTACGTCAACGCGATCGACCGCAGCACCGAGCTCTTCGGCACGACCGGGCTTCAAGCTGCTCGGCCAGGACGTGGGCTGGTACGGCATCGCCGGGTTCGCGGCGCTGCTCTCGGGCCCGGTGCTGTACTACCTCTTCCGGGCCATCTATGGTGGGCCGAGCACGCCGTCGCGCGGGGCCGGCGACGCGGCGATCGCCATCGCCGAGGCCGAGGCAGCGGAGGACGCGGCCTGATGCGAGACGCAGCATCCAGGTCCTCTCCGAGGACGAGAAGGCGCAGGTCCACGAGCGCACGCTCAAGGTGCTGAGCACCGTCGGCATGCGCTGCGACACGGCCGAGGGGCGCCGGATCCTCGCGGATGCCGGCGCCCACGTCGACGAGGCGACGCGCAGGGTCCGCTTTCCCGCCGAGCTGGTCGAGAGCCTGCTGGCGCAGGCGCGCACCGCTTCACCGTCCACGGCCGCCGGCCGGACTGGAGCTTCCCCGTCGGCGCCGGCGACTTCACGCTGCTGGCCGACGGCGGCGCCACTCGGTGTTCGACGCGCGGTCCGGCGAGCGCCGCCCCACCACCTTCGACGACTGGCGCGCCGCCACGCGGCTCCTCGACGCCTCGACGACGTCGGCTTCTACTGGTGTCCCATCGACTACTCCGCCGACTACGAGCGGCCCGGCGGCTTCGTGCGCTACTACACCGACGTCTTCGGCACCTTCGGCAAGCACGTGCAGGACTCGTTCGGCACGCCGGAGCTGGCGCCGTGGCTCAAGGAGGTGCTCGACATCGTGTTCGGCGGGCCGCAGGCGGTACGCGAGCGGCATGCCCATGTCGTTCCTCATCACGCCGGCCTCGCCGCTGACCATCGAGCACGACTACACGCAGACGTGGCTGGAACTGCGCGACTACGGTCTGCCGGTGGCGGTCATGCCGATGCCGCTGCAGGGCGCGACGGCGCCCGGCAGCCGGCTCGGCACGCTGCTCGCCGCCAACTGCGAGACGATCGGCACGCTGTGCCTGGTCCAGGCGGCGGCCCGGGCACGCCGGTGTTCTACGCGCCGGTGGTGGCGACCATGGACCCGCGCACGGGGCTGTACGCCGCCGGCGCGATCGAGCACGCGGTGCTCTGCGTCGCCGGCACCGAGATGGCCCGCTACTACGGCCTGCCGGCCGAGTCCTCGGGCCTCTGCACGCAGACCTACGAGCCGGACCTGCAGACCGCCTGGGAGAAGGCCGACGGCGGGCTGCTCGTCGCGCTCGCCGGCCCGGACGTCCTCGTCGGTCCGGGCCTGCTCGGGGGCGCCACCATCCTGTGCCTCGAGCAGATCGTCCTCGACGTCGAGATGATCCGGCGCGCCCGCCGGGCGCGCGCCGGCATCCCGGTGCGCGACGACCTCTGGCTCGACGAGATCCTGGACAAGGTCGGGCCCTGCGGCTCGTTTCTCGGCGAGCGGTCCACGCGCATTGGCGTCCGCGCCGGCGAGTGGCGCCTCAGCGACTTCGGCGTGCAGGGCAGCTGGGACGCGTGGCGGGCGGCGGGGTCGCCGGGCACCGTCGCCGCCGCCCGCGAGCGCGTCGAGCAGATCCTCGCCGCGCAGGTCTCGCTGCCGTACAGCGAGGACCAGGCGGCGGCCCTCGCGGCGCTGCAGCGCCGCGCCGACGCCGCCTCCTGACCGCGCCGCCGCTCCGCCCGCCGTCTGCCGCGTCGTCAGCGACGCCGGCGCCGGTGGACGCGCCTCGCTGGCGCTCCGGACGACCATCCGAAAGGGCACGCTGGACGGAGCGCCCGCGTCAGTCGCCCAGCGCGTCGTAGACCAGGCCGGTGAGCAGCTTGGGATAGAAGTACGTGGACTTCTGCGGCATGACCTCGCCCTGGTCGGCGATGGCGCGCACCTGGTCGACCAGCGTGGCGTTGAGGAACGCGCCGAGCTCGTAGCCGCCCGGCTGCAGCGCGGCGAGCGCGTCGGGCACGCTCTTGGCGTAGTCGACGTGGCGCTCGGCGTCGTCGTGCTCCAGCCCGAGCGCCTCGCGGAACAGCAGCTCGTGCAGCATCGTCACGGAGAGGCCGGCGGCGGCGGCAGAGAAGCCGCCGGCCGTGAGCCGCTCGCGAGGCGGCGGGCTCGCGCGTCCTGACCGTGAGGCACGTCTCCTCGCGCGGCAGGTACAGGCCGAAGACCCTGCCGGGGTCGGCCTGCTCCGGCAGCGCCTCGAGCGCCGCCCGGCAGGCCTCGGCGCCCGTCGCCGGCTCGCCGACGACCTCGAAGAACGGGCGCAGGTGCTCCACCAGCGCGTCGAGCGAGAGCGGCGGGATGCCGCGCACCAGGCGGTGGGTGGGGAACACGGTGAGCCCGGGGTCGGCCAGGCTGCAGAGGTAGACCATCAGCGTGTCGGCGCTGGAGTCGCCCGCGGCGCGCCGCTCGTCGCGGTAGGCGAGCGCGGTCTCGTAGCGGTGGTGGCCGTCGGCGATGTAGACGGGGCGGCCGCGGAGCGCCTCGGCGACGCGCTCGGCGGCCGGGCCGGCGAGGGCGGCCGCCGCGTGCCGGTTGCCGTCGCCGTCGTGCGCCTCGCGCCAGGCGGCGGCGGGGAGCCCTGCGGCGGCCGCGTCGAGCTCCGCGCCGACGGCGCCGTCGTCGTCCGGGAACAGCAGGAAGATCTGGCTGAGGTCGGCGTGCGTCGCCCGGTACAGGCGCAGGCGGTCGACCTTGGGGCCGGCGTGCGTGCGCTCGTGCGGCAGCACGACGCGCTCGTCGAGGTCGGCGAGGCGCAGCCGCGCGACGAAGCCGCGGCGGGTGCGCTCGCAGGCCGTCCGGCCCGGTGTACGTCTGGTCGACGACCACGATGCCGGGCAGCTCGTCGCGCACGAGCACTCCCTCGTCGCGCCAGGCGCGGAACGTGGCGGCGGCGCGCGAGGTAGGCCTCCTCGTCGGCCGCCGCGCCGGGCGGCACGGGCAGGTCGACGTGCACGGCGTTGTACGGGCTGCGCGCCCGCAGCTCCGCGGCCTGCGCCGCCGAGAGCACGTCGTAGGGCGGCGCGACGACGTCGTCGAGCGCGATGTCGTCGCGATAGCGGATGCCTCTGAAGGTGGAGATGTCGGCCATCGTTCTCCCGGTGGCGGCGGAGGCGGCGCGCGCCTCGCGGTCAGTCGTGCGACAAGTATACCGAGCGCCGGAGCGGGTGCTGAGCGACGCGAGGTCAGCGGGGGACGCGGAGGCGCGACCGCTACTGGCGGATGATGACCGGCATGCCGATCACGACGCGGTCGAAGAGGTCGACGGCGTCCCAGTTGTGCATGCGGATGCAGCCGTGCGAGGCGTAGGTGCCGATGGAGCCGTCTTCGCTCGGCGGCACGCCGTGGATGCCGACGCCCGGGGCGCTCGTGCCCATCCAGCGGGTGCCCAGCGGGTTCTCGGTGCCCGGCGGGATGGGCTGCGCGTCCTTGGCCCAGTCCGAGTTGGGCGGGAGCCACGTGGGGTCCTTCTTCATGGTGACGATGGCGTACGTGCCGGTGGGCGTGGGGTAGGCCGGCTGGCCGGTCGCGACCGGGTAGCTCTTGACGAGCTCGCCGTCGCGGTAGAGGTAGAGGCGCAGGTCGCCGATGTCGACGATGATCTGGCCGCTGAGGGCGTTGAGCACGTTGCCGCCGACGATGCCGTCGACCTCGAGGCCGTACTTGGCCTGCAGCTTGCGCACGGCCTTCTCGGTGTCGGCGTCGTAGAACGCCGGTCTTCTTGCCGGAGTAGACGCCGGCGTTGGCGCAGCTTGGACTGCAGCTCCCTGACGTCCTTGCCGCGGGCGCCCGGCCACAGGGTGGCGCTGCCGAAGTGCTCGGTGCTGTCGACGGTGAAGATCTGCTTGTTCGTGACGACGTTGCCGCCCTTGTCCGCCGCGGTCACGACCATGACGTGCTTGCCCTGGGCGAGGTCTGGCGCCTTGAACTTGGCCTTGGAGGCCGGGCCGGTGAGGTCGCGCTCCTCGCCGTCGAGGACGAACTTGACCGTGGGCACGCCGAGCTGGTCGGTGGCCTTGACGCGCACGGAGATGCCGGCCTTCTTCATGGTCTTGTCGAGCGTGGTGACCTTGAGCACCGGCGGCTGGGCGTCGACGTACACGTCGAGCTGCTTGGTCGTCGCGTTGCCGGCGCGGTCGGTGGTGGTGATCGCGACGTCCGACGCGCCGTCCGGCAGCTCGGCGCTCACGGCGTACTTGCCGGAGGCGTCGGCCGTGCCGCTCGCCTTGATGGCGCCGTCGACGACGGTGACGGTGGCGTAGGGCTCGGTCTTGCCGCTGAACGTGGCCGGGTCGGTGTTGATGCGGCCCTCGTCGGCGGCTCCGTCGAGCTTGAGCGTCGGGATGCTCGTGTCGACGGTGAAGTGCCAGTCCTTGCGGACCTCGTGGCGGAAGAGGTTGGAGCTCTGCGCGCTGAAGGCGACCGCGTGCTCGCCGTCGGCGCAGGTCGCTGCGTGCGTGAGCGTGAGCGTGTCGCCGTCCCGCGTGGCGTCGGCCGTCACGTCCTTGCCGTCGAGCGTGACGGCGACGTCCTGCAGCTTGGCCAGGCCCCTGACGTCGAGGACGAGCGTGCGTGCGAGGGTCCTTGACGAAGGCGTCGGGCCCCGGCGTCACGGCGGAGACGCGGGGGACGCCGTAGAGCTGCCAGCCGACCACGGCCGCGAACACGCAAACCGCCGCGATGACGATGTACGGCCAGCGGCGGCGACGGCGTTGTTCTGCTCTATAGACGTGGTACGGTGGCGTCCGGCACGGGCCCCTTCTTGGACGATATCTGCTCCGCATTATACCGCAGGCTATCGGCAGTCTCTGGAACCCGTTCAGTCGCGCCGCATGGGCCGATGCGTCGCAGCGTGCGCAGGAGACGGCGACCGAGCGTATAATCTCGCTGCATGGACCACTCTCTCGACGATCTCTTCGCCGACGTCGCCGCCGGCCGGCTCTCCGCCGCGGACGGCGCCGAGCGGCTGCGCAGCCTCGGCTACGTCTCGGTGGGCGACTTCGCCCTCCTCGACGTCTCGCGGGCGGCGCGCAAGGGCGTGCCCGAGGTGGTGTACGCCGAGGGCAAGACGGTCGAGCAGGTCGTCGCCATCACCCGCCGCTTCCTCGAGCACAACGCCGTCGTGCTCTGCAGCCGCGTCGTCGGACGAGCAGGCGGCGGCGCTGGCCGGCGGCGTGGACGGCGCGGTCGAGCACGACCCGCGCAGCCGCGTCGTGGTCGTGCGCCGCGCGGACGCGCCGCCGCCGCAGGTGCGCGGCGCGGTCGGCGTGCTCGCGGCCGGCACCAGCGACGTGGCCGTCGCCGGCGAGGCGGTCGCGATGATCCGCGCCATGGGGGTCGACGCCCTGACCGCCTTCGACGTGGGCGTCGCCGGCCTGCACCGGCTCTCGGCGCCGCTCGAGGAGATGCGCGCCGCCGGCGTCGGCGCGCTCGTCGTCGCCGCCGGCATGGAGGGCGCGCTGCCCTCCGTCGTCGCCGGCCTCGTCGCCGTGCCGGTCATCGGCCTGCCGACGTCGTCCGGCTACGGCTTCGGCGGCCGCGGCGAGGCGGCGCTCATGGGCATGCTGCAGAGCTGCAGCCCCGGGCTCGCCGTGGTGAACATCGACAACGGCGTCGGCGCCGGCGCCACCGCCGCGCTCATCGCCCGCGGCGCCGCGGGATGAGCTCCGTCCCCTTCGTCCTGCGCGACCACCGCGAGCAGCTGTGGCGGCGCTGGGCCGAGTCGCTCGGCGACGACGTCGCCGCCGACTACCGCGAGCTCATGAGCAGCCCGCTCGGCGAGCGCTTCGTGCGCGCCTTCGTCGACGACCTCATCGCCTGGAGCGAGGCCGAGGACTACGAGGCGCCGGGGCAGCTGCGGCAGGCGTGCGAGCGCGTCGCCGCCGACGCCGCCCACCGGATGTCCCTCGGGCTTCACCGCGCTCGACCTGGCGATGGCCCTGCAGGCCCTGCGCGGAGCGATCGTCGACGTGCTCCTCGACGCCCTGGTGCTCGGCGAGCTGCCCTCGTTCGCGGAGACGCTCGAGCAGCTCAAGGCCGCGGACGCGTTCATCGACCGGCTGGTCGCGGCGGTGCTCACGGCCGCTCCGCGACCGGCGGCGATGTGACCGGCCCGCGGCGGCGGCCCGCCGGCCGCGGCCGCCGGGTTGCGGCCCCTCCGGGGCGCGACTAGGCTCTCGGGCATGCTGAGGCTGGCGCTCATCTTCGGCGGACGCTCCGCCGAGCACGAGATCTCCCTCGCTTCGGCCCGCTTCGTCCACTCCATGCTCGACCGGGACAAGTACGACGTCGTCCCGGTCGGCATCACGCCGGCCGGTCGCTGGGTCGTGCCGGCGGACTTCGACGCCGCCACCACCGAGGGCCTCGACGCGGCCGCCGTCGCAGACCGGCGCACCTCGTCTCGGACCCGACGCGCCCGGGCCTGGAGCTCGCCGACGGGTCGTTCCACCCGCTCGACTTCGCCTTCCCCATCATGCACGGCACCTTCGCCGAGGACGGCACCATCCAGGGCCTCCTCGAGATGGCCGGGCTCGCCTACGCCGGGTCCGGCGTGCTGGGCAGCTCCGTCGGCATGGACAAGGAGCTCATGAAGGCCGTGTTCGCCAACGCGGGCCTGCCGCAGATGGACTACGTGGTGCTGCGCGACGCCGCGGCCACCGGGCCGGACGCCGTGGCCGCCGTCGAGGCGCGCCTCGACTACCCGGTGTTCGTCAAGCCGGCCAACCTCGGCTCCAGCGTGGGCATGACCAAGGCCCACGACCGCGCCGAGCTGGGGCCGGCGCTCGAGCTGGCCGCCGTCTACGACCGCAAGACGATCGTCGAGGCGGCCTGCGACGGCCGCGAGCTCGAGTGCAGCCTGCTCGGCAACGACGACGTCCGCGCGTCGGTCGCCGGCGAGGTCATCCCGGCCAACGAGTTCTACGACTACGAGTCGAAGTACACCGAGGGCAAGATGGCCTTCACGATCCCCGCCGACGTCGACGAGCGGCACAGCGAGCGCGTGCGCGAGCTCGCGGTGGCCGCGTTCAAGGCCATCGACGCGAGCGGCTTCTCCCGCTGCGACTTCTTCCTCGAGGCGGCCACCGACCGGGTGATCCTCAACGAGATCAACACGATCCCGGGCATGACCGCCATGAGCGGCTTCCCGCGGCTGTGGGCGGCGTCCGGCGTGGACGGCCGCGGCGCTGGTCGAGGAGATCGTGCGGCTGGGGCTCGAGCGCCACGAGCGGCTCGCCCGGCTCAAGATGGCGCGCTAGCGCCGCTCTCCCGCGCGGTCCCCGGCCCTGCTTCCTTCTACTCCGCGCTGCCCGTGCGCGTGGGGTGCGTCGTGCGCTCGCACCCAGTCCTTGAGCGGCGGGATCGTCCCCAGGTACGCTGAACGCGTAGGTGTCGGCGGTCGCTCTTGGCCGTCACCGTGAACTTGACCGTACCGTTTTCGGTCTGCACGGCCTTGAAGCCGACCATCTTGATGCCCGACTTGGCGAGGTACTGCTCGGCGGCGAGCTTGGCGGCGGGGACGCTGAGCGTCTGCGCGTACTCGGTGCGCGCCTCGTCGGCGGCGGACGTCGCGTCGTCGGCGGACTGGTAGGCGCTGAAGATCGCCATGCCGTCGAGGATGACCACGGCGATGACGAGCGAGGATGACGGCGACCCAGATGACCTCACGGATGAAGCCGTCCTGATTGCGCAGGCGAGCGCGCTGCGACACAGTTCCTCCTTCGTCCGCCGGCCGATACCCCCCTGTATCGGCGGGAGTGGCGAACAGTTTACTCCAGAGGACCGGTGAGGCGGATACAGAGGACGGCGAGGTCGTCGGCCGGCGGGCGCGCCGAGAACCGCTCGCCCGCCTCCACGAGGCGCGCGACGACGTCCGCGGCGCGCGCGCCGTGCGCTCCCGTCGAGCTCGCCCGTCCATCTTCGCCTCGAAGAAGCGCCCGTCCGCGTCGCGCAGCTCGGCGATGCCGTCGGTGAAGACGACGATGAGGTCGCCCTCGGCGAGCTGCAGGATCTCCGTCGGGTACGGCTCGAGGGCGGCGTCGAGCTCGACGCCGATGGCCGGCTCGGTCATCAGCAGCGGGCGTTCGACGCCGCCGGCGCGCACGAGGAACGGCGTCGGGTGTCCCGCGGTGGCCAGCTGCAGCAGGCCCGTGCGCGGGGTGAGCTGGCCGAACAGCACGGTGACGAAGCGGTCCGTGTCGGGGTCGAAGTCGGGCTGCTCGAGCAGTCCGTTGCGGAGCTCCTGCAGCGCTTCGCCGGGGCGCGTCGGCCAGGACAGCTGGCCGCCGTGCACGGCGGCGCGCAGCATGAACTTGGTGACGAACGTGGTGGCCATGGCGTCCACGCCCTTGCCGGCGACGTCGCCGATGGCGAAGGCGAGGCTGCCCGAGGGCGGCCGCGTGTAGTAGTCGACGAAGTCGCCGCCGCTGAGCACGCCGGCGCTGGCCGAGCGGTAGGTGAAGGCGATGTCGAGGCCGGCCAGCTCCGGCGGCGCGGCCGGCAGCAGGCGCCGCTGCAGGCGCTCGGCGACGTCGGCCAGCGTCGCGAGGGCGTCGTGCTCCCGTGGGGCGGGCGGGACCGTCACCGTCGCCGGGCCGTGGACCAGAGCAGGACCGCCTGCACGGCGAGCGCGCCGAGGGCGATGGCGAGGACGACGTCCGGGCGCAGGCCGAGCACGCCGACGAGGACGGCGAACACGACCGCCCACAGCAGCGCCCCGGGCAGCACCCGCACGAGGAACCGCCGCCGGAAGCTGAGGACCAGCAGCCGGCGGCGCATGCCGCTGCCGCGCTCGTTGTCGTCCAGGTAGCTGGAGCCGCGCGAGTGCAGCGTGCCGGTGAGGTCGCGGCCGTCGGCGGTGTACACCCGGCACTGCAGCGGCAGGCCGGCGCGCTGGCGCAGCACGGCGTCCTGTGCGCGCGTGAAGTACTCGACGAGGGAGAAGAACCGGTCGTCGGCCGAGAGCTTGGGGTTCGCGAGGCGCACGTCGAGGTACAGGCGATCCTCGGCCGGGTCGTACTTGATCTCGCTGCGCCAGCCGCGGCGGTTGAAGAAGTTGCCCAGGAACCGGTCGAGGTCGCCCGGGATGTTCTCCACGTCTGGTCGCTCCGTCACGCCCATGCCTCGATTCTACCCATCCCCTGCTTCATCGGCAGCCGGGCGTCCGGAGTGGAGTCCGGCAGCCTGCCGCGCGTTCGAAGTGCCGCCGTGGCAGTGCGATAGAATCCCCGACTTGATGGGGCGGCCGCCGGCCGCCTCGCGTGAACGTACAGGAGCTCTCCGTGAAGATCGCAGTCATCGGCCTGGGCTACGTCGGCCTGCCGCTGGCGATGGTGTTCGCCGAGTCCGGCGTCGAGGTCGTCGGCATCGAGGCCGTGGCCGCGCGGTGCGACGAGATCAACGCCGGCCGCAGCTACATCCAGGACGTCCCGAGCGAGGCGCTCAAGGCGATGGTCGACAAGGGCCTCATCCACGCCACCACCGACTACGCCGCCACCGAGGACTGCGACGCGGACATCATCTGCCTGCCGACGCCGCTCAACGCCAACCGCGAGCCGGACCTCACGCTGGTCAAGGACGCGACGGCCAAGCTGGCCGGGCACCTGCGGCGCGGCCAGCTCGTCACCCTCGAGAGCACCACCTACCCGGGCACCACGCGCGACGAGCTGGCGCCCATCCTCGAGGCCGGCTCGGGCATGACCGCCGGCGTCGACTTCCACCTCGCCTTCTCGCCCGAGCGCGTCGACCCCGGGCGCACCGACTACACCACCAAGAGCACGCCCAAGGTCGTCGGCGGGCTCACGCCGGCCTGCACGGCGCGGGCGCTGGAGGTCTACGGGCCCGCGCTCGACCACGTCGTGCCGGTCAGCACGCCCGAGGTCGCGGAGATGACCAAGCTGCTCGAGAACATCTTCCGCAGCGTCAACATCGCGCTCATGAACGAGCTCGCGATGCTCTGCGACCGCATGAAGATCGACGTGTGGGAGGTCATCGACGCCGCCGCCACCAAGCCCTTCGGCTTCATGAAGTTCCAGCCCGGGCCCGGGCCTCGGCGGCCACTGCATCCCCATCGACCCGTTCTACCTGAGCTGGAAGGCGCGCGAGTTCGACTTCTGGACGGAGTTCATCGAGCTGGCCGGCAAGGTCAACGAGAACATGCCGTACTTCTGCGTCGAGAAGCTCCACCGGGCGCTCAACACCCGCGGCAAGAGCCTCAACGGCGCCAAGCGTGCTGGTGCTGGGCGTCGCCTACAAGGCCGACATCGACGACCTGCGCGAGAGCCCGGCGCTCAAGGTCATCCGCCTGCTGCGCGAGCACGGCGCCGACGTGGACTACCACGATCCGTACTGCGCCGCGCTCCCCGAGTTCGGCCTCGAGTCGATCGACCTCGAGGAGTACCGGCGCGTCGCCGGCTACGACGCCGTCGTCATCGTCACCGCGCACTCGGCGCTCGACTACCGCACGATCGTCCACGAGGCCGACCTGGTGGTCGACTTCCGCAACGCCACGGCCGGCATCCCGAGCGCCGGCAACGTCTGGAAACTGTAAGAGGGGAGACCCAACTCGTGAGCTGACAAGGTCCGCGTCGGCGTGGTCGGGCTCGGCTATTGGGGCCCGAACCTCGCGCGCAACTTCGACCGCCTGCCCGGCGCCGAGCTCGCGTACTGCTGCGACCTCGACGAGGCCAACCTGGCCAAGGCGCGCGAGCCTGTACCCGTCCACCACGGTCACCGACGACTACGCGCAGCTGCTCGCCGACGACGAGCTGGACGCCATCGTCGTCGCCACCTCGGTGCCCACCCACTACGCGCTCGGCAAGAAGGCGCTCGAGGCCGGCAAGCACACCTTCATCGAGAAGCCCATCGCGCTCAAGGCCGCCGACGCCCAGGACCTCCTGGACACGGCCGAGGAGTACGGCGTCAAGCTCATGGTCGGCCACCTGCTCGAGTACCACCCCGCCGTCGCCAAGATGAAGGAGCTCATCGACTCCGGCGAGCTCGGCAAGGTCTTCTACGCCTACGCCAACCGCCTCAACCTCGGCAAGGTGCGCACCGACGAGAACGCCCTCTGGAGCTTCGGTCCCCACGACATCTCGGTGCTCAACTACCTCACCGGCGACGAGCCGGTGGAGGTCAGCGCCCGCGGCGAGTGCTACCTGCAGGACGACGTCGAGGACGTGGTGTTCGGCTACATCAAGTACAAGAGCGGCGTCGTCGGCCACCTGCACGTGAGCTGGCTCGACCCGCACAAGAGCCGCAAGATCACCGTGGTCGGCGAGAAGAAGATGGTCGTCTTCGACGACATGGAGTCGGAGCGCAAGATCACCGTCTACGACAAGGGCGCCACCACGACGCGCACCAAGTTCGAGACCTACGGCGAGTTCGTCACCCTGCACTTCGGCGACATCCACATCCCCAAGATCGGCAACGACGAGCCGCTGCGCCTCGAGATGCCAGCACTTCGTCGACTGCATCGTGAACGACGAGCAGCCGCGCAGCGACGGCCGCGACGCGCTCAACGTGGTCAAGGTGCTCGACGCCATGGAGATCAGCCTGCGCGAGGGCGGCCGCCCCGTGAAGACCGCGGAGCTGTGACGGTGGCCCTGCACGCCAGCGGCCTGGGCCACAACCTGCTCCTCGGCGACGGCGTCGTCGTCGGCGCGGACGTGGTGTTCGGCGCCAACGTCGTCGTGTACGAGGACACCGTGATCGGCGACGGCTGCTTCATCCAGGACGGCGCCGTGCTCGGCAAGGTGCCGAGCCTCTCGCCGACCAGCACCGCCAAGCGCGGCGAGCTGCGCGCCGCTGGTGCTCGGCCCCGGCTGCGTGGTCAGCACCGGGGCCGTGGCCTACCGCGGCACCACGCTCGGCCCCGGCTGCATCCTCGGCGACTACGCCGGCGTGCGCGAGCGCTGCACCCTCGGTCGAGAAGGTCGTCGTCGGGCGCAGCAGCGTGGTCGAGAACGACACGGTGATCGGCGACTTCACCAAGATCCAGACCAACGTGTACATCACCGCGTACATGACCATCGAGGACCGCTGCTTCATCGCCCCGTGCGTGCAGACCACCAACGACAACTTCATGGGCCGCACCGAGAAGCGCCACAAGCTGATCAAGGGCGCGACCATCCGCCGCGGCGCCCGCGTCGGCGGCGGCGTGGTGCTCTGCCCGGCGATCGAGATCGGCGAAGAGGCGTTCATCGCCGCCGGCGCCGTGGTGACCAAGGACGCGCCGGCCCGCAAGGTGCTCATGGGCGTGCCGGCGCGCGTCGTGCGCGACGTCTACGAGGACGAGCTGCTCGAGAACCAGTGAGACCGTGTCCCGGTCGCCTTGCGGCGCCGGGATTGATCGGCCCGAGGGGGCGAGGTGTCGTCGACGCCTCGCCCCTTTTCATTGCCGACGCCGGTTGTAGAATCGCGTCATCGAGAACTTTTGCTCGTCGTGTGGATGGAAGGGGGCGCCACTGCGATGACCTGTGTGCCGGCCGGCCGGTGATCTTCCCGCCGCGCCGGCTTCGTTCGTTCTGTGACTTCACTCATCAGGGGGGTGCACAGTGACGGAACCACCGCCTCAGGAACACCACGAGCACCACATGTTCCACGACGAGATGGACGCGCAGCACAAGCGCGACACGGAGCAGCTCGCCAAGTTCGGCTACAACCAGGACCTGCGGCGCTCCCTCGGCTTCTTCTCCACCTTCGCCATCGCCTTCAGCTTCATCTCGGCGACCAACGGCTTCTACGCCCTCTTCTACTACGGCCTCGACATCGGCGGCCCCGCCGGCCTCATCTGGCAGTGGCCGATCATCGTCTTCGGCCAGTTCATGGTCGCGCTGGTGTTCGCCGAGGCGGCCTCGCACTACCCGCTGGCCGGCGGCATCTACCAGTGGGCCAAGCGCTTCATGGGCGGCGACTACGGCTGGTGGGTCGCCTGGGTCTTCGCCACCGCGCTCGTGGTCACGGTCGCGGCCGTCGCCTTCGGCGTGGCGCCGATCGTCTGCGCCCTCATGGGCTGGGATGCGAGCAACACGACGACGCTGCTCATCATCGCGGTCTGCTATCGCCGTGGGGCCGATGATCTTGAACGTGCTCAGCGTCAAGGTCACGGCCTTCTTCAACAACATCGGGACCGTCACCGAGATCATCGGGCTCGTGGTGATCTCCATCGCGCTGTACGCCGCGGTCATCTTCGGCAAGGGCGATCACCAGAGCCTGGGCGTGCTGTTCGACACGACGCCGGGCGCCGGCTCGGGCGCTCTCTTCGGCTACGGCAGCATCTTCCTCGCCTCGATGCTCACCGGCGCCTGGGTGCTGTACGGCTTCGACACCGCCGGGGGACTCGCGGAAGAGACGATCAACCCGACGCGTGAGGTGCCGCGCGCAATGATCTTCGCGGTCGCCATCACCGCGATCATCAGCGCGTTCTGGCTGGTGTCGATGGTCCTCGCCATCCCGAACGTCGCCGAGACGCAGGCGCAGGGGACGGGGGCGATCGCGTACATCTTCGACGCGCACTTCCCGACCTGGGTCACGGACACCTTCCTGGTCACCGTGTGCATCGCCATCTTCGTCTGCTGCCTGGCGATCCAGGCGGCGACGTCGCGGCTGCTGTTCGCCTTCGGCCGCGACAAGATGATCCCCGCCTCCAGGTTCTTCGGCTACGTGCATCCGGGCACCAAGACCCCGCTGGCGTCGGCGATCTTCGTGGCCGTGGCGGCGATCGTCGTGCTGCTGTACGTGAACCTTGGCGGCAGCGACCCGTTCATCGCGATCGCCCGCGTCACCGCCTGGGCCACGGCCGGTACCTACATCGCCTACCTGATGGTCGTCTTCGGCGGGCTTATCGCACGAGGCAGGGGCTGGCCGAAGGACAGGGCCTACTTCAACCTGGGCGCGTGGGGCTGGCCGGTCAACATCCTGGCAGTCGTGTACGGCGTCTTCATGATCATCAACCTGGTATGGCCGCGGACGCCCGACGCCGCGTGGTACGACAACTACCTCGTCATCGTCTCCCTGGTCGTCGTGGTCATCGCCGGCGCCATCATCTATGCGATCCAGAAGGCCCGCGGCGTCGACCTCAGCGCGACGATCCACGAGATCGACGAGTCGCCGGCCGAGGCCGAGGCGGAGCTAGCTATGGCCGCCGGCGAGGCCGGCAAGGTCATGCCGGGCGGCGTAAGCGAGATGGCTGCAACCGACGACGAGGGAAAGGGGGGCGTCCAGCTCTGATGTCCTGACCTGCGACAAGCCGTCCGTCGGGACGGTGGGACGGAGGTGCGGGGGCGGCGGCCGTCAAGGCCGCCGCCGTCGCGTACGGGGCGGGCGGCCGGGAGTGCCGCCCGCCCCGCCGGCATCTGGTGCGGGCGGGGTGTGCGCCGAGGATGACGCCTGCAGGTCGCTTCAGGATGGGAATAGTCCGGGTTACACGTGGCAGACGAGCGCGAGGCGACCATGAGCACCGAGGACGAACAGCCGACTGGCCCCGTCGCCGGCAAAGGCGTCCCGGAGGAGTCCGGCGGCGAGTCGACGCGGGCCGAGGAAGGCCCGACGCCGGCCGGTCGGGCCACCCGAAGATGAAGGCCCGGCGTATGGAGAGGTGCGGTACACGCGCCGCCGGATGCTGATCCTGGGCGGCGCGCTCGTCGCGGGCGTCGCCGCCGTCATCGCCGGCCTCAAGGCCTTCGGTGGCTCGGCCGCCGAGAAGGTCGGCGGCGCCATCAGCGATCAGTTCGGCCCGTTCCCCGTGCGCAGCGTCGAAACGTTCCCGATATCCCGCCCGAGCAAGTGGGTCGTCAAGGTCGACGGCCTCGTGGACTCGCCCGTGACCGTCGACCGCGCGGCTTGGACCAGCCTCCAGCGCGTGAAGGAGACGGTCGACTTCCACTGCGTCGAGGGCTGGGGCGTGGACGACGTGCGCTGGGGAGGCGTGGCGCCGTCCGTGCTGCTGGACCAGGCCGGCGTGAGGCCGGAGGCGAAGTACGCGGTCTTCCACGCCTACGGCGGCGTGTACCGCAGCAGCCTGCCGCTCGACCTGATCCGGGACGAGCAGACGATGCTCGCCGACTCCCTGAACGGCGCGCCGCTGCCGCCCAAGCACGGCGGCCCCTTCGCCTGGTCGTGCCGAAGCAGCTCGGCTACAAGAACGTCAAGTGGGTGGAGCGCATCGAGCTCAGCGACGAGATCGTGACCGGGTACTGGGAGGCCAAGGGCTACCCCGAGGACGCGCCGGTCCCGGGTGGGTGATGCCGTCCTAGGTCGCGGCGGGAGGGCGCGCTCAGGGCTCCGCGAACGGAGTGCCTAGCGGAGTGGCCACCGGTGTGGCCGCGGGAGTCGACGTCGGCGTCCCGTCAGGCGTGGGAGTGCCGATGGCGTCCGGTACGACCGACGGGCTCGGGCTAGGCGTGCTCGATGGCTCGAACGGAGTCCCTGTGCCCGGCGACGCGGAAGGGTGCGGTTTCGGCTTCTCACTCCCCGTCCTCACCGCCAGCATCAGCGGGATGCGCAGCTCCTCGCTGCCCTGCGTCGCCACGACGAGCCAGCCCGTGTACTCACTGGGCGTGACGTCCCGGGGTATTGCCAGCTGGACACGGACGGCGCTGGCTTCCCCCGGCGTGAGCAGGGATGTGTGGTTTGCCAGTTCGACCTGGTCGATCATCCCGCTCACGGAGCCGGTCACGACGAAAGTCACCTCCTGCGCCGTCGTCGCATGTAACTGAATGCGGAATACGTCGGGAGATGAGTCGTGGGTGCCCGGCGTCACGTCTCCGAAGTCCAGACACAGCACGCCATCCATGTCGAAGTACGCGATCGGCATGACCTTGGCCGCCTGCCCCGGGAAGTCCCAGTGCCGTGCCGTGGAGGTGCCCGCCACAAGGCTGCACGGACCCCCCCATGATCCCAGGGTGCCGGTGAGCGAGCCGGGCTTCGTGTCGCTGAAGTAGGCGTCCGTCTTGCTTCCCGCGTGTGCGGTGAGGGCCGCGGATAGGACCAGGCAGAGGGCCAGCACGATGAGCTTGAGCCTGATCATGTCGTCTTCTGCCACGGTGAGCGGGGCAGCAGTTCCACAGGGAATCCCCAGCGGGCGTCTCTTGCCGGCACGGGTGTCTTCTTGCGCGGATAGCGCGACAAGTGAGCGCGGAGTTCCTCGGCCGAGCGGAAGCCGGCATGGCAGCCGGAACAGCGGAACAGGAGCCCTTCTTCGATCTGAGGCGAGCGTTGGGCCGGCGGCGGCGCTGGGTGCGGAGCGGGGACCAGCTGTGGTGCGCGGGTCTCGCTCCTTCGTCGATGCTCCGCACCACGCGCGTTGCCTATCCTGGCACCGGCGACATCGACAGGGAGGCTGTAGACGAGCCACGCGCAGATGACGGCGAGAAACAGCGAAGCGAGACCGGCGGGGTTCTTGAAGTAGACGATCCAGTAGCCGAGCATCCCGGGGGGCAGCGACGACGCCGCCGATGACCTGCGCGCGGGCAGATGGTCGAGGGATCCGCGGTGCGGTTGGCGTCCCCCTTGGTGCGCGAGCGTTGCCGTCGGCTTCTCGCTCGAGGAGACGATGCGTCACGATGCCGTTGCCGCGTGCGGTACGAGATGACCTGGCCTATCCGATAGTCGCCTTCACGCACGATGACCGCGCTCTTCGGACGGGATCGTCGGGCTCATGGAGCCGGTGTGGACGACGTACACGCTTGTACGGCAACACCCCGCACGCGAGCAGGATCAGCGGCACGACGAACACCAGGACGGCGAACCCCAAGAGATACCTTTGCGGCGCTCTTGCTTCACGGTCATCTGCCCTGCTTGACGGTAGTCCCTACGAGCTGGCCGGGGGCCTGGCGGCAATAGCCGCCAGGCCCCGGAGGCAAGAGCTCAACTATCTCCGGTTACGAATCCTGCTCGTTACGTTCTTTCAGGGCGTTTGACCGACTTGGGTAGCGACGATCTGGAACGGCAGGCCGTTGAGCGTACGCCGAGCTGCGCATACCCGGGGTCGGGGTGAAGTAGCGTCGAGTGCCTTCAGCGGATAGGGGTTCCACACGCCGCCACCACCGATGGTCAGCTTGCCCGCATACATAAAGGTGAACGACATGGTTCCGTTGCCGCCGGCAGGGAGGTTGCCGACCAGCTTGATCGGTCCTCGGAATGGGCTGTGGCTTCCGTTGTTCGGCATGATCGTTCAGATTGTCTGAGAAGAAGACGACACCGCTATTGCTGTCCTGGATTGTGGCTTGGCCGTACGTGCCGAGATCGTTGATCGCGTGCAGGGCGTCTGGCTGCGGAAAGACGATCCAGATGTCCTGGTTGCTGGTGCCGGCGTTCGCGTAGTTGAGCGCTCACGGTCTGTGGCTCACCCGGCATGAGATTCGAAGAAGTGGAGCGTCGAGGTCGCGAAGTGTCGACTCTTGACTGAGCCGATGGTGCCGGTGACGGTGCCGTCCTTCGTGTCGCTGAAGTAGGCGCCTGTGGCGCCGCTGGCGACGGCCACGAGGCCGGCGATGAGGACGAGCGCGAGCGCGAGCCCGATGAGCTTGAACTTGAACATGAAATGTACCCCCTTCAGAGGGCCGGGTGGCCCTTTCCCATGGATCCCGCCGCCGTGGTGGTGCCTGCGCTGTACCCCTACCAGCAGGCGCCGGCGACGTCAGACTCAGTGTGCGGGACGACCACCCCCCTCGTTCACTCACCGTCGATCGTTGGGCACGCAGCGGCACGACCCGGGGGCCGACGCAGGTTCGAGGTGCGGCCTGTCTGGCCGCAGGAAGTGCCCTCCTCTCGCGCTGATGCAGATAGTCTGCCCGACGGCATGCAGCGCTAGGACAACCATAGTTGGAGCGCCAGACGGATGCAATGACATCCGTGTGCCCGGAGTTGGCTACGACTGCGTAGCAGCCGGCGGTCGATGCGCACGAGCTGAGCCGGCCACTCGGATCTTCGGCGCCGCCGGTCGTTCCGCGCCAAGCCTATCATCGGGTTTGGGGTCGGACGGCCGGTGGGCACCTTTCCCGCGGGCGGCAGAGAGGCCGCCCGGCGCGTTACACTGGAGCCCGCGCCGCACCGTCTGCGCTCCCCGACTATGCGATCCTCCAGGAGGCCGAGGATGACCAAGTACATCTGCACCGTCTGCGACTACGTGTATGACCCCGAGGTGGGCGATCCCGACAGCGGCGTCGCGCCGGGCACGGCGTTCGAGGACCTGCCGGACGACTGGGTCTGCCCCGAGTGCGGCGTGGACAAGGAAGAGTTCGAGGCCGTCGAGGACTGACGGCCTGCGGCCCTACCGGCCTGCGTTCGCCGGTACGGGCTTCAGCCCCTCGGCGAACGCGATCAGCTCCTGGCGGGTGAGCGCGCCGGTGACGAAGACCGCCCGGCGCGCTCCGCGCGACGAACAGCGACGGCCCACTCTCCTGATACCAGGTGATGGCCGTCGCGCCCTTGAGCGCTCCGTACTGCAGCGTCGTCTGCTGACGCGAGAGCTTTCCGGTGCCGGCCTCGCTCTGCCAGTCGCGGACGGCGGCCAGCGAGCGCAGCGTGGCAGGTCCGACCTGTTCGACGGTGAACTGCGAGAGGCCGCGCGTGTACAGCTGCAGGACCGCGGTCCCGCGCAGGCCGACCGGCAGATTCCACACCTTGTCGCTGATCCAGCTCACGGGGCGAAGCTCGGCGGGCACGGTCGCGACGGCCCTGAGCTCGTAGCCGTCCGGCGCCAGGCCTGAGACGAGAGGGGCGTACCCGGCGGTGCGGCCCGCCGCCGCCGGGGACTCCTCGTAGGCCGCCGTGTCCCCGATCGTCTCCGCCTCAGTACCCGCCGGCACGTCGACCCTGTAGGTCGTGCCGGCCGGCGGCGGCGCGTCCCAGTCGACCGTCGCCGTGAACGTGTCCTCGCCGTCGCTGTACCAGGTGACGATGCCGGTCTGCTGGTCCACGACGACGTCGATCAGCTTGCCGCCCATCGTCATCGCCGCGCGCCAGGTGGCGCGGTCGCCGTCCTTGATCGGCTTGATGCCGACGGCCTCGTCGCCGTCCTCCACCGCCGTGAGCACGACCGCGGCCAGGCCCTGGTAGTCCAGCGGGCTGTGCGTCGCGACGCGCCAGACGGGCGGCCACGCGCCGACGGTGCGGGTCAGCGCGGCGAAACGTCCGCCGTTGCCGCCGAGGGTCGTCTCGGTGCGCGTGGCCGCATCGTAGGCCGACTGCGGCGGATGGTAGCTGAAGACCGTCTCGCCCTCGGGGAGCGCAGCTCTGCCGCCGGCGTTCCCACCGGCGACCGCGCTGAAGGCTCCGTCCTGTCCGACCTCGCCCGAGGACGGCCGCCAGGTGTACGTCCCCGCGATCCCGGTGACCACGGGTGCGGTCGCCGCCGGGCCCGAGCGCAGGAAGAACATCCACGCGAGGGCGAAGACGATGGCGAGCGCGACGAGGGTCACGGCGAAGCTCGGCGGGCGTCGGTTCACCCACGCCGCGCCGACCCTCCGGCTCATCCTCTGGGGCGGGGTCGCCATCAGTCCGTCACGCCCGTGGCCCTGCGGGCGGCGTGCCGCTCAAAGCTCTTGCGTGCATTAGTCCTTGGGCCGTCCGCCCCACACGAAGAACAGGGGCAGCAGCAGAAGGGTGAAGCCGAGCTTGCGCGAGACGAAGAAGGTCAGCGCAGAGATCAGCAGGGCGGCGAGGATGGTGGTCCACCAGCGTGACGACATGGACCTAGCCTGCCCGCCTCGCCGTCCGGGCGCAAGCGCCGCGTGATGGCCGCAGGAGGCGCCGCACCACGAGCGGCGCCATCCGCGCCGTCTTGCCCTCGCCCGCGCACGCACGGACAATGGAGCCCGGCCTCACGGTCCAGTCCTGGAGGGAACCATGCCGTCACGTCGGGCGCTCGCCGCCCTTCTCGTCCTGCTCGTCGCGCTCGTCGCCGGCGCGGCCGTGGGCGCTTCGGCCGCCCGCGCCGTCACGCGCGACGAGCTCATGAAGACGAGCCTGCTCGCCCTGCAGTGCGCCATCGAGAAGAGCGGCTCCGCGCACATGTACGTCTACCCTCACCCGAGCTCCGTCTCGCCGACGGGCGGCCTCGCCAGCGTCTTCTGGCCGCGCGACCCGTGGACCGGCGGGCGTCTCACGCCCGGCGCCTCGCAGGGGCACTACGCCTACGTTCGCGCGACGGACTACCGGAGCTACCGGCTCACCGGCTACCTCAGCGGCGGAAGGACCTTCGTCGTCACCGGCGGCATGACGCACACGCCGATGCTGGCCTACGACCATCGCGGCAAGGAGGGGCTCAACCTCCTCTTCCAGTACGTCAAGATGTGGTCGCGCAGCGCACGACGGGCGTCTGCCCACGGCGGCGATGGTCACGCGCGAGGGATCCGTGGGCCGGCAGCGGCGCGACCTGCTCTGGCCCAGCAACCCGTGGGACCACGGGGCCATGGAGCAGCGCGCCGATCGCGGCTCCTTCGGCTACGTCCGCTCGGCCGACGGCAAGACGTTCACCCTGAACCTTCATCAGGCCCTGAAAGAGGACTACGTCCTCCAGGGCACGGCAGCACAATCGACCGCGGGAGACAGACCGTGAAGCGGAACCTGTTCGCCGGCCGCCGCAGGAGTGGCGGCCTCAAGTTGGACGTGTTCACCGAGGACGAGATCCAGGACATCCACCTGTCGACGCTCGAGGTGCTCGAGCGCACCGGCGTGTGGGTGGAGCTGGACGAGGCGCTCGACATCTACAGCGACGGCGGGTGCGTCGTCGACCGCGAGTCGCACATCGTGCGCATCCCGCCGCACGTGGTCGAGGACGCCATCGCCAGCGCGCCGCCGAGCGTGGTGCTCTGCGGCCGCGACCCGAGGAACGACATCTGCCTGGAGCCGGGCCGCGTGGGCTTCAGCAACTTCGGCGAGGGCATCCAGGTCATCGACCCGCGCACGGGCGAGCTGAGGGCCTCGACGAAGAAGGACCTCGGAGAGATCGCCCGTCTGGTGGACGCGCTGGACGAGGTCGACGTGTTCGAGATGGCCGTCGTCTCCAGCGACCAGCCGCCGGCGTCGTTCTCGCTGCACAACCACGAGGCGGCCATCGTCAACCAGACGAAGCCGATCTCGGGCGGCGCCCAGGACGGCGACGCCGTCCACCGCACGGTGGACATGCTCGCCGCCGTCCAGGGCAGCAAGGACGCCGTGCGCGAGCGGCCGATGATGGTCATGGGCACCTGCCCGGTCAGCCCGCTCAAGCTCGTCAAGGACTTCTGCGAGATCGTCATCGAGTCCGCCCGCGTCGGCCTGCCGAGCTGCGTGCTCAGCATGGCCATGGCCGGCGGCTCGAGCCCGGTGACGCTCGCCGGCACGCTGGTCACCCACAACGCCGAGGTGCTCGCCGGCATCGTCCTCGGCCAGCTCACCGAGCGCGGCAGCAAGCAGCTCTACGGCTCGTCGACGACGGCCATGGACCTGCGGCTCGTCGCGGCCTCGGTCGGCACGCCGGAGTGCGCGCTGATCAGCGCCGGCGCGGCGCAGCTCGCCAGGCAGTACCGCCTGCCGAGCTACATCGCCGGTGCGTAGGGGGACAGCAAGCTCAGTGACGTGCAGACCGGTCACGAGAAGACCCTCACGGCCCTCATGGCAGCGTTGGCAGGGACCAACCTGATCTACGGCCTGGGAATGATCGAGTCGGGCGTCACCTTCGATTACGCGCAGCTGGTCATCGACAACGAGATCGCGCGCATGGTCAAGCACGTCGTCGGCGGCGTGCGCGTCGACGACGAGTCTCTGGCGGTGGACGACATCGCCGCCGTCGGTTCGTTCGGCGACTTCCTCAGCCTGGACGCGACGATGCGCCACATGCGCGACACGTCGCAGCCGGAGCTCATCGACCGCCGCGTGCGCGAAGACTGGGAGGCGCGCGGCTCCAGCGACATGTACCAGCGCGCGATGGAGAAGGCGCGCGGCCTCCTGGAGACGCACCAGCCCGAGCCGCTGCCGGACGACGTGCTCAGGCAGGTGCGGAGCATCGTCGACAAGGCGGACCGGGAGCGGGCGACCGACTGACGGAGTCGCCCGCGGGGCTCACCGCCCGGTCGCCTCCGCCTCTCGTCAGCCGCCCGGCGATGTGCTCAGCTGGCCGAGCACCGGGAGCGCGCCGAGGGTGGTCGACCACCAGCCGTTGGTCAGCATCACCCTGAGCGCGTAGGTCGCCCCGCCGCCCGTGTAGCTGAAGCAGCCCACGGTGGTCCCGGCGGCCATGTCTGCGCCGGTCCAGGGGTTCTTGGGCCAGATGAAGCTCGTGCCGAAGCCTGTGGCAGTGACGACGTCGGGGGTTGGGTACGCGCCGGCATGTGACGCCGCGTAGGCCTCGACGTAGCGTTGCAGCAGCAACAGGTTCTGCTTCGATGCCGTGTTGCGCTCCGGTTTGAACCAGGCGGGGACGCCGCCCGTCAGCGGCCAATTGCCGCTCGACAGGTGGACGACGAACCTGTACGTCGCGCCGCTGGCGCTCGGGGTGTACGTGTAGGTGCCTCGCGCGGTGCCGGGCCCCATGATCCTTCCGGTCCAGGGGTTGGACGGCCAGATGCTCGTCGAGCCGGGGAGCCCGCCGCCCTTCTTGACCATCGACTTCGGAGGATAGATGAAGCGGTTGTTCTGTCCGTAGTCGTTGATGTACTTCTGGATGAGGAGCGCGCCGGCCTGCACCTGCTTGTCGACGAAGCTCACGGCCTCGGCGCGGGGCGCCGCGGCGGCGAGGAGCAGGGCGAGCACGGCGGTCGCAAGGACGACGGCGATCATGCGTCTGGTCACGGGGTGCCTCCTGTGGTGGTCAGGGCTCCGGGGTGCCGGAGCCGCGCGCCGGCGCCGCAGGCGACGGCGCGGTGCCGCCGGCCTGGAAGTCGCCGGAGTGAAGATGGACGGTGAGGGTGAAGACGCCGGCGGCGCCGGGTGCGTACGTGAAGGCGCCGGGGCCGGTGCCCGGCAGCATCGCGGCGCCGCTGCTCGGGTCCTGCGGCCAGTCGGGATGCGCCGCGCCGACGGCGGCCGTCGGCGACATCTCGGTGACCCTGGGCAGGGCGCCGGCGTGCTGCAGCGCCCACTGGTCGACGTAGCCCTTGAGGATCCGCCCGCTGCGGCGCAGGATCTCGTCCTCCAGGCTGGCCAGCAGCTGCTGCCAGGGGCTGGTCCTGATGGTCCCGGTGAGCACGTAGTCGCCCTTGAGGGCGCGGTGCAGGCGCAGCCGGTACGACGACCTGTCGGGGGCGACCGCGTACGAGAACGAGCCGCGGTCGCGGCGCTGCACCATGACGGAGTGGTTCCACGGATTGCTCGGCCAGTAGTGGTGCTTCGGCTCGTTGCCCACGGGGCCGTCCGCGCGCACCTCACCCGGCATCGGGTACACGCCGTCGTGCGCGGCGGCGTAGTCCTCAACGTACTGACGGATGAGGTTGATGCCCTCTTCGCTGCGGTGGTCGTAGGCGAGCTTGACGAAGTGTGGCATGCCTCCGGAGAGGACGAAGGTGCGGCCGCCCTCGAGATAGCCGACGAGGTGGTAGCGGCGGCGGTCGCGGTTCACCGTGTAGCGGAAGTGCCCGCGACTGGTGCCCGGCGTCAGGTCGGAGCCGGTCCAGGGATCGTCGGGCCACCACGAGCCGCCGAGGTGTCCGGCGCGGACGGACGGGCCCCGCGGGTACGTGAAGAAGCGCTCGGCGCCCTGCCGGTCGATGAGGCCGCGCAAGGCCATCACGGCCTGGCGCATCTCGTCGTCGGGGGAGGCGGCGCGGGCCGGCGCGGCAGCGCCCGCGCCGACGCAGGCCGCCGCGAGCAGCGCGGCGCAGAGGATGAGCGTGAGTCGGATCATGTGCTTGGTGATGGCCCCTTCTTCCTCTCCAGTGTCGCCGCAGGTGCGAGACGGGTCAACTGCGCCGGACATTCGCGGCCACGCGCCTGCTGATACGATTCGCCCCGGGCGCCGCGGAGCCTGCGGCCGCGCATCACTCTTGAGGCAAGGAGTTGCCGGTGGAAGCGAAGATCCCGACCCGTATGGGCGACGGGTTCATGGTCGAGATGTCGCGCAGCGAGCTGCGCGCCGATCTGGAGGACGCGACGCAGGCGGCGGCGCGCAAGGCCAAGGTCCCGCCGCTCGCGCAGGACGAGCTCGACCACCTCCTGGACATCTACGCCTCGCGCGCCGCGTTCACCGCCGTCGACATCGGCGACCAGGTGGTCCTCAGCTGCGACGGCGGCGGCAGCAAGATGACCGGCACCGACCTCCTCGACCTGCTCGAGAGCGAGCAGCGCCTGGGCCAGGACATCCTCGAGCTCTGGCACATCGAGTACAGCTACAAGGCCATCAAGACGATCCTGCCGTTCCAGCAGCAGGTGATGCAGAACTGCCAGCTGATGATGACGGCGCCGGTGCAGTACGGCGCGCAGCCCAACCTCGCCTTCTACAGCAAGCCCGACGGACCGGCGGAGAACTGGTTCGAGCTGCTGCCGCGCGGCGACATCGCCGGCGCCCGCGCGGCCATCGACGAGGCCATGGATCACGCCACCAAGGACTTCATCTACGTGGGCGAGGGCATGCTGGACGCCGGCGCCGACGGCATGGACTTCGACACCACCGGCGGCGCCGGCGACGCCGACTTCTTCAGCACGCTCCGCGCGGTGAAGCACCTGCGCGAGCACTACCCGGACGCCGGCATCGAGGTCGGCATGGCCGGCGAGTTCGTGATCGGCGTCCACGGCGAGCTCGAGTGGGACGGCCGCCGGCTGGCCGGGCTCTGGCCGAAGGAGCAACTCGAGGTGTGCCAGGACGCCGGCGCCACCATCTTCGGGCCGGCGGTGAACATCCGCACCGGCAAGAGCTGCGCCTGGAACGCGGCCTACTCGATCACGGTGACCAAGCCGTGCATGGACGTCGCCCGCATCCCCGTGCACCCCAACGTGGGCGAGGGAGTGGGCGGCGTGCCGGTGAACGGCTACCCGCCCGAGGACGCGGCGTCCCGGGCGGCCAAGGCGCACGTCGACATCCTCAAGTGCGACGGGTTGTAGGTGGGCTCGGGTGACTCCAGAGGCATGGACGTCACCCACGCGCTCGCCGCGGGCATGGGCGGGATGCGCACGGCCGGAGACCTGGTCGCGCGCATGCAGATGGCCCGCGGGATGCGTCTGGACGAGGCGAAGCGGATACGTGGCCGAGAGGCTCGGCTGCACCGTCCGCGACCTCAGCGACAGCTACGCGATGGAGCAGATCCGCGGCGAGAAAGGCCTGGGCCGGATCCTCGACCACTCCAACCTGCACCCGGGCGAGCCGAACGCGATGATGGCCAAGTTCCGCATCGCCGAGCTGCTCGGCGTGCCGATCAGGTCGGTGGAACGCTTTCGGGAGCTGGCGGGGCTGTGACGGGGCCGCCGTGGGGGCGGGCGGTTCTTCGGATGCCCGCTTGACCTCACGTCGAACGCTGCCGATAGGGGTGGCAGCGACTCTGGAGGGCAAAGCGAGATGAAGCGGATCACGAGCGTGGTGCTCGTCGCGTTGCTGGCGCTCGGCGCCGCGGCGGCTCTCGGCGGCTGCGGTCTGCAGGACCAGGCCGTGGAGAACACCAGCGGCAAGATCGACGTGGCCAAGGACGCCGCCGTCAAGGCGCAGCTGCTGATGATCAAGACGGGCATCCAGGCGTACATCGCGACGAGCAGCACGCCGCCGGCCGACGCGTCGCAGGCGACGCTGGGCAACTTCGTGAGCCCCTGGCCCACGAACCCCTTCTCCAACAAGCCGATGAAGCCGGGAGGGGGCGCGGGCGACTACGTCTACGCGCCCGGCGCCGGCGCCGCGTACACGCTGTCGGTCAATCTCTCCGACGGGACGCAGTACACGGCGCCGTGATTTGAGGCCACCCTCGGCAATTGCTACCCTAGTCTGAAGAAGGGGGTCGGTGTGGTGGGGTTCTCGGGGAGCGGGTGGCGCGTGAGACTCGGGCTGGTGGCGCTGGGCGTCGCCTGCCTGATCGGCATCTCCATCCCCATCGCCATGGGCGGCGACTCCACGCCCACGTGGCAGCTCAAGAGCTACTACAGCCGCGGCGTGGACCGGAGCTTCAAGGCCGACCTCTACGAGGAGATGCCCAAGGTGCCGCGCGTGCTCGTCTTCGGCGGCTCGCGCAGCCTGCGCATGGACCCGGCCACCATCAAGCGCAAGACCGGCCTCACGGCGTTCAACTTCGGCGTCCACAACGGCCGCCCCGAGGACGCCTGGGCGGTCACCGACTGGGCGCTGGACAGCCATCCCGACAAGCCCCCGGCGGTCATCTGGTGCATGCAGGCGACCACGCTGGCCGACGTACCCATGAACCCCGGCCTCATCGTCGACGAGCGCCTCTCCCAGGCGTTCCCGCAGTCACTCATCGACGCCAAGATGAGCTGGGCCATGAAGCAGCCCAAGCGCAACATCCTCTCCGGCCGCCGGTACGGCTTCGACGGCATGCTGTGGTGGAACAGCTATGACGCCAAACGCCAGGCGGGCCTCACGCTGCAGCGGTCCCTCGACGGCTACCTCGACGCCGACATGCTGGCCAGGGCCGGCAACGGCAAGATCCCGCGCGACACGCGGTCCATGGCGTACTTCGTGCGGACCATCCGTCTGCTCAACAAGCACCGCATCAAGCCGCTCATCGTGATCATGCCGTACCATCCGCGGGCGCTCAGCGCGTTCCTCTCGGTGGGCTGGGGCGTCAAGGAGAGGTGGCTGAGGACCTACCTCTCCAAGCTGTCCGAGCACCTGGACTTCAGGGTGCTGAACTGCCTGCGGATCAGCACCTTCGGCGGCACGGCGAACGGGTTCTACGACGGCGCGCACCTCACCGCGGACAACTCGCGGCGGCTCATCCGCTACTGCATCGCGCACGCGCCGTCGTGCTTCAGGCTGCCCCCGCCGCCGAAGCCCACGCCGAGCCCGTCGCCGAGCTCGAGCGCGAGCCCGGCGCCGCTGGTGCCCGCCCCGGCGTACACGCCGGTGCCCGAGGACACGAGCGCCCCGGCGGACTTCCTCGAGTAGGTCGCGGCGCGCGGGCGCGCGGCGCCGCCGCGGCGGGCTGCGCGGAGGCGCCGCTCAGGCGCCGATCAGCTTCTTGACGCAGGTCGCCCGCTTGCTCGGGCGCCCCGTCCGCGCCTCCACGTCGTCGGCGCTCCCCATGGCCTTGAGCGCCGCGTTCACGCCGATCCAGCGCAGCGGCTCGGGCTCCCAGGCCCTGGAGCGGTGGTTGACCCAAGGCAGCCGGGTGAGCTCCGTCTCCTGTCGGAGGATGAGGTCGCGCAGCGTGCGGGCGGCGAGGTTCGTCGTCGACACGCCGTCGCCGACGTAGGCGCCGGCCCAGGCCATGCCGGAGTCGCGGTCCAGGCCGACCGAGGTGTACCAGTCGCGGGGGGCCGCGACCGCCCCTCCCCAGTGGTGGGTGACCTTCGCGTCGCCGATGGCGGGGAAGAGCTCACCGAGCAGGGAGCGGAGGTGGTCGCGGACGGCCGGGTCGCGTTCGTAGGCCTCGCTCAGGCGGGAGCCGAAGTGATACGGGGCGCCGCGCCCGCCGATGGCGATGCGGCCGTCCTCGGTGCGCATGGCGTAGAAGATGAGGAAGCGGAAGTCGCCGAAGACCTCGCGCCGGGACCAGCCGACCTCGTCCCAGAAGGCCGCGGGGAGCGGTTCCGTGCCGATCATCAGCGAGTAGATCGGCACCAGCGTGCGCTCGTAGCCGGGGAGCTCGGGCGTGAACGCCTCGGTGGCGCGCACGACGACGTCGGCGCGCACGTCGCCAAGCGCGGTGGCGGCGAGGTGGGGCTCGAGCCTGGTGACCGGGGTGTGCTCGTAGATGGGCACCCCCAGGCCTTCGACGACGTCGGCGAGCCCGCGGGCCAGCCGGGCCGGGTCCACACAGGCGCCGTGCGGCGTGTACGTGGCGCCCAGACACCCGGCCACCTTGACGCGCTCGCGCATGTCGGCGGCGCCGAGCAGGACGTAGTCCTCCTCGCCGAAGCCCCACGAGCGCTCGTACTCGATCTCCCTGCGGGCGCGCAGCAACTGGACCGGCGTGAGTGCGAGGTCCATCTGGCCGCCGAGGTGGAAGCGCGCGTCGATGCCCTCTTCGTCCACGACGCGCGCGACCTCGTACACGGTGCGGTGCAGGGCGCGCTGCTGGTCGACGACCGCCTGCCGCCCGTGCGTCCGGGCCGCCAGCTCACGGGAGCCGGGGAAGGTGGTGTGGCACCAGCCGCCGTTGCGTCCCGAGGCTCCGAAGCCGGCGATCTCGCGCTCGAGCACGGCCACGCGCAGGTGCGGGTCGGCCTTCTTGAGGTAGTAGGCCGTCCACAGACCGGTGTAGCCGGCGCCGACGATGGCGACATCCACGTCGGTGTCGCCGGGGAGCGAGGGACGCGGGGCGAGCTCGCCGGGGATGCCGTCGAGCCACATGCTGCGCGCGCGGTAGTCGGTCATGTCGGGCTCCTTCGAGGGTGGACCGATGCTAACAAACGCGTCGACGGTGCGGCAGACCGCCGAGTTTGCCCGGTGGAACAAAGAGTGCGACGGCGACTCGCCCGGGAGGTGAGCACGGTGAGCGCGAGCAGGTTCGAAGAGGCGTACAAGGGCACCCCGCCCTGGGACATCGGCCGGGCGCAGCCGGCGTTCGAGCAGGTGGCGGCGGACGGCCTGGTGGCCGGGCCGGTGCTGGACGCGGGCTGCGGCACGGGCGAGAACGCCCTCTACTTCGCCGCGCGGGGTCTGGAGGTGGTCGGCGTGGACGCCGTGGACGCGGCCATCGCCGCCGCGCGCGCCAAGGCGGATGAGCGCGGCCTCCGGGCCGAGTTCCTCGTGCACGACGCCCTCGCCCTCGGCGAGCTCGGGCGGCGGTTCCGCACCGTGCTCGACTCAGGCCTCTTCCACACCTTCGAGGACGACGAGCGGCCGCGCTACGTGGCTTCGCTCGCGGCCGCCACGGCCCTCGGTGCGCGCCTGTTCGTCCTCTGCTTCAGCGAGTACGAGCCCGGTGGAGGCGGACCCCGGCGCGTGACGCAGGCGGAGCTGCGCGAGGCGTTCGACCGGCCGCCGTTCCGCGTGCTCCGCATCGACGCGGCCGAGATGGCGACGAATCTCGAGGGCGGCGGCCGCAAGGCCTGGCTGGCGAGGGTGGAGCGGGTGGCGTCGCTGCGCGGGTAGATCCGGGCGCCGCCGCGGGTGCGTCAGGGAACGAGCACCAGCTTGCCCAGCGCGGGCCGCTCCATGATCAGGCGGTGGGCCCGTGGGGCCTCCGCGAGCGGAAGCTCGCGGCCGACCACGGGCTTGAGCACCCCGCTGCGCAGCCCGGCGTCCACGGCGGCGCGCGCGGCCGCCTCTTCCTCGGGCCGCGCGTTCGGCGTGCGCATGCCGAGGATGGTCCCCTCCGCGTTCATCAGGTCGCGCGCGTCGACCTGCACGACGCCGCGGCTTCCCACCACGACGACCCGGCCGCGCATGGCGAGCGCCTTGAGGTCGTTCCCGAGGTTGACGTTGGCGAGGAACTCGACGATGAGGTCGAAGCCCCGGCCGTCGGTGAGCTCGAGCGCTTCCGCGAAGTGGCCGGGGTCGCGGTGGTCCAGCACGTGCACGTCGCCCTGGCCGGCGACCAGCTCTCTGCCGGCCTCGCTTCCGGCCGTGCCCGTGACGTCGAGGCCCGCGGCAAGCGCGAGCTGCACGGTCGCGATGCCCACGCCGCCGCTGGCGCCGTGGATCAGCACGCGCTCGCCGGCCGTCGCGCCGGCCCGCTGGACGAGGGCGCGGTAGGCCGTGTAGTAGGGCACGCCGACCGCGGCGCCCTGCGCGTACGAGAGGCCGTCCGGCAGCGGCCGCACATCCTCCTCGAGGCACAGGGCGTACTCGGCGTAGGTGCCGCTCAGCGATCCGGTGAGGTACACGCGCTCCCCGGTGTCGGCGCGGACGCCGGCGCCGTCGCCGCCGGGCGTGTAGGGCAGGGCGGGCAGCTCGGTGTAGCGACCCTCCCGAACGTAGGTCTCGTAGGGGTTGACCCCGGCCGCCTGCACGCGGACGAGCACCTCTCCCTGCACCGGTTCGGGTTGGGGCAGTTCCTCGACCTGCAGGACGTCGGGACCGCCGAACTCGTGGACGCGGACGGCGCGCATGGCTCAGTCTCCTATGGGCTGGAGGGAGCCGGCGATGCGCGCCAGTTCGTCCCTCGTGAGGTCGCCGGCCACGCTGACCGACACCTTACGGTCGCGGCCGGTGCTGACGTAGAGGTGTGGCCAGTCCGGCAGGCCGAGCACCACGCCGGCCGTCTGGCCGCGGAGGCTGCCGGTCGTGAGCTGGATACGGGTGGACTGGGCGAGCGCGACCGAGTTCTCGTCGAACGGGTCGTCTGAGCCGGGCGGGTTGTCCTGCCGCCAGCGGCTGACGATGCAGAAGCGGTCGAACCCGCGCCGGTAGGTGAGCACGACGGTGAGTGAGCCGACCTCGCCCTGGCGCACGGGACGGTACGCGCCGAGAAACGCGCCGTTCACCGCGCCGGTGACGCCGCTGAGACGGTAGCCGCGGGGGACCCACTCGGCCGCGTAGGGCGTGAAGCTGGTCGTCGCGCGCTCGCCGAGCGCGGCCGCCTGCCGCAGGCTCATGCGGCGGAACCGTTCGCTCATCGGCAGGAGCTTGTCCTTGACGTCGGCGGAGAGGCGGAACGTGCTCCGCGGCACGGCCCCGCCGACGCGTACGTTCTCGATACGCGTGCCGCTCACCTCGCCGTCGCTGCTCCAGTGCTCCACGGCGAGCGGGTAGCCGGACTGGGCGTCGACGACGATGCGGGCGGTGCCGTCGTCGCCTCCGCCCGCGAGCGGCTCCGGCACGGTGATGGACCAGGCGGTGCGCCCCTCCCACGTCACCGGAGTGACGGGGACATCGGGGTCCAGTTCGGCGATCACGGCGCGTGCATAGGCGGCGACGCTTCTGTCGAGCACCTGGGAGGCGCCCATCCACGGGCCGAAGAACGGGCCGGGATCCGGCAGGTCGCGCGCGACCTCGGAGTACAGCGCCTCGCCGTTGCGGAAGACGCAGCGACGCGCGACGCGCTTCACGGAATCGTAGGTGTAGGTGACGCCCCAGCCGGCCTGCTCGATGCGGTAGTCGCCGCCCGAGGTGAAGGTGAACGAGCCGACGGCGTGGGAGAACGGGCGGCCGCGCGCCGAGCCGTACTCGACGATATCGCCGCTGATGCTGCCGAGGTTCTCGAGCGCGTGCTGCACGCGGGCCAGCACGGTGCGGGCCGTGGCCTGCTGCGGCGTGGCCCGCTGGACGCCGGGCACGCCGGCCCAGGTGACGGCCACGGCGGCTACGACCGCCGCCGCGACGGCTGCGACGGCGGCGAAGCGGATGCCGCGCCGCCGGCGCGGCGGCGCCGGCGGCACGCGCCGCGGGGCGCGGTACAGCGGAGGCGGTCCGCCGTCCGAGCCGGCGAGCTCGCGCATCCGCTCGCGGATGCGCTCGAAGTGGTCCGGGCGGTGCGCCGGCAGCGGCGACTCGCGCAGCTCGCGTCCCAGCTCGTCGTTCCAGCTCCCTCCTTCAGCGTGCGTGCGGCGGCCACTGAGCGGCGCGCCTTCGGCGCCCCGCTCGAAGACGTGGCTACGCCGGCCTTTCACGACGTCTGCTCCCTCACATAGGCGTGCTCGCAGAGGAGCGTGCGCAGGCGGCTGCGGGCGGCGGCCAGACGGGACGAGACCGTCCCCTCCGGGACGCCGACCACCTCCGCCGCCGTGCGGTAGTCGTAGCCGTACTGGTGGACGAGGATGACGAGCACGCGCTGCTCCACGGGGAGCTGGTCCAGCGCGTCCTCCAGGTCCGACCAGCGGGTGACGATCTCGCACGGGTCGTCGCAGGCGAAGTCCACCGGTGCGTCCTCGGACGTGAGCAGCTGGAAGCGGCGCTCACGACGCAGGTAGTCCAGGCAGGTGGTGTAGGTGATGCGGTAGAGCCACGTCCCCACTTCGCTGTCCCCGCGGAACGTGCGCAGCGCCTGATACGCCTTGAGAGAGGCGTCCTGCAGCGCGTCGTCCATCAGGACCGGGTCGCGGAGCATGCGGAACGCGAGGGCGCGCAGGCGGCTGTCGTAGTGCTTGAGCACGCGCACGAACGCCTCACCGTCGCCGCGCCGTGCGGCGCTCACGGTCTGCTCGTCGATCTCGCGTTCCGCCGGGTCGTAGGTCACGGGCTCGCATCCTGCCCCCGCTGTAGGCCGTGGGGCTGCTGGGAGGTTAGACGCCGCGTCGGTGTGGATCCGTCGTCCGCGGCGTTTCCGTGTGCGCCGATTCTATCGCCGCAGCGAGCAGGCCGCCCGCCGGGTGGGCGGGCGGCCTGCTGGTCGCGCTGCTCGTGTGCTGCCGGTCCCGGCGTCTTCACGTCCGAGCCGGTCCCCTGGCTCGTCGGTGCGCGGCTCCGGCGTCACGGCACGGAGTACGTGAGCCCGTTGCTGAGGTAACCGGTGAGCTTGTAGGCCTGACCGCCGCTGAGCTGCTCGTACACGTAGCTGCCCGGCGCCGTGCCCGGGGCCATCGGCTGGCTGGTGAACGGGTTGGTCGGCCAGGGGTCCACGTACTGCGAGAGGCCGCCGCCGTCGACGACGTCCTGCGGCGGCGGGTACAGGTTGTTGTTGTCGGCCGCCCAGGCCACGATGCCGACCTGCAGCTTGGCGATGTTGGCGACGGCCTGATTGTCGGCCGTGGGCGAGCCTGATGGGCTCGGGGTCGGCGACGTGGTCGGCGACGGCGAGGCGGAGGGCGATGGCGACACGGTCGGCGTGGGTGAAGGCGTCGGGGTGGCCGGGAGCAGCACCTCGACGCGCACGAAGTACACGGGCTCGATCGACAGGTCGCCGGCGGCGAACTGGAGTTGGAGGCGATCGCCCGCTTCGTGGGTGAGCGTCCCCTGGACCTTGCCGGTCACGCCGGTGAGTCCGATGGCCGAGGCCTGCACGCTGATCCTGAGCTCGCCGTCGACGAGGTCCGCGGTGGTGGTGCCGACCTTCTCGAGCCGGCCGTCGTACTGGGAGATCGCGAACTGCTCGCCGGACCGTTTGATGATGAGCCCGCCGCCCGTGCCGGATTCCGGCGCCCAGTTGCCGATGAACTCGTCGCCGGCCGTGGTGGAGTCCGTGGGCCGCAGGTAGAAGTACCACAGGGCGGCCGCGGCGGCGACGACGGCGAGGACGATGAGGAGCCAGACCCACCAAGGGACGCCTCCGCCCTCGTTGCTGCGGCCGCGCGTCATCATCAGCGTCGGCTGGCTGGGGGGCGGCGGAGGAGCTGCGCCCGCCGCCGGCATCACCCGCGTGGCGCCGGTGTCGGAGCCGGGCATGACCTGCGTCTGGCCCTCGTCGGCCGGCGGCATCACGCGCGTCTCGTCGTCCGGCGGCGTGACCCGGGTCAGCTCGGTGTCGTCGTCTGGCAGTCTGCGCTCATCGTCCATGCTCGCCCTCCACGCCGGGTGACGCTCGCGCGCCGTCAGTGGTTCGCCTCTACTACTTTGCCCAGTTCAGCCGATTCCCTGTTCCAACGCGGCCCAGAGATCGAAGAACGTGGGGCAGGTCTTGGCGACGCAGCCGGGGTCCTCGATCACGATCCCGGGCACGCGCAGGCCCAGGACGGAGAACGCCATGGCGATGCGGTGGTCGTCGTGGGGGTCGACGGAGGCCGCGCGAGGCGTGCCGGGGAACACGCGGAGCCAGTCGGGGCCGGACTCCGTCTTCACTCCGGTCCGGCGCAGGTTCTCCTCCACGGCGGCGATGCGGTCTGATTCCTTGAGCCGCACGTTGCCGATGCCGGTGACGGTGACCGGCGAGGTCGCCAGCGGCGCGATCGCCGCCAGCGTCATGAAGGTGTCGGGGATGTCGGTCATGTCGACGGTGAGGCCGGCCAGCGCAGCCGGGCCGGCCACGCGCACGCCCTCGGGCTCGTCGTCGACCGTGCAGCCCATGCACTCGAGCACGTCGAGGAACGCCACGTCGCCCTGCAGCGCGTGCTCGCGGTGCAGGCCCAGGACCTGCACGCGGCCGGCGACCGCCGCCGCGGCGAAGAAGTACGAGGCGGTCGAGGCGTCGGGTTCCACGTCGTACTCGCGCCCGTCGTACGACCCCGGCGCGACGACGAAGCGGTCGTCGCCGGCGTCGTCCGGCCGTGCGCCGAACTGCTCCATCATGCGCAGGGTCATGGTGACGTAGGGCCGGCTGACGAGGCCCTCGACGCGCAGGTCCAGGGGGGCGTGGCCGAGCGGCGCCGCCAGGAGCAGCGCCGAGACGAACTGGCTGGAGGTGTCGCCGGGGAGCCGCAGCACGCCCCCGGCGAGACCGTGAGCCTGGAGCGTGAACGGCAGGCCGACGGCGTCGTCAGGCTCGGTGCGGGCGCCTTGCGCGCGCAGGGCGCCCAGCAGCGGGCCCAGCGGCCGGCGCCGCAGCTGCGGCGCCGCGTCGAACCGGTAGGCGCCGTCACCGGCCGCCGCGGCGGCGAGCAGGAACCGTGCGGCGGTGCCCGCCTCCGCGCAGAAGACGTCGGCGGCGGTCGCCGGGAAGCCGCCGCCGGCGCCCGTGACGAGCAGGTCGTCGCCCCGGCGCTCGACGGCGACGCCCAAGCTGCGCAGGCCGGCGGCGAACGCGTCGGTGTCGCCGGCCTCCAGCGCGCCTCGCAATACGGACGTCCCCGAGGCGAGGCCGGCCAGGAGCAGCGCCCGGTTGGTCACGCTCTTGGATCCCGGCACGCGGACGACGACGTTCAGATCGGTCCGGGCAAGGCGGAGGGCGCGGGAGTCGCGGGTGGCGTCACTCATGCCTTGCATCCTATCCCAGCCTCGGTGACCCTCGAGCCGGTCAGTCGACGTTGACTGCGGCGCGAAGCGGGTAATACTGAACGGATACGATGGCGTGGGCAAGCTTCGGGGGAGGCTTCGTGACGCGCAGGGGATTCCTCAAATGGCTGATTGCCGGCTTCGGCGCACTCTCGCTCGCCGGCGTGCTCTATCCGGTCGCGCGCTTCCTCAAGCCGCCGGCCGCCGTCTCGGCCGCTATCGGCCAGGTCGTCAACGCCGGCGCCCTGGAGACGTTCCCCGCCGGCCAACTCACGGCGATCATCGTCGGCGGCCAGCCCGCGGCGGTGCAGAACCTGAACGGCAAGTACACGGTGTACTCGCTCATCTGCACCCATCTGGGCTGCGTCCTCGGCGTCACCGGCGATACCTTCGCCTGCCCGTGCCACGGCAGCAAGTTCTCGGCCATCGGCACCGTCACGCACGGACCGGCGACCCTGCCGCTGCCGACCTATCGCTCGCAGACCCAGAACGGCTCGCTGCTGGTCGGCCCGATCGACCTGAGCCGCGCCAAGTATCCGGCCTGGTACACGGGAGAGTTCGCATGACCACGACCGAGGGCAGTCCCGGCGCCCCTGCGCCCGTGGAGCGTGGCCTCGTCCCCTGGGTGGTCCGGCGCCTCGGGCTCACGGCCACCATGGAGGACCAGTACAACCGCATCGTGCCGAAGCACGCCACCAATTACATCTACTGCTTCGGCGGCGTCGCCTTCATCCTCTTCGTCATCCTCGCGGTCACCGGCATCCTGCTGGCCGTCTACTACCAGCCGACGCCCGACACGGCCTATCAGAGCGTCCTCAACATCTCCGTGCACGTGCAGTTCGGCTGGTGGATCCGCTCGATCCACCGCTGGGCCGCCGGCGGGATGGTCCTGCTGGTCTTCGTGCACCTGCTGCGCGTCTTCTTCACCGGCGCCTACAAGGCGCCGCGCGAGCTCAACTGGCTCACCGGCGTGGCGCTCCTCCTCATCACCCTGGGCTTCGGCTTCACCGGCTATCTGCTGCCGTGGGACCAGAAGGCGTACTGGGCGACCAAGGTCGGCACGGACATCGCCGGCTCGGTGCCGCTGATCGGTCACTTCCTGCTCGTGAGCCTGCGCGGCGGCGACCAGATCAGCGCCGCCACGCTCGGCCGCTTCTACGACCTCCACGTGCTGGTGCTGCCGGCCATCATCGTGGTGCTGCTCATCGGGCACTTCTGGATGATCCGCCGTCACGGCATCTCAGGGCGGCTGTAGGGGGCCCGATGGCGAAGGCGAAGCGCAGACAGTACCCGACCAACGAGCCGCCGCGGTTCTACTGGGAGATCTGGCGCGACCCCGGGCAGGGCTACATCCCGTACTTCTGGGAGGAGCTCACGTCCCAGGCGATGATCCTCTTCCTCTTCCTCGGCGTGATCGGGGGCATCGCGCTGCTGTGGCCGGCCGATCTGGCGCCGCAGGCGAACGTGCTGGTCACGCCGTCCGGCATCAAGCCCGAATGGTACTTCCTCGGGCTGTTCCAGTTGATCAAGGTCATCCCGGAGATCGCGGGCCTGGTGCTCGTTGCGGTGGTCGTCGTGCTGATGGTGATCCTTCCCTTCGTCGACCGCAGTCCCGAGCGCAATCCGCTGCGTAAGCCCGTGACGACGACTATCGCCGTCGTCATCGTCGTCGCCCTCGTCGCCCTCACGATCTGGGGCGCGGTGACGCCGTGACCACAGGAGGCACGATGAAGCGCATTCCTGTGCGGGCCTGGCCCGCGCTCCTCGTCGGGCTGGCTCTCGCCGCCGCCGGATGCGCGAGTCTGGCGACGCCCGAGGCACCGAGCACCGGGTCCCCGGCGGCCACGGCCGTCGCCAACCTGAGCCAGCAGGTCAAGGACGGCGGGCAGCTCTACGTGAGCCTGGCCTGCGTCCGCTGTCACGCGCCCAACGGGGTCGGCGGCGTCCCGAATCGGCTCAACGTGGGCGGCGACAGCACGATCCCGCCGCTCAACAACCAGTTTCGCGACCAGAGCGAGCAGTTCCGCAGCGCACCACAGATCAGCCAGGTCCTCCAGGAGGGCGCCATCCTCAGCAAGAAGCCCGGCGTGATCAACATGCCGTCGTGGAAGGGCGTCATCAACGATGCGCAGGCGAACGCGATCGCCGCCTACATCCTCGCGGGGTTCCCGGACACGGGTGCGACGTATGACCCCGACCCCGCGAAGGCGGCCGACATCTACAGCGCCTACGCCTGCATCGACTGCCACGGCCAGGTCGGCGGCACATCTCTCCCGTCGCCGGCGCCGAACCCGAAGACCGAGGACAAGCTCGTGCCCGCCTGCGCAACCCGGACGATCCCGTCCCGATGAGCGAGCTGCGCTCGGTGCTGATGGAGGGGTCGATCCCCGACCCCGGGACGAAGGGCGTCATCTTCATGCCGGCGTGGGGCCAGATCCTCTCTACGGACCAGGTGAACGCGATCCTGCCGTACATCGTCGACGGGCCAAAGGCGACGAAGCTTCCGGCACCGGAGCCCGCCTCGCCGCTGCCGCTGTCCGGCGGCTCGTCCATCACTCCGTCGTCTTCGGCGTCGCCGTGATGAACGGGCTCGCCCTCATCCTTGCGCAGGGGATCCCCCTGGCGCCATCCCTGCAGGTGCGGCTCATCGCGCTGGTGGTCGTCGAGCTCGTCCTCCTCACGACCGCGGTGCTGCTCTACCTGCTGTGGGTGCGCCTCAAGGGCGAGCCGCTCGACGAGTGGTGGGAGCGGCGCATGCGGGGCGGGTTCTCGCCGCGCACGAGGGCCCTCATGGAGGAAGAGGAGCGCGAGCGGCTGGCGGCCGTCGCTGCGGGCGGCGCCTCCCCGACGACGAAGGGGCCGCCCGGGTCCGAGGGCGGAGCCGGCGACTAAGCCAACGGCTCTCCAGGCCGCACCCCCGGTACGGGGCCTCAGCCGGCCAGTGCTCTGGCGTACAGTTCGTAGGCGGAGGTCGCCTGCATCCCGGCGCGCTCGTACAGGCGCAGCGGCCGGGTCTCACCCTCGGCGTCGACGCCCAGGTCCACGCGCAGCTGCCCGCGGGCGAAGAACGCGGCGAGGGCGTGCGCCAGCAGGGCCCCGCCGAGGCCGCGACGGCGCCAGGGACGGCGCACGCCGAGGCCTTTGATCCAGCCGAGGTCGCCGTGGTCGTAGGCGACGAGGCCACCGACGGCTTCGCCCGTGTCTCCGTCCCAGGCGATCCACCACAGGTCGGGGTCGAAGTCGGCGTGCCCGAGCAGGCGGGCGCGCCAGGCGTCGAAGGGCTCCTGGCTCTGGCGGAAGTGGTCCTCGAACGCCTCGTTCATCAGTCCGTACAGCGCGCGCTCGTCGGCCTCGAGCCGGAAGGGCCGGATCTCGAGGCCCGCGGGAACCTCCGCGAACGGGGCGCCGCCGCTGAGGTCGGCCGTCATCCGGTACACGGTGCGCGCGAGGGTGTAGCCGTGGCGCCGCAGGAGGTCGCGTTTGGCCCGGTTGGCGGCCATGCAGAAGACGTCCAGCTTCGGTTCGGGGTAGCCGCGCTCCACCGCGAGCTGCGCGGCCCGCCGCTCGGCGAGGCCGAGCAGCCGGCCGCCGAGCTCCGGCTCGTGATGCGCGGGATGCACCCACAGGTCGGCCTCGAGCTCGCCGGTGCGGAACTGGTCGCCGGCGTAGGCGTAGCCCACGAGCCCTTCGGGTCCCTCCGCCACCCAGGCGTCGCGGGACGGGTCGAAGCCCTCCATGGCCCAGTCGTTCTCGAGGTCGTCGAGGGTGCTGTCGGGCTGTCCGACCTCCGCCACGTCGCAGGCGCACAGCAGGTCGACGATCTCCGGCAGGTCGCCGCGCGTGGCGGGCCGGATGCGGCTTGGCGCGCGGAGCCCGCCTTCCGTGGCTTGTCTACGGCGGCTGTTCAAGTGGTCTCCGCCGCGTCCTTGGTGAGCGGGATGGTCTGGTCGAAGTCGTCACCCGATGGAGCCGTGCCCACGATGCGCAGGTCGAGGTGGGTCGCGTCCACGCTGCCGAAGATCATCTTGAAGTCGCCGGCGAGCGCCTTGAGCGTCGCCTTGAAGGCCTCGGCGTTGCCCTCGCCCGCCATCTGCGAGAAGTCGTCCACGGTGATGACCAGGTCGGTGCCGTCCAGGTGAGCCGGCACGGTGATCTTCTGACTCTGGTCGTTCCCTGTGATGGCGACGGAGAACGCATCGCCCTGCTGCGCGACGGCGATGCTGGCGATGCCCTGCTGGGTGGCGGCCGTCCAGGTGCCGAGGAACTCCTCGCCGGTGGTGGCCGGACCGCGGAGGACGAAGAACCACACGAGGACGATGGCGATGACGGCGATGACGCCGATGACGAGCACCAGCTTGAGCAGGCCGGACGAACCGGCCGCGGCCGGCGCCGCGCCGCCGCGGGCTGCGGCTGGTACTCCGGCCCCCACTCACCTTGATTGCTGGAGGCCGGCGGAGCTCCGTAGGCCGGCGCGCCTGCGGCGCCCCCGTAGGCGGGGTGATAGTCGCCGGCGCCGGGAGCCGCGGCCATGCCGGCGCCGGCGACCGGCGCCCCGCACACGCCGCAGGTCCAGTCACCGTCTTTGAGCGGAGCACTGCAGCTGGGGCACTCGGCCATCAGATCCCCCTCGGGAGCCGGCTTCTGCGGCTGCGCAGACTCCGCGCGGCCGCCACGCCAAGTCTATCGGCTCGGGGACGCGCAGCCATGACTCCGGCGCGCCGTCAGAACTCGAGCTTCTCCAGCCGGGCGAAGATCACGTCGCGCCCGGCCCGGTACTGGTCCGGGTCCATGGCCGCGTCGATCTCCTCGGCGGACATGACGGCCATGGCCTCGTCACTGGCCTTGATGAGGTCGCCGAAGTCGACGCCGTCGCGCCACGCCTGCATCGCCGCGTCCTGCACGACGCGGTAGGCGTCCTCGCGCAGCATGCCCTTGTCGACGAGGGCCAGCAGGACCGCCCCGCTGAAGACGAGGCGGTAGCTCTGGCCCAGGTTTGCCAGCATGCGCTCCTCGTCCACGACGAGGTTGTCGATGAGCCTGGTGAACTTCTGCAGCATGTAGTCGAGAAGGATCGTGCTGTCGGGCAGCACGATGCGCTCGGCCGAGCTGTGGCTGATGTCGCGCTCGTGCCACAGCGCCACGTTCTCCATGCCCACGAGCGCGTTGCCGCGCAGCACGCGCGCGCAGCCGGCCATGCGCTCGCTGAGGATAGGGTTGCGCTTGTGCGGCATGGCCGAGGACCCCTTCTGGCCTTTGCCGAACGCCTCCTCGGCCTCACGCACCTCGGTGCGCTGCAGGTGGCGCACCTCGGTGGCGAACTTCTCGATGCTCGAGCCGACGATGGCGATCGCGGAGAGAAAGGCGGCGTGCCGGTCGCGCTGCACCACCTGGTTGCTGATCGGCTCGCGGCCGATGTCGAGCTCCTCGCAGACGAGGTCCTCGACGCGCGGGTCGATGTTGTTGTACGCGCCGACGGCGCCGCTGATCTTGCCGACGGAGGCGTTGACGGTGACGGTGCGCATGCGCTTGAGGTGGCGGCTGACCTCGAACGCCCAGATGCCGAGCTTCATGCCGAAGGTGATGGGCTCGGCGTGGATGCCGTGGGTGCGGCCCACCTCGACGGTGTCGCGGAACTCGAACGCGCGCCGCAGGAGCACCTCGCCGAGCGCGACGAGGTCGCGCTCGAGGAGCAGGCCGGCGCGCTTGATCTGCAGCGCCAGGGCGGTGTCGAGCATGTCGCTGCTGGTCATGCCGTAGTGGACGTACTTGCTGGCCTCGCCGACGTACTCGGCGACGTTGGTGAGGAAGGCGATGACGTCGTGGTTGGTCGTCGCCTCGATCTCGTTGACGCGGGCCACGTCGAACGCAGCCTTGGCCTCGATCTCGCGGACCGCGTCGTCGGGGATCCTGCCGAGCCTGTTCCAGGCCTTCACGGCGGCGACCTCGACGTCCAGCCAGGCCTGCATCCGTGCCTCGTCGGTCCAGATCGCGCCCATCTCAGGGAGCGTGTAGCGCTCGATCATCGGTGCCCTCCGCGGCCGCCGGCGTCACGGCTGGGCCGGCTCCGCCGGCCGCCGCCTGTCGTCGCCCGCGATTCTCTCACACCGGCCGCGCGGCGCGGCGCACCTGGCGCGCCGCGCCGCTGGACGTGTGTCACTTCCCGATGGTGCTGCCGTCGGAGAGGTAGGCGACGAGCGAGTAGCTGTCTCCGCCGTCTACCGTCTTGTACACGTAGTCGCCTTTGCCCGTCCCCGGCTGCATGGGCTGGCCGGTGAACAGGTTCTTCGGCCAGGATGTCATCTGGCCCAGCGCTCCCGTCGGCGACACTTCAGCTGCCGGCGGGTACTTCTTGCCGCCGCCGGCCTTCCACTTCGCGAGGGCGCGCCGGATCGTGGTCAGCCCCAGACCGACGGCGGCGTCGTTGTACTGCGCCTCGCTCACGCGCCTCAGCGTCGTCTTCTCCGGCTTCTCGACTGCGTCACCGCTGAGGTCGAGCGTGAGCTTGTCCGTCCCCGCCGGCACGAACGTCAGCGTCACCGCGTGCGTGTCGATGATCAGGGCGCCATCTTCGAGCGTCGGCGCAGGCGCCTCGTAGTCCGGATTCGCGTACACCTTGTACGCGTCGCCCGCCTTGAGGATGTGGACGAGCTGCATGCTCGCGTTACCGCCACCGGCCCAGTAGCCCGCCAACGGATCCTCGGCGGCCTTCGGCGCTCCGCCGCAGGCGGCGAAGGTCACGGCGAGAAGCACTGCGGCCAGCAGGGAGGTGAGTGGCAGGACGGCGCGCCGCATACGCCTGCGGCTCCGGCGCGTCTCAGCCACGGTACGCGACCGCTTCGATCTCGACGTGGAGCTCCTTGGGGAGGCGCGCCACCTCCACGGTGGAGCGCGCCGGGTACGGCTCCGCGAAGAACTCGCCGTACACTTCGTTGACGGCGGCGAACTCGTCCATGTCGCTGAGGAAGATGGTGGTCTTGACGACGTGCTCGAGGCCCAGGCCGGCGGCCTGGAGCGTGGCGCGCAGGTTCTCGAGCGCCTTGCGCGCCTGGTCTTTGGGCGTGTAGCCGACGATCTTGCCGTCGGTATCGAGCGCGATCTGTCCGGAGACGAAGACGAAGTCGCCGACGCCGACGGCGGGCGAGTACGGGCCGACTGCCGGGGCGCCGTCGGGCGACGCGAAGACCTGCTTCTCCATGGGGGGTGTCCTTTCTTGTGGGCCGCGTCAGGCGAGCAGCGCGCGCACGGCGACGTAGGCCAGCGCGACGGCGATGGCGAGCACCGCGATGTAGAGGAAGCCCGAGATCGTCCTCGGGCTGGGTGGCTTGTCGTTCCTCGGCACCCTGCGACTCTCAGTAGCGTTGCGCGATGGCGGCCACCTGCAGCCGCGCATCGCCGGGCAACCATGGTACACCGGAGAGCGTGAGGGCGGGATACGGCGGGACGAAGTGGGCGGCGAGCGCGGCGTCGAGCGCCGCCCTGTCCGCCGGGTCGACGAGGTGGATCTCGAGGCTCACGACGTCCTCCAGCGAGAGGCCGGTGGAGCGGAGCTGGTGCTCGAGGTTGTCGAGGGCGCGGCCGGCCTGCTCGACCGCCGTGTGGCCGAAGAGCTCGCCGTTGACCTCGACCGGCAGCTGCGCCGAGATGAAGACGAAGTGGCCCGAGGAGATGCCGGGCGAGGCGGCGCCGGGCGGGCCCGGCGCCATGCTGGACCGGATGGGGTGTCTGCTCATGCCGCCAGTGTTCCCCGCCTGCGGCGTGGACGCACAACCGGGTGCGGCCGGCTGACCCCGCATCTCCTCCCTTGTGCGAACCTGGTGCCGCGGGGGGCGTCTCCGTTCTGTCGCCTGCGTTGCGGGCCACCCGGCCTTCTGCGATACTTTCAGTAGCCATCGGGGAGGGGGGCTTGCGCGATGCCTTCCCTTTCGGTAGGAGAAGGGGGGACCACCATGGCAGCCCGCACGCTTTGGCTCGCGTGTCTCGTGATCACGGTCTCGTTGACTGTCCTTGGCGTGGCCGCCGTGCCTCGGGCCCGCGCGGGGGCGCTCCAGGCAACGACTGTCGGCGCCAACCAGGTCATCGCGGTCCCGTACCGTTCATGGAACAATCGGGCGCGTTACGCCACCGTGGTTCTGCCACGCGACTACGCGCCCGGCACCAACGAGGCCCTTCCCTGCATCGTCGAACCGCACGGCAGGGACACGTCGCCTCTGCGGCCAGCGTCGCAGTGGGGCGACCTGCCGACCACAGAGCGCTTCATGATCATCTGTCCGGACAGCTCGGGGAGGCGCCTCCCCTTCACGTCCTGGGGGGTCGACGGTCAGCTGCAGGACATCGCTGAGATCGTCGACGTCGTCGAGAGCAGTCTTCCCTGGGTGCACGTCGACCACCAGCGGCTGTACCTGGTCGGCATCAGTATGGGCGGGCAGGAGACGCTCTGCACTCTCGCCCGCTACCCCGACCGCTTCGCTGCCGGGTTGTGCGTCGACGGAAACGCCGACCTCGCGGCGCGGTACCGTGAGTTCCCGTTCGTCGGCATGGGCGACTCGCAGGCCCTGATGCGTCGCGAGGTCGGCGGCAGGCCCGGCGAGGTCCCCTGGCTCTACAAGCGTCGCAGCTCCACGCCGTTCGCCGGCACGCTGGCCACCTGTGGCGTGCCCATCGGCATTTGGTGGAGCAAGGACGACACGATCGGCTATCACCAAGCCGAGACGCAGACCGGCTACCTCTACCGGAGGATCAAGAGCCTTGCGCCCGACGCGCCAGTCGTGCAGGTCATCGGCAGGGGCAAGCATGGCACGATGCTCTCCGGTCATCCGGAGGCGGCCGTTGACTTCCTGCGTCCGAACGGTGTCTGGCGCACGCTGCCGGCGGCTCCGACCGCATGGGAGTACCGCAGCTGGCTGCCGTCGGCCGGCGCCTGGGGCTATCACGTCGTCACCACGGCCGGCAGCCATCGGCTGTGGAGGGTGCGCATCGCGCCGGGCAGCATCGCCGTCTCTTGCCCGACGCCCCTGACCGTACAGGCGCCCTATGGCGCCGCCCTGCCTGCGCCCGCGGTTGTGACCGTCAACGGCGTCGTGCGGCAGATCATGCCGGTCGGTGGGCACATCAGCATCACATTCGCGGCGGGTTCGTCCACGGCTACCTACGCCACGGAATGAGGAAAGCCGGACCTCGCGGAGCGAGGCGGGCGCGGCCCTTGCTGCTTGCCGCCGCGCTGGCGTTCCTCCTCATCGCGGTGGCCGCGGCCGCCGCCTCCGCAGCCCGGGCTGGCACGCTGCCCGTGCCGACGGTGGCCGCCAGTTCCGGCATCCTCATCGACCGCGTCACCGGCCGCGTGCTGTGGTCCAGGCGCCCCGACCTTCGCCTGCCGATGGCCTCTACGACCAAGATCATGACGCTGCTCATCGTCCTCGAGCACCGCCGCGACGTACTGGATGACTGGTTCGTGGTCTCCGACGCTGTCGCGGGGAGCACCGGCGTGGGGCTGCAGCCCGGGGACACGATCACGTACCGCGGAGCGATAACCGGCATGATCGTCCGTAGCGCCACCGACTGCGCGGTCGCCCTTGCCGCCGACGTCGCCGGCAACGAGGACCGCTTCGTCGTGCTCATGAACCAGCACGCCAAGGCGTGGGGCCTCACCCGGACGCACTACACCAACGCCTCGGGAGCGCCCGAGGACCCGAGGCACGTGACCACGGCGCGCGAACTAGCTCGGTTGGGCAGGCGCGCCATGAGTGATGCGACGGTGCGCGGGTTCGTAGCCATCAAGGAATCGCTCGTCACCTGGGAGACCGGCAGCTACCAGTGCCACTCCAAGAACTGGATTCTCGACTATCCGTGGGGCGAAGGGATCAAGCCGGGGTACACGCCCCTCGCCAAGTACTGCCTCGCAGCCGCCGGACAACCGGGGCTGCGCCCTCTCATCAGCACGACGCTGCATGAGCCGTCGCGGGCCCGCAACATGCGCGACAACGCCGACCTGCTGCTGTACGGCTCGTCGCTCTACAGGCGGCGCGGCCTCGTCCACAGCGGCGACGTCGTCGCGCGGCGGACAATGCCCGACGGCGGCGCGCTCCCGTGCGTGGCGGGCGCATCGCTGGCCGGCGTCGTCGTGCGCAAGGGGGCCCAGGTGAAGCGCACGGTCTCGCTCGTCGCTGGCTTGACCACCGTGCCGGCGCCCGGCACCTATGTGGGCACCGCGACCTACCGGGCCGACGGGGAGTCTCTCGGCACCGTGAATCTGTACGCGACGGCGCTGCCGGCGGCGTCGCCGGTCGTCAGAGCGTTGGACTCGCCGAGCCTCTCCGCTCTAGCCAACTTCTGAAAGTTCCGGTCGTCCCGCCCCTCAGGGCGCCAGGCGCATGATCACCGCGTCGGCCCCGGCTCCGGAGGCCCGGCACCAGCCCGCCACGTAGGCGCCGCCGTCGGGGGCGGCCTGCAGGTCGAGCGCCCGGCCAGCCGGTCTGGCAGCGTAGTCATAGCGCCAGGTCAAGCCGGACGCCGGCAGGAAGTGCAGCGCCGAGAAGACGGCGCCTGTCCTGCCGGCGACCCATGCGCCAGCTTGTGTCGTCGCCACGAGCTCGCCGCCGCAGCCGGCCGTATCGCTCCAGATCAACGGAGCGGCGACCGGGGCGCCGGTCGCGTTCAACTGCACAATGAAGCCTTCGTCCACGCCGCTCGATCGCATGCGACCGACGGCGATCGCGCCGTCCGCCGCCGTGCCGCCGACGTCGTTGAGCTCGTAGGGCGGAGTGAGTCCCAGGGCGCCGCCCCACTGCTGCGTGAACGGGGTGTACGGCGAGGCGAGCACCGATCCGTATCCGGGCGCCGCGGCGTCATCCGATGAGTCCATCGTCCAGACGATGCCGCCGGGCCTGCCGGAGATGGCGCTCGCGCTCGTGAACGCGGCGTCGCCGGGCAGGCGCACCGACCAGCGGCGCGATCCGCCGGGGGAGAATGAGTCCAACCGCGCCTCAGTTCCGGTGGCGGACGCGGACCAGCCGGAGAGGTGGAGGTTGTCCGCGGCGTCCGTCGTGACGTCGGTCACGCGCGTCCCCGGCGCCAGCGCCGCCCACCAGACGCGCGCACCCAGTCGGGAGTAGCGCAGCACGCGCGTGCGGTAGGCGGTGCCCGACCAGCTCTCGACGACGGCGTAGATGCCACCTCCTGCGAGGCCACACACGAAGCGGGCGTCGTCCTGCCAGTCCGAGCCGTAGTCAACGCGGCGCGACCAGGTGAGCCGGCCGTCTGCCGAGTACCGAAGGATTGCCGCGTCGCCCCCGCGTCCCGCCGTACAGGCCGGCGAGGTAGAGCCCGCCGCGGCCGTCGCGGCCCAGGTCCCAACACTGGTCGCAGCCCGACAGAGGGCCGTTCCACTGTCGTACCCAGGACGTCGTGCCGTTCGCGGCGTAGCGGACGAGCAGCATATCCGAGCCGTTCGCGGAGCTGACGGCACTGTAGCCGGCTGCGTAGGCGCCGCCGTCGGGAGCCGCGACGACAGAGGTGAAGGCGTCGCTGCCGTGCGCTCGGCCGAAGTAGACCTGCTGCCAGCTCACGCGCTCGGCGGCTGCGACCTGCACGATCACGAGCCCGGCGGCCGCCGCGAGCGCGGCGAGCACGATGACGAAGACAGTCCTCATGCGCGACTCCTCACTGACGGCTCCGTGCTTACAGGTCGAGGATCTTGGCCGCCAGGATGGCCGCGTTGCGGGCGCCGTTGATGGCGACGCACGCCACGGGCACGCCCGGCGGCATCTGCACGATGCTCAGCAGCGAGTCGAGGCCGCCCAGGTCGCTGGTCTTGATGGGCACGCCGATCACCGGGAGGTTGGTGTAGGCGGCCAGCACGCCGGGGAGGGCCGCCGCCTTGCCGGCGCCGCCGATGAGCACCTTGAGGCCGCGGCTCTGCGCGGTCTTGGCGTAGTGGGCCACCTTGTCCGGGTCGCGGTGGGCCGAGAGCACGTTGATCTCGTACTTGATCTTGCGCTCGTCGAGCTCGGTGGCGGCCTTCTGCATGATCTCGCGGTCGCTCTCGCTGCCCATGACGATACCGACCAGCACCGGCTCCATCTGGATGCCCTGGAGGATGGCCTCGACCTCGGTCCTCGTCTCTTCCACGTCGTCTCCTTCGTCGGCTGCGCGGAGGCCGCGCCGCCCAGATCGTCAGCCGGCGAACCCGGCCGGGAACAGGTCGAGCTCGCCGGCGCGCGCCTTGACGGCGCGCTCGGCGATGTCGGGACGTACCTGCATGCCGTCGAAGCTGATCTTGCCGACGCCCTCGTAGGCGCGCGCCCGCGCGGCGGCGAAGCCGTCGCCGAGCGCGCTGACCGCCAGCACGCGGCCGCCGGCCGTGACGACCTGGCCGTCCTGAAGCGCGGTGCCGGCGTGGTAGACGGTCACGTCGTCCAGCGCCGCCGCGTCGGCGAGGCCGCTGATGACGTCGCCCTTGTGGCTGCTCGCCGGGTAGCCGGCCGAGGCGAGCACCACCGTGACGCAGTCCTGCGGCTTCCACAGGACCCTGGCTCCGGCGAGGTCGCCGCTCGCGGCCGCCGCACAGTGCTCGAGCAGGTCGCTGTCCAGCCGCGGCAGCACGGCCTGCGTCTCCGGGTCGCCGAAGCGGCAGTTGAACTCGAGCACCTTCACGCCGGTCTCCGTGACGATCAGACCGGCGTAGAGCACGCCGCGATAGGTGACGCCGCGCCGGCGGAGCGCCGCGACGACGGGTTCCACCACGTGTTCCATGGCGGCGTCGACGGCTTTCTGCTCGAACCCCGGGACCGGGCAGTAGCTGCCCATGCCGCCGGTGTTGGGTCCCTGGTCGCCGGCGAAGATGCGCTTGTAGTCCTGCGCCGGCGCGAGCGGCACCGCGGTCGCGCCGTCGCAGAGCACCAGCAGTGAGACCTCGGAGCCGGTGAGGTACTCCTCGGTGATGAGCACGTCGCCGGCCTCGCCGAACTCACGCGCCACGAAGCAGGCGCGGACGGCCTCGCGGGCCTCGTCCACGTCCTTGCAGATGAGCACGCCCTTGCCCGCGGCCAGGCCGTCGGCCTTGACCACGAGCGGGTAGTCGCCGCGGCCTTCGACGTCCAGCAGCGCCGACTCCAGACGCTCGTGGCGGCGGTAGGCGCCGGTGGCCACCCCGCCCGCGGCCATGATCTCCTTGGCGAAGACCTTGCTGCCCTCGAGCTGCGACGCTTCCTTGTTGGGTCCGAACACCGCGAGCCCGTGCTCTTCGAACAGATCCGTCAGCCCCACCACCAGCGGCGCCTCGGGCCCGATGACGGTGAGGTCGACCTCCTCGCGGCTCGCGAAATCGAGCAGCGTGCGGAGGTCGTCCGCGGCGATGGGGACGTTGTCGGCCTCGGCGGCGGTGCCGGCGTTGCCGGGGGCGCAGAAGATGCGGTCCGCAAGCGGGGACCGGGCGAAGGAATGGACGAGGGCGTGCTCTCTGCCGCCGCCGCCCACCACGAGCACGCGCATGAGGCCTCCGGCTGGTGTGGTGCTGGTGCCGGGCGGCGCTTCCGCCGGCCCGGCCCGACGCCCGCAAGTCTACTTGGGTCGGGCACGCCGGGGAAGGGCCGGGAGGGCCGCGCACCGCGCCGCCCTCCGGCCGCCGGAGACGAGAAGGGCGGCGGGCGGCTCTTCCGGCCGCCCGCCGCCCTTTGGTCCCACAAGGCCCGTCAGACCCTGCTCACATCGCCTGCTCCATCATGTTGCTGGCGTCGTTGAGCGTCTTGGCCATGTTCTGCACGCGCTGCCTGAGGTCGTACAGGTTCGTCGCGTACATGCCGGAGATCGAGCTCATCGCCTGGTCGTACTTGCCGGCGCGCGATCTTCGCCATGACCGGCGTCATGTCGAAGTAGTTGATGAGCTTGCCCAGCTTGCCCCAGGTGATGTGCTCGTAGTCCGGGTCGTGCCGGGTCAGGTCGTAGCGGTAGACGCTCGGGCTGAACACCACGCCGTTCCAGTTGATGCCCACGTTGGTGAGCGCCTCGACGGCCGCATCCGGGTCGGCCGGATCGGCGTCGAGGGCGTGCCACGCAGCCATCATGTACTCGTTGTCCCACATGGTCTGCTCGTGCGGGTAGGCCGTGTAGTCCCAGGCGTCGAGCGCGGTCATGCCCTTCACGACCTTCCTTGCGACCTTGAGCATGGTCGCGTTGCGGGAGGCCGGGCCCCGCGTGCCGGTGATCGACGCCGCGCTCGCGCCGAATCGCTTGCTGACCTTGGTGAAGCGCGTGATCGCAGCGTCGAGGCTGTCCACCGGGCCGCCGATGAGGCCCGCCGCCTCCAGTTCGTCCGGGTCGAAGTGCGCCCGCAGGTCGGCCGCGCGGCCGGCGAAGTCGTAGGGCAGTTGCTTCTTGTTGTCGGTGAACTGGTTCAGGCGCATGAAGAGCTTGGACATGTTGGCGGTCATGTCCCAGTCGACCTTGTCGTAGGCCTCGTAGGTGCTGTGGTACAGGTCGTCGAAGCCGGTGCCGCCGGCCGAGATCTCGAAGCTGGGGACGCCGCTGGCCATGAAGCTCCAGCCGTTCTGCCAGGTGCTCTGCGGCGTCTCGATCTCGTAGCCGTTCGGCATGAAGGACTGCTCGTTGTCGGCGCAGACCTTGTCGAGCCAGGGGACGAGCTCGGGAGACGTGTTGATGTCCACCGTCGCGCCCTCGGCCGCCATGAGCTCGATGCTGTACATGGCGGCGATCTTGCCCACCCAGTCCGGATGGCGCTGGGTGATGAGGTGCCAGGCGCCGATGCTCCAGTCGTACCAGCAGTCGGTGTAGCCGAACTCCTCGGCGGTGTCGAACACGAACTTGACGGTGCGCTTGGGCTGGTAGTCGCTCATCTTCATCGCCTTGGCGGCGGCGAGGGTGGCGACCACGGCGCCGGTGTCGTCGAGGCCGGCGCGGAAGTGAGCGTCGTGGTGGGCGTTCCAGACGACCATCTGGCCGTTCTTCACCGTGCCCGGCAGCGTGGCCACGACGTTGTAGCCCACGCCGCCGTCCTCGGCCAGGGTGATGTCGACGTCGCTCACGAACGTGGCCGCGGTGAAGCCGCCGGCGATCTCGGCCTTGAGCCAGTCGCCGTCCAGCTGGCTCATGTAGATGAGCGGGACGAAGCCCATGTCGTACTCGCCGTCGTTGGCGCCGAGGGCGTCCGGCTCGACGATGTACCACGGCGCGGACGGGTAGTCCATGTCGGTCCCGTCCGAGTAGTTGCTCGTCATGATGACGGCGAGGGCGCCGTGCTTGGTGGCCTCGGCCCCCTGGAAGTTGAACCAGAAGTTGTCCATGGAGCTGTCGACGACGACGATCTTGCCGGCGACGTCGACGCCCTCGTAGTCGGCCGCGAGGCCGTTGCCGACGTAGACGACCTCCGCGGTGATGCCGTCCCCGCCGGTGCCGGGCACGCCGGCGAACTGCGAACACACCATGGTGCGCTCGCCGACGGTGACGCTGGCGCCGCGGACGGCCCACTCGTCCACAGGGACGGCCTCCAGCTTGACGTTGTCGTAGCCGGCGGCGCGGAGCTTGTTCGCCAGGTAGCGTGCCGCCGTGTCGTCGGCGACGGTCCCGCCGAGGCGGAAGCCGAGCGGCGACGTGCCGAGGTTGTTCAGGTACGTCTCGACGTTCTGCGGATAGCCCTTGGCGTACAGCTGGTCGACCGCCTGGTCGTACGTCAAGGCCGGAGCGACGGCCGGCACCAGGAGCGTCGCCGCGGCCGCGGCGATCACGAGGAAGAGGACGAAGCGTCTGCGATGCATGGGACCCCCCTGTTCAGGTCAGCGGATGGAGGAGCTCGACGGGCGCTTGCGCCCGGAGCGGCGGCCGCGCGCGGGCGCCGGGCCGCGGAGTGCGATCTGGTACCACCCCCCTGGTACTCGAGGACCGATGGCTCGCCGCCTAGTCTTATCCGCGCCGCCGCGGCGGTCAAAGGTGTGCGTCTCCACTCCATAGGGACGGGGCGGGCCGTGAGGCCCGCCCCGTCCCATCCGTCTCACGGCCGGCGGAAGACGCAGCGCCCGCCGCCCGCCCGCTCTCAGATCGACTTCTGGTACACGCGGAACGCGCGCGTGGCCAGCCAGGTGCAGATCACGGTGAACAGCGCCAGCCAACCCATCCGTGTCAGCACGAGGCTCCAGTCCGGGCCGGCCAATAGCCCCTCACGGCCGGCCTGCACCGCCCAGTTGACCGGGTTGTACCGGGCCACACTCTGCATCCAGTCCGGCATGAGGGCCTGGGCCATGAACACCGAACTCAGGAACGTCAGCGGCAGCAGCACGAAGTTGCTGACGGCGATCATGGTCTCCTCCCTGCGGGAGAGGAGCGCGATCGCATTGCTCAGCGCGCCGATGGCGGTACCGAGCAGCACGGCGCAGACCGTGAGCGCGACGAGGCCGGTGATGCCGCCGGGGTACTGCGCGCCGATGATCAGTCCGAGCACGATGATGATCGCCGACTGGATGACGCCGACCACGGCCCCCTGCAGCAGTCGCCCGGCGATGAGCGAGCCCCTGCTCGCCGGGCTGACGAGGAACCGGTCGACGACGCCGCGGTCGAGGTCGTCGATGAGACCCATGCCGCTCCAGCCCGCGCTGAAGAGGCAGGTCATGACGACGATGCCGGGCGTGAGGAAGTCGATGTAGCTGCCGGCGCCGAACCCCGGGATCTCGACGATCCTGCGGAAGAGCGCGCCGTACAGCAGCAGCCACACCACGGGCTGCACCAGTGAGATGAAGATCCAGACAGGCTGCCGGATGAGGTTCCGGAAGTGCCGCTGGGTCATGAACCAGGTGTCCGCGAATGCGTTGCTCATCGCCGCTTCTTCTCCTCCTGGTCGGCCTCGCTGAAGGCGCGGCCGGCGTACTGCAGGTACACGTCGTCGAGGGAGGGCCGCGACACGGTCACCGAGGCGACCTTGACGCCCTCTGACTCCAGGGCCGCCAGCACGGCCGGCACGGCCCGGGCGCCGCTGTCGGTGCGCGCGCGCAGCGCGCGCGCCTCCACAGCCACGTCGTAGAGGTCGGCCACCTTGTCGAGGGCGCGGTGGACCTCGCCGTCGAGCGACTGGTCCTCGAGCTCGACGACGATCGCGTCGCCGCGCAGCTCGCCCTTGAGCTCGTCGGGTGTGCCCTCAGCCACGACGAGCCCCTGGTCGACGATCGCCAGGCGCTGCGCCAGGCTGTCGGCCTCCTCCAGGTAGTGCGTGGTCATGAGGATGGTGAGGCCCTCGTCGCCGGCGAGGCGCCCGATCTCGCGCCACATGTCCACGCGTGCCTCCGGGTCGAGGCCGGTCGTCGGCTCGTCGAGGAACAGCACCTCCGGCCGGTGCATGAGGCCGACGGCGACGTCCAGCTTGCGCTGCATGCCGCCGGAGTAGGTGCGCACGGTGCGATCGGCGGCATCCTCGAGCCCGAAGCGCTCGAGCAGCTCCCCCGCCCGCGAACGCAGGGGCGTGCCGCGCATGCCGTACACGCGACCCTGCAGGATCAGGTTCTCACGTCCGGTCGCCTGGGGGTCGAGACCCGACTTCTGGTTGACGCAGCCGATGGCCAGGCGGACCTTGGCCGGCTGGCGCACCACGTCGTAGCCGGCCACGAAGGCCTCGCCGGCGTCGGGACGCGAGAGCGTCGTCAGGATCTTCACCGTCGTCGACTTGCCGGCTCCGTTGGGCCCGAGCAGGGCGAACACCGTGCCCTTGGCAGTGGCCAGGCTCACTCCTTTGAGGGCCCGAACGTCGCCGCGGTAGGTCTTCACGAGACCGCGGGCTTCGATCGCGTTGTCCATCACGTACCGTCCTTCCTCCCGCTCGGCGCGTCCCTGAGCGCCGTTGTGGTGCAGAGCGGAAGTGAGTGTAGCGCTAATAATTAGATTGTCAAATGATTAGTTCGTGGTATCATATGTGCCGTGAACGATACTCGCAGGCCGGCGCGCTCCTTGCGGGGCGCCGGCCGGTCACGGGCCCTTGAGGGAGTGTTCCCCTCCGGCAGCGGGAGGTAGAGATGAAGAACGATGAAGGGCGGCACACAGGGCTGATCGACGAGGTCGCGCTGGAGCTCGGCGAGCTGAGGAAGGCGGGCGACCAGCTGGACGAGGCGGTCGCGCTGCAGTTCGGCCTGAACCGCACGGACCTGCGCTGCCTCGGCATCCTGTACCGGCGCGGACGGGTCACGGCCGGAGAGCTGGCGGAGGAGAGCGGCCTGACCCCCGGCGCGATCACGACCGTGCTCGACCGCCTGGAACGCGGCGGCTTCGCCAACCGTGTACCGGACCCCGCCGACAGGCGCCGCGTCCTCGTCGTCTCCACCGTCGCGACGCGCGAGATCGGCGCCCGCATCCAGGGCGAGGTGGAGCTCGCGACGCGGCAGCTGCTGGAGGGGCGTGAAGCGGCGGAGCTGACGGTGATCCGCGACTACCTGCGCGGGACGCGCGGCGTGTACGAAGGGCAGATCGCCGCGCTCACCGCCGAGGCGGCGCCGGGCGCGGACCTGGCCGCCGCCGCCGACGTGCAGAGTCACGCCCCGCTCGAAGGGGTGACGGCGGGGCGCCTCGAGTTCACGAAAGGCGCGGCCAGGGTCAACATCCGTGGCGACGGCTCTCTGACCGAGCTGTATCGGGCGAGCTTCGAGGGCCCGGCTCCCGAGATCACCGTCAGCGGCGGCATCGTCTCCGTGAAGCAGCGCCGGCGTTTCCGGCCCTTCGACTGGCGTACCCAGGCGGTGGACTTCGCCCTCGCCACCGCCGTGCCGTGGGACATCTCCCTGCGCGGCGGCATGTGGAAGCTCGTCGCCGACTTCAGCGCATTGCGGGTGACGGCCCTCGAGGTGACCGGCGGCGCCAGCGACATCGAGGTCACCCTTCCGGCGCCGGTCGGCGTGGTTCCCGTGCGCATATCGGGCGGCGCCAGCGAAGTCCTCCTGCGCCGCCCCGCCGGCACCGAGGCTCGCGCGGAGATGAACGGCGGCGCGAGCCAGCTCATCTTCGACGGCCAGCGCCTCGGCGCCGTCGGCGGGCGGACGGTCCTCGCCTCCGGGGGGTTCGCCGACGCCGTCGACCGCTACGAGATCCGCTTCACCGGCGGCGCGAGCCAGGTCACGGTCGCGACGGTCTGACGCCCGGGCGTCGTCGGGGTCCGGCCGAAAGCGGGACCCGGGCGGGCGGCGATGCCACCCACCCGGGTCCTGAGTCGTACGTGCGGCGCTGCTTCAGGCGGCCACGCGCAGCTTCTGCTCTTCGTCCTCCGCCTCTTCGGACGGGGCGGCGGCGAGGTCCTTGCGGCTTCGCCGCCACGCGAAGAAGGCGGCGATCGCCGCTCCGGTGCCGACGATCCAGAGGACGGCGACGATGAACGCGCCCGCGTACAGGATCAAACGCACCAGCTGCGTCGCGACCATGCCGACGGTGGCCGCCAGCAGCAGGCTTTCGCCCCGGTACCCGACGGCTCGCAGCAGACGCTCGCCGATGAACGTCCCCATGGCGATGAACCCGAAGGCGAATACCGCCGGCACGATGATGAGCGCCCACGGGATCGCCAGCAGGATCCCGACGATGGTGATGACCAGCGCGACGGTGACCACGGGGACGATCACGAACGCCGTGAGGGCTCCCCCACCCGAGCGATGACGCCGGGTGAGTCGCGACCCGGCGCATGGACGCGCGGGTCTGCCGCGGCAGGACTGCCGCAACAAGTAGTCCGAGCAGGACCAGCAGCACGGTCGATCCGGCCCAGCCGATCAGTGAGAGCCCGGCCAGTGGCGAGGCGATCGGACGCCAGAAGCCGGTGGTGAAGGCGTCGC
>CAVUGS010000013.1:0-195742 GCA_963741075.1 uncultured Thermoleophilia bacterium
GCCGGGCTCACGGACCCGTGCCGCTGTCCCACATCCGCCACGTGCCGTCGGACATGCGCACGACGTGCTCGAAGAGCTGGTGCTCGCCGGGTCTCGCCCCACGGGCTGGGCTGCGAGCCCGGTTCTATCCAGACGACGGCGGAGAACTCGATCGGTGGCGCCGTCGGCCGGCGCTCTGCTGACCGAGTGCGGCACGACGCGGACGAAGCGCGCCGCGGCGATGTCCTCGCCGGTCCAGTCCTGGATGGGCGAGCCGGGAGCGACCAGCGAGTGCTGGGCCTCCTCCAGGCGTCCGTCGCCGGCCAGCGTCCAGAACTCCCGCACCGTCCGGACCGCGGCGGCCGGAGGCGGCCCGCTGGTGACGAGCGGCGACGGTACGGGGGTCGGCGCGGCGCTGGCTGCGGCCGCTGGGGAGGAGGCGCCGCCGGACGAGCCGCCGCAGGCGGCGAGCAGGGCGGCGCCCGCCAGGATCAGGAGCAGCACCGCAGCTGCGGCAGCGCGGCCGGCTGGTCCGTGCCGGGCCGCCTTGCCTGCTCCCGGTCGGCGATCTGGTGACATCGGTGGCCTCCTGTCTTCGTCGTCGGCGCCCGCGCTCCACCTCATCACAGCTTCGTCGCCCTGTACAGGATGACAATCGCCGCCGCGTCCCGCGCGCCGCGGTGGCACGCCGCGCCCGTGCCTGTGTCGCGCGCCGCTGCGATAGAGTGACACGCAGTCAGTCCACCCGAGGAGGGTCCGCCATGGCCGTCGAGGTCAGCCGCGAGGGCGCCGTCGCCGTCGTCACCGTCAACCGTCCCGAGGCGCTCAACGCGCTCAACTCGGAGACCAACGAGGCGCTGCTCGCCGCCGTGCGCGAGCTGTCGCCGGACGACGTCGGTGCGCGCCGTCGTGCTCACCGGCGGCGGCGACAAGGCGTTCGTCGCCGGCGCCGACATCGCCGAGATGAGCGCGCTGTCGGCCGAGCAGGCGCGCCGCTTCGGCGCGCTGGGTCAGGCCGTCATGAGCGGCATCGAGGCGGCGCCCCAGCCCTGGATCGCCGCCGTCAACGGCTTCGCCCTCGGCGGCGGCTGCGAGCTGGCGCTCGCCTGCGACATCCGCCTGGCGAGCGACAACGCCAAGTTCGGCCAGCCGGAGATCAACCTGGGCATCACCCCGGGCTTCGGCGGCACCCAGCGCCTGCCGCGCAACGTCGGGGAGGGGTGGGCCAAGTACCTGGTGCTCAGCGGCCGCATCATCCGCGCCGACGAGGCGCTGCGCATCGGGCTCGTCCAGGCCGTGTTCCCCAAGGACGAGCTCATGACCCAGGCGATGAAGCTGGCCGAGGAGCTCGCCGGCAAGAGCCCGCTGGCGATGCGCTACTGCAAGGCTGCCGTCAACGCCGCCGCCGACACCGACCTCGCGACGGGACAGGGCATCGAGCGAGACCTGTTCGCGCTGGCGTTCGCGACCGAGGACCAGACCGAGGGCATGGCCGCGTTCCTCGAGAAGCGGTCGCCGGAGTTCGGCGGCCGCTGACGCGGGCGCCCGCCCGGCGCCCGCGCCGGCGCAGCGCGCGCGCCCGCCCGGTCAGAGAGCGCCGACCGCCTTGCCGAGGCGCGACGAGCACTTCGTGGACGCCCGGGCGTGGCGCGCACCAGCACGTCGGCCGCCTCCATCACGGTGCGCGGCGTCTCGTCCGTGACCGCCGCGACCGCCAGCGGTCGCGCGCCGGGCGTCGCGCTCGCCCCAGTCGCGGATGGCGGCGAAGGCGGTGATGTCGGTGAGGTCGTCGCCGCAGCCCATGGCCGTGAGGTAGTCGCCGGCGGCCAGCAGCCGTCGCACCGCCGTCCCCTTGGTGAACGGGCAGCGGCGGCCGCACCTCGAAGGCGAAGTGGCCGGTGGCGATGGCGAGCCCGCGCTCCCGCGCCGGCTCGATCACGCGCGTGAGGATCTCGTGCCGCGTGGCCGCCGTGTCCTCCGCCAGGCGGTAGTGGACGGCGAGCACCGTGCGCTTGTCCTCGATCACGACGCCGAGCGCCTCGCAGTCGAGGTCGCGCGCGGCCGCCTCGGCGACCTCGTGGATCGTCGCCGACGTACCGTTCCGCCTGCGGCTCGACCGTGATGGAGCCGTCGGCCGCCATGGTCTCGAGGCCGTGCGTGCCGATGTAGGCGGCGCCGTCGAGCGGGATCATGCGGCGGCCGTCCTCGATGGCGCGGCCCGTCACGAAGGCGACGAGGCCCAGGCGCCGGACCAGGCCGGCGAGCAGTTCGCGGAACGGCGCGGGGACGTGCGCTTCGGCCGGGGTGGGGGCGATGGGGGAGATGGTGCCGTCGATGTCGCAGAGCAGCGCCGACCGCGCGCGGAGCCTCGGCGGCGGCGCGCACGAACGCGTCCAGCGCCTCCGTCCCGCTGACGATCGGCGACCCTGCTTCCACGGCTCCCCCAGTCTCGCTCGCCGAGAGCGTACCCGCTGGCCACCGTTCGCAACGAAGCTCATCGCAGCCTGTCGCCCGTCAAGTTCCCTCGCCCGGCTGCCGATATCCCCGAGAGAGAGATGAGCGACCTGCCCGACACCACGCACCCGGTCGCTGCCGGGAGGGAAGCCCCGCGACATGCGCGCGGATCCCTACCTCAAGTCGATGCTCCTCGGCCTGATCGAGGACAGCTACCTGCACACGGGCACGTTCACCCAGTTCGCCGCCGAGGTGCTGCAGGTCATCGCCTACGCGGTCACCGTGCCGGTGGCGTTCACCGAGGGGTTCCTCAAGGCGTACCTCTCCATCGACCGGGTGGTCGAGGACGACGACGGGCGCATCAAGATCATCCCCAAGGCCGGCGCGACCATCGAGGACATGATCCGCGACGTGGACGAGATCACGGCGCAGGTCGACCCGGGCGCCGTGTTCAACCCCGTGGTGCGCGCCAAGCTGGACGCGGTGCACGAGACCTCCAGCAAGGCGATGAAGTGGGACATCAACACGCTGTCGCAGATGGACGACGAGCAGCTCATGGAGGTCCTGCGCGAGATGCAGGCCGAGTCCGAGGCCGCGCCCGAGCCGGGCGAAGACGACGAGGCCACCGACTACGTGCGCGCCAAGATCGCCACCATCCGTCGCAACGTGCGCCAGTTCCAGGCCCGCCATCCCAGCGAGACCGAGGGCGCTTCGGACGGGGCCGGGGCGGCAGCCCGGCGCCTGACTCGACGGACCGGCGGTGTCCGCCCCGGTCTCCGTGCGATACGATGGGCCCGCTCGACCGTAAGGGGCTCTCCGTGCAGCACTTCTCCGACAGACTGGCCACTGCCATCCGCGCGCGACGCAGCGTCGTCTGCGTCGGTCTCGACCCCGTGCTCGAACGCATGCCTCGCGAGCTGGTGGAGAAGTACCGGCCGCAGGCGGCGGAGCTGGGCGAGGACGTCGCCGTCGCCGCCTGCTTCCAGGAGTTCTGCAGCGGCGTCATCGACGCCGTCGCCGAGGTCGCCGCGTGCGTCAAGCCGCAGGCGGCGTTCTTCGAGCAGTACGGCGCCGCCGGCTGGCGCGCCCTGGGCGCCGTCATCAAGTGCGCGCACGAGTACGACCTGCCGGTGATCCTCGACGTCAAGCGCGGCGACATCGCCTCGACCGGCGCCGCCTACGGGCACGCCGCGTTCGGCGGCGCCGCCGGCTTCGCCGGTCCCGCCGCCGGCATCGGCGCCGACGCGGTCACCGCCAGCCCGTACCTCGGCGACGACTCGCTGCGACCGCTGGTGGACCACTGCGCCGGCGGCCGCGGCGTCTTCGTCCTCACGCGCACGAGCAACCCCGGCGCCTCGCTCCTGCAGGAGGTCGAGGTGGACGGCCGGCCGCTGTTCCTGCGCGTCGCCGACCTGGTGCGGGAGCTCGGCGCCGCGCACGTGGGCGAGGCCGGCTACAGCGACGTGGGCGCGGTCGCCGGCGCCACCGCGCCGGCGCAGCTGCGTCTCGTGCGCGAGGCTCTGCCCAACGCGTTCCTGCTGGTGCCGGGCTACGGCGCCCAGGGCGGCGGCGCGGAGGCCCTGGCGGGCATCGCCGCCGGCGACGCCGCCGGGTTCGTCGTCAACGCGTCGCGCTCCATCATCTTCGCCTGGCAGGACGCCGGCGGCGACTATCGAAGGGCTGCGGCCGCGGCCGCCGAATCTATGCGCAGCGACCTCCAGGACACCCTGTGACCGACGAGACACCAAAGAAGAGGACTCGCCGTCCTCGGCCGTCGTCCGCGGACGGCGCGCCGCCTGCGTCCGGCTCTGCTTCTCCGCCGGCGCGGAGGATCCGGACGCGGCTCTGCGGCGCCTGGAGTCCATGGGCGCGCCGGGTGCGGCCTCCGAACCGGCCGGCGTCGCGCCGATGCCGGCGGCGCCGGTCATCGACTCGTACAGCGGCCCGCCTCCGGCGCGCCAGCCGCGCCCCGTGAGTGGGTCCAAGCGCGCGCCGCGCTCCCGTCCGCGCCCCCGTCCTGCGGGCGGCTCGCGTTCCACCCGCATGGCGGCGCGCATCGCGGCGCCCATCGTCTTCCTCGTCGCGGTGATCGCCCTCGTCGGCATCGTGGTGCAGTCCGGCGTGATGAGCTCGGACACGCCGACGCCTACACCGACGGTCAAGGCGACCAAGACCAGCAAGGGCACCGCGACCACCGCGACCAAGAAGTACGTGGTGCACAGCGGCGACTCCCTCTCGAGCATCGCCGCAGCGGTTCGGCACCACCACCAGCGAGCTCCTGGCGCTCAACCCGGATCTCAGCGGCAGCACGGTGGTGGTCGGCCAGCGCCTGGTGGTACCGCGCCAGTAGGCTGAAGGCGCCGGCGCTCGCACGCCGGCCGGCGCCGCCCGCGTCCCCCACGCGTCCCCACCGCTCGCCGGCGGCCCGCCCGCTTCTCGCGCTGCCCGCCTTCTGACCTCTCCGCTCGCCGCGGCCGACTCCCCACCCGCGCTCACCACGCCTGGATCGCCGTCCCCGGCACGGCTCGCCCGGCTCCTCCGCACGCTCTTCCGGGCCCGTTCCGACCCTGCCAACGGGGCGTGGTGGTGTCGTTCCCCACGAAGTGGGGAAGAAGGGCACAAAAGTGTTGCGTGATGGGGAGAAGTGGGGTAGAGTGGCGCACATGCAGCGACCGCTACTTGGTGGGGGAGTTCGAAATCACGCTCGATGCGAAGAACCGCATCGCCGTCCCCGCCCGCCTGCGTTCCGCGTTCGAAGAGGGCGTCTACGTCACCCAGGAGAACGAGCGCTGCCTCGGCGGCTACAGCCCCGAGGAGTTCCAGCGCCGGCTTCGAGGAGGACGTCGAGGCCTCCACGAGCGGGGTCGGCGGACCGGCGCAACGTCAAGCGCCGCCTGGCAGCCACCGCGGTGTACTTCCCCGAGCTGGACAAGCAGGGGCGCGTGACGCTTCCCGTCAAGCACCTCGAGTACGCCGGCATCAGCAAGGACGTCACGCGTGATCGGCGTCGCCGACCACGTGGAGATCTGGGACCGCGTCGCCTGGACCGAGTACCGGGCCCACCTTGAGGAGGGGGCCGATGCTTCCGCAGACGAGCATGCAACTTCGTGAGTACGAGATGGCCCTCGCTCACACCCCGGTCCTTCTCGACGAACTGCTCGAGCTGCTGCGGCCGGCCCGGGGAGAGGTCGCCATCGACTGCACCTTCGGCGCCGGCGGCCACGCCGAGGCCGTAGCGGCGGCTCTGGGCGCCAAGGGGCGCCTGATCGCGGTGGACCGCGACCCGAGCGTCGCCGAGTACTTCCGCGACGTCGCCCAGCGCCGCGCCCTGCGCCTGCGAGCTCTACCACGGCAACTTCGCCGACGTGCTCGCCGAGCGCGAGTCCGCCTCGGCGGACATCGTCTACATGGACCTCGGCGTCTCGTCGATGCAGCTCGACCGCCGCGAGCGCGGCTTCAGCTACGCCTACGACGCCCCCCTCGACATGCGCATGGACCCCGAGCTCGAGGTCACGGCCGCCGACCTGGTGAACACGCTGCCGGAGCAGGAGCTCACCGAGCATCTTCCGCCGCTACGGCGAGGAGCGCTACGCGCGCAACATCGCCCGCGGCATCGTGCCAGGCGCGCAAGAAGGCGCCGCTGACGACGACCGGCGAGCTGGTGGAGATCGTCAAGCGCAACATCCCGACGCCGGCCCGCTTCGCCGCCGGCAATCCGGCGCGCCGCGTGTTCCAGGCGCTGCGCATCGTCGTCAACGACGAGCTGGGCTCGCTCGCCCGCGGCCTCGAGGAGGCCTATCGGGTGCTGCGTCCGGGCGGCCGCCTTGCGGCGATCAGCTTCCACTCGCTCGAGGACCGGATGGTCAAGGACTTCTTCAAGGGCCACGCGGCCGGCTGCATCTGCCCGCCCGGCCTGCCCCAGTGCGTGTGCGGCCACGAGCCGACCATGCGCGTGCTCACGCGCAAGCCGGTCACGCCGCGCGCCGCCGAGGCCGAGAGCAACCCGCGCAGCACGTCCGCCAAGCTCCGCGTCGCCGTGAGGCTCGAGGAGGACTGGACGGTGGCCACCGCCGCACAGCACGCGCGCCGCGCGCCCGCGCCCCGCCGCGGAGCAGGAGGCGCGGCCCGAGACGCCGGCCTACGCGTACCGCGCGCCGCACACCCGCCGCCGCGCGGCGCAGCGCTCGCGGTTCATGCGCACGTTCATCGTCTTCGTCGCCTGCCTCACCGTGCTCGCCGTGGGCCGCGTCGCGCTGAGCTTCGCGGTGGTGCAGAAGACGCTGCAGACCGACGCCGTCGTGCACGAGGAGCGCCGCGTGAGTCGACAAGAACGACCAGCTGCAGGAGGAGGTCGCCCGGCTCTCTTCCACCGGTGCGCATCCGCCACATCGCCGAGGCCGAGCTCGGCCTCGTGGACGCGACGCACCTGACGTACCTGCAGCCGCTCGAAGGGCGGGACGGTCTCCGAGGTCGCGGCGACCCGCTGATGGCGGCTCCCTCGACAGGACGTCGTCGCCCGGCCGGCCGGCGCGGCGGCGGCCTCCTCGGGAGCCCGCAGCCGCGCGCGCAACGGCGTCGACGGCCGCATCCGGCTTCTCCGCCTCGCCTTCCTCGTCTTCCTCGTGCTCGTCGGCGGCAGGGCCGTGGCGCTGGCGTCGTCGTCGCAGCACCTCACCCAGATCGCCCAGGACCAGCAGACCGCGACGGTCACGCTGCCGGCGCACCGCGGCTCGATCCTCGACAGGAACGGCGACGAGCTCGCGGTCGGCAAGCCGCAGCAGACCGTGTACGCGGACCCGCACCTGCTGCAGGACCCGCAGGGCCGCGGCCGACGAGCTCTGCGACGCGCTGCAGATCAACCGCCGCCGCGCGCGCCGGGTCGTCGAGGATGCGCTGGTGGAGGGCAAGAGCGAGAAGAAGTGGTTCGCCTACGTGGCGCGCAAGGTCGACCCCGAACTCGCCAAGGCGGCCCTCGCACTCGACCTGCCCGGCGTCGGCAGCTACACGGAGGAGGAGCGGACGTATCCGCTCAAGGCCACGGCGGCCCAGGTCCTCGGCTTCGCCGGCACGGAGAACACGGGCCTGGCCGGCATGGAGCTGCTCTACGACAAGCAGCTCTCGGGCAGGGCCGGCAGCGAGACCATCGTGCGCGACCCCGCCGGTCACGCCCTGAAGACCGTCGCGCACCAGGAGCCCGACGTCGGGCCAGAACGTGCGTCTCACGCTCGACAGCCAGATCCAGTACTACGCGGAGGACGTGCTCGAGAAGACGCTGCGCGACACCGGCGGCAAGTCGGCCGTCTCGATCGTCATGGATCCGCGCACCGGCGAGGTGCTGGCCATGGCCAACGTCACTCGTGAGGGGTTCCACGGCTTCGGCAAGGGCGATCAGGCCGCGGAGAGGAACCGGGCCGTTACGGACGTCTACGAGCCCGGCTCGATCTTCAAGCTCGTCACGATCTCCGGCGCGCTCGCCGACGGGACCGTCACGCCGGACTACCACGTTCACGCGTGCCGTGGAGCATGCGGGTGGCCGACCGCAAGATCCACGACTCGCATCCACATGCCACCGAGACCTACGACGTGCGTCGAGATCCTGCAGGACTCGAGCAACGTCGGCGCGGTCAAGATCGGCCAGAAGATGGGCGAGGCCGGCATGTACAGGTGGATCAAGGCCTTCGGCTTCGGCAAGCCGACCGGCGTCGAGCTTCCCCGGCGAGGAGCCGCGGCATCGTCCACCCGGTCGAAGAGTGGTCCGGCTCGTCCATCGGCAACATCCCCATGGGACAGGGCATCGCCGTGACGCCGATCCAGATGGCCTCGGCGTTCTCCGCCGTCGCCTACAACGGCTGGCAGGTCAAGCCGCGGCTGGTCGCCCAGGTGGGCGCCACGGTCTACGACAAGGTCGAGAAGCACCGGGTGATCCCGGGCAAGGTGGCGCGCCAGGTCCGCGAGATGCTCCAGCTGGCCGTGGACGAGGGCACCGGCACGAGAGGCGCAGATCCCGGGCTACGAGGTCGCCGGCAAGACGGGCACGGCCGAGATGGCCGTGCCGACGGCGGGCTACGCCAAGGGCGTCTACGTGGCCTCCTTCATCGGCATGGTGCCCGCCGACCACCCGCGGCTGGTCGTCCTGTGCGCCGTGAACGGCACGCCGGATGTTCGGCGGCGACGGCGGCGGCTCCGGCGGTCAGGAAGATCATGCAGTACTCGCTTCAGCGGCTGGAGATCGCGCCGTGAACGGAGTGGCGACCGTCGAGGGGGCGGAGGTGCACCGTCGCAGCGGGAAGCTGCGCGGGGTCGAGGGGCCCCGCTCTGCGACGGGGCGGACGGTCTGGTAGAATCCGCCGCGATGAAGCTGAGTGAGCTGGTCGAAGGGGTCTCGGGCGCGACGGTGCGCGGCGACCCCGGCACCGAGATCCGGGGCCTCGCCTACCACACGCGTGACGTCGCCGACGGCACGCTTTTCTTTTGCGTCCCCGGACTCTCGTTCGACGGTCACACGTTCGCCGCCGCGGCCGTCGAGGCCGGCGCCGCGGCGCTGGTGTGCGAGCGCGACACGGGCGTGAGCGCGCCGCAGGTCATCGTCCCCTCCGTGCGGCGCGCCATGGCGCTCATGGCCGCGCGCTGGTACGGCGACCCTTCGCGCGCGCTCCGCGTCGTCGGCGTCACCGGCACCAACGGCAAGACGACCACGGCGCACCTCGTCGCCGGCCTGTTCGCCGCAGCGGGGCAGCCCGTCGGGGCTGCTCGGGACGGTCGTCAACCGCATCGGCGGGGTCGAGTACCCGGTCAAGCTCACCACGGCCGAGTCCCTCGACCTGCAGCGCATGTTCAGGGAGATGCTCGACGCAGGGGACGAGGCGTGCGCCTTCGAGGTCAGCTCGCACGCCCTGTCGCAGGACAGGGCCGCCGGCATCGACTTCGACGCGGTGGTGTTCAGCAACCTGACGCGCGACCACCTGGACTACCACAAGGACCTCGAGGACTACTTCGGCGCCAAACGGCGCCTCTTCCTGCCGGACGAGGCGCCGCAACGGCCACGCCGTCGCCATCGTCAACGTCGGCGACGAGTTCGGCGCCCGGCTGGCGCGCGAGTGCGCGCCGCACTACGGCGACGACCTGTGGACCTGCGCGGTCGACGAGGCGGGCGCCTCCGGCGCCGACGTCGTCGCCCGCGACCTGGAGCTGCGCGCCGACGGCTCCGCCTTCACGCTCGTCTGCCCGCGCCTCGGGCTGGACGAGCGCGTGACGCTGCGCCTGGCGGCGCGCTTCAACGTCGAGAACGCGGTGGCCGCGGCGACGGCCGGCCTGGCCCTCGGCCTGTCCAGTCGAGGCCGTGCTGCGCGGCCTGGCCGTCACCGAGGGCGTCCCCGGCCGCTTCCAGGCCGTGCGCGCCGGGCAGCCGTTCAGCGTCGTCGTCGACTACTCGCACACGCCCGACTCGCTCGAGAACGCGCTCAAGGCGGCGCGCGCCGTCACCTCCGGCCGGGTGCTCGTGGTGTTCGGCTGCGGCGGCGACCGCGACCGCGGCAAGCGGCCTCTCATGGGCGGCATCGGCGCGCGTCTGGCGGACCGTTCGGTCATCACCTCGGACAACCCGCGCACCGAGGAGCCGCTGGCGATCATCGACGAGATCGCCGCCGGAGTGCCCGCGCGAGCTGGCGGGCAAGGTCGTCATCGAGCCCGACCGGCGTGAGGCCATCCGCATCGCGCTCACCGAAGCCAGGACGTGACGACACCGTCGTCATCGCCGGCAAGGGGCACGAGCAGGGGCAGCTCATCGGCGACCACAAGATCCCCTTCGACGACTGCGCGGTGGCGGAAGAAGAGCTCGCCCGCCTGTGCGGGGACTGGTGAGCCGATGCTGCCGCTGACCCTCGGCGAGGTCGCGGCCGCCTGCGGCGGCCGCCTCGAGGCCTCCGACCCCGACAGCGAGGTGCGGCGTGTCTGCACCGACAGCCGCAGCGTGCGGCCCGGCGACCTGTTCGTCGCCCTCAAGGGCGAGTCGTTCGACGGCGACGACTACGCGGCGGCCGCCCTCGCCGACGGCGCGGCGGCGGTCGTGGTACGCGCCGAGACCGCGGCGGCGCTGCCGCCGGGCGCGGCGCGCATCGCCGTCGACGACGGCCTGCGCGCCCTCCAGGAGCTGGCCGGCGCCGTCCGTCGCCGCTCCGGCGTCAAGGTCGTCGGCGTCACCGGCAGCGCCGGCAAGACGTCGACCAAGGACATCCTGGCGGCGCTGCTGCGCCCGGTCGCGCGCACCGTGGCCACCAGCGCCAACCTGAACAACGAGATCGGCGTGCCGCTCACGCTGCTCGAGATCGCGCCCGACACCGAGGTCGCCGTCGTGGAGATGGCCATGCGCGGCGCCGGCCAGATCCGCGAACTTGCGCGGATGGCGCTGCCGGACGTGGGCGTGATCACCAACATCGCCCCGGTGCACCTCGAGCTGGTGGGCACCATCGAAGACGTGGCCGCCGCCAAGGCCGAGCTGATCGAGGAGCTCACCGACGGCACGGCCGTCGTGCCGGCGGACGAGCATCTGCTGGACCGGCACGTGCGCCGGCACCGCGGCCGGGTGGTCACCTTCGGCGCGCCGGACGCCGACGTGCACGTGGTGGACGAGGAGCGGCGCGGCGAGAGCACGCACGTGCTGCTCGACGCCTTCGGCCACCGCGCCCGCATGGACTTCAGCTTCACCGGCGGCCACTACCTGCAGGACGCGCTGGCCGCCGTCGCCGCCTTCGTCGAGCTCGGCTACCGCCTGGATCAGGCCGCGGAGGGCGCCGCGCAGGTGGCCTTCAGCGACCTGCGCGGCGCCCTCTCGGCCCTGCCGGGCGGCGGCCTTCTCCTCAACGACGCCTACAACGCCAATCCGGTCGCGATGAAGGCCGCCGTGAACCACCTCGTCGCCATCGCCGACGGGCGGCCGACCGTGGCGGTCCTCGGCGACATGTACGAGCTCGGCCCCGGCGCCGGCACCTACCACCGCGCCGTCGGCGAGCACTGCGCCGCCGCGGGCGTGCGCCTCGTCGCCGTCGGCGACCTCGCGCGCGACTACCTCACCGGCGCGCCCGGCGAGCGCTGGTTCGCGACCGTGGACGAGTGCCTCGCGGCGCTGCCGGAGGTCGTTCCCCCGGGCAGCGCCGTCCTCGTCAAGGCCTCGCGCCTGATGCGCATGGAGCGCGTGGCCGAGGCGCTCGCCGGCGAGAGAGGTCTTCGTGCTTAGGGCCATGGGCGCCAGCGTGCTGGCCATGGTCCTGGTCCTCGTCATCGGGCCGGCGTTCATCCGCTGGCTGCGCCTCAACGAGTTCGGCCAGAACATCCGCGAGGACGGGCCGGAGGCCCACAAGACCAAAGAGGGAACGCCCACCATGGGCGGCGTGCTCATCTGGTTCGCCGTCCTCATCCCGTATCTGGTCTTCAGCCGCTTCTCCGTGGCCTCGCTCACCGTGTTCATCGCCGCCATCGGCAACGCGGGCATCGGCTTCGCCGACGACTGGATCAAGATCGTGCGCAAGCGCTCGCTGGGCCTCTCGGCGCGCTACAAGCTCCTGCTGCAGCTGCTGCTCTCGCTGTTCATCGGCTTCATCGCGCTGCGCTTCGTCGGCGTCACCACCGCGGTGGACGTGCCCTTCACCTCGTACCAGCTCGAGCTCGGCACCATCGGCTTCTACGCGCTCATCTTCCTGACGCTCGCCGGCTTCTCCAACGCCGTGAACCTCACCGACGGCCTGGACGGGCTCGCAGCCGGCGCCTCCGCCATCGTGCTCGTGGCGTTGGCCGGCATCGCCTTCATCATCGGGCGCAACACCAGCGACCCCGGCATCACCGACCTCATGGTCATCGCCGGGTGCGTGGGCGGCGCGTCGCTGGGGTTCCTCTGGTACAACACCTTCCCGGCCGACGTGTTCATGGGCGACACCGGCTCGCTCGGCCTCGGCGGCGCCATCGCCGGCATGGCCGTGATGACGCGCACCGAGCTCGTGCTGGTGATCCTCGGCGGCCTGTTCGTCATCGAGGCCGGCGTCGGTGGCCGCGCAGGTCATCTCCTTCAAGCTGTTCCACCGCCGCGTGCTCCTCATGGCGCCGCTACACCACCACTTCGAGCTCAAAGCGTGGTCCGAGACCAAGATCATCGTGCGCTTCTGGATCATCGCCGCCATCTTCGCCGGCGCCGGGTTCGCGGCGTACTACGCGACCTTCTGAGGGAGGGACGATGGAGCTCGCCGACGTGCGCTGTCTCGCCGTGCTCGGCCTGCGCAGGAGCGGCAGGCCGGCGGCGCTGCTGGCGCGCCGTGAGCTGCCGGCGGCGCGCGTGGTCGCCCTCGACGAGGGCGCGCCGCCCGACGACGACACGGTCGCCGTGCTCGAGGCCGCCGGCGTCGAGGTCCTGACCGGCCCGGCGGCGCGTGCTGCCCGAGGGCGCGGATCTGCTGGTCAAGAGCCCCGGCGTTCCCGACGGCAGCGCCGCGGTGCAGGAGGCCGTTCGCCGCGGCGTCCCGCTCTGGAGCGAGGTCGAGTTCGCCTGCCGCTTCCTGCCCAACCCGGTGGTCGGCATCACCGGCACCAACGGCAAGACGACGACCACCGAGCTCACCGGCGCCATCTTCCGCGACGCCGGGCTGCCGGTGGCCGTGGGCGGCAACGTCGGGCACGCGCTGGCGGCCATGCCGGGCGAGGTCGCGGCCGGCGCGACCGTGGTCGCCGAGCTCTCCAGCTTCCAGCTGGAGCACATCGAGCGCTTCCGGCCGGCGGTGGCCGTGCTTCTCAACCTGACCGAGGACCACCTCGACCGGCACGGCACCTACCGCGCCTACGTGGACGCCAAGCTGCGCGTCTTCGAGAACCAGACGCCGGACGACGTCGCGCTCCTCTGCGCCGACGACGACGGGATCCTCGCCGAGCTGGCCGCCGGCCGCCTCGCCGGCACGGCACGGCGCGGGTGGTTCTCGGCCGTGCCCGGCCGCACCGAGGGACCCGGCGGGGAGGAGCTGCTCGCCGGCGTCGGCAGCGACGACGTACTGTGGCTGCACGTGCACGGCGAGCTGCGGCGGCTCTGCCGCCGTGACGAGCTCGCGCTGCGCGGCGACCACAACCTGCTCAACTCGCTGGCCGCGGCGGCCGCCGCGTGCGCTGCCGGAGCGCCCGTGTCCGCCGCCGCTCACGCGTTGCGCACCTTCGAGGGCGTGCCGCACCGGCTGCAGGTGGGCAGCGTGGTCGACGGCGTGAGCTACGTGAACGACTCCAAGGCCACCAACGTGGACGCCACGCTCAAGGCGCTCACGGCCTACTCGGGCGGCGTGTACCTCATCCTCGGCGGCTACGACAAGGGCGCGGAGTACGGGGAGCTCGCCGCCGCGACCGAGGGCCACGTGAAGCGAGGCGCTGCTGATCGGCGCGACGGCGCCGCAGCTTGAGGCGGCGTTCGCGGCCCGTGCGGCCGTTGCCGGCGCGCACGCCGACCCCCTACCTGCGCTGCGGCGACCTGGAAGGCGCCGTGCGTGCGGCGGCCGCCTCCGCCGAACCGGGCGACGTGGTCCTGCTCAGCCCAGCCTGCGCAAGCTGGGATCAGTACAGGGACTACGAGCAGCGGGGCGAACACTTCCTGAGACTGGTGAACGACCTGAGAACAAGGAGCTGACGCCCGCGTGACGACGTCACGGACGCCCGGCGGAACACGTCGACCTGGACCACGGCGACTGGGTGGAGGACTCGCCGCGGCGCGCACGTTCCGGCGGCGACCGCCGCACCAGCGAGCGACGCGGCGGCGCCGGCCAGGCGCCGCTCCGCGAGCGACGCTCGGGCGAGCGCCGCGCCAACGAGCGGCGCTCCTCGGCGAGCGCCGGACCCACGACGCGGGCCGCCGGGGCGCAGCCCGCGCGGCGGACGCAGCCCGCCCAGGAGCGCCGGACCGCCGGCCGCCGTGCTGGGTCCCGGCGTCGCCGAGCGCCGCACACTCATGCTCGTCACCTTCCTGCTCGTCGTCTACGGCCTGGTCATGGCGTACAGCGCCTCCGCGGCACAGGCCTACTTCGAGCACGGCAGCAGCTTCTACATGTTCGGCCGCCAGGTGGCATGGGTGGGCATCGGCGTGGGCGCCATGTACGTGCTCTCGCGCATCGACTACGCCTGGTTCCGCAAGGCCGCCGTACCGCTCGCGGGGCTCGCCTTCGCCGGCCTGGTCCTCGTGCTCGTGCCGGGCGTCGGCAGCGCCATCAACGGCGCCCGCCGCTGGATCTACCTCGGCGGCCAGGGCGTGCAGCCCAGCGAGTTCGCCAAGCTCGCCTGCGTGGTGCTCGTCGCGGCGCTGATCGTCGCCGCGCCCGCGCGAGGTGCTGACGCTCAAGGGGTTCCTGCGCCTCGCCATCATCGGCATCGTCCCGGCGGCGGCGCTCATCATGCTCGAGCCTGACCTGGGCACCACGCTGGTCCTGGTCACGGCCGTCATCGCGCGTGCTGGTCGCGGCCGGCGCGCCGCTGCGGTACCTGTTCGGGCTTCTCGTCACCGGCGTCGTCGCCGTCCTTGCTGCTCATCGCCGTCGAGCCGTACCGGCTGGAGCGGCTGATCACGTTCTTCGACCCATGGAAGGACCAGCAGGGCAGCGGCTACCAGGCCACCCAGTCGCTCATCTCCATCGCCTCGGGCCGGGTGTTCGGGGTCGGGCTCGGCAACTCGGTGCAGAAGTTCGGCTTCCTGCCCGAGCAGACCACCGACATGATCACCGGCATCATCGGCGAGGAGCTCGGGCTGATCGGCCTCGTCGTCCTGCTCTCGCTCTACGCGGCGCTCGCCTGGGCCTGCTTCCGCATCGCCCTGAACTGCAAGGACCTGTTCGGCAAGCTGCTGGCCACGGGGATCACGGCCATCGTCATCGGGCAAGCGTGCATCAACGTCGGCGCCGCCCTTGGCCTGCTCCCGCTCACCGGCGTGCCACTGCCGCTGGTGTCGCTCGGCGGCACCAGCATGCTGGTGGTCCTGGCCGGCCTCGGCATCCTGCTGAACATCGCCACCAATCGAAGGAGTCACATCGCCGTGAGCGCCGAACGGCGCCCCGAGAGACGACTTCCACGCCAGGCGGCCACTTCAGGCCGACTGGCCAGGACTCCGAGGCGGCTCCCCTGTCAGAAGGTGACGAGGACGCCTCACCGAGCCCTCCCGGCGCCCGGCGCGTCAGCCGGGACTGCCGGTGGTTCCGTCATCGGCCGAAAGGCGACGGAACTGGCTGCCGCGAAGAAACGGCCCCGGGGCCGTGAAGCCTCGGGGCCGTACGCCGATCCTGCCGCCGCAGATCGCGCGCAGGATCGCATTTCGTTGACCGCTCTCGGTCGACTCAGCCCGAGGCGTTGAAGGCCGGATAGCCGAGTTTGGCGCCGACGATGTGCTGCCGGGGTACAACCAGGCCATGAACGGGAAGAGCGGGCAGTCTCGCCGCAGCCGGCGAGCCGGCCTGACCTATCACCAGGTGCTTCAGGCCGGCCGCAAAGCATGGCGACGTAGCGACAAAGACGAATTCGTTTACCTTCCGGCGGGAATCACGTACTACCGCACGCTGCGCCCCGGCGGCCCCACGACGTACGGCTGCTCAATGCCGCTGGGAGACCGCACGTTTCCCGACGACGGCTGGGTGCACGCGCAGCCCTGCGATTGCGCGTTCTGCCAAGCGAAGCCCTGACTCGTGCCATCGCCCGTGTATCCCCAGGGTAGCCGAGCCGGACCTCACAACTCATTCGCAGGAAAGGCGCGGCGGTAACGCCGGGCCGCCACGGCCTATCCGGACAGTTTTGGGCTGGTATTCGGGCCCAGAGTCCGTATCATTGGCGCCAGTCCCGCGCGCGGCACCGCCGCGCGCCACGCTGCCGGGTAACTGGTTCGCCGAGTCGAGGCGCTGGCAGTCCAGCGCGTCCGGAAAGGAAGGCATTGTCCCGAATGACGTTCAAGATCATCGCTTGCAGCACGATCAGAGATGAGGTCGAGGCGCTTCGCGGCGACATCCCCGTCGAGTACCTCGAAGGGTTCCTGCACGACACGCCGGACGTCCTGCGCGAGAAGATCAACGAGCGCATCGCGGCGACTCCGGGCGACTGTACGATCCTGCTCGCCTACGGCCGGTGCTCCAACGGCACGGCGGGCCTCATCGCGGGGCCGCATCGCCTCGTGCTGCCGGCCTGCGACGATTGCATCGCCCTGCTGCTCGGCTCCCGGCGCGCCTACAGGCGTGAGTTCGCGGAGCACCCCGGGACCTACTACTACACGCGCGGCTGGATCGAGGAGCTCGAGGATCCGTACCGCGAGTACCTCAAGATGATCCCGCGGATGGGCGAAGAGAATGCTCGCAAGGTGGCGCACATGATCCTCGATTCATACACGCGCGTCGCGATCATCGACACCGGCACCTACGACCTCGAGAAGGCGCGGGAGTACGTGGATACGGTGGCGGAGTTCTACGGCCTGCCCATCGCCGACATCGCCGGCTCTCTGCGGCTTCTGGAGAAACTGATTCACGGGCCACACGATGGCGAGTTCATCGTGGTCGAGCCGGGCGAGGTGCTGGAGGAGAGCATCTTCTGGGATCTCGACTGCTCCGAGTCCGCGCCGGAGACTCCGCCGGATCCTTCGTCGGGCGTGCCCTGTGGCCGCGCGGAGCCGGGCGCATGCCCCGGTTGATCTCGGCCGGGTCGTCGTCGCCCGGCCGCTGACCCAGCGAGGCCGATGGGACTGAGCCCGCGGGCCTTCGCCCTCGAGCAGCCGGCCTGATCCCCAGTGTTGGCAGCCTGCCCGTCAGGGCGCGAAGCTCATCTCGCGCAGAAAGACCTCGTGGAACTGGCTTTCCATGGCCAGTTCCCGGAACTCGATCCTGCGTCTGAGCTGCGCGATCCGTTCCCGTTGACGCACGTCCACCAGCGCCATCTGCGCGCCGACGCCGGCAGCGTTCCCCACGAACGCGATGCGGCTCGTGGCCACTGGTGGCAGGAGGCCGATCGCCAGCGCGTTGGCGAGGCCGAGGTAGTTGCCGAACGCGCCGGCCACGAAGACGTGGCGCAGGTCCTTGGGTGACAAGCCGGCATTCGCGAGCAGCAGCGACCAGCCGGTGGCGATGGCTCCTTTGGCCAGCTGCAATGCGCGCACGTCTCGCTGCGTGAAGACGATCTCGCCCTGCTCGCCCTCCGTCACGACGTACTCGAGGCCCTGCGCCCCTCGACGCACGCGGTCATGTGCCTGCATCAAGCCGGAGCTGTCGACGACCCCGCTGGCGACGAGGCCGGCGAGGATGTCGACGACCCCCGAACCGCAGATGCCGACCGGCTCGACCCCTCCGATGGTCTGGATGGCGCGCGGATGGCCATCGGACCTGAACTCCGCGCGCTCGATGGCGCCTTCTGCCGCCTTCATCCCACAGGCGATCTGGTACCCCTCGAAGGCCGGACCCGACGCACAGCTGGTCACCCACACCTTCCCCTGGTGGACGAGCGCGATCTCGGTGTTCGTGCCGATGTCGATGGCCATGGCCGGCAAGCGTTTCGCCTCAAGATGCGTGGCTGCGATGACGGCGAGACAGTCGGAGCCTACGAACCCGGCGATGGGCGGCATGAAGTAGACGCGGCCCTCCGGGTTCATCGCGACGTTCAGATTGGCCGCGCTCACAGATACAGGCTCGGCGAGCGCGGGCGCGAACGGGGCGCCGGTCAAGCCCTGCGGCGACAGCCCGAGGGCCAGATGATGCATCGCGGTGTTGCCGACGATGACCATGTCGTAGAGGTGCCGCGCCGATATCTCCTGTCGTTGGTACAGCGTGGCAAGTATCTCGTTGATGCCCTCGGCGGCTAGTCGTGCAAGTTCGAGGCGTGGCTCTTCGTCCAGCGCCTCTGTGATGCGGCTGATCACGTCCTCGCCATAGCGCATCTGCGGATTCTCGATTGCCTCCTGGTCGATCAAGCGGCCCTTCTCAAGGTCCATCAGGTAGACGATGATCTTGGAGGTGCCGATGTCGACGGCAGCTCCGTAGACGCTGGCGTCGGCGCTCCCGGGCTCGACATCGATGAGGCGGTCCTCGTACATGGTGGTCGTCGCCGTGAAGCGGCCCTCGCGCAAGACCGCCGGCAGCCGGCGGATCACCGACAGCGGCACCGTCGCAGCGCCGAGCTCGTCTCGCGCGCGCTCTCGGTCGCTGCGGGAGTCTTCGAACGTGGCTCGAGGCAGCGCGACTACCTGTCGGCGTACGGCAGGGTACGCCTCGCCATGGGTGAGCTTCGAAGCCGTGAGGATCTGACGGCGGCCGGCCGTCTCGCGTACTTCGACGCTCACGCGCTCGGAGAGCGGCATCGCCTGGCAGGCAAGCCGCCAACCTTCCGCGCGGCGCTCGGGTGTCAGCTTGCGCAGTTCGACGCTCGTCGGAGGGCTGAGTTCGCCGGCTCCCAATCGCACCAGGCACTTGCCGCACGTCCCGCGGCCGGCACAGTCGACGGGCAGCGCCACCGCGGCGCTCGACACTGCGGCGAGGAGCGTTTCGTCCCCGGCGACCTCAACCGTGACGCCGATGGGCTCTACGAGGACCTTGTGCACGGACGGACCCCTTTCTTGCCGAAGAGTCGGGTGCGCGTAGTGTAACCCCTGCGTGACCGACGAGGCGCGCAGCCCTCCTCCGGCAGTCCTTGTGCGGATTTGTACAAACAGTCGTGCTTGACGTAGCGCATGGGACAAAGCGTATACTCCACGTCCACCGGCGCGGAGTAGCCTCGCCGGGAGCACAAAAGGTCCCGTTCCCTGCACGAGGAGGTGCGATTCTCCAGCTGAGGCGGAGTAATGACCAAAGCTCTGCGGGCGAGCTCACTCAGTGATCGTCCGATCGTGGTGAGAGCGTTCCCTTTGGCCGATGAGCCTGCAACGGCAGCGCGCGTGACGCACACGGGTAGGATGCGAGGACCCCATTGTGAAACGCGATTCGAGCCGGGCGTCGCAGTCCAGGCGAGGAGGTGATGTCCTTCATCGGAAGCGTGTTGAAGTAGTCTGCTTGCCCCGACAATCTGAGTTTGAAAGGGGGAGCCACATGGCTGGACCTGGGACGAAAGCCCAGCGCGAGCGCATGACGGTCTTCGAAGCTTACGAGCGGGCCCGCAAGGGGCCGAAGGTCGATGAAGCGGTCTGGAACTTCGAGACCATTCCGCAGACGGCCACGCGCCTCAAGGAGAAGTACGGGATCGAGATGGACAAGAGCGTCATGGTGCCCACCGATCCCGAGATGATGAAGAAGCTCTATCAGGCCGGCCTCGAGATGCTCGTCGAATGCGGCGTGTACTGCATCTCCACCGGGCGCGTCATCAAGTGGACCGAGGAGGAGGTCCTCCTCAACGTCGTCCACGGCGCCGAAAGAGTGCGTCATCGGCGAAGGCCTGCACTCACGGCGCATGTTCCCTCGCTCGCACAAGGACACCCGTCCGCCGCTCGTCCAGGGCGGCCCCACCGGTGCCCCCTGCAGCGAGGAGCACTTCTTCGGCATCCACGAGTCGTACGCCAAGGAAGGCATCGTCGACTGCATCGTCGACGGCGTGCTCTCCACGATCAACGGCTACAACCCGGCGCCGGACACCCCGTGGGAGGTCCTCGCCGGGCGCCAGGAGATCATGATGGTCCGCATGGCGCAGGCGAAGTGCGGCCGCGGCGGGCATGGGGTTGTAGGGCCCCGAGACCACTCTGAACGCTGCCGCCACGATCTCGCAGGACTTCCCGGGCGGCATGCGGACAATCAGACAACCACGAAGTCTCGCAGCTGAATGAGCTGAAGTGCGACATAGGCGCGTTGACCTTCACCGCTCATTACAATCTCAGCTCCGACATCGTGATGGTCGAGCAGATGCCGATCTTCGGCGGGTTTGCCGGTGGTCTCGAGGAGACGACCATCGTCAACGTCGCTACGCATCTCAACTCGTTCACGACGTTCAACGGCACGTGGCATCTGGACGGTCCGGTCCACATGCGGTGGGGCATCACGACGACCAGGGAGGCCCTGGCCATCGCGGGTCACGCCATCATGGCGATCAAGTCCGTCTGGCCGAACATCCTGAGCGGGAACCAGTACTACACCATCGCCGGCCCCTGCACCGTCATGTGCCTGCTCGAGACGGCAGCCCAGGCGATCACCGACACCTCCAGCGGCCGCGAGATCATGTCGGGCGTGGCCGCCGCCAAGGGCGTCATCACCGACAAGACCACCGGCATGGAGGCGCGCTTCATGGGCGAGTGCGCCCACGCCGTCGCCGGCATGCCGACCGAGCAGACCAACGAGATCCTCGACGCGCTCGTGAAGATGTACGAGGGCGACTACAAGACCGCCGACCAAGGCAAGTTCTACCCGGAGTGCTACGACACGGTCAGAAGGTCGTCCCGACCGACGAGTACCTGGAGGTCTACGACAAGGCCTGCGACGCTCTGAAGGGTCTCGGCGTCAACTACAAGCTCTGGTAAGACAGGTGCCGACAGTGATCACGCCGAGTTCGAGGAGGCTGTAGGGAAATGGCAAATGAGGCGTTCTACCAAGAGGCGATCGACTCCCTGGTGAACCACGACAAGGCGGCGGCGGAAGACGTGGCCAAGCGCGCCATCGCCGCCGGCGTCACCCCGCAGGACATCATGCAGAAGGGCTTCGTCGTCGGCATCCGCAAGGTCGGCGACCAGTTCGACGAGGGCGAAGTGTACCTGCCCGAGCTCATGCTGGCCGCCGCCGCGATGGAAGCCGCGATGGAGATCTGCAACGCGGCACTTCCCGAGGGAGAATCCGAGACCCGCGGGGTCGTCGTCATCGGCACGGTGGAGGGCGACGTCCACGACATCGGCAAGGCGATCGTCTCCGCGTATCTGCGCGCGAACGGCTACGACGTCCACGACCTGGGCCGCGACGTGCCCGTTGACGCCTTCGTCGACAAGGCCGAGGAGGTCAACGCCGACATCATCGGCGCCAGCGCCCTGCTCACGGCGACGATGCGCAAGCAGGCCGAGATCCTCGCCGAGCTCGACGACCGCGGGATCCGCGACAAGTACAAGTTCATCGTCGGCGGCGCCCCGTGCACGCAGGAGTACGCCGACTCCATCGGCGCCGACGCCTACGCGGCGGACGCCAGCGACGGCGTCAAGAAGATCGAGAAGCTGCTCGGCATCAAGTAACGACTGCTGGGCTGCAGCAAGCGGCCCGTGCATCAGGCGGGAGCGGCGCCCGCGCTGGGCGCCGCTCCCGACGCGTCCTTTCGACGGCCGCTTGCGAAGAGCGCAGGCGGCCGTCGGCCATTGTGCAGGGAGGCACAAGATCGTGGGCATTGACGTTTCTCGTAGCTTGTCCATAATGGCCCACAAGTAGCACGACTATTGTGCGGGTTGGCCACAATGGTGAACCGCAGCACAAAGTCACCTGCTCAAGACAGGCGTCATCAAGAGGCATCAGGCCAACTAAGACTGAGAGTGGAGGTCGCCGGATGATGAGACTGTTCGCACGGCAGCGCGTTGCGAGGGGGTGGACATGAGCACACCAGACGTCGACCACGTCGTTGAAGAGGCCATTGAGGCAGAAGAGCGCGGCGGGAAGCACGACCCGCGCATCGACAAGCTCTACCGGCAGGATGTCCTCGTGATCTACGCGTTCGTCGTCCTCCTGTGGGTGGTCCTGTGGGGTGTGTTCTTCTTCGTCGCCAACCCCGAGATCGACAACGAGACGCTACGCTGGCTCCTCATCGGACTCGGCGTGTTCGCCTCGGTGTTCAACAGCGTCGGCATGATCTCCAACACACGGAGGCTGCGACACGAGGCGGTGCGCTTCTACTCCCAGGACCTGTTCTGGCAGGACGAGAAGAAGCGCCGCAAGGCCCAGGGGCTCCTGTGAGCCGCGCATCGGCCCGAATGGAGGCTACGGATGGCTGATCAAGACAAGCAAGAAGAATGGGTCCCGTACAAGGATTACAAGGCGCCCACCCAAAGCACGCTGTGGCAGATCATCGACGTGCTCTTCGTCCTGATCCTCTGCTACGTCTGCCTGCTGATCCCGATCCTGCTCACCGGCAAAGTCCTGGTGGGGAACTGAGATGGGCCGCATCACACTCTCCGGGCTGCGTCCCGGTCGCAGGACCCGGCGTGTCATCTCCCTCCTTGCGCTCTCGGTGCTCTGTCTCACCGTCGTGATGGTCTTCGCGGGAGCGGCGTTCGCCCAGGACGCGGGCGGGGTCATCACCACGTCCAACGGCACTGAGATCCAGACGTCACAGGGAATGGAGGCACCGGCGCTCGACTACACGTTCGTGTGGTGGACGTTCATCCTCACGTTCGGCCTCCTCTTCCTCTACTACTTCGTGGTGCTCCGGATCTCCAACACGGAGTTCAAGAAGATCATCGACGCCCACTTCGGGCCCCAGCGCGAGGAGAGGTGAGTCGTATGGAATGGATCAACTACCTCGTCTGGGCGATCGCCATCCTTGTCCTGGTGTGGCTGGTCATCGACGCCTTCCGCATCGAGACGACCTACGACCATGACCTCCTCGTGAGCTCCGTCGAGGGCGAGATCGAAAAAGAGATCCTGGATCACGCGCACCCGGCGACGCCACCGACCGGGGGAGGCAACTGATGGCCACAGAGCAAGTGGCGGTTCCCTCGGGCGCGGCCGAAGCCCCGAAACGCCTCAGCCTGCTGCGCGTGCTCGGGCCGATGCACGTCTGGGCCCTCGGGGTCGGCATCGTGCTCGTCGGGGAGTTCATGGGCTGGAACTTCACGGTAGCCAAGGGCGGTGTGTTCGGCGCTCTCGTGGCGTGCTGGTTCTCTGGCATCCTCTACTCCTGCGTGGCCATGATCGACTCGGAGGTGAGCTCCACGGTGGCCTCCGCAGGGGGGCAGTACGCCCAGGCCAAGCACATCCTGGGCCCGCTCGCAGCCTTCAACATCGCCCTGTTCATCATCTTCGAGTACTGCATGCTGGCGGCCGGCGACAGCCTCGTCATCGGCGCGATCGTCAATAGTCTCAACGCGGCCCTCAGCCCGACCCCGTTCGTGGTGCTCTCCATCGCGTTCCTTGCGTGGCTCAACTACCGAGGCGTGCACACGTCGCTGACCTTCAACTTCGTCATCACGGCGATCGCGTTCATCACGATCCTTGTGCTGATCGTGGGCGCCGAATTCTGGAACCCGGGCGCGGTCACGCAGACCCAAGCGCTGTTCGCGCATCCCCCCGGGAGCGCCGATCCCAAGATGCCGTATGGGTGGCTCGGGATCCTCGCCGCGTTGCAGTTCGGCATCTGGTACTACCTCGGCATCGAGGGTACGTGCCAGACGGCCGAGGAATGCCGCTCGGCGCCCCGGGCTCTTCCGGTCGGCACCATGTCTGGCCTGATCACCCTGCTCGTCGCGGCGACGCTCACCTGGTACATCTGCACCAGCCTCGTCAACTGGATCACGCTTGGCGAGTCGCTTTACCCGCTGTACGACGCGGCGGTGAATACCGGCAAGGACTGGCTGAAGGTCATCCTGTGGATCGGCACCGTGCTCAGTTGTCTGGCGTCGGCGAACGGCTGCATCAACGACGCCTCACGAGCGTGGTTCGCCATGGGTCGCGACCAGTTCATTCCGCGGTGGTTCGGTGGTGTCCATCCGAAGTACAAGACGCCCTACCGCGCGATCCTGTTCCTCGTGCCGATCATGATCGCCTTCGGCTACACCGGACTGCTCGACCAGGTGATCACGTTCTCGATCATCTCCGGCTGCCTGATCTACTTCATCATGCCGCTGAACATGATCCGCTTCCGGCGGCTGTACCCGATGGACTCCATCAAACGAGGATACGTCTCCCCGTTCCACCCGCTACCGTCGTACGTGTTGTTCGCCTTCGTGAGCCTGACCTTCCTGGCCATGTACTTCGGCTACTGGCGTAACCTCGTGGCGGCCCTGGTGTTCTACGGCCTCTGCTCCGTGTGGTTCGTCATGCACCGGTTCAAGTACGTGGACCGGGCCAAGCTCTACACCATGCCGTGGCCACGGCCCAAGGGCTACTGAGCGGAGAGGAGGACGCCGTGTTTGAGACTCTGCTTGTGGCCACCGACGGTTCGCACGCGGCGGAGAAGGCCGTGGACTTCGCAGTGGAGTTCGCGAAACGCCACGACTCCCGCCTCGTCATCTGCACCGTCACATCCGAGCGGGTGGTGAGGCTCGAGCGTGCCGAGCCGGACCCGCCCCCCGTCGACGCCAATATCTCGGTGGAGGACGCCGGTGACCGCATCGCCACGGATGCTCTCTCGAGAGCGGAGAAGGTGGCTCTGGCCGCCGGCGTGAACTACGAGCTCGATGAGATCTACGGCCGCAATACCGCGGCCGCCATCGCAAAAGAGGCCAGCGCCATCGGCGCCGACCACATCATCGTCGGTTCGACCGGGATGACCCAACTCGCCACGTGTGTGCTGGGCTCGGTCGCGCAGAACGTGGTCCATTACGCCCACTGTCCCGTGACGGTGGTCAGGTAAGTGCGCGGGCAGGGCCGCGGCCGCGGCATGGCGAGGTGAGGGTGGAATGGACGTGTCTCTCGCCCTCAGGATCGCCATCGTCGTGGCCGCGGCCCTGCTCCTTGGCTGGGTCTTCCTCGCCTACCTGCGGCAGGACCGAGGCGCGACGCAGCACATGCTCGACGCGTTCCTCAGCGTGTTCGGCGGTCCCCGTGTGGGGCGCAGCCCCTGGGGCTACGAGTACGTCGAGGGTACCTTCGACGGTAGTCCGGCTCGGGTCAGCCTCCTCCCGGACGCACTCATCACCCGCACCTTGCCCACGCTCTGGCTCGAGTTGCGCTGGGCGCGGCGTCACGACGCCTGGCTCTGCGTCATCTTGTCCGCCAACGGCATGGAGTACTTCACGGACGACGTCGACGAGGGCAGCCGTTTGGTGTCGCCGGCCGAGTGGCCGGAGGGGGTGGTGGTGCGGGGCAAGAGCCAAGGCAGCGTCGCTTTGGTTCGTCGCTTGCGTGGGCTCGACCTCACAGCGTACAAAGACCTCAAGATGATCACGCTGAGTGAATCGGAGACGAAGGTGATCATGCGCGCCGCAAGGGCCGACGTCTCCCGCTACCGGGTGATGCGCTCGGCGGACTTCCCCGCAGACTCGGTGAAGGCCGAATTGGTGGTGGAGACCGTACGAGTCTTGCGCGAGATCGAGTACACATTGCGGGCGACGGAGGAGGTCACATGACGAACGACCGGCGGCGCGGCTCCAAACAGGCCAAAGAGGCACCGAAGGCCCCCCTGAAGAAGCCGCGCGCGGTGTGGTTCGTCACGCTGATGGCGTTCATCCTGCCGGGCAGCGGCCAGGTGTTCAACGGCGCCCCGGCCAGAGGCGTCATCTTCCAGTTCGGGATGGTCATGGGGGGATTCATCACGTACCAGCTGACCACACCGGACATATCCCCGCTCGGGCGCCTGGCCGGCGGACTGCTCGTCTACGTCTTCTCCATCGTCGATGCCAACGGCATCGCCAAGCTGCGCGTCAAGGCCTGGGAGCGCATCGAGGCGGGGCAGCCGCCAAGACCCCGCAAGGGCATGACGCACGAGGCTGCCGTCGAGGGCAGCCCTCGCGGCGCGCGCAAGAAGGGCGTCGCTGCCCCTGCCCGGCGCAAGGACCGGTCCGCCGGGCGACCTCCGCAGGAACTCGGGAGGCCGGCGGACCGTCAGTCAGGACCCGATGACCCGGCCCAGGCTGGGCACGGATCGGGAGAGCCGGGAGGATCCGAGGCCACGACCGACGCGAAGCCCGCGGCCTCCGAGCGCCCATTCGCCTGAGTCCGGGCGTTCCGGGGCCCCCACGCGGCCGCGGGACGGATGCAGGTGAGGTCGCACGTGGGCGCGACCGGCCTTCGACCCACTCGTGCGCTCGCTTCCCACGACCTCGGTGAGCGGGCAGGCCGCCCGGGTACCTTACTCTCACAGGCCGCACAGGCACCGAGCCACCCGGACGAAGGGACCACAGATGACGGTGACACTCTACACGCGACCCGACTGCCCGAGCTGTGACGCAGCGCGCCGGTATCTCGACGATGGCGGCGACCCCTACGAAGAGCGTGACATCACCGTCGACCGCGAGGCCGAGAGAGCAGTGGCTGCGATCACCGGGGGCCCCCTGACCGTCCCGATCACGGTCGAGGATGGGGACGTGAGGGTCGGCTTCCCCTACGCCTGAGGTGGCGCGCGGGGTCGCAAGCGCTGGATCTGGCAAAACGACCCCGAGCGCCGGCACGCGTGACGTGCCGATGAGGCCACCAAGTGCCTGCTCGCGGTGATGGTTCTGGTCCCGCACAGAGCCTCACCACGAGCCCACGTGGGATTCTGTTCGACTCTGCGCGTATGTGCCAATAGGTTGACGCGAGCCTCACCCCTCTCTACATTGCGTACACGTGGCGTGGGTGCTCGACTGCGGTCTCAGTTGTGCGACCCCCCGCAACAAGCGACTGTGCAGCCTCGGTCGCTGCCGGGGTGCTCGCCGGCAGCCGGAATGAATGGTAAAGGCAGCCGGATGACATGCTTCCGCTGATGCGACCCAATCGGCCCGTCGAATCCCAGGCGAGGGCCTGGCTCCTTGGGCGGGTGTACCCACGTCCACCGCCCGCTTCTCCCTGACTCCGCGTCCTCTCACGAAACGGAGGTTCCACGCAGTGAGCAAGATATGGACCCGAATGGGCGACGGCCAAGCCGTCGAACTGACACCCGACGAGCTCCGCAAAGACATCATCGAAGCGTCCGAAGACGCCGCCGACAAGGGCAAGGTTCCACCGCTCGAAGAACGCGAGATCGAGAAGCTCATGGAGATCTTCTCGGCGCCGTGGAGAGTCATCGGCGTCGAGCCGGGCCACGAAGTGCCCCTGACCAAGGATGAAACGGCGTGCACGCTCGTGTCGTCACAGCTCTCGAGCGGTGCCCACCTGCCGATAACTCGCGAGGCGGCAGTCGAGGTGTTCGAGCGCGTGTTCGCGTTCGACACCATGGAGCTCGGCTGGATCGACTACTCCTTCAAGCCGGCCAAGCCGATGGTCTCGCTCGATCAGGTCGCCATCGAGCGCCTGCTGGCGACCACGGTGTTCCCGATCCTCTACGGCGCCATGCCGAACATGGGCCTCTACTACACGCCGGATGGGCCCTACATCAACCCGGCCGACCTTCTCGGAATGATGAAGATCGACGAGGCGCGCGAAGAGGAGATGAAGGCGGCCGAGCTCTGCATGGAGGACATGATCTTCGTCTGCAAGCGCATGGCTGAGGTCGGCGCCGACGGCATCGACTTCGACACCACCGCCTCCGCGGGCGACGCCGACTTCCTGGCGACGCTGAAGACCGTCGAGGAGCTCAAGAAGACCACCAACCTCGGCATCGAGGTCGGCATGTCGGGCGAGTTCGTCCTCGGCATGCACGGCGAGGTCGACTACAAGGGCACGAAGCTCGCCGGCCTGTGGCCGCACCAGCAGCTCAAGGTGGTCGAGCAGGCAGGCGCCGATATCTTCGGACCGGTGGTCAACACCAAGACCAACAAGTCGGCTGCCTGGAACGTGGCCCGCGCGGTCACCTTCGTCAAGGAAGTCTGCAAGCAGGCCACCATCCCGATCCACGCCAACGTCGGCATGGGCGTGGGCGGCACGCCGATGTTCGAGACGCCGCCGATCGACGCCCTCAGCCGCGCCAGCGTCGCCATGGTCGAGATCGCCAAGGTGGACGGCTTGTAGGTGGGTGTGGGCGATCCGTTCGGGATGTCCCTTACCCACGCGATTGCCTCCGGTATGGGTGGCATTCGTACCGCTGGAGATCTGGTGGCACGGATGCAGCTCAACTACCGGATGCGGCTTCCGGAGGCGAAGAAGTACGTCGCGGACAAGCTTCACGTGAGTGCGTTCGACCTGTCGGACTCGACCGTCATGCGCAACCTGCGCGAGGAGCTCGACATCGGCCTCATCGAGGCCATCCCCGGCCTGTCCAAGGGCCTGGCGGCGAAGGCTCGCATCGCCGACCTCCTGGACATCGACATCGCTGCCGTCGACATTCTCAAGGGGCAGATGCCAGGCTGAGCCAGACGCAGACGCCAGTTCCGTTGAGCTCGGCCCCAACCTGACCGATGGAGGTCACAGGCATGGCAAACGAAGAGTTCTACCAGGCGGCGAAGGACGCCATCCGCGCGTGCGACAGGGCGGCGGCAGTCGACGCAGCCAACAAGGCGTTGGCTGCCGGCGTGGCGCCGGACGACATCCTCAAGAACGGCTTCATCCCCGGCATCTCCGCGATGGGCGATCTGTTCGAGCGCGGCGAGGTGTTCCTGCCTGAGCTCGTGCTCGCGGCCGACGCGATGACCGGCGCCGCCGAAGTGTGCAACGCCGCTCTCCCCGAGGGCGAGGTGGAGGCCAAGGGCACGGTCGTCATCGGCACCGTGCAGGGAGACGTCCACGACATCGGCAAGACGATCGTCGTGGCGTTCCTGCGCGCGAACGGCTACGAGGTGCATCGATCTCGGCCGCGACATCTCGGGCGACAAGTTCATCGCCGCCGCCGAGGAGCACGGTGCCGCCGTCATCGGCATGAGCGCCCTGCTCACCACGACCATGCGCGAGCAGACCCGCGTGATCGAGGCCCTCAAGGAAGCGGGCCTGCGCGACAAGTACAAGGTCATCGTCGGCGGCGGCGCCTGCACGCAGCAGTGGGCCGAGAAGATCGGCGCCGACGCCTACGCAGAGGACGCCAACGACGGCGTGCGCAAGGTCAACCAGCTGATGGGCAACTGAGCCTCATCGGACGCGGCTAGACCAAGACCCGACCGGGCCGGTCGCGAGGCGACCGGCCCGGTCGTTCTTTCCTCTGGGAGCGCCGACAAGCGTCAGCCCTGAGCAAGAGGAGCGGCCCAACCACCCAGATTCGCGGCCGGCGCGCTTCGCGCAGCACTGGGCTCCGCGTCACGGCTGCTGCATACAAGCGGTCAGGCGCCGCCGTGACCTTCAGCCTGCAGGAGACGCGTGCAAGCGTCCGTGCAGCGCTTCGGCCACGTCCATGACTTCCGGAGCGCCTTCGCCCTGCGCCGTGGCCGCGTCACGCAGCATGGTGAGGCAGAACGGGCAGCCGACCGCGATGGTCTCGGCTCCTGTGCCGGCAAGCTCCTCGTAGCGGAGCGTGCTGATGCGCGTCTCTTCCTCGACCTGGTAGAAGCTGTTGCCCCCTCCGCCACCGCAGCAGAAGGTGCGCGCGCCGCAGCGATCCGGCAGCACGGCGCGTCCGCCGAGCAGGCTCAGCGCCGCGGCCGAAGGCCGTCCGGCGCGCGCCAGGTTGCAGGGCTCGTGATAGACGACGACACGCTCGACGTTGTCTGGGCCGACGACCAGTCGCCCCTCGGCGACGAGCTCCGCGAGCAGCTCCGCGTGGTGGACCGCCGGGATGCTGAAGCCCAGGGCGGGGTACTCGTGCAGGAACGTGTTGAGGCCGTGCGGGCAGTGAGTGACGATGCGCTGCGCGCCCGTCTCCTTGATCATCTCGATGGCCGTCATGGCGAGCATCTGAAAGCGCCCTTCCTCTCCCAGACGCTTGGCTGGCTCGCCGCAGCAGGGCTCCGCCGGACCGAGCGTGACGAAGCTCACCCCGGCAGCGCGAAGCAGGTCCATAGTGGCCCTCACGACCATGCTGGAGCGCTCGTCGTAGGCCGCGCCGCAGCCTATCCAGTACAGGTACTCGGGCGGCTCAGAGAGCTCCGCCGCACCGAACGTGATCTCCTCCGCGTAGGGGAGTTCCGTGAGCCAGGCGGCGCGTTCGTGCGACGGCAGGCGATACGGGTTCGAGTTGCGGTCGAGCGCCTGCAGCACGGCGACCTTCTGTTCGTCCAGGCGGTTCTCGTCGACGAGGGCGCGGCGGAAGTCGAGCACGTAGTCCACGTGACGGATCCGCGCCGGGCACGCCTGCTCGCAGGCATAGCAGTTGGTGCACGACCACACTGCCGCCTCGAAGTCGGCGGCGGGCAGGTCGGCGGCCGTACCGCCGGCATCGGCGCCGAGTGACCGGCGCAGGTCCTGCAGCAGGTCGCGCGGCGAAAGTGGCCGCCCGGCGGACTGAGCCGGGCACTCGGCGTGGCAGCGGCCGCAGCCCACACAGGCGTCTGCTGCGAGCCTCTGCGGCGCGGCGATGGCGGCCGTACTGGCGGTGCCGGCGACCAACTCCACGTCCTCTTCCGATTCCATCGCCTCGATCAGGTTGAACGGCGTGGTCAGTCTGGTCCGCGAACGGGCGGGATCGTGAGCGGCCACCGAGGCGGGCAGCACGAGCACGTGCGAGAACCCAGTCCACGCCAGGCCCACAATGAGGCTGAAGGCCGCCGTCGCGTGCGTCCACCAGAGCACGCGATATGCCGTGATCGCGGACTCACTCTCGCTCGCGGCGTTGCTCAGCAGGTGCGAGAGTGACCAGCCCACGAAGGCGACCGCGGCCCAATCGTTGGGGCGCGCCGCGATGCGGAACGCCTCGAGCCCGAAGCCCGAGAGGCCCATGAACAGTAGCCCGCACAGGATGAGTGTCGTTGAGGCGCGCCGGACGAGATACTCGGGCCGCATGAGGAGACGCCGCCAGAGCGCGATGCACACGCCGGCGACGAGCGCCAGGCCCGCGACATCCAGCACGCCCTCGAACAGCACATAGAACGTCCCCTGCAGGGTGAAGTCGCCGAACCAGCGCAGAATGTCTTCGTAGAGGCCGACGATGGCGGTGCCGACGAACGAGCAGCGCCGTGCCGTAGAAGAGCGGCAGATGCAGCGCCGCCGGCAGGCGGCGCTCCCGCACCTTGGACTGCGCCACGACGTCGACGACGGCGCGCCGGAGGCGCGGTCCCCAGGGGAGCGCGCCTCCGCTGACGCCGGCCCACAGACTGCCACCGGCGCCGCGGTAGCGGCCGTAGCGCCTCACAGCGCCCCACACGAAGAGACCGGCCACCACGCCCACACAGGCGTACATGATCGCCAGCGTGGCCGTGTGCGGCAGGAACGGCAGATAGTCCCTTGCGTAGTCGACTCCCACGGCGCTCCCGCTCAGGTCCCGTCGCCGAGCGCCGTGAGAAGCTCGGGGACGAACTTGTAGAGGTCGCCGACGACCGCGTAGTCGGCGTTGCGCACGATCGGGGCGCGCCCGTCGCTGTTGACGGACACCACGATCCTGGCGCCCTTGACCCCGGCCAGGTGCTGAACCTGCCCGGAGATGCCCAGGGCCAGATACAGGCCGGCAGTCACGGAGACGCCGGTAAGGCCGACCTGCCGCTCTTGCGGCAGCCACTTGAAGTCCTCGGCGATGGGCCGCGAGCAGCCGAGTTCTGCGCCGAGGCGGTGCAGCAGAGGTTGCACGATCTCGAGGTCCTCGGCCTTGGCGAACCCTCGGCCGACGGCGACCACTGCAGACGCGCCGGCAAGGTCCACCGTCTTGAGCACGGGCTCGGACCCCACGGAGGTGAGTTCGTAGGACGGTGCCGCCGACCGGCGGTGCTCCACGGCGGCTGCAGGACCGCCGGCCTGCCCATCGAACGTGCCGGAGGCGAAGAGGCACACCGCAGGGGAGACGGGAAGCGAGATCGTGCCGTCGGCCACGCCGCCGTAGATAGCGCGCGTGGCCACGAGCCCACGGCCGTCGCGCGTGACGGCGTCGCACATGCTGGCGCACGACGAGCCGCAGGCGGCCGCCACACGGCCGACCGCTTCACGAGCGGCCGGGTCGTCTGCGATGAACACGCCATCGGGTCCGTCGCCCAGCGCGTCGAGAAGGGCTGCTGCCCACACATCGCCCCGCAGCCAGGAGCCCGAGCCGTCGTACACGATGAGCGTGTCGGCGAGCCCGCCAAGCTCCGAGGCGAGCTGCTCGAGGCTGGCGCCGGCGGGCGCGAGCGCCCCGTCGTCCCCCACCAGGGCGACGGCCTCCACGCGCCCGTCCACACCGGCAAGCGCCCTCGCGGCGGCGGCCACGCGCTGCAGATCCCGGACGCGTGCCGCACTGACCACGAAGCGGCCGGTCATCACAGCACCCCCTCTTGCCGGAGTGCCTCCACGAGCCGGACGGCGCTCTTCTGCGCTGGCCCTTCGAGCACGACGCGCTTGCGCTCCACTGCTCCCGGCACGCAGGCCACGAGCTCCGAGGTCGCCGCCAGTTCGGGTGCGTCGGCCGACAGACCGGCGCTGCTCAGCGACAACTTGGCCACGCGGTCGGACTTGACCTTCATCACCTGCAACACTGTGGGCAAACGCGGCACGTTCATCTGCGAGTCGATGCCCAGCACGCACGGCGTGGGCGCTTTGATGGTGCGCCGAACGTCCCCGGTGTCCAGGACCACCTGCACGAAGCCGTCGCCGGCTTCGACCGCGATCACCGGCGCCAGATAGGGGATGTCGAGCAGCTGCGCGAGAACCGGCCCCGTCACGCCGTTGTACCCGTCCTCGGAGACCTGCCCGCACATGATGATGTCAGGCTCGTCGAGCTCCCCGATCACCTTCGCAAGCACGCGCCCCCTGCGCACGGGGTCGAACGGGTCGTCCCAGCCGCCCTCCACGAGATAGCCCTTGTCGGCGCCCATGGCGACGGCTTCCTTGAGCGTCTTCACCGCCGGCTCACCGCCCACCATCACCACGTCCAGCTCCACGTACTCGCCCGCTTCCTTGAGGCCGACGGCTGCCTCGAGTGCGTTGCGGTCGTAGTCGCTGATCTTGGTCGGCAGGTTGCGCAGGCCGACCTCGTTGCGCTCGTCGTCCCAGCGGATCTCCGTGGAGTCCACGACGTGCCGGGCGCATACGATGATCCTCATGACATCCTCACAGGTTCTGACTCCCGGTCTCTCCTCACGCCTTCGGCTCCCATTCACCCTCCGGAGGCGGCAGGATCTCGTACGCGAAGTGCCGGTGGTACCAGTCGAGGTGGATGTTGCGCGCGCGCACGATGCGCTCGCGCTCGCCCTCGTTCATCTCCTGCTGTCTGATGTACTGCTCCATCCGCGTGGGCAGGATCTCGATCTCGCCGTACTTGTACAGGACGTCTTCAGCCATGCCGGCTCTCCTTCAGTCGTCAGCCGATGGTCGGTGAGGTGGTCTGCCAGTCGATGCCCATGGACTTGGCGAGGACCTCGAGCACGTGCACGGGCTCCACAGGAAGGCCCGCCCTGGTCTTCACGTCCGTGAACTGATCCTTGCAGTGGGGGCAGGCGACCAGGATCGTGTCCGCCCCGAGGTCTGCGGCGGCCCTCAGGCGCTTCTGGCCGATGCGGTAGGCGACGTCCTCGTGCAGTTTGCGATACGGGCCGTTGCCGTTACCGCAGCAGTAGCGCCACTGGTTGCCCGGCGGTACGTCGATGATCTCGGCGCCAGGGACCATGGCGATGAGCTCACGCGGCGAGTCTGCCTCGACGACCAGCTTGTTGAGCGTGCAGGGGTCGTGGTAGGCGAACTTGCCCTCGACGGCGAGCGACGGCGTGACGCCCTTCTCTTTCAGCTTACCGAGGATGAAGTCGGTGACGAACACCGTCTCGATGCCACTCATGTCGAACCACTTGGGATACTCGCGGATGAGCAACGCGTAGTCGTGCGGGTTGGTGACGACGAGCGTCTTGACGCCGAGCTTCCTGAAGGCGTCGACGTTCTCGCCGGCGTACTGCTTCCACTCCTCTTCGTTCTCGCTGAGCAGTTCGGGAGCCGTCACGCCGGGCGTGCTGTAGACGCCGAACTTCACGCCCACTTTGCCGAGGATCTGCGCGGCCAGCCGCGGCACCTCGGTGCCCTGTGTGGCCGTGAAGAAGTCGACGAAGAGCGCCGTCTTCATGTCGCCGGCGATCTTGATGCCCTCGGCCCACCGGGTGACGAGCTCGCCCTGCCCGGCGACGAAGCCGCGATGCTCGTCCAGGTAGTCCTTCACCGCCGACCAGTTCCGGATCTCGCCGCCGTCCGCCACGTGGTCCCGGCGCACCTTGCGCACCAAATCGACCGTGGTGGTCGAGCGACGGTAGAAGTCGCCGCCCATGGACGTGTTTGGGCAACGCAGTTCGCAGGCGCCGCACTCGAGGCAGTAGGTGAAGTCGTCGACCAACCGGTCCAGATCTCCGACGCCTCGGCTTACGGCGAGGATCGAGGTGTGAAAGCCGTACGAAGTGTGAGCCTCGCGCCGCGTGAGGTCGAAGTTGGGGCAGATGTCGCGGCAGAACTTGTGGCGGCACGCGAAGACCAGATACGCCTCCTTGACGAATTCCTCCGGGATGGCCTTGGTCTTCGTGAGTGGCTCAGCGTAGAAGTCCTTCTTGCTGAGTTGATAGGTCATGACAGGGGCCTGCCTTTCCACTTCCGGACGGGAAGCTGGTCAGTCGTCGTACGCCTCGTCCAGGCAGTACTTGCCGGGGTTCATGATGTTGTTGGGGTCGATCATCCGTTTGATCTTCTTCATGATGTCGAAGGACCCGTTGGCCATCTCGCGGTGCATGGCGACGTCGTCGTCACCCTCGCGACAAGACCCGTGGCAGATCGAGACGGAACACTCCTGATCGACCGCGGCGTTGGCGATCTCCTTCTTCATCCTGATCCAGGCATCCCACGTCTCCGTGTTGTACTGGAGCTCGGCGACCCCGACGTCGATCTCGATGAGGTAGTCGCCCCAGCCCTTGAACGGGTTACTGGTGTAGATGAAGATGCCCCAGTCGTCGAACATGCCGGGATACTCGTCCATGTACCGGCCGACGATCTCGTGGAACCGCTCACGAAGCGCGGGCAGCGCCGAGTGGTAGGCGGCCGTGTCCTCGCAGTGCCAGGACATCAGGGTCGCCTGGCCGTCGGGCGTGCGGCCGTGGTACGAGAGGTGATAGCGGTCGTGGCGGGAGGCCCAATCGCCCTCGCCCTGCTCGGGGCCCAGGTAGGTGCCGCCCCACTTCTTCATGATCTTGAAGCCCTCCTTGACCGCCGGCTCCACCTCGCACTTGAGCCCGTAGAAGGTCATGAGGTCGACGAAGGTGACGTCCTTGTGCAGCGGGATGAACGCCTCGTCGTCGCGGCGCAGGAAGTCGATCTTCTTGTCGTCGAAGATCATGGCCGACGAGATCGTGCCGAAGCCCTTGGTGGTGATGTCGTAGAGGGCATTGTAGGCGGCGTCCCAGTTGTCGAACGCGAAGTAGCCGGCGAACTCCACCTCGGGCTTCGGGTAGAGCTCGAGCACGGCCCTGGTGACGATGCACAGGGTTCCCTGGTGTTGCATGAAGAGGTCCTTGAGGCGGTACCCCGATGAGCTCTTGCGGATCTTCTTGGTGCCGCCGCCTCCGACCCAGATCACCTGGCCGTCGGGCAGTACGCACTCCATGCTGATGACTGTGTCGGGGATGTGCCCGTAGCGGCCCCCGATGAGGGTCCAGCCGCCGCAGCCAATGCGCCCGCCGAGCACGGCGTTGGCGTACCCGGCGAGGTCGTCAGGGAAGAACTTGCCGAGCGGCTCGAGCACTTCGTTGAGCTTGAGCGGGTTCACGCCGGTGCCTACGGTCACGCACGAGTTCTCCTCGTCGATCTCGAAGATCTCGTTCATGCGCTTGATGTCGACGCAGATGCCTTTGCGCAGTGGCATCGCGCCGTCGGCGAGACCCGAGGCGCCGCCGCGAGGAGTCACGGGGATGCGGCGCTCGTTGGCCAGCTTGAGGATGGCCACGACGTCGTCCGTGCCCCCCGGCAGCACGACGACGTCCGGCGTCTGGTCGGCCCATCGGTGCAGCGGGAACGGCGCGCAGTTGGCGGCGCGCATGGCCCGCTCGTGCATCTCGGTGAGCACGTTCTCGTCGCCGAGCAGCGACCTGAGCTCGGTGATCACGTCGTCGGTGACCGGGCCGTACGTGGTGGACGGTGCGAGTGTCATGAACCCATCGACTCCCTTCTGATGCGACGTCTGGCTGGCCGCCGGGAGAGCCCGCGATGCCGCTGGGCGCTCCCGGCTCATCGACCTGTCTTGTGCGGCGGTCGGTGTGGAACGGCAGCATCCGAACCGCGCCTGCCGGTGGAACAGCTTCGAGTGTAGCAAGGCAGCGCTCTCAGAGAAGAGAGTATTATGAGGGCCTACTGATAGTAAAAGGCCCTCATTCCAAGCGGGGAGCGTCTGTGCGGCGCTCACCCCCACGACCATCAGGAGGAGTCCATGTGCCCTTCGGGCGAAGTGCCACCTCCCGCCCTCTCGCGCCCGCCGGCGGCGTCCGAGCCCCGTCCAGACCGCCGGCCCCCTGCGGGGTCACGGTTCCAGGCCTTCGTGGACTCGGTCTTCGACGCCTACTACGATTGGCACATCCGCACGGGCTACATGGAGTTCTCGGTCCAGATCGACGCGCTGCTCGGCCTCACCCCGGACGCGCTGCCGCGCGCCTTCGCAGCCTGGCTGGACCGCCTGCACCCTGAGGACCGCGCCGCCACCGTGGAAGCCGTGGACGCGGCAGTGCGAAAGGGCGGCGTGTACAGGGATGAGTACCGGCTGCGCCGCAACGACGGCACGTACGTGTACGTGCGCGATCGCGGCGTGGTGCTGCGCGACGAGGACGGCACCGCGTCCCACATGATCGGCGCGATCCGCGACGTGACCGGGGATCTGGAGGCGGAGCGCGCGCTGCACGAAGCAGCCGAGCTCTATCGCACCCTGTTCGAGAACGCCGTGAACCCGACCTATCAGATCGCCGCCGACGGCAGCTTCCTCGACGCCAACAGCGCCGGGGTCCGATTCCTGGAGATCAGCAGGCCGCAGTTGTTGCGCCGCAGCGTCGGAGACGTGTGGGGCCAGATGGCCACGGATGCCGTCGGAGAAGCGACCGCGTCCGGAGCCGCCACGACGCTGGAGCTCGAGCTGGAAACGGGTGGTGGTGTCAAAGCGCTCACGCTCACGCTGGTGCCCTGCCGCTACCGTGGAGCGACGACCTGCTTCGCCCTGGGCACGGACATCACCGATCACCGCACGCTGCGCATGGCGCTGGAAGAGTCAGAGGCGTCACTTCGCCAGCAGGCGGCCGCCCTCTCCGACAGCAACACCGCCCTTCGTGTGATCCTCGAACAGCGCAACCGCGACAGGGCGGATCTCGAACGCACCATCGCCGACAACGTTGACACCATGATCCTGCCGATGCTCGGACGGCTGGCGAAGCCCCTTGCCGCCACGCCGCAAGCCGTCTACCTCGACGCCGCCATACAGGGTCTGCGGGAGGTCGTCAGCCCGCTGGCTCAGATGAGCCCCTCGGCGGACGCCGGCGCGCAGCTGACGCCGCGGGAGCGCGAGATCGCCGGTCTCATCCGCGTGGGCAGAAGCACCAGCGAGATCGCCGAGGCGCTCTACATCTCCCCAAGCACCGTCTCGTTCCACCGCAAGAACCTGCGCCGCAAGCTCGGGCTGGCGGCGCGAGGCCCACGCCTGGCGTCGCACCTCGGTGCGCGCCACGAGTAACGGTGCAGTGTTGCCTGGGGGGCGTACGACGCCCGTCTGTCGGCCGGCCAGGACCCGGCGAAGTCGACGCCGGGCCCATGGCCCGGCCCGCGCTGGCTCAGCGCTCGATGTGCGCGCCGTCACGCGGCGCGTCTGGCGTCAGGGAGAGGCCGACTCCTCCTGCTCCGCGAGCAGGCGGGGGATGCCCCTCGCCAAGGCCTCCCGACGCCACTTGACAGCTCAAGCGCACACGACCCCGTCGCTGTGCAAGACCGGGCGCTCCACTGCGTCGCTCGCCGAAGGCGTCGCGCCCTCTCGACGCTCTCCCGTGTCAGCATCCCTCGGGGCGACGCGCTCATGATCTCGTGTCATCCGGTTCACTCCTTCGAATTCGTTCTCCCGTACTGGTCGACGGCCGGCTCCGGTCCGCTAGGTGGTGAGGGGCTCGGTGTCCCACTCGGACGGCGAGAACGCGCAGCCCGGCTCGCCGCCGACCGCCAGGAGGGTAGTCCCGGTCTCACGGGCCACGGCGCCGCGAGTGCTCCTCGGGTCCGGGACGTACACGAATGTGCCGGCCGGCGCATCGAACTCCTCGCCGTCGACCTTGAACGTGGCCCGCCCGCTCACCACCAGGTAGAGCTCCTCATGGCGCGTGCCCGATTCGGGGTCCTCGGTGTGGTCCTCGGTCAGCACGGCGCCGGGCGCAGGCGCGCGAAACAGGTTCGTCCCAAAGGATCCGATCCCGAAGTAGCGCCGCAGCGGCTTCCACTCCGTCTCCGGTGCCCACTCGTAGGGGATGTTCGGTATCTTGTCGATGTGCGCGGCCACATACTTGGCGGCGCTCGCCGGGCTCTCGTCCATGGCGGCCTCCTCCGGTCGTCTGCGCTCAGCTTACCCCAGGGCCGGCAGCTGTCGCGTCGCGACGGCTGGGAGGGCGCGATCAGCGCCATCGAGTGCGGCGGCGACGGAGCCCGGTCCGTTCCGGCCGCCGGTCGGCTGGGCGGACTCCCGGACGGCGTCTGGGCTGTGTAATACTCGGAGACGAGTGATCGAGCACTCCGACATCGGGATCTCCACCGGCGCATACGCCGACCTCCCGCTCGCAGCGGCACTTGCGCGCATCGCTGACCTGGCGCCGGCGGCGGAGGTGTTCTCGTCGGGTCCTCACTCGTTGCTCGAACGGGACAACGCGCGGGCCGTCGCCGACGCCGGGCTACCCTTCAATGTGCACGGACCGTTCACGCACGACGGACTCGGGAATCCATACGAGCCGATGCGACGCGCCGCCGTGAAGCTGCATCGGCGGCACATGAAGGTCGCCTCGCGCCTCGGCGCGACGCTCTACATCGTGCACCCGGACCTGCGGGCCCGGCCGGGACCGCGCAATCCCGACATCGTCGACGCGCTTGAGCGTTCGTTCGCTGAACTGCGCGCGACACAGGACCACCTCGGCTTGCCGGTCGCGGTCGAGAACATGGCAGAAGCGGACAGCTCTCATTTCTGTGCGCCCGGCGACCTCGATCTGCTGGGCCTGGGGGTCGTTCTGGATACCGGCCATGCCGCCCTTACCGGGACGCTCGGCGACTGGCTCGCCGACCCCCAGGCGACGCTCTTGCACGTGCACCTTCACGACAACGAGGGACTCGGGGGGGTGGACCTTCATCTGCCGCTGGGGAGCGGCACGATCGACGTCGCGCCCGTGCTCGAGGTCGCCCGCGCAGCCGGGGTGACGATGGTCTTCGAGCTCAGCTGTGAGGCAGATGTGCTCGCGAGTCTCGACCATCTGCGCGCGCGAGGTCTGCTCGCTGACAGCGACGCCGGTGTAAAGCCGTGACCTTGGGGTCCGCCGATCGCTCCGACCAGGTGAGGGAGCGAGCGCGATTTCTCTCACGCATCGATCCGTTCCGGGAGCTGGGGCCCGAAGAACTGGATCGCCTCGCGGCATCGGTCGTCGAGCGCTTCGTGGTCAGCGGGGAGGCGGTGCTCGTCGAGTACGGCGTCCCGGGAACCCAGCTCTATGTCGTCAAGGAGGGGACCCTCGAGCTCGTCCACAACCAGGTGTCGATCGACGTGATCACTGCCGGCGAGGTGTTCGGCCACCCGACGCTTCTGACCGGCCTCCCGCCGGAGTTCACGACGCGCGCTCTCGAGGACTGCACCCTGTACTGCATCCCGATGGACATCGCACTTGAGATCCTCAGCCGGCTGGAGGGGGTCAGATTCGTCGCTCGGACGCTTCGCGAGCGTCTCACCCACGCAGCCAACACGATGGCTCTGCCCGACGTCCGCACGCGGCCGGTCACCGCGCTGCTGCAGGGCGCACCCATCTTCTGCGGCCCCGATGTCACCATCCGCGACGCCGCCGCCATGATGATCGCCGAGGGGCGTTCGGCCATCCTCGTGCAGGCCAGAGGCGGGCTCGGCATCGTGACGGATGTGGACCTGCGTGACAAGGTCGTCGCGGCCGGGGGAATCGGGCGAGGCACCCGTAAGCTCGATCATGTCTGTGCCGGTGAAGACGATCAGCGCCGACATGCTGGCGGAGGAAGCTGCCATCGCGATGATGGAGGCGGGCGTCAATCACATGCCGGTCGTCGATTCCGGAGGGCAGGTGCTCGGTATCCTCTCGGCCGGCAGTCTCATGAGCCTCGAGACGCTGAGTCCTTTCGCTCTGCGGCGCTCCCTGCTCTCCGCCCGCACCGTGGAGGATGTCGCGGCCGCCTCAGCCGACGTTCCGAAGCTGTTCATCGATCTGATAGCGGCCAACGTGGATGCGCCGGTCGTGACGCGGATCATCACGCTCCTGAACGACGCCGCGACTTCACGCCTGCTCGAGCTCGCTTTCGAGCGGTACGGCAGGCCACCGGTCGACTATGCATGGCTCGCCTTCGGCAGCACGGCGCGCAGCGAGCTCACGCTCGCCTCGGACCAGGACAACGGCCTTGCCTACGCCGATACGGACGACCCCACCGCAGACGAGTACTTCCGGCGCGTTGCGGAACAGGTCAACGAGGGCCTGCGGCTCTGCGGCTTCCATCTCGACACGCACGGCGTGCTCGCGCAGAACGAGGAGTGGCGCATGGCTGCGTCAGAGTGGATCGATGTCTTCAAGCAGTGCCTCGGGAGCTCGGACAACGACAGGCTCTTGCGCGCGGCGGTGGCGTTTGACTTCCGTCAGGTGAGCGGCAGCCTGCTGATCGTACCGCAGCTGGCGGACCTGATCCGCGAGACGCCAAGGCACGCGCGATTCAGGGCTGGGCTTGCGGACCTGGGGTCGGAGATCCGGTCGCCGCTGGGATTCCGGCAACGGCTGGTGGGGCCCATCGACATCAAGAAGAGCGGTCTCCTTCCGATCCAGAACATCGCGCGGTACTACGCCTTCTCCGGCGGAGTCACTGCGCCCACTACCCTCGAACGACTCGTCGCGGTGGAGGAGAGGGGCAGTGCGGGTAGCGAGTCGGCGTCCACGCTCCGCGAGGCCTTCGTCGGCATGTCGCTCCTCAGATTGCGGCATCACGCCAAGGGTCTGCGCGCGGGACGCGCTCCGGACGACGCCATCGACACGACTGACCTGCGGCCCCTGACCCGGGTCACCCTGCGCGAGGCGCTGCGCGTGGTGGCCGCGGAGCAGCAGCGACTTCCACAGCGCCCGGCCTGACGCTGGCGAGACGCGCTCGCGTAGCCGACCTCTGGGCCTCGCCGCCCCGAGCGTTCGGCCGGCGATGCCGGCTGGCGTGCGCGGCGCCGCAGGCGCGAGCTGGAGAAGCGCCCCGGTCGCGATGTCGGCGACCGGGGCGCTTCTTCTGGCTCTCTTGACCGGCGCGCGGCGGCGGTGCCGCCGCGTCGTCAGCCTTCGGCCGGTCAGGCCATGAGCTCCTTGGCCTTCTCGACGCCGAGCGAGGCGTTTGCGGCGTAGGCGTCCGCACCTATCTCGGCGGCCCACTCGACGCTCACGGGAGCGCCGCCGACGATGACCTTGACCTTGTCCCGCAGGCCGGCATCCTTGAGCGCCTGGATCGTCTCCGGCATCTTGGGGATGGTCGTCGTCAGCAGGCCGCTCATGCCGAGGATGTCGGCGTCGTGCTCCTTGACGGCGGCGACGAAGTCGGCCGGGCGTGATGCCCTTGCCGATGTTGAAGACGTCGAAGCCGGCGCCGGAGAGCAGCATCGCCGCCAGGTTCTTGCCGATGTCGTGCATGTCGCCCTCGACCGTGCCGATGACGACCGTGCCCAGCGCGCCGCCGCCCTCGCCCAGCTTGGGCTTGATGAGGTCGAGGCAGGCCTGCATGGTGCGCGCGCTGAGCAGCACCTCGGGGATGAACTTCTCGCCGCTCTTCATCTGCGGCGCCGACCACGTCCATGCCGGGCAGGAGCGCTTGGTCGAGGATGTCGCGGGCGGCGGCGCCCTCGTCGAGCAGCCGCTGCGTCGCCGCAGTGGCGCCGTCGTCACCGGCGATGATCATCTTCTTGAGAGACTCAAAGTCTGCCATAGGATCCTTGTCCTTTAGCGTCGTGGGTTCACGCGGATGAGCCGCCCGCCTTTCAGGCGACGCCCGCGTCCTTCTCGCTCTTGGCGACGATGGCCCTGATCTGGTCCTTGACGTCGCTCGGCAGCTCCTCGACCTTGTGGCTCTCGACGAGCTCCTTGGCGCGCTCGTTGCTGCGGTGGTAGAGGTCGGTGCTGCCGTCCATCTCCCACTCCTCGCGCACGCGGCGGTCGATGAGGCCGGCCTTGGACTGGTGTTCACGCATCAGCTTGAGGGTGCTCATCCTCGAGAGGAAGTCCTCCTCGGACCCCACCTCGATGATCTCATCCACCATCAGCGTCGCGTCGTTCGTGGGAATGCCGCGCAGGATGTACTTGGCGATGCGCGCGATCTCGTTGTCCATCACGAGCACGCCGTAGTCGATAGTGACGCCCGACTCGATCATCCCGGCACCGTAGATCAGGTTGAGGCCTCCCAACGCTGGCAAAAGGCCGGTGACGGTCTTCTCGTGTGCGGTCTGCGCGTCGCCACCGATCTTGGAATCGCTCTACAACCCGGCGCCGTAGGTGGGCAGGTTGTAGAAGCGGCCCATCTCGGCGACGGCCGCGCTGATGAGGCCGAGCTCCGGGGTGCCCACGGTCGCCGCCGCGCGCTGCAGGTCGAAGGCGGTGGTCGAGGTGCCGTAGACGCACTTGGCGCCCTTCTCGGCGAGCTGCGCCAGGACGATGCCGCCGAGTACCTCGGCGTTGTGCGTGACCATGGTGCCGGCGAGGGTGACCGGGGCGGAGCCGCCGCTCATGGCCATGGAGAGCGGCATCGCGACCTGGTGGGAGCGGGCCGCCTCGATGATGCAGCCGGAGAACTCGCCCATGAGCTTGAGGGGGCTCACCGGGCAGCTGAGGAACAGGAGCATCGGGCGCTCGGCCAGCTTGTCGTGACCACCGACCACGGCGGCCGCGGCGTCGATGTGCAGGCGGGCGCCGTGATGGCCGAGAGCCAGGCTGCAGATGGGCTTCGTGGTGTTCAGCAGCGACTGCTCGATGAGGTGCGCCTCAGCGACCTCGGGGGGCACGTCGGTGGCGGTCACGGCGATCGTGTAGACCTCGATGTTGTCGAGGGCGTCGACGAGGCGCGCGAGGTCGCCGACGTCCTTGACCGTGGTGGGCCGCAGGCTGCCGTCCCAGGGGTCGACGGCCTTGACGCCCTCGGCGAAGTTGGTGAAGGAGACGCGCCGGCCCTCAAGGACGACGTCCTTGTCGGGTGTGCGGCCGCAGAGCGTGACGGTGGAGGGCGCCCAGCTGATGCACTCCTCGAGCACGTACTGGGGGATCTTCACCTTGCGCGTGGAGCGGTCGACCTTGCAGCCGCCGTCGGCGAAGAGGTCGAGCGCTTCGTCGTCCTCGACCCACAGGCCGGCCTTCTCGAGTACCTCGACGGTGCCCCAGTGGATGGCCTGCCTCTCGTCGGGCGTGAAGACGTCGATGCCGATGCCGCCCTGGTGGTTGATGCCTGACCGTTGACTTCGGATCATATCGTTCCCTTCGGTCTAACGACGCCGTCCACTCGATCGTTTCGGGCCATACTGCCTCCCTGCTGAGATGGATGTGAGCTCTTCATCAGCCCTTGTGCTTGACGCCGTCGCAGCGGGGCACAGCCCGCGTAGCACCATGCCAGAATGTCGCAACGGTCTCTTGGAAGTATGTGCACTGCGGCAGACTGCGTCAACGATTGGCCGAGGCTCGGCCTTCTTGACCGCCAACGCATCTTCTGTTGCGTCGCTTCCTCCGCAAGCTATTATGGCCACAGGTTAAGACTATCGAGGAGGTAGAAACGTGGCGTCGTCGGAGATCGACAGCGGCATCTGTGGATTCTGCACCACGGTTCGCGCTTCAAGCGATGGCGAACGCGTGGTGAGGCTGGAGTTCGAGAGCACGTGCGAGCACGTGCAGAAGTTGGCGGAGCATCTGCAGGAGGTCGACCCATACCGCGAGATCAGCTACCGCGGGGCAGGACCGCTGACCTTCGAGCTCGCGTCCCAGTACCTGGTCCATCCCGCCTGTCTGGTCCCGTCCGGTGTCATCAAGACCATCGAGGTAGAGGCCGAGTTGGCGTTCCCCAAGGACGCCGGCATCAGCCCTCGCCGCGACTGAGTTGATTTCTCACGCGACCGGAGCAACGTCAAGGCCGCTGAGGGACGCTATTGCACGCGTTCATTGACGTCATGTACAGTCACCAGCCATCAGGTTGGCCCTGAGGGCCACTCGGCCTCTCTGAGGGCCGTGCTGCTCGCTCGCCTGCCCTTTCGGCCTCTTGTTGCTGCTGATGAAAGGGCAGGTCCCACAACACAAGGAGGTCCCACTACATACAGAACGCAGCGGCGTTTCTCCCGGATCCGCGTGTCGACGCACGCCTCTCAGGACCCGGCGTCCAGCCCCTTAGCTCAGATTCCATCCTCAGCGAACGCAAGGCTTCACAAGGGGGAGATTCATGGCAGAAGACCCAAAGACGGTGTCCAAGTCCTACGCCGAGATGCGGCTGGAAACCAACATGGTGCGCACTGTGAGCTGGTGGCACGTCTTCTTCATCGCAGCCGGCGTACCAGCCCTGGTGCTCTTCAGCATGGGCGGGATCTCGGCCTTGACCGGCCCCACCGCCGTCCTGGCGTGGGGATCTGTCGATGCTCATCGGATTCATCGACTGCTTCATCTACGCGGAAATCGCGGGACTCCACCCGCGCAAGTCCGGCGGCACGGCGGTGCACGGGGCTACCGCGTGGATCCGCTACAGCAAGTACACCGCACCCATGTCGCTGTGGTGCAACTGGGTGGCCTGGAGCCCCGTGCTGGCCATCGGCTCAGGGCTGGCGGCCGGCTACCTGCTCTCCGTGTTCTTCGCCCCAGACGCCAGCATCAACACGTGGGACGTCACGCTAGTGAACCTGGGGTTCCTCAAGGACGGCCTCGAGCTTCGCATCAACGCCACGTTCATCATCGGCGCAATCATCCTGCTCGCCGTCTGGAACATCCAGCACTACGGCATCCTCCGGACCGCCAGGATCCAGACGGTCCTGACGGTCGGGGCCCTGCTCCCGCTCCTGCTCGTCTCCATCGTGCCGATCTTCCAGGGCAGCGTCGTGATGGACAACTTCTCGCCGTTCGTGCCGATCAACGGCTCCTGGAACCACGAGGGCTGGACCCTCTTCCTCGGAGCGATGTTCATCGCCGCCTGGTCCACGTACGGGTTCGAGACCGCGGTGTGCTACATGAGCGAGTTCAAGAACCCGGGGCGGGACATGTCCAAGGCGATCATCTGGTCCGGCGTGTTCTGCCTGTTCGTGTTCCTCCTGGTGCCGTTCGTCTTCCAGGGAGTGCTCGGCACTGATGCGATGCTGGCCCCGGACATCTACTCGGGCGCAGGCATCGGGGCGGCACTGGCCAGCATGGTGGGCGCCGGGGCGTTCGTCACCAAGGTGATCGTCGTCCTGCTCGTGTTCACCCTGCTGCTCGCCATCATGACGGCCATGTCCGGCTCGTCACGGACGATCTTCCAGGGTGGGCAGGACGGCTGGCTGCCCAAGTACCTCGCTCACCTCAACAACCACCACGTGCCGACCTACGCCATGTGGACGGACCTGACGTTCAACCTGATCCTCCTGCTCATGTCGGACTACGTGTTCGTGCTTGCCGTGTCCAACGTGAACTACCTGATCTTCAACTTCCTCAACCTGAACGCAGGCTGGATCCACCGCATCGACAACGCCAAGGTGCCGCGGCCGTACAAGGCGCCCTTGCCGTTGTTCGTGCTGGGTGTCGCCATGGCCTATGTGAACGCGTTCCTGATGGGATCGGGCGCCAACGTCTGGGGCAGCAGCACGCTTCTCCTGGGCTGGATCGCCGCGCTCATCTCGATCCCGGTCTTCCTGTACCGGCACTACATCACCGACAAGGGCAAGTTCCCGGACCACATGCTCGGCGACCTGGTGCTCGAGGGCCAGACTGAACTCGGACCCACCAGAGCCGGCGTGCTGCCCTACGTGGCGATCGCCGCCGGCCTCGCCGTGATGATGACCGGGTGGTACTTCTTCGGCCGCTGAGAGGCTTACGGTCGACCATCCAAGACTGGAAGTAAAGGGGAGCGCTATGGCGGACAAGATCGTCGTCGGGTACGACGGTTCGGAGCACGCGAAGCGGGCTCTCGACGCAGCGATATCATGGGCGCGCGATCGGCCCGACAGTGAGATCATCATCACGTGCGCGCAGGAGCGCCCGGACCCTGCCATCGGGTTCAGAGGTATGGACTTCGGCGTCGAGGAGATGTACGAGGAACTCGTCAAGCGAATCGAAAAGGACCTGGCCGAAGCCGCCGCGGTATGCGAGAAGGCCAGCGTGCGAGCCGCGACGGTCTGCACGGCCGACGCGCCGGACGAGGCCATCGTCAAAGTGGCAAAGGACGCCGGCGCGCGCATGATCGTCGTCGGTGTGAAGGGGGTCGGCGCCCGCGAGGGTCAGCGGACCCAACTGGGCTCCACCACCAACAAAGTCCTGCATGAAGCCGGCGGTACCATCCCCGTTCTGGTGGTCTGAACGCCCGACAGGGAACCGAAGGGCCGCGGCGGAGGCTGAAACGCCCCCGCCGCGGCCCTTTCTTTGGGTGACGCCGCCGACCCAGAGCGCGGCGCTGCGCGGGATGCCCGCGCGGTCGGCGGCGGCGGTCTAGCCGCGCGAAGAGCGCCGGCGGGGAGGCAGGCCGGTCGACTTGATGAGGCCTCGATCGACGAGGCGCTCCAGCGCCTCCACGGCCGGGGCGCTGACGGACTTGTCGCGGACTCCGGCCAGCTCCCTCAGCCCGTTCGCGGCGCGTGCGCCCAGCCGCTGCAGTGCGTCGAACACGATGCTGAAGTACAGCACGCGGGAGTCCTCGTCGGGATCGCCGTACTCATCGTAGGCCCGTACAGACTCGACGAGGGGTTTGACGGAGGGGGTCCCGATGCGCACGAGGAGCTTGGTGGCATCGTTGATCTGTCTGACGCCGCGCCCCGGAAGGCGGCGCCCGTGGTTGCCGCTGTTCTGCTGCGTCCACACGGCCGTCTCGTACAGGTACTCCACGAGCCGGTAGAGGTCGCGCGACGCGGCCTTCATGGCCTGTGCGCTCAGTTCCCGGTCTCGGGTGTAGTTCGCATAGTGCACGACGCGCGGCCAGTCGCCTTGCGCCAGCATCTTGTCAAAATCGGGCTTGTCAAAGATCCCCAAGGGTCTCTCCCGGGCTCCCTCGTCGACTGGTCTGCTGGAGCATAGCAGCGTCGCGGCATGATCCAAGCCTCAATCACGAGACTGGGAACGGCGCAGGACAGCAGCACGCGGGGGTGCGGGGTCAAGCGGGCAGCGATCGGGACGACGAGAGAGCTACTGCCAGGCATGGATCCCTGGCGACCACTCTTGCCCTGTGCTACCATTATTGTCCTTTACGGCCAGCATCCGATTGTTCACCCGGACATTTCGGACATGCCTCGAACGATAAAGGCAGGTCAGGTGAGTCACGAATTGAAAGCCCGTCTTCGCCAAGAAGCTGCCGACCACGGCTTCGAATTCTTCGGCGTGGTCGACGCCGAGAAGCTCGCCGAGGTCCCATTCCCGCCCAACCGCTGCCTCGACGTGCCCAGCGGGTTCCTGCCGGATGCGAAGAGCGTGATCGTCCTCGGCATGCACATTTGGGACGTCATGCAGAACGCCGTCGTCACGTCGGTATTGCCGGATGGCGCGATCCCCTTCGACGACGTCCCGGGATCGCAGTACTACAACATGTACTACGAGATCACGGAGGCACGTGCGCACCGCTTCGCTGAGGCCGTGCGCGAGGCCGGCTGCAAGACAGCAGTCACCCACTTCGTGCATGCAAAGGCTGCGGCCACCCTTGCCGGCCTCGGCTGGATCGGCAAGCAGACGCTGTGCATCACTCCGCAACTCGGCCCGCACGTACGCTGGGTCTGCGTCGTCACCGACGCCGTGCTGCCGTCCGACGACCCGTTCACCGAGGATCTCTGCGGTGACTGTGAGCTCTGCGTGAAAGCGTGTCCGACGCAGGCGATCATTCCCGGGCCCTCACAGGGCGTGGAGCCCGGCAAGAAGGTCGACTTCTGGAAGTGCATCGTCCCGCAAGAGATGCTGGCCGAGCCCAACAAAGCCTGGGAGAGGTGGGCGGGGCACTACTCGCCGCGGGGCAGCCACGAATGCCTCATCTGCCTCGACGCCTGTCCCATTGGAAGGGCAGAACACGAACGCCGCGTCAGTTCCTACAGTTCGAGACCGACGGCCTGAGACGCGCACATCGCAACGGTGGCCGCGGACGACGAGTGGGATCTCGGCGAATGACGGAAGGACTGTCTCCGGCGATCGGCTCGTGCACTTCGGGCGAGGCGCGACCCGATCGTGAGCACTTGGGTCTGTCGGGCCGAGCCGCCGCACCATCATCATGTGTGGACGGACGGCGGCGGTCTCGGCCTGACGGTGCGCGGCGATGCCGGAGCAGTGCGCTTCACGTAGCCCGCACCGCCCCTCGCGCGCGACGAAATGACGAAGTCGTTGAGGACCGCCAACGAAGTGGTTGAGGACCGCGTTTCGGCGCTCCCCAGTCCTGACCAGACGGAGTCCGGCCCCTCTACTGCGCGCCGTTGTCCACCGGCGGCTTACTCTGCGAAGTCAGCGTCTCGGGTCAGCGCCGCCCAGTTGCCAAGACCTGCCGGAGGCAGGTAGCGATGGGCCATGACAGAATTGGATAGTCAGGTTCGGTGGGGCGGTAGGAGTCCCGGCAGGCGCGGTAGGACACGGAGAAGGAGCCACATTGCCGTCAGCGCTCAGCGGCGCGACAGTGCTGCTGGCAGCGGGGGGGACCGGCGGTCACCTGCAGCCGGCACTCGCCGTCGCGGCCGAGGCGCAGGCCCGCGGCGGCGCGCGTCGTCCTGGTGACGACGCCGTCACAGGTCGAGCGCGTCCGCCGAGCAGTACACGACCTACGCGCTCGAGCTCAAGGGGTTCGAGCGGCGCGTGGACGTCGGCGCCTACGCGCGCACGTTCAAGCTGCTGGCCGCCGCCGTGCCGCACGTCCGCCGCATCCTCAAGGAGACCCGGCCGGACGTGGCCGTCGGCGGCGGCGGGTTCGCCAGCGGCCCCGTCGTGGCCGTGGCGGCCGCCAGCGGCGTCCCCGGCCTGGCGCTCGAGGCCGACGCGCACCTGGGCGTCGCCAACCGGCTGCTCAGGCCGTTCGTCAAACGGTTCTGCCTGAGCTTCCCGATCGACGGGCTGGAGCCGCCCCGCTACGTCGTCACGGGGCGGCCGTTGAGCCCGGCGCAGCTCGACGCGACGCCCGAGCAGGGCAGAGAGGCCTTCGACCTGCGGCCCGATCTGCCCGTGGTGCTCGCCTTCGGCGGCAGCCAGGGCGCCCAGAGCATCAACCGCGCCTGCGTCGACGCCTTCGGCGGCAAGGAACTGGACTTCCAGCTCGTGCACGTGTGCGGGCCGAAGAACGCGGACCAGGTGCGTCGCGAGCTCGACGATCGCGGAGAGCGGTTTGAGCGGTATCGCCTGGTGCCCTACACTGACCGCCTGGCCGCCGCCATGGCGGCGGCCGATCTGGTCGTGGCGCGCTCGGGCGGCTCCGTCGCCGAGCTCGCCGCCCTCGGCAAGCCGGCGATCCTGGTGCCGTACCCGTACGCCACCGCCGACCACCAGCGCAAGAACGCACGGGAGATGGTCGCCGGCGGCGCGGCGCTCCTGGTCGACGACGCCGAGCTCGAGCGGCGCGCTGCTGGCGCGCCTGGTCGCGGAGCTGATCGGCGACCGCGAGCGCCTCGCCGCCATGGCGGCGGCAAGCGCCGCGCTGGGCAGACCGGACGCCGCGCGCCGCGTGGCCGACCAGATCGAGGACATCCTGATCACGAGACGAGGGCGAGGGGCTTCGATGAGTCACGAGGCGAGGGACTTCCCGCAGCCGGTCCACTTCATCGGTATCGGCGGGGCGGGGATGAGCGGCATCGCCGCGGTGCTCCACGAGCTCGGCGTCGACGTGCGCGGCTCGGACCTCAAGGCCTCCCGCTACACGCGCCGCCTCATCGAGGCCGGCGTCCCCGTCACCGTCGGGCACGACGCCGCCAACCTCGGCGACGCCGCCCTGGTCGTGACGTCCACGGCCATCGCCGAGGGCAACCCGGAGCTGCGCGCCGCGCACGCCGCCGGACTGCCTGTGCTCCGGCGCGCCGAGATGCTCGCCCGCGTCATGGAGCTGCGCCGCGGCATCGCCGTGGCCGGCACCCACGGCAAGACGACCACGTCGTCGATGATCTCCCACGTGCTGCGGCAGGCCGGTCTCGACCCGACGTTCCTGGTCGGCGGAGAGCTCAACGACATCGGCTCCAACGCCGGGGTGGGCGCGGGGGAGTGGCTGGTCGCCGAGGCCGACGAGAGCGACGGGAGCCTGCTGTTCCTGCGCCCCGAGGTCGCGATCGTCGAACAACGTGGAGCTCGACCACCACAGCCAACTACGCCTGCCTGGACGACGTGCACGACGTCTTCCGGCGGTTCGTCGCCCTGCTTCCCGAGGACGGCCTGCTGGTGCTGGTGGCGGGGAGCGGCGGGGAAGCCCTGGCCGCGTACACGCCCGCCCGTGTCCTGGTCGTGGGCATCGGGGAGGGCGACCTGCGCGCCGAGGTCGAGCGCGTCGACGACCGCGGCAGCGTCTTCACCGCTGCGCGACGGCGGCGGCGAGGCGCTCGCCCGGGTGGAACTGCGGGTGCCGGGCGAGCACAACGTGCTCAACGCGCTCACGGCGCTCGCGGTGCTGCGCCACGCCGGGCGTCTCGCCGGAGGACGCGGCGCCGCACCTGCTGACGTTCAGCGGCGCCGCCCGCCGCTTCCAGTTCAAGGGCGAGCACGGCGGCGTGCTGGTCGTCGACGACTACGCGCACCACCCCACGGAGATCGCCGCCACGCTCACCGCCGCCATGCAGGGCGGCCACGGGCGCGTGATCGCCGTGTTCCAGCCGCACCTGTTCTCGCGCACCCGGTACCTGCAGCGCGAGTTCGGCCAGGCGCTCACGCTCGCCGACGAGGCCATCGTCACCGAGATCTTCCCGGCACGCGAGGAGCCCGAGCCCGGCGTGAGCGGCAAGCTGATCGTGGACGCCTATCTCGCCGAGCGGCCGGGCGGGCCGGTCTCGTTCCTGCCGCGGCTGGGCGACGTCGTCGCACGTCTGGCGCCGCGCGTGCGCCCCGGCGACCTGGTGCTCACGCTCGGCGCCGGCGACGTCGTCCACGCCGGCGAACAGCTGCTCGCCACGCTCGCGGCGCAAGGGGAAGAGACGGCCGGCGCCGAATAGTCAGGGGTACTCTGTAACCCCCGACCGAGGGCCGGCGCCATGACGAGGGCACGACGGGCGAGCCGCCCGCGATTCCGTCTGCTACCCACCGTGCTGCTCACCCTCGCCATCCTCGGCCTGCCCACGGTCGTGTACGCCTGGGGCAGGAGCTCGTCCTCGTTCGACATCACCTCCGTGCGGGTGGCCGGCGCCCGTCTCGTTCCCGAGAAGAAGGCGCTGCGGCTGCTGCGACAGGACTACGCCGGGCGACAACCTGTTCACCGTCACCGGCGGCGACGTGCGCAAGACGCTCGCGCCGCTCTGCTTCGTCAAGGGCGCGAGCATCGACCGCGACTTCCCGGAGACGCTGGCGGTGACCATCACCGAGTACGAGCCGGCGGCCTACGCCCGGCCGGCGGCCGCTGGTACGTCGTGGACCGTGCCGGCTACGTGATCTGCACGGCTGCCGACGCCGCCGATCAGCTCACCGGCAAGGCCACCACCACCAAGACGTCGGCATCTGGCTCGGAGACCGCCGGCGCGGCCGCCGACGCCTTGCCGGAGGGCGAGGCGAGCGCGTCCGCCACTGCGGTCGCGGACGGCACGTCCGCCGACCCGGGGGCGGCCGGAGACGACGGGTTCCGTCGTCGAGCGTCTCGTCGCCGGCCCCGAGCAGGCCCCGCTGCCGCTGCCGCGCATCGCCGTCTCCGGCCGGGTGCGCCGGGGGAGCAGCGTGGCCGACAAGGCGGCCGTCGAGATGCTCGCCGTGATCGCCGCCCTGCCGCGGTCTCTCCAGCGCCGGCTGGCCGCGGTGCAGGACGACGACGGCCAGCTCACCCTGCGGTTCGCCGACGGACCGGTGACCACGTGGGGCGACTCCGAGCGGACGCTCGCCAAGACGGTCGCCCTGCGCACTGTGCTCAAGAAGTACGAGGATGCAGGCAAGACCTGCACCCAGCTGGACGTCTCGATCCCCGACAGGACCCTGGCCAAACCGGTGCTCCAGTGACGGTCGAGGCTCTGTTCAACCAGTGGTCGAGCCGGGACCCTCTGAGGGTCTCCCGGCGAGGTTGTTTGACACCCCCAAGGGGCGTGGGTATGGTAGGTCGAAGGTCGGGTCACCAGGTCGTCCCGACCGGTTGAGTCATCGAAGAACCGCTGCAAAACAGGTGATTCTTCCGAGCGTCATGCAGACGAAACGAGCAACACTCAAGCGGGGCTTGAGGGTTCGCCAGGGGTCACGACGGCGAGTCTCGACCACGACAGGAGGGTCAGCACGATGATCGACGCGTCAGCGAACTATCTCGCCGTCATCAAGGTCGTGGGAGTGGGCGGCGGCGGCACCAACGCCGTCAACCGCATGGTCGACGCAGGACTGCGCGGCGTCGAGTTCATCGCCGTCAACACGGACGCCCAGGCGCTGCAGATGTGCGACGCCGACGTCAAGATCCACATCGGCAGCAAGATCACGCGCGGCCTCGGCGCCGGCGCCAACCCCACCATCGGCTACCAGGCCGCGATGGAGAGCAAGGACGAGCTGCGCGACGCCCTCAAGGGCGCGGACATGGTCTTCGTCACCGCCGGCAAGGGCGGCGGCACCGGCACGGGGGCCGCCCCGGTCATCGCCGAGCTGGCCAAGGAGCTCTCGGCGCTCACCGTCGGCGTCGTCACGCGTCCGTTCGCCTTCGAGGGCAAGCGTCGCGCCCGCCAGGCCTCGGACGGCATCCAGAGCCTGCGCGACAAGGTCGACACGCTCATCGTCATCCCCAACGACCGGCTGCTGCAGGTGGTCGAGCGGCGCACGTCGGTCATCGAGGCGTTCAAGGTCGCCGACGACGTGCTCCGCCAGGGCGTGCAGGGCATCACCGACCTCATCACGGTGCCCGGCCTCATCAACCTCGACTTCGCCGACGTGCGCACGATCATGAAGGACGCCGGTTCGGCGCTCATGGGCATCGGCGTCGCCGGGCGGCGAGAACCGCGCCGTCGAGGCGGCGCGGGCGGCGGTCAGCTCGCCGCTCCTCGAGGCCAGCGTCGAGGGCGCCCGCGGCATCCTGCTCAACATCACCGGCGGCAACGACCTCGGGCTCTTCGAGATCAACGAGGCCGCCGAGATCATCAGCAGCGCCGCCGACGCCGACTGCAACATCATCTTCGGCGCCGTCATCGACCCGTCGCTGGGCGATGAGGTGCGCGTGACCGTCATCGCCACCGGGTTCGACCGGCCGGTGCCCGGGGAGCAGCCGGCCGGGCAGGAGTCCGCTCCGGAGCGCGAACCCAAGGGGACGCCGCTCTTCGCGGAGGAGTCCAAGCCCTCCTTCGACGTGGACGACGACGTCCTGGACATCCCGAGCTTCCTGCGCGACCACTGAACTCCAGCGTCCGGTTTGGCGTCTCCCTGCGCGTGCGCCAGTTGCGGCGTGCCGGTGCGTCCGGTACGCTCTACCGCCGTTGTCCCTCGACATGAGGTCTTGACCCTGCCGTGACGCAGACCATCACCTTCATCATCTGGGTCGCCGCGATCGCCGTCGCGATCTGGGGCGTCGTCCAGAAGCGCAATTGGGTCATCCTGCTCATGATGGCCGTGCTCGTCGGCGTCTCGGTGTACTGGATCATCCCGCCGGGCGTGAAGACGCGGCTCGGTCTCGACCTGCAGGGCGGCCTGGAGGTCGTCTACACGGGCCAGGACGTCCGACGGCAAGGCGCCGACCCAGGCGCAGCTCGACCAGGCGGTCAGCATCCTCGACCGCCGCGTCAACGGCCTCGGCGTCACCGAGTCGGCGATCCAGAAGCAGGGCAGCGACCAGATCTCGGTCGCGCTGCCGGGCATCAAGAACGCCGAGCAGGCGCTCTCCGTCATCGGCAAGACCGCCCAGCTCGAGTTCTTCAAGGACGACCCCGCGTCGCGGCCCGTCGGCCCCGTCGAGAGCAAGGAGGTCGCCCTCAAGCAGCTCAAGAGCAAGGAGGGCGTCTCCGCGGCCGAGATCGAGCAACTCCGCACCCAGGGCAACACCGCCGACTACGCGCTCATCGTGAGCCCCGCCGATACCGTGAACAACATCCCCGAGGCGTGGTACGTCTACAAGCGTCCCCCGGCGATGACCGGCGCCAGCGTCAAGAGCGCCACCGCCGGCTTCAACAGCTCGACCAACAAGCCCAACGTCTCCATCGAGTTCACGAGCGACGGCGCCAAGAAGTTCCAGGAGATCACCCGCGACCTCTACCGGACCGGCCTGCTCAAGCAGACGCCGCAGACGTTCGCCATCGTGCTCGACAACGTCATGGAGTCGGACCCCATGATCGACTACACCGACCCCACGCTGCGTGACGGCATCAGCGGCGGCGCGGAGATCAGCGGCGGCAACATGACCGTGCAGGAGTCCAAGGACCTCGAGCTCGTGCTCAACACCGGCGCCCTGCCCGTCAAGCTCGAGCCCGCCTACCAGCAGCAGGTGTCCGCCACGCTGGGCAAGGACTCCCTCAACCAGGGCCTCATCGCCGGCATGATCGGTCTCGGCATCGTGCTCCTCTACATGCTGCTGTACTACCGGTTCCTGGGCCTGGTCGCCGACCTCGCGCTCATCGTCTACGCCATCCTCCTGTGGGGGCTCTTCAACCTCATCCCGGTGACGCTCACGCTGCCCGGCATCGCCGGCATGATCCTCACCATCGGTGTGGCCGCCGACGCCAACGTGGTCATCTTCGAGCGCATCAAGGAAGAGGTGCGTCGCGGCAAGACCGTGCGCTCCGCCGTGAACTCCGGGTACGCCCGCGGCTTCAAGACCATCCTCGACGCCAACGTCCTCACGATGCTCACGGCGCTCGTGCTGTTCCTGTTCGCCACGGCCGGCCCCAAGGGCTTCGCCTTCACGCTCATCGTCGGCGTGATCGTGAGCATGCTCACCGCCGTGCTGTTCACGCGTGCCATGCTGGGCGTGCTCGCCGGGTTCGCGTTCTTCAACAAGCCGTCGCTCATGGGCGTCAAGCCGGGCCAGCTGGACATCGAGACGGCCGTCATGGGCGACTCGCGCGCCGCGGCCTCACGCAAGCGTCGCGGCGGCGCGACGGCGCAGCCGGCCGCCGAAGGCGCGCCGGCCTCCGCCGCCTCCGAGCCCGCCACCGCCGAGGGTCCGTCGACGTCCACCGCGGGCGGCCAGCGCACCGCGGGCGGCCGCCGCACGTCGACCTCCAACCGCAAGCGCAAGAAGCGGAGATAGACCGGTGAACTTCTTCCGCCGCATCTACTCGTTCGACTACATGGGCCACAAGTACTGGTGGTTCACCATCTCCGGCATCGTCATCGCGGCGGGCCTCATCAGCCTGTTCGCCAAGGGCGGCGGCAACCCGGTCGACGGCCTCAATTACGGGCTCGAGTTCAAGGAGGGCACGCGCATCGCGGTCGCCTTGGAGCAAGCTGCCGACCCTGGCGGAGGTCCGCGCCACGGTCACCGAGGCCGGCTACCCCGACGCGCAGATCCAGCAGACGCCCAACGTGGCCGGCAGCGGCGAGGCGGGCTTCCAGATCCAGACACCCGTGCTCACCCCGGCGCAGCAGGCAGAAGCTCAAGGCTGCTCTCGAGCGAGAAGTCACGGTATCGCCCAGTCGGCAGGCACCGAGATCTTCACGCTCGAGACGGTAGGGCGCGACCTTCGGCCGCCAGGTCGTGAGCTCGTCGCTCAAGGCCGTCGCGCTGGCTCTGCTCCTCATCCTCATCTACGTCACGATCCGCTTCCAGTGGAAGTTCGCCGTCGGGGCCATCGCCGCCGAGATCCACGACCTGCTCATCGTGATCGGCGTCTACTCACTCACCGGGCGGGAGGTCACCACCGCCACCATCGCGGCCGTGCTGACCATCCTCGGCTACTCGCTCTACGACACGGTGATCATCTACGACCGCATCCGGGAGAACGAGCCGCGCTTCAACCGCATCCCGTACGGCGACATGGTGAACCTGTCCATCTGGGAGACGCTCACGCGGTCCATCAACACCTCGTTGATCACGCTGCTGCCGGTCGTCTGCCTGCTGCTCTTCGGCGGCGGCACCCTGCAGGACTTCGCCTTCGCGCTGCTCGTCGGCATCCTCTCAGGCGCCTACTCGTCGATCTTCCTGGCGAGCCCGGTGCTCACCCTGCTCAAGGAGCGCGAGCCGCAGTACAAGAAGCTCAAGGCCGCGGCTCGCGCCGGTCAGGCCTGATCCACCGGCTCGCGTCCTGATCCACCCGGGCCGACGGCCGGCGTACCCTCCAGTCGCGCCTCACGCCGTCTCCACCGCTGGTCGAGGGTAGGGCCAGATCGTTCAGGCTTCGCGAGAGGCTGACCCGAGAACCTCTCAATACTCCCGGCGGGACGCTTTACATCCGTGAGCCTCTGACCTAGCGTCGGGCGCGTCCCGCCAGGGGGACACGCTCACTGCGCCTCAGGGCCGGGGGTCGCGCAGCGCCGCCGGCTTGGCATTCTCAAGACGATCCGAGGGGGGAGTTGCCGTGGTATCTCCAGCGACCCAAGCACGAGAGGCCACCGCCGCGAGAGCGAGGTTGCGCGTGTCGGCCGACACCGCGGACGGCAGGCCTCCGGTCCTGGAGCTCGAGGGTGAGTTCGACCTCGACACGGTGCCCGAGATCGACCGTTTCCTGCGCCGCACTCTGGGGCCGCTGTACCACCAGGAGCACCTGGTGATCGACCTGGCGCAAGACGACGTTCATCGACTCGAGCTTCATCGCGTTCCTGGTGCGGCTCAGCGCCGCGCAGCGGGCCAAGCGGCGCGAGCTCCTGCTGGTGCGGCCGGGGGGGCAGGTGCGCAAGGTGTTCGGCATCGTCGGCCTGGCGAACGTGGTGCCCGTGTTCGAGAGCATCGAGGCCGCCGTGGACAGCCTCCTCAGCGGGCGCCTGCCGGTGATCCCGCCGGCCTTCAGGGCGGCGGGCGCCTAGCCTGCAGGCGACGGGCGCCGTCGGCCGGCCGTCTGCGGGACCGGCGGCCGAGCCGCGGCGCACTGTCCGGAGTCTCAGCTGGCGCGCCGCACGGCAGTGACGTCGTCACTCATGCGGCGGGACTCCATGACGCGGGCCTGGAAGGCCTTCATGCGGCAGGCGTCGCTGCAGTACTTCTTGGCGGGGTTGGTCGTCGCGAACTCGCGGCCGCACTGCTCGAACGCGCAGTGCCGCGTGATCTCTTCACGCTGGGTGGCCTTGCGAGTGGTCCGGTGGTAGTCGTCCTGCCACGCGCCCCCGTGCAGCGCGCACACACTCGACGGGTTGTACGCGGAGAGCCGCGTGCCGCACCCGTCCACCATACAGACCCGCCCCGCACCGTATGTCTTCGTCTTCAGCATGGCGTCGGCCACGTCGTGGAGCCTGCTGCCCCGAAGCGCTCTCGTGCTGCGGAACTCCATCGTATTTGCCCCCGGCGACAGCCGCGTAGCCCCCGGCGTCGCCTCTGTCGTCTTCGGCGTCCCCTCTCGCTTACGCGGACGCCGCCTTGAGTGCCTCGCCCCGGCTGGAGAAGATCCCGAAGATGCGGTCGAGGCCGGTGATCTCGAAGATCCGGATGATGTTCTCGTCCGTGCAGACGATGTCGAGGTTGCCGTTGCGCGGCCGCACACGCTTCGCCCCGCTGACGAGGACCCCGAGCGCCGTGGAGTCGATGAACGTGACCCCGGACAGATCGACGATCACCCGCTTCGCGCCTCCCTCGATGCCGTTGACCAGCACCTCTTTGAACTCCGGCGCGGAGTAGATGTCGATCTCGCCCTCGAGGATCACGACACCGACTGTCGTCGGTCGTGGCCTCGTAGTCGACGCGGAACTGCGGCTTGTCCTCCATACGCGCCTCCTCGGGAATCTGTGGGTCGCGCAGCCGTCATCGCCCCGACTGCATGTGCCCCGATAGTTTCCGTGAGGGGGTGCCCGCTAAACCCGTGGATGGGACCCTGGAGCGAGGCGGTCTGCGTCCGCGTCAGTCGGGCGCCGTGGGCAGGAGGTGCTCCGGAGTCGTCGGCGCCGCGCAGGGCGTAGGAGGCGATCATGCGGTCGGTGACCCACTCGACCGGCGCGCGGTCGTCGGTCCAGGGACGCCCGGCCGGGGACGCCTCACGCAGGTCGCGGGCGAAGAGGCGCGTGAGGGGGAGGAGGTCGCGCGGGGCGGCGTCAGGCGGGCGCGTCATGACCGCCCGCGGGAGCGGCTTCGTCAGGCCCACGACGAACTGGTTGAAGCGCAGCGCCTGCCACGTGACGACCTGGGGGAACTCGGCGCGGAGCGTGCCGGCGACCGCCGTCGCGAGCCGGTCGTCGCCGGGCACCGTGGACACGTTGAGGGCGACGATGCCGCCCGGCGCGAGCCGCTGACGGCAGAGCCGGAAGAACTCGCGCGTCGCCAGGTAGAAGGGCACGTAGGGCTGGCGGTAGGCGTCGATGAGGATGAGGTCGTAGCGCGCGTCCGTGGCGGCGAGGAACGGGCGCGCGTCGGCGGTGTGGACGGTGAGACGCGGATTGTCGCCCAGTCCGAACCAGCGCCGTCCGACGGCGGTGACGGCGGGGTCGAGCTCCACGCCGTCGATGCGCGCCTCCGGGTAGTAGACGCCGTAGGCGCGCGCCGTGGTGCCGGCGGCGTTGCCCAGCGTCGCGACGCGCGGCGCCGGCCGGCCCAGCAGCGGCGGGGCGGTGAGGAACATGTCCCACTCGCCGCCGGTGAGCACGGTGTCGGGGCGCCACACGGAGTGGATGGCGTAGCCCTCGTTGAGGTAGAGGCGGCGCTCCTGGCCCGACTGCACCACCTGGATGAACTGGTAGCGCGACTCCTCCTCGTGGATGCAGGCCCGGCTGGGCCTTGACGACCGCCGGAGGCACGGCGAGCAGGCCGGCGAGGACGAGCGTCACGACCAGCCCCGCGGCGAGCCTGCGTCCCACCAGCAGCGGGACGCGCGGACGACGGCGATGATCAGCGCCGCGCCGATGAGCGTCCGCTGCGTGCCGATGAGCGGGATGGTGATGAGGGCCGGCACGAACGTCCCGATGAGGCTGCCGGCCGTGGAGAGCGCGAACACCCGGCCGGCGACCCGGCCGGCGTCCTGCACGCCGGTCGCGGCCAGGCGGATGGCGAACGGCGTCACCATCCCCAGCAGCACGACCGGCGGCGCGAACAGCGCGAGCGACGCGGCGAAGGACCCGACCACGGCGCCGGTGGAGAGCGTGTCGATGCCCTTGATGGAGAGGTCGAGGAACGGCCGCGCCACGAAGGGGATCGCGGCCACCCACGCCGCCGCCGCCAGCACGATCGCGGCCAGCAGGTGCGGCGACGGACGGCGGTCGGCGAGGCGGCCGCCGAGCCAGTAGCCGACGGACAGCGAGGCGAGGATCAGGCCGATGATGTTGGCCCACACGACCGTCGACGAGCCGTAGTACGGCGCGAGCAGACGCGAGGCGCAGATCTCCGTGGCCATGGAGCCGATGCCGGCGAGGAAGACGAGGAGAGAGAGCGCGAGAGGGTTGATCTGTCTGGTCACGGCGCGAGTGTACCGGAGCGGTCGGCGGGCTGCACCGGACCGTCGGGAGGCGGTTGGAGAAGGTGTGCGCGCCGGTGCGCGAGGGCACAGGCAAGAGGGGGGAAGGTGGTGGAGGTAAGCGGGCTCGAACCGCTGACCTTCTGGCTGCCAGCCAGACGCTCTCCCAACTGAGCTATACCCCCACCGAAGGGTGCCGACCGTGCCGGCAGGCTCGAAAGTATAGCATACCCGCCTTCGCCGGCAACCTGACCTGGAGGCGGTCGGGACGGGCGCGGCGAGCGGGCGCTGGTCCTCGAGGAGCGCCTGTGAACAGCGACGACAGAGGACACCCGGCGGTGGAGCCGGGAGCAGCCGGTGGACCCGGCGATGGCAGCCCTGGCAGCAGGGGCACGCGGCTGCGCGGGCGGCTGCTGCCGGTCCTCTTCCTGCGTGTGGCGCTCGTGCTGCTCGTGGCGGGCGGCGTGCTGGAACTGCAGGCCGCCGGCACCTATCTGGTCCCGGCCGGCTCGGTCTCGTTCCAGGTGCGCCCGGCGTGGCCCGGCGGGCACCTGGTCATGCCGCTCGGCCCCGCCGGCGAACTCTCGCTGCGCACGCATCGGACGCCGGTGGACGTGGTCATGGACTACCGGCTTCCGGCGCAGACGGCCGCCCTGCTGGACGGCAGCTCGTCGCGCGAGCTCCCGCGGCTCGAGGGCGGCGCCCGCGCGGCCTTCACCCGCTACCTTGAGGGGCGCGTGCCCTGGCTGCTGCTGGTGGGCGTGGCCGCCGGGCTGCTGGTCGCGGGCGTCCGGACGCGGCGGCGCCTGCTGTGGGGCGCCGTCGGAGGCGCCGCCGCCGCGCTGCTGCTCGGCGGCGCCTTCGCGCTGGCCACCTACGCGACCCTGGACCGCTCGCCGGCGGTGCGGTACTCGGGGCTCGCGTCACGCGTCCCGGCGGTGCTGCCGCTCCTGCGTGCGCTGAGCACCGGCGGCGACCAGAGCGACCGCCTGAGCCGCTTTCAGGACTATCTGGACGGACTGGAGGCCGTGGCCACACAGCTGACGGCGGAGCCGCGCCGCCCGGCGCGCGCCGACGTCGTGCGGCTGTTGCTGGCCAGCGACATCCACGACAACGTCTTCGGTACGCGCGCCGCGGCGCGGCTCGCGGCCGGCGGGGGGGTGCCGGTGGACGGTGTGCTGCTCGCCGGGGACCTCACGGACACCGGCACCGCGGAGGAGGCGCGGCTGTTCCTGCGCGTGTTCGGTCCCCGGCGCTCACCGGTGCTGCTGGCAGGCGGAAACCACGAGGACGCGCCGGCGCTCGGCGTGTTCCGCCGCGCCGGCTTCCGCGTGCTCGACGACACCACCACCACCGTCGCCGGCGTGCGCATCCTCGGCGCGTCCGATCCCGTCGCCGGCGAGCCGCGGGTGGCCTCGGACGTGTCGCGCCTCGCCGCCGCCGGTATCCGCCTCGACGCCCTCTGGCGCCTGGCGCGTCCGCAGCCGCAGGTCGTGCTCGTGCACGACGTGCGCCAGGCGCAGGACACCATCGCGTCCGCGCAGGCGGCCGGGGCCAGGCTGCTGGTGGCCTACGGCAACGACCACGTGGCGGGCGTGAGCAGCGACGGCGGGGTGGTGCAGGTGGACGCCGGGACCGCCGGCGCCTCGGGCTACGAGTCGATCGGCGCCGCGTCGCCCACGGCGGCCCCGATCCTCGAGCCGCCGGCCGGCTCGCGCGACGTCTACACGTTCCAGCTGATCGACTTCTCGCGCGCCGACCCGCGGAAGCTCGTCGCCGTGACGACGGTGAGCTACGCCGGAGGCGGCCGGACCGTCGTCACGTACACGCCGTTCGGCGACTGAGGCCCCGCCCGCCGGGGGACATCCCACGCGGGCGGGGCCGGGTGGGCCGGGCGCCCGCCCGGCAGAGCCCGGCACGCGCCTCATGTAGAATCAGAGGCCCGCGCAGACCCGAGAGAGGACCGAAGTGGACCGACGCTACGACCCGCACGCCATCGAGGAGAAGTGGCAGCGCCTCTGGAAGGAGCGCGACGCCTACCGCACGCCCGACGAGAGCGACAAGCCCAAGTTCTACGCCCTCGACTTCTTCCCGTACCCGTCCGGCGACGGGCTGAGCGTCGGCCACTGCCGCAACTACGTCCCCACCGACGCGGTCTCGCGCTTCAAGCGCATGCAGGGCTTCAACGTGCTCCACCCCATGGGCTGGGACGCGTTCGGCCTGCCCGCGGAGAACTACGCCATCAAGATGGGCGTCCACCCGCGCGTCACCACCGAGCGCAACATCGCCAACTACCACCGCCAGATGGACATGGTCGGCCTGTCGTTCGACTGGTCGCGCGAGGTCACCAGCTGCTTCCCCGACTACTACCGCTGGACGCAGTGGTTCTTCCTGCTGCTCCACGAGCGCGGCCTGGCCTACCAGGCGACCGGGCAGCAGTGGTGGTGCCCGGTGGACAAGACGATCCTCGCCAACGAGCAGGTCGAGAACGGCCGCTGCTGGCGCTGCGGCAGCCTGGTGACCAAGAAGGACCTCAAGCAGTGGTACTTCCGCATCACCGACTACGCGCAGCGCCTGCTGGACGACCTCGGGACCATCGACTGGCCCGAGCAGATCAAGCTCATGCAGGCCAACTGGATCGGGCGCAGCGAGGGCGCCGAGGTCGACTTCGGGCTCCAGGGCCGCGACGACACGCTCACGGTGTTCACGACGCGGCCCGACACGCTCTTCGGCGCCACCTACATGGTGCTGGCGCCGGAGCATCCGCTGGTCGACGAGCTGACGGTGCCCGAGCAGCGCGACGCCGTGCGTCGCCTACCAGGACCAGGCGCGGCGCCAGAGCGAGATCGAGCGCCTGAGCACGGAGAAGGAGAAGACCGGCGTCTTCACCGGCGCCTACGCCGTGAACCCGGTGAACGACGCGCCGGTCCCGATCTGGATCAGCGACTACGTGCTCATGGGCTACGGCACCGGCGCCATCATGGCGGTGCCGGCGCACGACGAGCGCGACTTCCAGTTCGCCACCCAGTTCGAGATCCCGATCGTCGAGGTCATCGCGCCGAGGAGCGGGGCGCAGGGCACGCTCGCGGAGGCCTACACCGGCGACGGCGTGATGGTGAACTCCGGCCGGTTCGACGGCATGGCCGCGCCGGGCGAGGCGTTCGAGGCGATCGTCGAGTGGCTCGGCGAGCGCGGCGCGGCCCGCAAGAAGGTCAACTTCAAGCTCAGGGACTGGCTGATCAGCCGCCAGCGCTACTGGGGCGCGCCGATCCCCATGGTCCACTGCGAGAAGTGCGGCACCGTGCCGGTGCCCGAGGACCAGCTGCCCGGTGCTGCTGCCGGACCTCGAGGACTTCCACCCCACGGACGACGGCCGCTCGCCGCTCGCCCGCGTCGAGGACTGGGTGCACACCACCTGTCCGAGCTGCGGCGGGCCGGCGCAGCGCGAGACCGACACCATGGACACCTTCGCCTGCTCCAGCTGGTACCACTTCCGCTACGCCTCGCCGCACGACGAGACGGCCCCGTTCGACCGCGAGATGGTCGAGTACTGGCTGCCGGTCGACCTGTACGTCGGCGGCGCCGAGCACGCGGTCATGCACCTGCTGTACGCGCGCTTCTTCTGCAAGGTCGCCGCAGGACGCCGGCCACGTCGAGCTTCGGCGAGCCCTACGCGCGCCTGCGCAACCAGGGCATGATCCAGGCCGAGGACGGCCAGAAGATGAGCAAGAGCAAGGGCAACGTCGTCACGCCGGACAGCGTGGTCGAGAAGTACGGCGCCGACGCCCTGCGCGTCTACGAGCTGTTCATCGCCCCGTTCGAGCAGAGCGTGGCCTGGAGCGACCGCGGCGTGCAGGGCACGTACCGGTTCCTCGGGCGCTTCTGGAACCTCGTGAACGAGGTCGTGGAGGCGCAGGGGAGCGGGGTGGCGGCGGACGAGGCGCGAGGCCGAGAAGGGCCGCCAGGTCCTGCGCACGCTGAACAAGACCATCCGCAAGGTCACGCGCGACATGGACTCCTTCCGCTTCAACACGGCCGTGTCCGCGCTGATGGAGCTGCAGAACGAGGTCCTGGACGTGTGGGCCGGCGCGCGCGGCGCGCTCACGCTGGCGCAGTGGCGCGAGGTCGTCACCGCCATGACGCTGCTGGTGGCGCCCATGGCGCCGCACATCGGCGAGGAGGTCTGGGCGCTGCTCGGCCACGGCGACTCCGTGCTGGACGCGCCGTGGCCCGCCTGGGACGACGAGCTCGCCGCCGACGAGGTCGTCACGGTCGTCGTTCAGGTGAACGGCAAGCTGCGCGACCGCCTGGAGGTGCCGGTGGACGCGGAGAAGGACGGCGTGCTCGCCCTGGCGCGCGCGGCGGAGAACGCCGCGCGCTTCCTCGAGGACAAGCAGGTCGTCAAGGAGATCTTCGTGCCCGGCAAGCTCGTGAACTTCGTGGTGCGTTAGGCGGGGTCCGTCCCGCCGGTCGGCGTCGGCCGGTCGACCCGTGCCTCAGAACAGCACGTCCTGCAGCTTCGCGATCGCCGTCTCCTCGTGGTCGCTGACTCCCTTGGTGGCCTCGGCGGTCGCCTGCGCGATGCCGATGATGAAGGCCTTGAACGCCGCGAGGTCCTGCGGCGACTTGGCGGCGACGAGGTCGGCGGCCTGACGCACGCGCGCGGCGACCTCACCGGCCATGTCGGCGACGTCGTGGGTGACGGCCTTGTCCCGTCCGAACTTGATGTCCCCGGCCAGTTCGTGGACCAGGGGACTGCCGCTGTCCGACTTGGCCTTCGCCATGAACTTCGCCGCCGCCGTGGCCTCCTTGAACGTGTCCCAGAACCCGGAGTCGGCCATCGACACGTAGGTCATCGTGTCGGTCACGGCCCACTGCAGTGTGTGCCACTCCTCGTCGGTGAACATCGCCTTGCTCGTCATGCCGCCTCCTCGCGGTCGGTGATCGCCTGGTCCGGGCCTGACCATATCGCAGCCCCGTCACCCGGTGAAATCGCCCCGGAGGGGCGATGCGCGCCGCCGGCCGCTGCCGTAGCCTGCATCGCGACGGGCGCCGGACGCGCCCCCGGCGCCCGTCACTCCCTCCCAGAGACAGCGGCGCCGGAGGTGGGCCGTGCAGCTCTCGCGACGCCAGATCATCGCCTACGTCGCCGTCGCCGCGGTGGTCGTCGCGGTCGGCGTGCGCTACGTCGTGCTGCCGCGGCAGGCCGGCCCGTCCGAGGCGCAGGCCGTCGTACTGGCTCCGGTGTCCGCTCCGGCGTCGCCGGCCGCCGCGGAGAGCGCCGGGGCGGCCGCTTCGCCGGCTCCGGATGTCGTGGTGTACGTCTGCGGCGCCGTCCGCTCGCCCGGGGTCGTGCGCCTGCCGGCCGGGGCCCGGGTCACCGACGCCCTCGAGCTGGCCGGCGGCCCCACGGCCGGGGCGGAGCTGGCCGCCGTCAACCTCGCCGCGCCGGTGACCGACGGCCAGCAGATCGTGGTGCCGGAGCGCGGCGCGCCGGCGGTCGCGGCGGCGCCGGCGCCGGCGGTCTTCGTCCGGCGCTCTGGGGGCCGCGCCGGCGGGGTCGACCCCCGGCGCGCTCGTCAACATCAACACGGCCTCGCTCGAGGAGCTCGACGCACTCGACGGCGTCGGGCCGTCCACCGCGCAGAAGATCATCGACTACCGCACGGCCAACGGCGGCTTCAAGACCATCGAGGAGATCAAGGAGGTCCCGGGCATCGGCGACGCCAAGTTCGCGGCCATGCAGGCCTCGATCACCGTCTGAGGCGGCGCCGTGCGTCTGCCCGCACCTCCGCACGTGCTCCTCGGCGCGTACTGCGCCGGGCTGCTGCTGGTGCTCGCGTGGCGGCCGCCGCTCGCGCTGCTGGGAGCGGCCGCGGTGCTGGCCGCCGGCGCGCTGGTGGCGTCCGTGCGCGCGCCGGCTCTCGGCGGCCGCGCTCCCCTCGTGGCCACCGCCGGCCTCGCCCTGCTCTTCGTCTGCGCCGGCGCCGTGCTCGGCGGCGCCCGGCTCGACGCCGTCGCCCGGTCCTCGCTCGCCGTCTACACGGGCGAGCGCGTCGCCGCTCTCGGCCGTGCTCACGGATCTGCCGGTCGTCAAGGACGACCAGGTGACCCTGGCGGTGCGCGTGACCGGCGTCGGCGGGCCGGGACGTGCGCGAGCCGGCCCACCTGCGGCTGCGGCTCGAGGAGGGGCAGACCTTCGGCTACGACCCGACCGGACCGCTCACGGAGGGAGCCCTGCTGCGCCTGCCCTCGGTGAGCGTCGAGCCCCTGCCGGAGCCGCGCCCCGGCGCCTTCGACTACGGGCGCTACCTGCGGCGGCGCGGCGAGCACGTCCTGCTGGAGGCCGACTTCGCCGACCTCGCGATCGTGGGACGCCGGGGCGGCCTCCAGGGCGCGGTGGACCGGCTTCGCCTGGCGTCTCGCGCGCACCTTGCCGTCGGCGTGCACTCGCCCGTGGGCGACGTGCTGCAGGGCATGGTCCTGGGCGACGACGAGGGCGTGGATCAGGCCCACGTCGACGACTTCCGCAAGAGCGGCCTGCTGCACATCATGGCCGTCTCCGGGGAGAACGTGGTGCTGCTGTGCACCATGTGGTCGTTCGCGTTCGCGCTCCTCGGCATGCACCGGCTCCTGCGCACGGCGCTGCTGCTGCCCGTCGTCGCGACCTACGTGCTGCTCACCGGCGCGTCGCCGTCCATCGTCCGCGCCGGCGTCGCCGGCATCTGCGGCCTGCTCGCGATCCTCGCCTCGCGCCCCAGCGACGGCTGGCTGCTCTGGCTCGCCCCGGCGGCGTGGCTGCTCACCGTCAACCCGAACAACCTGTTCGACGTGAGCTTCCAGCTGTCGTTCGGCGCGGTCGTGGGGCTGCTCGTGCTCGCGCGGCCGCTCACTCGCGCCGTCTCGTTCCTGCCGGGGCCGCTCCCGGAGCAGGTGGGAGTGACGACGGCGGCCAGCATCTCCACCGCTCCCGTGTCGGTGCTCACGTTCGGCTCCGCCTCGCTGGTCAGCGTGCCGGCCAACGTGGCCGGCGGGTTCGTCCTCGGCCCGATCATGTTCCTCGGCATGCTCTCGCTGCTGCTGGGATTCGTGAGCGAGTGGCTGTCGGCGCCGCTCAACGTCGTCGCCGGGCTGTTCATCGGCTTCCTGCTCGCCGTGTCGCACTTCTTCGCCGGCCTGCCGGGGGCCGTGTACGAGTACCAGGGCGTGACGCTGCGCCTGGTGCTGGTCGTGAGCCTGCTGGCTGGAGGTCGCCGTGGTCGCGGCGCTGGCGGCGCGGGCCGGCGGCGGTCTGCTCGCGTACGTGCGCGACCGCCGCCGCTGGCCGCCGTTCGCCGCCGCGACGGCGGCGCTGCTCGCGGCGGCGCTGCTCCTGGCGCCCGCGCCGGTGCGGCCGCCCGACAGGCCGACGCTCACGTTCCTGGACGTCGGCGAGGGAGCGGCTACGCTGTTCCAGGCGCCCGGCGGCCCGACGGTGCTCGTGGACGCCGGGCCGCAGCCGCTCGGTGCGGCGCTCCGTCGCCACGCCGTGAGCCGCATCGACCTCCTGGTGATCTCGCACGGCCACGCCGACCACGTCGCCGGGCTGGAGGACGTGATCGGGCGCGTGGATGTCGGCACAGCCCTGCTGCCGCAGCCGCCGGAGCCGTCGGAGGCGCTGGACGAGCTCGCCGCACGGCTGGAGGCCGCGGGGACCGAGGTGCGCCGCGTCACCACCGCACAGGACGTGGCGGGGGAGGGGTGGGCGCTGCGCGTGCTGCCCACGTCGGCGCCGGGCGGCGAGGGCGGCAACCAGGGCGAGAACGACTGCGCGCTCGTCGCGTTGATCGAGCTCGCCGGCCATCGGGCGCTGGTGCCCGGCGACGCGGAGGGGGAGGTGCTCGCAGACCTCGAGCTGCCTCCGTGCGAGGTCGTCGAGCTGCCGCACCACGGCAGCAGGGGGGGAGTGAGCGAGGCGCTCCTGGCCGAGCTGCAGCCGCGGCTCGGCGTCATCTCGGTGGGGCCGAACACGTATGGTCACCCGACGGCGGAGAGCCTGGACCTGCTCGCCGGCGCCGGCATCCCCTGCGCGCGGACCGACCAGCGCGGCGACATCTCGGTGTGGGCGGTCCCCGCCGGCCTGGCGGCGGCGACCACGAAGGGAGCGGCGGCCGCCTAGATCTCGCGCCGCTCGAAGCGGAGGACGGCGGCCACCAGGCACGCGGCGCTGACGACGACCGTCGCCACCAGCGGCCCAGCCCACTGCGCGGGCTCGCCGCGGACGATGGCGAGCCCCGCCGCCGGGAGGCCCGCGGGGGTCGACGTCGCGGTGAGCTCGAACTGCGCCAGCACGAGCAGCGCCGCATACACGCCGACGCCGGCCCCGGACGCCGCCGCCGGCGCCTTGAGCTCGATACTGAGCAGCACCATCACGGCGAGCAGCATCAGCGCGTAGGCGGCCCAGAGGGCCACGGCGACGGCCGTCCTGGCCGTAGGGCCGCCGTCGAACAGCAGTTGCGTCATCGCGATGCAGATGGCGGTGCCCAGCGCGGCGGCCACGATGATGACCGCCGCCTGCGAGAGCCACTTGCCGGTCACGAAGGCGGCGCGCGACAGCGGCTTCGCCAGCGTGAGCGCGGCCGTGCCGCCCCGGACCTCGCCGCTCACGATCCCGCCGTAGGCGATCACCAGGGCGAAGAGCGTGAGCTGGGTCAGGTTGCCGAGGTACTCCAGGTAGGCCTGGAGGGCCGTTGGTTCAGCGACGGTGATGCTGAACCCCTGTTGGGCGGTGCCGAGGCTGTCGAGCAGCGTCGGCATCAGGTAGGTGACCAGAGGCGAGCTGATGGCCGAGAACAGCAGGAAGCCGGGCAGCACCCAGAGGCGCCAGGTCGTGAGCGTCTCGTTGAACTCCTTGCGGAGGAACGGGGCTGAAGCCGCTCATCGCCGGCCCTCCCCGACGAGGTCGACGAAGACGTCCTCGAGGTCGAGCTCGTCGACGCTCGAAGCGGCGCAGCGCGAGGCCGAGCCGGCCCACCAGGGCCGGCAGCTCGCGCTGCGCCGCCTCCACGTCGTCGCAGGTGGCGAGGAGCGCGCCGTCTTCACCGGTCTCGAGCGTGCGCAGCCACGGCGCACCAGTGATCGCAGCCCGCAGCCGCTCGGGGTCGTCCACCTCGATGCTCAGCCGGTTGAGGCCGCCCCGGCGGCGGCGCAGCTCGTCGATGCCGGCCTGCGGCCACGACCTTGCCGCGCGGCGATCACCGCGACCGTGTCGCAGATGCGCTCGACGTCCGCGAGGATGTGGGTGGAGAAGAAGACGGTGGTGCGGCCGCGCAGCGAGGCCACCATGTCGAGGACGTCGCGCCGGCCGATGGGGTCGAGCGCGCTCGTCGGCTCGTCGAGCAGCAGCAGCCGCGGGGCGTGGATCAGCGCCTGGGCGACGCCGAGGCGCTGCTTCATGCCCCGCGAGAACCCGCCGACGCGCGTGCTCACCCCGGTCAGCCCGGCGAGCTCGAGCATGGCGTCGACGCGCTGGTCGAGCTCGCCGCCGGAGAGGCCGAACAGGCTGCCGGCGAAGCGCAGGTACTCAGGCGCCGTCATCCACTTGTAGAAGGCGGGCACGTCGGGGAGGAAGCCGATCAGGCTGCGCGCGTCGGCCCCGCCGCCGGCGACGTCCCGGCCGAGGATCCTGACGACGCCGGCGTCCGCGTGCGCGAGGCCGGCGAGGATGCGCAGCGTGGTCGTCTTGCCGGCGCCGTTGGGCCCGAGGAAGCCGTAGACGGAGCCGTCCGGCACGTTCAGCGTGAGGCCGTCGAGCGCGACCGCGTCGCCGAAGGTCTTGCGCACGGCGCCGAGCTCGACGGCCGGGCCGGAGGACGCTGCGCCGTCCGGCCCGCGCGCCGGTCCCGCGAAGAGCGCGTCGACCACCGCGGACGTCTCGGCGCGCGGCGCCGCCAGGGGCGGCGGCACCGCGGCGCCGGGTGGGGGGGTCGCCGCCGCCGGCGCCGGCCGCTCGCGGCCGACCGCGAGGTACACGATCGGGCCGATCAGCTGCAGCAGCAGGCACAGGATGAGCCAGGGGATCTTGCTCCCGCCGTTGATCTGCGACGAGGGTCGCCGGTGGAGGTCGACGAGGGCCCAGGCCAGCAGTCCCAGCTCCACCGCGACCAGGACCACGACCAGCGCGACGACCGCCGGCGACGTCTTCGTCGCGGCGACGAACAGCACCGTCTGTGTCACGCGTCACCCCCCAGGGTCTCCCGGCCGGCAGACCGGCCGTGAGCATCCTACCGCCGTGCTATCCTCAGCGCACGATGGCCGACCCCTCCCAGCTGCTTCCCGCGTACCTCATCGTCGGCACGGACCGCCCCAAGGTCCGCCGCGCCGTCGCGCGCCTGCGCAAGCGCGTCATGGACGAGTCGGGCAGCGACCTCAACGTCGTCATCCTGGACGCCGAGCACGACAGCGTCGAGGTCCTCCTGGACGCGGCCATCAGCCCGGGACTCACGCTCGGCACCCGGCTGCTGCTGGTCCTGAACGGCCACAAGTGGAAGGCCAAGGCGCGGCAGGCGGTGGTGGCCTATCTGCAGGACCCGATGCCGGACACCTGCGTCGCCGTCGAGGCCGAGTCGCTGGCCGCCTCGGACGCCCTGTACAAGGCGGTCAAGAAGCTGGGCGGTGTGCTGCCCTTCGACCTGCCGAAGAAGTACGAGATGGCCGGGTGGGTGAAGGAGCGCGCGAAGGCGAAGCGCCTGCCGCTGAGCACGACCGTCGCCAGGCACCTGCTGGACCGGTGCGGCAACGACCCCGGCGCCGCCGAGCGTCTGGAGCGCGAGATCGAGAAGCTCGCGCTCTACTGCCGGGGCGAGGAGGCCACCGAGGCCGACGTGGACGCGATCTGCACGCCTGACGACGACGCGGTGATCTTCGACCTCATGGACGCGGTAGGACTTCGCCGACCGTCCGCACAGCTTCGAGCTGCTCGAGGCGCTGTACGCGTCCGGCAATCCCCGAAACGACGCCAACGGGGTGCTCTACAGCCTCAAGCGGCACATCGAGAAGATCGACGCCGCCTCACAGCTCCCGCACGCCGACCAGACGACGGCCGCCAAGCAGCTGGGCGTGCACCCCTTCACCGCCAAGAAGCTGCTGGAGCAGCGCGAGCACTTCGACCGGCGCCGCCTCGGCCACGCCTACCGGGCGCTCGCCGAGGCCGAGGCCGGTCTGCGCGGCCGCGCGCCGGTCACGCTCGAGTCGGTCGGCGGCGTCAACGACGGCGACCGCCTGGTGGTGGAGCTGGCGCTGGCGCGGCTGCTGACCTAGCCCGGCGCCGGCGAAGGGCGGGTGGGATGCCGGCGAGGACCCGGCCGCCGGCGTCAGAAGACAGGAACGACGAAGCGGGCGGGCCGCATGCGGCCCGCCCGCTTCGTCGTCAGACGTTACGCGCTCGTCAGGAAGGGAGTTGCGCCAGCGTGTGCTGGACGCGGCTCTTCTTGTGAGCGGCGTTGTTCTTGTGAAGGATCCCCTTGGCGGCGGCCTTGTCGATGCGTGAGGTCAGGAAGGTCGCGGTCTTCGTCGCTTCCTCGGTCTGGCCTTCGGCGACCTCGTCCTCGAGCTGCTTGAACAGCGTCTTGAGGGTCGACTTGGCGTGCCGGTTGCGAAGCCGCTGCTTGGCGGCCAGGCGGATACGCTTCTTCTGCTGCTTGATGTTGGCCACGTGATCCCTTCGATCAGGCTAGATCGTGACTGGTTCCAGGTGCAGTGGGGCTGCGTCCGGACGCGAAATGCTATCACAGGCACGCTTCGAGCGGCAAACGTGTGACCGGGAACGGCGGGCGCGCGCTGCCTCAGACGCCGGACGCCGATGCGATGAGACCGGGACCCTGTGGACGACGAGCACGGGTTGTCTGGCCCTCGATCGCGAGGCGGAAGTCCGTCCGAGCGGCCGTGATGCTCAGCGCAGCTTGCGCGTGATGAGGGGCCAGAAGCCGGAGGCCTCCTGGCTCATCACCCAGATGCTGATGCCGGCGATCTCGGGGTGGTCGGCGCGCAGCGCCGCGAGCTTGGCGGCGACGGCCTTCTCGTCCTGGAAGTACACCGTGTGCGTCTCGCCGCCGTCGGTGAAGGTCATCGTCGCCTCCTGCGAGGAGGGGTCGCGGCTCACCGTGGCGTCGTAGGTCTGCGCCAGCGACGCGCCGCGGTGCGCCGAGACCGTGGCGACCGAGCCGCCGTGCCAGTCGAACCCGTAGAACGGCATGCCCATGAAGACCTTGCGCGGCGGCACCTCGCGCTCGGCGAACGTGAGCACGCGGTCGATCCACTCCAGCGGCGCCTGCGGACCGGGGTCGCCCCAGGGGCCGCTGTAGCTGTAGGTCATGATCTTGAACTCGTCCACGGCCTTGCCGATGCGGCTCCAGTCGGCGTACTTCTGGTTGTCCCACTCGCCGGGCTCGGACGTCTTGGGCATCACGGCGATGGAGAGGAAGCGGTCCTCGGCGTGCAACGCGTCGGCGAGCTCGTCCACGAGCACCGAGAAGCGGTCGCGGTCGGCGGGCCGCAGGTCCTCCCAGTCGAGGTCGACGCCGTCGTAGCCCATGTCCTCGACCAGGGTGAGCAGGTCGTCGATGAAGCGGCGGCGGCGGTCGGGCGAAGCCAGCACCGCCGCCGCGACGTCCCGGCTGAACGCGCTGCCGGAGCTGGTCGAGTTGGTGACCGTGGCGAAGAGGTTGAGGTCGTAGCCGCGGGCGGCCGCTACCAGTTCCGGGTCCTCGTCCTGGGCGGTCACGCTCCCGTCCGCCTGCGTGTGGTACCAGTCGAAGTCGACCTCGTCCACGGCGTCCGCCGCGGCCGCCGCCTTGAGGGAGGCGGCGTCACCGAGCGTCCAGGCGGTGACCTTGTACTGGCGGCCGCCGAGGGGTTCGCGCAGGTAACCGAGGGGCGGGTCGCCGGGGCGGTCCAGGTGCGAGCCGAACGGCCCGACCGTGAAGAGCAGCACGACGACCACGACCAGGACGCCGGCGGCGACCAGAAGCACCAGCAGCCGCTGCCGGCGCAGCCGCGCGGCCCTCGCCTGACGGGACGCGCGCGCCGCACGACGGTCATCGCTCCTGGGTGGAGCCTCTCCTGGGTCGTCGGGCGTCGATTCGGAGATGCTGCTTCACTCCTTCGTGCACGTGTCTGGAGCCGGGCCGATGTGGTCGTCCAAAGGCTAGGTGCGGGCTGGCGGGAGGTCAAATGCGGGACTGTGACGGTGCGTTCGACTCATCATGCCGGCGCCTTGGGTGGCCGCGGGTGGCTGCGGACGTCCGCGTCTCCGTACGGGCGTAAGGGCGGCCAGGCCGGGAGGCGGGGCCGCCCTCTGCTACACTCGCCGCCGGTCCCACCAGGGCAGTAGTTCCCGGCCCGACGGCGAAGAGTGGAGGTCATGAGCGAGCGCAGACGCAAGCTCGCCTGGGCGGCGGTGATCGTCGCCTCGGCGACCGCCATCTCCCGCGTGGTCGGCCTCGGGCGTGAGGTCATCACCGCCGGCCTGTACGGCGTGACCGCCGACTACAACACCTACGTGTCGGTGTCGGTGGTGCCGAACCTCATCCGGCAGCTCTTCGCCGACGCCGCGATCAGCGCCGCGTTCGTGCCGGTGCTCACGGCGCTGCTCGCCGCCGGCGACGTCGAGCGGGCCCGCAAGCTCACCGGCACGCTCCTCGGGTTCATGCTCGCCGTGGTCGGCGCCGTCTGCGTGGCGTTGATCCTGGCCGCGACGCCGGTCGTCAAGACCATCTATCCCGAGCTCACCGGCACGAGCCACATGACCGAGCTCGCGGCGCACTACCTGCAGATCCTCGTGCCGACCGTGCTCGTGCTCGCGCTCGCGGGTGTGCTCACCGGGGTGCTGTACGCGCACGAGCGCTTCACCATGCCGGCCGTGGTCAGCATCGTCTGGAACATCGTCATCATCGCCTTCATGGTCGTCTGGCACAGCGACTGGGGCGTGTACGCGCTGGCCTGGGGCACGCTCGTCGGGACCGTCGTAGAGCTGATCCTGCTGGGGCTCGCGATGCGGGCGGCCGGCGAGCCCCTGACGCTCAACTTCCACTTCGGCGACCCGCACCTGCGCCGCGTGCTGGCGCTCATGGTGCCGATCACCATCACGCTCGGCATCCTCAACTTCAACGCGCTGATCGACACGTACTTCGCGCAGTACGTGAGCGACCACGCCGCGGCCGAGATCGGCTACTCCTTCCGCCTCTACCAGCTGCCGCAGGGGATCTTCGCGGTGACGATCGGCACGATCCTGTTCCCGACGCTGTCGCGGTTCGCCGCGCAGAAGAACATGGACGAGTTCCGCGAGACGCTCTCGCTCGGGGTGCGGCAGATGATCTACGTCTCGCTGCCGTTCCTCGCCTGGTTCACGATCCTGGCGGCGCCGATCGTCCGGCTGGTGTACCAGAGAGGCACGTTCGATGCCGCCGCGACGCAGGAAGTGGCGTGGGCGTTGGCCGCGTTCACGCTGGGCCTGACGTTCTCCAACGTCAACATCATGTTCAACCGGAGCTTCCAGAGCCTGCAGCGGCCGTGGCTGCCGCTTTACGTCGGGCTCGCCAACCTCGGCCTGAACGCGGTCCTCGACTGGATCCTGCTCAAGCCGCTCGGCGTGGCCGGCATCACGCTGTCGACGTCCATCGTCTCGATCTTCAACATGGTGGTGCTGGTGTGGCTGCTGCGCCGCCAGATCGGCCTGATCGACGGGCGCCGCATCGCCAGGTCCGCGGGCGGTGCCATCCTGGCGGCGCTGGGCCTCACGGCCGTCTCCGGCGGCCTCTGGTTCGCCCTGCACTGGTTCGCGGCGTGGGGGTTCGTGCCGCTGTTCGTCTCGGTGGTGGTGGCGGTCGTCGCCGGCGGGCTCACCTACCTGCGCATCTCCAAGATCCTCAAGCTCGAGGAGCTCGCCTCGGTGCGCCGGCTGTGGAGCCGCAAGCGCCGGCGCGGCGGGCCTGTGGCCGCCGCCGACGAGGGGCCGGGCGCCGGCTGAGTCCGGTACCCTGACCGGCGGCGCGGGCAGAGTGCCTCCAGACGCTGCTCGAGACGGGTGAGCCCCTGCCGGAGGCGAGTTACGCGGTGGTGAGCGTGCGTCGCTGCTGGTCCGGCGCGCGACCGCCTCGCCCGGAGCCTGTATCATTGGCGGTCGTGACTTCGCTCGACCACATCCGCAACTTCAGCATCATCGCGCACATCGACCACGGCAAGTCGACCCTGGCCGACCGCATCCTCGAATCCACGGGGACCGTTGCCGCGCGGGACATGAAGGAGCAGCTCCTCGACAAGATGGACCTCGAGCGCGAGCGCGGCATCACCATCAAGAGCCAGGCCGTCCGCATCGCCTACACGCGCGCACGACGGCCAGACCTACCAGCTCAACCTGATCGACACCCCCGGCCACGTCGACTTCACCTACGAGGTCTCGCGCAGCCTCGCCGCCTGCGAGGGCGCCGTGCTGCTCGTCGACTCGACCCAGGGCGTGGAGGCCCAGACGGTCGCCAACGCGTATCTGGCGATCGACAACGACCTCGAGATCATCCCGGTGCTGAACAAGATCGACCTGCCGGCCAGCAACGTGCCCGAGGCCGAGATGGAGCTGCACGAGCTCACCGGCGCGACGCACGACGAGATCCTCACCGTGTCGGCCAAGACCGGCGAGGGGGTGGACGCCATCCTGGACGCGATCGTGACGCGGACGCCGCCGCCCGAGGGCGACTCGGCGGCGCCGCCGCGCGCGCTCATCTTCGACAGCGAGTACGACCAGTACCGCGGCGTGATCGCCTACGTGCGCGTCATCGACGGCGGCTTCGCCAAGCGCCAGCTGGTCAGCCTCATGCGCACCGGACCAGGACGCGGAGATCGAGGAGCTCGGCTACTTCGGGCCCGAGATGAAGCCGACCGACCGGCTCGAGACCGGGGAGGTCGGCTACATCATCACCGGCGTCAAGGACGTGGCGCAGGTGCGCGTCGGCGACACGATCACGGACAAGAAGCGCCCGGCCGGCGAAGCCCTGCCGGGCTACAAGGTCGTGCAGCCGATGGTGTTCACCGGGCTGTTCCCGACCGAGGGCGACAAGTTCGAGGAGCTGCGCGACGCGCTCGAGAAGCTCAAGCTGAACGACGCGGCGCTCACCTACGAGCCCGAGAGCTCGGTCGCGCTCGGGCTTCGGCTTCCGCTGCGGCTTCCTCGGCCTGCTGCACATGGACATCGTGCGCGAGCGCCTCGAGCGCGAGTACGGCCTCGAGCTCATCACGACGATGCCGAACGTCGAGTACCACGCCTACCTCACCAACGGGAAGATGACCGTGGTCCGCAACCCGGCCCAGATGCCCGAGGTGACGGTGATCGACCACATCGAGGAGCCCTACGTCGTCGGCCAGCATCCTCGTGCCGGCGGAGTTCGTCGGCACGATCATGGAGCTCTGCCAGGGGCGGCGCGCCGACTTCGTCGACATGAAGTACCTCTCGCCGGAGCGCGTCGAGATGCACTACAAGCTGCCGCTGGGCGAGATCGTGCTCGACTTCTTCGACCAGCTCAAGACGCGCACGCGCGGCTACGCCTCGCTCGACTACGAGTACTCCGGCTACCGGCAGAGCGACCTGGTCAAGCTCGACATCCTGCTCGCCGGCGAGCCCGTCGACGCGCTCTCGCTGATCACCCCGCGCGAGCGCGCCCACCTGCGCGGCAAGGCGCTGGTCACCAAGCTGCGCCAGAAGATCCCGCGCCAGCTGTTCGAGGTGCCCGTGCAGGCGGCGATCGGCAACAAGGTGGTCGCGCGCGAGACCGTCAAGGCCGTGCGCAAGGACGTCACCGCGAAGTGCTACGGCGGCGACATCAGCCGCAAGCGCAAGCTGCTCGAGAAGCAGAAGGAAGGCAAGAAGCGGATGAAGCAGCTCGGCGTGGTCGAGGTGCCGCAGGAGGCCTTCCTCGCCGTGCTCGAGCTCGAGCCGGGCGACAAGGACCGCTGACGCCGGGCGGACGGAGGCTGCCGATGGACGCGGCGCTCGCGAAGAAGCTGCAGCTCAAGCCGGGGCAGGCGCTCCGCACGCTGCATGCGCCCGAGGGATTCGCCGCGGACGTGCCGCAGCTCGCAGCCGAACACGCTCCGGCTCCCGCGACGCTGGTGTTCGTGACGACGTTTGCGGAGGCCGAAGAGCGTGTCGGCGCCGGCCGTTGCCGCTGCGCTCGCCGACGACCTCGCATGGGTCGCCTACCCCAAGGCCGGCAAGCTCGGCACCGACCTGAACCGCGACTCGCTGGCCGCGTTCATGACCGCGCGCGGCGTGAGGCCGGTACGCCAGGTGGCGATCGACGACACCTGGTCGGCGCTCAGGTTCCGGCCCGCGGCGCCGTGAGCGCGACGCCTCCGGCGTTCGCGCGGCCCGAGGCGCGCTTCCACGATTCCTGGCTGGAAGCGCTCCGCGAGTATCACGCCGAGGGTCGCCACGACTGGCTGGACGAGGGCGTCTTCGAGGACCGCGACGAGTTCGGCCGCTACTGCGCCGCCGTGAACGCCGGCGTGGAGCGGCCCGGCGAGCCCGACTTCTACCTGTCCCAGCTCTACGGGACGCCGCTGCCCGGGGAGTGGGTCGACGGTTACGTGCCGCAGACCGTGCTCTGGTGGGCGGCCGGCGACGAGTACCTCGGCCGCCTCTCGATCCGCCATCATCTGACGCCGCACCTGCTGTACTTCGGCGGCAACATCGGCTTCGAGGTGCGCCCGAGCGCGCGGCGGCGAGGCCACGCCACGGCCATGCTGGCCGCGGCGCTGCCGCTCGCCGCCGCTCTCGGCATCGACCCGGCGCGCGTGGACTGCGAAGCGGACAACGTCGCCTCGCGGCGGGTGATCGAGCGGAACGGCGGCGTGCTCGACGAGGAGCGCGACGGCAGCCTCTACTTCTGGGTGCCCACGACGTGAACGTGGAAGGGCGGGGCGGTGGCAGGGCCGGCGCGGCCGGCGCAGCGCCCCGCGCCCCCTTCGAGGGCCCCGTCCGGCACGTCTACCTGCACGTGCCGTTCTGCCGCGCCAGATGCGACTACTGCGAGCGCTGTCCCGCTCGCCGAGGTGGCCGCCGTCATCGACGCGCGCCTCGCGCGCGAGCCTCGCGGCCGCTGGATTGGTTTCCCTGCACAGTGGTACAATCCGCGTGACGCGAAAGGGGAGGCACGTGGCCGACGAGGTGTGCGTGCGCCTGTTTCGCTCTCCGCGTTTAAGGGGGTAGATTGCCGCTCACGGCTCGGCAAGAGCAGGTCCTGCGGACCGTCATCGAGGAATACATCGCGCTCGGCGCGCCCGTCGGGTCCAAGCACCTGAGCGAGCGCTACGACTTCGGCGTGGCCGCTTCCACCATCCGCAACGACCTCGCCGACCTCGAGGACATGGGCATGCTGGCGCACCCGCACACCTCCGCGGGGCGGGTGCCCACCGACTCCGGCTACCGCCACTACGTGGACGTCGTCGTCACCGAGCGCCGTGAAGCGGCGCCGCCGGCCATCCTGCTCGAGCGCGACCGCGCCGCGAGCGAGATCGACGACGCCCTGCGCGAGACCGCCGAGGCGTTGTCGCGCGTCACCGAGCTGCTCGCCGTCGTCTCGGCGCCGGCCGTCACCACGTCCACGCTGCGCCACATCGAGATCCTCTCGCTGCAGCCGCGCCTGGTCATGGTGGTGCTCATCACCACCTCCGGGCAGGTCACCAAGCGCGTGTTCTCCTTCGCCGACCCCGTCGACGAGGGCCTCGCGGAGTTCGCCCGCGTGTACCTCAACGAGCGGCTCGTCGGCGCCCAGCTGGGCACTCGCCGCGTGGCCGGCGTGTTCGAGAGCCCGGACCTGCGGCTCAAGGAACGCGCGTTCCTCGACGTGCTGCGCCCGGCGTTCGAGACGCCCGGGCCGGGCGACGTGGAGGGCCTGCACCTGGGCGGCACGTCGCGCCTGCTGGACAACCTCACGCGCTCCGGCGCCGGCCATCTCAACGAGGTGCTGCAGATGCTGGAGGAGCGGTACAACCTGCTCGAGGTGCTGGCCGGCGCGCTGCGCGAGGACGGCATCTACCTGCGCATCGGCCACGAGATGGCGCCGCCCTCCCTCCAGGAGTGCTCGCTCGTGGCGGCCAACTACGGCGTCGCCAACCGCAGCCTGGGCACGGTCAGCGTCATCGGCCCGACCCGCATGGACTACCAGCGCGTGATCGCGACCGTGCGGGCCACGGCCGACGGTCTCAGCGCCTACCTCGAAGACATCTGGTGACCACCTCCGACTGGGGCGACCATTGAAGCGTGACTACTACGACGTGCTCGGCGTGCGGCGTGACGCCGACGCCGGCGAGATCAAGAAGGCCTTCCGCAAGCTCGCCCGGGAGTTCCACCCGGACGTGAACACGGAGGACCCGGAGGCCGAGGCGCGCTTCAAGGAGGCGGCGGAGGCCTACGAGGTCCTCTCCGACGCCGACACGCGCGCCGCCTACGACCACTACGGGTTCGACGGCCTGCGCGGCCGCCAGATGACCGACTTCGAGCACGTCGGCTTCGGCGACCTCTTCAACATCTTCTTCGGCGGCGGCATGTTCGACTCGCGTGCTGCGCGACGCCGGCGGGATGTGGGGCGCGGCGGGCGGCAGCGCGCCCGCGCCGCGCGGCGACGACATCGAGGCGCGCCTCGACCTCACCTTCGCCGAGTCCGTGTTCGGGGTCACCAAGGACGTCGAGGTCACGGCCGACGTGGTGTGCGAGACCTGCGCGCGGCAGCGGCGCCAAGGCCGGCACCGGCCGCGAGCAGTGCCCGCAGTGCCACGGCAGCGGGCGCATGCGCGAGGTCTCCAGCCTCGGCGGGTTCGGGCAGTTCATCCGCACCAGCACCTGCAACGTCTGCCGCGGCCAGGGCACCATCGTCAAGGAACCGTGCGAGACGTGCCTGGGCACGGGCCGCCAGCGGCAGACGCGCACCGTGCCCGTCGACGTGCCCGCCGGCATCTCCGACGGGCAGCGCCTGCGCCTGGCGGGCGAGGGCGGCGCCGGCGCCCGCGGCGGCCGGCCCGGCGACCTGTACGTCTCCATCGCCGTCGAGCCGCACGAGGACTTCGTGCGCGACGGCGACGACCTCATCTACCGCCTCGACGTCACCATGGTCGAGGCGGCGCTCGGCACCACCGCCTACGTGCCCGCGCTCGACGGCGACATCGAGGTGCAGCTCAAGCCCGGCACGCAGCCCGGAGAGGTCAAGTCGTACCGCAGCCGCGGCGTGCCGGTCCTGCAGGGCTACGGCCGCGGCGACCTCAAGGTCGTGGTCAACGTCCTCGTGCCCGCGCAAGCTCACCGACGAGCAGCGCGAGCTGCTCGAGCAGTTCGCGGAGCAGAGCGGCGAGTCGACCTACGAGGCCGACCAGAGCTTCCTCGACAAGGTCCGCGCCGTCTTCCGTCAGTGAAGCGCCCCCAGTACACGCGCTACGCCCTGCGGCTGGAGCCGCCGGCGGGGGCGCGGCCTGCGGCCGCGCCGGCCGCGGCCGCTCCGGCCCGCGCCTGTGCCGCGCCCGGCGCCGAGCGCCGGTCCGCCCGATCCCGACGACGACTGGTCCGGCTCCGCGGCCTACGCGCGGGGTCCCGACGAGCAGGCGCTCGACTACGCCGACCCCGGAGGCCGTCGCGGCGATCCTCGCCCTGCAGCCCGCCGGCTGGCAGGAGGAGGACGGCGGCCGCACGCTCGTCTTCTGGCTGGAGGACGGCGCCGAGGCCGACGCCGAGGTCGGCGCCGGCGCTCAAGCGCATCGGCGCGCTCGGCCGGCTCGAGGTCGCGCGCGAGCCGCCCGGCTGGGAGGACGCCTGGCGGCGCTTCCACAAGCCGCACCTGATCGGGCGGCTCTACGTGCGCCCGCCGTGGTACCCGGCGCGCGACGACCTGCTCGACATCGTCGTCGAGGCCGGCCTCGCCTTCGGCACCGGCGGGCACGCCAGCACGCGGCAGTGCCTCGAGCTCATCCAGACGCTCGACGCCCGGCTCGCTGCTGGACCTCGGCTCGGGCTCGGGCGTGGTGTCGTTCGCCGCGCTCGGCTCGGGTTCGCGCCGGTGACCGGCATCGACATCGACCCGGTCGCCGTGCACGCCGCCGCCGGCAACGCGGCCATGAACGGGCTGGCGCCGACGTTCCTGGTGGGCGACGCGACCGACCCCGGCCTACCCGCTGCCGGCGGCCGACGTGGTGGTGGCCAACATCGCGCTCCGCCCGATCCTGCGGCTGGCGGAGCGCTGGCGGCCGGCGGACGGCGCGCCGGCGCCGCGCGGCGCCGACGGCGGCGCCGCGCGCCGCGACGCCGCGCCGCCGCGAGCTGCTGCTGTCCGGCCTGCTCGTCGAGCAGGCGGACGAGGCGCTCGCCGCGTTCCCGGCCTTCGCCGAGACGGCGCGCACCGACGACGGCACCTGGCTGACGCTGCACCTCACGAGGCGCGCGTGACCAGGGTCGCCGCCAGCTTCGTGGGCTGCAAGGTGAGTCAGGCCGACGGGGAGGAGGCCCTCGCGGGCCTCGCCGCCGCCGGCCTCGAGCCGGTGACGGCGCGCGAGGCCGCCGACGTCGTCGTCGTGCACACCTGCTGCGTGACGGCGGAGGCCGAGCGCAAGTCGCGCCGGCTCGTGCGGCGCGCGGCCTCGGCCGGCAAGCACGTGGTGGTCGCCGGCTGCGCCGCGGCGCTGCGCCCGGAGCAGTTCGAGGCGAGGGCGTGACCGTGGCCGCGCGGCCGACTGGCGCGAGCTGGCCGGCGACGCGACCGCTCGACGGCTCGGGTCGAGCCGGATGCGCCAGATCGGCACGATGAGGCACGCAGGCGCCGATCGCGGCCGCGCCGGCTGCGGCGCGCGACACGTGCCGCGCGGCGGCCGGCGCCGAGGCGCCGCGGGCGACGCCCGGCGCGCGCACGCGGCTCGTGCTCAAGGTCCAGGACGGCTGCGCCGGCGCCTGCACGTACTGCGTGGTGCGGCTCGTGCGCGGAGAGCCGCGCAGCATGCCGCTGGCGGCGGCGCTCGCGGCCGCCCGCGCCGGGCTCGCGCGCGGCTGCGGCGAGGTCGTGCTCAGCGGCATCGACCTCGGCGCCTGGCGCGACGGCGGACGCGCGCCTGCCCGACCTGGTCGGCCGCGGTCGCCGAGCTCGACGGCCTGCGCGCGCGTGCGGCTCTCGTCGCTCGAGCCGCGGCACGTGGACGCGCGCGCTGCTGGACGTGCTCGCCCACCCGCGCGTGGCGCGCCACCTGCACGTGCCGCTGCAGTCGGCCGACGACGGCGTGCTGCGCGCCATGCGCCGCCCGTACACGTTCGCGCGGTACCTGCGCGCCGTCGAGGGCCTGCGGGACGTGCCCGGCGGCGCTATGCTCAGCACGGACGTGATCGTCGGCTTCCCGGCGGAGGACGAGGCGGCGTTCGCGCGCACGCTGGGGGCGCTGCGAGAGCGGCCTGTTCGGGCGCGCGCACGTGTTCGCCTACTCGGCGCGGCCGGGGACGGCGGCGGCGGAGCTGCCGCCGCTGCCGGCCGCGGTCGTCAAGGAGCGCATGGGGCGCGCGCTGGCGGCCGCCGAGGCGGCCGCCCTGGCCGCGCGCCGCGCCGCGCTCGGCCGCGAGGCCGAGGTGCTCGTCGAGGAGCGGCGCGACGGCCTCTGGAGGGGGTACAGTTCGGAGTACATCCGCTACTCGCTGCGCGGTCACGCGCGGCGCGGCGAGCTGGTCGCGGCCGTCGCCGACGAGCTCACCGGCGACGGCGTGAGCGGGCAGCGTCGAGAGCGACCGTGACGGTCGACGGGATGACGAGCACGCAGCGACTGCATCTTCTGCAGGATCGCCGCCGGGGAGATCCCGGCGGAGGTGGTGGACGAGGACGACGCACTTCGTCGCGTTCCGCGACGTCGCGGCCGCTCGCGCCGGTGCACCTGCTGGTGATCCCGCGCAAGCACGTCGCCTCGCTGGACGAGGCCGAGGCCCTGGGCCCGGAGGCCTCGGCCCGCGCGCTCGCGTTCATCGCCGCCACGGCCCGCTCCGCCGGCGTGGCGGAGAGCGGCTACCGAGTCATCACGAACACGGGTCCCGACGCCGGCCAGGAGGTCATGCACCTGCACTGGCACGTCATCGGCGGGGCCCGGCTGGGAGGCATGGTATGAGAGAGCTCGGCGCGATCGAACAGCGCATCAAGGACGACGCGCACCGCGGCGCTCAAGGCGGGCGACAAGCGGCGCCGCGAGGCCTGCAGCTCGTTCGTCGCGGCGCTCAAGAAGGAGCGCATCGACAGCCGCAAGCAGCCCACCGAGGCCGACGAGCTCACGGTGCTCAAGCGCGAGCGCAAGCGGCGCGCCGAGGCGATCGAGCTGTACGACGCAGGCCGGGCCGCACGGACCTGGCCGACCAGGAGCGCTACGAGGAGGAGCTCCTCAAGGGGTACATGCCGGAGGAGCTCACCGACGCCGAGCTCGAGGCGCTGGTGGACGAGGGCATCGCCGCCACCGGCGCCGTCACGCCCAAGGACATGGGCAAGGTGATGGGCTGGCTCAAGCCCAAGGTCGCCGGCCGCGCCGACGGCAAGAAGCTCAGCGACCTGGTCCGCGGGCGGCTGGGAGGCTGACGAGGTGACGCCGGTGTCGCGCACGGTCATCGACCTCGACAGCAACAGCCACGGCGCTCGCCCTCGCCGGCGAGCACGACGCGCACCTCAAGATCCTCGAGCAGCGCCTGGACTGCAGGCTCACGCTGCGCGGCAACGTGCTCATCCTGGAGGGCGAGACGAGGCCGTGGACAAGGCGCGCGCCGCCATCGAGGAGCTGCTCACCGTCATCCGCGGCGGCCGGCCGGTCAACCCCGCGATCGTCGAGTCGCTCATGGACATCGCCGTCAACTCCTCCGGCAAGCCCGTAGCGAGGTGTACGGCGACGTGGTGTGGACGCACCGCGGCCGCCAGGTCGGGCCCGCGCACCGTCAACCAGAAGCTGTACGTGGACGCCATCCGCCGGAACACCATCACGTTCGGCATCGGCCCGGCCGGCACCGGCAAGACCTACCTCGCCACGGCCATGGCCGTGAGCGCGCTTCTTCGGCAAGCAGGTGGGGCGCATCATCCTCACGCGGCCGGCGGTGGAGGCGGGGGAGAGCCTCGGGTTCCTGCCCGGCACCGTGAGCGAGAAGGTCGACCCGTACTTCCGGCCGCTGTTCGACGCGCTCTACGACATGATCGACGGCGAGCGGCTCGCGGCCCTCATCGAGAAGGGCGAGATCGAGGTCGCGCCGCTGGCGTTCATGCGCGGGCGCACGCTCAACGACTCGTTCATCATCCTCGACGAGGCGCAGAACACCTCGCCCGAGCAGATGAAGATGTTCCTCACGCGCCTCGGGTTCGGCAGCAAGATGGTCGTCACCGGCGACGTCACGCAGATCGACCTGCCGCACAGCCGGACCTCGGGGCTGGTCACCGTGCCCGAGGTCCTGGACGACATCGACGACATCAGCATCGTGCAGCTTCGACGGCCACGACGTGGTGCGCCACAAGCTGGTGCAGCGCATCGTCAACGCCTACAAGGCGCACGACGACCAGATCGGCGCGCGCGGCGCGCGCGCGAGCGGCCGCGACGCCGCGCCGAGGCCAGCGCCGCGAGCGGGGCGCGGCTCGTGAACGTCATCGAGGTCTCCAACGGCACGCGCACGGAGATCGACGAGGAGCTCGTGGCGCGCCTCGTCGGCCGGGTGCTGGACGAGGAGGGCGTGGCCGGCGCCGAGGTCGACATCACCTTCGTCGGCGAGCGGCGCATGCGCGAGATCAACCGCGAGTACCGCGGCAAGGACGAGGTGACCGACGTGCTCAGCTTCCCGCTCGAGGAGTGGGAGCCGGAGAAGGTCGAGGAGAGCGTCGACGGCGCCGGCTCGACGCGTCGGGCGCGCGCCGAGGTCGCCGCCTCGCTGGCGCCCGACCTCGGCGAGGTGGCCGAGGCGGTCGTCTCCGGCAAGGCCGGACCGCCGCTCATGCTCGGCGACATCGTGATCTGCGCGCGGCGGGCGCTGCGAGCAGGCGGCGCGGCGACGACCTGCCGCCGTCGTTCGAGCTCGCCGTCCTCCTGGCGCACGGCGCCCTGCACCTGCTGGGCTACGACCACGAGACGGACGCCGGCCAGATGGCGCTCCGCCAGGCCGAGGTGCTGGAACTGGTCGAGTGGGAGGGCATCGTTGTCGCGCCGCCGCGGTAACCTGCTCCACAGCTTCAACTTCGCCTTCGACGGCATCGTCCACGCGCTGCGCACGGAGCGCAACATGTGGATCCACTTCGCCATCGCCGCGCTGGTGCTGTTCGCGGCGCTGTTCTTCGCGCTCACGCGGCTCGAGGTCATCGCGCTGCTGGTGGCCATCTCGTTCGTGATCATCACCGAGATGTTCAACACGGCCATCGAGCACGTGGTCGACATCATCACCGACGAGGACGACCCGCGCGCCCGGGTGGCCAAGGACGTGTCCGCGGGCGCCGTGCTGGTCGCGGCCGTCAACGCCATCGCCGTGGCCTACCTGGTCTTCTACGACAAGATCACGAGCGTGCCGTACACGCTGCTCAGCAAGCTGCGCGGCTCGCCCATCGACGTCACCGTCATCGCCCTCGTTCCTCGTGATCCTCGCGGCCATCGCGCTCAAGGCGATCACGCACCGCGGCACCGCGTTCCACGGCGGCTGGCCGTCGGCGCACGCCGCCATCGCCTTCGGCACCTGGGTGGCGGTGACGTTCCTGGCCTCCGGCACCTCGTTCGCGCTGCCGATCTCGGCGATCACGTTGTTCCTCGCCGTGCTCGTCGCACAGAGCCGCGTGCAGGCCAAGATCCACACCATGGCCGAGGTGGCCGCCGGCGCGCTGCTGGGCATCGCCGTCACCGCCGTGGTGTTCCGCATCTGGTACCCGATATGAGAACCGCCGTCGGACGACGCTCGGAGGCGCGCGAGCCCGCCCCGGACGCCGGCGCCGCTGTTCGAGGAGGCGCTGGGCGTCGCGGCGAAAGCCTACGCGCCGTACTCGGGGTTCGCGGTGGGCGCCGTGGCGGTCGGCCCGTCGGGCCGCAGCTACCACGGCGTCAACGTCGAGAACGCGGCCTCGCCGGCCGGGCTGTGCGCGGAGCGGGCGGCGCTCGCCGCGCTGGTCGCGGACGGCGAGCGCGAGCTGCGCCGGGTGGCCGTGGCCGCCGCTGGACGGCTCGGACTGCCTGCCGTGCGGCCTGTGCCTGCAGGCGCTGTCCGAGTTCGGCGACCCCGAGCTCGTGGTGCGCCGCGGCGGCGAGGTCGTCGTGCTGCAGCTGCGCGAACTGCTCACGGCGCCCTTCACGCTCGCCGAGAGGAGCGCCGATGCCTGACGAGCCGCGAGGCCGAGCGCCGGCCGATGAGCGCCGGCTGCCGAGCGACTTCCGCAGCGGCTTCGTCGCCGTCTTCGGGCGTCCCAACGTGGGCAAGTCCACGCTGGTCAACGCGCTGGTCGGGCGCAAGGTCAGCATCGTCAGCGACCACCCGCAGACCACCCGGCGGCGCATCACCGGCGTCGTCAGCCTCGACGGCTGCCAGGTCGTGCTGCTCGACCTGCCGGGCTTCCAGAAGCCGTTCGACTCGCTCACGCGCCGCATGCAGACGGCCGTCGACGACGCGCTGGGCGAGGTCGACGCCGCGCTCGTGCTGCTCAACGCGACCGAGGCGTTCGGCGCCGGCGACCGCTACATCGCCCAGGCGGTCGCCGGCGCCGGCCTGCCCGCCGTGGTCGTGCTCAACAAGATCGACCTCGTGGACGGGCCGAGGCTGGACGCGCGCCTCGACGAGGCGCGCGGGCTCGCCGGCGGCGGCGAGGTGCTGCCCGTCTCGGCGCTGCGCGGGGACGGGCTCGCCGAAGTCCTCTCCAGGCTGTCGGCGGCCATGCCGCCGGGCCCGGTGTACTTCCCCGAGGGCCAGCAGAGCGACCAGCCGCTGGAGCTGCTCGTGGCGGAGCTCGTGCGCGAGCAGGCCCTGCGGCTGCACCCGCGACGAGGTGCCGCACGCCATCGCCGCCGAGGTGGGCTCGCATCACCGAGCGCAGCGACCGGCCGCTGGTCGAGATCGAGGCCAGCCTCATCGTCGAGACCGAGTCGCAGAAGGCCATCGTCGTCGGCAAGGGCGGGCGCGTGGTCAAGGCCATCGGCAGCGGCGCCAGGCACGAGATCGAGGCCATCCTCGGCGTCCACGTCTTCCTCGACCTGCGGGTCAAGGTCCGCAAGCGCTGGCGCCGCGACGACCGCTACGTCGACCGCCTGCTCTAGCGCGGGCCGCGCTCGCCGGTCTTGCTATACTCGGCGCTGGCTCCGCCCGATCCGTCGAGCCGTGGGAGGTCTGGCGTGCAACCCGAAGAAATCGCCAAGACCATCGACCACACGCTGCTGCGCGCCGAGGCGACGGCGGTGGACGTGGAGACGCCTGTGCCGCGAGGCGGCGCGCCTACCACTTCGCCGCCGTCTGCGTGTTCCCGCACTACGTGTCCATGCGCGCGTCGCTGCTCAAGGGCACGGACGTCAAGACCTGCACGGTCATCTCGTTCCCGTACGGCGCCGACACGCCGCGCATCAAGGCGCTGGCTGCCGACGAGGCGGTCAAGCGCGGCGCCGACGAGGTGGACGTGGTCATGAACATCTCGGCGTTCCTGTCGGGCGAGTTCGGGCTGGTGCGTGACGAGCTCGCCGGCGTCGTGCGCGCGGCGCGCGTGCGGGGCGTGAACATGGGCCGCGGGCAGGTGATCGTCAAGGCGATCATCGAGACCTGCTACCTGGACGACAAGCTCAAGCGGCTGGCCTGCAAGGTCTGCGAGCAGGCCGGCGTGGACTTCGTCAAGACGTCCACCGGCGTGGGGCCCAGGGCGCGACCGTCAGGGACGTGGAGCTGCTGCGCGACTGCCTGGACGCGCACATCGGCGTCAAGGCGTCGGGCGGCATCCGCACGGCCGCCGACCTCGAGCGCATGGTCGGCGCCGGCGCCGTCCGCGTCGGCACCAGCGCCGGCGTCGCCATCATGAAGGAGTCCCTCGCCTGAGGCGCGCAGGGCCGCCTGACCGACGCCGGATGGACCACGCGGCACTTCCTCGCGCTCGTCGCGCTACAACGCCGACGGCCTGGTGCCGTGCGTGGTCCAGGCCGCCGAGGGCGGCGAGGTGCTCATGGTCGCCTACGCCAACGAGGAGGCGCTGCGCGCCACGCTGGCGCACCGGCGAGGCCATTTCTGGAGCCGCAGCCGCCGGGAGCTCTGGCACAAGGGCGGCACCAGCGGCAACGTCCAGCGCGTCTGCGCGCTCGGCTCGACTGCGACCACGACACCGTGCTGCTCACCGTCGAGGCGGCCGGCCCGGCCTGCCACACCGGCGCCGTGAGCTGCTTCCGCGACGAGGCCACGGCGGCGCGGCCACGCGGCCCGCCGCCGGGAGCGTGAACGCGGCGTCCGCCGGCCGCCGGCGCCGCGCCGGGCTCGCCGGCGTGCTGCTCGTCGTCATCCTCGTCCTGGCGCTCGCGCTGCGCCTCAAGGGCGTGGCCTAGGGGCTCCGTACAGCTTCGTCAACGCCGACGAGAGCATGGTGGTGCCCAAGGCGTTCGCACGCCGCGCAGGGGCACCTCAACCCGCAGTTCTTCTTCTATCCGTCGCTGTACTTCTACCTGACCGGCGCGCTGTACGTGCTGGCCGCGCCGGTCTGGTGGCTGCTCGGCCACGGCAACTTCCTCTCGCTGACCTCGTTCGTCGTCGACCCCGGGCCGTACTTCCTGCTCGGCCGGCTGCTCTCGGTGGCCATGGGCACGGCCTCCGTGTACCTCGTGTACCGGCTGGGCCGGGACGCCTTCGGCCTCCCGGCCGGCCTGCTCGCGGCGCTCTTCCTGGCGGTGGCGCCGCTGCACGTGGCCTACTCGCACATGGCGGTCACCGACGTGACCGCCGTGGCCTTCTCGCTGCTCGCGCTCGTGCTGCTGCAGCGGCGGCCCGCGGAGCGCCGCGGCCGGCGCGCCGACGGCCGACACGGGGCCGCGCCCGGCCGCCGCGCGCAGCGCGGCGCCGCGCCGCTCGCTGGCTGGCCGGCGCGGTCGCCGCCGGCCTGGCCACGTCCACCAAGTACAACCTCGGCATGCTGGTGCTGCCGGCGACCATCGCCGCGGTCTCGCGTGCCGGGGAGGCGGCGCGGCGCGCGCGCCGCGGGCGGCGCGCCGCGCTCGTCTGGCTGCGCCTGCTCGTGCTGCGCGCTGTACCTGCCGATGCTCGTCGCCTTCGTCGTCGCGTCGCCCTTCGTCGTGCTCGACGCGCCGCGCTTCCTGCGCGACTTCCGCCGCCAGAGCCAGATCATGGACCGCGGCTGGCTCGGCTTCGAGCACGTGGGCAACGGCTTCTGGTACAACGTCACCCCCAACCTGACCGGGGCGATCGGTGTGGTGCTCGTGGTGCTGGCCGTCGCCGGGCTCGTCTGGGCGCTCTGGCGGCGCACCCGGCTCGACTGTTGATCGCGCCCTACGCGTCGTCTACTTCGTCTACATCGGGACCTGGAAGAGCTCGCCGACCGCTACCTGCTGCCGATCGTGCCGCTGCTCCTCCTGCTGGCGGTGCGGCTGTGCGTGGAGTCCGGCGCGCTGGCCCGGCCGCGGCACGCCGCTTCGCGGTACCCGCCGCGGCCGCCTGCTCGCCGTGGCGTCGTGGCTGCCGCTCAGGCATCGATCGCCTTCGACCGCGCGCTGGGCGGCCGGGACACGCGCCGATGGCGCGGGAGTGGATGCAGCGCAACATCCCCGCCGGCTCGACCATCGCCCTCGAGAGCTACACGCCGCCCCTCGTCGCGCGGAGCGAGCTGGGGCGCCTGTGGGAGCGCGCACCTCGAGCCGGTGGCCTACCGCATCGTGCGCCTCAAGGTGCCGGTGCCGGGCAAGCCCGAGCGGACGCACGATCTCAGCGCTGCTTGCGCGACCAGGGCGTGCAGTACGTGGTGACCAGCTCCAGCGTGCGCGACCGGGTGATGGCGGCCGCGGCCGACTATCCGGCGCTGGCGGCGTTCTACCGGCCGGCTCGAGGCGCAGGGGCAGCTGGTCAAGGAGTTCCGGCCCGGGGCCGGCGAGCGCGGGCCGGTGCTGTGGCTGTACCGGCTGGGCGCCGCCCGCTGACGAACCGCGGCGCTGGGCGCCGCCCCTGACGGACCGCGGGCGCTCTCTACCTGCGCCCCTCCAGCTCCCCGGGAGCTTCGTTGGCCGCCTCCTCCACCTCGCCTTCGGCGACTGGGGCGGCGGCCCGGCCGCACCACGGCGTAGGCCACGAACCCGGGCGGGATCGGCAACCAGAAGTTGATGATGCGGTAGACGAGCGCCGCGGCGACGACGGCCACCGCCGACGGCACGCCGAAGCTCACGTACAGCGCGATCATGATGCCCTCGACGGCGCCCAGGCCCCCCGGCGTGGGCGCCAGCGTGCCGATCGAGTAGGCCACCACGTACCCCACGAGCAGGTCGCCCGATGGTCATCGACTGGCCGAACGCCGTGAACGTGCACCACAGGCACAGCAGGTCGAAGAACCACAGGGCGCAGGCCAGCACTGCCGTGGTGCGCAGCGGCGCCGCGGTGGCCGGTCATGCGCCGCATGCCGATCGCAGGTTGTCGATCCAGCCGTCGATGTGGTGCTCCTTGACCGCCTCGCGGCGCATCACGCGGTTGACGAGGCGGGCCGTCTGGTGCAGCCGAACCGCAGGCGCGTGGGGTGGTTGTAGAGGTACACGCCGTACAAGGTCAGCCACAGGATGAAGACGATGAGCACGATCCCGACCAGGTAGCCGAAGATGGAGTCGCCGCCCGGGTGACGATCAGGTACACCATGGCCACGCGCGAAGAAGAACCACAGCACGACGTAGTTGAAGAACTGCTGCGCCGCGATGGCGACGAAGATGATGCCGTGCGGCACCTTGTGCTTCATCAGGGCGTTGTAGGTGACCACCCAGCCGCCGACGCCGCCGGCGGAGAGGATGTGGCTCACGGCGAGGCCGCTCAGCGTGATCGCCGAGCACCTCGCGCAGGCGCATGCGGATGTCGAGCACGCGCAGGATGTAGCGGAAGAGGTTGGCGTAGCCGAGCGAGCGCCGCGATCTCGAGCGACGACGGCCGCCGCCGAGGAGCACGTAGCTCGCGTTGCGAGACGTACTTGACCGTCTGCTGCGTGTCCACCAGCTTCGGCAGCAGCAGGTAGAGCGCCAGCACGATGACCGCGAAGACGATGATGTGGACGGAGCGTCTTCTTGATGGCGTTCCCCCCGGGTCGGCGGCCCGCTGGCCCGGCGGGCCCGAGCGCGGCAGACAGTACCACAGGCGAGTGGGGGAGGAGCCGGTGCGGGCGGGCGCCGGCGAGCGCGCGTCGACGGCTAGCGCACGCTCAGCGTAGGTGGCGAGGCCGGCCGGGATCGGCAGCCAGAAGTTGATGAGGCGGTAGACGAGCACCACCGCCACGGCGGCCGCCGACGGCATGCCGAAGCCGACGAGCAGCGCGATCATCACGCCCTCCACCGCGCCCAGGCCGCCGGGCGTGGGGGAGAAGGTACCGACCACGTTGGCCACCGCGTAGGCGATGATCGACCTTGTCCGGGGCTCACGTCCGGCGTGGAAGGCGAGCATCACCAGCAGCAGGCAGACGATGTCGAAGCCCCAGTAGCCCGCGGCCAGGCCGACGCGTGCTTGCAGGTGGCCCCAGCCCTCGCGGCGCAGGCGGCGCCAGCCGTCCACGACGCCGTCCAGGTACTCCTCGAGCATGGCCGGGTCGACCTGCAGGCGCTTGATGCGCCGCTCCAGCCAGCCGACCACCTGGTGGGCGCGGCGGCGCAGCGCAGCTGGGGTGGTTGAGCAGCCAGAAGCCGTAGCCGGCGGCGATCGAGCAGCAGGACGACGAAGACGCCGGCGATGATGGTCGCCGCGTCGCCGCCCTGGCCGCGCAGGATGAGCACGATGAGGCCGGCGGCGAACAGGGCGAAGAGCACGCATGTAGGCGAACGCGTTCTGGAAGATCACCGCGATGAGCACCAGGGAGTGGCGGCATGCCGCGCTTCTGCAGCACGCGGTAGGTGACGGCCGCGCCGCCCACGCCGCCGGCGGAGAAGAGGTGGGCGGCGGCGAGCCCGGCGAGGTTGATGCGCAGGGCCAGGCCGAGGCGTGACCGGCCAGCGCAGCAGGTCGAGCAGGCGGCGGAAGAGCAGCGAGTAGAAGAGCAGGGAGACGCACTCGACGGCGACGGCCACCACCAGCCACGCGGGCGTGGCGTCCTGGATGAGCTCGATGCGCGTGCGCCTGTCCGGCGAGGCGCGGCACGATGAGGAACAGCGCCACGATGATCGACCAGGAAGATGATCGCCGCGCGCCACGGGTGGCGGCTGCGCGAGGTGCGCCGCGGTCGCTCAGCGCTTCTTCCTGCCGCCGCGGCGCTGGCGCGAGGGCGCCCGGTGCGGGTCGCCGAGGACGGCGCGCTCGATCTCCTGGCGGCGGATCCACGCGTAGGCGACCGCTTGCCGGCACGCAGGTGACGGGGATGAGGCACAGCACGAACCAGCCCCAGCGCCCGGCCGTGAAGGTGACGTACAGGCCGTAGACGAAGGTGGCCGCCCAGCCGACGAGGAAGATGAGGCCGCCGACCAGGTAGACGGGGCTGTGGGATGAACGTGACCTCCAGCGCGCGAGCGAAGACCTCGCAGCAAGAGCACGATGAGCGTCAGCGACGAGATCAGGAAGAGGTTGGCGACGCGGCGCAGCTCGAGCCTGGTCGCCGCGTCCACCTCCGCGCCGGGGGCGTCCTTGTCGTACTTGGTGAAGTCGAACAGACCGGCCATGCGCGCCCATCGCCCACGATGCGTGTGGCGCCGCCCGGCGGGGCATCGAACCGGGGGACGCGGAAAGGACCGGGTAAGTCTCAAGGATGGAGGCACGGCAGCTACAACCCCCGCGGGCGGCCACGCGGCCGTGTACGACGCCGTGATGTGGCCGTTCGAACGCGCCGCAGGCGGAGCGTGGCGGCGCCGGCTCGGCGGCGGCCGCGCGCGGCCGCGTGCTCGAGATCGGCGCCGGGTACGGGCGCGCAGCTGTCGCTGGTACGCGCCCGGTGCGCGGGTCACGGCGCTGGAGCCCGACGACAGCATGCGCGCGCCGCCTGCGGCGCCGGGCGGCGCGGGCGCGGGCAGCGGTGGAGGTCGCCGGCGGCCGCGCGGAGGCGCTGCCGTTTGCCGCCGCGAGCTTCGACGCCGCGGTGAGCGCGTTCGCGCTCTGCACGGTGGCGGACCCGGCGGCGGCGCTCGCCGAGCTCCGCCGGGTCCTCGTCGCCGGGGGGCAGGCTGCTGCTGCTGGAGCACGTGCACCTGCCCTGGGAGCCGGGGCGGAGCCCTGCAGTCGCTCGCCGCCCCGGCCTGGGAGGCGGTCGCCGGCGGCTGCCGCCTCGACCGCGACACGCTGCGCACCGCGGTGCAGGCCGGCTTCACCGTCGTCAGGCGGCGCTCCCACGTCGCCGGCTGGATCCTCGAGGCTGCGCTCGTCCGCGACGAAGAGCGGCCGGCCGGCGTCTCATGACAGGCGACCGCCGCGATCCAACCTTCAGGCGGCGGTCGAGGCCACCCTCTCGTAAGCCCTGAGTGTCCCATCAGGTGGCACCTCAGGGCTGCCTCAGGATGAAGGGGAGAGCGCCCTCAAGCGGTAGTCGAGGGTAGGCTCGGCCGGCAGGCTGCGCCGTCGCGCGTCCGGACCCTTTCGGATCCTCGATGCGGCCTCGAGCCGTACCCTCGAGGCGGCCTCCGAGCACTGGCGGCGGGTTGCAGGACAGCCTCAGTACCCATGCTTGACTAACGCCCCGAACGAACAACGAGGCGCCTGGCGCGCCCCCACATCCGTTCGCCCTTCCTTTCTTCACCCTTCACCCCCTTACGCGGCGTTCGCATGTGGGCTCAGCGCGGTATCTCGACGCCGAACGCCCCGCCGGCACAGGATCGGATGCCGCTGCCCGCGGGGAAACCGCGTCGAAAGGACGTTGTGAGTCGAAGCAAGAGCTGGATCGCCATCGTCGCGATCATCATCGTCGCCACCGCCCTGGCCGCCGTCGCCCTACCTCAGAAGGCTGAGGCCGCCTCTCTCAAAGGCAAGCTTCATCACGCCAAGCTTGCCCTTCAGCCGCTCGCAGCACCGCCTGAACGCTGCCGAGGCAGACTTCGCCGCCGCGGTCGCGGCCACCGCGCTCACCGGTGCGGCAGCGCCCGCCACCGACCCCACTGCAGACCCCACCGCCACTCCGTCCCCGACCGCCGCGCCCACGCCGCGACCACGCCCGCGCCGGCCGGTCCTACCGTCGAGGAGCTCAAGGCCGCGGTCGCCCGGGCGCGTCACGCCGTCCGACGGTCTGGAAGCAGCGCGTGCACCAGTCTCGCGAGCGCAGTATCGCCTGCAGCGTCAAGATGGCCGCGTGGGAGCGCCAGCGGCAAGTGGATGCCCATCATGAGGATCGCCGCGGCCAGGTACCACGTCGAGCGCCCCAGGCATGTACCGCATGATGATGCGAGAGTCCGGCGGGCAGCAGGTGCGCCGGGTCGAGCAGCACCTTACAAGGGCCTGTTCCAGTACCACACGGGCACATGGGCGGCGAGCTGGAACCCGTGGCGTCACGACAGCATCTACGACGGCAGCTCGCAGGTATTCGCGACCGCCCTCGCCATCCACAGGGGCATGGGCGCGTCGATGTGGACCACCACGTACTGGTCGCAGTACTGAACGACTGACAGAGACGCGGCGCCGCCCGCGGGCGGCGCCGGACGTGGCGACGGCCGCCGGGAGCTCCTCACGAGCTCCCGGCGGCCGTCGTGCTTGTGCCCGCCGTCAGGCTGCCTGCCGTTGTTGCTGCGCGACGTCCGCCCAGCAGAGCGAGCAGGTGCAGTCTCTCTGGTGCATCCACCCGTACGGCGGAGACTGCCACGACGGCACCAGCTTGCGGCGGCCGCTCCGCGTGTGCCGCCAGAAGGACACGCCGTCGTAGAAGAACATGGTCCCGGTCTTGTCCACCCACGCCGGCACGCCCTCTGTCCGGACTTCGAACCGGCTGTGGCTTCTGCGCTCGCCAGCCACGAAACACCCCCAGATGGAGCCTCACCCCCTATGGAGCCTGCGTGCTGAACCTACCCCCTCAGCTGATCGATATACGTTGACAGAGCCGCTCGAGGTGCACGAGCGCGCCGTGATGCGGCAGAATGGGGCACGTGCCGGAGTGGCGGAACTGGTAGACGCGCTGGACTCAAAATCGGGTGCCCTGAAAGGGCGTGTGGGTTCGAGTCCCACCTTCGGCACCACTTCTTTCTCGAGCGCCGCGTCGGCCCCTGCCAGGCGCGGGGCGCGCGCGCGCGGCCGTCTGGTAGCATTGCGATCCCGTACGCGCCTGCGGGCAGACGCCTCCGCCCGTCCCGCGGGGGGCGTGCACGGAGAGGAGCACGACGCATGACGGTGCGGCTCCTGGGGCTCAACTGCAGCCCTCGCGACAACAGCAACAGCGGCATCATGCTCGAGACGGCCTTCAGCGGCTGGACGCGACCTATCCCGGCGAGGCGAGTCACGAGGTCATCAATCTGCGCGACCTGGACATCGAGCCGTGCAAGGCGTGCGACGTCTGCGGCAAGACCAAGGATGGGCGCTTCATCCCCTGCGTGCGGGCCGACGAGGACGACGTCCAGGGCATGCTCGACGCCATGGTCGCGGCGGACGGCATCCTCGTGGCCACGCCCGTGTACTTCGGGCTGCCCTCGGACCTGTTCTCCAAGTTCATCATGCGCACGCGTCCGCTGCGCCACCAGGACTTCAAGCTCGCCAACAAGCCGGTGGGCGTGCTGGCCATTGCGGGGCGCCGCTCAGGCGGCGCAGAGACGGCCATCCTGGCCACCTGGCTGCCCTTCGTGCGCAACGGCTGCCTCGTGGTCGGCAACGGTGACGGCACCTGCCAGTTCGGCGCCTACGGCTGGGCCGGCCCTCGCGGCCACATCCTCACGGACGAGTGGGGTCTCGAGCAGTCCTTCCAGACGGCCGAACGCGTCTTCACGCTCGCCGTCTCATCAAGGCGGGGGTCGAGGCCACCGGCTTCGAGAATCCCATGAGGTTCTCGTACTCGCGGGGACGCGGTCCTGACGGCGGCGTGCCTCTATCTGGAGAGGCACACACATGACCGACGCCGAGACCATCCTGGAATTCATCCGCGACGAGGCCGATCTGGAAGAGGACGAGGTCGACGCGGACACGTCGCTGTTCCGCGACCAGCTGCTCGACTCCATGAACCTCACGGCGCTCATCGCGTTTCTGGAAGAGACCTTCTCCATCAGGGTGAAGCCCATGGACATCGTCTTCGAGAACCTCGACACGGTGAACCACATGCTCGCCTACGTCGCGAGCAAGAAGGCGGCGATGCCTGAGCCGGTCCCGGCCCGACGTCGTGGGGTCCGGCCCCCCGGGTGATGAAGCGCCGGGCCCCGAGGGGCGAGCCGCGCGCGCGCTGGTTCTACTATGGCCTCGGCCTGAGCCTGCAGACGTTCCTCTGGTTCCTGCTGTTTCTGGCCATCGTCGTCGCCGTGCTCGTGGGCGGCCAGCTCACCGAGTTCCGGTACGTCGGCTTCTGACGTACCGGCACGCCTGGCACCGATGCCTGCCGAGCGCTCATGACCGACGCTGTGGCGCGCCTGCGCCGCTGGGCGCAGAGCGTCCCGATGCACTTCTGCTGCTCACGAGCGGTCGTGTGTACACGTATGCGGAGGTCTACGACGCGCGGCAGCGGTGGCCGCCGCCCTGCGGGCGGCCGGCGCGGACGCGGCGAGCGCATGGCGCTCACCTGGAGGAGTACGACGAGTTCTTCGTCAGTATGCTCGGCGTGTGGCTGGCGGGCGCCGTCGTGGTACCCCTCAACATCAGCCTGCCGCGGGGACATCGACTGGCTGGTCGGAAAGGCGGCGCCGGACGTGCTCGTCCCCGCAGGACGGCCGGCCCGACGCCGGGACCGCGGCCGCGCGCGGCCTCGTCGTCGCGCCCGACGAGGCCGGCCGGGTCGCGGGCCTCCGTCCCGGCCGGGGGGGAGGCCCGCCCGAGCGCGCCGGCGCGAACCGGCGGGGGCCCGTCCGCGAGGACGAGCTCGCCATGATCATGTTCACATCCGGCACGACGGGGCTGCCCAAGGGGGTGTGCCAGACGCTGCGCGCGTGTCGTGCAACGCGGCGCACGTGTCGCTCACGCTGGGCCTCAGGCGATGACCGCATCTTCATCAACACGCCGCCTTACTTCACCAGCGGCATCTGCCACTTCGTGACGGTGCTCGCCAAGGGGGCGGCACCGCCGGCCAGCTCGGGTTCTTCTTCGGCGCCGGCCTGCTGGACGAGATGGAGGCCCTGGGCTGCACCGGCTTCGGCGGCGCGCCGGCCCACCTCGTGCGCGTGGTCGAGCCGCTGGAGGAGGCGCGCGAACACAGCTTCCGCTTCTGGGTCAGCTCCGGCGACCATCTGCCACTGCCGGTGATCGCGAAGTTGCGTCGCGTGCTGCCCGGCGTCGGCCTGTTCAACATGTACGGCCTCACCGAGGTGAGCGGCCGGCTCTGCATCCTGCCGGCGGCGGAGCTGGACGCGCGGGTGGGCTCCGTGGGACGGCCGATCGGGGACATGCGCGTCGTAGCGCGGCGCGGCGACGGCGCCGAGGCCCCGGCCGACGAGACCGGCGAGCTCTTCGTGACCGGCTCGCTGCTCATGCAGTGCTATCTGGACGAGCCGGACATCACCGCCAGCACCCTGACGGCCACGGCCTCAGGACCGGAGACTTCGGCCCGAGGACGCGACGGCGACGTGTGGATCGAGGGGCGCAAGGACGACATCATCAAGCGCGGCGGCGAGAAGGTCTGGATCATCCACGTGCAGCAGGCCCTGCAGGGCCTGGGCCGGTTCGCCGACGTGGCCGTGCTCGCCGCGCCGGACGACATCCTTGGTCACGTGCCCGTGGCCTTGTGGTGCCCCCGAGCAGGACGGCTTCAAGGCCTGGAGGGTGCTGCGCGAGCTACGCGGGGTGTTGCCGTCCTCGTCACTGCCCAGCCGGTTGTCGGCGTGGCTGCGATACCGCGCACCGGCTCCGGCAAGGCCATCCGCGCCAAGCCTCGGGCGATCCTCGCGGAGGAGCTCCCGGTGAGCGGCTTCAAGGCCGGCTTCACCAACCGCAACCCCCTCGTCCTCGTCGTCGCCGGACTATGCTGCTCGTGCCGGCACTGCTCGGCTTCGAGTACTACTTCACCAGCGGCGCCTGGAGCGACGTGCCGCTCAAGTACTGGCTCAGGAGCCCCACCGACTCGTTCAGCCTACGTGTCCTGGACCGTCGGGCACAGCCAAGCTTCGGTCCCCGGCCGGTACGTGCCTGTACCTCACACATGGCGGTTCGTCGGCGCGGGAGGCCCTCGTCAGCGGCACGAGTCTGGCCGCCGACGTCAAGGCAGCCGGCGGCCCCGCCGTCTCGGCCCTGGACCTCGGCTTCATCAACCAGAACTTCGCCGAGACCCTGGCCATCGCCGACAACGTGCCGGCGCGCGGGTCCTGGGTGCTGGTCGGCATCAACTTGGGCCGGTTCACCTCGCCCCCGGCCGTGAACGAGCGCCAGGTGGTGGGCCGTGACCTGCTGCTCTTTTTTTTTTTTTTTTTTTTTTTTTTTTTTTTTTTTTTTTTTTTTTTTTTTTTTTTTTTTTTTTTTTTTTTTTTTTTTTTTTTTTTTTTTTTTTTTTTTTTTTTTTTTTTTTTTTTTTTTTTTTTTTTTTTTTTTTTTTTTTTTTTTTTTTTTTTTTTTTTTTTTTTTTTTTTTTTTTTTTTTTTTTTTTTTTTTTTTTTTTTTTTTTTTTTTTTTTTTTTTTTTTTTTTTTTTTTTTTTTTTTTTTTTTTTTTTTTTTTTTTTTTTTTTTTTTTTTTTTTTTTTTTTTTTTTTTTTTTTTTTTTTTTTTTTTTTTTTTTTTTTTTTTTTTTTTTTTTTTTTTTTTTTTTTTTTTTTTTTTTTTTTTTTTTTTTTTTTTTTTTTTTTTTTTTTTTTTTTTTTTTTTTTTTTTTTTTTTTTTTTTTTTTTTTTTTTTTTTTTTTTTTTTTTTTTTTTTTTTTTTTTTTTTTTTTTTTTTTTTTTTTTTTTTTTTTTTTTTTTTTTTTTTTTTTTTTTTTTTTTTTTTTTTTTTTTTAAAAAAAAAAAAAAAAAAAAAAAAAAAAAAAAAAAAAAAAAAAAAAAAAAAAAAAAAAAAAAAAAAAAAAAAAAAAAAATTTTTTTTAAAAAAAAAAAAATCTCGTCGTCGCCGTGTCTGCTGCTCGTGCCGGACGCTCCTCGGTTTCAAGAGTATTACTTCGCCAGCGGCGCCTGGAAAGCGAAGTGCCGCATCAAGTACTGGCTAAACAGGAGCCCCACCGACATCGTTCACCTACGTGTCGTGGACCGTGGGGCACAAAACCAAGCTGTACGTGTCGCCAAAAGAGCCGGTCACGTGCCTGTACCTTACGGGCGGGTCTTCGAAAGCGCGTGGGAGGCTCTCGTAGAGCGGCTACGAGTCTGGCACGCCGATGTCAAGGCCGCCGGCGGCCCCGTTGTCAATCGGCCCTAGGACCTCGGCTTCATACAACCAGAACTTCGCCGAGACTCTGGCCACTCGCCGACAACGTGCCGGACGCGCGGGTACCTGGGTGCTGGTACGGGGTGAATCTGGGCCGGTTCACCTCGGCCCAACGGAATCGTGAACGAGAAACGCATCAGGTGGTGGGCCGCGACCTGCTGCTCAAGAGCAGCTTCCTGCAGCGGTACGTATCTCGTCAGGCCTACGGCCGCTACACGTACTCCTACACGATCTTGCCGGGCATCTTCTCGTACCTCACCGACTTCGCGAAGAAGGACGGTCAAGCAGGTGCTGCGCGGGCACGCGCCAGCGGCGCACCAAATACCGCCAGCACCAGTACACCAAGATGGCCGGGAACCACGGCGACAAGCAGAAGGAGCGCATGGTCGAAGCACGTGGCTCACGGACCGCTATCCGGTGTTCCGCGCGTAACCTCTATGTATAAAACCTGGCTCATGCTGGAGCAGATCCTCGTGCGCTGCCAAGGGAGCGGGGCGTGCACGCCGTGCTCGTCGAGCTGCCGCATCAACCATGCGACATCGTCGGCAAACGCTTCCAGAAAAGGCTCATCGTGCTGTACCGCGTGCCAAAACACGATGGCCCTGGCCAAGCCAAGTACGACGCGCCCATACGTGGACGTGAACGAGGCCGCACGCCGTGCCCAATAACGTGCGACTTCCACGACCTCTCGCACCTCGTGGAGCCCGGCCGCGTGCTGTGGCAGCAGGCAGCTGGCGAAGGCGCTAGACCCCATGCTGCATTCAACGCGGCCTGCCCCGGGACGACGCAGGGAGCCACGCAGTGAAGATCTACTTCACTATCTACCTGCTCCCGGTGGCGGTCGTCTCGCTGCTCGTCTTCTGGCTCGCCTGCTTCGCCAGGACCTGCACCAGCCTGGATCTTCATCCTTGTCGTCTGTGTCGGCCGCGCTCGCCCGGCTGAACCCCGCGTTCGCGGCGATCGCCTCGGCCTGGTCTGGTGACCCACCAGCTCGTCGACCGCGCCGCGCGAAAGCTGAGCGGCGTGCAGGGTCGTACTCATCGCCGTCCTCACCGCCGTGGTCACGCTGGCCACCGGCAAGTACGGCCAGCGCGGCGCAATCGCCGTGTGGGGCGGCGGACGACTGGGTCGTCACCCGCCTCATCATGCCCCTCGGCATCAGCTACTTCGCGTTCCGCCTGCTCCAGTACGTGTTCGACTGCATGCGCGGCGTCATCCCAGGAAAAAAAACTGCTGCGCCTCGCGGCGTTCGTGATGTTCATCCCCACGTTTCCCGCGGGACCCCTGGAGACCTACCAGGGCTTCTACGAGAAACGCAGCGACGGCTTCGACCGCCAGCTCTTCTACTTCGGCCTGCGCCGCATCGCCCTCGGCTACTTCAAGAAGGTCTTCGTGGTGGACTCCACGTTCACCATCTTCTTCGGGAACATCGACGCCACGATCGCCCACCCCGACTTCGACCTGGGGCGACCTGACACCATGTGGCCCCCTGGCCTACTGTCATCGTGTTCGTGCGCGCCTACTTCGACCTCTCCGCCTATACCGACCTCGCCATCGGCTTCTCGCCCCTGTTCGGCTTCCGCATCATGGAGAACTTCCATTTGCCGTTCCTGCAGAAGAACCTGGGCGACTTCTGGCGCAGCTGGCACATCTCCCTCTCCAGCTGGTGCCGCAACAACGTGTACTTCCCGGTGTTCGGGCTCACGCGCAAGGCGTGGCTGGGCCTGTACGCCAGCATGCTCACCATGGGCCTGTGGCACTACGTGGGACCTGAACTGGCCGGCCTGGGGCCTGTACCACGGCACCGGCCTCGTGGTGGTCTCGCGCTGGGAGCGCTGGAAGAAGAACCGCCGCAAGGCGCGCAAGAAGGCCGGCAAGCCGCCGGCGGCGGCCTACGAGAGGTTCCTCGGGTGGCTCGGCTACCCCGCCACGTTCCTGTACGTGGCCCTGGGCTACGCGTTCGTCTCCACGCCGCACCATCGGCCATGCGCGACGGTCATCTCCCACGCCTTCCGCCTGCCCCTGGCGTGGCTCAAGCGTTGTCATGTGAGACGATCTGCCCCCGTCTGAGCGGAGGAGCTGGCACCCGTGACGCCACAGACACTCGACGCGTGGCGTTCGTTCCGCCGCGGCTTCCGCCAGCGGAGCCCGCTCGTGCTGCTGCCGCGCTGGCCCTCTGTCCTCGCCGTCTGCCCCGGCGTGCAGCAGTCCTGCTCGTGACGGCGACATCGTCCGGCGTCTTCCGAGGGCCGCTTGCTGCGGTTCCACAACGACGACTACGTCCACCTCGGGTATCTGATGGCGAGCTCAAAAAGCTCCGCCGCGGGGCACCGTGATCTACCTCTTCGGCGGCTCGGCGCCATGGAGAGCTTCGTCGACGAGGCGTCTCTGGCGGCGGAGGTCGAGCCGTGACGCCGGCGCAGCCCGTCCGCGTGATCAGCCTGGCCGGCCACGCCCAGAGCATGGGCGGGACGCTGGTGCTGATCGACAACCTGCCGTCGGGGGCCAGGGCCTGCTCGCCGTCGGCCTCGCGCCGGCGCGCTTCACCGCGTCGCCCCAGGACGACGGCGGCCTGCTGATCGGCACCCGTACCTGCTGTCCAGCCGGCGCCTGGGGCGCTCCTCAGCGAGACGCCGGCTCGTCTGGCCGGCGCCGGACGTGCTCTTCCCGGGCGCCATCGAGTACGGCGTCACCTACCTCGAGGAGCGGATGCGCATCCGGCTGCCGGCGTTCTCCGACATCGGCTACAGCCGGCACTACACCATCGACGGCCGCTCTACCCGACCTCGCAGAAGCTCAGTGGGCGCGCCGCGACTCGCAGCTGACGTCACCCGCTACGCCTAGTACGCGGACTACAACTTCACGGTGCTCGAAGAACTGGTCGCGCTGGCCCGGGAGCGGGGCTTCGACGTGGCCTTCTACGACCAGCCGCTCAACACGCACATCATCGGCCCGACCTGGCGCGGTCTGGTGCCCGCCTACCGCCGCCGCGCGGAGGCCCTCGCCGCCCGGCTCGACGTGCCGTACCTGCGCGTCGGCCAGCTGGTGCGGCTGGACAACGAGGACTTCCTCGACGACTACCACCTGGTCGTGCGCGGGCGGCTCAAGTGGCAGCCGGTGCTCTCGGAGGAGCTCGGTTGACCGCTGCGCTCCCGACCAGGCCGCAGCGTCAGGACGGACGGCCGCCGGGCAGTGCCGCAGACGTGGGGCGACTCCGGCCGCGTCGACGTTGGCCGCGACGGTCGCGTTGTGCGACGATTCGTGCTGGTGGGTCCTGCAGGTGACACGAACTGAGAGCGGCGACTGGCGACGCCGAGTCGTTCCGTCGCGGGTTTGGGGAGCGCAATCCTCTGGTGCTGGCGGTTGGCCGGCGGCCTGGTGCTGCTCGCGGTGCTTCTGGCGCCCCGGCTCGTCAGCGACGGCGGCGTTCGCCGTCTGTCGACGAAGGCCGGCTGCTGCGCACGCCGCACGACGACTTCATCCACGTCACGCACCGGGCGGAGCAGCTGCGCCGAGCGCCCGAGCTCCGCGACGACGGTCTACCTGCTCGGCGGCTCGGGCACCATGGAGTGCTTCAAGAGCGAGTCGTCGCTGGCCGCCGCCATCGCGACGCGTCGCGACCAGCCGGTGCAGGTGGTGAGCCTCGCCGCCGCCCAGGAGACCATGGCGATGTCGCTGGTCCTCGTTGACAACCTGCCGCCGCAACAGGCGACGGTAGCCATCGGCCTGTCGCCCGTCCGGCTCATCGGCTCCCCCGAGCGGGATGCCCGCATCCTCTGGGGCGACCCTCTGCTGCTCAAGAGCCCGCATCTGGCCGAGCTCGCGCGCACGTACTACGCGGGGACCAGACGGCGGACCGGTCTCGTCTCAGGCTTCTTCGCCTACGTGGGCTCCTATCTCCACACCCGCGTGGACAGCGGAGCGACGCCGGGCAGCCGTGTCCGCTATCAGACTCACTACTGGAACGACGGGGATGCGGCCCGGTCGCCGATGGCCAAGCGCCTCGATGTGCTCACCGTGCTCGACGACCACAAGGAAGCGCTACCGCCGAGTACGGCGACGTACAACCTGGCTGTGCTGGAGGAGATCCTGCGCGTATGCGAGGAGCGCGGGTACCGCGCCGTGCTCTTCGACCAGCCGCTCAACGTGGCGGCCGGCGGGCCCGACTGGGCCGGCGTGGTGCCGGCGTACCGCGCCGAGGCGCGGCGCTGTCGCGGCGCTACGGCGTGTCCCTACCTGCACATCGAGCGGCGCGTCGCGCTGCGCGACGACGACTTCGCCGACCTGTACCACCTGATGGCGCCGGCGCGCCCCAGTGGCAGCCGGAGATGGCCCGGGAGCTCGCCGCCACGCTGGCCGCGCCGGAGGGGCCCGGGGCGCGCTCGTCGCTGTTGCGCGCCGGGCGCCCGCATCGCCGTGACGGACGCGGGCCAGGCAGCGCCGAGACGGCGCCGCGGGGCGCCTCGAGTCGGCCGCGGCGCCCTGACCCGGCTAGACGCGCGGCACGAAGCGCTCGCGGTCCCAGGCGCCTCGGCGAGGCGGCGCGTCGACGGCGGCGGCCAGCAGCGCGCCGGCCTCGGCGTCGTCCGGCTGCGATCACCTCGAAGGCCGAGTGCATGTTGCGCAGCGGGATGCTGAAGGACAGCGTCGCCGCCTCGCCGGCCGCCATGAGCTCCTCGGCGTCCGTGGACGTGTTGCCGGGCATCGCCTTGACCTGTACGGGGATGCCCTCGTCCTCGGCGACCTCGAGGGCGAGGTCGGTGAGGGCGAGGTTGCCGCCGGCGCCGCGGTGGATCACCGGGCCGGCGCCGAGCTTGACCTCGCCGCCGAGCTTCTTGGCGTCCAGGCCGGGGTCGTCGCTGGCGAAGTCGACGTCGACGACGATGATCACGTCGGGCTGCCGGCGCATGGCCATGGCCTTGGCGCCCATGAACGTGGTCTCCTCGTGCACCGTGAGCAGCGCCGTGAGGTCGGCGGCCGCCGGCGCCGCGGCGTAGTGCTCGAGCGCGCGCAGGCACACGTAGACGCCGGCGCGGTTGTCGAAGGCCGGCGAGGCGTAGCGCGCGCCGGCAGCGGCAGGAAGTTCGGCGGGAAGGTGATGGGGTCGCCGATCTGCACGTGGTCCAGGGCCTCCTCGCGGCGTGGAGCAGCCGATGTCGAGCCACTGGTCGCTGAGGTCGGGCGCCTTGGCGCGCTCCTCCTTGGTCATCTTGTGCGACGGCTTGCGGCCGACGACGCCGTTGACCGGGCCGTTGGCGCCGTGGATGACGAGGTTGCGGCCGGGGAGGAGCTGCGGGTCGACGCCGCCGATCTTGTCGAACGAGACGAAGCCCTTGCTCGTCCACGTAGGTGACGATGAGGCCGATCTGGTCGGCGTGCGCGGTGACGACGACGTGCGGCGCGCCTGCGCCCTTGACCGTGCCCCAGACGTTGCCCAGCGGGTCGCCCTGGGGGCGGCCAACGCGGACAGGCGGCGCCGGACGACGTCCTGCACGGGCGCCTCGAAGCCGGTGGGGGCCGGGGCGGCGCAGAGGTCGCGCAGCAGGTCGAGGTCGGTCGCCATTGGTCCTCCGGGGTCGTGACTGCTGGTCGGCCGGCGCGGCTGCGCCGGCCGGCCTGCCGGCATCCTACCCGCTCGGGCCGGAGGTGGCATCCGAGCCGGGCCGGCGGGCCGGGCGCGACGAGGCCGCGTGGTGTATCGTCGCGCCATCGAGACGTCGGCCGGACAAGCCCGGCGGCCGCACGCGCCGCCGCTCGGCCCAGCGCCAGCGCCAGCTGCGGCGCCGGCGCGGCGTCGCGCTCCTCGTCCTCGTCGCGCTGCTCGCTGCTCATCGTGCTGGCGCGCCGCCTCCTGCGGCGGCTGCGGCTGCGGCGGGGCGGCCGCCGCCGGGCCGCAGCGGCCCGGTACCGCCGCCGGCGCTGCCGGCCTGACCGGCGACGGCGTCAAGGTCGGCACCTTCCTCGGCAACTACGGGCGCCGGTACTACGGGCTGGGCCCGGCGCCCAAGCGCCTCGACGTCCTCTGGAAGGTCGACCTGGGCAGCGGCTGGAGCTCCGGCAAGTACGACAAGGACGCGCCCGAGCAAGTGGGCCGGGAGCGGCTGGACCGGCCAGCCGAGCGTCGTCGTCGACGGCGGCAAGACGTACATGCTCGCCAGCTCCTACGAGTACAACCTGCGCCGGATCGACGCGCCACCGGCAAGGTCGTCTGGGCGTACAAGTTCGACGACATCATCAAGAGCAGCCCGTCGGTGTTCCGCAACCCGCGCCGACGGGCGCAGGACGACAAGTACATCGTCGTCGCCGGCTCGCGGCGCGGCTACCGCTCAAGAATCGACGACCCGACGGTCGCGCCGTCTGCGCGCCGTCACGTTCGGCAGCGGCAAGGAGCTGTGGCGCCTGCCGGTGCCGCAGACCGAAGAGCTACAGCCGCGACTGCGACGGCAGCGGCTTCTTCTACGACGGCGTGTTCTACATCGGGCGTCGAGAGCGGCTGGTTCTACGCGCTCGACCCGCTCAAGACGCAGCCGTGGACGCGGTGGAAGAAGCCGCTCGATCGTGCATCAGCGACTGCTGCTCGGCGACGCGCGCAACGCCAACCACGGCGACGACCTCGCGCTCGAGGCGTCGGCCGCGGCGCTCGGCGAGAACCTGTACATCGCCTCCGGCGCCGGCCACGTGTACGGTCTGCGGCGCTCCGACCTCAAGGTCGTGTGGGACTACTTCGTCGGCTCGGACCTCGACGGCACGCCCGTGCCCAACCGCAAGGGCCTGCTGCTGCAGGCCGGTCGAGAAGCAGTACATCAAGGGCAAGGGCGGCATGCTCGCTGCTCGACCCCACCAAGCCGCCGGACAGGCCACCGTGTGGTTCTTCCCGACCGGCAACCGCAAGGTCGGCGACTGGGGCGGCGGCGTCGTGGGGTCGGCGGCCGTCAACGACGAGTACAACGCGGACGGCCGCATCCGGCGCTGTGCGCGTTCAACGGCATCGACGGCTACCTGTACGTGGTGTCGCAGGACACGCATGAGCGACGGGCACGGTGCGCGGGCCGCGAGCTGCAGCAGGGCTGGACGACGCCGGTCGCAGGTCGCCGAAGATCTGGAACGGCGGCGCCATCTCGACGCCGCGTGATCGTGGGGGACGCGCTGGTGGCCGGCGAGCTACGACCAGCGCGTCCACCTGTTCGACATCGTGTACACGCCGGCCGAGAAGGGCGACGCCGGCGCGCTGCCGAGCGCGAACGGCGACGGCAGCTACTGGACGGTGAGCCTCAAGGAGCGCGACCAGTTCTTCGCCGGCGGCGGCGTTCGAGTCCACGCCGACGCTGTGGGACGGGCGCGTGTACATCGGCTGCCGCGACGGCTGGTTCTACTGCCTGGGCGACGCCCGGCGTGAGCCGTCAGTCCGGAGACGGCCACGCTGTCCTTGCCGCGCGCCTTGGCCCGGTAGAGCGCCCGGTCGGCCGCGCTCACCAGGTCCTCGGCGTCGTCGGCGTGCACCGGGAGGGTGGCGACGCCGATGCTCACCGTGATGCCGCGCCAGTCGACGGCGTCCGCGGGCGCCGGCACGGCGGCCACGGCGCGGCGGACGCGCTCGGCCAGTCGTCACCGCGCCGTCGAGCGCGCCGTCCGCCGGCGGGGACGCCGGTGGACGGCAGGATCACGGCGAACTCCTCGCCGCCGTAGCGCGCGGCGCAGTCCACGCCCTGCCGGAGCTGCGCCTGCAGGGCCTGCCCCACCGCGCGCAGCACCTCGTCGCCCACCGGGTGGCCGAGGCGGTCGTTGACCTGCTTGAAGTCGTCCAGGTCGAGCATCAGCAGCGAGAGCGGCTGGCCGTACCGCGCGGCCCGCGCGACCTCGTCGCGCAGCCGCTCCCAGAAGCAGCGGTGGTTGAAGAGGCCGGTGAGGCCGTCGATGGTGGCCTGCCGCTCGATGGTCTCCTTCTGCTCGCTGGAGCCGCCGGTAGAGCTGGGCGTTGTGGATGGCCACGGCCGCCTGCTCGCCGAGCGCCACGCAGAGGCCGACCTCCTGCTCGCTGAAGTGGCGCGGGTACACCGCCTCGCTCACCTCGAGCGAGCCGACCACGCTGGCCGCCGACGAGCAGCGGCACCATGAGCGAGGACATCTCGCCCCAGTCGAGCAGCAGGCGGCGCATCACGTCGCTCGAGGTCGGGGTCGTCGAGGCGCACCTCGACCGGCCGGCGGTGCGCACCACCGTGAGGTCCTGCGGCAGGTCGTCGAGCGGGTAGACGGTGCCGAGCGGCTCCTCGAACGCGTGGGCGGCGTCGCGCTGGTACTCGGCGAGCCACACCATGGCGTCGCCTCGGCGTCGTACTCGTAGATGTAGCTCAGCCGCGTCGAGGGCGAGCGCCGCGTGGCGGCAGATGACCTCGAGGAGCTCGTCCAGGTCGAGCGTCGAGGTCATCGCGCGCGAGGCGCCGATGAGCGCCGAGAGCTGGCGGTTGCGCTCCTCGGCGGCGCGCGCGAGCGCGCGCGTTGTACAGCGCGATCGGCGGCGAGCGACCGGCCATCTGGCGCACGAGCCGGTCGTCGTGCCTTGGTGAACGGTGCGCTCGCGCTCCTTCTCGGTCAGCTCGAGCATGCCGAGCACCTGGTCGCCGTAGACGATGGGCGCCCAGATGGCGGCCTGCTCGCCCCAGAACTCCATGGACTCGAAGCCGGCCGTGGCGGCGTCGACGTCGTCGTCGGGGTACGAGACAGAGGACTCCGCTCGCTCGATCACGCGCTCGAAGCCGGGGGAGTCGGCGAGGCGGTGCATCTCGCCGACCCAGTCGATGTCGTGCTGGTCGAGGACGCGCGACCAGAGCGCCTGGGCGCGCAGGACGTTGCGCGTCGGCGATCGTACTCGTAGACGCAGCACTCGGAGCAGTCGAGCGCCGTGGCGATCTGCTCGGCGAGCTGGACCAGCGTGTCGCCGAGCAGCGCGTCCTCGCCCGCGCCCCCGTGATGCACGAGGCGCGAACGAGGTGCCGTCGCTGCTCGATGTCGTCCATGGTCTGCATCCTCCTCGCCGCATGGTGGTATCGGCGCGCAGGCGTACGCGCTTGAATGGGACGTTCGCGCTGATCGGTCGCTGACCGGTGAGCGGTGCGCCTGCGGCGCCCCGTCGCCGACGGCTGCGCCGTCAGTACCGCACCATGAGCTTGCGGGTGGCGGCGGTGAGCCCGTCGACGGTGAGCTCGAACATGGGGAAGACCTCGCGCACCTTGCGGATGGTCACGCTGCCGTAGGCGCGGTCCCAGTCGGTCTCGGGGATGGTGTTGAGCCACACGGAGTGGTCGAAGTGGCGGCGCAGGCGCCTGAGCCACTCGATGCCGGGCTCGTCGTTGCCGTAGCCCCACCAGATGATGCCGTCGCGGGCCATGAGCTCGCTGGGGGCCATGGCCGCGTCGCCGACGACGATGAGCTTGTAGTCGCTGGGGAGCTCCTGGAGGACGCGCCGGGTGGAGATGGCCTCGGACGACGTCATGCGCGTGCTCGTGTAGAGCCAGTCGTAGACGCAGTTGTGGAAGTAGTAGAAGCGCAGGTCCTTGAAGTGGCTGCTGCGGTTCACGGCGCTGAACAGCTGGCTGCAGAGGCGGATGTAGGGGTGCATGGAGCCGCCGACGTCCATGAGCAGCAGCACCTTGACGGCGTTCTTGCGGCTCTTGCGCCAGACGAGGCTGAGGCGGCCGGCGTTGCTCGGCCGTCTCCTCGACGGTCTCGTCGAGGTCGAGCTCGTCGGGCACGCCTTCGTTGCGCGAGGAGAGCTGGCGAAGGCGCCGCAGGGCGAGCTCGAACTGCCGCACGCCGACCTCCTGGTCGGTGCGGTAGCCGCGGTAGCGGCGCTCGCCGGCCACCTTGACGGCGGACCTGTTGCGGCTCTCGCCGCCCACGCGGATGCCGCCGGGGTGGAAGCCCGAGTGGCCGAACGGGCTGGTGCCGCCGGTGCCCACCCAGTGGTTGCCGCCGTGGTGGGCCTCGGTCTGCTCCTTGAGGCGCTCCTCGAACATCCTCTGGAGCGCCTCCAGGTCCAGGTCCTCGAGCGCGGCGGCCAGCAGCCGGCGCTCCTCGTCGGTCAGCCCGGGCATCGTCAGCGGGTCCGAGAGCCAGTCCCAGACCTCGTCGTCGATCTCCACCGGCGTCTCGATGCCCTTGAACATGCGCCGCGAACGCCTGGTCGTACTGGTCGAAGTAGGCCTCGGACTTGACCAGGATGCTGCGCGCGACCGCGTAGAACTCGTCCAGGCCGGTCGGCACGAGGCCCATGGCGAGCCCGCGCATGAGCGCGAGCCACTCCGTGACCGTGACCGGCACGCCGTAGAAGCGCAGCAGGAAGAAGAAGTCGGTGAACACGGCGCGCGCCTCAGCGCCTCGCTTGCCGATCTCGCGCAGCACGAGGACCGCCACGACGATCGCGATGACGATGATGATGAAGAGCTCGACGGGGCCGACGTTCATGTGCCTTCCTTCCGGCGGCGGAGTGCCGCCTGGACTACCTGCGGCCGCGGCCGGACGCGAGCGCGCGCTGGGCGACGTCGACGTCGTGGTCCTTCTTGAGCAGCACGCCCATGAAGGGGAGGCGCGCGGCGATCTCCTTGGGGTCGACGCCGCCGCGCGCCAGCGCCTGCACCCAGTCGATGAGCTCGCTGGTGCTGGGCTTCTTCTGCAGGCCGGGAAGGTCGCGCAGCCAGTAGAAGGACTGCATGGCGAGGTCGAGCAGCCGCTTGTCCAGGCCGGGCACGTGGACGCGCACGATGCGCTCCATCATCTCCTCGTCCGGGAACTCGATGTAGTGGAAGACGCAGCGGCGCAGGAACGCGTCCGGCAGCTCCTTCTCCGCGTTGGACGTGATGAGCACGATGGGCCGCTGCACGGCCTTGATCGTCTCGCGCGTCTCGGGGATGTGGAACTCCATCTGGTCGAGCTCCCACAGCAGGTCGTTGGGGAACTCGAGGTCGGCCTTGTCGATCTCGTCGATGAGGAGCACGACGCGCTCCTCGCTGGAGAAGGCCTCGGCCCAGCATGCCGAGCTTGATGTACTGGGCGATGTCGCTGACGTCGCGGTCGCCGAACTGGCCGTCGTAGAGGCGCTGCACGGTGTCGTAGACGTACAGGCCGTCCTGCGCCTTGGTCGTCGACTTCACGTTCCAGACGAGCAGCGGCATCTCGAGGCCCTGGGCGATGCTCTGGGCGAGCATGGTCTTGCCGGTGCCGGGCTCGCCCTTGATGAGCAGCGGGCGGCGAGCTGCACCGCGACGTTGACGGTCTGCATGAGGTCGGGCGCGGCGATGTAGTCGCTGGTGCCCGTGTAGGTGAAGGACTGGCTCATGGCGTGCGCTTTCGGTCGTTGGCGTGAGCGTGGGGGCGCCGAAAGCGGCACCCACGGGAGTCTATCAGACGGCTGGCGCCGCCCCGCCCGCCGCGCGTGCGCACGCGCGTCCATCACGGCAGGGATCCCCGCCACTCGGGTTGCACTCGGGTTACGCTTGACAGAAACCCGCGGCGGACCTACGATGTCCGCATTGTGAGCCGAATGTCCGCAATGCGAGCTACGACCATGCCGACTCGGGCCTGAACGAAGGAGATGCTACATGGGAGAGGTAGTCCGCCTGACGAATTCGTCGACCGGGGGGCCGGTCTTCGTCTATGTGGAGGACGGCAAGATCGTCCGCATCACCCCGATGGACCTCGACGACGCGGTCGACGCGGCGTCGTGGAAGATCGAGGCGAGGGGCAAGACCTTCGCGCCGCCGCGCAAGACGACGTACTCGGTCTACACCGCCGGCTTCAAGTCCATGATCTACTCCGACAGGCGCATCAAGACGCCGATGAAGCGCGTGGACTTCGACCCCAACGGCGAGCGCAACCCCCAGAACCGCGGCGTCTCCGGCTACGAGCCGATCTCCTGGGACGAGGCCACCGACATCGTGGTCAGCGAGATCAACCGCGTGAAGCGCGAGGCCGGTCCCGCGGCGATCCTCTCCAGCCCCAGCTCCCACCACATGTGGGGCAACGTGGGCTACCGCCACAGCACCTACTTCCGCTTCATGAACATGATGGGCTTCACCTACGCCGACCATAACCCGGACAGCTGGGAAGGCTGGCACTGGGGCGGCATGCACATGTGGGGCTTCAGCTGGCGCCTCGGCAACCCCGAGCAGTACGACCTGCTCGAGGACACCCTGGAGAACACCGAGATGATCGTCTTCTGGTCGTCCGACCCGGAGACCAACACCGGCATCTACTCCGCGCACGAGTCCACGCCGCGCCGCTTCTGGATGAAGGACCTGGGCATCAAGATGGTCTTCATCGACCCGTTCTACAACCACACCGCCGGGCTCATCGGCGACAAGTGGTTCTCGCCCAAGATCGGCACCGACCACGCGCTCTCCTTCGCCATCGCCTACACCTGGCTGACCGAGGGCACCTACGACAAGGAGTACGTGGCCACGCACGCCCACGGCTTCGACGAGTGGGCCGACTACGTGCTCGGCAAGACCGACGGCGTGCCCAAGACCTGCGAGTGGGCCGAGGCCGAGTCCGGCGTCCCCGCCTGCGAGATCCGCGCGCTCGCCCGCGAGTGGGGCAAGCGCAAGACCATGCTGGCCGCCGGCGGCCTGGGCGGCTGGGGCGGCGCCTGCCGCGCCTCGCACGGCATCGAGTGGAGCCGCGGCATGATCGCGCTCGCCACCATGCAGGGCATGGGCAAGCCGGGCACCAACATCTACTCGACCACGCAGGGCACGCCCGTCGACTACGACTTCTACTTCCCCGGCTACGCCGAGGGCGGCATCTCCGGCGACTGCGAGAACTCCGCCGCGGGCTTCAAGTTCGCGTGGCGCATGTTCGACGGCAAGACCACGTTCCCGTCGCCGTCGAACATCAACACCTCCGCCGGCCAGCACATCCCGCGCCTCAAGGTGCCGGAGTGCATCATGGACGGCGAGTTCCAGTGGGCGGGCAAGGGCTTCGCCGGCGGCGACATCCAGCACCAGCTGCACCAGTACCAGTATCCGGCCCCGGGCTATCCCAAGATCAAGATGCTGTGGAAGTACGGCGGGCCGTGGATCGGCACGATGACCGCGACCAACCGCTACGCGAAGATGTACGCGGACCCGAGCCTCGAGTTCGTCGTCAGCCAGTCCATCTGGTTCGAGGGCGAGGTGCCCTTCGCCGACATCATCCTGCCGGCCTGCACCAACTTCGAGCGCTGGGACATCAGCGAGTTCGCCAACTGCTCGGGTTACATCCCGGACACCTACGGCCAGTGCAACCACCGCGTGATCTCGCTGCAGGCCAAGTGCATCGAGCCCGTCGGCGAGTCCAAGTCGGACTACGAGATCTACGCGATGATCGCCGACAAGCTCGGCATCGGCCCGATGTTCACCGAGGGCAAGACCGACCTCGAGTGGGTGGAGCAGTACTACAACGCCACCGACATGCCCAAGCACATGACCTTCGCCGAGTTCAAGGAGAAGGGCTACTTCATCGTGCCGGACAACCCGGAGCGCAAGAAGACGCCGGCCCTGCGCTGGTTCGCCGAGGACCGCGAGAAGGACACGCCCGACTGGGGCCCGCGCCTGAACAACCAGGTCGGGCGCAAGGGCCTGCAGACGAGCACCGGCAAGGTCGAGTTCATCGCCACCAGCCTCAAGAACTTCGAGGACCAGGGCTTCGTGGACGAGTACCGCCCGTCCATGCACACCTACGTGCCCGCCTGGGAGGGTCCGCGCTGCGAGCTCGCCAAGAAGTACCCGCTCGGCATGCTGTCCCCGCACCCGCGCTTCTCCTTCCACACCATGGGTGACGGCAAGGACAGCTTCATGAACGACATCAAGGACCACCGCGTCCTGGTGGACGGTCACTACTACTGGATCATCCGGATCAACCGCGTCGACGCGGCCGCCCGCGGCATCGAGAGCGGCGACCTGGTCCGCGCCTTCAACGACCGCGGCTCGGTCATCGTGTGCGCGCAGGTCGGCGAGCGCACGCAGCCCGGCACGGTGCACACCTACGAGTCGTGCGCCGAGTACGACCCGCTGGGCAAGCCCGGCAGGTCTGCCGATCGCGGCGGGTGCATGAACATCCTGTCGCCCGATCGCTACATGTCCAAGTACGCGTCGGGCATGGCTCCCAACACTGCCCAGATCGAAGTCGAGAAATGGGACGGCGGCATCTACGAGACCGACTGAAGCCGGAACGATTCGACCGTCTGTGCATGACCGACAAGGAGTCAGCGAAGTGAAGCAATGGTTCAAAGTCATCGACGTGGCCCGGTGCCACGACTGCAACAACTGCTTTATGGCCGACAAGGACGAGTTCGTCGGCAACGACTGGCCCGGCTACACGGCCGCCCAGCCCCGCCACGGCCACCGCTGGGTGGACATCCTGCGGCGCGAGCGCGGCCAGTACGCCCGCAACGACGTGGCCTACCTGCCGGTGCCGTGCCAGCACTGCGAGAACGCGCCGTGCATCGAAGCTTCGGACGGCGCGATCACGAAGCGCGACGACGGCATCGTGATGATCGACATGGTGAAGGCCAAGGGCAACAAGGACCTGGCCCAGTCCTGCCCCTACCACGCCATCTGGTGGAACGAAGAGGCCGACATCGCCCAGAAGTGCATCTTCTGCGCGCACCTGATCGACGATCCCACCTGGACGCCGCACACGACCCGCTGCGCGCACAGCTGCCCGACCGACGCGATGGCGACGTACTTCGTCGAGCCGGAAGAGATGGAGCAGATGATCGCGGCCGAGAAGCTGGAGGCCTATCTGCCGGACCTCGGCACCAAGCCGCACACGCTGTACAAGAACCTGTACAGGTTCACCCTGAACTTCATCACCGCCGGCGTGCTCGTCGACGGCGACTGCTACGAGGGGGCGACCGTCACCCTGCGCTCGCAGGAGGGCGGCATCGCCTGCGACGCCGGCGGCGCCGGCATGGCCGACGGCAACGACACGGCGACGCTGGCGACGCGGACCACGAACTTCTTCGGAGAGTTCAAGTTCGACGGACTCGAGTACGGGGAGTACGAGCTCGAGGTGGATGCCGGCGGCAGGAAGTACGCCACCACGGTCCTCATCAACAACGAGTCGCAGAACCTGGGCTTCATCGAGCTGTAAGCTCGTAGCGGCCTGCGGACGACGAGGGGGAGGGCCTGCCGGGCCCTCCCCTTTGCTCAGCAGAAGAGGCCGACTGGCGGCCCAGGAAGGCGACTGCCGCATGAAAGAAATCGTCGTGTTCAACGGCAGTCCCCGCATGGACGGCAACACCGTCGACGCTCCTGGACCTGATCGCCAGGGGCGCGCGGGACAACGGAGCCGAGGTCAAGTTCTACACGCTCTTCAAGATGAAGTTCATGGCCTGCCAGAGCTGCTTCGCCTGCCGCATGAAGGACGACTGCGTCATCAACGACGAGCTGCACGAGGCGCTGCAGAAGGTGAAGTCGGCGGACGCCGTCGTGATCGGCTCGCCCATCTACATGATGCAGATGACGGGCCCGGTCAAGAACCTGTACGACAGGCTGTTCCCGCTGATGGACCTGCAGGGCAGGCCGCGGTTCGGCGCCAAGAAGATGATCACCGTGTACTCGCAGGGCATGGACGACGAGCACGCCTACGACTCGTACTTCGAGTACACCGCCGCCATGTACCCGTCGTTCGGCTTCGAACTGGTGGACAACATCGTGTGCACCGGGCGCCAACGACCCGGAGCGCGCGGATCAGGATGCGGCGCTGAAGATCCGCGCCTACGAGGCGGGCAAGGCGCTCGCGCTGACGGCCTAGAGCAGGCCGAGCTCCCGCAGGCGGGCGAGGCTGACGCGCACGTCGGCGTCCCTGCTGTGCTCGAGCATCACGGAGGCGCCGGCGGCGCGCGCGGCGGCCATCACGGCCGCCGCGTCGACCACGCCGTCGCCCAGCCCCAGGTGCGGGTCGTCGTGGTCGCCCTCGCCGTGGTTGTCGTGCACGTGCAGGTGGCGCAGCGTGCGCTCGCGGGTCGTCCAGCCACTCGTCGAGGCAGCCGCTGATGCTGGCGTGGCCCACGTCGAGGATGAGGCCGAGGCCGCGCAGGTCCAGGTCGCCGGGGTGGGTGAAGTGCGACATCCCCGTGCCCGGCATGTTCTCCACGACGATCTCGACGCCCAGCTCGTCGCGCCAGGCGACGCAGCGTCTCGAACGAGCGGTCGAGCTGGGCGACCACGGCGGGGTCGCGGGGCCCGGCCTCCTGGCGCCAGTCGGGGTGGACCACGTAGAGGAGCGCCCCGATCTCGGCGCTCGCCTCCAGGTGCCTGCGGTGCTCGTCGAGCGCCTTGCGCCGCTCGGCGTCGTCGAGGTCCCAGATGCCCCGGTAGCCGAACGGCCCGTGCACGGTGTAGGCTGAGGCCGGCCTTCTGCGCCTCGGCGCGGTTGCGCCTGCTGAGCAGCGTGTGCATGCCGAACGAGCGGATCTCGGCGAAGGAGGCGAGCTCGGAGATGGCCTCCAGCGCCACCGGGAGCAGGAGCTCGGCGTAGGCGCTCGTGGAGATGCCGATGTCGGGGGAACGCAGCACGGGCCTCAAGTATGCCAGAGCCGCGGGCCTGCCGCGTCCGCGGCCGGCGACTGCCCAGCGACAGCGTCGACCGGTTGCCTTCGCGTCGGGCAGGGTAGAAGCGCCGCAGGACCGTCCGACCAAAGGCAGGCGCCGTGATCCACGAAGCTCCCGAGAAGGCGTACGAGCGGGTCGCCGGGCTCGGCCTGGTGGTCGACGGCTACCGGACCGAGCGGCACGAGCTGGACGTCTCCAGCGGGTTTCGCCGCGTGACCACGGAGATCGTGCTGGTCGGCGGCGGGCTGGAGGGCCGCGGCGAGGACGTCACCTACGCGGCCGAGGACCACGACGACTACCCGGCGGCGCTGCCGCTGGCCGGGGAGTGGACGCTCGACGGGTTCTCGCGGCACCTGGGCGGCCTGGACCTGTTCCCCGGCAGGCCGCCCCAGCAGGAGTTCTTCCGCTCCGTACCGGCGCTGGGGCTTCGAGAGCGCCGCGCTCGACCTCGCCCTGCGCCAGGGCAAGCTGAGCCTGGGCGACGCCCTGCGGCGTCCCTACGCGCCCGTCCGCTTCGTGCTCAGCACCCGTCTCGACATCAAGCCGTGGCTCGCGGTGGACCCGACGCTCGAGTTCAAGCTCGACCCGACGCCGGAGTGGGACGAGGGCCTCATGCAGGAGATCGCCGCGACCGGCCGCGTGCGCGCCCTGGACTTCAAGTCGTTCTACGAGGGCTCGCCCGTCGACAATCCGCCGGACCCGGTGCAGTACCGGCTGGTGAGCGAGACGTTCCCCGGCGCCGTGCTCGAGGACCCGGCGCTGGAGGGTCCCGCGCGGGAGGCGCTGCGCGGGCAGGAGGGCCGGTTCAGCTTCGACGCGCCGATCCACTCCTGGGAGGACGTCGAGGCGATCACGAAGCGGGTGGCCGCGGCCTGCGGGCCGGAGTGCGACCGTTTCGAGCTGCGCCAGCTGAACATCAAGCCGTCGCGCTTCGGCAGCCTGAGCGCGCTGCTGGACTGCGTGGGGCGCGCGCAGGCCGCCGGCATGGTCCTGTACGGCGGCGGCCAGTTCGAGCTCGGCATCGGCCGCGACCAGATCCAGGCGCTGGCCAGCCTGCTCTACGCCGACGGCCCCAACGACGTGGCCCCGCGCGAGTACCACGGCGAGGCGCACGCCGAGGTGCCGGGCAGCCCGCTCGTGCCGCTGGAGTACCAGGGCGCCGGCTTCGGCTTCGCGTTCAAGGTCTAGGACGGGCGCATAGTCGGTGCGCCGGCCGGCGGAGCGGGCGCCGGCGCGTGCCGTCCGCCGTCCGGCAATCCTTTCCCGGCGATGCGCTCGGTGCTCTCGCGGATCGCGCCCGTACCCGGGCGGTTTCTTGCGGGATGTTCGAAGGTGCGTGATACTGCGCGAAAGTGATTGGGGCGGCGACATGATCGGACGCACGCAGGAGATGGCCGCCGCGCACGCGGTGCTCTCCGGCGGCCGGCACCTGCTGCTGGAGGGGCCGGTGGGCTCGGGCAAGACGACGCTGGCACTCGCCGTCTGCCGGACCCTCGGGCGTAAGACGGTGCGCGTGGACGGCGACGACCGCTTCACCGAAGGTCGCCTCGCCGGCTGGTTCGACCCTCCGCTGGTCCTCGCGCGCGGCTACGGCGAGGAGGCCTTCGTCCCCGGACCGCTGGTGCGGGCCATGCGCGAGGGGCGCGTCCTCTTCCTGAACGAGCTGAACCGCCTGCCCGAGGCCGCGCAGAACCTGCTGCTGCCTGCGCTCGACGAGGGGCTGGTGCAGGTGCCGCACCTCGGGCAGGTGCGCGCCGCCGCGGGAGTTCCAGGTCGTCGCGACGCAGAACCCGGCCGAGTACGTGGCCACCGGTCATCTTTCCGAGGCCATCCGCGACCGGTTCGAGCATCTCGAGATCGGCTATCAGAGCGCCGCGGAGGAAGAGGCGATCGTCGCGCAAGTCACCGGGTGTCGCGACGCCCGGCTGGTGCGGACGGCGGTGCGGCTCGCGCGCGGGACGCGGGTGCACCCGCGCGTGCGCCGCGGGGCGTCGGTGCGCGGCGCGATCGCCATCGTCGAGCTGACCGCCGGGACGGGCGCCGAGGCGCTGCGCCGCGCCGCCGAGGCGGCGCTGGCGACGCGCGTCGAGCTGCGCGACGCGGACGGCGGGTTCGAGGCGGTGCTCGACGAGCTGCTGGAGCTCGTCGTCGAGCGCGGGGAGGACCCGGACGCGGCGTCTGCCGCCGGCGCGTTCGGCGGCGAGACCGACGCCGCGCAGGTTCGCCGCAGGTCCGGCCCCCCGGCGGACGGGCCGGAGGAGCCGCGGCCGCGCGCACGGGCGGCCGCAGCCGGAGGCCTGCACCCTGGAGGACCGCCGCGCGCTGGCGCGGCAGCTGCGCGCGGCGCCCGAGGATCTGGACGGCTGGAAGCTCGCCGGCGACCTGAGCGCTGGAGCGCTCAGCCACGCCGGCGAGCGCGCCTGGCTGTGCGCCCAGCAGCTGGCGGCGGGCGCGGTGCTGCAGCAGAGCCGGCCGCCTCGTCGGGCCGCTCAAGGCGGCCACCAGGACCGTGCGTGAACCGCTGCTGGAGCCGTGGGGCGGCGAGCTGGACGTGGAGGCGACGGTCGAGAACCTGCTCGGCAAGCCGCACCCGGAACCCGGCGACCTCATCGTGCAGCGCCGCGTGGACCGCCGGCACCAGGTGGTGCTGATGGTCGACACCTCGCTCAGCATGGCGGGGGAGAAGATGGCGCTCGCGGCGGTGGCCGCGGCCGTGCTCGCGCTCAAGCTGCGGCCCGGCGACCTGGCCGTGGTGCTGTTCGCCGACGGCGCCCGCGCCGTCTCACGCTTCGGCGAGGAGGTCGCCCCGGCCGAGCTGGTCCGCCGCATGCTGGCGGTGCCCTGCGGCGGCGGCACCGACATCGCCGCCGCGCTCCGGCTCGGCCACGCCGAGCTGCAGCGCGGCCGCGACCCTTCGCGCAGCGGCCTGCTGGTGAGCGACGGCGTGTACACGAGCGGCGCCGACCCGCTGCCGGCGGCGGCGCGGTTCGGGCCGCTGCACGTGCTCCTCATGGAGGAGCAGTCGGCGGCCCGTCGACCCCGGCGCGCCGGTCACGACCTGGATCGCGCCGCGCCTGCACGTCGGCGAGGCCGTCGCCCGCGCCGCCGACGGTGGCCTCGTGCGCGTCGACGGCTTCCCGGCGCTGCCGCGCCGGATGCTCGAGGTCGCCGACAGGGTGCTGCGATGAGCGCGAACCGTCACGCCGGCCGACCTCGTCTCCCGCGCGCTCGCGGCCGGCGCGAGCGCGGCGGCGGTCCTGCGTCCGGACCAGGTCGTCACCGCGGAGTGGGTCCGCTGGAAGTGCCTCTACGGCTGCGACGTGGCGGGCCGCTGCCTGACCTGCCCGCCGCACTCGCCAGCGCCCCGAGAGACCCGCCGTCTCCTCGACGAGTACGAGACCGTGCTGCTGCTGCGCTTCGACGTCCGTCCGGAACGCTCGGAGTGGCTGAAGTCCGCGCCCTGGGTGCTGGCGGCCGCGCTGCGGCTGGAGCGGGAGCTCTTCCTGGCCGGCCACCACAAGGTGTTCGCCATCGCCGGCGGGCGCTCGTGCGACCTGGATGAGGCGTGCGGCTCGCCCGAGACCTGCGGCAGCCGGGAGGGGCTGCGGCCGGGCCTGGCCGGCTGCGGCATCGACGTGTTCACCACCAGCGCCAACGCCGGCTGGCCGCTGGAAGTGGTAGCGGCCGAGGGCGAGCCGTATCATCGCTACGCGCTCATCCTGGTGGAGTAGGCGCACGGACTCTGAAAGGTGACGACATGACCCCCATCGAGAAGATCCAGCGCGAGCACGGCATCGTCGGCCGCGAGCGCGAACTGGCCACCGCCCTGGCCGTGCTCGGCGCCGGCCGTCACCTGCTGCTGGAGGGCCCCGTGGGCGTGGGCAAGACCACCGTCGCCCTGGCCGTCTGCGGCCACCTCGGGCGCGACACCGTGCGCGTGGACGGCGACGACCGCTACTCCGAGAGCAAGCTCACCGGCTGGTTCGACCCGCCGCTCGTGCTCAAGCAGGGGTACGGGGAAGAGGCGTTCTTCGCCGGGCCGCTGGTCGAGGCGATGCGGGACGGCAAGGTGCTCTTCATCAACGAGCTCAACCGCATGCCCGAGAGCGTGCAGAACGTGCTCCTGCCGGCGCTGGACGAGCGCCTGCTGCAGCTGCCGCACATCGGCGAGGTGCGTGCGGCGGACGGGCTTCCAGGTCGTGGCGACGCAGAACCCGGTGGAGTACGTCGCCACCGGCCACCTCTCGGAGGCGCTGCGCGACCGGTTCGAGCACCTCGCGCTGCTCTATCAGGGCGCGGACGAAGAGGCGGCGATCGTGGTCGCCGAGACCGGCTCCGACGACGCCGCAGCTGGTGCGCACGGCCGTGCGGCTCACGCGGGCGACGCGGCTGCACCCGCGCTTTCGCAAGGGCGCGTCCGTGCGCGGCGCCATCGCCACCGTCGCGATCGCCGAGCGGCTGTGGGCCGACGACCGCGACGCCTGCGGCGCCGTGAGCCGCGAGGTGCTGCGCCGCGCGGCCGAGGCCGCCCTGACGACGCGCGTCGACCTGCGCGACGACATCGACGCCGACTTCGGCACCGCGCTCGACGAGCTCCTGGAGCTCGTCGTCGAGCGCGGCGAGGACCCGGACGTCGCCCTCGCGCCCCCCGCGGCGGTCCCCAAAAGCCTGACGCCATCCGCCGGGGCTCCGCTCCGGCACCAGAGGCCGCGTAGAAGTCCGCGGCCTGCCTGCGTGCGCCCCGGAGCCGCCGGCCGGCGACGCGCCGCTGGCGGCCCTCGCCGAGCGCTACCGCGTCGACCAGGAGGCCCTCGACGGCTGGACGATCGCCGTGAACCTCACGCGCAGCGACTGCCGCATCGCCGACCCGGGCCTGCGCTACTACGCCGAGCGGCTGGCGGCGCGCGCCGTGCTGCAGCGCGCCGCCCGGCTCGTCGGCCCGCTCCGGTCGGCGACGCAGACGGTGCGCGAGCCGCTGCGCGAGCCGTGGGCCGGCGAGCTCGACGTGGAGGCCACGCTGGACAACGTGCTCGGCAAGGCCTTCCCCGGAGCCGGGCGACTGGATCGCGCAGCGGCGCGTCGACCGGCGGCACCAGGTGGTGCTCATGGTCGACACCTCGCTCAGCATGAGCGGCGAGAACATGGCCATCGCCGCCGTGGCCGCGGCGGTCCTCGCGCTCAAGCTGCACCCCGAGGACCTCAGCGTGGTCGTCTTCGAGGACAAGGCGAACGCGGTGACGCACCTGGACGTGCCGGACGCCGCCGCAGGAGGTGGTCCGGCGCATGCTCGACCAGCCGGTGCGCGGCTACACCAACATCGAGGCCGCGCTGGCGCTCGGCGCAGCCGAGCTGGAGCGCGGCCGCAACCCCCGCCGCAGCGGCCTGCTGATCACCGACGGCGTCGTGACCGCCGGCGGCGACCCGCGGCCGCTCGCGCACCGCTTCCCGCAGCTCTTCGTCCTCCTCACCGAGGACTACAAGATGAACCCGGAGCTCTGCCGCGAGCTGGCCGACGCCGGCCACGGCGACGTCTTCCCGGTGCGCGCCTTCCGCGACCTGCCGGCGCGCCTGCTGGACGTCACCAACCGCATCCTGCGGTAGACTGGCGGTCCGGGCGGCGCGCGGTACGCCCCTCGTCCGGCTGTGATGTCCGACCGCGAGGAGCGTCCCGTGGCCCTGTTCGGCCCGCCCGACGTCGCCAAGCTCGACGCCGCCGGCAAGATCGACGGTCTCGTCAAGGCGGCCAAGTACAAGAAGGACCCCGCGGTCGCCGAGGCGGCGCGCCAGGCGCTGGAGGGCTATCTCGACAAGCTCATCGAGCGGCTGCAGACCAAGAACATCGTGCAGCTCGACACCACGCGCGAGGCGCTGGTGCTCGTCGGGCCGCCGGCGCGCGACCGCCTCATCTTCATCCTCAAGGAGGGTCACCTGCACCGGCGCCAGGACGCCGCCTACGTGCTCGGGATGATGAAGGACCCCGTCGCCGTCCCGCAGCTCTGCGTCGCCATGCACAATCCCGACCCGCTGCTGCGCATGATCATCGTCGAGGCGCTCGGCAAGATCGGCGATCCCGGCGGGCGTCGACACGCTGCGCAAGGCCCTGGGCGACGTGGACCCGCAGGTGGCCGCCGCCGCGCGCAAGGCGCTCAAGAAGATGGGCGCCCTTCCCGGCCAGAAGTGACCCGCCCGGCGCCGAGCCCCCGGAGGTCGGGGTCCGGACGCTCAGGTGGGAACGGGGCTGGGTAGAAAGCCCCTGCAGATGACCGACACCATCGACCACACGACCAGGCTCAGCGGAGAGGCGTTCTCGCGCGTGGTGCGCGCGGGCGCGCTCGCCGTGGTGCGCGAGCAGGAGGCGCTGAACCGCATCAACGTCTTCCCGGTGCGCGACGCGGACACGGGCGCCAACCTGGCGGCGACGCTCAAGGCGGCGGCGTCCAGGCTCGGGAGCGCAGCTCCCGACTCGGTGGGCGACGCCGCCCGCGTCGCCGCCGACGGCGCCCTGGACGGAGCCCGCGGCAACTCCGGGGCGATCTTCGCCCAGTTCCTCCACGGGCTCGCCTCCTCCATGGAGCGGCTGCGCAACGTCGACGGGACGCAGTTCGCCGCCGCCGCCGTGAGCGGCACGGAGTCGGCGTACTCGGCCCTGCAGGACCCGCGCGAGGGCACCATCCTCTCGGTGCTGCGCGCCTGGTCGCACGAGCTCAGCGCGGCGCGCACACGACGAGGACCTGCCGGAGCTCCTGCACAGCGGCCTGGTGGCGGCGCGCGAGGCGCTCGCCGCCACGCCGCGCCAGCTCGAGGTCCTCGCCCGCAGCCACGTCGTGGACGCCGGCGGGCAGGGGTTCGTGTTCTTCCTGGAGGGCCTGATCGACTCGCTCACCGGCAACGAGCCCGCGTGGGTGCCCATGGAGGCTCAGCCGCACGGCCTTCCGCCCTTCTCGGGCGAGCACGACGAGGTCGACGACCGCTTCCGCTTCTGCACGGAGGCGCTGCTCACGCCGCGCGAGGGCCTGCCGCTCTCGCGCGACGACGTGATGACCCGCGCCACCGAGCTCGGCGAATCCCTGGTGGTGGCCGGCGGCGACACGCGCCTGCGCGTGCACATCCACACCAACGAGCCGCAGCGCTTCTTCGCCGCCGTGGCCGAGCTCGGCCACATCGAGCGCACCAAGGTCGACGACATGGTGCTGCAGCAGCTCGCCTGCCGCACCACGGCCCTCGGGCTGGTCACCGACTCCACCACCGACCTGCCCGAGGACGAGGCCATCGACCTCGGCGTGATCGCCGTGCCGCTGACGCTGACGCTGGGCGACGAGGAGTACCTGGACGGCGTGGACATCACGCTCGACGGGTTCATCCAGCGGATCCTCGCCGGCGACGGCGTGCCGCGCTCGTCGCAGCCGGCGGTCTCCGACCTGGCCCAGACGTACCGCCGGCTGCTGGAGTGCCGCGAGGGCGTGGTGTCGGTGCACATCGCGGCCGCCCTCTCCGGCACGGTGCAGGCGGCCAGGGCGGCGGCGCGCGAGGTCGACCCCGAGCGCATCCGCGTGATCGACTCGTGCTCGGTGTCCATCGGCGCCGGCTTGCTCGTCGAGGCGGTCGGCGAGGCCATCAGCAGCGGCGCCGACCTGGACGAGGTCGAGCGCATCGCCGAGCGGGTCAAGCGCGAGATCAAGGTCTTCGGCGCCGTCGCCTCTCTGGACTTCGCCGTGCGCGGCGGGCGCGTCAGCCCGCGGCTCGCCAGGACGATGGACCGGCTGCACCTCGCGCCGATCATCGTGCTCGACGAGACGGGCAAGGCGGGCAAGGCGGGCGCGGCGCTGGGGTTCGACCGCGCCCTCAACGGGCTCGTGCGGCGCGTCGTGCGCTACGCCGACGGCGCGCCCGCCCGGGCGATGGTCGTGCACAGCGGCGACGAGCCGGGGGCCGAGTTCGTCGCCGCCCGCCTGCGCGAGCGTCTGGGCGGCGAGGTGCCCGTCGTGCGCGCCGGCGCCGTGCTCACCACGCACGTCGGCCTGGGCTGCGTCACCGCCGCCGTGCGCCGCCTGCCGGTCTGACGCCCCCGCCGTCCCGGCGCTCGCCGCGGAGTGGCGCCGTCCTCCTCGCGCGTTTTCACTGCGTCCCGAGGTTTTTCGTCCCCGACCCATGGGAACTGACCTGACGGGCCCGCAGTGGGCCCGAAGTCTGAGGAGGGTTCGATGGCAGTCCGCATTGGCGTGCCCCGGGAGACGGCGACGGGAGAGACACGCGTGGCCCTGGTCCCGGCCGTGGCCGAGAAGTACGCCGCGCTGGGCGCCGAGGTGCTGGTCCAGCGCAGCGCCGGTCAGCTGAGTCACATCCGCGACGAGGAGTTCACGGCGGCCACGCTGGTCGACAGCGCCGCCGACGTGTTCGCCGCCGACGTCGTCCTGAAGGTCGACCCGCCGTCGCCGGCGGAGGTGGAGCAGATGCGCGAGGGCACCGTCGTCCTCGGCCTGCTGCAGCCCTACAAGGCGGACGACGCGATCAAGGCGCTCCGCGACCACAAGATCACCAGCTTCGCGCTCGAGCTGCTGCCGCGCATCACGCGGGCGCAGTCCATGGACGCGCTGACCAGCCAGGCCTCGATCGCCGGCTACAAGGCCGTGCTGATGGCGGCCTGCATGGCCGGCCGCTACTACCCGATGCTGACGACGCCGGCCGGGACGCTGCGGCCGGCCAAGGTGCTGGTGCTCGGCGTCGGCGTGGCCGGGCTGCAGGCCATCGCCACCGCCCGGCGCCTGGGCGCCGTCGTGGAGGCCTACGACGTGCGCTCCGTGACGCGCGAACAGGTGCAGTCGCTGGGCGGCCGCTTCATCGACACCGGCATCGACGCCGAGGTCGAGGGCGGCTACGCGCGCGAGCTCACCGACGAGGAGAAGGCCAAGGCCAAGGAGATCGTCGACAGCCACATCGTGGAGGCCGACGCCGTGATCACGACGGCCGCCATCCCCGGCCGGCCGTCGCCGAAGCTCATCACGGCCGACGTGGTCGAGAAGATGAAGTCCGGCGCGGTGATCATCGACATGGCCGCCGAGGGCGGCGGCAACTGCGAGCTCACCCGGCCGGGCGAGCAGTACAACCACCCCAACGGCGTGTTCATCTACGGGCCGCTCAACATCCCCGGCATGCTGCCGGTGCACGCCAGCGACCAGTACGCGCGCAACCTCATGCACTTCCTGACGCCGTTCATCAAGGACGGCGAGCTCACGCTGGACTGGGACGACGAGGTCCTGGCCGGCAGCGTGCTGACGCGCGACGGCGCGATCGTGAACAAGGGCGTGCGCGAGCGGATCGAGGGACCGGACGCGCCGGCCCGCGGCCGCCGACCAGGCGACGCAGGAGGTCGACGCCGAGGGCGCGCCCGACGAGAACGTGCCGCCGGACGACGCGGCCGACAAGGAAGGAGGCGCGTCATGATCACCGGCTTCGCCGCCGTCTACATCTTCATCCTCGCCGCCTTCGTCGGCTACGAGGTCATCTCGCCGGGTGCCGGTCATCCTGCACACGCCGCTGATGAGCGGCTCCAACTTCGTGCACGGCATCGTCGTCGTGGGCGCCATGGTGGCGCTCGGGACGGCCGACCACGACCCCCGAGCGCATCGTCGGCTTCCTCGCCGTGCTGCTCGGCGCCGCCAACGCCGTCGGCGGCTACGCCGTGACCGAGCGCATGCTCGAGATGTTCAAGAGCTCCGGCGACCAGAAGAAGGGCGGCGCGGCCGCCGCCCAGACGAAGGGAGGCGGCGATGCGTGAGCGACCTGATCCAGATCGCCTACATCGCCGCCGCCGTCCTCTTCATCCTCGGCCTCAAGAGCATGAGCTCGCCGCGCACGGCGCGGCGCGGCATCATCTGGGCCGGCGTCGGCATGCTGGTCGCCACGGTGATCACCTTCGCGACGCCGGAGATGGGCAACTTCGTCTGGATGACGCTGGCGCTCGTCATCGGCGGCGCCATCGCCTACGTGGCGGCGCGGCGCGTCGCCATGACCGACATGCCGCAGATGGTGGCCATCTACAACGGCATGGGCGGCGGCGCGGCGGCGCTCATCGCCGCCGTCGAGTTCATGAAGCCCGAGACCATGTCGACGAGCTTCGCCGTGCTCGGCATCATCGGCGCCCTCATCGGCTCCGTCAGCTTCAGCGGCAGCATGATCGCCTTCGCCAAGCTGCAGGGCATCATCAAGAAGTCGTTCCTCTTCCCCGGCCAGAACGTCCTCAACCTGCTGGTGCTGGCCGGCGCCGTCGTGCTCGCCGTCATCGTGGCCCTGCAGCACACCGGCAACATGGGCGGCTACGAGAGCCTCGCCCTGATCGCCTTCTTCGTCCTCGCGCTGCTCTACGGCGTGCTCATGACGCTGCCCATCGGCGGCGCCGACATGCCCGTCGTCATCAGCCTCTACAACGCCCTCACGGGCCTGGCCGTCGGCTTCGAGGGCTACGTGCTCGGCAACGGCGCCCTGATCATCGCCGGCATCGTCGTCGGCGCGGCCGGCACGCTGCTCACGCAGCTGATGGCCAAGGCCATGAACCGCTCCATCGGCAACGTGCTCTTCGCGGGCTTCGGCGCCAAGGGCGGGCAGGAGCTGGAGGCGATCGAGGGCTCGATGAAGGAGTCGAGCCCGGACGACGCCGCCGTCACGCTCGCCTTCGCCCAGAAGGTCATCATCGTGCCCGGCTACGGCATGGCCGTCGCCCAGGCGCAGCACAAGGTCTGGGAGCTGGCCAAGCTGCTCGGCGACCGCGGCATCCAGGTCAAGTTCGCCATCCACCCGGTGGCCGGCCGCATGCCCGGGCACATGAACGTGCTGCTCGCCGAGGCCGGCGTGCCCTACGACATGATCTACGACCTGGACGAGATCAACGGCGAGTTCCCGACCGCCGACGCCGCCATCGTCATCGGCGCCAACGACGTGGTGAACCCCGCCGCCCGCGACGACCGGGCAGCCCCATCTACGGCATGCCGATCCTGGACGTGGACAAGGCCATCCAGGCGTTCGTGATCAAGCGCGGCCGCGGCGCCGGGTTCGCCGGCATCGAGAACAAGCTGTTCTACGCGGACAACACGCGCATGGTCTACGGCGACGCGCAGGACGTGGCCGGCAAGCTGATCGCCGGCGTCAAGAAGGTCTAGCGCCGGACACACCCAGCCCGGCGCCGGCGCCGTGGGCCCGGAGTCGCCACCAGTCTGACGGGTGGTAGACGGACGGGGCCTTCAGGGCGCCGGCGTCGGCGAGCATCCTGTGGGCGAACTCGCCGCTCATGCCGGCCGGGAGGAGCGGCGCGAGGGCGACGTCGGAGAGCACCTGCTGCGCCACGTCGGCAGTCGCCGGGGCGGGAGGCGCCGCCGCGACGTACAGGCCGGCGGCTGCCAGCGCCGCCAGCGACAGGACGAGGGCCACCAGCGCTATCACGAACCTGCGTTCCATGGGACGCTCCTTTCGCGTGCCTGGTCTGTGCGGTGAGCCGTCCTGCACAAGGTAGTGCGCGGGCCGGGACGGCGTCCTCACCCCGAGTGGGTGATTCGTCACCCAGGTCGCGGAGGACGCCCCGGGTGACGTTGCCGGTCACCCGTTGAACGCGGGCGCGGGCGCGGCCACGCTGGGGAGGTGTCCGCGCTCATCGACCAGTTGCAGCGCGCCCTGCGGGCGCGCCACTACAGCCGCCGCACCGAGCAGGCCTACTGCCTGTGGGTGCGGCGGTACGTCCGCTTTCACGGGCTCCGTCACCCGGCAGACATGGCGGAGCCCGAGATCAACGCCTTCGTCACGCACCTGGCCGTCGCCGAGCACGTCAGCGCCTCGACGCAGACCCAGGCACTCAGCGCGCTGCTCTTCCTCTATCGCCACGTGCTGCACCGCCAGGTCGGCGAACTCCACGAGCTGGTCCGCGCACAGAAGCCCGCCCGGCTGCCCGTGGTGCTGAGCAGGGAAGAGGTCCGCGCCGTCCTCCGCGAGCTCGACCGCGACGACCCTCAGAACTGGCTCATCGCGTCGCTGCTCTACGGCGCCGGCCTGCGGCTCACCGAGTGCCTGCGCCTCCGCGTGCTCGACCTCGACCTGGCCCGAGGCGAACTCACCGTCCGCTCGGGCAAAGGCGGCAAGGACCGCGCCACCACGCTCCCGCAGGCGCTCGTCCCCGATCTGCGCGACCAGCTGCGCCGCGCGAAGCTCCTCCACGAGCGCGACCTCGCCGACGGCTGGGGCGCCGTCGAGCTCCCGGACTCCCTGGAGCGCAAGTACCCGCGCGCGCCCCGCGAGTGGCGCTGGCAGTGGGTGTTCCCGCAGCGGCGCCGCTGGATCGACCGCCGCAGCGGGCGTCAGGGCCGGCACCACGTGCACCCCTCCGTCGTCCAGCGTGCGGTCAAGGAGGCCGTCGAGCACGCCGGCATCGCCAAGCACGCGACCTGCCACACGCTGCGTCACTCCTTCGCGACCCACCTGCTCGAGACCGGCTACGACATCCGCACCATCCAGGAGCTCCTGGGCCACAAGGACGTCGGCACCACCATGATCTACACCCACGTCCTCCAGCGTGGCGGCCAGGGGGTGCGCAGCCCGCTCGACACGCTCTGAAAGCCCTGTCGCTTGGCCTTCCGCCCGCGAAGTCAGACGGTGGATAGCCGAGAAGCTGGAGCAGCAGCCGAAGGCGAGTTGAGTGAGTCCCGCCCCGCCAGCCCTTACGCAGTCCGCATATCCGGCTCATCCGAACCTGGTGGTAGGGTGTTACGCAGAAGCAGGCAGCTGCTCAAGAGGTCTTATGCAGACTGCAGAATAGTAGTTGGGCGTACACAGGGGCGTGAGGGAGATCGTGCGCAGAGGTCTGCTCATCGTGCACGTTGCGGCGGCTCTGGGCCTGTCGCGCTCGCGGCCTCCGCGTGCGGCGAGAGCAAGGCCGTGGCCCAGCCCAGCGCTCTCCTACGCGCTCGAGCCGACGCTCCTCGACATCGCCGACGTCGCTCTCGCCGAGTCACGACCCGCCCGCGTGCTACTCCACGTCGACCCGGCTCAGCGCCTGCGCGTCCTCATCGCTCGCGCAGCAGCTGCTCGACTCGCGTTACGCTGCGCCGCGTCGCGGCCGCTGACGGCAGCATGGTCACGCCCGAGCCGGTGCCGCTCGACGGCAGCCCGGCACGGGGTCTCGCACGCGCATCTGCTACGCGCTGCTCACGCACGCTCGGCCGTCGAGCCCGGCTACTCCGCCTCGACATCGCTCGGTCGCGGTCGTATCATCTCGCTCATAGTCGGAGAGGCATGAGTGAGCGTGACGCCCAACAAGCGGATCAAGCTGGCTCGCCGAAGCGCCGACGGCATCACGGGAGATCGTCGCGCTCGCAGCTTATCCGCGGTGCGTTGGGCGGAGTAGCCGGAGGCGTGGCATGAGCAAGCGAACCTGGATTGTGCTCGGGGTGCTGGCAGCGGTCCTCGTGGGCGCACTCGCCGCCGTCTTTTTGTCCGGGGTGGTCGTCCGCGGGGACCCGTTCACGGGGCTGTGGAACTCAGGCGGCAAGCTGACGGACAAGGGTCCGAACGGCGGCTACCTCATCAAGCACACCGCCGACGGATACGAAGTCAGCGAGGTCGTCGGCAAGGACGTCCTCCAAGGCCCGCTTCCGCTGAAGCGCGACGGGCGGCACGCTCGTCGGCGAGTGGGGCGGCGGCCTGCGAGGACTTTCGTGTACCAGCCTTGGAACGGTCGTCTCATCCTCAGCGCCTGGATCCACGGTCGGCCCGACGTACCCCCCGTTCTGACTCTCAGGAAGGCGACGAGCAGCACCTCCATCCCGCCCGGGGCCGACTGACTGTGGGGGGTGCGGTGGTGGCAGACCCGCCCAACAAGCGCATCAACCTGACGCGACCAACGGCTCCTGTAGTAACTTGGAGCCGCAGCCCGCGCAGGTCATGCGCCGGGCGTTAGGTCGACGCGGTCGGTGAACTGCTGATCATCCACCTGGAGAGTCGAAGGGCCTCGTACGAGCAATGCTAGAATCGCTCGCCTACACGGTGCTTGTGATCGGCCTGCCCCTGCTTGCGGTGGTCTGCTTCATCGTCGGCCTCGTCAAGCGCGCAAGCCCCCCGCAATGGCTGGTTGCAGGGGCTACCGCGCCTCCGGTCGCAGCAGTCGGCGTTGCGATATGGACGATCCAGCAGTACGGCGCGGACAGTGTGACGCTTTCCGTCATCCTCTACTCGACCGCGGCGGTCGCGCTGCTCATCCTGGGCACAGTAATCGCGAGTCGAGCGAACCGGCTCGGCCGCGGGCTTCTGGTGACCGGCCTGCTCATGCCCGTCCTGCCCGCAGTAGCCGTGCTGCTCTTCTACCTCGCCCTCGCGACATCCGGGGGGATGGAGTAGTCGTGCCACTGGGAAGGCGCAAGCCGCGACCTAACAAGCGCGTCAACCTGACGCGACCAACGGTGCCTGTAGTAACGTCAGACGTAGTCCGCGCAGGGTATTGCGCGGTGCGTTGGGCGGGCGGGCAGGTCGGAGGCGCGAACGAACCGGGGCCTCCGGGGCAGCGTCCCTCTCGCATCCGTCGAAAGGCCTTGGAGGCGTCATGAAGCGTTCGGCGATCGCGCTGGTCCCGCTTGCCGCCATCGCGCTGGCCCTTGCCGCTCTCCCGGCCTGCGGCACGTCCACGCCGCCCTCGCCGTCGCCGTCTCCCTCTCCCGAGTCAGGCGTGCAGGGGACGGCCAAGTCCGCCGGCGGGCCGTCGGTCGACGGAACCACCAACGTCTGGCCGAGCAGCAACGTCACTGTGGACGCCCACAAGGGTGAGGTCGACGGTCCGGTCGTCGCCCAGGCCGTTCGCCGACCACGGCGGCCGGTTCACCATCGACCTGCCTCCCGGCACCTACACACTGGTCCAAGCCGAGGTGGCCGGCCAGCCAAAGACGGTCACGGTCCACGCAGGCGAGTATGTCCGCATCACTCTGTGGCAGGCAGTGCCGTGACTCCCAGCCGCACCGCAGACCCGCCCAACAAGCGCGTCAACCTGACGCGGTCAACGGTTTCTTGTAGTAAGTTCGAGCCGCAGCCCGCGCAGGTTACGCGCGGTGCGTTAGGTGCACGAGGGGTGAGGGTCTGTGAAGAGGATCGGGACTGTGGCACTGGTGCTCGTCGGCATCTGGGCGCTCACCCAGGCGATCTTGCTCCTCAGCTTCCCGCTCGAGCAGCTCATCAACGGCGGTGGCCCGGTGCGGCGCCTGGTCGCGGTACCGGTCGCCCTGCTGCCCGCGGTCGCCGCCGCCGCGCTCGGCGTCTGGCTCATCGTGCGCCGCCGCGAGCTCGCCGCACGCTGGTTCGCCGACGACGGACCTGAGGTGCGCCTCGACGGGCGCTCCCTGCTGCGCGCAGGCATCCTCATCATCGCCCTCGCGTCCCTGGCCGGCGGCGTCGTGGCCCTGGTGTCCGCCGGCGCGCGCTTCCTCCTCTACGCCGGCGACAGGTCAGGCCTCGGGGCGGGTGAGGCGCTGCGCATGGTCGGGTCGCAGCTTGCCGCTGGTGCCTGCGGCGCATCGCCATCGGCCTCGTCCTCATCGCCGTCTCGTCCCGGCTCGCCGCCGCGGCCTCTGGCGCGAGAGCCGCAGGCCGCCGGAGCCGGTCCGCCTCGAGCCCGCGCACTGCTCGCACTGCGGCGCCCCTTACGAGCCGGCCGAGTACCAGCAGGGCGGTCCCTTCACGCCGACCTGCGAGGAGTGTGGTGAGCCGCTTGACGCCGTCAGCACCTAACAAGCGCATCGAGCAGAACGCCCGAGGGTCTGCCGCACAGCGGCAGGCCGGCGGCGTCTGCTCATGCGCGGTGCGTTAGACCTACTCCCGGGAGCGTGATGGTGTCCGAAGAAGCGACCCGTGATGAGATTCTGGCGCAGTACGTCGACGCCATGGGGCAGGACTTGGGCGAGCTGGTAGCTGCGCTCTACCATCGAGTCGCTTGGCTGCATATGCGCTGGGCTCTCTATCGCCAGCTCTTTGCGAAGAGCGACCGCCGAATCGAGCTCCTCAACGACACGGCCGCGTTGCTCTTCAGCGTCGTACAGCAGACGCTCTTCAATGACGTGGTCCTCAACCTGGCTCGTCTCACAGACCGTCCCCGGACTCCCAAGGAGAACCTCACTCTGCAGCGGATCGCCGATCACGTGTCGGATCCGGAGCTTCACTTGGAGGTCTCGCGCCTTGCTCAGGCTGCGGTCGACGCGTGCAAGGGCATACGCGCTCGGCGCAATCGTCAACTCGCGCACGATGATCTGCCGCTCGCCCTGGCGACGTCGACCGATCCCGTCGCCGGCATCAGTCGCGCTGATATCGAATCCGCCTTGTTGGCCGTTCGCAAGATGTTGAACGCACTCCAGACGCACTACTGCCAGTCGACCGTGGGCTATGAGTATGCGGTCACGGGCCCAGGCGACGGTGACGCTCTGGTCCATTACCTCCACCGCGGCCTCAAGGCGGAGCGCGAGCGGGAGCGGCGAATACCTTGAAGGGACCTTCACTCCGGAGGACCTGGAACATGGCGAAGAGGTCTAACAAGCGGATCAAGCTGGCTCGCCGCAGCGCCGACGGCCTCACGGGAGGCCGGCGCGCTCGCAGCTTATCCGCGGTGCGTTAGGTGCATCTCGGTGGGCCGAGTCAAGACCGGAGACGTGAGTGTGTGGCATGGCAATAGATGTAGCGTGAAACCAGTACGCGCGCACTGCGGGCTCGTGCTCGCCACATTGATCACAATCGTTTGTCTGTGCGCACTGACCGGCGGCTGCCGGTCGGGCGGCCTGGGAGCGTATCAGGCTAGCCGGAGCGTTGAGGCGCATGAGTTCTCGGCGTTCCTGGAAGAGACGCGGCCGGGGATGACGACACTGGTGGAGGGTCACAAGACGTTGGCAACTGCGGCTGCCGCCCTTGCATCGGGCGATGCGGCACTCAGTGCGGCGCAGACGTCAAGAGCGGCGCGCCTGTACGACGCGGCCGCAGCCGAATTGAGCACTGTAAGAGCGCCCGACGCAATCAAGGCCTACGGACCTTATGTCGCGACCATGCCCGGGCTTGCGGACGTCGAAGGCGGAAGGCGAGGATTCTCAAGCAGTACGACCTGGGCAGGCTGACCTCCAGCCAAGCGACAGACAAGATACTTGCCTTGCAGCAGGAGAGAGCCGGCGAGCTGACCGCCTACACGTCTGCTGGCTATGCCTGGAATGCGGAGCTCGCGGAGCAGGGCGTGAAGTTGGGCCTGCATCCGCCCGAGTGGCTGCTCGAGCTCAGTCGGGAAGCCATCCAGGCACAAGGGACGCAGTGAGTCCGGCAATGTTGATCCCAAGTGGAGCACCTAACAAGCGGATCAAGCTGGCTCGCCAAAGCGTCGCGGCAAGACGGGGCCGCGGCGCTCGCAGCTTATCCGCCGTGCGTTGGACGCACACATAGCCGAGGTGTCTCATGTTGACGAAGTCGGGAGTGGCCTGCGCTGTTGCCTTGTGCTGCTGTCCATGCTCGCGCTCGCCTCCTGCGGCGGCAAAAAGCCGGTGCTTCGACCGCGAGCGCCGCGCCCGAGGCCCAACTCGCGGGCCGGTACGGCCTCCACTTGGACGGCGGCGTGAGGTCGTTTTCGGACACTGTGCCGGCCGACCTCACGTCGGCGCCTTGGGTGGAGATCCAGCAAGTCTGCCGCGAGGCCGGTTTCGACTTGAGGCCGTACCGCGGACAGAAGGTGACCCAGAAATGGTATCGGCTCAAGGAGAGGCTGCACGGGGCGCCCGCCACACTGGTCGTCATTGAGCGCGCGGACAGCATCGTCGGAGCCTACGTGGGCGTGGAGAGCGAGTCGGGCGGTACCTACAGCCTGCCATACGTGAAGGGCAAGGTCTGAGGTCGTGGACGGGGCGCCCAACAAGCGGATCAAGCTGGCTCGCCGCAGCGCCGACATTGTCTTCAGTAATCGGCGCGCTCGCAGCTTATCCGCGGTGCGTTGGGAACGTCAGGGAAGGCGATGGGAGTACGCATTCACAGGACGCCCGCAGACGCGCACTTCGTGAGCGGGAGAGCCTGATCGTAGAGCGGCGTTGGGGATTACGTCTCATGGTGCCTATGCTTGCCACGGCGCTGCTCGTGATCGGCTGCGGTCACTCGAGCATTCCGCCGCTCACTCAGAGCACGGCGGGGGAAGCCAACTCGGGCGTCAAGGCCCCGGGGACCCAGCCGCTCACTCAAGGCGAGGCGGAGTACGCACACGCCGGCGTCCAGGAGTACGACCTGCTAGGCCGCACGGGGGCCGCCCTCAACGGCATCATCATTCGGATGCAGTCGGACATCCACACCCACGGCGGAAACGTCTACCTCGATGGCGGCGACCGCCAACGTCTCGAGTTCTTTTTCCACCAGGCGCGAACGAGCGCGAATCAATGGCGGCAGACCCAAGCGCCTTCGGAGAAGCTCATCCCCGTCGGCATGCTGGTCCGAGACGGATGGGCATCTGTTCGGGCCACTTGCCGCCAAGTGCTGTCAGCCGCGGACGAGAATGACCAGGCGCGCTTGGACATCGCGATCGGCTCGCAGCGTGAAGTGAGTCGCACGGCCAAGGCATTGGGGCGCACGCTCCGGAAGCTACTGCCTGCAGGAGAGGTGCCCCGTACTGATCAAGAGTGAGACCGCACGCGACCGATTGGGCCGAGTCAGAGCAGCCGCCCATTGGCGCGAAGTCCAGTTGTCAAGTCCGTTGGACCCACACACACCCAGCGTCGCGGCTGCGGGAGTCCCCAACAAGCGCGTCAACCTGACGCGGTCAACGGTTCGTGTAGTAACCTCAGAGCCGCAGCCCGCGCAGGTTACGCGCGGTGCGTTAGACACAGTGGCGCCCGGCTCTTCGAGGTGGCAGATGGCTGACATCATCCGTGTGCGACGCGTCGACTCCTCGTGGCCATTCCGCAAGTATGAACTCGAACTGCCACCTCTCGAGGAGCCGGGATCCGTCGAGCACTTGGTCACCAGCAGGGGCATAGCAATTCGTCGCCTCGAGCCCTATTTCGATATTCGAGAGGCCTATACGTTCGTTGCTGCGGCGGATCGTGAGTGGGCGGAGGGCAACCACGGCTGGGCTGTCGAGTTCGATTGGCGTGACTAGTCCCGAGGCAGCGTCGTGGCACGGGGACGTGTCTAACAAGCGCATCAACCTGTCGCGTCCAACGGCTTCTGTAGTAACTTGGAGCCGTAGCCCGCGCAGGTTATGCGCGGTACGTTAGACCGAACCATTGTCGGGAGGTGTGTCGCAGGTGCAGGGAGCGCAGCCACCACATTCGCCGTTCGGCTCCGTAGTGCCGCCGAGCAGCGCCAAGCCCGGCGTCTCCGACCTCGACCCCACGGGCGCTCAGCCGGACGCCTCCGGCGACCTCGGTCCTTGGACCCTGCTTTGGGGAGGCCTCGCCCTCGCCTGCGCGCTCTTCTTCCACGGCCCCGTCCTCATCCTCGTCGCCCTCGGCCTCTGCGGCACCGCCGGGGTCGCGGCGCTGCTCTCGCGGCGCCGCTTCCGGGCCGGCACGCCACAGTCCCGAGGCCTCGCGCTGCTCGGCGTCTGTCTCAGCCTCGTCGCCCTGGCACTGATCGTCGTGACGCTCGCCGGGCACCCGCTGGCCGAGTGGGGCTGGGCCTGGAGGTTCCACTGAGGGGTCGGTCTAACAAGCGGATCAAGCTGGCTCGCCAAAGCATCGCGGCAAGACGTGGCCGCGGCGCTCGCAGCTTATCCGCGATGCGTTCGGCATATCGGGGGGTGTCATGATGCCAGCCGTCACCGTGACCTATCAGCGCAAACGCATGATGCTGCTCGCCCTGGTCGTGGCCGTCGCCGCAGCCATGCTGCTGATGGCCTGTTCGGGCGCTGTCCAGCAGACCGCGTCGCCCTCTCCGATCGCGTCCGCTGACCCCTTCGTCGGAACTTGGCGCGTGGATTCGGCCGACTGCCACTTTCGTGATCAGCAGCGACGAGGGGCAGTACAGGATACTCGCGGTGAGTCCTGGTCTCAGCGGGGTGACCGATCTCGGGGCGTGCAGGCGGGAGAGCGCATCCCTCGTCTCGCAGAGCGAGACCGGCGAGATCGCCGGCGACGTCCATCGCTTCACCCTGACCAGCGAGGCGAAGACCCTGAAAGTCGTCGAGCTCAAGAAAGGCGAGAGCCAACCGTCCCGCGCCGTCGCCGTCAAGGTCTCCGCCAGCACAGCCAGCCCGACGCCTTTGCCTCTCCAGTAGTATTCCGTGACTCAGGCGGGAATGCCGAACAAGCACATCAACCTGGCGCGCCCAGCCGATACACTGCGGCGGAAGGGAAGCCCGCGCAGGTTATGCGCGATGCGTTGGGCCCACACTGGCCAATGCGAAGCGAAGGGGCAGAGGCGACCGTGAGCGGAGACGTGCAATCGATCACCGCGAGACCAGTGCTATGGCGCGCGCTGCTCTTCCCGCCCCTGTTCGTACTCCTAGGTGTGCTCCTAGCCACGTTCGGGTTCCTCGTCTTCATCGGCACCTGGCCGCTCAACGTCCGGTGGGTCCTCGCGGGCATCGCGACCGGCGTCATCGTCGGCCTCATGCTCAACTGGCGCAGTCAGCCGCTCGGACTCGACTCGGAGTCGCTCCGGGGACCCTCACGCTGGGCGCGTGTGACCAGCATCCCCCTGGACCAGATCGACTGGCGAATCGAGCCGAGCCCGAGCCTGGTTGCATGGTTCTTCCAGCAGCGCGTCGGAACTCGCGCGACGGCCCGCGCAAGGTGATCATCGACCGCTGGGAGTACCGCCCCGCCGAAATCCGCCGCCTACTCGCGGAACTCGACAGACTGGCAGGAGAACGCCCACGTGGGGCCTAACAAGCGGATCAAGCTGGCTCGCCAAAGCGTCGCGGCAAGACGGGGCCGCGGCGCTCGCAGCTATCCGCGGTGCGTTAGGCCCACGAGGCAGGCGTATGCCCGACGTCACTAGATCACTCGCCGCGTTGATTCGCAGTAGCCCTGCGCAAGCACCGGGCGGCGCAGGCTCGCTTCGCTGGCACTCCGGTTGGTGCGGAGCTACCCAGGGACGTCTTCCTCAGCGCGTGCGGCGACATCGCAGGCCGGTTCGAGTCGCGCGGCTTTCGGTACGCCAAGTCCGGTCCGCACTTCGCGCGGAAAGCAGGAGAGTTCACGTTCCAGGTCTCCTTCCAGTCCAGCCACAACAACGCCGCCGGCGAGTACGTCGCCATGTGGATCAACGGCATCGTGCGGTCGGGCCGCCTCAAGGCATGGCGCCGCGAGTGCCAGGACGCTCTACGGTGTCTATGACGCCAGTGTCCGGCGGACAGATTGGCAACCTTGTCGAGAACGCCGCGTGGATGGAGTGGAACCTCGCGGACCCGGCCACACGCGCTGCAGAGATCGCAGAGCGCCGCGCGTCCTGGAGATCGAGTGCCTCGCGTTGTCGTACTTTGATCTCTTCGCGGACGTCCCCCGACTGTGCCAGCGGGTCATTGCCGACGACCTGCCTCTCGATGTTCCTTTGGGCAGGCTTTCGACTTCCTTGCATGCTTCGACTCAGCGGAGTCGGCTGGGCCTGATGCTCGAGGCGGTTCCTGCTGCAGCGGCCGCAGCTTCAGGAGGAGTACCGGCGAAGCCTCGACAAGTACGGGGCGTGAAGGTTGCGCCGGCCCAGCACGACATCAACGGCGTCGAACGCGAGGCTGCTGCCTTGTCAGTTCGCTTTGGTCTGGGCGATGTTCTCGGGGTCTGTACATGCGCATCGAGCAGAACGCCAGGAGGTCTGCCGTACCGCGGCGGGTCAGCCGCGCTCGCAGCTTATCCGCGGTGCGTTAGCCAGATGCAGAGGGTGCAGAGGATGCCGCAGAAGGATGCAGGCCGTGTGTGGGTCATCGTGGTGATCGTCGTTGTGTTGGCGGAGTGGCCTATCTCCCGCGCCTTTCACGCCGGTTCTCCGTTGGGAGGCCTCGCCGGCTCCCTGATCGGCCTCCTGGTCAGCCTGACGCTCTGCGTCTTCCTCTACCGCGGCGCCAACTGGGCTCGCTCGCTGCTCGGCATCCTCTCCGTGCTCGGCTCGCCGGCTCTGATCTTCGGCCTGGTGGACCTCTTCTCAGGGGACCTCCGGCTCGGGGCCTACTTCATCACGGTGGGCACGACCAGCATCTTCGTCGCAGCCGTTCTGCTCTTCGTGCCTGCCGTTCGGGCCTACTGTGCAAAAGAGAATGTCGGCGCCACTGGCTAACAAGCGCGTCAACCTGACGCGCCCTACGTTTCCTGTAGTAACTTGGAGCCGCAGCCCGCGCAGGTTACGCGCGGTGCGTTCGACGAAACCCCAAGGCATAGAGTGACAGCGGGCCGGGAATCATGTAATCTGATTCTCAGATGTCAGCCGAGGAGCAGCCCATGTCAGATGTGACCGTCACCCAGGTCGCCCGCAATTTCGCCGAGTACGTGAACCGCGTCGCCTATCGGCGTGAGTCCTTCACCCTCCTGCGCGGCAAGAAGCCGCTCGCCGAGCTGCGCCCGCTGCCCACCGGGGCGCGCCTCTCCGAGCTGCCCGGCCTGCTCGCCTCGCTGCCGCGGCTCACGGAGGCCGAGGCCGGCGACCTGGCCGCAGACCTCGACGCCGCGCGCAGCGAGCTCGGCGAGACGCGAGACGCATGGCAGTCCTGATCGACGCCAGCATCCTCATCGAGGCGGAGCGCGGTCGCCTCCATCTCGAGCCGCACGTTCAGCGCCACGGCGAGGATGAGGCCTTCCTCAGCGTCATCACCGCCAGCGAGCTCCTCCACGGTGTGCACCGCGCTGCCGGGGCCGACGTGCGCGCCCGGCGCTCGGCCTTCGTCGAGGGCGTGCTCGAGCGCTTTCCGCTGCTCGCCGTCGACCTCGCCTGCGCGCGCGCCCACGCGCAGCTGTGGTCCGAGCTCAGCCGCGCGGGGGCGCTGATCGGCCCGCACGACCTCTGGCTCGCCGCCACCTGCGTCGCGCACGGGCTCACGATGGTCACCGGCAACCTGCGCGAGTTCTCGCGTGTGCCCGGCCTCGAGCTGGAGGTCTGGGAAGGCTAGCTGTTGCGGGTCTCGCCGAACAAGCGGATCAAGCTGGCTCGTCGCGGCGCCGTTGGTGTCACCAGAGACCGGCGCGCTCGCAGCTTATCCGCAGTGGGTTAGGCCCAGCAGGTCGGGAGGGGCGATGCAGGACGCAGGGTCGACAACAACCTGGCCGACATGGTCGAAGCGGAAGGTGGTTGTCTGCGTCTGCGTCCTCGGGGTGTTCGTCGCCTTGCTCGCCTATCTGACTCTCTACCCCGGCGGACTCCCGTCGCCGTCGGAAGAGCGGCAGGCCTACGTGATCGCCGCCCTCACCGATCAGATCCGGCAGGCCTACCGGTCGCACTTGGAGTCGGTCGATGTGCAGTACGGGCGCGATCGTCTCCACACCTACCACGGCAGCTTCCATCTGAAGGGCGTGCCGTTCATCTTCCCGTTCACCGAGCAGGACGAGTCGATCCTGCCCTACTACGATGACAAGAGCTTCGATTCCTTGCTTCTGCCCGAGCTGATCGGCGGCCCGCAGCGTGTGATCGAGCTCGCCCAGGCCTACCATCGCGACTTCCCTGCAGAGCGGGCGATGGCCTTCAAGCGGACCTACGCCGGCAACCTGCCCGCGCCGCTGCCGCAGGCGGCCCGCGGCATGCGCCCGACGGTGCTCGTGTCCGACGCCGAACCGTATCAATCGAACCTCGGGCGCGTGAAGGCCGTCTACGCCTGGGACGCGAAGGCGCGGGAATGGCGGCTCCTCCATCGTGGACCATTACCCCGGCCGAGCGCGGAGACGTAGGATTCGTGGAGAGCGAGCCTAAAAGCGCATCTTCGTGTCACTTTGTCCCTCGTGGGATTCCTGAGCAGCCTCAGGTAGCCTCGGCTCCGACGGCGGAGTGACCCCAAGCGCGTCTGTCGCCCTCTTGGGCTGACCTCAGCTTCTTGTGTCCTCCGCCGCCGAAGGCCGAGGGGTCGCCGACGTGACCTGATAGGAGCCTGGCCAAGAGGCCCTCACCAAGATCTGTCCGCCGGCGGTCCCCGCTCGCAACGGTAGCAGCCGAGCAAGGGGGACTCAAAAGTGACTTCAGGCGGCCGTTCATTGTCCACTGTGGTCAGCCGCGCCGCTCCCGGGTAGCATGTCGGCGGAGGTGCTTCCATGGTCCGCGTCTTGCACGACAAGCAGCAAGCCATCGCCGCGCTGTGCGCGCGCTTCGGCGTGACCCGGCTCGACGTCTTTGGCTCGGCGCTGCGCGACGACTTCCGCGCGGGCGAGAGCGACGTCGACCTGCTCGTCGAGTTCGCGCCCATGGAACCGCACGAACTCGCCGACGCCTACTTCGGTCTGCTCGATGAGCTGCGGGAGCTGCTCGGCGGCGACGTCGACCTGGTCATGGCGGACGCTGTGACCAACCGCTACATGGTCCGCGAGATCGAGCGCACCAAGCAGCTCCTCTATGCCGCGTAGCGTCCTCGTCTACCTCGCCGACGTCATCGGCGCCTGCGAGGCGATCGCGCGCTTCCTTTCCGGCGCGGACTACGCCGCGTACCGTGAAGCCGAGCTCACGCGCTCGGCCGTCGAGCGCCAGCTCATCGTGATCGGAGAGGCCGTGAACGCGCTGCTGCGACTCGAGCCATCACTCGCCGATCGCATCTCCCACGCACGCCGCGTCGTTGACTTCCGCAACCAGCTCGCGCACGACTATGCCGCCGTGAACCACGCCGTCGTCTGGTCCATCGCCACCAGCGAGGTGCCGGTGCTCCGCGCAGAGTGCGAGGCGATTCTCGCCGAGAGGGATGTGGAGGGTGAAGCAGACTAACAAGCGGATCAAGCTGGCTCGCCGCAGCGCCGGCGGCCTCACGGGAGGCCGGCGCGCTCGCAGGTTATCCGCGGTGCGTTAGCCCGAACCGATTCTGTTCACACGCCAGTAGGGAGTCTTCTCGCAGTGGACATTCCACGGATCTTCAACATCACCGAAAGTGCTCACCGCATCCATGACCCGATCACGCCCGAGAAGCTCGCTACTCTCGGCGCGGCGCTGCGTCTGGAAACGGGGGCCCGAGTGCTCGACCTCGGCAGCGGTTCGGGGGAGATGCTGTGCACCTGGGCGCGCGATCACGGCGTCATCGGCACCGGCATCGACATGAGCCAGTTGTTCACCGAGCAAGCGAGACTCCGCGCTGAAGAACTCGGCGTCGCCGATCAAGTCAAGTTCATCCATGGCGATGCTGCCGGCTACGTCTCTGACGAGAAGGCCGGTGTGGCAGCCTGTCTCGGTGCCACGTGGATCGCCGGGGGGGTCGCCGGCACTATCGAGCTTCTGGCGCGGAGCCTGCGCGCCGGAGGGATCATCCTCATCGGCGAGCCCTACTGGCGGCAGTTACCGCCGACGGAAGATGTTGCCAAGGGGTGTCTTGCCAACTCAATCTCCGACTTTCTCATGCTTCCAGAACTTCTCGCGTCTTTCGGCCACCTTGGCTACGACGTCGTTGAGATGGTTCTGGCCGACCAAGACGGCTGGGACAGATACGAGGCGGCCAAATGGCTCACCATGCGCCGATGGCTTGAAGCCAATCCCGACGACGAGTTCGCGGAAGACGTTCGAGCCAAACTGACCTCGGAACCCGAGCGCTACGCCGCTTACACGCGCGAGTACCTGGGCTGGGGTGTGTTCGCGCTGATGCCGCGGTGATGCGCTGGTGCATCCGGCGGATCGTCAACGCCGAAGGTCATTGGCGGTTGGAGTGGGCCCAGATTGGCTACACGCGGTCGGGCTAACAATGGCATCAACCTGACGGCCAGAAGGTAGGCTGACCCGAAGGCGCCTGCGCCGCAGGTTATGCCTAGGACGTTGGACCGACCAACGGAGGGGTTGTGAGAATCGGGGCCGTTCTCGTACTCGTCATCGCGCTTGCCGTGCTAGCGGGCTGCGGGCAGTCGTCCTCCAGCCCGCCGCCGTCGCCGACTGCGACGCCCGACGCCGTCCGCTACGCCGACCCCGCCGCCCTGTACGCCGCCATCGAGCAGTCCGGCGCGACCAAGGTCGAGGGCTTCGGCGGCGGTGCGTTCAGCGCCGGCGGGGCCATGCCCGCAGAGGCCCAGGCCCAGCGCGGCAACTTCATGGCCGCGATCTTGTCCGACCGGTACATGCTCACCCTGTCGGATGGCACACCCGCCGTATCGATGGTCGCGGCGGTCTTCCCAGACGCGGCCTCGCGCGACTTGGGCGCGGCCTTCGGGCAGCACTTCGCCGCAGTGCAGGGCGAGCTGTCGGTGCCGCAACTGCGGGGTCCCAACTGGCTCCTCTGGGGCGACGAGGAGGCGCTGCGGGCCATCCAAGGGGCAATCGGCGGCGAGCTGGGTCAGTCTCCCACCATCACGGCGTCGCCGGGGGCGGCAACGTGAGGTCTCGTGGTGCCATACTGCGACCCGCAGAGCGCACCCGCAAGGAGGCCGCGTGTCGTGTCGTGCGGTCAGCCACCGCCTGCGTATCTGAGAGTGCGCTCTTCCGGCGATGCGGTCTCGCTGGTCCACCGGCTGCGGTGCCGCTGAGACAGGGCGGTCACCATCCGCGCAGGCGAGAACTCGACCGCCGCCCACGGCGATTCGCGCGTGAGCCCGCGAGCGCCGGGGTCGGGGTCGAGTGCGGTGTCGTTCCAGCTGGAGAGGCTCGACTTCTTCCGTCAAGGTCGCCTGATCGCACTCTTCACGGAAGATGTGGCTGGCGGCTCGGACGCCAGCTCGCGGGACCGCCTTGTCCTGAAGGTACTCCGCGAAGTCATGGGTCGTCAGTTCGCTGGTGACACGTCATCGCCCAAGTAGAGGAGGGCGGGGTGAGTGCCCCGCCGAACAAGCATCGACCTGACGCGCCCAACAGTGTCTGTAGTAACCTCAAGTCGCAGTCCGTGCAGGTCATGCGCGGTGCGTTGGCGAGACGTAGAAGGACAGGTGCCGCCGTGATCCTTCCCAAAGACCGCGACCCTCGCTTCATCACGATTCGCCGCGGCGGTACGCTCACGGATTCCGACCACCGGCTTCTTGCCTTGTGGGCGGCGGCGTGCGCGGAGCACGTTCTGCACCTCTTCGAGTCGGTGCGGCCTTCGGACTCGCGGCCCCGCCAGGCGATCGAGCAGACCCGGGCATGGGTGCGCGGCGAGATCACGATGTCTCAGGCCCGCACGGCGGCTTGCGCGGCCAACGCGGCCGCCACGAGAAGTGAGCGGAGCCGCTCGCGAGGCCGCGTACGCTGCCGGTCAAGCGGCGGCGGTCGCGCATGTCGCCGCTCACGAACTCGGTGCGGCCGCCTACGCGATCAAGGCGGCGCGAGCAGCTGCGTCTGAAGGAGAGGCCGAAGGCGCCGGCCGGCTGGAGTGCCGGTGGCAGCGCGAACAGTTGCCGGAGGCGATTCGCGAGCTCGTCCTGGACGACCAGCGGCTGCGAAACGGCATCTGCTGGTCGGTGTTCGACTGCTGACAGACAGTCAGGGTACTGCCGGCACTGCCCAACGAGCGCATCGCCGTCCCGTCTAGTACTCGCCCTTGATCACGAAGTATGAGCCGCGGATCGTCCCGGCGAGCTTGGACTTCTGCCGGGCGAACTTGAACTTGCCGTCGAGCTCCTTGGGCACGTCCATCCCCTCGGAGAGCTTGAAGCCGACAGCTCGCTTCTTGGGATCATCGATCGTGTACATGACGTTGACCGCAAGGCCGTCCTCATAGAACACGTAGGCGATACGGATGCCCTCCACCTCGAAGCGTGACGTCTCCAGAGGCTTCGCGGCGAACTCGATCTCGCGCTCTTCCTTGAGGATCCGGTTCACGTAGTCCAGTGTGTCCTGGCTCTCGCCGGCCGGTACGACCGTGAACGCATGCTTGTACTTGTTCATGAAGTACCGCGCCTCATTGGCGCGCAGCCCGGCAAGCGCTTCCGCTACAGGTGAAGACTCCAGGCCCGCCACGGACACGTTCTCGAAATCAACTACCTCGGCCATCCTCGTCCCTCCTTTGGCTTTCGGAGAGGATGTGTCGAGGGTCTACTTGCCCATTTGAGGGCGTCGGGGCACCTCGACGGCTCGTCGAACCAGCCATCGAGCTGGTCGCAGTACGCTCTACGGTGAAGTCCGTAGCGCGAGCGCTCGCAGCTCATGCGCGGTGCGTTAGACTGGCCGCGGGTGTCATCGCCAACTGGAGACGGATGAGTCGTGCAGATCCACTACCTCGAGATCGTGACCAAGGAGGTCGACGCGGTGTGCGCTGCCTACGGCGCCGCGAACGGCGTGCAGTTCGGCGAGCCGGACGCCGGGCTCGGCAACGCACGGACGGCGGCGATGCCTGGGGGTGGGCTGGTGGGGGTGCGGGCGCCCATGCGCGAGTCAGAGGAGTCGGTGGTGCGACCCTACTGGCTGGTGGACGATATCGAAGCGGCCGTCAGCGCGGCGGTCGAGGCCGGTGGCGAGGTCGCCCACCCGCCGATGGAGATCCCTGGCCACGGGACGTTTGCCATCTACATCCAAGGCGGCGTAGAGCACGGGTTCTGGCAGCTGTAGGCTCGTGACGGCCCGTGAAGGGCGCCAGCCAGTTTGGCTCTCCCAACTCCTGGGGTGATACCCGCGCCCCCTGCGTGGGCAGACCGCACGCCTGGAGCTTCACCGCGCACTGCGCCTATCCGGCGTCGCCTTTCAGGGTCACCCGTACAGCCGGCAGACGGAGCACCTCATCGTGGAGGCGTTGCGGACGGCCGACGCCCTCGAGGTGTCGCTCGTCGCTGACTCTGACGGCGAGGTGGTGGGCCACATCGCGTTCTCGCCCTCGGGTATCGCGGTGCTGCCGGGATCAGAAATGTAAGGCACCATATCGCTAGATAGAAGTGCGCCTATCGCTTTTCGCGCCGTCCTTGCATAGACTGACGCCCGTGGCCAGCACGTCGACAGAGATCACCATCTCGATCAGCATCTATCGCGGATGGGTCGTCACCGCCGCCGCGGCGCTCACGGGCCTCGTCCTCGGCATCCTCTACATCTGGAGCGTGGTGCGCGCCGGGATCCCGGTGTCGTGGGGCTGGAGCAAGGCCGACATGGCGCTGCCGTACTCCACCATGTGCGCGTTCTTCGCCATCACGATGATCCCGGCGGGGCGGCTGCAGGACAGGTTCGGCCCGCGCATCGCCATCCTCGTGGGAGGGCTGCTCGCGGGCCTCGGCTGCGTCATCAGCGGCCTCGGCGGCTCCTCGCTGGCGGCGTACATCATCGGCTTCGGCGTGTTCACGGGCTCCGGCGTGGGGTTCGGCTACGCAGCCACCACGCCGGCCTCGATCAAGTGGTTCCCGCCGCAGCGCACCGGCCTCATCGCCGGCATCGTCGTGGCGGGCTTCGGCCTGGCCCCGGTGGTGCTGGCGCCGCTCACCGCCCGCCTGCTCGACCTGTTCGCGACCACGACCGCCCAGGGCGCGGTCGAGAAGGGCGTGTCGGAGACGATGATCGCCCTGGGCGTCCTGACCTGGATCGTGGTCGGCGTGCTGGCCCTCCTCGTGCGCAACCCGCCGGAGGGCCACCTCGTGCAGCCGCCGGCCGGCGCGCGCGGCGGCCCGCGCGGCCGCGCGACCCGAGTTCACCTGGCGCCAGATGCTGCGCACCACGCAGTTCTGGCTGCTCTTCGCCATGTACTTCTTCGGCGCGTCGGCCGGCCTCACGTTCATCAGCGTGGCCTCCGACCTGGGCAAGCACGCGCTCGGCTCGCTGGCCTTTCTGGTCGTGGTGGTGCTCGCCGTGGGCAACAGCAGCGGCCGCATCCTCACCGGCACGCTCTCCGACCGCGTCGGCCGCCAGTGGACGCTGCTCGTGGAGTTCGTCTGGCAGGCGCTGGTGATCGCGGCGCTCTACAAGCTCAGCGGCGGCGACGCGTCCTGGATCGTCATCCTGGTCGTCGTCTTCATGCTCGGCTTCAACTACGGCACCAACCTCGCCGTGTTCCCGGCCGCCTGCAAGGACTACTTCGGGATCCGCAACTTCGGCCTCAACTACGGCTGCCTGTTCGCCGCGTTCGGCTCCGCCGGCCTGATCATGCCGTGGGTCAACGGCTTCATCGAGGACAGGACGGGCTCCAGCGACCTGTCGTACTTCATCATCATCGGCCTGCTGGTGTGCGCCGCGGTGCTGAGCCTGGTGAGCAAGGCCGTGGGCCAGCCGGAGGCGCGCCGCCGCGGCGTCCTCATTCCGGAACAGGAGGGCTGAGCACTGGCCATCGTCACCATCTCCCGAGGGTCCTTCTCCGGCGGCGTCGCCGTCGCCGAGGCGGTCGCCCGAGCGCCTGGGCGTGCCGTGCATCAGCCGCGAGGTCGTGCGCGACGCGGCGCAGGCGTCCGGCGTCGCCGAGGGCAGCCTGCAGGCCACGCTGGAAGAGCCGCCGCGCTTCTGGGAGAAGACGCCGGGCAAGATCCCCGCGCACCTCAACCTCGTGCGCACGGCGCTGCTCAAGCGCGCCCACGGCGGCGACTTCGTCTACCACGGCTACGCCGGCCACCTGCTGCTCAGCGGCATCTCGCACGTCCTGCGCGTGCGCGTGATCGCCGGCGAGACGTACCGCGTCCAGACCGCCATGCGCGACTTCGACATGAACGAGAAGGAAGCCGCGCAGTACGTCAAGACGCTCAACGACGCAGCTCAGGAAGTGGACCAAGTTCCTGTACGGCGTGGACTGGCAGGACCCCTCGCTGTACGACGTCGTGTTCCGGGTCGACCGCGTCGGCGTGGAGGGCGTGGCGGACACCATCGTGCGGATGACGGAGCTGCCCCGGTTCAAGCCGACCGACGAGTCCGCGCAAGGCGTTCGCGGACCTGCTGCTCAGCAGCGAGGTCTGGTCGGCGCTGACGGGCGACGCGCGGACGCGCACCGCGAACGTGCGCGTCGCCGCCGACGGCGGCGAGGTCTTCATCACCGGGTCCGCCGACAACGCCAGGGCGATGGACGCCATCGGCGAGGTGGCCGGGGCCGTGCCCGGCGTGGCGCGCGTCGACAACGAGGTCGGCGTCGGCGGGCACTGGCAGTGGTGAGCCGCTGAGGGCAGACTGCCGACCAGGGCCGCGGGTTTCGCGTCGTCCGCAAGCGGCACATCTTCTTCCAGGTGCTGTACGTCCTGCAGAAGCGACCCACAGGCGGGTGATCACCATGCCGCAGAGATCCACGGCCACGTCCATCGACGCGTACATCGCGGAGTTCCCTCCCGAGACCCAGGCGGCGCTCGAGGAGATGCGCGCGCTCATCAGGGCTGCCGCGCCCGACGCGACGGAGACCATCAGCTACGCCATCCCCACGTTCGACCTGAACGGCAGGCACCTGGTGCACTTCGCCGGGTACGCGAAGCACGTCGGGTTCTATCCGGTGCCCAGCGCGATGGCGGCCTTCGCCGACGAACTGGCGCCGTACAAGAGCGGCAAGGGCTCGGCGCAGTTCAAGCTCGGCGAGCCCCTGCCGGCCGACCTCATCCGGAGGATCGTCGAGTTCAGGGTCGCCGAGAACCTGAAGACGCCGGTAGGCGCGCCGCACGACGCGCCCGGTTCGAGGCGTGCGGTCAGGCCCGCCAGAGGATGATCCGCGACCGACGGGAGCGTCACCATGAGCGATCGCTGGGTGGTAGGGAAGAAGGCGGACGTCGCCGCCACGGAGATGGCCGGCGACGGCATCGAGGGCGTCGTCAAGCGCGTGCTGGTCTCGCCCGAGCAGGGGTGGGACGGGTGGGTGATGCGCCTGTTCGACGTCGAGCCGGGCGGGCACACGCCGAAGCACGCGCACGACTGGCCGCACATCAACTTCGTCGCCGCGGGAAGCGGCGTGCTGTTCCTCGACGGCGAGGAGCACCCGCTGGAGGCCGGGCTCGTACGCCTACGTGCCGTCAAACCACGAGCACCAGTTCCGGGCGGCCGACGACGCCCCGCTCTCCTTCGTCTGCATCGTGCCGGAGGGCGGCGACTACTGAGCGACCCCGGGCCGGCTCCATCCTTGAAATCCCGGCCTAGTGGGAATTGACTAGTCTGAGGCCGTGCGGAGGGCCGGCGCCGCCACGGCGCCGGCGGCCCGCACGGCCCTCGTGACGTTCACGAATCGATGTCACCGGGCCGCAGCCCGACGAAAGGAAGAGTGATCGCCGTGCCCCCTGCCGAGAGCCGGCTCGCCGAGCTCCACCGTCTGGGTCAGAGTCCCTGGTTCGACTACATCAACCGGGCGCTCATCCAGCGCGGCGGCCTCAAGAAGATGGTCGACCGTGACGGTCTGGGAGGCGTGACCACCAACCCGGCGATCTTCGAGAAGTCCATCGGCGGCGGCAGGGAGTACGACGAGGCGATCCTGACGCTGGGCCGGCAGGGGCTCGAGCGCCGCGGAGATCCTCGACCGGCTGATCATCGACGACGTGCGCGCCGCCTGCGACGTGCTCGCGCCCGTGTACCTGGCGACCGGCGGCGAGGACGGCTTCGTCAGCATCGAGGTCTCGCCGCATCTGGCGCGAGACACCGAGGGGTCCGCGGCCGAGGCGCACCGCCTGTTCACCGCCGTCGACCGGCCCAACGTGTTCGTCAAGATCCCGGGCACCCGGGAGGGGGTCCCGGCCATCCTCCAGTGCCTCAAGGACGGCCTCAACATCAACATCACCCTGCTGTTCTCGCTGACCCAGTACGAGGCCGTCGCCGACGCGTACCTCGAGGCGCTCGAGTACCGCCTGCGGCAGCGACCTGACCATCCGCGCCACCTCGTCGGTGGCCAGCTTCTTCGTCTCGCGGGTGGACACGCTCGTGGACAAGCTGCTGGACGAGAAGGCGGAGGCCGCCGACGACGCCGGCGGAGCGGCGGCGCCTCGAGTCCCTCAAGGGCCGCGCCGGCGTGGCCAACGCCAAGGTCGTGCTACGAGCGCTTCCGCAGCTACCTGAACAGCCGCGAATGGCAGCTCATCGCCGCGTCCGGCGCCAAGGTCCAGCGCGTCCTCTGGGCCAGCACCGGCGTCAAGGACCCCGCCTACCCGGACACGCTGTACGTGGACGAGCTCATCGGCGAGCACACGGTGACGACCCTGCCCGAGGCCACCTGGAAGGCGTTCAAGGAGCACGGCACCGCTGGCGCGCACCGTCGACCGGCACCTCGACGACGCCCACCGGCTGGTGCGCGAGCTCGGCACAGGTGGGCATCGACCTGGAGCGCGTGGGCGCCCAGCTGCAGAGCGAGGGCGTCGACTGCTTCGTCGAGGCGTTCGACGGGGCGGTCGGGATCGTCGAAGAGAAGCGGGTGCAGGCTGCTCGCCGGCGAAGGGAGCTGACATGGACCAGTGGTTGCTGCCGGCCTGGCTGGACGCGGCCGTCGCCAGGCGCCTCGAGGCGCTGGACGCCGACCGGTACGGCCGAGCGCCTCTGGGAGGCCGACCCGAGCCTCTGGAAGCCGGAGGACGAGGCGCACCAGAAGATCATCGGCAACGCCCTCGGCTGGCTGAGCGTCTTCGAGGGCGTGCGCGAGCAGGTCGAGGGAGCTCGCCGAGTTCGTGGACGAGCTGCGTGCCGAGGGCTACCGCTCCGCGGTCCTGCTCGGCATGGGCGGCTCGAGCCTCGCGCCGGAGGTGCATGCGCGAGGTGCTCGGCGTGCGCGAGGGCTACCTGGACCTGCACGTGCTCGACTCGACCGACCCGGCGGCGGTGCTGGCCGTGGAGGCCGCCGTGGACCTCGAGACGACGCTCTTCGTCGTCTCGAGCAAGTCCGGCGGCACCACCGAGACGGCCAGCTTCCACGCCTACTTCTACGAGCGCCTCAAGGAGCTGGACGGCGACCACGCCGGCCACCACTTCGTGGCCATCACCGACGAGGGCACGTCGCTCCAGCAGGAGGCGCTCGACCAGGACTTCCGCGCCGTGTTCGTCAACCCCTCGGACATCGGCGGCCGCTACTCGGCGCTGAGCTTCTTCGGCATGGTCCCGGCGGCGCTCATCGGCGTCGACCTCGAGCGGCTGCTCGACGGCGTGCGCGCCGCGGCCATCGAGTGCGGTCCGGACGTCCCGGCCGGCGAGAACCCCGCCCTGCGCCTCGGCGCCGTGCTGGGCGAGGCCGCCCTGGCCGGACGCGACAAGCTGACGATCGTCGCCGAGCCCCAGCTTCGGGCGCTCGGCGCCTGGGTCGAGCAGCTCGTCGCCGAGAGCACCGGCAAGGAGGGCCGCGGCATCCTGCCGGTGGACCTCGAGCCGCTTGGCGACGCCGGAGGTGTACGGCGACGACCGCGTGTTCGCCGTGATCGGCCTGGCCGAGGTCGCGGCGCCCGGGCTCGCGCAGCCAGTTGATGGACCTGGCCGAGGCCGGCCAGCCCGTCATCGGCCACGAGCTGGACGGACGACTACGAGCTCGGCGGGGAGTTCCTGCGCTGGGAGATCGCCGTCGCGACCGCCGGCCGCGTGCTCGGCATCGACCCCTTCGACCAGCCCAACGTGCAGGAGAGCAAGGACAACACCAAGCGGCTGCTCGCCGGCTACATCGCCAGCGGCGAACTGCTCGAGGACCTGCCGGAGGGCGAGGGACGCCTGGCCTACCCGGTGCGCGACGACGAGCTTCCGGCCGCGCTCGCGACGTTCCTCGCGCAGGCGCGGCCGGGCGACTACGTGGCGCTGCAGGCCTACGTCGCCCCCGGCGAGGCGGTCTGGGAGCGACCTGCAGGCGCTGCGCCTGCAGCTGCGCGACCAGCTGCACCTGGCGACCACGCTGGGGTACGGCCCGCGCTTTCTGCACTCCACCGGCCAGCTGCACAAGGGCGGTCCGAACACAGGCCTGTTCCTGCAGCTGGTCGGGCACGACCCGCGGGACGTGGACATCCCCGGCCAGCCGTACAGCTTCAGCGTGCTCAAGCGGGCGCAGGCGCGCGGTGACCTGGGCGCCCTGCGGGCGCACGGCTGCCGCGCGCTCCGCGTGTGCCTCGGCGACGACGTCGTGGCCGGGGTCAAGCGTCTCGGCGCGCTGACCGCGGGAGCGCTCACCCGATGACGTGACGACGCCGGCCCCCGGCAGGCAGACGAGGAGGACGACATGGACGTAGCGATGGTCGGGCTGGGCCGCATGGGCGGCAACATGGCGCGGCGGCTGCTGCGCGGCGGCCACCGCGTGGTGGTCTGGAACCGGACCTACGCGAAGGCCGAGGAGCTCGGCGCCGAGGGCGCCGAGCCGGTCAGGCAGCTCACCGACGTCGTCAAGGCGCTCGAGGCGCCGCGGGCGATCTGGATCATGCTGCCGTACGGCGACGCGACGCAGGCGGCGATCGACGAGCTGACGCCGCTGCTCGACGAGGGCGACATCCTCATCGACGGCGGCAACTCGCCGTTCCAGCACGACATCCAGCGCGGCGCCGAGCTCGCCGAGCACGGCATCCGCTACCTCGACGCCGGCACCAGCGGCGGCGTCTGGGGCCTCGAGGTCGGCTACTGCCTCATGGTCGGCGGCGACCGGTCGGCGTTCGAGCATCGTCGAGCCGCTCCTCAAGACCCTCGCGCCGCCCGGCCACGGCTACGAGTACTGCGGCGGCCACGGCTCCGGGCACTTCGTCAAGATGGTCCACAACGGCATCGAGTACGGCATGATGCAGGCCTACGCCGAGGGCTTCGAGCTTCTCGAGGCGACCGAGTGGGACCTCGACCTCGCGTCCATCGCCGACCTGTGGAACCAGGGCAGCGTGGTGCGCAGCTGGCTGCTCGAGCTGGCCGCCGACGCGTTCAAGAAGGACCCGGGGCTGGAGCACATCACGGGCTACGTGGAGGACACCGGCGAGGGCCGCTGGACGGTGGAGCAGGCGATCGCCCACTCGCGTGCCCATGCCGGCGATCACCTCGGCGCTGTTCATGCGCTTCCGCTCGCGCCAGGACGACACGTTCAGCGGCAAGGTCCTCGCGGCGCTGCGCAACGAGTTCGGCGGCCACGCCGTCAAGGAGAAGGAGTGACGGTGGACGACGAGGTCGCCGGGCGGCACCTTTCCTACGACGAGCCGGACTACGGCGACGAGGTCGGCGTCCGCGTCACCGGGCGGTCCAAGGTCGCCGGGGCGGCCTCGCCGTTCGGCGGCGAGCGCCACCCGGACCCCTGCAGCCTGGTCATGTTCGGGGTCACGGGCGACCTCGCGCACCGCAAGCTGATCCCGGCGCTGTACGACCTCGGCTGTCACGGCGTGCTGCCGTTCGGCACCACGCTGGTCGGCTACGGCCGCCAGGAGATGACCGACGACCGAGTTCCGCGACCTGATGCGCAAGGCGATCGACGACCACTACGGCGAGGAGGTCGTCGACGGCTCGCTGTGCGACCGGCTGCTGCAGGCGCCGCGCTACGTGCAGGGTCAGTTCGACGACCCGGAGGGCTTCAAGCGGCTCGCCGCCGTGCTCGACGAGCTCGACGGCAAGGGCGCGCGCGGCAACCGCATGTTCTACCTGGCGACGCCGCCCAGCCAGTTCGAGGTGCTCATCGAGCAGCTCGGCGACGCCGGCCTGGCGCGCCGCGGCGCGTTCGACCGCGACCGCGCCCAGGGCGACGGCGCCCGGCCGGGCTGGACGCGGGTCGTCATCGAGAAGCCCTTCGGCCGCGACCTCGCAGACCGCGCGCGAGCTGGACCAGGTCATCGGCCAGGTGTTCGACGAGCGGCAGGTCTACCGCATCGACCACTACCTGGCCAAGGAGACGGTGCAGAACCTGCTGGTCCTGCGCTTCGCCAACGGCATCTTCGAGCCGGTGTGGAACCGCCGCTACGTGGACTTCGTGCAGATCACCGCCGCGGAGACGCTCGGCGTCGAGCACCGCGGCCCCTACTACGAGGAGGCCGGCGCGCTGCGCGACATGATCACGCCGCACCTCATCCAGCTGTTCTCGCTGGTCGCGATGGAGCCGCCGGCGGCCTTCGACGCCGACGCCGTGCGCGACGAGAAGATGAAGGTGCTGCGCGCGGTGCGCCCCATCCCGTCCCAGACGGTGGGGGACTGGGCGGTGCGCGCGCAGTACGTGCAGGGCCGCGTGGACGGCGAGGACGTCCCGGCCTACCGCGCCGAGGAGCGCGTCGCGCCGGACTCCTACACGGAGACGTACGCGGCGCTCAAGCTCGTCGTCGACAACTGGCGCTGGCAGGGCGTGCCGTTCTACCTGCGCACCGGCAAGCGGATGGCGCGGCGCGTCACCGAGATCGCCATCCACTTCAAGCGGCCGCCCGTGCTGCTCTTCAAGGACACGGGCGCGGGCGGCGGCCTGCAGCCCAACGTCCTCGTGCTGCGCGTGCAGCCGGACGAGGGCTTCTCGCTGAGCATCGAGTCGAAGCGGCCGGGCCACGCGGTCGCGCTGCAGCCCGTGGCCATGGACTACTCCTACGGCACGACGCTGCACGAGCTGCCCTTCAGCGCCTACGAGACGGTGCTCGTGGACGCGATGGAGGGCGACATGACCCTGTTCACGCGCGGCGACCAGGCCGAGGAGGCCTGGCGCATCGTCGGCCCGGTGCTCGACGCCTGGGCCAAGCCGCCGGAGCGTGACATCTCGATCTACGAGGCCGGCAGCTGGGGGCCGGAGTCGGCGGACGCGCTCATCGCCCGCGACGGCCACTCCTGGCGCCGGCCAACGAAGGGGGACGGGACATGAGCATCGAGATCCTGCCGGACGGCGACGCGCTCGCACTGCGCGCCGCCGACCTGTTCGCGCTGGCGGCCCAGGAGGCGGCCGCGGCGCGCGGCCGGTTCGCCGTCGCGCTCAGCGGCGGCGAGACTCCGCGCGCCCTGTACAGGCTGCTGGCGCGCCAGCAGTTCAGCCAGAAGGTGCCGTGGCGCCGCGTCCAGCTCTACTGGGGCGACGAGCGCTGCGTGCCGCCCGACGACGCGCAGAGCAACTACGGCATGGCGCGCGACGCGTTCATCAAGCACGTGCCCATCGCCGCGGAGAACGTGCACCGCATGCGCGGCGAGGACCTGCCGGAGGAGGCCGCGCAGGCCTACGACGCCGAGCTGCGCGGGCTCGCCGCCCAGTCGCGGCCGCAGCGTCGAGGTGCCCGTCTTCGACCTCGTGCTGCTCGGCCTCGGGCTGGACGGCCACACGGCCTCGCTCTTCCCGCACAGCGACGCGCTCGCCGTGGAGGACCGCTTCTCGGTGGCGACCACGGCGCCCGACGGGTCGCCCAGGCTCACCGTGACGGCGCCCGTGATCAACGCCGCGCGCCGGGTCTGGTTCCTGGTCAGCGGCGCCGAGAAGGCCGGCATGGTCGCCGAGGTGCTCGAGGGGCTGCGCGTGCCGAAGGCCGTACCGGCGCAGGGCGTCGCCCCGTGCACGGCGCGCTCACCTGGTTCCTGGACGAGGCCGCCGCGGCCGAGCTCAGCCCGGAGGCCCGCGCCTGAGGAGCGTTCCGCGGGCCTGGCGGCGGCGCCCGCGGTGCCGTTTGCCGGTCAGCGAGCGCGGGAATCGGCCGGACATGCGCCAGATCGTCGCCTATCTTGCAGCGAGCGTGGACGGGTTCATCGCCGGCCCCGGCGACGACATGGGCTGGTTGCCCGAGTTCGAAGGCGACGCCACGGGGTTCCACGACTTCTTCCAGGACGTGGGCGCGATCGCCATGGGCCGGCGCACCTACGAGTGGATCGACGAGCACAGCTCGTGGCCCTACGGCGACATCCCTGCCTACGTGCTGTCGACCTCGCTGCCGGAGGGCCGGGCGGAGCACGTGACCGTCACGCCCGGTCCGGTCACCGACCTCGCCGCGACGCTGCTGTGACGGCGAGGGCACGGCGTGGCTGGTGGGCGGCGGCCGCCTGTTCTCCGCCTTCGCCGCCGCGGGCCTCATCGACCTCTGGATCGTCACCGTCATCCCGGTGCTGCTCGGCGGCGGCGTGCCGCTCTTCCCGGCTCACGGGGAGGCGTATCAGCGCCTCGAGCTCGCGGAGACCCGCACGCTCCCGGCCGGTTGCGTGCAGCTGCACTACCGACCGCTCGCCTGATCCGGCGACGGCTCTCGGGGCGCAGGGCCTGACATCTGACCCCCGGTGGTACACTTCTGGGGCAAGCCAGGTGGCCGCGGTGGTGCCGCGTCGCGAAGCTTTTCGAAGCCCGCGAGGCGTCCATCGAGGAAAGTCCGGACACCACAGAGCAGGGCGCTGGCTAACGGCCAGCCGGGGAAACCCGAGGGAAAGCGCAACAGAAAGCAAACCGCCAGCGGCCCCTTTCGAGGGGTGCGGGTAAGGGTGAAACGGTGAGGTAAGAGCTCACCAGCGGTCCTGGTGACAGGCCGGCTCGGCAAGCCCCGCCCGGTGCAAGGCCAAATAGGGGAGTGTTTGAGGGTTGCTCGCCCGAGACTCCCGGGTTCCGGCCGCACGAGGCGCGCGGCAACGTGCGTCCCAGATGGATGGTCACCCACGACAGGATCCGGCTTACGGCTTGCTACAGAAAGGCCCCTCGGTCCAGCTGGACGGGGGGCCTTTCCAATGGCTGAGGGCCGCGAAGCCGCGGTGCCACCCCCGGCCTCAGAACTGCACGTAGACGAACGCGGCCGGCTTGCCCATGGCCAGGATGGCCGCCCCGAGCAGCAGGCCGAACACGATCCCGTAGCGCCACGTGGGCTTCACGTCGAGCTCCCACGTGTTCGGCGCCAGGTTCACCCACGCCAGGCCGGCGAAGATCAGCAGCGTGAACGCGTAGCCGATCTGCATCTTGGCCGAGTACAGGCTGCCGAGGCCGTTCAGGCCGGCCATGGCCTTGAGCACCTGGCCGGCCTGCTTCAGCGTCGAGGCGCGGAAGAACACCCACGCCACGACCACCGCGACGAACGTGAGCCCGCGGTTCAGCCACACGTTCGCCGGGCGTCATGCCGCGCTTGCGCGCCACCGCGTGCACCGACTGGTAGATGCCGTGCAGCAGGCCCCAGACGATGAACGTCCAGCCGGCGCCGTGCCAGAAGCCGACGAGGATGAACGTGATCATCAGGTTGCGCACCGTCATCGCCATGCCGCGCCGCGAGCCGCCGAGCGGGATGAACAGGTAGTCGCGCATCCAGAAGGAGAGCGTCATGTGCCAGCGGCGCCAGAACTGGCTGGGGTTGGCCGCCTTGTACGGCGAGTCGAAGTTCTGCGGGAAGCGGTAGCCCAGCAGGTAGGCGATGCCGACGGCCATGTCCGAGTAGCCGCTGAAGTCGAAGTAGAGCTGGAGGGTGTAGCCCAGGGCGGCCGCCCACCCGCTGAAGAAGTGGAGGTGGGCGGCGTTGCCGAAGAGTTGGTCCACGTGCGGCAGCATGACGTCGGCGACGAGCAGCTTCTTGGCCATGCCGCAGGCGATGAAGAAGAGGCCGAGCGCCGCCAGGCGCGTGGTCAGGCGGCGCGGCTGGTCCTCGAACGTGTGCTCGACGTCCCGCCAGCGCAGGATCGGACCGGCGATGGCCCGCGGGAACAGGGCGATGAACGCCGCGTAACGCAGGAAGCTGCGCGTGGCGGTCACCTCGCCGCGGTAGACGTCGATCACGTAGCTCATGGCGCTGAACGTGTAGAACGAGATGCCGAGCGGCAGCAGCACGTGCAGGGCCGGCAGGTCGAGGTCGAGGCCGGCCCAGGAGCCGAGGCCGTCGAGGGAGTCGAGGAAGAAGCCCGCGGTACTTGAAGTAGCCGAGGATCGCGACGTTGGCGACGAGGGCGACGACGAGGATCCGGCGCCGGGCCGTCTTGGCGCCGGCGCGTGCGATCAGGAGGCCCGCGACCCAGTCGACCGTGGTCGCGCCGACCATGATGGGCACGAAGCGCCAGTCGAACCAGCCGACGAAGACCCACGAGGCCAGGACGAGGAACGCGAGCCGCCAGACCGTGCGCGGCAGCAGCCAGTACACCAGCAGCGTGACCGGCAGGAAGGCGAACAGGAACGTGTAGCTCGTGAGCTGGATGAGGACCCCTTTCGGCGGCAGCATCCTATCAGCGGTGGAGGCGGCGGCGCGGTATGCTGCCGGCATGCGACCGACCGCCGCACAGCTGGCCGCCTCGCTCGGTCTGGAGCCGCACCCCGAGGGCGGGTACTACCTGGAGACGTACCGCGCGGCGCAGACGCTGCGCACGCCGCGCGGCGAGCGCCCGGCCTCCACGGCCATCCTCTTCCTCGTGACCGCCGAGTCCGTGAGCCGGCTCCACCGCCTGTCCAGCGACGAGCTCTGGGTGTACCAGGGAGGCCTGCCGCTCGAGTTGGTGACCATCGCGCCGGACGGCGCGCTGCTGCGGCGCGTGCTCGGCGATCTGGAAGAGGCCGTGCGCGGCCTCGACCCCGACCACCCGGCGACGATGGAGTCCCCGGCCGGCCCTTCGCAGGGGCTCGACTGGCTTCCGCAGGCGCTGGTGCCGGCCGGCAGCTGGCAGGGCGCCCGCCTGGTGGGCGGCCGGCACCTGCCGGCGGATCGCGCCTGGGCGCTGGTCAGCTGCGTCGTCACGCCCGGGCTTCGACTTCGCCGACTTCGAGCTGGGCGACCGCGACGCACTCCTCGTCGCGCACCCCGAGCACGCGGAGATCGTCCGCGAGCTGACCTGAACCGTCCGCGAGCTGACCTGAGCCCGCCGGCGCCGCGTCCGCGCGGGCCTGCCGGCCGGCCGACCCGTCCGGGCCGCGTGATACGCTCGCCGCGACCATGACCGGCGGGGATGACGCACACCAGGGGCTGCTCGTCAGCGGCCGTTTCTCTCAGCTCGAGGACGCGCTCTGCGAGCGGATCCTCGAGCTCAAGCGCGGCGACCCGCTCGCGCCCGTCACCGTGATCGTCGGCTCGGCCGCGGTGCGCACCCGCGTCGGCGACCTCGTCGTCAGGCGCCTCGGAGCCGTGGCCAACCTCAGGGTCGCCACCCTCGGGCGCCTGGCCGTGGACCTGGTCGCGGCGGAGCGGGGGGCGCCGCCGGTCGTGCTCGCCGGTCTGGCGCGCGAGCGGCTCGTGCGGCGCCTGGTCGAGCGCCTGTCCGCCGAGCTCGGCTACTTCGGCCCGGTCCTCGACCGGCCCCACTTCGCGCAGGCTCTGGCGGCCACGCTCACCGATCTGCGCGAGGCGTGCGTGCCTCCGGACTCCGCGTGGAGCGACGCCGTCGCGGCCGCCGCGCCGGGTCCGGGCGCGGGCGCCGGCAAGGCGCGCGATCTGGACCGCCTGTACCGGGCGTTCGTCGCCGAGCTCGACGCCCGGCGGCTGCATGGACGGCGCCGGCGTGCAGCTGGCCGCGGCCGCCGTGGCTGCCGGGCAGCGCGATGCCCGGCGCCGTCGTCCTGTACGGCGTCTACGACCTCAACCAGGCTCAGGAGGAGTTCGTCAGGGCGCTCGTCGCCAACGGGGCGGACGTGTTCGTGCCGGTGCCCGCCGGCGGCTCCCGGGCGGCTCTCACCGCCCTCGATGTGGCCGCTGCCCTCGGGCTCGAGGAGCGCCGGCTCGCGGTGGCCCCGCCGGACCACGACAGGCAGCGCCTGCGCGCGGTCTGGCGCGAGGGCGCCGGCGGCGAGCCCCTCGTCCTCGACGGCGACGGCACGCTCGCCGTGGTCTCCGTGTCCGACGAGCGCGCCGAGCTGCGCGAGGCGGTGCGAGAGGTCATGGGCGCCGTCGAGCGCGGAGCGGCGGCCTGGGACTGCGCGCTGGTCGTGCCGCACGCCGACGCAGTCGAGCTCGCCGCGGCGGCCCTGCGCGAGGCGGGCCTGCCTCCGGCCTGTCGCGAGCCGGACAGGTCGGCAGGCGTGCGGCTGCTGGCCCGACTGGCCGGCTGCCTCGCGCCGCCGGCCGGCGAGGCGTTCTCGCGGCGCGCGGTCGTCGACCTGTTCGCGGCCGGGCCGCTGCGCGGCGGCGGCGAGGCCGGCGAGACCGCGCTGTGGCTGGACGAGGCCCGGCAGGCCGGCGTGGTGGCCGGGCCCGACCAGTGGATCGAGCGCCTCGCGAGCCGCCGCCGCGGCCTGGAGCGGCGGCTCGCCGACCTCGAGGCGCGGGGCGGCGCCGAGGTCGACGACGAAGACGAGGTGTCCGGCAAGATCGGGGCCGCCCGGCATCGCCTGGCGGCGCTGCTGGGCCTGCAGGCGGCCGCGTCCGCGCTCATCGGCGCCTGCGGCCGTCCGCCCGGGCGCGCACGCTGGGGAGACTGGGCGGAGTACTTCGCCGGCGCAGTGGCCGCGGTGTTCGACGCCGAGGCCGCCGAGCAGGCGCGCGATGCCGCGTCGCGCCTGCAGGCGCTGGCAGTGCTGGGCGAGGAGGTCGACCTTCCCGAGGCGGCGGCCGTGCTGCGCGAGCTGCTGGCGAGCGCGCGCGTCCCGCACGGCCGCGTCGGGCGCGACGGCGTCGCGGTGCTCACCCCGATGGAACTGCGCGGCCTCAGCTTCCACACGGTCGTCTTCACCGGCGCTTGCCGAGGGCGGCTTCCCGGCCCGCGGCCGGCCCGACCCGCTGCTGGGGGACGCCGAGCGCCGGCGCGCCGGGTCGGCGCTCGGCGTCCGCCTGCCGCTCGCCGAGCAGCGCGACGCGGAGTCGCTGCTGCTGTTCGCGTTCGCCTGCGAGGCGGCGCGCGAGCGGCTCGTGCTGCTCGCGCCGCGTTCGGGCGCCGCCGACGGGCGGCCGCGCCTGCCGTCCCGCCTGCTGCTGCGGCTGGCCTCGGCGGCGGCCGGCCGGCCGGTGGGGCTCGACGAGTTCCTCGACGGCGAGCCGCTCCGGCCGGTGTGGCGCCGGCTCGCCGGGCCGCAGGCGTTCTCGGACGACGCGGTCTGGGTGGACGAGCGGGAGCGCGACACCGCCCTGCTGCTCGGGCTCTCGTCGTCGGGCGGCCGCGCCGCCGCCAGGAGCTACGCCGGCGCGGTCCTCGGCGACGAGGCAGCGGCCGGACGCCGGTTCGGCGCCTGGCGCTCGGCCAGGAGTCCGATGCCGGGCGCCTGGGACGGCCTCCTCGGAGCCGACGCCCGCGCCGCGCTCGCGGCCACGCACCCCTTCGACGCCGAGATGCACCCCACGCGGCTCGAGCGCTACGTCACCTGTCCGTTCGCCTTCCTGTTGCGCGACGTGTTCGGGCTGGACGCGCCCGACGAGCCCGGAGACGCACTCGAGATGGACGCCAGGGAGTTCGGCACGCTGGCGCACGACATCCTGCAGTGCGCCTACCAGCAGGTCATCGACGGCGACCTGCGCCGGGACGGAGCCCAGATCGCCGTGCAGCGCCGCGTGGCAGACGTGCTGCGCCGAGGCCGAGAGACGAGGCATCACCGGCGCGGCGCTCTCGTGGGAGGTCCGTCGCGAGTTGCTCCTGGAGGACCTGCTGGAGACCGTGCGCCGCGACCCCGTGTTCGCCGACCCCGCGAGCCGTCCGACGGGCGTCGAGTGGCGCTTCGGCGAGGCCGTGGACCGGCCGGTCGTGCTCACGCTGGAGGGGGGCCGCTCGGTGCGCTTCGCCGGCCGTCTGGACCGCGTCGACCAGACGCCGCTCGGGGCGCGGATCATCGACTACAAGTCGGGGGGCGGCGGCACGGAGCGCAGCCGCATCAAAGAAGGTCTCAGCGTCCAGCTGCCGGTCTACCGGCTGGCGTGGCGCCAGGCCGGCGGGCAGGAGTGCGAGACCATCGCCTGCCTGTACCGGCTGGTCACGCGCCGCGGCGGCTTCGAGGACCTGGACCTGCCGCAGGGGGAGGAGGCGTCGGCGCGCCGGCTGCGCGAACTCGTCTCGGGCGCGGTCGCCCTCGTCGATGCCGGCCTGTTCCCGCGCACCACGCGGCAGCGCTGCGACTACTGCGACGTCGGCTACGCGTGCGGCGTGTCCGGGTGGGCCAGGGCGCGCAAGCGCGAGCACGAGCTGCTCGACCCGGTCTGTGTCATGCAGTCGCCCCCCGCCGAGGAGGACGCGGATGGGGACTGAACGCCGCGTCTGCGACCAGGACGTCCGCGACAGGGTCACCACCGACCTCGGGACGACCTACCTGCTGGAGGCCGGGGCCGGCACGGGCAAGACCCGCGTGCTCGTCGACCGGTACGTGAGCTGCGTGCTCGACCCCGTCCATGGGACCGGGGACGTGCGCACGGTCGCGGCCATCACGTTCACCGAGAAGGCGGCCGGCGAGCTGCGCCAGCGCGTCCGCGAGGAGTTCGAGCGGCTGGCGGAGGGCTCCGCCGGCGACCCCGCGCGCGCGGCCGTGATCCAGGGCGCGCTCGATGCTCTGGACGACGCGCCCATCAGCACCATCCACGGCTTCGCCGGGCGCCTGCTGCGCGAGTTCCCGGTCGAGGCCCGGGTGGACCCGGCGTTCGAGCAGCTGGACGCCCTCGGGTCCGACCTCGAGCGCGCGCGGCTGTGGGAGGAGTGGCTCACGGAGCTGGCCGCCGGCGACCCCGCCGAGGGGAGCGCCCGGCGCGGCCTGTCGCGGCTGCTGCGCGCCGGGGTCCGGCTCGAGTGGCTGCGGGCGCTCGCCGTCGGCCCCAAGGGCATCTTCGGCGAGCGCTACGACCTCGACCCCGAGCCCGGCGAGCTTCCGGAGCCGGACCTGCTCGCGGCGCTCGAGGGACTGGCCGCCCCTCTCGACCGCCTGGCCTCGTACTGCTCCGTCGCCTGCAGCGACATCAGCGACAAGGGCTGCGTCGCCGCGACGGCGCTGGCCGAGGCCGGCCGGGAACTGCTCGAGCACCCACCCGGAGACGTCGACCAGCTGGCGGCGGCGCTCTTCGCCCTGCCCGTCAAGGACACGACCAGCGCGCCGGGCGGCGCCAAGGGCAACTGGAGCCCGGCGCACGGCGGCAAGGACGAACTGCAGACCCGCTACCGCGAGGCGGTCGCGCAGGTGCTGGACGCCCGCGAGGCCTACGCCGCCTTCCTCACCACGCTCGCCGTGTCGGTCGCGGACGCGTTCTCCCGCTGGGCAGCCGCCGCGCAGCTCGCGCTCGGCCGCCTGGACTTCACCGACCTTCTGGGCTGCCTGCGGGACCTGCTCGTCGGCGACCCGGACGCCCGGGCGGCCCTGCAGGCAAGGTTCCGTTACCTGCTGGTGGACGAGTTCCAGGACACCGACCCATTGCAGGCGGAGATCGTCTTCTTCCTCTGCGAGCGCGAGCCCGTGGCGCGCGACTGGCGCGACGTCGTCCTCCAGCCCGGCAAGCTGTTCGTGGTCGGCGACCCCAAGCAGTCCATCTACCGCTTCCGCCGCGCCGACATCGGCATGTACGACCAGGTGCGGCGTCTGATCGCGGGGCAGCCGGCCGGGACCGGGGCGACGGAGGTCATCCGCCAGAACTTCCGCACCACCCCCGCGGTGGTGCAGTGGGTCAACAACGTCTTCGCCGACGTGTTCGACGCGGACGCGGGGGAGGGCCGCCAGCCCGGCTACCAGTGGGTCGAGCCGTTCCGCCCGCCCGCCGAGGGACCGCGTGTGTCGGTGCTGCTCGGCGACGACTACGGCACGGCCGCCGGGGCCGCAGAGGCGGCGCGGCAGGCCGAGGCGCAGGCGCTCGCCGCGCTGCTGCTGGCGATGCACGGGGACGAGCAGGACCGCTGGACGGTGCAGGACCGCGCGCCGGGCGCCCGGGACGAGAACGGCGAGGCGTGGCGCGCCCCCAGGTGGGGCGACGTCGCCCTGCTGTTCCGCGCCACCACCGGCCTCGAGACCTACGAGCAGGCGTTCCGTGAGGCCGGCGTGCCGTACCGCGTCGACGGCGGCAAGGCGTACTTCGCGCGGCGCGAGGTGGACGACGCGCTCCTGTGCCTGCGCGCGGTCGACGATCCCAGCGACGGGCCCGCCCTGTACGGCGCGCTGCACTCGACGTTCTTCGGGTTCAGCGACGACGAGTTGTTCCTGTTCTGGGCGGACGGGGGGCGGTTCGACCTGTTCGCCGCGCAGCCGGAGGCGCACGCGGCCGTCGGCGCGGCGCTCGCGACGCTGCGTGCGCTGCACGAGCGTCGCGCCGAGAGCGAGCCGCACGAGCTGGCCGCCTCCCTCGTGCGGCTGGCGCGCGCCTCCGAGTTCCTGGCCGCCACCGGCCCCGGCGGCGCCCAGGCCATCGCCAATCTCGACAAGCTCGTCGACCGGGCGCGCGCGTTCTCGGGCGCGGGAGGCAGTGGCCTCGGCGCGTTCCTCGCCTGGGCCGCCGAGGCCGGCGACGCGGCCGGCGAGCAGGAGTCCCAGGTGGACGACGACGGCGACGTCGTCCACCTGCTCACCATCCACAAGGCCAAGGGCCTCGAGTACCCCATCGTCGTCCTCGTCGGCGGCGCGCTGGGCGGTGGCGGGAGCGGCGGCGAGCCCATCGTGGACCGGGAGGAGCGACGGCTGGCGATCAAGCTCAAGGCCGAGCTTCCCGGCGCGCCGGCACGCGACCTCGAGCCACGCCGCTACACCGCTCTCAAGCAGCGCGAGAAGCTCATGGAGGCGAGCGAGAGCCGCCGGCTCCTGTACGTGGCGGCGACGCGCGCTCGCGACCGGCTCGTCGTCTCGCTGTTCGGGCACGTGCGCAACAAGGACGGGACTCCGTCGGCCGTGCTGCTGGGTCCGATCGTCGACGCGCTGCCGGCGCCGGCGCCCATCGCCGAGGAGTACGAAGAGGACGGGCTGCTGGTGCTGGCGGCGCGCGTGCCCGCGGCGGCCGCCGAGCGGGACGGCGCTCCGGACGGGCGCGACCTCGTCGGCGCCAGGAGCGAGTGGCAGGCCCGGCGCGCCGAGTTGCTCGAGCGCGCGCGCCGCGCCGCGCCGGCCACCAGCCCGAGCGGGCTCGAGCACGTCGACGAAGCCGTCAGGGCCGGTGGCCCCGGCGCCCCGGCGGGCCGGGCAAGGGCGCTGGCGCTGGGCTCCGCGGTCCACCGCATCATGGAGCTGTGCGACCTCGGCGACGAGGGGTCGGTCGCCGCGGTGGCCACCGCGGTGGCCGCCGAGCTCGAGCGCCCGGACCTGGACGCGGACGCCGCCGCCCTGGCCGGCGCGTGCTGGCGCTCGGCGCCGGTGCGGGCGGCCGCGGCCGCCGGTCCCGGCGCCGCCTACCGCGAGCTTCCCATCGGGGCCCTCGTCGACGGCGTCGTGGTCAGCGGGGCGATCGACCTCGTCTACCGGGACGGCGACGCATGGGTCGTCGTCGACTACAAGACCGACCGCGCCGCCGAGCCCGAGGTGCTCCGCGAGCGCTACGAGCCGCAGGGCGCCGCCTATGCGCTCGCCGTCGAGGCGGCCACCGGCGGCGTGGTGCGCGAGGTCTGCTTCGTCGCCGCGCGCGCGGACGGGCTCGTCGTGCGCGTGCCGGTCGACGACGAGCTCCGCGAGCGGGCGAGGGGAGAGGTGGGCGCGGCGGCCGCCGCCGGCCGCGCCCTGCGTCCCGACGAGCTCGGCGGCCACCCGGCCTGAGCTCGTTTCCGCGCGCCGGCGCCTGACGGCGGGCGCGTCGTGGAAGAACCCCGGTACGACACACCGCGGCGCGTCCGGCCGGCGCTCTGCCCCGGACGCCTGCCGCCGCCACCAAGGAGGCTCCATGTCCGCCCAGCTTCAGAAGATCACGCCCATGCTCTGGTTCGACGGCCAGGCCGAGGACGCGGCCCGGCTCTACGTGTCCGTCTTCGAGGACGGCGCCATCGGCAGCATCAGCCGCCAGCCGGACGGCTCGACGCTCGTCGTGGAGTTCACGCTCGCCGGGCAGCGCTTCACCGCGCTCAACGGCGGACCGCACTACACGTTCAGCCCCGCGATCTCGTTCGTGGTGGACTGCACCACGCAGGAAGAGGTCGACCACTACTGGGACCTCCTCGGCGAAGGCGGCGACCCGGAGGAGCAACAGTGCGGCTGGCTCAAGGACAGGTACGGTGTGTCGTGGCAGATCGTGCCCAGGCAGCTCGGCGAGTACATGAGCGACCCCGACCCGGAGAAGGCCGGACGCACGGTGCAGGCGATGCTGCAGATGAAGAAGCTGGACATCGAGGCCCTCAGGCGGGCGCACGACGGCGAGCCCGCTTGACGCGCCGCCTCCGGGGCGGCACCGTCACCGTGTGACCACGCGGAGCGACAGCACACGGGATCTGCCGGCCGGCGACTTCGGCGCCTGGCTCGCGCGCATGCGCGCCGCCCTGCGCCACGAGGCCGACGCCGACGTGCCGTGCGGCGATTGCAGCGCCTGCTGCTCCACCGGGCACTTCGTGCACATCGGCCCGGACGAGTGCTGACACGCTGACGCACGTGCCGGGCGAGCTGCTCTTCCCGGCGCCCGGCATGCCGGCGGGCCACGTGCTCCTCGGGTACGACCAACGTGGCCGATGCCCGCTTCTGGACGACCGCGGCCGGTGCGGCATCTACGAGCACCGGCCGCGGACGTGCCGGACGTACGACTGCCGCGTCTTCGCGGCGGCGGGCGTCGACGCGGACCGCGGAGAGATCACCCGGAGGGCGCGGCGCTGGAGCTTCGCCTGCGCCGCGCCCGGCGACGCGGAGCAGCAGGCCGCCGTCCGCGCCGCCGCGCGCTTCGTGCGCGAGCACGCGGCGGCGTTTCCCGGGGGCGCCGTGCCCGACGACCCGGCGCAGCTCGCCGTGCTCGCCGTCAGGGTGGCGGACATCTTCCTGCCCGGCGGCCCGGCGGAGCAGGCGTCCGGCCCCGCCGCCGTGGCCGCCGCGATCGTGCGCGCCAGCGGCGAGCCCCGGCGCGGCCTGACGTGAAGGCCGAGCTGCCGTTCGCGGTCTGGCTCAGCTCCGCCGTCGCCGCCCTCGAGGACGACGAGCCGTCCGAGGTCCCCTGTGGGGAGTGCAACGCCTGCTGCCGCACGCACCACTACATCCACGTGCGTCCCGAGGAGAAGCGGGCCCGCGCCCGGCTGCCTCGCGAGTCGCTGCACCCGGCGCCCGGACTGCCGCCGGGCTACCTGGTCATCGGACCGGATGACGCCGGCTGCTGCCCGCTGCTCGCCGAGGGCCGCTGCACCGTGTACGAGGACCGGCCGCTCGCCTGCCGTACCTACGACTGCCGGGTGTACGCGGCGACCGGCGTCGCACCGGACAGGGCCGACATCGCGGCGCAGGTACGGCGCTGGAAGTTCGGCTACCCGACGCCGGAGGATCGCGCGCGGCAGGCGGCGGTGCTCGCGGCGGCGAGCTTCATCCGCGAGCACCCCGAGAGCCTGGCGAGCGACGCCGCGCGGCTGCAGCCGATCCGCGTCGCCACGCTGGCCGTGGCCGTCCACGCGCTGTTCCTCGAGGGCGCCGTCGTGGGCGCCCGCCGGCGACCCGTCGGAGAGCGGGACCGGACGCTGGCCGTCGGCGACGCCAACGAGCGGCTGTTCGGCGACGGTTGACGCCCCTCGGCCGCCCCGCATACCCTGTGGGGCAGTCGCCGGCGCCGGCCGGCAAGAGTCGACCGAGAGGGGGCGTGATGGGCAAAGAGCTTTCCATCCTCGCGCACGACACGGTCGACCAGCCTCCTCCAGCCACCGGCATCTGAGCGCCGGCTGAGCGTCCCTCCGGGACGCGGCTCCGGCGCATCCCCGCCCGCAGTCTCTGGGCGGACCACTCCATGCACGGGCGCGCGTCACGCGTGCCGCGCAGCGGCAGTCCGACTGTCCGCCCGAGCGCCCGTCGTCCTCGCGTCAGCCGCATGGTAGAGTCTCGCTCACCGCTGCATATTCCGTATGCATCACTGAAAACAGGCGCCGCAATCGAGGCGCGATCACGTGGACAGGAGCGAGACATGATCAAGGTCGCTGAGTGGGGCACCGGCATGATGGGCCAGGGCCTCCTGGGGTTCATCCTCGACCGCCCGAAGGACATCGACCTCGTCGGCGTCATCGTCACCAACCCCGCCAAGGAGGGGAAGACCGTCGGCGAGCTGCTCGACCGCCCGTGCGACGTCAAGATGACCACCGACTTCGAGGCCGTCCTGGCCAAGAAGCCGGACGTGGTCTGCATCAACACGCAGTCCAACCTCGACGAGGTCGAGCCGCCAGATCCTCCCGGCGCTCAAGGCCGGCTGCAACGTCATCTGCATCGCCGAGAAGATCTGCGTACCCGTGGGCCAGCGACCCGGAGCGCGCCGAGCTGTTCGACACGCGTCGCCAAGGAGAACGGCGTCAGCATCCTCGGCACCGGCATCAACCCCGGCTTCGTCCTCGACGCGCTCATCGTCATGTGGAGCTCCATCTGCCTGCGCGTCGACTCCATCGAGGCCTCGCGCGTCAACGACCTCTCGCCGTTCGGCCCGACCGTCATGGTCGGCCAGGGCGTCGGCACCACCGTCGAGCAGTTCGAGAAGGGCGTCGCCGACGGCAGCATCGTCGGCCACATCGGCTTCCCCGAGTCCATCGAGCTCATCGCCAAGGCGCTGGACTGGAAGATCGACGAGATCGTCGAGACCCGCGAGCCGATCGTCACCGAGGTCGAGCGCTCCACGCCGCACGTGCACGTCCCGGCCGGCTGGGTCGCGGGCTGCAAGCAGGTCGGCAAGGGCTACAGCAACGGCGAGCTCAAGATCCACCTCATCCACCCGCAGCAGATCCATCCCGAGATGGCGGACCAGGGCACCGGCGACTACATCAAGATCGTCGGCGACCCCAACGTGAACATGGTCAACTCCCCCGAGATCCCGGGCGGCAAGGGCACCTACGCCAGCACCGGCAACTACATCCCGCTCATGAAGGACGCGAAGCCCGGCATGCTCACCGTGGTCGACATGCCGCTGCCGCGCTTCTGGACGCCGACGGTCTGAGGGGAGTGACTCGCATGACGGACGAGATCCGCGCCCGCGAGGGCGACTGGGTCGAGGTCGAGTGCAAGCTGCTCGACCCGGCCGACCGCAGCAAGAACCTGCCGCCGGAGACGGCGGAGAAGCCGCTGATGATGTGGGTCAAGGGGTTCGCCCTGGGCGAAGCCGCCATGGGCGAGGAGCTCACCGTCGAGACGATGACCGGCCGCACGGTCACGGGCGCGCTCTCGGCCGTGAACCCCGGCTACTTCATCACCTACGGCAACCCGATCCCGGAGCTGACGCACGTGGGCCGCGACCTGCGCGCCCGGCTCGCGGCCTACCGCGCGTCCGAAGGCGGTGAGCGCTGATGGCCACCAAGTTCGACGCCATCATGGCGCGCCGCGGCGAGATCATGCGCAAGGCGCTGGGCATGGACTACAGCGAGTTCGAGCTGAGCCCCATCGCCTTCGACTACGAGCGCATGATGGCCGCCGCACGGCTACAGCCTCGACGACATCGTCGCGCATCCAGACGCGCGGCCGGCGTGGGCAGCACGCCGCTGCTCGAGCTGCGCAACCTCACCGACCTCGTGCGCAGCGTGAGCGAGCCCGGCAAGGGCGCGCGCATCTTCGTCAAGGACGAGGCCGCCAACCTGGCCGGCGCGTTCAAGGACCGCCGCGCCAGCGTCAGCATCCACGTGGCCAAGGAGAAGGGCTACGAGGGCGTCATCGCCGCGACGTCGGGCAACTACGGCGCCGCCGTCGCCAGCCAGGCGGCGCGCAACGGCCTCAAGTGCATCATCGTCCAGGAGACGTTCGACAGCCGCCACGTCGGCCAGCCGGAGATCGTCGAGAAGGCGCCGCATCTGCGAGGCGCTACGGCGCCGAGGTCGTGCAGCTGACCGTCGGCCCGGAGCTGTTCTTCCACATGGTCGAACTGCTCGACGAGACCGGCTACTTCGCCGCGTCGCTCTACAGCAGCTTCGGCGTGAGCGGCATCGAGACCCTGGGCCTCGAGATCGCCCGCGAGATGCGAGACGCTCACCGGCGCGCTACCCGACGCACGTCGTGGTCACCCACGCCGGCGGCGGCAACACCACCGGCACGGCCCGCGGCCTGCGAGCGCGCCGGGCGCGACCGACACGCAGATCGTCAGCGCCTCGCGTCGACCTCAGCGGCCTGCACATGGCCAGCGACGACGACTTCAACCGCAAGAGCTTCACCACCGGCCACACCGGCTTCGGCGTGCCGTTCGCCACCTGGCCGGACCGCGCCGACGTGCCGCGCAACGCCGCCCGCCCGCTGCGCTACATCGACCGCTACCTCACCGTCACGCAGGGCGAGGTGTTCTACATCACCGAGGCCATGGCCAAGCTCGAGGGCCTGGAGCGCGGCCCGGCGGGCAACACCGCCATGACCGCGGCCGTGAGCCTCGCCCGCGACCTGCCGCGCGACGCCACCGTCGTCGTGCAGGAGACCGAGTACACGGGCGCCGGCAAGCACCACTGGGCGCAGCTCAACTTCGCCAAGCGAGATGGGCGTCGAGGTGCGCGCGGGCGACCCCAAGGACAACGTCCCCGGCAAGGTCATCGTCATCCCCGAGCGACCTCGAGCAGATCCGCGCCAAGGACTTCGACGTGGCGCGCATGCGCAAGAGCTACATCCGCAACGCGCTCAAGAACGCGCCCGAGGGCTACGTGCCGACGTCCGACGACATCGAGTTCCTGGCCGCCGACACCAAGTCCGACCCGGACACGGTGCAGGCGACCCTGGCCGAGCTCGCGGAGGCCTGAGATGGCCCGCGAGGACACGTACCTCAAGGTCCGCGGGCACCTCGCGGAGCTCACGCGACGAGCAGCTCGAGGCGCGCTTCTGGGAGCTCGCGCAGCGAGGTCGTCGACCCGATGGTCGAGCTCGCCCGCACGCACACCTCGCCGAGCATCGAGCGCTCGGTGCTGATGCGCATGGGCGTCGACTCGCCGACCTGCATGGCCGTGGTCGGCGAGTGCGAGAAGCGCGGCCTGCTGGGGCACGGCGCCGGGCACGTGGTGCTGCACTGCGCGACCACGTGGGACTGCGCCACGCCTGAGGCCGCGCGCAGGCTGGCCGCCGGCGAGGGCTGGGACGTGGTCGAGCAGAAGTGGGGAGGGGCGCGATGAGCCGACGACGCCTGCCGCGCCGCTCGACCCCAACGAGAAGCTCGACGTCGAGGCCCTCCTCGAGGACCTCGAGCACTACCGCCCGCGGCGCAAGGGCTGGCACTGGCGCGAGCAGGTGCCCGACCAGCAGCTGCACAAGTTCGTCTACAAGGAGACGTCGAAGGGGCTCGACGAACAGCATCCCGCTGCCGGCGGCCCACTACTTCGGCGACATCGACCCGCAGCCCGACTGCGTGGTCACCACCGAGATCGCCTCCGGCCGCTTCGAGGACGACATCCGCCGCATGCGCATGGCGGCCTGGCACGGCGCCGACCACATGATGGTCATCCGCACCGCCGGGCAGAGCCACATGGACGGCCTGCTCGAGGGCACGCCCGAGGGCGTCGGCGGCATCGCCGTCACGCGCAAGCAGGTGCGCGCCACGCGCAAGGCCCTCGACCTCATCGAGGACGAGGTGGGCCGGCCGATCAACTTCCACAGCTACGTCAGCGGCGTGGCCGGCCCCGAGATGGCCGTCATGTTCGCCGAGGAGGGCGTCAACGGCGCCCACCAGGACCCGCAGTACAACGTCCTCTACCGCAACATCAACATGTACCGCAGCTTCGTCGACGCGGCGGTGGCCAAGCACGTCATGGCCAGCGTGCGCATGGCGCAGATCGACGGCGCGCACAACGCCAACGCCACCGCCGTCGAGGCGTGGAACGTGATGCCCGAGCTGCTCGTGCAGCACGCCATCAACTGCGCGTACTCGGTCGCGGTCGGGATGCCCAAGGAGGACATCTGCCTGTCGCACCGTGCCGCCGGACGCCGCGCCCGCGCCCGTGCATGCGCATGGACCTGCCGTACGCGGTCGCGCTGCGCGACTTCTTCGGCGACTACAAGATGCGCGCCCAGCAGAACACGCGCTACATGGAGGCCGACGGTCGCGACGCCACCGTGAGCCACGTCATGAACCTCATGATCACGCCGGCTCACCAGCGCCGACATCCAGAGCACGATCACGCCCGACGAGGGCCGCAACGTGCCGTGGCACTACAACAACATCGCCGCCGTGAACACGGCCAAGCAGAGCCTCGTCGGCATGGACGGCCTGCGCGAGATGGTCAAGCTCGACCGCGAGGCGCCCGAGCTGCAAGGCCGAAGGTGCGCGAGATCAAGGAGCGCGCGGTGCTCTTCCTCGAGGCGATGCTCGAGGACGGCGGCTACTTCGCCGCCGTCGAGGAGGCGTACTTCGTCGACTCGGGCATCTACCCCGAGACCCACGACGACGGCATCGCGCGCAAGAGCGACGGCGGCGTGGCGGCGGGCACGATCGTGCCTCGCGCCGCCGACTACCTCGCGCCCGTCTGCCACCACTTCGGCGAGAACCACCTGCCGGAGGGGTACGACGCGGAGGGCGGCCCGGCCGCGGGCGAGGCCGCCAAGCCCTGCGACCTCATCGGCGGCTGCACGCTGTGCGACGCCGACAAGGTGCCGTTCATCGACGAGCTCGACCCCGAGGACAACGTCAACGTGCGGCTCGCGCAGACCGCCGAGCTGCGCGAGAAGGGCCTCATCAAGCCCGAGGTCGAGTGGGCCGCCGACGGCTGGGTCGTGGTGACGCATGTTCCTGCCGGCGGCGCCGCGCGTCGCGGAGTTCGCGGCGCTCGAGTTCGGCAAGGCCATGAACCTGCAGGAGCTGCGAGGTCATCAACAAGCAGGTCATGCATCCGGCCGAGGGCACGCTGATCGAGCTGAAGGGCCGGCTGGACGTCGTCGTCGACCCGGCCCGTCTGGTGATCCCGCCGGAGCCCGTCGTCATGAAGGACGAGGAGATCAAGGCGTTCGTCACCGAGAAGGGCCTCAAGTGCGTCGCCGCCACCGTCGGCGAGGACGAGCACTCCGTCGGCATGCGCGAGATCATCGACATCAAGCACGGCGGCCTCGAGAAGTGGGGCTTCTCGTGCGAGTACCTGGGCACCTCGGTGCCGGTCGAGAAGGTGCTGGACGCGGCCATCGAGCACGCCGCGCAGGTCGTCCTCATCTAGCACGATCATCACGCACGGCGACATGCACCGGAACAACATGGAGAAGCTCGCCGACCTGGCCGTGGAGAAGGGCGTGCGCGACAAGCTGCTGCTCATCACCGGCGGCACGCAGGTCACCGACGAGCTCGCCCGCAGCTGGGGCATGGACGCCGGCTTCGGGCGCGGCACCAAGGGCATCGGCGTCGCGTCGTTCGTGGTCACGGCGATGCGCGAGCGCGGGATGTGACGTGGAGCGGCTCGCCCGTCGACGCGCTCGTCGCCGAGATCGGCTCGACCACGACGGTCGTCTCGGCGTTCGCCGGGCTGTCGCGACTACCCGGAGACGACGCCCTGCCTGGTCGGGCAGGGCGTCGCCGCCACGTCGGTCGCCGACGGCGACGTCACCATCGGCGTGAACGCCGCCCGGGCGCAGCTGGAGGCGGCCGTCGGGTGCTCGGTCCTGCCCGAGCTCACGCTGGCGACCAGCTCGGCGGCCGGCGGCCTGCGCATGACCGTCCACGGCCTCACGCAGCGGATGACGGCGATGGCCGCGCGCGAGGCGGCGCTGGGGGCCGGCGCGCGTGGTCAAGTACCAGACCGCCGGCCGGCTGCGCGACGCACGACCTGCGCGAGATCGACGCCGTGCGCCCCAACCTCATCCTGCTCGCCGGCGGCGTGGAGGGCGGCGACTGCGACACCGTGCTCTTCAACGCCGAGCAGCTCGCGCAGCTCGAGGCGCGGCCGATCGTCGTGTACGCCGGCAACTCGCGTCGTCTGCGGCGACGCGCAGGAGCTGCTGGAGCGGGCCGGCTTCCGGGTCAAGCTCACCAACAACGTCTATCCGGCCGTCGACGAGCTCGACATCGTGCCGGCCCGCGCACGTCATCCACGACGCGTTCGAGGAGCACATCACGCACGCGCCGGGCATGGAGCGCATCGGCGAGGTCGTGAACGGCAAGCATCCTGCCGACGCCCGGGGCGGTGCTCATCGCCGCCGAGCGGCTCGCCGAGGACGTGGGCGACCTCGTCGTCGTCGACGTCGGCGGCGCCACCACCGACGTGCACTCCGTCACCGACGGCAGCCCCGAGATCGCGGCGCTCATGATCGAGCCGCAGCCGCACAGCAAGCGCACCGTGGAGGGCGACCTGGGCACCTACGTGAGCGCGAGGCACGTGGTGGAGATGCTGGCGGAGCAGGAGCGACCGGTGCACCTGCCGCCGCCGCTGCCGACGACGCCGGAGGAGATCGCGGCGGCGCTGACGCTCACGCACTTCGCCGCCGTCACCGGCGTGCAGCGGCACGCCGGCCAGCTGGCGCACCTCTACACGCCGACCGGCCGGCAGACCGTCGCGCGCGGGCGCGACCTCACCGCCTGCCGGCTCGTCATCGGCACCGGCGGCGCGCTCACGCGCCTGCCCGGCGGCGAGGCCGTGCTCGCGGACACGCGCGCGAAGAGCGGCGGCGGGGAGCGCCTGCTGCCGCCGCCGGACGCGCGCGTCGCCCTCGACCGCGACTACGTCTTCGCCTGCTGCGGCGCGCTGCTGCGGCACTTCGCGCCCGAGGCCGTCACCGCGCTCATGCGCGCCAGCGCCGGCGTCTGAGCCTGCGGCTTCGGCGCTGTCTGACTCGGCGACGCGCGTTCGCGGCATCACCCTCGTCTCTACGGACCCTTTCGCCGATGACGGAGTATCCTGTCAGCAGGGCCGTCGGGGAGAGGGGGAGTCATGCGCGCGCGCTCGAACACCGTCTGGTCACGAGGCCGTGGGGCGCTCCTGGGAGGTCTCGTCATCTTGTTGCTCCTCGCATGGGCACAAGCCGCTCTGGGAGTGCCGGCGAGCCCCGACCTGCTGCGCCGCGCGCGGCACGACAAGGGCCTGGCGGCGCGCATCGCCGCGTTCGAACGGAACGCGCGCGCCAAAGGCATCGACGCCCCGCGAGGCAAGCCGGCGGCTGCGCTTCCGGGGGCGCCGGACCTGGCGCCGTCCGTCCGGGTGGTCGCGACCACCGGCACGCTCCGGTCCATCGCGCTGATCGTCGACTTCTCCGACAAGACGCACGCCGTCCCGGCGTCCAGCTTCGACAGCCTGCTGTTCGGCGACGTCTTCGGCCCCTCGAGCCTGCGCGGCTACTACCGTGAAGTGTCCTACGGATCGCCCACGGTATCGGGCCTGCTCACGCTGACCACGGAGCATCCGCCGTCGAGTATCGGTTCCGGCTGGCTACGCCTGCCGCACTCGCTCGCGTACTACGTGTCGGGCGGAGAGAACGGTACCGGCTCGTACCCGAACAACTGCCAGAAGATGGTCGAGGAGGCCGTCGCGCTGGCCGACCCGTACGTGGACTTCAGCCGCTACGACAACGACCGCGACGGCGAGGTGGACAACCTCTTCGTCATCCACGCGGGTCGCGGAGCGGAGTTCACCGGCAGTTCCAGGCGACATCTGGTCGCACTCTTGGGGCACGAGCAACCCGGTATACGTCGACGGTGTCGCCGTCTCCATGTACTCGACGGAGCCGGAGTACTGGGTCAGTCCCGGCGACATGACGACCGGCGTGTACGCGCACGAGATGGGGCACGTGCTGGGCCTGCCGGATCTCTACGACCGCGACTACAGCAGCGCCGGCATCGGCGAGTGGAGCCTGATGGCCGGCGGCAGCTGGAACGGCCCCGGCGGCCTCGGCGGATCGCCGGCCCGCTTCGACGCCTGGAGCGCGGCGCAGCTCGGCTGGCTGCAGCCGCAGACGATCATCGGCGACCCTGCGACGCGCACGCTCGGCGACGTCGCCGCCTCTCGGGCGGCGGCCTTCAAGCTGTACCCCAACGGCGGCGCCAGCGGCAGCGAGTACTTCCTGGTCGAGAACCGGCAGAAGACCGGCACGGACGCCGCGTTGCCCGGCGCCGGCCTGCTCATCTGGCACGTCGACGAGACCCGCAATCAGTACCGGGACGGCTATCAGAACGACACGGAGTCGCACAAGCTCGTCGACCTCGAGGAGGCCGCCGGCGCGCAATCCCTGGACTACCTGGACATCTACGGCTGGCCCAACGTGGCCAGCGCCGACGACCCCTATCCGGGCACCTACGCCAACCGCACCTTCAACGACTCGACGGCGCCGAACGCCCATACCTACTCCGGCGCCACCTCGAGCGTGGTGGTCGACCAGATCGGCGACAGCGGCACGACCATGTCGGCGCGCTTCGGCTCCGGCAGCGGCGGCACCACGGACACGACGGCGCCGCACACCGCGGCCTCCGGATAGGACGACGCCTGGCATTCGACGCCGGTCACGGTCACGTTCACGGCGACCGACAACCCGGGGGCAGCGGGGTCGACTACACGGAGTACCAGCTGGATGAACTGCCATGGAAGCAGGGCACGTCCGTCACGTTGCCGGCCGAGCCGGATACCGTCCACACCTGGACCATCAAGTACCGCTCCGTCGACAAGGCCGGGAACGTGGAGACGTACCACGCCTGCCAAGTCAAGATCGATACAAGCGGCGGTGGCGGGGACACGACTCCTCCAACGGTCGACATCGCCGGCGCTCGCGACGACTGGTACTACAACAACGACGTCGTCGTGACCCTCACGGCGACGGACGAGCCCGGGGGGTCGGGCGCCGCCGCCATCCACTACACCTACGACGGCGCCTATCACGAGGAGCCCGACGCGAGCGTCGCCTTGCCGATCCCGGCCGTCCCGAACGGGATCCACATCATCACCTACCACGCGCGGGACGTCGCCGGCAACGAGGGCGACGACGAGACGTTCGTCATCACGATGGACACCGGCGGTCCTGTCGGTTACGGTCGCAACGCCAGCGTCCGAAAGGGAAGGTACGTCAGCCTGCGCTACCTGTTCCGGGACACGTACAGCAGCCACGTCTGGAACGTGAAGGTGAAGGTCAAGAACCGCAGTGGCCGGACCGTCTGGAGCAAGAGCCTCGGGCGTGTGACGGTCGAAGTCGGATCGACACCTGGTACTCGATCAGGTGGCGGCCGCGGGCGAGAGGCACGTTCAAGTACTACATCACCTGCGAGGACAACGCCGACAACCTTCAGGCGCGGCGCGCCATCGCGACCGTCAGGGTCAACTAGGACGACGTCTCGGGCGACGGCCCGCGCGCACTGCGCCTGCGGGAGCTGGCGCTGCTGATCCAGGGCATCGTGACGGGCCCGCCCGAGTACAAGGCGATGCCCGAGGCCGAGGGCGGCTACCTGTGAACCGGCAGTAGCGCTCCCCGGCCTCTTCGCTGAGCCGCCCAAACCGTGTCGCGCCACACCGGGGCCGAACTGGTAGACTCCCCGGCGGCGCCGTCGGCGCCGGGGCAAGCTGGGAGGAACCGTGCGCACCATCCGAGTCATCATCGTCCTGTCCCTCGCGGCCGTCTGCCTGCTCGCCGCGTTTTCGGGCGCCGCGGCCGCCAGGGCCCGCATCTGGCAGCCGCGGTTCGTGCCCGGCGCCGGGAGCTTCGCTCCGCCGGCCGGGGCCACGCCGTCCACCAGCCGCGCCTTCGTCCCCGGCCAGCTGCTCGTCGAGTTTCGCGCCGGCGTCTCCGGCGCCCAGATGCGGACCGCCGCTCGCGGCGCCGGCAGCGTGATCTCGCGGCGGCTGCCGGCGAGCGCCGCCGCCCCCGGCCGCACGCTCGTCCTCGTGAGCTCGTCCACGCAGACCACCAGCCAGCTCGCGGCGCGCTTCACGGCCGACCCCGCGGTCTCCGGCGTCAGCCCCAACTACCTGCGCTACGTCGATGCGTTGCCGCCGGACGACCCCGGGCTCGCCCTCCAGTGGGGCCTCGAGGACGTGCGCGCCGGCGACGCCTGGCAGTCCACCACGGGCTCCGGCGACGTCGTCATCGCGAGCGTCGACACCGGCGTCGACGTCCTGCACCCCGACCTGGCCGCCAACATGTGGCACAACCCCGGGGAAGTGCCCGGCAACGGCGTCGACGACGACGGCAACGGCTACGTGGACGACGTGTACGGCATCGACGCGGCCTACGACGACTCGGTGCCCATGGACGACTACGGTCACGGCACGCACACGTCGGGCATCGCCGCCGCGGTCGGCGACAACGCCCTCGGGGTCGCCGGTCTCGGTTGGCGCACGAAGATCATGGCGCTCAAGTTCATCAACTACGACGGCGGCGGCACCGACGCCGACGCCATCGAGTGCATCGACTACGCCGTGCGCGAGAAGCTCGACCACGGCGTCAACGTCGTCGCCATCAACGCCTCCTGGGGCGGCGGGGCGAGCAGCCTCTTCCTGCGCAACGCCATCAACAGGGCGGGGGACGCCGGCATCGTGTTCGTCGCGTCCGCGGGCAACGACGCCGAGGACAACGACAAGCACCCGCACTACCCGTCCAGCCTCGACTCCCCGACGATGCTGTCGGTCGCGGCGACGGCCTCCGACGGCCGCCTGGCGTACTTCTCCAACTGGGGCCGCGTGTCCGTGGACCTCGCGGCGCCCGGTGAGGACATCCTGAGCGCCCTGCCCGACGGCCGCTACGAGAGCTGGTCGGGCACGTCCATGGCGGCGCCGTTCGTCACCGGCGCGGTCGCGCTGTGCGCCGCCCGCTACCCGGGAGAGACGGCGAAGCAGCGCGTAGAGAGGATCCTCGACTCCGTGCGCACCGACGACCACTTCGCCTCGAAGCTTCTGACCGCGGGCACCCTCGACGTGGCCGCGGCGCTCGGGGCGTCCGGCGGCGGCGGGGGCGACGCCCAGCCGCCGGTCACCACGGCGCTCGGCGGCGGCGACGCCGTCAACGACATCCCCGTCCCGGTGACGCTGTTCGCCACGGACGGCCCCGGCGGCTCCGGCGTGGCGACGACGCGAGTGGCGCCTGGACGGGGGGCGTGGCACGACGGGCACGAGCGCCGTCGTCCCGGCGCCGGACGACACCAGGCGCACCCGCGTGCTCGAGTACCGCTCGACCGACCGTGCCGGCAACGTCGAGGCGACCCAGCAGCTCAGCGTCCTCGTCGACACCACCCGCCGCGCCGCCGACGGGCGTGCCTCCGGGCGTCCCTCTGCCGCCGTCGCCGGTCACAGGGCGGCCTGGACGTCCGCCGCGACGCACGGACCTGTACCGGCTGCGGCTCGGCAAGGGCGAGTCCATCCGCCTGGCCGCCGACGGCCCGGCTGCCGGGATGATCGCCGTGGAACTGGTCGCCGCGCCGCTGCGGAGCGGCATCTTCGTCGGCGTCTGGTTCCCGAGCGAGCAGGCGTCGCTGAGCTGCGTGGCTCCGCGTGACGGCGCCTACTACCTCGTCGTGTCCTACATGGACTGGTGGGGCGGCGCCCCACAGCACTACCGGTTCTCGTACGAGATCGTCCCCGCGGGCACCGACGTGGTGCCGCCCGAGGTCCGCATCAAGGGCTACCGGCCGGAGTGGCGCAACCAGCCGCTGACCGCCGAGGTCCGGGCGGACGACGGCGTCGGGGGGTCCGGCGTGGCGCGGATCGAGACCAGCCGGGACGACGGCCTCACCTGGACGGAGGGCGCGAGCGTCTTCGTCGACGCGCCGGCCGACCACAGCAACGACGGGCATCACTTCATCCGCTTCCGCGCCGTGGACGCGGCCGGCAACGTCAGCCCCTACCGCGTGCGCGACGTGCGCATCGACACGCAGGGCCCCTCCACGCAGGCGTGGGGCCCGGAACGGCCGGCGCGCAAGGGCTCGCGCGCGACCATCCAGTTCCGCGTCCAGGACCTGGCGCAGTGGGTGCGCGGCACCCGGCTCCAGATCCGCTCGGCCGACACAGGCAAGCTCGTCCTGGTCAAGCGTCTCGGGAGCCGGCTCACGGCCGACACCATCTGGTGGGACCCGGAGTTCCGGTACCGGACGCGCGTCACCTGCCGCTGGCCCGCCGGCGCGTACACTGTGAAGATCTGCGGCACACGAGCGACCCGGCCGGCAATCGCTGGGAGACCGCGACCTGCGAGCGGGTGCTGGTCGTCAGGTGAGGCGGGCGCACCGCAGGCGCGCCCGCCCTTCTGCTCAGGCGTCCTTGTGGTACTTGAACGAGACGCTCACCCTGGCGCGGTAGGCGGCGACCTTGTTGTCGACGATGTGCATGTCCAGCTTCACGATCTCCGCGACCCGCAGGTCCTCCAGGTGGCCTGCCGCCTCCTCGACCGCGGTCCTGGCGGCCTCCTCCCACGACGTGTCGCTGGTGCCGATGATCTCGATGACCTTGTAGACGCTGCCTGCCATGGCTCCTCCCTCCGAGGACGTGACGGTGCCCTCTCATCCTCTCGCCGGGCGCCGGTCCTGACGAGCGTTTGCCGGCCGCGCTGCGTGGAGGCGTCATCCGTCTGGGCGCCGTGTGATGCTTGCCCGGCGCGCGGGCATCCACAGTGCACATGACGACGCCACCCGTACATCCGGCTCTCGAACCCTTCACGCCGCAGGTCCGTGAGTGGTTCGCGCGCGCCTTCGCGGAGCCCACGCCGGCGCAGGTCCAGGCCTGGCCGGCCATCTCGGCCGGCGCCCACGCGCTGGTCTCGGCGCCCACAGGCTCGGGCAAGACCCTCGCCGCCTTCCTGTGGGCGCTCGACCGCTTCGTCGCCGAGCCGCCGCCGGCGGACCCGCGCGAGCGGACCCTCCGGCTCGTGTACGTGTCGCCGCTCAAGGCCCTGAGCTACGACGTGGAGCGCAACCTGAGGGCCCCGCTGCGCGGCATCGGCGCCGACGTGCGCGTGGGGGTGCGCACCGGCGACACGCCCCAGCGGGAACGGGCGGCGATGCTGCGCACGCCGCCGGACATCCTCATCACCACGCCCGAGTCGCTCTACCTCATGCTCACCTCGCAGGCGCGCGAGCTGTTCACCGGTACGCAGTGGGTCATCGTCGACGAGATCCACGCGGTGGCGCAGACCAAGCGCGGGGCGCACCTCGCGGTGACGCTCGAGCGGCTGGCCGGGCAGGCGGGGCGGGACGTGCAGCGCATCGGCCTCTCGGCCACGCAGCGGCCGCTGGACGAGGTGGCCCGGTTCCTGGTGGGGCCGGCGCGGGAGTGCACCATCGTCGACGCCGGCGTGCGCAAGCCGCTCGACCTGCGCATCCACGTCCCGGTCGAGTCCATGGTCGAGCCGGACGTCCCGATAGACCTGGCTCCCGTCCCCGGTGGGGAGGCCACCCGGCGCAGCATCTGGCCGGCCATCTACCCGGAGCTGCTGCGCCTGGTCCGGGAGCACCGCTCCACTCTCGTGTTCGTGAACAACCGGCGCGCCGCCGAGCGCATCGCGCTGCGCCTGAACGACCTGGCAGCGCAGGAGGCGGAGGCGCGCGGGGAAGAGCCGCGCGAGATCGCGCGCGCCCACCACGGGTCGCTGGCGCGCGAGGAGCGCGTGGTCATCGAGGACCTGCTCAAGTCGGGCGCGCTGCCCTGCCTGGTCGCGACCTCCTCGCTCGAGCTGGGCATCGACATGGGCGCGGTGGACCTCGTCGTGCAGGTGGAGTCGCCCAAGTCGGTGACCAGAGGCCTGCAGCGCATCGGCCGCGCCGGCCACGGCGTGGGGGAGGTCTCGCGCGGACGCATCTTCCCCAAGTTCCGCGCGGACCTGCTGGAGTGCGCCGTCGTGGCGCGGCGCATGCGCGAGGGACTCATCGAGAGCACGGTCGTGCCGCGCAACCCGCTCGACGTGCTGGCGCAGCAGGTGGTCGCCATCGCGGCGAGCGCCGGGGAGGAGGGCGTGGCGGTCGACGAGCTCCACGCCCTGGTCCGGCGCACGTGGACCTACGCCGACCTGGAGCGGCGCCAGCTCGAGAACGTGCTCGACATGCTGGACGGCCGCTACCCGTCGCAGGAGTTCGGCGAGCTGCGGCCGCGCATCGTCTGGGACCGGCTCGCCGGCACCATCAGGCCGCGCGCCGGCGCGCGCTCACTCGCGGTGGCCAACGCCGGCACCATCCCCGACCGCGGCCTGTTCAGCGTCAACCTGCCCGACGGCCGTCGCGTGGGCGAGCTGGACGAGGAGATGGTGTACGAGGCTCGCGCCGGGCAGACGTTCCTGCTGGGGGCGACCACCTGGCGCATCGAGCAGATCACGCGCGACCGCGTGGTCGTGACGCCGGCGCCCGGCGCGCCCGGCGCCGTGCCCTTCTGGCACGGCGAGGGCGTCGGGCGTCCCGCGCGAGCTCGGGCGGGCCATCGGCGCGTTCGCGCGGGAGGCGGTCCGTCTGGACGAGGAGGACCTGCGGCGCGACTACGACCTCGACGAGCGCGCCGCCTCCAACCTGCTCGCGTTCCTGCGCGAGCAGGAGGCGGCCACCGGCGTCGTGCCGTCCGACCGGACGCTGGTCGCCGAGCGGTTCCGCGACGAGATCGGCGACTGGCGGCTGTGCGTCCTCTCGCCCTACGGCGGCCGGGTGCACGCGGCGTGGGCGCTGGCGCTCTCGGCGCGCATCCGCGACCGGTTCGGCCTGGAGGCCGACGCCATCTGGTCCGACGACGGCATCATCGTGCACCTGCCCGACGCGGACGAGCCGCCGGGAGCGGAGCTCGTGCTGGTGGAGCCCGACGAGGTCGAGGACCTCGTGGTGCGCCGAACTCGGCGCCAGCGCCCTGTTCGGCGCGCGCTTCCGCGAGAACGCGGCGCGGTCGCTGCTCATCCCGCGCGCCTACCCGGGACGGCGGACGCCGCTCTGGCAGCAGCGCCTCAAGGCGCAGTCGCTGCTCGAGGTGGCGCGCCGGTACCCGCAGTTCCCGGTGATCCTCGAGACGTATCGCGAGTGTCTGCGCGACGTGCTGGACGTGCCCGGGCTCGTGGAGCTGCTGCGCGGCCTGCACACGCGCGAGCTCTCGCTGGTGGAGGTCGAGACGCAGACGGCGTCGCCGTTCGCCTCGTCGCTGCTCTTCGACTACGTGGCGACCTACATGTACGAGGGCGACACGCCCGCGGCGGAGCGCCGCGCGGTCGCCCTCTCCCTGGACCGCGAGCTGCTGCGCGAGCTCCTGGGGCAGGAGGAGCTCCGCGACCTCATCGACCCCGGCGCGCTGGAGCAGGTGGAGGACGACCTGCAGCACCGCTCGGAGCACCTCGCGCGCGCGGGACGCCGACGCGCTGCACGAGGTGCTGCGCCGGGTCGGCGACCTGACGCCGGCGGAGGCCGCCGAGCGCGCGGAGCGGCCCGCCGAGGCGGGCGCGTGGCTGGCGCGGCTCGAGGACGAGCGCCGCGCCGTGCGCGCCCGCGTCGGCGGCGAGGAGCGCTGGTTCGCCGCCGAGGACGCCGGGCTGTACCGCGACGCCCTCGGCGTCGTGCCGCCCGGCGGGCTGCCCGACGCGTTCCTGGCCGACGTGCCGGACGCGCTGCTGCGGCTGGTGCAGCGCTTCGCGCGCACGCACGGCCCCTTCGAGACCGGCGAGGTGCGCGCGCGGTACGGCGTCGACGCCGGCCCGGCGCTCGCCGAGCTCGAGCGGGCCGGCGCGCTGGTCCAGGGCGAGCTGCGCCCGCTGCGGCACGCGGCGCGAGTGGTGCGACCCCGACGTCCTGCGCCGTCTGCGGCGCGCGTCGCTGGCCGTCCTGCGCAAGGAGATCGAGCCGGTCGCCCAGGAGACGCTGGCGCGCTTCGCCCCGGCGTGGCAGGGCGTCGACCGCTTCGCGGCCTCCGGCGCGGGCGTCGACCGGCTGCGTGACGTCCTGGCGCCGCTCCAGGGGCTGCCGCTCGCGCCGGAGGTGTGGGAGAAGGACGTGCTGCCCCGCCGGCTCGGCACCTACTCGCCGTACTGGCTGGACGAGCTCTGCGCCAGCGGCGAGGTCGTGTGGGTCGGGGGCGGCCCGCTGGGCGGACGGTCCGGGCGCGTCGCCCTGTACTTCCGTGAGGACGCGCCCGCGCTCGGCCCGCCGCCCGGCCCGCACGAACGCCCGGGCGGGGAGCTCCACGAGCAGCTGCGCGAACGTCTGGCGCGCGGCGCCTGCTTCTTCTCCGACCTGCTGATCGACTTCGCCGACACGGGCGCGGACGAGCTGCGCGAGGCGCTGTGGGACCTCGCCTGGGCCGGCGAGGTCACCAACGACGCCTTCGCGCCGCTGCGCGCGCGCGGCGCGAGGACGCGTCCGCCGGCGGCCCGGAGCCGGCCGTCCGCCGGGCGCTTCCGCCGCCGTACGCGCGGCGCCCCGCCGCTGCAGGGGCGCTGGTCGCTGGCCGAGGCGGTGTTCCGCGCCCTGCCCGATGACCCGGAGGCGCGCCGTCGCGCCTGGGCCGAGCTCCTCCTCGAGCGCCACGGCGTGCTCACGCGGGAGCTCGTGCGCGCGGAGGCCTTCCCCGGCGGGTTCTCGGCGCTGTACCCGGCGCTGACCACGCTCGAGACGCTCGGCGCGGCCCGCCGCGGCTACTTCGTCGAGGGGCTGGGCGGTGCGCAGTTCGCCCTGCCGGGGGCCGTGGAGCGGCTGCGCGCCCAGGAGGAGGCGCCGGAGACGGCGCTGGTGATCGCCGCCGCGGACCCGGCCCAGCTCTACGGGGCCGGGCTCCGCTGGCCGGACGCCGGCGTCCGCCCGCCGGCGCGCCGCGCCGGCGCCCATCTGGTCACCGTCGCCGGCCGTCCGGTGCTCAGCGTGCACGCCGGCGGCCGCTCGCTGCGCGTGCTCGGGCGACCGGAGGACGTCGAGCCGGCCCTGGACGCGCTGGCGGCCGCCGTCCGGGCGGGCCGCGTGCGCCGGCTGGTGGTCGACACCATCGACGGCGAGCCGGCCGTCGCCAGTCCGCTCGCCGAACGCCTCGTGGCCCTGGGGTTCCGCCGCGGCCTGCACGACTTCGCGCTGGCTCCGGGCGATGCCTGAGGGCGACACCATCCACCACGCCGCGCGGCGCGTCCGGGCCGTGCTCGAGGGTCACGTCCCCGACGAGATCGCGACGCCACATCCGCGCTTCGGCCGCGACCGCTGGCCCGAGCGCCTGGCCGGCCGTCGCGTGGAGGCGGTCGACGCGGTCGGCAAGCACCTCCTCCTGCGCTTCGACGGCGGACTCGTCATCCACTCGCACCTGCGCATGACCGGCGCCTGGCGGGTGCTCAGGCGCGGTGAGCGCTGGCCGCGCTCGCCGCGCTCGGCCTGGCTCGTCCTGCGGCACGGGGAGGACGAGGTCGTGCAGTTCAACGGTCCGGTGCTGGAGCTGATGACGGCGACGCGCGTCCGCACCGACCCCCGCATCGCCGGCCTGGGGCCGGACATCGTGCGCGCAGCGACCGTTCGACGAGGCCCGGTTCCTGCGGCGCCTGCGCGAGGACGACCCCACGCGCACGCTCGGCGACGCCCTGCTGGACCAGCACGTCGTCGCCGGCATCGGCAACTTCTGGAAGTCGGAAGGCTGCTGGCTGGCGCGGATCGACCCGTGGCGGAGGATCGGGGAGGTCACCGACGACGAGGCGCTCGCCGTGATCCACGCACTCCGCCCGTTGATGCAGCAGTCCGCCGATCACGGGATCCAAAGCCGGTATCGCGCCATCTACGACAAGGCCGGCCTGCCGTGTCCGCGCTGCGGGGCTCCCGCGCTCATCCGGGCCCGGGGGCAGGGCGACGACAATCGCACGACGTTCTGGTGCGCGGGCTGCCAGGGCTGACCGCGGCGTTCCAGAGGATCCCCGCGGCGCCACGACCCGCGAACAGTGTGCCACTTGCGCGGGGAGGCCCCCAGCCGATACTCTCGTGCATACGTCTTATGCACTGGAGGAAGATGCCGGCGAGGCCAACAGTCACCGTCGATCTGGGCAAGGTGCGCGAGAACGCGCGCACCGTCGTGGATCGCCTTGCCGGCATCTCCGTGGTCGCCGTCACCAAGGTCACGTGCGGGTCGCCGCAGGTGGGCCGGGCGATGCTGGCCGGCGGGGCCAGGGCGCTGGGCGACTCACGCCTGGAGAACGCCCAGCGCCTCCGCGAGGCCGGCCTCACGGCGCCCATCTGGCTGCTGCGCGCGCCGCCGCCGGAGCTGGCCGGCGAGACCGTCCAGCTCACCGACGTCTCGCTTCAGAGCGAGCTCGAGACGGTGGTCGCGCTGGACAACGCCGCCGCCGCGGCGGGGCGGCGTCACGCGATCGTCGCCATGGTCGACCTCGGCGACCTGCGCGAGGGCATGCTGCCGGCCGACCTGCCGGCGTTCCTCGAGCGCGTCAACGCGATGGACCACATCGACATCGCCGGCATCGGCGTCAACCTGACCTGCTACGGCGCCATCGTCCCCGACGAGGACAACCTCGGCCGGCTGGCCGAGCTGGCCGCGCAGAGCGTCAAGCAGCTCGGCCGCCCGTTGCTCGTCTCGGGCGGCAACTCGGGCTCGATCGGCATGGTCACCTCCGGCCGCATGCCCGGGTCCGTCGACACGCTGCGCATCGGCGAGACCATCCTGCTCGGCGTCGACACCCTGACGCGCGAGCCCACCCTCGGCCTGCACCTGGACGCCGTCACCGTCTCGGCGCCGGTCATCGAGTGTCTCGTCAAGCCGTCGCTGCCGCAGGGCACCAGCGCCCAGGACGCGTTCGGCAACTTCCCGACGTTCACCGACCGGGGGGAGCGGCGGCGCGCCATCTGCGCCCTGGGGCGCCAGGACGCGCCGCCCGAGGGCCTCACGCCGCTCGACCCGCGCGTCGAGGTGCTCGGCGCCTCCAGCGACCACCTCATCCTCGACGTCGACGCGCTCGACCGGGCGCCGGCGCTGGGCGAGTCCATCTCGTTCGTACCGACCTACGCTGCGACGCTGCAGCTGTTCACGTCACCCTACGTCCACAAAGTGTTCACTCCGCCGGCCTGACACAAGGATCGTGGCGCGGAGGGACCTGCAACCACAGGAGTGAGCATGGCAGACAGAACGAAAGTCCTGATCATGGGGGCCGCGGGCCGCGACTTCCACAACTTCAACACCTACTTCCGCGACAGGCAGGAGTACGAGATCGTCGCCTTCACGGCCACGCAGATCCCGTACATCAACGACCGCAAGTACCCGGCCGAGCTCGCCGGCCCGTACTACCCCGACGGCATCCCGATCCACGACGAGTCCGAGATGCCCGAGCTGGTCAAGAAGCACGGCGTCGAAGTGGTCGTCTTCGCCTACTCGGACGTCCCCTACGAGTACGTCATGCACCGCTCGGCCCTGGTCAACTCCCTCGGCGCCGACTTCATGCTCATGGGCCCGGACAAGGTGATGGTCAAGAGCACCAAGCCGGTGATCGCCGTCTGCGCCGTGCGCACCGGCGCCGGCAAGAGCCAGACCACGCGCAAGATCCAGACCATGCTGCGCGAGGCCGGCAAGAAGGTCGTCAGTCCATCCGTCACCCCATGCCCTACGGCGACCTCGTCGCCCAGCGCGTGCAGCGGTACGCGACCCTCGACGACCTCAAGAAGTACGAGTGCACCATCGAGGAGATGGAGGAGTACGAGCCGCACGTCATGGCCGGCAACGTGATCTACGCCGGCGTCGACTACGAGGCCATCGTGCGCGAGGCCGAGAAGGAAGCCGACGTCATCCTCTGGGACGGCGGCAACAACGACTTCAGCTTCTACGCCGCCGACCTGTACATCACCGTCGCCGACCCGCACCGTCCCGGCGACGGCCTCGTGTACTACCCCGGCGAGGTCAACCTGCGGCTCGCCGACGCCGTCGTGCTGAACAAGATCGACACCGCCGACCGCGCCGGCATCGAGGCCGAGCTCGAGGCGGTCCGCTCGGTCAACCCGACGGCGCAGATCATCATGGGCGCCGCGCCCGGTCACGGTCGACAAGCCCGAGATGATCAAGGGCAAGCGCGTGCTCGTGGTCGAGGACGGCCCGACGCTCACGCACGGCGAGATGAAGTACGGCGCCGGCACCGTGGCCGCCAGGCAGTTCGGCGCGGCCGAGTTCATCGACCCGCGTCCCTTCGCCGTCGGCGAGATCAAGGCGACGTTCGAGAAGTACCCGAACGTCGGCGTGCTGCTGCCGGCCATGGGCTACTCGGACCAGCAGCTCAAGGACCTGGAGACGACCATCAACACCTCCGGCGCCGACGTGGTCGTCATCGGCACGCCGATGGACCTGCGCCGCATCATCGACATCAAGCTGCCGGCCGTGCAGGTCGGCTACGACCTGCAGGAGATCGGCAGCCCCACGCTCGCAGACGTGCTCAGCGAGCGCGGCTTCATCTGATAGCCTCTCGAGGCATCGAGAAGTGAATCCGGCGGGGACCGAGCGCCATGCGTCCGGTCCCCGCCGTCGCTTCGCCGTCTTCGCCGCTGGCGCGGCGTACACTGCAGCAGTCAACAGTCTCCACGAGGGGGTCCCATGACCGAGGCCGTCAAGAACCGTGTCTCCGAGCTCGACCTCACCGGCCGCAGCTTCCTCACCATCCATGACTTCACGCCGGCCGAGGTCACCGCGCTGCTCGATCTCGCCGCCGAGCTCAAGGCCGCGCAGAAGACGCCGCGAGCCGCATGCGGTCCTCGCCGGCCGCGCCGTGGCGATGATCTTCATGAAGACCTCGACGCGCACGCGCATGAGCTTCGAGGTCGGCATCGAGCAGCTCGGCGCCCAGCCGATGTTCCTCAACGCCAGGCGACATCCAGCTGCGCGTCGGCGAGACCATCAAGGACACCGCCAACGTGATGAGCCGGTACGTCGACTGCATCATGATCCGCACCTTCGCCCAGAAGGACGTGGAGGACCTCGCCACGTACGGCCAGATCCCGGTGATCAACGGCCTCACCGACGACCACCACCCCTGCCAGGGCATGGCGGACGCGCTCACGGTCCGCGAGCACTGCGGCCGCCTCGCAGGGCGTCAAGCTGGTCTACATCGGCGACGGCAACAACGTCACGCACTCGCTCGCCGAGGTCGGCGCCAAGACCGGCATGCACGTCGTCGCCTGCACGCCGCAGGGCTACCGCCCCGACGCGGAGATCATCGCGCGGGCGCAGAAGGACGCCGAGCAGACCGGAGCGACCATCGAGCTCACCGACGACGTCGAGGCGGCCGTGCGCGGCGCCGACGTCATCTACACCGACACCTTCACGAGCATGGGCCAGGAGGCGGAGCACGACGTGCGCCTCGCCGCGCTCCGCGACTACCAGGTCAACATGGACCTGCTCAAGGTGGCCGGACCGCAGGTCAAGGTCATGCACTGCCTGCCGGCGCACTGGGGTGAGGAGATCACCGAAGAGGTGCTGTACTCGCCCAACTCCGTGGTCTTCGACCAGGCGGAGAACCGGCTGCACGCGCAGAAGGCCATCATGGCGGCGGTCATCGCCTGACGGCGGCCGCGTCGCCTCACGGCCGACTCCGGCTGAGGCGCGTCGCAGAATCCCGTACGGACGAAGGGGGCGGGGCGGAGGCCATCACGGCCGCCGCTCCGCCCCTTCGTCATGCGATCAGATCCAGGTCGGGAACCACATGATGTGGTCGAAGTGGCCAGGCGAGATGCCGAGCAGCGAGCAGGACGGGGACGAACGCCACGACGATGCCGATCACCATCCCCGCCACGACCATCGCCGTCCACGGCCGGTACTGCTTCATGCGCGGCGAGAGCACGTAGACGACCACGGCCGCGCGCCAGGAGCACGCCGACGGCCACACCGACCCAGCCCAGGGTGTCGCCGGCGCGCCCGGGCAGCGTCCAGAAGATCCACGTCGCGGCACGTCCAACGTAGTCCCACAGGACGGCGGTGGCGAGCGCGGCGCCTGCGGCGGCGATCCAGCCGCGGCGCGGCACCACGCCGCCGGCGAACAGGCAGAGCGCGCCGGCGACCAGGACGGCCAGCACCGGCGCGACCGGGGTCATGTAGTAGAGGAACGAGGTCCTCGACGTGGCGAACCACGGCAGGTAGAGGACGGCCACGACTGCCGCGGCCGGCAGCAGCGCGTAGGAGCGTTTCAGGATCGCCAGGACGACGGTCGCGACCAGGGAGAGCGTCGCCAGCCACCAGAGGAACGGGTTCCCGATGGCGAGGATGCCGTGGTACGTCATCTTGCCCTCGAAGTAGTTCCACACAAGGACGGTAGTCAAGGATCCAGGTGTACGCCGGCGACGAGTAGCTGGTGCTTGGCGTGGAGGTTGAGATTGAAGATCCACATCTGGCGGTGACAGCTCGCGGAAGTCGGCCAGCGTGTGCCCGTCGATGAAGTACTGCGTGTAGCTCAGCATGTAGATCGCCGAAGGGGATCGCGACGAGGCCCACGACGACGAGGCCGATGCGCGCCGCCACCGAGCCCCGGGGCGGCTGCGCCGGCTCGGGCTCGGCGAGCGGGAACGTGGCCGGCGGCTTGAGCGCGCCTTCCAGACGCGCCTTCCCGGCGGCAGCGTCTGCCTCCTCTGCCGCCTTGCGCGCGGCACGGCGCTGCAGTGGCCACGCGACGGCGATGATGAGCAGCGCCGCGAGGATGGCCAGGCCGCCGGACCACTTGGTGCCTACGGCCATGCCACCGGCGAGCCCGCTGACGAACAGCCAGCGCAGGCGCCAACCGTCCTGCACGTAACGGAGCGCGAAGAGGATGCACACGACCGTCCAGACGGCGATGAAGATGTCCAGCGTCGCGATGCGCGACATGGCGATGCCTAACGGGTCGGCGGCGGCGAAGAGCAGCGCGAGCAGGGCCCACGGGGGAGAGAGGCCGAGCCGCCGGGCGAGCGGATACACGCAGGCGAGGAGGGCGACGCCGGCGACTACCGCGGGGATGCGCCAGCCGAAGGCCCGGTCGCCGAACAGCAGGATGCCGGCGGCGATCGCCATCTTGCCCATCTCCGGGTGCGGCCAGGAGACTTCGTCGCCCGCCGCCCAGCGGTACTGGCCGTGGGTGCCGACACGGTTGTCGACGATCGCCTTGGCGTCCTTGGCGTAGTAGATCTCGTCGACCAACTTCTCCGCGGGCGTGCTCAGCTGCCAGAGCCTGAGGGCGGTGGAGACGAGGAGGATCAGCGCCACCGCCAGGGCGAAGCCGTCGCGGCGCGCCGGGTCCCGGATAGGTCGCGGCGCGGTCAGCATGTGCGGGTGCTCTTCATCAGGGTCCTCGTCGGCTCGGCGGACAGTATAGTGAATCGCGGGCGGCCGCGAAGCCGGGAGGCGCGCGTCCCTCGCTTTCGCGAGGGCTGCTCGTGGCCATTCGCACTTTGTTTTGCGGCCCCTTCGTGATAGAACTCCGCGGGTTTGCCGCGTCGAATGGCATCGAGCCGGGGGCGACGCGAGCGGACTCAGCTATCTCTGACGACCTACCGAGAGTGGAGGCATCGATAGATGAGTGACGAACCCAGAACGCCGTTCGCCAGCTCAACGGGCCCGATGGGTGAGCGTGGCACCATCACGGCCACGCTGCGCGACGTGACGGCCAACCCCGGCCCCCTCGGCCTCATGGCGTTCGGCATGACGACCGTCCTGCTGAACATCCACAACGCCGGGTTCTACGAGATGAACACCATGATCCTCGCCATGGGCATCTTCTACGGCGGCATCGCCCAGGTCATCGCCGGCATCATGGAGTGGAAGAAGAACAGCACGTTCGGCATGACCGCGTTCCTCTCCTACGGCCTCTTCTGGCTGACGCTGGTCGGCCTCATCGTCTTCCCCAAGTGGATGGGCATCGACGGTCCCGACGACGTGGGCATGGGCTGGTACCTCATGGCCTGGGGCGTGTTCACAGGACTGATGTTCATCGGCACCCTGCGCATCAACCGCTCGCTGCAGGTCGTGTTCTTCACGCTGACCATCCTCTTCGTCCTGCTCGCCGTCGGCGACTGGACCGGCAACGCCACCATCACCAAGATCGCCGGCTACGAGGGCATCGTCGTGGGCCTGAGCGCTGTGTACGGCTCGATCGCCCAGGTGTGGAACGAGCTCTACGGCAAGGTCATGCTGCCGATCGGCCCCTACACCAAGTAACAGAGACTCAGCCGCCGTCTGGCGGCTTCAAGGATCGCGGCGAGGGGCGCCGCCACCCGCGGGTGGCGGCGCCCCTCGCGCATTCCGCGCCCGGCCGGGCCCCCGTGCCGGCGGCCCGCGGGAGCCGCTCGAAGCGGTCCGCTGCCGGGGCGTGCGGTTCTTCCGTCCGAGGGCCTCCCTATCATGCTCCTTGACACGAACACGGGTTCGCTCTAGGCTCCAAGCGAACACATGTTCGCCACAGGAGGAGGAACGGTGGAAGGTCTCACGCCGCGACAGGAACAGGTACTGGAGTTCATCCGCGAGAGCGTCCGCGTCAACGGGTATCCGCCCACGGTGCGCGAGATCTGCGCGGGCCTTGCCCTGTCCTCGCCGTCCACCGTGCACGCGCACCTGGCCAACCTGGAGCGCCTGGGGCTCGTCCGGCGCGATCCCACCAAGCCGCGTGCGCTCGACGTGGTCCAGGACCTGCGGCCGCAGCGGCCGCTGCCTCTGGTCGGCCGTGTCGCCGCCGGCGCGCCGATCCTCGCGGAGGACAACGTCGAGGAGCTCGTCGACGTTCCCGGCTTCCTCCGTCGCGACGACGGCGACTTCGTGCTCCGCGTCCGCGGCGACTCCATGATCGGCGCCGGCATCTTCGACGCCGACCTCATCGTCGTCCACCCTGTGGCCGAGGCCCGCGACGGGGAGATCGTCGTCGCGCGGGTCGAGGGTGTGGGCGACGACGAGGCGACCGCCAAGCGCTTCTACCGCGACGGGGCGAACGTGCGCCTGGTCGCCGAGAACGACAACTACGAGCCGATCATCGTCCATGCCGACCAGGTGGAACTCGTCGGCCGAGTCGTGGGGGTCCTTCGCCAGCTATGAGTACCATGCCTCTCGCCACAGTCGCCCAGTCCAGCCTCGCCGACGCCGTCGACGAGTCACTCGCCGCCGCGCTCGCGGGCCGCGACGAGCCCTGTCTGTGGTGCGGAGGCCACTCCGTGCGCGTCCTCGCCGCCGACCTGTGGAGCGGCGCCGTCACGGTCAGCTGTCCCGCCTGCGGCAGCGAGCTCAGCGGCGTCGTGCCCCGTCACCTTCGGGAGGTGTCCCGGTGACCGAGCGTGCCCAGGCGCGAGCCCTTGCGCACGCGCCGGCGCGCAACTCCGCGCCGCCCGCTTCGAGATCCCTCGGCCGGCGCCGGCGCCGCGGGACGTCGTCTGGCCGGCCTGATCCGGTTCGCCGTCTTCCTGCTGTTGATCTTCGTAGCCGTGTGGGCGGGCGTGCGCGTCGCCCACGCAGGCGACGACGGCAGCATCTACACGGGCACGCCTTACACGGTGCAGGCCGGCGACGACCTCTGGACCATCGCCGGCCAGCGGTACGGCGGCGGCACCGACCCGCGCGCCGCCGTGTACGCCATCCGCGAAGTCAACGACCTCCAGACCTCCGAGCTGCAGCCGGGCCAGACGCTCACGCTTCCGTACCTGGAGGAGTAGCGCCGCCAGGCGAGGCGAGCCGCCGCGCCCATGGGGTATACTGGCGCCGCGTCCGGGACGTGGCGCAGCCTGGTAGCGCACCTGCTTTGGGAGCAGGGGGTCGCGAGTTCAAATCTCGCCGTCCCGACCATAATTCTCCTGCAAAATGGCACTTTCCTTGGACTCCTCGTTGACTGTCGCGACAGCGTGGCGCAAGATTTCGCGCAAAGATAGCCTCAGACGGGGGGAGATGTGCCGAGACGACTACAGGGAAGTGTTCGCCAGAGGGGCGAGACCTGGCAGGTGACGATCTCCACCGGCCGCGGCAAGGATGGCCGGTACCATCGTCAGAGTTTCACCTGTGCGACCGAGGACGAGGCGCACGACAAGCTCCTCACGCTCAACCAGGAGAAGCGCAGCGGCGAGCTCACAATCGAGCGGCCCGGGAGCCTGTCGGAGTTTCTGGACGACTGGCTCGCCGGCGTCATCAAGCCGAACCGCTCCGCGCGCACCCACGAGCTATACGAGATGATCTGCAAGAACTACCTGAAGCAGTCGCCCCTATCGGCGCTGAAGGTGGAGCGGATCCGTCCGCAGGACGTGCAGGGGTACTACGGGAGCCTCCTCGGCAAACAGGTCTCCGTGAGCATGGTCCACCACATCCACCGTACCCTCCGGGTGGCGCTCAACCAGGCCGTCGACTGGGGCTACATGCCGCGCAACCCCGCTGCGCGGCTCAAGCTGCCGCGCCATGAGGCCCGGGAGTTCCGCGTGCTCACCCCGGTGGAGACGAAGAAGCTTGTTCAGGCGCTCCATGACGCGGACCCGAAGAAGCAGAAGGCGCGTCGTGCACTGTGGGCGCCCGTCGCTGTCGCTGTCAGCACCGGCCTGCGCCTGGGCGAGATTCTCGCGCTGAAGTGGTCAGATGTCGACCTGAAGAAGGGCACGCTGATCGTGCGTCATACGCTCGAGGAGGTCGGCACGACGCTCAGACTGAAGGCACCCAAGACCAAGGGTAGCCGGCGCACGGTGCCTCTCCATCCCGACACGGTGCAGATTCTGAAGGAGCACCGGCGGCGGCAGAATGCGTTGCGGTTGCGCCTTGGCTGGAGATGGGAAGACCAGGACCTCGTGTTTCCCGACACGACGCCGACGTCGAACTACGTCGTTGCCGAGCCCAAGGACTTCCCGGCCGGCCGCCCGCGCTCACCGAAGGCCCTGCAGCACGTCTTTCGTCGTGAGATGAGAGCTCTGGGCTACGAGGGTCTCCGTTTCCATGACCTGCGCCACACCCACATCACGCACCTGCTCCATGCCGGGGTCAACGTGAAGGACGTGAGTGCGAGGGTGGGCCATGCCTCGGCGGCCATGACTCTCGACCGATACGCGCACCTTCTCCCTGGCTCCCAGGAGGCAGCGGTGAAGGCTCTCGACGGCCTGCTAGGCTAGACCAGAGGCCTCCAGATCCATGGGAAGAGCGGAGGCATCTCCGGCCTCCGGTCGATGCGTCTAACGCACCGCGCATAACCTGCGCGGGCTACGGTCGGACATTACTACGGAACCCGTTGGTCGCGTCAGGTTGATGCGCTTGTTGGGCTGCTGCCCACTGAGCATGGCTTCAGACTCTTTCTGCCGCTGTGTGGCCCATGGGTGGAACAGGGGATTCGCTGCCACACTGCTCTGGCCACGCATTCGCCGCACGCACTAGCCGCCCTCTTCTAGCAGCAGCCATGAGCAAGATCGCCGCAGCGATGAGCTTGGCCAAGGCCCAAGACAGGTCGCCTACGGCGACATGCTCGTAGAGCCGAAAGACCGGAGTCGTGTCAACCCATCCGTAGAAGATGGTCGCCCCGACGTTGACTCCGAGGTGCAGGCCGATCGGCAACCACAGGCGGCGGGTCAGCAGGTAGCCCGCGCCAAACAGAAGGCCAGCGGCTGCATGCCCCATGAGCGTCGTCGGCGTCTGCGGGGCGCCCAGATAGTGCGCCGCGGCGAAAAGCAGAGACGAAATGGCGAGGGCTACCCAGCTGCCGAGCCAGAGCTCGACGTACCTCAGGATGATGCCGCGATAGAGCACTTCCTCGTAGATGACGGCCCCGATAGTGAACACCGTTGCACCCAGCGAGATGGAGTAGGCCTGCAGATCTGTCACGGCGATCAGGGCGGCATAGCCACTCAGGAGAGGCGCTGACACCCCGACGACGGCGACTGCCAGTCCAAGTGCGATGCCGAGAGCTGCCTCACTGAATCCGGCCCACCTCCCGGAAAGCTCGAACACTGAGCGATGCTCTTGGTACCGCACGAAGGCGGCATAGACGGCGGCGGTTGAGCCGAGGAGCAGACCGTAGAGCAGGGAGACGTGCCAGAAGACCTGTAGAGCGGCAAAGACCGGCAGTACCCAAGCGAGCCCCAGTGGCGCAGGGCGGGCGGGAGACGGCCAATCAGTAGCGAGGTCAAGGGAAGGCAGAGTGGGTCTAGGGATGCTCATCTCGAGTGAAGCAAGACTCCAGCCTCGTCGGTCCAACGCACCGCGCGTAACCTGCGAGTGCGCCGATTTCTGGTGACACCATCGGCGCTGCGACGAGTCAGGTTGACGCGCTTGTTAGCAGCATCGTCAGAAGACCCTTCGGACTTGCTCACGTGACGCATAGCCAACTTGGACAGCATCACGAGTCCGCCGACCATCAAGCAGGCGATGGATGCCGAAGCGATCATCCACACCGCGATCCCCGCGGCGGTGTTGGTAAAGGCGACCGAGGAGCCGAGTTGAGCATGCGCAAGACCGCCAAGGAATGACGCGAGAAGACCGCCGCCTAGCACAGCTATGAAACCGACCAAGCCGGTCAAGACGAAGCGGCGGAATCGGTGCCGCTTTCTGGTCGCGACGGTCATGCCTCCCCCATGCCTGCCTAACTACAATTAGACAGTCTGCGTTTGTCATCGACGCAGACCTCCCTTTCTGTATATGACGCTATCACGAGCCTGAGGGTGCGCGAAATGCAGACTGTCTTTCCCCACGACGAAGAGTCGAGGATTCATTTGTGCAGCGGCCCCGGGGGTGGTCCCCCCGGGGCCGCCTTTGCTGAGGGCGGCCGACACAACCGCTGGTCTCAGCTTCCCGAACGGTCGGGAAAGGAGGAAGACCGACCGCCCAGCCGAGGACGACGAGGCCGACGCCGATCGGACGCCGCCGCCCACGGGCTTCAGAAACTCGTCACTTGAACACCTCGGCGAA
>CAVUGS010000014.1:0-68583 GCA_963741075.1 uncultured Thermoleophilia bacterium
ACAAGGAGTGAGGGGATATGACGGAACCATTCAAGGGACTCATCAACGTCGACATCCGCGACTCGAAGCCGGACTGGGCGCCCTTCGAGCCGCCGAAGGCTCCGGACGGGGCGCCCAACGTCGTCTACATCGTGCTCGACGACGTCGGCTTCTCGGCGATGTCGCTGCTACGGCGGCCCGATCCCGACGCCCAACATCGACAAGATCGCGGCCGACGGCGTGCGCTACACGCAGTGGCACACCACGGCGCTCTGCTCGCCGACGCGCTCGTGCCTGCTCACCGGCCGCAACCACACGCGCAACTCGATGGCCTGCATCACCGAGGCCGCCATCGGCTTCCCCAACGCGAGCGGCACCATCCCGCCGGAGAACGGCATGCTGCCCGAGATCCTCGGCGAGCTGGGCTGGAACACCTACATGGTCGGCAAGTGGCACCTCTGCCCCACCGACGAGATGAACCTGGCGGCGCCGCGCCGCAACTGGCCGTCCGGCCGCGGCTTCGAGCGCTGGTACGGCTTCCTCGGCGCCGAGACCAACCAGTGGTATCCCGACCTGGTCTACGACAACCACCCGGTGGACCCGCCGAAGACGCCGGAAGAGGGCTACCACCTCACCGACGACATCACCGACAAGGCGCTCGAGTTCATCAAGGACGCCAAGGCGATCGCGCCGGACAAGCCGTTCTTCCTCTACTACGCGCCCGGCGCCTGCCACGCGCCGCACCACGCGCCCAAGGAGTGGATCGACAAGTTCAAGGGCCAGTTCGACATGGGCTACGAGGCGATGCGCGAGCAGACGCTGGCCCGCCAGAAGAAGATGGGCCTCGTCCCGGCCGACACCGAGCTGCCGCCGGTCAACCCGATCGGCACGCCCGAGACGCGGACCGGGCCCGACGGCAAGCCGTTCCCGCTCATGGACGTGACCAAGCCGTGGGACACGCTCTCCGACGGCGAGAAGGAGCTCTTCTCTCGCATGGCCGAGGTCTACGCCGGGCTTCCTCGCCCACGCCGACCACCACATCGGCCGCCTGCTCGACTACCTCGAGTTCACCGGCCAGCGCGAGAACACGCTGGTCATGCTCGTGTCCGACAACGGCGCCAGCGGCGAGGGCGGCCCCAACGGGTCGGTCAACGAGAACCGGCTCTTCAACGGCATGCCCGACGACCTCGAATCGGCCCTCGCCATGCTCGACGAGCTCGGCGGTCCCAAGACCTACAACCACTACGCGAACGGCTGGGCGATGGCCTTCAACACGCCGTTCAAGATGTGGAAGCGCTACGAGTTCAACGGCGGCACCGCGGACCCGTGCATCGTCTCGTGGCCGGCCGGCATGAAGGCGAAGGGCGAGATCAGGGAGCAGTACCACCACGCGATCGACCTCGTCCCGACGGTCCTCGACTGCCTCGGCGTCGAAGCCCCGCAGACCATCAAGGGACACGTGCAGAGCGCCTTCGACGGCGTGAGCATGCGCTACGGCTTCGACGACGCGAAGGCCGACGGTGCGCGCAAGACCCAGTTCTACTCGATGCTCGGCTCGCGGGGCATCTGGCACGAGGGCTGGAAGGCAGTGACGACGCATCCCACCATCGCCGGGTGGAGCAACTTCAACGACGACACCTGGGAGCTGTACCACACCGACGTCGACCGCTCCGAGCTGCACGACCTGTCGAAGGAGGATCCGGACAAGCTCCGGGAGCTCCAGAACCTGTGGTTCGCCGAGGCCGGCAGGAACGGCGCGTTCCCGCTCGACGACCGCTCGCCGCTGGAGATCATCCTGACGCCGCGGCCCCTGCTCGCGCCGCCGCGCGACCGGTACACGTACTTCCCCGACACGGCCGACGTGCCGGAGCAGCAGGCGGTCAACATCCGCAACCGCTCCTTCGCCATCGGCGCTCTGGTCGACATCCCGGCTCCCGGCGCGGAGGGCGTGCTGTTCGCCCACGGAGCGCGCTTCGGCGGGCACGCCCTGTACATCAAGGAGAACCGGCTGCACTACGTCAACAGCTTCGTCGGCATCGTCGAGCAGAAGGTCGACGCGACCGAGGACCTCCCGACGGGCGAGGACCTGATCCTCTCGGCGTCGTTCGACAAGGACGGCGAGGACCCGCCCGGCGTCGCCACCGGCATGCTGTCGCTCTACTACGGCGACAAGAAGGTCGGCGAGGGCCGCATCAAGACCCAGCCGGGCTACTTCTCGCTCGCCGGCGAGGGGCTGTGCGTCGGCCGCGACAGCGGCGAGGCCGTCACCGACGACTACCCGGGCACGTCGCCGCACAGCTTCACCGGCGGCACGATCAAGCGCGTCGCCGTGGACGTGAGCGGCGAGCCCTACCTCGACCTGGAGCGCCAGGCGCAGGCGATGCTGGCGCGCGAGTGAGCGCCTGAGGCGCGCGAGCACGTGAAGAGGGCCGGGGCGGCGATGCCGCCCCGGCCCCCTTCATGACTTCTGCTTTCCCCAGAGGACGGGTATCTGGAGGTCATGGGAGGACCATTCTTGAGTCCCGTGACCGCCATCGACATCCTGATCGAACCGGACGAGGCGACGCGTGCCCGCGCCCGCGACCTCAACGCGCGGCTGCGGCGCACGATGCCTGAGGGCTTCGCGCTCGACGGCACCCACGCCCCGCACATCACCGTGCTGCAGCGCTACGTGCGCACGCCGGAGCTCGAACAGGTCCTGGGCGCCGTGGGCGAGATCGTCGCCGGCGCCGACCTCGAAGCGCTGACCCTCCGCGCCGCCGCGCATCTCCCACGCCGAATGGGACACGCCGGGAACCGGCATGGCGAGCCTGCTGCTCGGGCGCGACCCTCGACTGCTCGAACTGCAGGGCAGGCTGATCGCCGCAGTCGCGCCCTTCGCGTCACCCGACGGAACGGGCGCGGCCTTCGTGACGGACCCGGAGGAACCCGGCGATCAACGCGACGACGATCGGCTACGTCGCGCACTTCGTCCCCGACCACTGCTGTTCGAGCTACGAGGCCCACCTCTCGGTCGGGCTGGGGCGGCGCGGCGATCTGGAAGCCATCGAGGCCGAGCCGTTCGAGCCGTTCGACGTGAAGGTAGAGGCCGTCGCCGCCTACCAGCTCGGCAACAACGGCACGGCTCGGCGACGGCTTCGGGCGTGGCCGGTGGCCGACCAGCGCTGAGCCACCGGGGCGCGCGACGTGAACCGGCGAGGGCCGGGGCGGCGATGCCGCCCCGGCCCTCGGTGCTTCACGCTGTCAGTCTGCTCAGTACGGCCAGTAGCCGCCGGACTGGTCCTGCGGGTAGGCGTAGCCTCCCGAGTTGTCCTGGCTCTGGGTCTGGTCCTGCGTCTGCGGCGCGAACGAGCCGTCCTGCATCTGCTGCATCACGCTGACGGCGGTGTTGATCGGGACGGCGAAGCCGATGCCCTCGTTGCCGCCGGACTGCGAGTCGATCTGCTCGTTGATGCCGATCACTTCGCCGTCGGCGTTGAACAGCGGGCCGCCGGAGTTGCCGGGGTTGATCGCGGCGTCGGTCTGGATGCCGCCGGTGATGGTGGCGCCGTTCGGCGACTGCAGCTCGCGGTTCGTGGCGGAGACGACGCCGGACGAGAGCGAGAAGTCGAGGCCGAGCGGGTTGCCGATGGCGACGACCTCTTCGCCGACGGCGACCTTGGACGAGTCGCCCAGCTTGACCGGGACGAGCTCGGTCGGGGCCTGGCTGGGGTCGATCTTGATGAGGGCGACGTCGGTGGACTCGTCAGACCCGACGATGGTGGCCGGGATCTGCGTGCCGTTCGACCCGCTGCCCTTGAAGACGACCGTGACCGTGGTCGCGGTCACGCCGCTCTCGCTCACCACGTGGGCGTTGGTCATGATCTCGCCGTCCTTGGAGACGACGAAGCCGGTGCCGATGCCCTGCTGCTCACCGCTGGACTGGCCCCACATGTCGGTGGTGCCCGGGAACGTCGACACGATCTCGACGACGCTGCCGACGTTCTGCTCGTAGACCTGCTGGGGAGTCAGGCCGCTCGTCTTGAACGAGGCTGGCTCGCCCTTGACGACGGTCTGCGTGGTCGTCGAACCGCCGACCACGCCGGTCGCGTAGGCGACGCCCAGCAGAAGGGCCGCCCCGACGAAGCCGGCGACCATGGTGCTGACGAACTTCTTCATTCTCCGCTGCCTTTCATGCCTGCTCCCGTCGGACCGGACGGAGCTCACGGATCGAGCTGAGGCCGACGTCCTCGGGGCCTGGCCATCCACGGTTGTACCGCTCGAATCTGGGAATCTGCTGAGAGCCGTCTGGGTCAGGTCTGAGACTCTCGGGAGGGAGGCGGCCGGCGAGTACGCCTGAGACGGCGACGGTGGTGCTGCCCGGCAAGGGAATCGGCGAGCCCTGACGCGGGAACACCCACCGGTAGTCCTGATAACGACCACGCGAGGCGCCCATGAGACCTGTCGTCGACGAAGACCTGTGCATCGGCTGCGGAAGGTGCGAGGAGACCTGCCCGGGAGTGTTCGAGGTCGGAGACGACGGCATCTCGCACGTCGTCGGGCCGGACAGGTGCGCTGAGGCAGGCTGCTGCGAGGACGCCGCCGACGAGTGTCCCGTGGAGGCCATCTCCCTGATCGACTAGGGAAGGGCGCCTCTTCCGGCCGACGCTCGCTCCCCGGGTTCCGCCTCCCACCACCGTGGGCATCACCAGTTGGAACACCACAGCAGCGACGCGTGCCCTGCGGCACGCGCGCAGAGGAGGGGACCCCATGAACGACGTACCGCTCGACCTCTACATCGCCGGCTACACGGACCCGGACGCCGCGAAGGCCGACTTCGACGCGCTCAAGAAGGCCCAGCGCCAGGGCATCGTCTTCATCGACGGCATGGTGCTTGTGGGCCGCGACGACGACGGCACGCTGCACGTCAAGGAGTCCGGCGACCACGACGTCTTCAAGGGCGCGACCATCGGCGTCGCCGGCGGCCTGGTGCTCGGCCTGTTCGCGCCGCCGCTGCTGGGCGCCATGGTGGTCGGCGGCGTGGTCGGCGGCCTCATCGGCAAGCTCGTCAAGCATCACGACGAGAAGGGCATCGCCAAGGACGTGGACGAGGTCGTCCCGCCGGGCACCTCGGGCATCATCGCCGTCTTCGAGGAGATCTGGGTCGACGAGGTCGAGCGCCAGCTCGCCAAGGCCGAGAAGAAGGCTCTCAAGGAGGCCGACAAGCAGACCGCCCGCGAGCTGAAGAAGGCCCTCGCGGAGGAGAAGAAGCAGGAGGCCTGAGGCCTCTCTGACCGCTCAGGCGGCCGCGCCGCCGGAGGCGCGCGCGGCGGCCTCTCCATCTCCCGCCGTTGCGGCGGCCTCCCCCGCCTGCCGCCAGGCGCGGATGGCGAGCAGGGCGCCGATGAAGAAGCAGACGGCGCCCACCAGCGTCCCGCGGTCGGCCAGCGTGAGGTCGACCGCGGAGTCGGTCTTGGGGATCACGTAGGCGCCTATCGCCGACGCCATGAAGGCGATGGAGCCGATCATGTTGAGCCACGCGACCCACCACGCCGCCTCGCGCGGCCGCCACGCGAGGACCCGGCCTAGGGCGAGGATCGCGAAAGCGCTCGACACCAGGAACAGGACCGAGCCGTAGAAGTCCGGCCGCCACACCACCTTGTCGTACTGGCTGTTCGTCACGGCTACTGTGATGGCCCAGAACGTCGTCCCGTTGAAGAACAGCGTGCCGGGGAACTGCGTGGCCGCCGCCAGCCAGGCCTTGTCGTGCGGCAGCCAGGCCAGAAAGCGGACGGGCTGCCGCCGGTCGTCGCGCGCCGTGCCCGTAGCGGCCACGGCGGGGCTCTGGCTCTGGACGAGCTGCCAGAACGAGGCCGTGGTGAAGAAGATCGACGAGACGAAGAAGGTGACCGCGTCGGCCGTTGGACCGACCGCCGACGCGTAGGCGCCGACGCAGCCGAGGGCGAAGCCGAAGGAGCCGATCATGAACAGGGCCGCGACGGCCGTGTTCAGGCGTCGCGGCCGCAGACGCACGGTCAGCTCCCGGCCGGCCCGGCCGCAGAGGTCGCGGCCGGCCGGTCCGCCTCTCCCCGCCCGTCGGGCGGTGCGCCCGCACCGGCGGGCGCCGCCCCACCTTGCAGCTCGCGGCGCCACCCCGCCAGCACCCGGTGCGTCGCCTCGGCGCCGATGATCGGGTCGTCGGGGACGGCCAGCTCCGCCGGATGCAGCAGGAACGGCCGCGTCTGCGGGCCGCCCATGCCGCCGTGGAAGGAGATGAGCTCCTCGAACGCGCATCCCTCGTCGACCTGCTCGTCGTAGAAGCTGTTGACCATGATGTCGGCGACGTGGGCGAAGCCGTCGGTGCGCAGCAGGTGCGCCGCGGCCGTGGGCGAGAACGGCGCCAACGGGTCCTCGCCCTCCACGCGGCCCTCGCTCAGGTAGTTGGCTCCGCCGGCGCCCAGCGCCACGGCGCCGTGCTCGGCAGACCGAAGCAGCAGCCAGCCGACATGCGGGTGCGCGCGCAGCGCCGGCAGCAGGTCGGGATGTCGCTCGTCGATCTCCTCCATCGTGAGTCGCCGCTGCTCGTCCATCAGGTAGATGAGCCCGAGGTTGCCCGACCCCATCACGACCACCTTGCGGTCGCCGACCTGGTGCTTCTCGACATCCTTCTGCTTGCGGCCGGTGGCCTCACGCACGGCCTTGGAGACGGCGGTGTCGTTCTCGTCGCCGGCTCCCAGGTTCTCAACGCCTGCACCGCGCAGGTTGCGCTCTACCAGGTCGCCGAGCCCGTAGCCGTTGCGCTGCAGGAAGGTGGCGCCCTGCGTCTGGCCGTGGTCGGAGAGGACGACGATCTCGTAGGGCCGCGCGGCGTACTGCCGGGCGCTCGCGATGCGCCCGAACTGCTGATCGAGCTTGCGCAGGACCTCCATCGTGTCCGCGCGTTCGAGGCCTGAGTGGTGGGCGACCTCGTCGTAGCCGGCGAAGCAGGCGTAGACGGCGGGCACGCCCATCATCATGTCGCTGATGATGCTGTGCACGGTGAAATCGCGTACGAACACGGAAAGGCCGGCTCGCATGAAGGCGTAGCTGACCGAGCGGTGCCCGCGTGGCCGCACGTCGCGCCGGCGCTGGCGCGCCGCCCCGCTGAGCTCGAGCATCACCTCGTAGAAGAAGAGCACGAATGTGCGCGTGACGTTGTAGCCGTCGGCGAGGTAGGCCCGGTAGCCTGGGTTGGCCTTCTTCTCGGCCTCCATCCGGCTCACGGTGAGGATCACCTGGGCGGCGTCCCCGGACAGCAGGTTGCTGCGGCTGGCGCCGCCGTCCGCCAGCAGGCCGTGGCCGGTGGAGTGCCGCTCCTCGATGAGGGCGCAGTCCGCCGGCGCCGAGCAGGTCATGATCCGGCCCGACTCCTTCTCCACCCAGCGGAAGGCGGGGATGTCGTCGTTGGCGCCGAGCAGCAGCCCGGACTGGGAGGCGCCCGTCTGCGACGAGAGGTCGGTCTCCCACTCGGAGAGCCGGTGCGTGCCCTCGGCGAGCCAGCGCGCCATCTCGGGTGCGTGCCCGTCGCGGACGGCTCGTTGCAGCACCGGCCGGGCGAGGCCGTCGATCTCCAGGTAGATGATGCCCGGCACGCTGGTCACCACGCGGTGCCGAGAGCGCCGCGCGATGCGCTGCGTGACGTGCAGGGAGTAGACGTCCTCGTCGTTGGTGCCCAGAAGGACCTCGAGCACGACCGTGACGGCGGCCGCCACCAGCGCCACGAGCAGCGCCCAGAAGAACCGATCGACGGTGAACGTGTGGTCCGAGAGATCCGCCGCGACCTTGACCATCCAGGCGTCGAGAACCAGGACCAGCAGGAAGCCGATGGCGAGCATGTACGGCAGGCGCAGCGCGGCGATGAGTGGCGGAAGCAGGGCGTTGAGGATGGCGATCAGGGCAGCCGCGACGAACGCCCCGAGAGCCCCCTCGATCTCGACGCCGGGCACGATCATCGCCGCGATGTACAGCGCGACCGCGCTGGTCACCCACTGGAGCAGGAGCCGCCGCGGGCGGATCCTGGGTCTTCCCGGCGCCCAGTGGGGCCTCTCGCCGTACGTCCTCGCCTCGACCTCTGCCACCTCGCCCCCCCTCTCAACGTGCCGGCCGGCTCAAGTCTAGACCCACACGAACGAGGGGCGACCCCGCGCGGCCGTGGTCAAGGACCAGCAATGGAGACAGGGCACGGCGGGTAGACTCGGGTGAGGAGTTCGGCTTCTCCCCGAGTCACGCCTTGAGGTCGTCGAAGAGGCGCGAAACACAACGCGACATCAGAGAGGCGGCTGCCATGGCGGAACCGACGAAGATAGCGCATCCCAGCGTCGAGGAGCGCAGGGCACGCGGCAAGGCGGCGCGCAAGGCGGTCTCCCCGTCCAGCCACGCAGGCTGGAAGCCGGCCGCGGACCGCCCCGATCCCATCGCTCTCCTCGAGGAGCAGAACGCTCGGCGTGAACCCGACCTCGTGCCCGTGCGCCACGGACGCATGATGGTCTCGCCGTTCACCTTCTACCGCGGGGCGGCGCGGATCATGGCCGCGGACCTCAAGGACACGCCGCGGGCCGGCCTCACGGCGCAGCTCTGCGGTGACGCGCATCTGTCCAACTTCGGCGTCTTCGCGTCGCCGGAGCGCGAGCTCCTCTTCGATCTCAACGACTTCGACGAGACGCTGCCTGGCCCGTTCGAGTACGACGTCGCGCGCCTGGCCGCGAGCTTCGCGATCGCGGCGCGCAACAACGGCTTCAGCCGGACGGATGAGCTCACGGCGACACGCGAGGTCATGCGTGCCTACCGCGAGGCCATGACCGAGTTCGCGCAGATGCGCACCATGGACATCTGGTACGCCCACCTCAACGAGCAAGAACTGCTGGCGGCCATGCGCGCCATGGCCCCCGAGCCCGCGCCGATCGCGAAGAAGGCGACGGCGAAGAAGGGCAAGAAGGCGAAGAAGGCCAAGCGGCAAGCGAGGGAGGCGAAGGCGAGGCGGGCAGCCGAACAGATGGGCGAACTGCGCATCCAGCAGGTCGCCGACAAGGCCCGCACGCGCGACAGCCTGCAGGCGCTCTCCAAGCTCGCCGAGTTCGTCGACGGCCAGTACCGGATCATCAGCCAGCCGCCCATCGTCGTCCCGGCGCGCGAGCTGTCCGGCTCCTACGGCATGTCCGCCGACGAGGTCCAGCACGCCATCCATCAGGAGTTCAGAGCTTACCGGGCGACCCTGCAATCAGACCGCCGTCATCTGCTCGAGAAGTTCGAGCTGGTCGACGTGGCGCGCAAGGTCGTCGGCGTCGGCAGCGTGGGGACGCGCGCGTTCATCGCCCTGCTCCTGGGACGCGACGAGCAGGATCCGCTCTTCCTCCAGGTCAAGGAGGCGACGACCTCGGTGCTCGAGGACCACCTGCCCAGGAGCCGGCATCAGCCCGGCTCCCGCGTCGTGCACGGCCAGCGGATGATGCAGGCCGCGAGCGACATCTACCTGGGCTGGACCAAGGGCGTGCAGGAGGGCCGCTTCCTGTACTGGCGCCAGCTGCGCGACATGAAGGGCTCGGCCGACGTGGAGTCGATGGTGCCGTTCGGCCTCGAGTTCTACGCCCGCCAGTGCGGATGGACGCTGGCGCGTGCGCACGCGCGCTCCGGAGACCCCGTCGCGATCGCCGCGTACCTCGGCAAGAACGACAAGTTCGACGTGGCGATGACCGACTTCTCCGAACGCTACGCGGACCAGAACGAGCTTGACTACGAGGCCTTCCTGGCGGCCATCAAGTCCGGACGCCTGGAGGTGGTGGAGGGCCTCTGACACTGACGACCAGATGACAATGAGGAGTTGACATGCCCGACGACATCGAGAAGACGCTTGAAGACATCGAGGCCTTGTTCGCGCAGACGGCCCACGAGCTGACCACCGACGGCGACAAGGTGACCTTCCACAGGCTCTCGCCCGCCACCCTCTACTTCTCCGACCGCCCGCAGCGCGTGGTCGGGCACCTCACGACGCAGCAGTTCGTAGACGAGTGGGGCAAGGGCGAGAACAGCTTCGCCGACGACCCGCCGAACGCCGTGATCTCCTTCGTCGAGACCGGCGACGAGACCCCCGAGGACGCGATCGTCGTGCTCAAGGACCCGCAGATCGAGGGCGACTCGCTCACCTACACGGTCGACATGCTGGAGGGCAGTCTCCCGCCGAAGGGCGAGCTGGTCTCGATCTTCATCGACCCCTTCGGCCGGCCGCTCTCGCCAGTCTCGCTGGCCGGCATGAACCGCCGCTCCCGGCGCCGGGGTCGCTGACGACTCGCGATCCGGTTCGGCGGCGGTCACAGAGGATGCGGACGGGGCGGCCTCACGGCCGCCCCGTCCGTCTCTCCGCTACACTGAGGCGGTAGAACGCCGGCCCCCGCCGGCCCACGCAAGGAGCTAGTCCTGGACGCTGAACCGCAGACCTCCGGCGCCGAGCGCCCGACCGTCCTCCCCAACGCCCTCCCGCCGTCCTTCCACCTGCTGGCCAAGCCGACCGGCGCGACGTGCAACCTCGACTGCGCCTACTGCTTCTTTCTCGAGAAGGAGCTCCTGTACCCGGACGCGAAGCCGCGCATGAGCGACGAGACGCTCGAGCTCTACATCCGCCAGCTCATCGAGGCGCACCGCACGCCCGAGGTCGAGATCGCCTGGCAGGGCGGCGAGCCCACGCTGATGGGGCTCGAGTTCTTCCGCCGCGCGGTGGAGCTCGGCAAGCGCCACGCGCCGCCCGGCGTGACGGTGCGGCACACCATCCAGACCAACGGCACCAAGATCAACGGCGACTGGGCGCGGTTCTTCGCCGAGAACGGCTTCCTCGTCGGTCTCAGCCTCGACGGCCCGCGCGAGCTGCACGACGCCTACCGGCGCGACAAGGCGGGCAAGCCCACGTTCGACAAGGTCATGCGCGGGCTGGCGGAGCTCCGCGAGCACGGCGTGGAGTGGAACGCCCTCACCACGGTGAACGCCGCCAACCAGGACCATCCGGCCGAGGTCTACCGCTTCCTCCGCGACGACTGCGGCTGCGAGTTCATGCAGCTCATCCCCATCGTGGAGCGGCCGTGCGTCGACGGCGTGCCCCAGGGCGCCGAGGTCACCGACCGGTCCGTCACGCCCCAAGGCTGGGGTGCGTTCCTGATCGGCGTGTTCGAGGAGTGGGTGCGCCGCGACGTCGGCGCCGTCTTCGTGCAGCACTTCGACGTCGCCCTCGCCAACTGGTACGGCGAGCCGTCCGGCCTCTGCGTGCACACGGCGTCCTGCGGGACCGCCCTCGCGATGGAGTTCAACGGCGACGTGTACGCCTGCGACCACTTCGTCGAGCCGGCGTTCCTGCGCGGCAACGTCCACGACACCCATCTCGCCCAGCTCGTCGCGGCCCACGACCAGGTGCGCTTCGGCGACGCCAAGCAGAAGCTGCTGCCGCGCTACTGCCGCATCTGCGACGTGCGCTTCGCCTGCCACGGCGGCTGCCCCAAGGACCGCTTCGTGGGCACGCCCAACGGGGAGCCGGGGCTCAACTACCTCTGCCCCGGCTACAAGGACTTCTTCCACCACGTCGACGAGCCGATGCGCCGCATGTGCGCCCTGCTGCGCGAAGAGCGTGCGCCGGCCGACATCGTCGCCGAGTACCGCGCCAAGGAGTAGCCGGCGGCGCCAGGAGCCCTGCGCTGTCGCTTCCGCTTGACCCCTGGGTTACCATGCTCGAAATGCGCTGGCGGTCAGCCGGCGCCGAAGGGGGGTACGGGTGGCGACGGACAAGGCGACGCCCGACGACGGCGTGAAGGCGGCGACGCCGCAAGACCCGACCACCGGCGACGGGACCAGTAGATTCGCCGTGGCCCCCTGGGCCAACGACATCGGCCGCTGGAGCGGCATCATCGTCCTCGTCGCCGTCGTCATCGTCCTGCTCTTCTTCGCGGTCGCGGCGACAAAGGTGCTGGTGCTCGCCGCGCTGTTCGCGGTCCTGTTCGGCGGTACGTTCCTCCCGATCGTGGACTGGCTCTCGAAGCACCACGTCAAGCGCGGGATCGCGGCCATGCTGGTCGCGATCGGCCTCGTGCTGCTCGGCGTCGCGATCGGCGTCATCATCGTCCTCAGCGTCGTGAAGCAGGTGCCGACCATCGACGCCAAGCTCAATGCAGCTTGGGCCGACATCCAGTCGTGGCTCAAGAGCACGAGCATGTCGCAGGCGCAGATCGACTCGTTCAAATCCAGCATCCAGTCGCTGGCCAAGGCGGCCGCCGGCGGCCTGGCCGGCACCTTCGCGAGCGTCGTCAGCAGCGTCGCGTCGCCTCATCTTCTGCGTCTTCATCAGCCTCAACATCCTCGTCTGGATCCTGATCCAGGGCCGGCAGCTGGGCAGGTGGGCGTCGAAGCGGATGGGTCCGGTCCCGGCGCCGGTCGCCTACGACATCCTGGCGAGCAGCGCGCGCTTCTTCCGCGGCTACATCTACGGGAGCACGCTCGTGGGCCTGTTCAACGGCGGCGTCATGTTCGTCGGCGCGCTGATCATCGGCGTGCCGCTCGCCGCCACCATCGGCCTCGTCGGGTGGTTCACGAACTACATCCCGTTCTTCGGCGCGATCATCAGCGGCGCCTTCGCCGTCCTGATCGCGTGGGGCTCCGGCGGGCCGTCCAAGGCCATCCCCATGCTGATCATCGTGATCATCTCGAACGGCTATCTGCAGACGATCGTGTCGCAGTTCGCCCTCGGGTCGGCGCTCAGCCTGCACCCGCTCGCGGTCCTGTTCGCGACCACGGGCGGCAGCCTTCTGTTCGGCGCCGTGGGCGGGGTGTTCGCGGCGCCGTTCCTCAAGATCGCCGTGGACGCCCGGCTCAAGCTGAAGGCTGCCGGGCTGTTCTCGAGCGGGCCGGCCACCGCCGGCGTCGGACCGCCGGGCGACGATGCCGAAGGGCCGCCGGGCGACTCGCCGGGTCCTGTGCCGGCCGAGACCTGAGCGGACCCCGGACTCAGGCGCGGCCGGGTCCGGGTCGTGACCCACACACGAGAAGTGAGCCTGAGCACGAGGAAGCTCAGGCGAGAGGACGAAGCCGATCGGGGCGAACATGCCGACCGGCGTGACCGAACCCCTACACGCAGCGGCCCGCCGAGGCCGGCCGGATCGGCTTCTAGCGGAAGCCGGCCGGCGCGTCCTTGACGGCCTGCGCCAGGATGCGGCGCGCATTGGCGGCCTTGACGTGCGCGCCGTCGTAGAACGCGTCGGGGCTGCCGTGGAACGCGGCGATGTCCGTGTAGTCGAGCAGGTGAAAGCGGTACCTGCCCCGCAGGTTCTCGAGGTAGCTCTTGAACGCGTCCTCCTTGGCGTCCCAGCCGACCGCGCGGAACGCGCTGAGCGCGGCCGGGTGGTACGGCATGATCACCAGCACCGGCTCCACGTCGTGCAGGTTGAAGAGCTGCAGCGTGCGCTCGAAGTACGTGCGCGCGCGCGTCTTCCCGTAGGGGCTGGGCGCAGCCGCGCGGGGGACCATCGCGGCCAGGTAGCCTGCGAGCGTGCGCTCGAAGGGAGATGCCGCGCTCGAGGCGCGCGTCGTAGCCGTTGCGCACCAGGCTGCCGCGAGCGGTGAACTGCGTGTCCGGGCCGAGCTCGCGACCCTCGCTGCTCACCGAGACCTTGCGCTGCTCGTCGAGCAGGTAGCCGGGCAGGAACTGGCTGAGCCGCGGCTCCGCCAGCAGCCCGGGGTGGAGTGGCGAGTCCGTGATGGACGTGGCCTGCAGCGCCCATAGGCAGCGGAGCTTGACGCTGGGCTCGCGCCAGAAGAGGTAGCGCGCCATGGCGTAGGCGTCCTCGGGCCGGCTGTTCTGCACGGCGAAGTTGAACGCCGGGAGGCCGGTGAGCTTCTCGGCGACGGCGGGCTCGAACCGCTGCGCGCGCGAGCCCCCGAAGATCACGAGCTGTGGCGGCTCCGGCAGGCGGTCGACCAGGTCGACCTTGACGGTGCGGTCGTAGCTGGCCGGGCCGGCGGCGCCGAGGTGGTTGGCGGCGCCCAGACCCGCGACCGGAGCCCTCGCGGGCACGGCGGCCGCGAGCGCGATGAGCGCGAGCACGCCGGCGGCCGCGGCGGCCAGCGCCGCCGTCACGCCCCTCCTGCTCCTTCCTCGCCTCATGTCCGGATGGTACGTCGCCCCCGGCCCCCGCGAAACCGCCTCGCCACTGGATGCCGGGCCGAGGCAGGACGTAGACTGAGCGGATAATCGACCGGGGAGCGCGCGTGACCGAGGACCACCAGGGGTTCACCTACAAGAAGGCCGGCGTCGACGTCGAGGCGGGCAACCGCGCCGTCGACCTCATGAAGGAGCGGCTGAAGAGCACGCAGAACCCGCTCGTCCTCGGCGGCCTCGGCGGGTTCGGCGGGGCCATGCGCCTGCCGCGCCTCAAGGACCCCGTGCTGGTGGCCGGCACCGACGGCGTGGGCACCAAGATCGAGATCGCCCGCCGCATGGGCCGGCTCCACACCATCGGCATCGACCTCGTCGCGATGAGCGTCAACGACGTGTCCGCCTGCGGCGCCGTGCCACTCTTCTTCCTCGACTACCTCGTCGTCGGCAGGGTCGTCCCGGAGGAGGTCGCCGATATCGTCGCCGGCGTGGACGAGGGCTGCGTGCGCGCCCAGTGCGTGCTGCTCGGCGGCGAGACCGCCGAGCACCCCGGGCAGTTCCCGGACGGCGACTTCGACATGGCCGGCTTCGCCGTCGGCCTGGCGGAGCGCGACGAGCTCTGGGGTCCGCAGCTCGTCCAGGAGGGCGACGTTCTCGTGGGCATCGACTCCACCGGCGTGCACAGCAACGGCTTCAGCCTCATCCGTCACCTCCTCGCAAGAGCACGCGATCGACCTCGAGAGCAACTTCATCAGCGAGGGCGGCGGCGTCGGGCTGTGCATCACGCCGGGCGAGGGCTTCGGGCCGTGCTACGACCCCAGGTCCACCGTCGGCGACGTGCTGCTCACACCGACCGCCATCTACAGCCCGGTGCTGCACGACCTCGGGCACGCCGGCGGCGTGCACGCGGCGGCGCACATCACCGGCGGCGGCTTCCCCGACAACGTCGGGCGCGCCGTGCCGGACGACCTCGCCGCCGTCATCGACCTCGAGAGCTGGACGCCCAGCCCGCTCTTCGGCTGGCTGCACGGCCTCGGCGTCCACCGTCCGGAGCTGCTCAAGACCTTCAACTGCGGCCTCGGCATGGTGCTGGCGATGGATGCCGCCCACGCGGAGAAGAACCTGGCCGTCATCGAGAAGGGCAACTTCGCCGCCCGCGTGGTCGGCAAGGTGGTGCGCCGCGACGGCGGTGACTCCGTCCGCTACGTCGGGGAGCTCCGCGTATGAAGCCGGTCGACCTGATCGGCTGTGGCGCCCTCAACCTCGATCTGATCTACCGGCTCCCCCGCACGTTCCCGCTCTGGGAGGAGCTGGGACCGCCCGGCACCGAGCAGATGATGGAGCCCGCGGTGCGCAAGGCGGTGGACGAAGCTCTCGCGCACGTCGACCCGGTGCGCGCCGGCGGCGGCCAGGCCGCCAACACGGTCAACGCGCTCGCGCGGCTCGGCTACGCGGCCGCCATGGTCGGACGGGTCGGCGCGGACGAGGACGGGCAGTTCCTGCTCGGCGAGCTCGCCCCGGCCGACGCCGGGCTGGTGCACCGCGAAGGCGACACGGGGCGCGTGTACGTGCTCCTCGACGAGGACGGCGAGCGGCGCAACCTCGTCTGGCCGGCGGCGAACGACGCGTTCACGCCGGCCGACCTGCCCAAGCGGCTGCCGCGCACACGCTTCGCCCTCTTCACGAGCTTCGCCGGCGACGGGCCGCTCGAGGCCCAGCTCGGCCTGCTCGAGCGGCTCCCCGCCGACACCGACGTCGCCTTCGACCCCGGTGAGATCTACGCGCGCAAGGGGGTCAAGCGCTTCATGCCGATCCTGCGGCGCTGCGCCTACCTCTTCTCCACCGAGACGGAACTCGAGATGCTCTGCGGCCTCTCGCTCCCCGAGTCGCTGGACTTCCTGCTCAACGCCGGCGTCGGCCTCGTGATCGTCAAGATGGGCGGCCGCGGGGCGCGCCTGGTCGGCCGCCGGGTCGACCTCTACGTGCCGCCGCTGCCGGCGGAGGTCGTGGACGTCACCGGCGCCGGCGACCTCTTCGCGGCCGGATTCCTCGCCGCCATGATCGAGCAGGCCGGCCTCGAGAGCGCCGGCCGGCTCGCCGCGTGGGCGGCGAGCCGCGGCATCTCCGGCCTGGGCCGCAGCGCCTACCCGGACGCGACCGCGTGGCGCGAGCGCCTGGCCGAAGAGCGCGGCGAGGCGGAGAGCGTCCCCGGCAGGAGCGGCTGGTGAGGATCGGCTGGCTGTCCACCGGCCGCGACCAGGCGGCCTGCAACCTGCTCTCAGACGTGGTCGCGCGCGCGCAGCAGGACGACGTCCCGCTCGACATCGGCGCCGTGTTCTGCGACCGCGAGCGCGGCGAGGCGCCCGAGAGCGACCGCTTCCTCGACCTGGTCGACCGCCTCGGCATCCCCGCCGTCACCCTCTCGAGCCGCGCCAGCTGGGCCGAGGCCCAGGAGCTCGGCGTCTCGCGGACGGCCTGGCGCGACGAGTACCACCGCGGCGTGGCCGAGCTGCTCATCCCGCACCGCCTCGGCGTGCTGGTGCTGGCCGGGTACATGCTCATCGCCAGCCCGGCCCTGTGCCGCAAGTACGCCATGCTCAACCTCCACCCGGCGCTGCCCGGCGGCCCCAAGGGCATGTGGCAGCAGGTCATCTGGGAGCTCCTCGAGGACGAGGCCGTCGAGACCGGCGCCATGATCCACCTCGCCACGGCACAGCTGGACCGCGGGCCCGTCGTCAGCACCTTCCGCTTCTCGCTCCGCGGCCCCGACTGGGACCCGCTGTGGAGGCAGTTCCGCGCCAAGCGCAAGACGATGAGCGTGGAGGAGATCGCCGCCGCCGAGGGCGAGGACGAGCCGCTGTTCGCCGAGATCCGGCGGCGCGGCGAGGTCCGCGAGATCCCGCTGCTGTACCACACCATCCGGCAGTTCGCGGAGGGCAAGCTGAACACGGCCAACGGCTGCGTCTTCGCCGAGTCCACCCGGCTGCCGCTCGACCTCACCGAGGAGGTCGAGGCGGAGGTGGCGAGGGCGTGAGCGCCGGCGCTGCCGATCCGGCGGGCGCCGGCCGCATCTACGTCACCGACTGCGAGGGCCCGCTCACCCGCAACGACAACGCCCAGGAGATCGCGGAGCGGTTCGTCCCGGACGGCGCCGAGTTCTTCGCCCGCCTCAGCAAGTACGACGACTTCCTGGTCGACGTCGCCGCCAAGCCGGGCTACAACGCCGGCAACACGCTGCGTCTCATCCCGCCGTTCTTCAAGGCGTACTACGTCACCGACGAGGACGTCGAGGAGTTCAGCGCCGAGCAGGTGCTGCTCGTGCCGCGGGCGCTCAAGACGCTGGACGCCGTGAGCGCCCTCATGCCCGCCTTCATCATCTCCACGTCCTACACGCCGTACCTCAAGGCGCTGTGCGAGATCGCCGGGTTCCCGTTCGAGCGGGTGCGCTGCACGGAGCTGAGCCTGGACGCCTGGCAGATGCCCGAGGACGAGGCGGAGTGGCTGCGGGAGTGGGTGCCGCGCGTGTGCGCCCGGCCCATCATCGACTATCCGGCGGCGGCCATGACGGCAGCCGGGGGCCACACCGCCTGCGACGAGGGCGCGGATCGCGGCGTGCCGGGCGGCGCCCCGTGGCGCAGCCCCGACGCCGCCCTCGAGTGGCTCACCGACGAGGACGCGGCCACCGTCCGCGAGCTCGACCGCCTGTTCTGGACGGAGATGCCGGACCATCGCGTGAGCCAGGCGCTCACCGAGTCCGTTCGTCCGGTCGGCGGCGGCCAGAAGCTCGCGGCGCTCGAGCAGATCGTCGCCGCGCAGGGCGTCGAGGGCAGCGGCGTCATGTACGTCGGCGACTCGATCACGGACACGCCGCCGCTCGCGGCCGTCAAGGCCTGGGGCGGCGTCTCGCTGAGCTTCAACGGCAACGGCTACTCCATCGCCGCGGCCGAGTTCGCCGCCGCGAGCCCGGACGCCGAGGTGCAGGCGCAGCTGGCGCAGGCGTTCGCCGGCGGCGGCCGGGAAGCCGTGGAGGCCGCCGTCCGCGCCTGGCCGAAGCCCAAGAAGGGCGCGCCGGTGCGCGGCAGGGCGCGCGCCACCGTGGGCATCGTGGCCGAGGCGCGCGAAGCGCTCACCGAGGCCTCCGCCGCCGCCCGGCTGAGCGTCCGCGGCGAGCGGGTCGCCCGCCTCGGCTGACGCCGCCGGATGACCGGAACCGTACGCGTGTACGTTGCCATCCCTTGCCGGTACCCGTACCGTACTTTGTAAGGCCACGTCATGCGTGCCGGGACCGCAGAGGAGGACGTCATGCCCGTCGCAGAGGAGACCACACCACCACGCGCCGTCCTGAGTCGCGAGCGCATCGTCGAGTTCGCCCTCGAGATCATCGACGAGGACGGCCTGGAGGCCATGAACATGCGCCGGCTCGCCGCGGACGCCGGCGTCAAGCCCATGAGCCTCTACCACCACTTCGCCAACAAGCAGGCGATCCTGGACGCGGTGAGCGAGAAGATCGCGGCGGCGGCCCTCGGGGCGTCGCCGCCGCACCCCCGCTGGCAGAGCCGCGTCCGCCAGCTCTTCATGGGCCTGCACGCGCTCGCCGAGGCCCACCCGCGCGCGCTGCCGCTGATCTCGGCGGCGGTCCTGCGCACGCCGAGCGGCCGCCGCTGGATGGAGGAACTCATGAGCACGCTGCTGGAGGCGGGCTTCAGCGAGGACCGCGCCGCGACCGTGTACCACATGCTCGGCGCGTACACGCTCGGCTTGGGCTACGCCCGCATGCTGGGCGACGAGGTGGAGACCTCGGACATCGTCGCCCAGCTCATCGGCCACTGGGCCGACTACCCGAGCATGATGCGCGTCGGCATGCGCCTCGCCGTGTGGGACCGGCCGGGCGAGTTCGAGACTGGGCCTCGACGTCCTGCTCGCCCACCTCGCCGACCGGCCGGGAGGGCGCGCGTGACGGCGCCGCGGAACGCGGCGGCGGGAGGAGCGGCGGCGCAGGCCCGGAGGGCCCCGCTGCGCCGCCCGCCCGCCGAAGGCCCGCTCCGCGTCAAGATGATCAGCCCGGCCAAGACGGCCGCGGACAGCCGCTACTGGCGCTCGATCAAGTACTCGCTGTTCCCGCCGCTCGGCCTCGCCACCCTGGCCGGCTACCTTGACGCGGACGACGAGGTCGACCTGCAGGACGAGCACGTCGAGACGCTGCGCCTCGACGACGAGCCCGACCTCGTCGTCATCGAGGCGTACATCACTTCGGCCGGCCGCGCCTACCGCTACGCCGACCACTACCGCGCCAAGGGCGCGTACGTCTGCCTCGGCGGCCTCCACCCGACGAGCCTGCCCGAGGAGGCCGCCCGGCACGCCGACAGCGTGTTCTGCGGGCCGGGCGAGGACATCTGGCCGGCGTTCCTGCGGGACTTCCGCGCCGGCCGCCCCAGGCCGCTCTACCGCTCGACCGAGCGCACGCTCGCCGGCCTCCCGCCGGCGCGCCGCGACCTCATCAAGCGCGAGCGGTACCTCGTGCCCAACTCGCTGGTCGTGAGCCGCGGCTGCCCGCACGTCTGTGACTTCTGCTACAAGGAGGCGTTCTTCCGCGGCGGCAGGTCGTTCTACGTGCAGGCGGTCGACGATGCGCTTGCCGAGATCGACCGCCTCCCCGGCCGCCACCTCTACTTCCTCGACGACAACCTCTTCGGCAGCCCGCCGTTCGCCGAGGCGCTCTTCGACGGCCTCAAGGGGATGGGCCGCCTGTGGCAGGCGGCCGGGCACGGTGGAGGGCGTCCTTCGTCCCGGCCTGCTCGAGAAGGCGGTCGAGAGCGGGCTGCGCAGCCTCTTCATCGGGTTCGAGACGCTGAGCGAGGCGAACCTGCGCGGCGCCGGCAAGACGCAGAACCTGGCCGGCGCCAGCCCGGGCGGCGGGGCCTCCGGCGCCGGGCACGCCGGCGGGGCCTCCGGCGCGCCGCAGTACGACGCCGCCGTCCGCCGCCTGCACGACCTCGGCGTCATGGTCAACGGCGCCTTCGTGTTCGGCATGGACCACGACGACCCGTCGGTGTTCGCGCGCACGGTTGAGTGGGCCGTGAGCCGGGGCGTCGAGACGGCGACGTTCCACATCATGACGCCGTACCCGGGCACCAGGCTCGAGCGGCGACTGACGGCCGAGGGTCGCGTCACCACGCCGCGACTGGGACCTCTACGATACGCGTCACGCCGTGTTCACACCGGCCGGCATGACGGCGGAACAGCTCGAGGCCGGCTACTGGGGCGCGTACCGCGAGTTCTACCGCTGGAGCAACATCCGGCGCGCCGCCTTCGCCCACGGCGACCTGCGCGAGCACGCACGCCACCTCGCCTACACGAGCGGCTGGAAGAAGCTCGAGCCCATGTGGGACTGGGCCATCCGCAGCGGCCAGGTGCACCGCTTCCTGCCGCTGCTCGAGACGATCCTCGACCGCTTCGGCAGCGGCGGCGGCGCCATGCCGGCGCGGCTCGGGCGGCGGGCTGCGCCCGCCGCGCTCCCTGGTACGCCGCTCCTCGCGCCGCAGCCTCCGCGCTGACCGGCGCCACCGCGGGCGCACCACCGCGTGCGCCGGTACGTGGCTGGATGGAGGGGCGGCCTGAAGCATATGTGCGATTCCTCGCTGTACAACATCGCGTACGCGAATGGTGGAAACGCGTACGTCTTGTTGTACACAGCCCGAGAAGACACACCTGCCGGGAGCGCCGAAAGGGGTTCGAGCGGCGAGGGTGGCGGGGACACCTCACACATAGCCGGGGGCAACCGTCGGCATACGGGTACACTGAACGTGCGTCCGTTCGCTCTAGTACGAACGGACGTTGACGTGGGTTCACGGAGAAGCTCAAGTAGCAGGGAGGCGCTCATGGGATTCATGGACGACGCCAAGAAGATGGCCGACGACGCCACCGCGAAGGCCAAGCAGGCCGCGGCCGACGCCAAGGAGAAGTCCGGCCCCACGCTGGACAAGGCCAAGGCGACCGCAGGCGAATGGACAGACAAGGCCAAGGCCACCGCGGCCGATCTGAGCGAGAAGGCCAAGCCCACTACCGACAGGGCCAAGGCCGAGGCGGCAGAGATCATCGAGAAGGCGAAGAAGCAGGGAGCCGACCTGATCGAGAGGGCGAAGACGCAGGGGCCGGAGCTGCTCGAGAAGGCCAGGAAAGAGGCCGCCGAGCTGCTCGAGAAGGCGCAGAAGCAGGCCAACGAGCTGCTCGAGAAGGCCAAGAACAAGGTCGGCTGAGCCTCGTGCAGAGCGATGCCCTCGCGGCCGGCCCCGACGGCCGGCCGCGCTGCTTCTGGGCCGTCGGCGGCGCCGCCGAGTACGTCTCCTACCACGACGAGGAGTGGGGCCGGCCGGTCCTGACCGACGACGGCCTCTTCGAGCGGCTCACCCTGGAGGCGTTCCAGTCGGGCCTGTCGTGGCTGACGATCCTGCGCAAGCGGCCGGCGTTCCGGGCGGCGTTCGCGGACTTCCACGTCGCCGCGGTCGCGGCGTTCGGCGACGCCGACCGCGACCGCCTCATGGCGGACGCCGGCATCGTCCGCAACCGGCTCAAGGTGGAGGCGGCGCTGGCCAACGCGCGCGCCGCCCTGCCCGTGATCGAAGAGCACGGCTCCCTGGCGGCGCTCTTCTGGCGCTTCCGCCCGCAGGAGCACCGGGCGCCTCGCGTCCGCGACGACTGGGTCGCTATGAGCCCGGAGTCAAGGTCGATGGCCAAAGAGCTCAAGAAGCGTGGCTTTCGCTTCGTCGGCCCGACGACCGCCTACTCGCTGATGCAGGCGATCGGCATCGTGAACGACCACGCCGAAGGGTGCTGCGTGCGCGGCGCGGTCGCCGCCCAACAGCAGGAGGCGGCGGCGCGCTTCGCCTGACGGCTCGCGCCGCCGGCGGCGCAGAACCTCTTGCCGCTTGTGGCATTCCGCACGAACCCCCTTTCTTGTAGGCTTGCGTCGTGGGGAGTGGGGCGGCGCCGGCCGCGTCACTCCGCCGGCGGCAGTCCACCGAAGGAGCGTGACAGTGAAGGTCAAGCGGGCACTTATCTCCGTGTTCAACAAGAGTGGCGTCGAGTCGTTCGCCAAGGGCCTCACCGACATGGGCGTCACGGTCATCTCCACAGGCGGCACGGCGAAGCTGCTCAAGGACAGCGGCATCCCGGTCACGCTGGTCGAAGAGGTCACCGGCTTCCCGGAGATGCTCGACGGGCGCGTCAAGACCATGCACCCGCGCCTCATGGCCGGCGTCCTCGCGAGGCGCGACGTGCCCGAGCACATGAAGACCATCGCCGACCACGGTATCGAGCCCATCGATATGGTCGTCTGCAGCCTCTATCCCTTTGAGGAGGTCGCCGGACGACGCGGTGTCGAGGACGAGGTCGTCATCGAGAACATCGACATCGGCGGACCGAGCATGATCCGCGCGGCAGCCAAGAACCACGCCGGCGTGGCCGTGGTCACCAGCCACGAGGACTACGGCGAGATCCTCGAGGAGCTCACGTCGACCGGCGAGCTCAGCTACGCCACCCTCCGTGAGCTCGCCACCAAAGCCTTCCACCGCACGGCCCACTACGACTTCGTCATCGCCAACTGGTTCAGCGAGGCCGAGGGCGACTTCCCGGACTACGTGATGCGCGACTACCACAAGGTCCTCGAGCTCAAGTACGGCGAGAACCCGCACCAGCGCGCCGCCTACTACGCCGAGGTGGGCATGCGCCAGCACCTGCTGTCGCAGGTGACGCAGCTGCACGGCAAGCAGCTCGGCTTCAACAACCTCTACGACCTCAACGCGGCGCGCGCCATCTGCGACGAGTTCACGCTCCCGTGCGTCACGATCATCAAGCACAACAACCCGTGCGGCTGCGCGCTCGCCGAGAACCTTGCGGCCGCCTACGACAAGGCGTTCGCGTGCGATCCCGTCAGCGCCTTCGGCAGCGTGATCGCTGTCAACCGCACCGTCGACGTCGCCTCTCGCCGAGCGGCTCTCAGAGCTGTTCGTCGAGGTTCTCTTCGCTCCGGGCTACGAGCCGGCGGCGCTCGAGATCCTGCAGCGCAAGGCCGACATCCGCATCCTCCGCAACGAGGAGCGGCGACAGGTCAACCCCGGCGAGTTCGACTACAAGCGCGTCACCGGCGGCATCCTCGTCCAGGACAAGGACGGGGACATCGAGGAGCGGGACGAGATGACGGTGGCCACCAACCGCCACCCCAGCGAGCAGGAGTGGGGCGACCTCATCTTCGCCTTCCGGGTCGCCAAGCACGTCAAGAGCAACGCGATCGTGATGGCGAAGAACCTTGCGACGATCGGCGTCGGCGCCGGGCAGATGAGCCGCGTCGACAGCACCAAGGTCGCCATCGAGAAGGCGCGCAGCGACCTCGCCGGCGCCGTGGTGGGATCGGACGCGTTCTTCCCGTTCCCGGACGCGGTCGACCTGGCCATCGACAACGGCATCACCGCGTTCATGCAGCCCGGCGGCTCCAAGGGTGACGAGACCGCGGTGGAGGCGTGCGACGCGCGCGACGCGGCCATGGTCTTCACCGGCCGGCGGCACTTCCTGCACTAGGTGAAGGACCTGGCGCAGATCGAGGCGCCGCCCGAACTGACCGACGGCCGGCTCCGGCTGCGGGCCCTGCGCCCCGACGACAAGCCGGCGGTCGTCGCCGCGCTCAACGACCCCGAGTGCGGCAGGTTCCTGTGGCGCCCGCCGTTCCCCTACACGGACGCCGACTTCGACGAGTTCTTCGCCGAGAGGGCGTCCGCGTGGAGGCGACGCGCACGACGCCTTCTGGGCCGTGGCGGACGGGGACGACGACTCAGTACTCGCGGCGATCTCGCTCGAGATCGCGGAGTCCGTCCAGGCGGGCGAGATCGGGTACTGGTGTGGTCCGTGGGCGCGCCGGCGAGGCGTCATGGCCGCAGCGCTGCGTCTCGTGCGCGATTGGGCGTTCGACGAGCTCGGCCTCGAGCGTCTCGAGATCTCCGCGTTCGCGGACAACATCGCCTCCCAGCGCGTCGCCCAGGCCGCCGGCTTCCGGCGAGAGGGAGTCAGGCGCAGCCACCTGCCTCTGGGCGACAGGCGGACCGACGACGTTCTGCTGGCGATCGTGCGCGGCGACCCACGGCCCGCCGCGGGAGAGCGGCGGCGCGATGAACTGGGTTGGCCGCGACTGACGGACGGACGTCTGGTCGTCCGGCCGTTCGAAGAGGATGATGCTCCGGCCGTCCAGGCCGCCTGCGACGACCCGGACGTCGCCCACTGGATCCACGGTCTGCCGACGCCGTACAGCCTCGCCGACGCCGAGGGGTTCATCGCCGACTCGCGCCGGCGCCTTGCCGCCGGCGAGCGCGCCCGGCTGGCGGTCACCGATGCCGCCACCTGTCGAGCTCCTCGGAAGCGTCAGCCTCGACCTCTTCGCCGACCGGCAGGCGGCCGAGATCGGCTACTGGGTCAAGCGGGACGCGCGCCGCCGCGGCGTGGCCCTGGGGGCGGCGCGCCTCGTCGTCCACTGGGCGTTCGGCGATCTGGGCATCGAGCGCCTCGAGCTGCTCACGTACCCCGACAACCAGGCGTCGCAGGCGCTGGCCGGCAGGCTCGGGTTCACGCGCGAGAGCCTGCTGCGCGGCTTCCTCGCGCCTGAGGCGGGCAAGAGCCGGGTGGGGCGGGTCGTGCCGTCCGCCGACGGCAGCCTGCCGCCCCGCGACGACCAGGTGCAGTTCGTGCGGCTGCGCTCGGACCCGGCGCCGCCACCCTGACGACGGACCCGGCGCCGCATCACCCGGGCACGCGCACAAAGAGAGGCGCCGGACCTTGCGGAACCGGCGCCTCTTTCGGGCTTCTCACCCGAACGCCCCTTCTTCGATCCGGCGAACCGTCTCGTTGATGAGGTGACGGCATCCTACTCCTCCGGCGTCGGGGCGCAATCGTCAAGTTGCCTCGACCTTCTTCAGCCTTCCGAAGAGGTTCATCGTTGCGTGTTCGCCGATGGACGCCGGGCGACGCACCATCTCGGGAACTCTCACCCTCGACTCTAGCCTTAGACTTTCCCGCTGAACGCTGCCCAGGTGCTTCGATCGCCGCCTGTCAGTGGCGTATCTCGCTGTAGACGTAGCCCAGACCGAAAGACGCCCAGAGCGCCACGAGCAGCCAGAACGAGCTGTCGCCCTCGACGAAGGCCGCCGCCAGGTCAAGCACCCTTTACATAACGCGCGGAGGCCCCCGCCGGCTGCGCCCGGCGGCCGCCTCGGGCCCGGTGGTACAATCGCACCCCGCGGGCCGCTAGCTCAGTTGGTAGAGCAGGGGACTTTTAATCCCAAGGTCACAGGTTCGATCCCTGTGCGGCCCACCACGAGAACAGCCTGCGCCGCGATCAGCACCTGCCTGCCGTATGCCGGAGATCGTGGGCGTGCACACGAGAGGAGGTGCGCCGTGTCTCGTCAGGTTCGCTCCGCAGTAGGACTGCTCGCCGTATCGATCCTGTTCGCGCTGACGCTGGCCGCCTGCGCCTCGGACCCGTCCGACACCGGCTCCGCCGCGGGCACCGTCGAGCAGGCCTCTCCGTCAGGCTCCGCGGTCAAGGATGCGAAGACGATCTACGTGGCCGGCGGATGCTTCTGGGGCCTGGAGAAGTACATCGGCCTGGTGCATGGCGTCGTCGATACCGAGGTCGGGTACGCGAACGGCGCCAACGCCTCGGCGACCTACGGAGACGGCAGCGGATACGCCGAGGCCGTGAAGGTCGTCTACGACCCGGCCGTGGCCCCGTTGCCGTTCCTGCTCGACCTGTTCTACGACGCCATCGATCCCACGTCCGTCAACATGCAGGGCAACGATCTCGGCACCGAGTACCGCACGGGCATCTACTACACGGACCCCGCCGACGAAGCCGTGGTCGACCGGTCGTTGGCGCGACTGCAGAAGAAGTACACGCAGCCCATCGCGGTCGAGAGTGGCCCGCTCACCAACTACACCCGCGCCGAGGACTACCACCAGGACTACCTGCAGAAGAACCCCGGCGGCTACTGCCACATCCCGCAGAAGCTCTTCGACGCGGCTCAGGCCGCACGGCCGCAGTAGGTCGGGCACCCGCGTCAGATCGCATGAGCCGCGACCCCCTCGGCTTCGCCCTCCTCGGCTGTGCGACTGCCCCTGGGGCAGAGCGCACCGTCGCCGGATTCACGATGACCCCGACCGTGGTGCGCGATCGCCCCGGGCCCGTGTACGACGTCACGCCGCTCTGGCGACGATCTCCTCGAGCTGCCGGGATGCCTCCCGGTACTCCCGCGACGACGTCCCCAACAGGCAGAGCGGCGCCCCGGCCGTCACGCGGACCTGCGGGCGCCGTGACCAGCCCGCCGGCAGCGTCCGCCACCAGCGCCCGCGCAGGACCAGATCCGCGCCCGTGATGGTCACCGGCACGACGGGCGCCCCGGTCCGGGCGGCGAGATACGCGGCGCCGGCCTCGAAGCGGTTCGTCGTCCCCGGATAGACGTCGCCCTCGGGGAACACGACCACCGCCTCGCCGCGGCGCAGCAGTGCCAGCGCCGTGCGCAGGCCCTCGAGCGGACGACCCTCCCGGTCGATCGGGAACGCCCCGAGCCGCCGCATGCACCACCCGACGAACGGCCTCTCGAACTGCACGGCGTCCGCCATGAAGCGCAGCGTCCGCGGGAACGGCAACGCCACGAGGATCGGGTCGATGTCGCTGGGATGGTTGGCGACCAGCAGCACGGGTCCGGGTGGCAGTGCGCCGGCCGCGGACACGTCGAACCGGCCGTAGCCGAGCGCGAGCGGGACGAGCAGAAGCCGCCCCACCGTGTAGAGCCACGGGTCGCCACGTACGAAGATGGGAAGTCTCATGCTCAGAGCCTGCCGTCAGCCGGACTTGCGGCGCTCGCGGTACTGCCGCGCCTTGTGGCGGCTGCCGCAGACCTCCATGGAGCACCAGTGGCCGGAGCGGTTCTTGGAGTGGTCGAAGAAGGCCCACTGGCAGGTGTCCTCGCGGCAGGCCTTGAGACGGGGCCAGGTGTCGTTCTCCATCGCCCGGTAGACGATGACGAGCAGGCGGCCGAGGGCCGCGTCCACCGTGTCGCCCTCGGCCTCGAGGCGCGCGGAGCCGCCCGTGTCAACGCGCAGGCGCAGGCGGGCGCGGGCGGCCACGTCGTCCAGCGTCCGCGCCGCGTCCTTGGGCACGCGGCGACCGTCGTTGTTGCTCAGGAGGAGCTCGCGCAAGGCCTCACGGAAGAGGGCGGCCCGCCGCAGATCGCCGGGACGGGCCGCGGCACCTTTGTCGAGCAGGTCGTGGTCCGCCAGCCAGGCAACGACCTGCTCGGGCGTGGCGAGCTGCTCGACCCCATGGTCGATGTCCCGCGTGTTCACGAACGCGCGCACCACGTCAAGGTCGCCCGGCACTTCCTTTGACTGCGTCGCCATCTTCGGGCACCTCCTCGCGCATTCACCTGACGTCCGCTCGCTTTATACCACCAAAAGGTGTTTACTAGTGACGCGTAACCGGTATAATGAGTTCAGTGGTTACGAACTGACGGGCGGCACCGAGACCGACGAGCAGAGGAAGAGGGTGCACATCATGTACGACTTCGTGGCTCTGGATCTGGCAAGGCAGCGGAGAGACCAGGTCGAGCGGGCGGCAGAGCGCGCCCGGCTGGTGCGTGAGGCGAGGCCGCGCAAGCGTCGCGGTCACGAGACGCAGGGCAGGTGAGGACGATGACGCAGGGCACACACACGACCGTCTGGAGCCGCGTCGGCGACGCGGCGAGAACGCTGGGCGACGCCCTCGCCACGCCGAGAGGCGCGGCCCCGGACCGGGCGGTCCGGAACGCGGCGACGCGGCGCGAGCACTTCTGAGCGCGTCGCCGCCGCCGCACCGGCACGGCGACGAGGACGCGAGTACGCAGACGGGGCGGCCGCCCATCGGGCGGCCGCCCCGTCTCGTTGCAGGTATACTTCCCCGGCGGCACCTGCGTGCCCCCATCGTCTAGCGGCCTAGGACACCGGCCTTTCAAGCCGGCGGCACGGATTCGAATTCCGTTGGGGGCACCACTTGATTTCCAGCGATTCTGTCTCTTGACGGCCGCGACCAAGATTCCCGTGTTGCCCACTTGTTGCCTTCCGTCCCCGAGCGCCCCTAGGAAGAGCAGCGGGAACTTGTCGGACTTGAGCTTCATGCCCAGGCGCCAGTCACTGGTCTCGACCCGCGGTGCGTCGGCGGCGTGCGTCGCGACGGGGGCGCCGCGAAGGTGCGCCGCGTTGCCGGCGCGATCGTAGTCGCCGTGGGTGAGCACGAGGAGGCGCAGGTCGCCGGGCGCGCAGCCTGCGCCCCGCAGCCGCATCTCGAGCGCTTCGCGCTCCTCGAGCTTGCCGGTGTCGACGAGGACGTGTGGGAGCAAAGCGGGTGCGGAGTTCGGTGAAGGCCTGACACCCCTCGCGTCTTACTCCGATCACTGCGCGACCCAGGTGATCGCGACATCACGGTGGGGCACACTCAGAAGCTTTACCGCGGGATAGCCGATCGTGGCCGCCGCATAGCAGCGATGGCCGTCCGGTAGGTGGAGCAGCGAAGAAAGCTTGTCGAAGCCGCGAAGATGGGCGCCCGCCGCAGCGTCTTGAAGAAGCCCGTTCCAGCACGTGCCGAGGCCGTGGGCTTCGGCAGCGAGGATGACGTACAGCATCGCGGCATCGCAGTCGATCTGAGGCAGGGAGGAGGTCGTCGGCGCATGGGCGAAGATCGCCGCGGGCGCGTCCCAGGTGACGACGTCGCGCCCGGCCTCCCACTCGGCGAGTCGCATGCCGAGGTCCGGGACCACCTCAAGCCCGCGGCGAGCCGACTCATCGAAGCGGGCGATCGATTCGGATGAGCCTGCCCTTCAGAATCTTCCGTATGCGCCGCAGGTACTCGACGGTGGCGGCGCGCACCTCCGCCATCTCCTTCTCGCCCGAGACCACGGTGAAGCTTCGCGTCCATCCGATGCGGTGGTGGGGGCTGCCCGGAGCGAAACCGGCGGCGCTGATCACCTGCTCCAGCAACTCCCGTGGAGGCGGGTCCTTCCGGTAGTTGCGGATCGACCGCCGCTGCGCGAGGAGGGCTTCCACCATGTCTGGACTCGCGGGCTCCCGGGTCGTGATGCGCTGCATCCGATCGGGGGTGAACACGCTGTGGACGATGGCGCCGCTCGGGCAGCCCGCAACACATTGGCCGCAGAGGCAGCACTCCTCGAGACGCGCGACCGTGGGCGGTTCGCCATCGCCCGAGGTGAAGGCGCGCACCGGACAAAGCTTGACGCACAGCCCGTCGCGTTTGCACAGGTCCGAACGGATCGACACGCTCGGGACGGTGGTACTGACCATGTCTCCTCCTTCCGCTACGTCGGTCACGCCCTCCAGCGCGGTCACGTCGGCGAGGGCACCCTCAGGGCTGCACTACGCACCTGATACGAGCGGGTGGCGGCGCCGGCGGCTATGGCCCAGAGGAACCAGCTGCCGTAGACGAGACCAAAGACCCAGGTGGCCATGCCTCCCGAGTCGACATCGCCGCGAAGGAGCCCGGTGACGAACGCCGAGCAGGCCGAGAGCCCGAACGTGGCGACCACGACGCTGGCAAACCAGCCTGCGGCCAGCAACGGCCGGCGCGGCAGCCAACGCGGCGTCACCACCAGGAGTAGAGACAGGGTGGCCGCCAGCAGCCACGGGACGGCGGGCAGCCAGAGCGCGAAGGAGCCGGCCAAGCCGTCCGCTCCCGGCCACCTGAGGCCGAAGTCCCCTCCCAGGGCCCACCACGTCTTGAGGACGGGGTAGGGCAGCGCGAACGCGAGTGCGGCGTAGCCGTACCAGGTGGCGACGCGGGTGGATGCGAGGGCGGACGGGCGCGCCAGGGCTAGATGCGCGAGGACGACGGCGACGGCGCAAGCAAACGCCCGCGTCGCCAGCCCCAGCCAGTCGACAGCCGCCGGCATGAGGCCCGGGATCACGAGGCTCACGACGCGCAGAAGGTCGATCATCAGTCCACCAGCAGCCCCCAGCATCAGCAGGAGACCGCTCCAGCTCAGGGCGCGTTGCAGACGGAGCTGCGGGCTACCGGTCAACCGCATGAGGATGCCCACCGCGGCGACGCCGGCGGCGGCGAGTGGCAGCCAGCTCGGACCGAATATCTCCGCGTAGTCCGGCCGATCGTGAACGAGCTGCTGCAATACCGCCGCCACTGCCACCGCGGCGCAGAGGACCAGCGCGATCCACGCCTCCGCCCTGCTGCCATGTGAGCGCCTGGTCTTCGAGCCCATGACCCCTGCCCTTTCGTAGACTCCGACGTACGGCACGCAATGGCATTGAACACTCATTGCCGGCGGTCAGGGACCGGTCACACGACGGGAGTTCGTACTGGCGACTTGGGGGGTCTTTCAGCTGGGCACGTGACTAGGAAGTGCGGCTTGACGGTTGTCGCGCGGGACCATCGTTGCGCCTCATCACCAGGCTACGGCGAAGGGCCGCCGCCGCGCCAGCCACGGCAAGCGCTCCGAGCGTCCCGCTCGCCAACACGCGCGGGTTCGTGGCGGCCGTCTGCTTGTGGAGCGACAGCGGCATGATCTCGACGTGGAGTGTGGTGGTCCCCGCGCCGGGTTCCTGCGCAAAGACGACGCGCGTCGAGACCGACTCCATCAGCTCGACGCGGAAGACGTACGGGTCGGCCTCGTCATCGGGACGCAGCGGGAATCCTCGGTAGAGCGCCGGTATCGGAGACAGGAATCGGAGCCTGAGCTTCCCTCCGCGCACGAAGACCTCGATCCCGGCACCGACCATGGTGCGCACGCGGATGTCGCTGAGTGGACCCGGCAGCGCATACCAGCCGCAGACGTCATCCCAAATCTGGGGGCACTGCGGAATGTCGTGCCGGAGTCCCCTCCTTCGGCACACCCAGCAGCTGCCGGAGCAGCCCGGAGCACTCGGCGGGCAGCCAGAAGTCCGGACGCCAGGAGCCGTTGGTGAAGGCCACGAGGCCGACGCCGTCGTCAGGAGCCAGGAAGAGCTGTGAGTGAAAGCCGGGCAGCGTGCCCTGGTGCTCGACCGCTAGATGATCGCCGAGATAGGTCCTCCAGAACGCCAGTCCCATCCCAGGGACGCGAGGGTCGGGCTGGTAGTGGGGCTCGAACATGCTCGCGACGGTCGCCGGCCGCAGCACCGATCCATGCTCGTTGGCGCCGCCGCCGAGCAAGGCGGCAACGTAGCGGCACATGTCTCGCGGGCTCGAGTAGACGGAGGCCGCTCCCGCCGTCACCATCTCCCGGTCGGCGATCGTCTTCACGCCACGGGAGCGCACCTCGTAGCCCGTGGCGAGACGCGCCTTGACGTGGTTGGAGCGGACGAGGTCGCTGTCCGCCATACCGAGGGGCTCGAAGATGTGCTCCCGGAAGTAGCGGTCGAGAGGCTCCCCGCTGACGTCCTCGACGAGCTGGCCGAGCACGGCGGGTCCGTGATTGCTGTACCTGAAGCGGGTGCCGGGCTCTGCCCTCAGCCGGATGCCGTCACCGTAGTACGTGGCGAGTTTCGGCAGTCTCCCGATCTTGAAGCTCTCGCCGAAGTCGCGCATCACCGCCTGCTGATGGCGCGCCACCTCGCCGATGCCGGCTGTGTGGGTGAGCAGCTGTCGAACCGTCGCCGGCCGCCACGACGGCTTCGCCGGGATCAAGCGGAGGGCAAGAAGGTAGTCGTTCGCGGGAGCGTCGAGATCGATCAACCCTTGTTCCCAGAGCTGCATCACGGCGAGCGCCGTGATCGTCTTGGTGATGGAGGCGATGCGGAAGACCGTGTTCTCGCTGACGGGCGTGTCCGAGGCGATGTCCGCGACCCCGTGACTATGCAAGGACGCCGGGCGTCCGTTGCGCACCACTCCCACGACAAGCCCGATGGCGGGCCAGCGATTGAGGATTGCGTCGACGCTCGCCTTCACGTCGACTCTGTCGGCGTCTCGAACTGCTTCGCCCACCTCGGCTGACTCGGACATGACTGTCCTCCTTCCACCGCCCGCTGCCCCACATCGACCCTTGCCTTACACCCGGCACCCCATCAAAGGCAAGGGTTCGCGTTGCTCAGTCAGCTTTCGCACTGCGGAGCGTAGCGGCGCGGCCCTGGCCGGTCGGGCAGGGCGAAGACTGTCCTCCTGACCGTCGTGTCCGAAGCCATGACGCCGTAGCCTCCTCGATGAGGGTGGGAAAGCGACATCAGGGGGGGTCATGGATTTCACGGTCGAGCAGTTCCTGAGCGTCTTCGAGAAGTACAACCAGGCGGTGTGGCCGATGCAGTTCGTCGCCTACGCAGCGGGCATCGTCCTCGTCGCGCTCGCGCTTACGAAGTGGAAGCGCGCGAGCGCGGTCATCTTCGGCGTGCTGGCCGTCATGTGGGCCGGGATGGCTATCGGCTATATGTGGCTCTACTTCGCCGACATCAACCCCGCCGCCAGAATGTTCGGCGCGATCTTCCTCGTCCAGGCGGTGCTGCTCGCGGTCGCGGCGGTGAGGGAGCGGGGCGCCTCCTACGGCCGCGGGCGTGACGTGCGCACCTGGATCGGCCTCGCGCTCATCACCTACGCCATGCTCGCCTACCCGCTGCTCGGCATGGCCCTCGGTCACAGCTACCCGCGGGCGCCCATGTTCGGCCTCGTGCCCTGCCCGACGACGATCTTCACCTTCGGCATGCTGCTGCTCGCGGCGCGGCCCAAGCGCTTGCTGCTCTGGCTGCCGCTGGTCTGGTCGGTGATCGGCTTCTTCGCCGCGGTCAAGTTCGGCGTCCGAGAGGACATCGGGCTGCTGATTGCCGGCATCATCAGCGGGGTCATCATGGTACGGCCCCGGCCGGCCGCTGACGACGCGACGGCTGGCGAGGTCTCTCAGGTCACTGCGTAGCACGAGGAGGGCACCCATCGCCTGCCACCTGCTGGGGCGATGGGTGCCCTCGCCATGCCGCTGGCCGATCGATGCCTTGTTGCCCATGTCCAGCTGCGACCGCGAGGCAAGGTCGGCAGGAACGAGCCGTGTCCGTGCGGCAGGGGGCTCAAGTACCAGCGCTGCTGCGGAGCGGACAACCAGGACGGTGCAGCGGAAGGCGAAGCAGGTGCGGAGTACGGTTGTCAGGGCGGAGGCGGCGGGACAGGCTGACGGACGACGCTACGCGGCCGATGCTTCCTGAGCGTCGGGTCGTCCGCCCTTCGAGCAGAAGCGGCAGGCGCAGTGGCCGGCGTGGTGCCAGCCGTAGTCGATGCCGACACCGGTCGCGAGGATCACGGCGGGAAGCGGAACCGGGTGAGAGCCCACGCGCAGAGGGGCCAAGCTCGCGTCCACCTCGAAGATCTCGCCGTCCAGGTAGAGCAGGGCCTCGCCGAAGTCGAGGAGCAGGGCCGGCAGGCCGCTCTCCCGCACCTCCGCGAGGGAGAGCGCTACGGGCGAGCGGGGACGACGGAGTCTCTGGGCGGTCCTCTGCGGCCCCGGCCAGTCACGCAGGTCCATTACATGGTCCGGTGATGCCTGAACCACGGCGGCGAGGGCGTCCAGCTCGACGGCGCCCGCGGTGTCGCTCGGCGCTCGACAGAGTCCGCAGTTGCACTCGAGCTTGTGCCACCAGCCCTCCGCCGGAGTCTCGGCGTCCGCCGGCGCCCGACGCTCGCTGCTCTTGCCCCGCAGCCAGAACTCGATGCCGTCGTAGAAGTACTCCGCGCGCCCTGCTGTCAGCTCGCCCGCCCAGGCCCAGCGCTCGGCCCCGAGCACCTGGTCTCGCGTGTAGGTATGAGTGCCTTCGTTCACTGGGCTCACGTCGCTCCTTCGGTCTCTTCGTCGTGGTGCCGGCGCGCGTAGAAGGCCAGCCCTCTGCAGTCGTCGCTGCAGTACTGACGCCGCGCGTTCGCGCTCTCGAAGACCGTTCCGCAGGCGGGGTTGGCGCACGTACGGGAGTCTGTGGGTCGGCCCGTCCCGCGCCTCTTGCGTGCCGGACTGAGGCGGTCGTGAATCGCGCACCACGAAGAGGGGTTGTACGACGAGAGGATCGTGCCGCAGCCCCCCGCGACGCAGATTCGGCCGCCACCGAAGCTACTCACCTGGTGGGTCGTCCCGGGGCCGCTCATCGGAACTTGAGGGCGGCCTCGACCGCGTCGCTTGCGGGGACGTGTGGGGTCGTTGCACGCCAAAGGGCGCAGCTGCGCTGCATCATGTCACCGTCACAGGGAAGGAGGGCCGGGACAGCGCCATGGGGAAAGGCCGACGTCATCGGGGATGGGCGGGGAGCCCGTGGACCTAGTGTGCGCCTCTACGAACTAAATCGCAAGTTGACGCGCGCCGTCACGGCTTGAGGTAGGATCAACGTCTGCCGGCGGACATGCCGCCCCGGCATCGCACGAACGGCCAGCGACACAAGGCATGAGCCCTCTGGGTAGGCTGCTCTCACGCGCGGCTCGTCGAGCCGTCATGAGCTGAGGAGAGGCCGGCATGAGCGTCTTGGCGACCGACGCCGCCCGCCGATCTGGCAAGCAGACGTCGGACGGGCTGGCAAAGCCGGTCGACTACGGCGCGAGGCATGGCGCCGGAAACGACAGGGCGCTCGTTCTCGGCGGCGGCGGCATCTTCTTCATCGCCTGGCAGGCCGGCTACCTCAACGGGTTGCGGCAGCGCGGCGTCGACGTGGCCAACGCCGAGATCGTGGTCGGCACTTCAGCCGGAGCCGTGGTCGCCAGCGTCCTGACCGCAGGCCGGCTTGAGTCCTTCTCCCGCGAGGTGGGGATGCTGGCCAGGTTGAACGGCGTCCGCGATCCGGTCGCCAATCTGCGGCCGAGCCAGCGGCGAGCGCTGCAACTGTTCTCGGAGGCCGGCGAGGCGAGCCCTGAGACCCTGCGCAGCATCGGCTTCGCCGCGCTGGCCGCCAAAGGCGAACCAGCATCCGCGCTCCGCGCGCGCGTGAGACTGGTGTTGGGTCTGAGAAGCGGCAAGTGGCCGGGCCCGGCGCTCAACCTCGTGACCGTAGATGCTTACACAGCTGAGCGGCTGGTCGTCACGGGCTCTGCGGGCGTCTCCGTCGCCAGAGCGGCGGCGGCGAGCGCCTCGGTGCCGGGGCTCTTCGAGCCGCAGCCTATCCGCGACCGCAGATGCGTCGACGGCGGCGTGAGTGGTTCGGGGATCCACGGCGATCTGGTCGCCGGTGCCAGACGGGCACTCGTGATCTCGCTCAGTGCCTCGGCGCCTCCGGGGCCGGCTCGCGTCACGGTGCCCGTCGGTGGCTTCGATCGAGAACTGCATCAGTTGGCGGAGGCCGGGACCGAGACCCTCTCACGCGGCCCCCGCGACTTCGACTCGTCAGCGCTCATGTCGCTGAAGTCGGTCCCCGAGGCGCTCGCCATGGCCGACGACCAGGCCGCCGAGGATGTGGCCACCATCTCTGAGTTCTGGCGATAGCCGCGGGCTTTGACTGAGGCGCCGTGCGGGAATCAAGCACTCGCGGGCTGGCCCCAATGGCCGGCGACAAGGCAACCGAGAGGTCGTGCCGAGGAGAAGTCCACGTGCCACAGGGTGCCCGTCAATTCGCTTCACAAGCTGACTGGATCGACTGGCTTGACGCGAACCACGAGTCCAGCACCGGCCTCTGGCTTCGCTTGGCGAAGGCAGGCTCTGGCATCTCGTCCGTTTCCTACTCAGAGGCCGTTGATGCTGCGCTCTGTTTCGGGTGGATCGACGGCCTGAAGAAGGCCCAAGACGACAAGTACTGGCTCCAACGGTTCACGCCGCGCTCCAGGAGCAGTATCTGGTCGAAGAACAACCGTGAGAAGGCCCTCGCGCTGCTGGCCTCAGGTCAGATGCGACCCGCGGGCGAGGCCGAGATCGAACGCGCGAGAGCGGATGGGCGGTGGGAACGGGCGTACGACTCGGCGAAGACCGCGAGCATCCCGGATGACTTCGCGGCGGCCTTGGAGGCAAGTCCAAAGGCAAAGGCGTTCTTCGCCACTCTCGACAGCCGCAACCGATACGCAGTTCTGTTCCGCATACAGACGGCGAAGAAAGCTGACACCAGGGCCAGAAGGATTCGGAGCTACGTGGAGATGCTCGAGGCTCACGAGACGATCTATCCGTGAGGTCCACAATGGGAGAGTCCAGCTCGCCGGCGCCGATTACTTCACTTCGACCTTGCCGTGCATGCTCTGCATCGACGCATGGATCGTGCATTCGTAGGGGTAGTCCCCCGCCTTGGCAAACGTGTAGCTGAACGATTCGCCGGGTTGCAGCGTGCCGCTGTCGAAGAGACCGCTCGTTGCGCTGTCGAGGTCGTCGTTCTTGGTCGACGTCACCGTGTGCGGCACCGCGTCGTCGTTCGTCCACGTCACTGTCGTGCCCGCACTCACCTCTATCTTCGACGGGGTGAACGTCGAATCGGCGATCGTCACTCTGACTCCGCCAGTCGAGGTGTCGTCACCGCCGCTCGCGGTGGTCGGCGTCTCCGTCGGCATCGCGGCGGCTGAAGACGTGGCCGACGATGCGGCGGCAGGCGTGCTGCTCCCAGCGTCGGCGGAGCTTGTACCACCGCAGGCCGCCGCCAGGGTGGCCAGCGCGGCGACCGCAAGGACTATCAGCCACGGCCGTATGAACCACATGGTCTTCATGATCTCTCTCCCTGGGCAGACCTCGAGGTCTCCTGTCGTTGAGCCCGCTGCGTCTTCGCGAGCGCACCCTACGTATGTCCAGCCTGTCTAAGGACAGCGTGAGAGACGTCTAAGAGACCTCTTAGCCTGAGGACGCTGCGGCGCCGGGGGCGACCAGGCCGCCACCGGCGCCGCCGCCGACGCTCTCTTGGACGGCCCTCTCGTCCGCGTGGGGCTGCCTCACGCCGCCTTGCTCAAGCCCAGATCGGCGACCTCAGTCGAGTCGAAGAGCTCCTCGATGCCCTCGACGGGCTTGGAGAAGTCGACCGCCGGCGGGAAGATCTTCGTCAGTTCCTCCTTGAACCACAGGTCGAAGGGGTCCTGTGATGCGGCGAAGCCGGCGTTGCCCTTCGCGGGATCGTCGCCTTCGATGTAGATGCCGACGATGTCACCCTGCGGCGTCGACTGGAGGGTGAGCAGTTCCTCGGACACGTTGAGCCTCCGGCGTGACGCCGTGAACTCGTCGCGGTGGTAGGCGTCGGCGGCGAAGGCCCTCGCCCGCTCCGTCGCGCCGGGAGCGAGCGGAGCGCAGAGGGCCATGCCCCGACCCCGACTCTTGGCCGTCGGGTCGATCCATGCGGCCACCGTCTCCGGCAGCGGACCGGGCATCGGTCGCGTGAGGTCGGCGCCGTGGATCTCCCTGACGGCCTTGACAAAGTAGCGGTCGATATCGAGATCTGACGCCGCCAGCTTGCCGAACTTCTCGAACACATCTCCTTCGGCCTCGATGTACGACGTGACGAAGTCACCCATGGGGGTGTGCTGCAGGTAAGCCCTTTCCATGGTGATCCCAAGACGTCTGCGAGACTGCTCATACTCGCGCGGACGGGACTTCATCTCGTTGGCGATATCCCTCGCGTCCTTGCCCGGCAAGACCGGGAACACCAGTGCTGTGCGTGACATTGTGGTACCTCCTGGAAAGACGTTGGCCAGCGGCCAACGAACGACCTCTTCGGGACACCCGGCCAGAACCGGCCGGTATCCGAGACGTTCCCCGTAGGAGGGTGACCGAGACAACCAGGGCCGTTCCTGGTCCGATGGGGCCGTCATGAGCCGCAACGAGAACCACACCTCGTGGACACCGCAGGTTCCCGTGCGGTCGCGCGCCTGCAGCGGGGTCAGTGCCCCCGCGGGCAGCGCGCTACGCCTCCATGAACCCCTCGCTGACCAGCACGCTGTCGCCGCCGATCCAGACGTTCACGACCGCACCGGCTCTCTTCTCGGTGCGCGCCTCGAGGACACTGGGCCGGCCCATCTCGACGCCTTGGGCGATCCGCCAGCTGAACGTGGCGTCGGCGGCAGGGTCGATCTGGCTGAGCAGGCCCGCAAGCGCGCAGTTCGCACTGCCGGTCGCGGGGTCCTCGGGGATCCCGCCAAGGGGCGCGAACATCCTCGCCCGCAGGTCGAAGTCGTCGGTGGTCTTCGTGTAGAGATGCACGAACGGGGGGTCGATGCCTTCCGCGGCGAGTCCCTCGAACCCGGGGATGTCGGGCCGGGCACGCGCCAGAGCCTCCCGGTCGCTGAGCTCTGCAAGCAGGAGCGGCAGACCCACCGACGCCACCCGGGGGAGGTGAGACGCCGTGATGATGTCTTCAGTGGCAAGGGAGACGGCCGACGCCACGGACTGCGCGGAGACGGTCTGGCCTAGGGTCAGGCTCTGCGGAGCGGTCAGCTCACACCAGATCCGACCTCCCTCGCGCATGCGAATGGCCACCGGGACCAGCCCCGCCCCTTCTTCGAAGGTGACCTGGCGCGGCTCATCAAGCGGTCCGAACACGCCCATGGTCGCGAGCACGAACGCGGTCCCGACGTTAGGGTGTCCGGCGAACGGCACCTCGCGGTGAGGCGTGAAGATACGGACCCTGCAATCGTTCCCCGCCTGCGCCGGCAGAACGAAGGTGGTCTCCGAGAAGTTGAACTCGCGGGCGATCTGCTGCATCTGACCGTCGCTGAGCCCGTCCGCCTCGGGCAGGACGGCGAGCTGGTTCCCGCCGAAGCGGGAGTCGGTGAACACGTCGCAGATGTAGAAGTGCAGGCGCATGACGACCCTCCTTTGGGCACCCAGATGTTAGCGGCCCGACGCTCCTGAGGACAGTGGGTCGGCGGCGATCAGTGGCGTTCGCGCGGGCCCTTCTGTCCCCGGGTACTCGCAGCCGAGATTTCTTCGTTGCCCTCCACTCCAAGCGCCCCTATGGTCAGGGCTCGAATGGGTTGAGAACCCTGACCGTCGTCCCCGAGAGGGCACTCGCGCTGGCGAGGTTACTCAAGCGTCCAGGTCGGGCTAGACTGGCGTTCCGCACCCTGAGCAGTCAGGGCGCGGTCAGAGACAATTCTTGCTCAGGACATCACATCGATCAGGGACCGGCGGCAATGATGCACAACACGCAAGAGCGTGACGATAAACGGCAAGCCTGCTGCGATCCGGCGCCACGGTCTGGCGGCTCGTGCTGTGGAGGCGCGGTCGAATCAGAACCGGCGGAGAAGCAGAGCGCCTGCTGCGGGGCGCCGGCGCAGCAAGAAGAGCCGGCGCGCCGGCAGGGTTCCTGTTGCGGCGCTCCGTCGGCGCCTCCTGCCGACTACCCCTACGGTCCGGCAGCCTCCGTCGCCGGCGCTCTCGACACGCCCGCAGGCCCCATCCTGAAGGTGTCCCGCGCGATCACGCGCGCCGATCGCCTCGGTGCCTGGCGCGTGCGCTGGGGCTTCGGCCGCAGCGACTACCGCGTCAAGCCTGACCTCTACGCCTTGGGAGCACCGACCCCTACCTCGCCGGTGCTCGTCACCGGTAACTACAAGCTGACCCTCGACCGGTTGCGCTCGTCGCTCGAAGACCTCGACGCCTGGCTGCTCGTCGTCGACACACGCGGGATCAACGTCTGGTGTGCGGCCGGCAAGGGCACGTTCTGCGCCGAGGAGGTCGCCCGCATGGTCCGCGACACGCGGCTGGATGAGGTCGTGGAGCATCGCCGGCTGGTGCTGCCGCAGCTCTCGGCGCCCGGGGTCGCGGCCCACAAGGTCAAAGAGGCCTGCGGCTTCCGCGTCACCTACGGACCGGTGCGGGCCGCCGACCTGCCGGCGTTCCTCGCCGCCGGCATGAAGGCCGACGCCGAGATGCGCAAGGTGACCTTCGACCTGGGCGAACGCGCCGTGCTCGCGCCCGCGGAGCTTGCCGTCGCCTGGGACCGTCGCATGCTCCTGGCCTACGGCGGCATCCTCGCGGTCTCGGCCATCGGCCGCGACGGGGTGTCGCTGCGCCGCGGCCTGCGCGACGGTGCTCCGGTGATCGGTGCCGCCTGGCTCGCCCTGCTCGCCGGCGGCGGCGCAACGCCGCTGGCGCTGCCGTGGCTGCCAGGCCGCGCCTTCTCGCTCAAGGGCGCTGTTGCCGGGGGAGTCGTCGCGGCGGCCGCCACGGCGACGCTTTGGCCGCGGGCTCTCGCCCGCCGCCAGGCTCGCGCTGCTGACCGGTGTCCCGGCCGCCTCTTCGTATGCGGCCATGAACTTCACCGGCTCCTCGCCGATCACCTCGCCCTCCGGCGTGGAGCTCGAGATGCGCAAGGCGCTGCCCTGGCAGGGCGCCGCGGCTGTAGTGGCAGTCGGCGCCTGGCTGGCCAGCAGACTGGGAAGGTGAGAGCGATGCGAACGCTGCGCTACATCGAAGAGGCCGTCACCCTGGAGCTGGACGTCTCCCGCTGCAACGGCTGCGGCATGTGCGTCGCCGTCTGCCCGCACGCCGTCTTCGCCATCGTCGACGACCGCGCCACACTCGCAGACCGAGGCGCCTGCATGGAGTGCGGCGCCTGCGCCCTCAACTGCACGCCCGGTGCCATCAGCGTCGAGCCCGGCGTCGGCTGCGCGCAGGCCATCATCAATGGCTGGCTGACGGGCGGCGAGCCGAACTGCGACTGCTAGGAGGGCCGATGCTACCGCTGGAGCAGAAGAAGGCCTGGGACGACTTCTACGATTCGGCGCGGCACAACGAGATACTCGGGGAGAAGGAGACGCTCCTCGTCCACCTCGCCGCCGCCATGGCGCTCGGCTGCTACCCCTGAATGGAACACTACCTTGGCGTCGCCAAGGAACTAGGAATGAGCGGCACCGAGATCGGCGCCGTGCAAGCGAGCGTCATGGCGGTCGCTGCGGGCAAGGTGAGCGCGCAGCTCCGTGAGGCGAGCGAGCGGACCAGGTCGTCCGCAGCCGATCCCCCCAGCCTCAGAGAGTGATGACCACCTTGCCCTCGGCGTGCCCCTCGCCGAAGTAGGAGATGGCTTCGCCGGCCTGGTCCAGAGGGTACGTCCGGCCGACGACCGGCGTCAGCTTCCCGGACTCGATGAGTCCCTTCAGGACGAGCAGGTCGTCCCGCCTTGGGCGCTCCGTGCACACGCGGATCTGCTGCGGCACGACCAGCGAGAGCAGCGGCGCCTTGATGAGGAGGACCCCCGTGCTGGCGAACCAGCGCTTGTAGAACTGGCCGCCATTGGGCACGAGTGTGCCGCGGCGATCCAGCGCGCGCAGGAGCTCGGACAGCGAGTGTCGCAGCACGTTGTCGAGAATGAGGTCGTAGCGTTCTCCGCCCTGCGTGAAGTCCTCACGCGTGTAGTCGATGACGTCGTCGGCGCCCAGCGCGCGGACCAGCTCCTGCTTCGACGTGCTGCACACGCCGGTCACGTGGGCGCCGAACGACTTCGCGATCTGGACGGCGAACGTACCGATGCCGCCGCCGGCGCCGACGATGAGCACCTTCTGTCCGGCCTGGATGCGGCCGGAGTCTCGCAGCGCCTGGAGCGCAGTCAGCGCGGCCATCCCCGTGCCCGCCGCCTGCTCGAAGGTGACGCCGGCCGGCTTCGGCACGAGGCGCTCTTCCTTTGCGACCGCATACTCCGCGAAGGTGCCGACGCCCACGCCGAAGACCTCGTCACCCACAGACAGCCGGGTCACGTTCGCGCCGATCGCCTCGACCGTGCCCGCCAGGTCCGTGCCGCGGACGCCCAGCCTGGGCCGGCGCAGCCCGAAGGCCGCGCGCACGATGTAGGGCACGCCGTGCACGCCGGCCCAGTCAGGCGGGTTCACGGAGGCGGCGCGGACGCGCACCAGGACTTCGTTCTCGCGGATCGAGGGAGTGGCGACGTCCTGCAGCCGCAGGACGTCCGGCGTCCCGTATCTGGTCTGAACGACCGCCTTCACGATTCCCCCCCTGCTCGTCCCGGGATGTCGGTCAGACTCGCGCCGGCCTGACGCGGCGCCGCGACTTCCGAGCCGCGCCGCGTCCAGACAGACCAGACGATCAGCGCCATGCACACGATCTCCACGGCCGCGAAGAACACGTAGTGTGGAGTCTGCGACCCTCCGCCCACCACGAACGCGGTGGTGACCACCGCTGCCGCCGTGTTAGCCCAGCGGTTGGGCGCCCCCTTCAGAATGCGAGACACGAGGATCATCGCGATCGGGATCTCCAGGAGTATCGCGAACCCCAGCAGAAGCCCCGGAGTGATCTGCACGCCCGCTTTGCCGGCCCAGAGATCCTGCAGTGCTCCGGGCGTGATGAAGGTCAGGATGTCGGCGAAGACCATGTTGAACATGACCACGACCCAGAGTGTCGAGAGTCTCGTCCCCAGTGTTGTCCATCACATCACTTCGTTCCGCGCTCATCGTGGCTCCCATCGTAAGGCCCCCCAGGTCGTCGGCTCCAGTGCGTGCTGAGAAGGCTATGTCGCCGTGGGGCGGGACGAATCGCCCGGCGGTGGTGTCCCGGGGAGCCGCCGGGAGGGATTCTTCGGAGCGTCGAGCTACCTCGACCGAGGGAGACGCGAGCGCGGCTACCTCCGCGGAGGTACTGGGCGATGCGCCCGTGGGGAGAGGGTGACTGTCGATATGCGCGCTGCCGTTCGTCATAGGGTCGTAGGCTCCCGCCCACGGCGGGAGGCAGGCAGACCTCGTGCGAGCCCTGGCGCTCGCCGCAAGGAGAGAAACGATGGGCAATCCAGTGGTCCACTTCGAGATCCGCGCCGAAGACCCCGACGCCGCGCGGCAGTTCTACGGCAGCCTCTTCGGCTGGACTTTTCCGGCCGGGGGAATACCGGGCTACACGTACGTCGAGACAGGCGTCCCGGACGCCATCCCCGGCGGTATCGGTCCAACGCAAGGCGGCAGCGACCTCGTGACCGTGTTCATCGGGGTCGAGGACGTCGAGGCCTCGCTGCAGGAGGCGGAGCGGCTCGGCGGCACGATCGTGCAGCCGGCCACGAAGGTCCCCGGCGTCACCTTCGGGCTGTTCGCGGACCCCGCCGGCCACGTGGTCGGGCTGGCGGCGCAAGACTGACGGCGCAGGCGCGGCGGAGCGAGGCGGCGTCAAGTCGCTCCGCCGCGCCCTCAGCCTGCGACGGAGGAGGTCCAGGTGCAGTACCTGCTGATGATCTACCAGCGTGAGGAGGCGGTGGGCGAGGGTGAGGGCGAGACCGCGTCGCCGTCGATCGAGGAGTACCGGCGGTTCAACGAGACCTACGGCGCCAGGGGCGTGCTGCGCGGCGGCGCCGAGCTCCAGCCCACCGACACCGCGACCAGCGTGCGCGTGAGGAGCGGCGAGGTGCTGCTCACGGACGGCCCCTTCGCCGAGACCAAGGAGCAGCTCGCGGGCTACTACGTGGTCGAGTGCGAGACGCTCGACGACGCGATCGAGGTGGCGGCAGCCGTGCCGGGAGCGCGCTCAGGGACCATCGAGATCCGCCCGCAGGTGGAGGGAGTCGGACCATCCACGACCTAGACGCCCGCGAGACGGCGGCCCGGCTGTTCCGAGAGGAGTCCGGGCGCAGCGTCGCGATCCTGATCCGCATCCTCGGCGACGTCGACCTCGCCGAGGATGCGGTCCAGGACGCCTACGCGGCGGCGCTCGACAGCTGGCCGCGCACGGGTCTGCCCGACGACCCGGCCGCGTGGATCTTCAGGGCCGCGCGCAACCGCGCCCTGGACGTGATTCGCCGGCGCGGCATCTACGCCGAGAAGCTGCGACTGCTCGAGCGAGAGGCGGCACCTATGACCTGCGACCCCGATCTGAACGAAGACCTTCGCGAAGCAGCGAGCGCGGTGGAAGACGACCGCCTGCGCCTCATCTTCCTCGTGTGTCACCCAGCCCTCAGGCCTGAAGCGCAGGTCGCGCTCACGCTGCGACTCCTGGGCGGGCTGACCACCGCGGAGGTGGCGCGAGCCTTCCTCGTGCCCGAGCCGACCATCGCCCAGCGACTGGTGCGGGCCAAGCGCAAGATCCGAGACGCCGCGATCCCCTTCCGCGTTCCGCCCGATCACGCCTTGCCCGAGCGACTCGTCACCGTGCTCGCGACGCTGTACCTCATCTTCAACGAGGGCTACACGGCGACCGGTGGTGACTCCCTGCAGCGGCGGGAGCTCAGCGGCGAAGCCATCAGGCTCGCCCGGCTGACGCGGGGACTCATGCCTGCGAGCGCGGAGGCGGCCGGGCTCCTCGCCCTCATGCTGCTGCAGGATTCGCGTCGTGAGGCGCGCGTCGACGACAACGGTGACATCGTGCTGCTGGACGACCAGGACCGGACCCTGTGGGATCGAGAGCAGATCGCCGAGGCTCTCGGCCTGGTCGAGAGCGCGCTGCGCGCCGGTCCGGCGGGCCCCTACGCCCTTCAGGCGGCCATCGCCGCCGTCCACGCCGAGGCCCCGACGGCCGCGGACACCGACTGGCCGCAGATCGCAGGGCTGTACGGCGAGCTCTACCGGCGCCTGCCGACGCCAGTCGTGGCACTCAACCGGGCCGTCGCGGTCGCGATGGCCGACGGTCCGGCGCGTGGCCTCGAGATCGTCGACGAGCTCGCCGGCAGGGGCACACTCGACGGCTACCACCTGCTGCACGCGACCCGTGCCGACCTGCTGCGCCGCCTGGGGCGCGCCGACCAGGCGCAGGCGGCCTACGAGCGAGCTCTGGCGCTCGTGACCAACCCGGTCGAGCGAGCGTTCCTGCAACGCCGGATCGATCAGGTCCGCGGGACGGGGTAGCCGGCGCGAGTGCTAGCATCGTGCTCGGCAACCACGCGGGAGGAGCAGGATCATGAGCGCAGCGCCGGTCAACTGGGACGACGTCCCGGTCAGGCAGGTCACGATAGGGCCGATCGAGGGCGCCTGGCGCGACCTCGGCACGGCAGCCGGCACCCGGTTGCTCGGGCTGCGACGCATCCAGATCCAGCCCGGCAAGCGCTCAACACCGGCGCACACCCACAGCGGCGAGGAAGAGCTGTTCTTCGTCCTCGCCGGCTCGGGCCTGAGCTGGCAAGGCGGCGCCACGTACGAGGTCGCCGCCGGCGACTGCCTCGTGCACCTGGTCGAGGGGCCGGCCCACACGCTCGTCGCCGGCCCCGACGGACTGGACGTCCTCGCCTTTGGCGAACGCACTGTCTCCGAAGCCGCCTACCTGCCGCGCGCCAAGGTCGCCTGGCTCGGCAGCAGCTGGGTCACTGCCGGCGACACGCCGCATCCGTTCATGCAGGAGGCTGCCGTCGGCGAGCTGGAGATGCCGGACGCGCCGTCGCCGCGGCCGGCGACCGTCGTGAACCTCGCAGACGTGCCCGAGCACAGCCTCGAGCGCGGCGACTGCGCTTCGTCTCGCCGCGTGCTCACCGCCGTCGCCGGCGCGCAGCGGACGGCTCTACGGCACTTCTCCGTCGCCGCGGGCAAGCTCGGCGCGCCGCCGCACTGCCACAGCGGCGGCGAGGAGCTGTTCGTGGTCCTGGACGGCGACGGCGGGTACCTGGAGCAGAGATCGGGCGCGACCGGCTGGGAGCCGGAGGAGCGCCCGGTCAAGGCCGGCGACGTAGTGGGCTGCCTCGCCGGCGCCGGCGCCGCGCACGCCCTCCGCGCCGGTCCCGGCGGTCTTACGTACCTGGCCTACGGCAATCGCGACAGCAACGACACCATCTGGTACCCGCGCTCGCGCAAGATCTGGTTCACCGGCCTCAACGTGATCGGGCGTGTCGAGCCGCTCGGGTACTGGGACGGCGAGGAGTAGCCGGCAGCACGGTGATCGCCTTGCGCCGCGGCGTAGACTTGAGGGAGCGCGACGCGAGGGGAAGATGAACAGCGGCGGCTCGACAGCTCCGCGTGACGGTGGCCGGACGCAACCCCGGCCGCAAGACAGCTGGGCTGAGCGCGGCCTCGACTCGGCGGGCTGCGCCGGCGAGGTCCTGGCGATCGCCGCCTTCATCACGGCCGACGACGGACCCCTGCAGGCCATGCCCGATGCGGCCGAAGCGGTCACTCCCTGGCACCGCCGCCTGCTGCTCAAGGCGATGGAGCGGCTCGAGATCATCGACGCGTTCCTGCGCGCCCGCGTCGCCTTCCTCGTCGCAGGCGGCGAGCACGGCTACCACGTGCCGGAGCAGGAGCTGGAGCTGGCGGGTGCGACGCTCGACACCTGCCGGGCCGCCACACCCGTGGTCGACGGCCTGCTCGCCGGACGGCTTCCGACCTTGCATGAGTTCGAGGTCATGAGCCGCACCGCACTGGCTATCAACCCCGCGCTGGACGCGATGCGGGAGGTCCGGGAGCCTTCGCGGGAGCGGTAGCGCCCCGCGCGAAGGCCTCGCTCCGTCACTTCAGCTCCCCGCCACGCATCCCTCATGGTAGCCTCTCGCCGAGTCGACCCGGGGAGGGGACATGCTCGTCGCGACGTTCGGCCCGAACACCGCCTGGCAGGGCCGCGAGATCATCTGGGACGTGGACCGGTTCATCCTCGTCGGCCACGGGGCCATCCCGGCGGCCGGCGTGCTGGACTACGACCGGCTCGGGCAGCTCGTGTGGGCCCGGCCCGAGCTCCGCTCCTGGGTGGCGGAGGTGCACACCTGGGAGACTGGCGGACGGCCGGCGGCGGTGAGCGTGGCGGCCGGCGCGCCTGGGGCGGCCGGCGGCACGGCCCCCTCCGGCCGCAGGCGCCTGCCCACCTGGGCCATCGTCCTCATCGTCCTCGCCGTCGCTTTCGTCATCGTCAGCGCCGTCATCGGCGCCGTGCTCCCCTCGCTCATCATGCGCACCACGGAGTCGATCGCCCACGACGCCGCGGTGCGCTCCGGCGTCCGCACCATCCAGGTCGGCATCGAATCCTACGCGACCGACCACGGCGGGCAGTATCCGCCGGCGGGCGAGGTGAACGGGGTCGGGCTGAGCCGCTACATCTCGGTCTGGCCGGTCAACCCCTACACAGACCTGCCCATGGCGGACGGCGGCGGGGCGGGCAACTTCCGCTACGACGTGAGCGCGGACGGCGGCGCCTACAAGCTCACCGGCTACGGCCGTGACGGCCAGACGGTGATCGGCCTCAGCGGAGGCTCGGGCACCTCGGTGTGACGGGCGCCTCGCGCGGGACCTCCGCGATGCGGGTGGGGTGGGCCGTGCGGCTCGCCGTCGCGACCGGCTTCGGCGGCGGGGGCGCGAGTCCGCTCAGCACGGCGGTGGCGGCCAGGATGCAGAGGGCGACGACGAGCTCTCCACGCGAGTTGAGGCTGAACTTGCGCGCGGCCGGGCCGGCGTCGCCACGGCGCACCGCCGGCGCCCAGTAGAAGTGGTTGAGCGCGCCGAGGCCCGCAAGCCCGGCGACGAGCACGACCTTGACCAGCAGCGTGATGCCGTAGCCCGTATCGACCAGGGCTCCGAGCGAGCCGAGCTCGACCAGGGCGCGCGCCAGCCCCGTCGCCAGGACGACCACCAGCATGGCGGTCGCGACCGTGACGAACCTGCCGACCGCGGCGCCGCGCGCCTCCGGCCCGGCGCCGCGGATGCCCAGCAGGAGCCAGAACAGGCCGCCGACCCAGATGCCGACCGCCGTGAGGTGCACCCACTGCACGGCGGTGTTCAGCAGCCAGAGCGACGAGCCGGACGCGGCATGACCGGCGGCGACGTGCACCAGCATCGCCGCCGACCCGGCGATCCCGACCAGCCAGAGGCTCCAGCGCGCCGGCCAGAGGTCGACGAACGCGACCGCGAGGACGCACAACAGCAGCGCCACCCCGAGCGCCAGCAGCAGCTGCCCCTCTCGCGTCAGGAACAGGGGCAGCAGGCTGGGCGCTCCCACCAGGATCTTCTCGATCCAGACCATGACGCAAAGCCCGAGGACGGCGAGGACGACGGCAATGCGGAGCGCGACGACGGCGCCGGGCGGCAGCCTGCCGGCGAAGACCACGAGGCTGGTGGACGCCGCACCGACCATGAGGATGAGCCCGGCGTACAGAAGCCAGCGGCCCAGCGCGCCTGCCGCGTCCGTCGTCCCGGACTCGTGCGACAGCGGCACGACGACGGCGCTGCCCGCCCCCGGCTTCTCGCCCACCCCGAAGGTGAACGCTCCGGATTCGACGTGACCGTCCTCGGCGGACACGCCGAGCCAGTTGACCGTGTACACCCCGCGAGGCAGCTGCTGCGCCAGCATCACCTGCAGCTGAGCCTCGTCACCGGGAACGGGCCGGACGGGCGACGCACCGGGTACCGGCGCCCCGTTGGCGTCGACGATCTCTATCAGCGACAGCGAGGGGTCCGGCGTCTCGCCGAACGTGAGCACCACCCGGTCGGGCGAGGTCGCCAGCTCGGCGCCTGCGGCGGGATCGGAGCTCTCGAGCGCGGCGTGCGCCGCGGCGACCGCAGGCACCGCCGCCGCGCACACCGCGGCCAGCAGCAGCAGAGCAGCCAGAAGGAGTGCCGGTGACGACCGCCCGCGCCTCATGGCCTAGAGCAGGTAGACGGTGATGAACACGAACACCCACACGGCGTCGACGAAGTGCCAGTAGTAGGTGCCGCCGTCCACCAGGCCGGAGGTGCCGGGCGAGGGCTCCGGCATGCGTCGCTGGCCCGGCTCCAGACGCAGGTCGCGGCGCGCGCGGAAGAAGAGGTAGATGAGCGCCAGGATGCCGCAGGCCACGTGGAAGCCGTGGAAGCCCGTGAGCACGTAGAACGACGAGGCGACGACGGACTCGGTGAGCCCGAACCCGGTGTGCGTGTACTCCCACGCCTGGCCGCCCAGGAAGACGGCGCCGAGGATGACGGTGAGCACCAGCAGCCAGAAGAACCGCCCCTTGTGCCGGGCGCGGAAGGCCGTCTGAGCGAAGTGCGCGGTCACGCCGCTGGTGAACAGGATGACGGTGTTGATGAGCGGCAGCGTGATCTCCACGCCCGAGCCGCCGCCGAACACCGAGTTGTGGATGCGCAAGTGGATCGCGCCGGCGATGAGCGCGGCGAAGAACACTGACTCTGAGCCGATGAACGCCAGGGTGCCGAGGCCGATGAACGAGAAGCGATGCTCCACGTCCGGAGGCGTCGGAGTAGGCTCGTTCTCCGTCCAGCGCCCGCTCATCCACACGGCCAGCGTGATGAGGATCAACGCGATGCCCACGATGAACACGAGCGGCGCGCCGAGCAGGCCGACGCCGAGGATGAGGATCCCGAAGGCCACCCAGAACGGCGCTATCGTCCTCTGCTCAGGCACGGGCGGGACGTCCACCCACTCGATCTTCTCGATCCGCCCGCCCTCGTCCTCGTAGCCATTCTCGGCGTCCCAGAGCGGCCGCTCGCTGCGTACCTCCGGCAGCCGGGCGAAGTTGCCGTGCGGCGGCGGCGAACTGGTCGCCCACTCCAGCGTCCAGGCGCTCCATGGGTTCTCACCCGCCGGCTCGCCGGAGCGCAGGCTCCTGAAGATGTTGTAGAAGAGCAGGAGGAATCCGAAGGCGAGGATGTACCCGCCGATCGACGAGACCATGTTCAGGTCGCTCCAGCCGACGTCGGGCGCGTAGGTGTACACGCGCCGCGGCATCCCCAGGATCCCGAGGGCGTACATGGGGAAGAAGGTGACGGCGAAGCCGATGGCGGTGAGCCAGAACTGCACCTTGCCGATGCGCTCGGAGAGGAACCGGCCCGTCATCTTGGGGAACCAGTAGTAGATGCCGGCGAGCGCCGCGAACACGGTACCGGCGATGAGCACGTTGTGCAGGTGACCGACGACGTAGTAGGTGTCGGTCACCTGCCAGTCCCAGGGCACGACGGCCAGCGTCACGCCGGTGATGCCGCCCACGGTGAACAGCGCGATGAGCCCGCAGGCGTAGAGCAGCGACGTGCTGAAGCGCAGCGCTCCTCCCCACATCGTCGCCAGCCAGTTGAAGATCTTCACGCCCGTGGGGATGGCGATCAGCATGCTGGTGCCGGCCATGATCGCGTTGAAGAAGTTGGGCAGCCCGGTGGCGAACATGTGGTGCGCCCACACCATGAAGCCGAGGCCGCCGATCGCCACCAGCATCACGATCATGGAACTCCGACCGAACAGCGGCTTGCGCGAGAACACCGGCACGACCTCGCTCATGATGCCGAACGCCGGCAGGATGAGGATGTACACCTCCGGGTGGCCGAAGAACCAGAAGAGGTGCTGCCAGATGATGGGGTCGCCGCCGCCGGTGGGGTCGAAGAAACTCGTGCCGAACCGACGGTCGAAGTACAGCAGCGCGAGTGCGGCGCTCAGGCTCGGGAAGGCGAACAGGATGAGGAACGAGTTGATGAACGTGGCGACCGAGAAGACCGGCATCTGCCACAGTCCCATCCCCTTGGCGCGGAAGCGCAGGCAGGTGACGATGAAGTTGATCGCGCCAAGGATCGAGGACCCGCCGAGCAAGACGAGTGAGACGATCCAGAACGTGACGCCGTCGCTCGGCGAGTAGGCGTCGAGCGTGAGCGGCGCGTAGCTGAACCAGCCGGTGTCGAGCGCGCCGCCGAAGAGGAAGCTGCTGTAGAGGGTGAGGCCGCCGAACAGCAGCAGCCAGTAGCTGAGCGCGTTGGCGCGCGGGAAGGCCATGTCGCGCGCGCCGATCTGGAGCGGCACCAGGCAGTTGGCAAGGCCGATGAGCATCGGCATGCCGAAGAGGAACACCATCGTCGTGCCGTGCATCGAGAAGACCTCGTTGTACGCCTGCGGCGAGAGCAGCCCCATGCCGGGCTTTATCAGCTGCGTGCGCATGAGCATTGCGAAGATCACGGCGATGAGGAAGAACACCAGCGACGTGCCGATGTACATCAGGCCGATCTTCTTGTGGTCGGTGGTGGTGAGCCAGGCGCCCGAGACCGCCGCGTCCGGCAGCGTGCTCGGCGGCCGCGCCCTGCGGCTCGGCGCCGGCCGGCTCGATGGGCCCGGGCGGGACGACGACGTCGCTCACTGGAGCTCCTCGAGATAGGCGACCAGCTGCTTCTGCTGCTGCAGCGGCAGGGGCACGTTGGGCATGTTGCACTCGGGCTTGACCCCCTGCGGATCCTGGATCCAGCGCAGCAGGTTCTCGGGCGTGTTGCGCAGCGTGTACGCGGCGATGCCGCTGCGGCTGCCGAAGTGGGTGAGGTCCGGCCCGAAGGTGCCTCTGAGCGTCGTGCCGCGGATGGCGTGGCAGCTGCCGCAGCCGACACTGGCGATGACCTTGGCGCCGGCCACGGCGTCGGCGCCGGCGGGCTGCGCCGCCGGCTGCTGCTGCCGCTCGACCCAGGCGGTGTATTCCTCGGGCGACACCACGACGAAGAGGAAGCGCATCTTGCCGTGCTGCACCCCGCAGAATTCCGAGCACTCGCCGAGATACTGCCCAGTCTTGAGAGGCACGAAGTGGATGTGGTTCACGTGGCCGGGGATCATGTCGACCTTGCCCCCCATCTGCGGCACCCAGAACGAGTGGATCACGTCGGCTGATTCGATGTCGATGGAGGTCATGCGCTCTACAGGCGCGTGGATCTCGTTGGGCGCCTTGAAGCCCAGGTCCTTGTAGTCGAAGTCCCACCACCACTGCCGGCCGATGGCGGTGAACTGGGCGCCTTGCGTGGGCACGTCGATGCGATCGGTGATCACCAGAGTGAGGGTGAACAGCACCGTGACGATCACCGCCGGTATGGCCGTCCAGACGATCTCGATGCGCAGGTTGCCCTTGGTCTGCGAGGCGTCCTTCTCGGGCCGCCCCTTGCCGGTGATGATCACGAACACGAGGATGACCCAGACGGTGAGGAGTACCCCGGCGAGGATGCCGAAGATCCACTTGGCCAGCGTGACGATCTCGCTGCCGGATGAGCCCTCGGAGCGCAGGATGGAGGGCGCGCTGCAACCGGCCAGCACGAGCGCGGCCGCGACGACGACGGCCGCAGCCAGGGCTGCGACCGCCCACCTCTTGACGCGACGCTTCTCCCCGACGCTCCCGGGCACTCCTCCCCCTCGTCCGGTGCCGTCCACCCGCGCCTGCGTTTGTATCATCCCACGTATCATCGGCGATACGGCAATGACCGCCGTAGTCGGGTCACCTGGCGGGGCGCCGCAGGTGCACCGACTAGAATGGCGTCCATGGACTACGTAAGGGCGGCGCAGCCGCGCATCGTCGCGCTCTTTCTCGTCACCGTGCTGGCCGCCCTGCTGCTCTGCGGGAGCCCGGCCGCGTGGCGCGTGCTCCTGGTCCTCGCGGCCACCGCGCTCACCGTCGGCGGCGCGGCCATGCTCAACAACGTCATCGAGCGCGACCTGGACCGGCGCATGGAGCGGACGCGCCAACGTCCCACGGCCTCCGGCCGCATCCCGCCGGCGCATGCCACGCTCGCTGGTCTGGCCGGCGTGGCCGCCGGAGCCGCGGCCCTCTTGGCCGTGGCCGGCGGCCTCTCCGCGCTCTTCGCCCTGCTCGGCGCGTTCTACTACGTGGTCGTCTACACGCTGCTGCTCAAGCCGCGCACCGCACTGAGCGCCGTGCCGGGCGGGGTGGCCGGCGTCTTCCCCGCCCTCATCGGCTGGGCGGCGACCGGCGCGGCCTGGTCCGGCGCGATCCTCTTTCTCTGCGTGCTCATCCCGGTCTGGTCGCCGCCGCACTCGTGGGCGCTCACGCTGGCGCTCGGCGACGACTACCGGTCCTCGGGCATCCCCACCCCGCCCACCCGCTACGGCGACGCGGCGACCCGCCGGCTCATCGCCGGGTTCATCGCCGCGCTCACGGTCGTGCTGGCGGTTCCGCTGGGCGCCGGCCTCTTCGGCGCCGTGTATGCAGCCGGCATGGTCGTCGCCCTCGTGCTGCTCTGGGCGTTCACGGTGCGCCTGCTCGGACGGCGGTCCGCCGGCGCCGCCTGGGCGCTGTTCAAGGTGACGGGACCCTGCCTCGCGCTCGTGCTGGCGGCGGCCGTCGCCGACCGGCTCCTCTGAGTGGGTGCTCACTCCGCCGGACTGGACTGGACGGCCGTCCGCGACGTCCGACGCGCTCCCCGCGCCGTCGAAGCCCAGCGCCGCGCCCGGGAGCGCACGATGGCGTAGGTGACGAGCGCCACCACGGGCGGCAGCACGACGGTCAGGGTCTGGAGGATGTACAGCAGCGTAGGTTGTGACCACCCCCAGACGAACGCGAACACGTCGTTGCCGCCGGCCACCAGCAGCACGCTGAGGAACGTGACGAACCCGGCGGCCCACGCCGTGCGCGCGGGGTGCTGGCCCGGCAGCATGAGCACGTTGTGGAAGGCGCCGTCACGCGTGGTCGCCCAGTCGATCCACGGCACCAGCGCCAGCGGCGTGAAGATGAGGCCGGGCAGGATCACCGCCGGCCAGAAGATAGCCGGGATGAGCAGGCCCCCGATCTGGATGTCCCAGCCGGGCATCATGCGCACGGCGCCCTCCAGCCAGCCCATGTACCAGTCGGGCTGCGCCGCCGTGGTCGCGTCCCAGGCGCGGTAGGGGCCGTAGAGCCACACCGGGTTGATCTGCACGAACGCGCCGAACACGGTGCAGATGCCGGCCACCAGCAGCAGATAGCCGGTGGTGCGCAGCGCGTACGCAGGGACCAACGGCGTGCCGACGACGGTGCGGTCGCTCCGCCCCGGGCCCGGGAACTGCGTGTGCCGCTGCAGCCACAGCAGACCGAGATGCGCGCCGAGGAGCCCGGCGATGCCGGCCGGCAGCAGAAAGATGTGCACGGGGTAGATGCGGCCGATGATGGCGCCGGTCGGGAACTCGCCGCCGAACAGCAGCGTGGCCATCGCCGCCCCGATGAACGGGATCGACTCGGTGATGGAGTAGGCGATGCGCAGGCCGGTGCCAGAGAGCAGATCGTCCGGCAGAGAGTAGCCGAAGAGGCCGTTGAGCCCGACCAGGATGAGCAGCGTGAAGCCGAACAGCCAGTTGAGGCGCCGCGGCCGCCGGTAAGCCGCCGTGAGGAACATGCGCAGCAGGTGGATGATCAGCGCGCCGACGAAGACAAGCGCGGCCCAGTGGTGCACCTGGCGCACCAGGAGGCCGGCAGGCACGTCGAGACTGATCCCGAGCGTGGAATCGTAGGCGGCGGACACCTCGGCGCCGGCGAGCGGAGCGTAGGACCCCTCGTACACGACCGGGGCCTCCGAGGCCTGGAAGAAGAGCGTCAGGAAGATGCCGGTCGCGACGAGCACGATGAAGCAGTAGAGGGCGATCTCGCCGAGGAAGAAGGCCCAGCTGTCCGGGAAGATGTGGCGCAGTTCGTCGCGCAGCACGCTGCTGCCGCCGAGGTTGGTGTCCAGCCAGCGGCCGGCCGGACGCAGGGGCGACTTGCGCACGCCGAAGGCGCTTCCGAGCCCTCGCTTGAGGTCGTGGTCGGTCATGTGGCGTCCCAGAAGCCGGGGCCGACGCTCTCGTTGAAGTCACTCTGCGCGTAGAGCACGCCGTCCTTGTCGATGGCGAGGGGCAGCTGCGGCAGCGGCCGGGCCGCCGGGCCGCCGATCGGCTGGGCGCCGTGCAGCACGTCGAACGACGACTGGTGGCACGGGCAGAGCAGCACCTGGTCGACGTCGGCGTACTGGGCCACCGGGCAGCCGGCGTGCGTGCAGATGCGCGAGTAAGCGACGAAGCTCTCGGGGCTCCACGACTCGCGGCCGGCAGGTGGTCTGTACTCGCCCTTCACGAAGTGCAGCAGGACGATCTGCGACCCGGCGTGCTCCTCCCCGCCCTCGGGGAAGGCGACGAGGAACCCGCCGTCGGCGAGCGCGTCGCGGGTGACCAGCTCGCCGTCCGCGGTCACCAGCCGGCGGCCCTTGCGCCAGCCGGTGGTGAAGAGGCTCTTGCCCGGCCACGGGCCCAGCGCGCCGAGCAGCACCACCTGGCTGAGCGCGAACACGCCGAGGCCGAAGACCAGGAACTTGAAGAGGAAGCCGCGGCGCGTGAGCACCGAGGCGTGCTCCTCGAGCTGGGTCGCCAGCGCCGCCTGGCCCTCCGTGCCGTCGGGCGGCACCGGGTAGCGGCCGGAGATGACTTCGTCGTCGGCGAGGTCGCGACCCCAGAACGCCAGCGCGAGCCCGAGGCCGAGCAGCGCCAGCGCCAGCGAGCCCCCGATCCAGGCGTTGCTCGCGTCCACCCAGAAGCAGACGGCGAAGGAGACAGCGCCGGCGATGGTGGCCGTGATACCGAGGCCTACCGGCCACGTGGTCACGTGCGGGCGCCTGTCCGGATCCTGCCCCCGCCCGTTGAGCGGTGCCCCTCCGGCGCCGCGTTCCGTAGCTTGCCTGCGCGGGCTGCTCACGGGGCCGCCTTTCGCGACCGCCAGGCGAGCCAGACGGCGATGAGGATGAGAAGCAGGAGCGCGACGGCGCCGGCGGCGCCCTCGGTGACGGGCCCGAGATACGCCAGCCCGTTGCCGCCCGGCGACGGCGGGTCGTCGATCACCTGCACGTACAGCGCGACCGACGCCTGCTGGCGCACGTCGAAGGTGTTGCCGGCGAACGAGGGCATGTTGCCGCGCCCGAGGATCATCGCCGCGAGCGCCTCCGCCGGCGGGTACTGCCTGATGTTGGGCGCGTTGTTGAGGTTCGGCATGGCGCCGCCGCTGCCGACGGCGCTGTGGCAGCCGGAGCAGTACAGGCGGAAGAGGTCGCCGCCCGGCGCGACCTGCGCGGTCCTGGCGTCGGGCGCCGAGAGCTCCGCGGCCACGAACTCAGCGACGGCGTTGACGTCCTGGTCGCTGAGCACCCCGGCGAAGGGGGGCATGCTGATGCCGCCCTCGACGACCATGGGCGCGACCAGGCTGGGGAAGGCGGCGGCGGCGAGCGGCGGGCCGACGAGGCCCTCGCCGCGGGCGCCGTGACAGCCGGAGCAGTTCTCGGCGTACACGCCTCCGCCCGTGCCCGGCGCGTACGTGGACGACGGCGCCGGCTGCGGCGTGGGCGCCGGCGTGAAGGCGTTGGAGCCCTCGGCCGGCGCCACGCCGGCCGGCGGGGACTGCAACGGCGGGGGCGGAGACGAGGCCGCGGCGCCGAGCGGAGCCGCGGCGGCGACGGCGAACGCGAGGATGCAGAAGAGGACGGAGAGTCCGAGCCGCGGCACGGCGTGGCGATGGTCTCCCGTCCGCGGCTGCACGAGCGTTCGGCTCACTCCCCTCGGCTCCCCTCTTCGGCTTTTTCGGCGATCGCCCGCCCCCTCGGCGGGTATGCAAGTACACGGCGGACCGTGGACACGAGCGGCTCCGCTTGATACTGATTGTTCTCTACCATGGGAACCGTGTGACGTAAAGGACGTCGACGGGAGCCCGGGGCATGCGATGGGGGTGGGCGTGAGCGTAAGCCATGTTGGCGTGGAGGTGTGGCCCGCGGCGTTGTACAGCGCCCTGGTGCTCGTGGTCGCGGCGCTGATCCTGACCCTTTCCTGGCTGCTCGGCGGACGCCGCTTCCACGGTCCCGAGACGGAGCAGTACGAGTCCGGCATCAAGCCGGCGGGTCCCCTGCCGCGCCGGCTTTCCGTCGAGTTCTACCAGGTCGCACTGTTCTTCGTGATCTTCGACCTGGAGGCCGTGTTCATCTTCTCCTGGGCGGTCGCGGCACGGAGCCTCGGCTGGCTCGGGTACCTCGAGCTGCTCGTGTTCGTACTCCTGCTGTTCGCCGGTCTCGTCTACCTGTGGCGGGTCGGCGGGCTGGACTGGGGAGCCGCGGGCCGGCGCCGCAAGGCTGCCCGCGCCGCGGCGCGGGCCGCGGCCGGCGCCAGGCCCGGCGCGGGCAGCAGCGCGGGAGGCGCCCGGTGAAGCCGCGCCGCGGACCCGACCCGTCGCGCACGGCCCGGGCTCTCGGCCGGCTGCTCGACGTCGAGGGCGCCCCGCTCGGCGACGCCGACATCCCGGTCGTCACCTCCAGCCTGGAGCGGCTCGTCGCCTGGGGACGCAAGAACTCCCTGTGGCCGTTCGGGTTCGGTCTCAGCTGCTGCTTCGTCGAGATGGCGACGAGCCTCACGGCCCGCTACGACATCGCCCGCTACGGCGCCGAGGTGCTGCGCATCTCGCCGCGCGAGGCGGACGTGATGATCGTCGCCGGGACCGTGTTCAAGAAGATGGCGCCGGTGATCGTGCAGTTGCACCGGCAGATGATGGAGCCGCGCTGGGTCATCTCCATGGGCTCGTGCGCCAACTCGGGCGGCATGTTCGACGTGTACAGCGTGGTCCAGGGCGTGGACTCGTTCCTGCCGGTGGACGTGTACGTCCAGGGCTGCCCGCCGCCGCCCACCGCGCTCATGGAGGGCCTGCTGATGCTGCAGGCTCAGGTCTCCATCGAGAAGCGGCCGCTCACCTGGGTGGTCGGCGATCAAGGCGTGATCAAGCCCCGCGGCATCTCCATGCGCGACCTGCGCCACGACGACGTCGTGGCCACCGACAAGCTCCGGCCACCGGACGAGATGTAAAGTGGACGACGAGCCCCAGACGCAGCCCGAGTCCGAAGCAACGGACGCACGGCCGGAGCGCGACCCCGGCGCGCCCCAGCCCAGCCAGTGGCCGGTGCTGGAGGCCGGCGGAGGCGAAGCCCCGCCGCCGGCCGTGCTCCGGGAGCTCCGCGAGCGCTTCCCCGACCTGCCGCTGACGGAGCAGGTCACGGTGGACGGCATCCCGACCGCCTGGGTGCCGGCGGACAGGGCGCTCGAGGTGCTCGGCTACCTGGGCCGCGAGGCCGCCGAGCCGTTCGCCATGCTCTACGACCTCGGCGGCGTCGACGAGCGTGAGCGGCTCCACCGCGAGGGCATGCCCGATGCCGCCTTCAGCGTCTTCTACCACCTGGTCTCCTACGGCAGGAACGCCGACGTGCGCCTCAAGGTTGCGCTGCCGGCGGACGAGCCGCAGGTGGAGTCGGTGGCCGGCGTGTGGCCTGCCGCCGACTGGTACGAGCGCGAGCTCTGGGACATGTTCGGCGTCGGCGTCGCCGGCCACACGCACCTCCACCGGCTGCTCATGCCGCCGTGGTGGGACGGCCACCCGCTGCGCAAGGAGCACCCGTCCCGCGGCACCGAGTACGGCCCGTTCGACCTGCCCGACCAGCTGACGGACGCCTGGCAGGAGCAGCTGCGCTTCAGGCCCGAGGAATGGGACCTGCCGCGCTCCGAGGACGACCCCACGCTGATGTACCTCAACATCGGCCCGCAGCACGGCGCCACCCACGGGCCGTTCCGTGTGATCGTCGGCCTGCGCGACGAGGAGATAGTCCACCTCATCCCCGACATCGGCTACCACCACCGGGGACAGGAGAAGCTGGCCGAGCGCCAGAGCTGGCACACGTACATCCCATACACGGACCGCGTGGACTACCTGGGCGGCGTGACCAACAACCTGCCCTACGTCCTCACCGTCGAGAAGCTCTGCGGCATCGAGGTGCCGGACAGGGCGCAGCTCATCCGCGTGCTGCTCTGCGAGTGCTACCGCATCGCCAGCCACCTCGTCTTCTACGGCACCTACGCTCAGGACATCGGCGCGCTGTCGCCGGTCTTCTACACGTTCGAGGACAGGGAGATCCTGTTCGACGACGTCATCGAGCCCATCACCGGCGGGCGCATGCACCCCAACTGGTTCCGCATCGGCGGCGTCGCCGAGGACCTGCCGAAGGGCTGGAGGCAGCGGGTGCTGGACTTCTGCGACTACCTGCCGGCGCGGCTCGACGAGTACGACAGGCTGGTGATGGACAATCGCATCGTCAAGGCGCGGATGGTGGGGGTCTCGCCCATCTCCGCCGACGAGGCCGTGGCCTGGGGGCTGACCGGCCCGATGCTGCGCGCGGCCGGCCTGCCCTGGGACTGGCGCAAGCAGCGTCCGTACAGCCACTACGACTGGTTCGACTTCGACGTGCCGGTCGGCACCACCGGCGACTGCTACGACCGCGCCGCCGTGCACGTCGAGGAGATGCGCCAGAGCCTGCGGATCATGCGCCAGGTCGTGGACGCCATGCCCGACGGGCCGTACAAGGCGTACCACCCGCTGGCGACGCCGCCGATGAAGGAGCCGCACACGATGCACGACATCGAGTCGCTCATCACCCACTTCCTCGGCGTCACGTGGGGACCCGTGGTACCGCCCGGAGAGGCCAGCGTCTACACGGAGGGCACCAAGGGCCAGTACAGCTACTACGCCATCAGCGACGGGTCCAACGCGGCCTACCGGATGAAGATCCGCACCGCGTCGTTCCCCCATCTGCAGGTGCTGCCGCTGCTCGCCACGGGCTACGAGATCGCCGACCTCGTGACCGTGCTCGGCAGCATCGACTTCGTCATGGCGGACGTGGACCGATGAGCGGTATGCCTACGGCGTCCCGCTCGTGTACGCCGGAAGAGTGGGCGTCGTGAGCCTGAGCGACGAAGAGACCCGCCAGCTGGACGCCATCCTGGGGCACTACCCCGACCGGCGGGCGGCGGCGGCGACCGCCATGCGCATCGTGCAGGCGCGGCGGCGCTGGCTCTCGGACGAGGCGCTGGCCGACCTGGGCGAGTACCTGGGCGTGACGGTCGCGGAGCTGGACGGCATCGCGACCTTCGGCAACATGGCCTTCCGCAAGCCGGTCGGCCGCCACGTCGTGCTCGTCTGCGACAGCTTCGCCTGCTGGAGCCTGGGGTACGCCGAGCTGCGCGCCGCCGTCGAGGCGGAGCTCGGCGTGGGCATGGGGCAGACGACGGCCGACGGCCGGTTCACGCTGCTGCCCATCGTCTGCCTCGGCGCCTGCGACCGCGGCCCCGCGATGATGGTCGACGACGAGCTGCACGGGCCCGTGACCCCGGAGCAGGTGGCCGGGATCCTCGAGGGCTACGCATGACCAGCCGGCCGGGACTCCCGGGCTACTCGGCCGAGGACCGGCCGTTCACGCGCGCCATGCGCGCCGACGACCGGCCGGCGACGTTCGACGACTACGTCGCCGCCGGCGGGTACGAGGGCGCCAGGCGGGCGCTCGCCGTTCTCAAGCCGTCCGAGGTCACCACCATGGTGACCGAGTCCGGACTGCGCGGCCGCGGCGGCGCCGGCTACTCCACCGGCCGCAAGTGGAGCACCATGCCGCTCGGCCCCGACGCGCCGCACCCCAAGTACATCGTCTGCAACGCCGACGAGATGGAGCCCGGCAGCTTCAAGGACCGCTTCCTCATGGAGCGGAACCCCCACCTGCTGCTCGAGGGCATGCTGCTCGCCGGCTTCGCCACCGAGTCAGACGAGGGCTACATCTTCCTGCGCCAGCAGTACGACGGCTCGGTCGCGGCGCTCGAGCAGGCCATCGGCGAAGCACGCGAGTATGGCTACCTCGGCAAGAACGTGTTCGGGTCCGGGTTCCAGTTCGACATCGAGCTGCACGTGAGCATCGGGCGCTACATCTGCGGCGAGGCGTCCGCCATGCTGAACGCGCTGGAGAGCCAGCGCCCCAACCCGCGCGCCCGCCCGCCGCACATGACCGGGGCGGGCCTCTTCTCCCGGCCGACCGTCGTCAACAACGTCGAGACCTACATGGCCGTGCCCAGCATCGTGCGGCACGGCCCGGACTGGTGGAAGGGCCTCTCCCTCACCGACGAGGGCGGCACCAAGGTCTTCGGCGTCGCCGGCCGCGTCGCCAAGCCGGGCTGCGTCGAACTGCCCATGGGCACGCCGATGCGCGAGCTCATCGAGGTCCATGCCGGCGGCATGCTGCCCGGCTACGCGCTGCGCGCCGTCAGCCCGGGCGGCGCCTCCACATCGTTCGTCCCCGCGGACAAGCTCGACGTCCCCCTCGGCTTCGCCACCATGGACGAGGTCGAGAGCCGCCTCGGCACCGGGACGCTCGTCCTCCTCGACGACCAGACCTGCCCGGTCGGCATGACACTCAACATGATGCAGTTCTTCGCCCAGGAGTCGTGCGGCTGGTGCACCCCTTGCCGCGAGGGGCTGCAGTGGACGGCCGCGCTGCTCGAGGACATCGAGTACGGGCGCAGCGAGCCGGGTGACCTCGAGGTACTCGCCGAAGGCGTCTGGTTCATGCAGTCCGACATGTGCTTCTGCGACCTCGCGCCGGGCGCGACGCAGCCGCTCGAGAGCGCGCTGCGCCTGTTCCACGACGACTTCGCGCGCCACATCGACGACGGCGGCTGCCACTACCGGCGCCGCGGCTCGGACGCGCCCGCCATGCGGGGGACGACCTGGTGAGCGGCAACGGACAGCCGCCCAAGGTCGTCACCGTCATCATCGACGGCGCCGAGTACCAGGCCGAAGAGGGCCGCAACATGCTCGACGTCGCCCTCGCGCTGGGCTTCGACCTGCCGTTCTTCTGCTGGCACCCCGTACTGGGCTCCATCGGCGCCTGCCGCCAGTGCGCCGTGCGCCTGTACTGGACCGACCGCGAGGGCAACGAGAAGAGCGAGATCGCCATGGCCTGCATGACGGAGGCGCAGGAGGGCACGAAGATGGACATCTTCGACGAAGAGGCGATCCGCTTCCGCGCCGAGATGATCGAGCTCATGATGCTCAGCCACCCGCACGACTGCCCCGTGTGCGACGAGGGCGGCGAGTGTCACCTGCAGGACATGACGGTGATGACCGGGCACAGCTACCGGCGCTACCGCGGCCGCAAGCGGACGTTCGAGAACCAGGACCTGGGACCGTTCGTCACCCACGAGCTCAACCGCTGCATCACCTGCTACCGCTGCGCGCGCTTCTACAACGACTACGCAGGCGGCAGGGACTTCGGCGTGTTCGGCCTGCGTAACCAGGTGTACTTCGGGCGCGCCGAGAGCGGCACGCTGGAGAGCGAGTTCAGCGGCAACCTCATCGAGGTGTGCCCCACCGGCGTGTTCGACGACAAGCCGTTCTCGCGCCGGTACGCGCGCAAGTGGGACCTGCAGACGGCGCCGTCGGTGTGCCCGGACTGCGGCCTGGGCTGCACCACGACGCTCTCGGCGCGCTACGGCGAGCTGCGCCGCGTGCAGGGCCGCTTCAACCGGGACGTCAACAAGATGTTCCTCTGCGACCGCGGCCGGTTCGGCTTCGAGTTCGTCAACGCGCCGGAGCGCGTGCGCGTGGCCCGGGTCGCGGCCGGCCTGCTGCCGCCGCTGGCGGCGGAGTCCGCGGCGGACGCGCCGGGCGCGGCGGACGTGGCCGAGCCCGGGCCGCTGCCCATCGCCGAGCCGCCGACCGAGGAGGGCGCCCGCGAGCACGCGGCGGCGCGGTCGGGCGCCGCTCCCGAGCTGACGGGCGGCCGGGCCGGAGGCGAGGCCGCCGCCCTGCTGGGTGAGCTGGCGCTGGACGCCGCGGCGGGGCTGCTGCGCGGCCGCCGCGCCGTCGGCATCGGCTCGCCGCGGGCATCGCTGGAGGCCAACTACGCCCTCCGCACCCTGGTCGGGCCCAACAACTTCTTCCGCGGCATGTCCGAGACGGACGACCGTCTGGTCGGCGCCGTCCTCGAGGTCGCCGCCGACCCGCGCCTGCGGCTGGGGTCGGCGGCCGACGTGCACGGCGCCGATGCCGTCCTCGTCCTCGGCGAGGACCTCACCAACACCGCGCCGATGCTCGACCTCACCGTCCGTACGTGGCTGCACCTGCGCCCCAACGTGGTGGAGGAGCGCAACCACATCCGCCGCTGGAACGATGCCGGCATCACGCGCATCAAGCGGCGCGAGCCGAGCGCCCTGTGGATCGCGACGACGCACGCCACCAAGCTCGACGACGTCGCCGCCGAGACGCGGCGGGCGGCGCCGGACGACCTCGTGCGTCTGGCGCTGGCCATCGCCCACGAGGTCGACGACGAGGCGCCGGCGGTGCCCGGCCTGGGCGACGACGAGGCCCAGGTGGCGCGGCGCTGGGCGGCATCGCTCACGGCCGGCTCGTCGCCGCTGGTGGTCGCCGGCTGTTCGAGCGGCTCCGTGGAGCTCGTCCGCGCCGCGGCGCAGCTCGCCGCGGCGCTCGATCGCGCCGTCCGCAGGCGGGGCGGCGGCGAGGAGCCGGCGCCTCTCGTGCTCACCGCCCCGGAGCCGGACAGCGTGGGGCTGCGCATGCTCGGCGGCGGCACCCTGGTGCAGGCGCTGGCCGCGCTGGCGCGCGGCGAGGCGGAGGTCGCCGTCATCCTCGACGACGACCTGGACCGCCGCGCCCCCGCCCTGCTCGTCGACGACCTGCTGCGCCGCGACGTACCCGTCATCGCGCTGGCCCAGCTGGAGGACCGGCTGACGGCCGGCGCCGACGTCGTGCTCCCGGCGGCGGCCTTCGCCGAGGAGACCGGCACCTGGGTGAGCCACGAGGGCAGGGCGCAGCGGTACTTCGCCGTCCTGCCGGCGCGGGCCGACGTGCGTCCGGCCTGGCGCTGGCTGCGCGAGCTGCTCGTGCGCCTGGGGCGCCGCGAGGCACGCGGCTGGAGGACTCCCGACGACGTGCTGGCCGCGCTCGAAATGGAACTGCCGGCGTTCGCCGGCGCGCGCGCCGCCGCGCCTGCCGCCTCCTGGCGCCGGGACGGCCGCAAGGTCGCCCGCCAGCCGCTGCGCTGGAGCGGGCGCACGGCCCTGGACGCGGACCGCATGGTCTTCGAGCCCGGCCCGGCGCTCGACCCCGACTCGCCGCTCGCCCACTCGCTGGAGGGCCTGCAGCCACCGCAGTCCCCGGACGAGCTCCGGGTCCGCACCTGGTGGCCGGGCTGGAACTCCAACAACGGCCTGCACAAGTTCGGCGAGGAGCTCGAGGCGGTGGGCCCGGCGAAGCCCTCCGGCGTCCGCCTGCTCGACGGCGCCGCCGGCGGCCGGGAACTGCCTCCGGTCGCGGCGCCGCCGCGGTTCGCGGCCCGCCGCGGCGAACTACTGCTCGTCCCGCTGCACCACATCTACGGCACGGAGCAGCTGAGCATGTACACGCCGGGCATCCAGGAGCGCGCGCCGGGGCCCTTCATCGGCCTCAACGAGGAGGACGCCGAGCGGCTCGCAGTCCGCCAGGGCGACCTGCTGGAGATCTGGCTGCCGTGGATGGACGCGCGCGCGCCCTTCGCGCTGGTGCCGTCGCTGGTGACGGGCACGGCCGGGCTGCCCGTGGGCCTCCCCGGCCTCCCCTACGTCTCGTTGCCGGCGCGTGTGCGCCTCACGCGCGTGGAGGCGCCGTCGTGAGCGCCGTCGTCGCCGCGGCCGCGAACGCCGTCCGGGCGCTGGGCGCCACCACCAGCGCCTCCGCCTGGTACTGGGCGCTGCTGACGGTGCTGGTGGTACTGATCGCCGCCCTCACCATCGCCGCGGGCCTGATCTGGTACGAGCGCCGGCTGCTCAGCCTCGTCCAGGACCGCTACGGCCCTAACCGCGTCGGGCCCGCGGGTCTGCTGCAGGTGCTGGCCGACACGTTCAAGATCCTCCTGAAGGAGGACTGGGTGCCGCCGTTCTCCGATCGGCGGGTGTTCGTCGTCGCGCCGTCCCTGGTGCTGATCACGGCGCTCCTCTCCTTCATCGTCGTCCCCTTCGCCGAAGGCTGGGTGGTCGCCGACCTCAACATCGGGCTCCTCTTCTTCCTCGCCATGTCGTCGCTGGCCGTCTACAGCGTCGTGCTGGCCGGCTGGTCGTCCAACAGCAAGTACTCGCTCGTCGGCGGGCTGCGCGCCGCGGCGCAGATGGTGAGCTACGAGGTCTTCATGGGCCTCTCGCTCATCGGCGTGGTGACCATGGCGGGGTCGTTCAACCTCTCCGACATCGTCGAGGGGCAGGACGGCGTCTGGTACGTCCTGCCGCAGTTCACCGGCTTCGTCGTCTTCCTCGTCGCCGGCCTCGCCGAGACGCGCCGCATCCCGTTCGACCTCGTCGAGGCCGAGAGCGAGCTGGTGGCCGGCTACCACACCGAGTACTCGGGCATGAAGTTCGGCCTGTTCCTGGTGGGCGAGTACGTGGCCATCACGCTGATCTCGGCGCTCATCGTCACGCTGTTCTTCGGCGGCTGGCTGGGCCCGTGGCTGCCGGACGCGGTCTGGTTCCTGCTCAAGACCTTCATCTTCATCACGCTGTTCATCGTGGTGCGCGGCACCTTCCCGCGGCCGCGCTACGACCAGCTCATGGCGCTCGGCTGGAAGATCATGCTGCCGCTCAGCCTGCTGAACCTGCTGATCACCGGCGCCATCGTCGTGGCCAGGGCGGGGTGACACATGACGCCTGACCGCCCCCAGGAGCTGCGCCCGCGGACGCCGGTGGAAGACCCACCCGCCGCTCACGACCGACGTGGTCGTCACCGGCCGCCTCGCGCGGCGCGGCCAGTCGTTCTTCCCGCGCTTCGGCCGCACGGTGTGGTCCACCCTCGTCGGCATCGGCATGGTCATCAGCCACGCCTGGCACAGCCGCGACACCATCCAGTACCCGGAAGAGATGGTGTACCTGCCGCCGCGCTACCGCGGGCGCATCATCCTCTCGCGCGACCCGGCCGGCGAGGAGCGCTGCGTGGCCTGCTACCTGTGCTCGGCGGCCTGCCCCGTCGACTGCATCGCCCTGCAGGCGACCACCGACGAGAACGGCCGCCGCTATCCGGAGTGGTTCCGCATCAACTTCTCGCGCTGCATCTTCTGCGGCTTCTGCGAGGACGCGTGCCCCACCTACGCGATCCAGCTCACGCCGGACGTGGAGATGAGCGAGTTCGAGCGCTCCAGCATGGTGTACGAGAAGGAGGACCTGCTCATCGCCGGCCCGGGCAAGTACCACGAGCACGACTTCTACCGCGTGGCCGGCCTCGCCATCGGCGGCAAGGGCAAGGGCGAGGCCGAGAACGAGGCGCCACCCGCGGACATCAGGGACCTCCTGCCGTGACAGCGTGCTCTTCTACATCGCCGCGGTGGTGGCCGTGCTCGCCACGCTGCATGGTGGTGACGCGCCGCAACCTGGTGCACGCGCTCCTGTACCTGGTGATCTCGCTGTTCGCCGTGGCCGTCGTCTTCTACACGCTCGGCGCGCCGTTCGTCGCCGCGCTCGAGGTCATCGTGTACGCCGGCGCGATCATGATGCTGTTCGTCTTCGCCGTGATGCTGCTGAACCTGAGCGCCGACTCGCCGGTGCGCGTGCCGCGCATCGCGTGGCTGGGGCCGGCGATCCTCGTGGCCGTGCTGCTGGCCGAGATGATCTACGGCCTCACCGCGGAGACGCAGCCGCTGGCCGGCGCCGAGGTCGGGCCGCGGGCGGTGAGCGAGGCGCTCTACGGGCCCTACGTGCTCGGCGTGGAGCTCGCGTCGATGCTGCTGCTCGCCGCGCTCATCGGCGCGCGCCACGTGGCCGCGCGCGCGAGCGACGAGGCGGAGGCCGCGGAGTCCATGGAGCGCAGCCGCGCGGCCGCGGCAGCCAGGCCGGGCTGCCCGAGCAGGGCGTCGCGGCCGAGGAGGGCGACGCCTGATGGCCTCCGTCTCCCTCGACCACGCGCCTGGTGCTGGCGGCGATCCTCTTCGCGGTCGGCTTCGCCGGGCTCCTGACGCGCCGCAACCTCATCGTCGTGCTGGCGTGCATCGAGATCATGCTGAACGCCGCCGGCCTCGCCTTCGTCGCGGCCGGCGCCCGCTGGGGCCAGGCCGACGGCCAGGTCATGTTCCTGTTCGTCCTGGCCATGGCCGCCGCCGAGGTGGCCGTCGGCCTCGCCATCGCCATCCGCTTCCGCCAGTCGCTCAAGAGCCTCGACATCGACGACGCCGACGAGATGAAGGGCTGACGGGATGCTCTCGCTCCTCTGGCTCATCCCCGCCCTCCCCGCCGCCGGCTTCGTCGCTGCTCGTGCTGCTGAACCGGCGGCTCGGCCGCGCCGGCGCCGCCGTGGATCGGCGCCGGCTCCGTCGGCCTCTCGGCGCTGGTGGCGCTGCTCGTCTGCGGCAGCTTCATCGCCTCGCCGCCGGCCGGCGACGCGTACCACCAGGTCCTCTGGACCTGGATGGACGTCGCCGGCTTCGCGCCGCGATCGGCTTCTACCTCGACGCCGTCAGCGTCCTCTGGGTGCTGGTCATCACGTTCGTCGGCTTCCTGATCCACCTGTACTCCACCGAGCACATGGAGCACGACGAGGGCTTCACCCGCTTCTTCATGTACCTGAACCTGTTCGTCGCCTCGATGCTCGTCCTGGTGCTGGCCGACAACCTGCTGCTGCTGTACCTGGGCTGGGAGGGCGTGGGCCTCTGCAGCTACCTGCTGATCGCGTTCTGGCAGAAGGACCCGCAGAACGTGTACAGCGGGCGCAAGGCGTTCATCGTCACGCGCGTGGGCGACACGGCGCTGATCGCCGGGCTGTTCCTGCTGTTCACGCAGCTGCACACGCTGGAGATCCAGCCGATGCTGTCCGCGGCCGAGAAGAGCTGGACGTCCGGCTCGGCCGTGGCCGTCGCCGCCGCGCTGCTGATCCTCGGCGGCGCCGTCGGCAAGTCGGCGCAGGTGCCGCTGCAGACGTGGCTCCCGGACGCGATGGCCGGCCCGTCGCCGGTCAGCGCGCTCATCCACGCCGCGACCATGGTCACCGCCGGCGTGTACCTGATCGCGCGCACCAACGTGCTGTTCGACGCTCGCGCCGCGACGCCCGCCTGATCGTCGCCATCGTCGGCACCGTCACGCTGCTGCTGGCGGGCTTCAGCGCGCTGGTGCAGCACGACCTCAAGCGCGCGCTGGCCTACTCGACCATCAGCCAGATCGGCTACATGTTCCTGGCGCTCGGCGTGTCCGGCTGGGAGGCGGGCGTGTTCCACTTCATGACGCACGCCTTCTTCAAGGCCCTGCTGTTCCTCGGCGCCGGCGTGATCATCGAGGCGCTGGCCGACGAGCACGACATCTTCAAGATGGGCGGGCTGCGCCGCGAGCTGCCCGCCGTGTTCTGGACCTTCACCATCGGCGCCGCCGCCCTTGCGGCGCTGCCGTTCGTCACCGACGGCTTCTACAGCAAGGACCTCATCATCGCCACGAGCCTCGGCTCGGTGGACGGCAGCGTGTGGTTCTACGTCGGCTCGCTGGTCGGCGCCTTCGTCACCGCGCTGTACTCGTTCCGCCTCGTGTGGCTGGTGTTCTTCGGCGAGCGCCACACCGAGGTCACGCCGCCGGCCGCGCTGGCGCCAGCTGGTGCCGCTCTATGTGCTCGCCGACGCTGTCCATCGTCGGCGGCTTCGTCTGGATGCCGGGGTGGCTCGGCGGGTTCCACCCGCTGGAGGGCTTCCTGGACACGGCGCTGCCGCAGGTGAGCTGACCGGCGCCTACGCGCACTTCGCCGAGAGCGCCGGCGCGGCGCGTTCGTCACCATCCTCATCGTCGCCGTCGGCATCGGTCTCGCCTACTGCTCTGGATGCCGTGGCGGCAGGGCACGCACGCGTTCGCCGCGTCGCCGGCCATCCGGCCGCTGGCCGCGTTCTGGCTCGGCGGCTGGGGCTTCGACTGGGTCTACGAGCGCGTCTTCGTGCGCCCGGTCAGATGGTTCGCGCACGGGCGCGCACGACCTGGTCGACTACGTGGTCGGCGGCATCGCCTGGCTCAACGTCGCCGCCTGCGCGGCACTGAGCGCCGGCCAGACCGGGCGCCTGCGCGCCTACGTGGCCGTCGCCGGGTTCGGCATCGCCCTCGTCCTCGCCGTCGTGG
>CAVUGS010000015.1:0-530753 GCA_963741075.1 uncultured Thermoleophilia bacterium
GACGGTGGCGCTCGGCGTGGGGGTGGCGGTCGGCGTTGGCGTCGGCGTGACGGTCGCGGTCGGGGTCGGCGTGGGGGTCACGGTCGCCGTGGGGGTCGGGGTCGGGGTCACGGTGGCCGTGGGGGTCGGGGTGGGGGTCACGGTGGCCGTGGGGGTCGGGGTGGGGGTCGGGGTGGGGGCCGGCGTCGGGGTCGTTGGTCGCCTCGGCCGTCACGTGAACTCGCTGGCGGACGCCGCATTGCCGCAGGGGCTCACGCCCAGTACCGGACCCGCACGTAGCGCGCCGAGACCGAGACACATCTCGTGGTCGTCCCTGCGTCTGGTTCCCGCTGCGGTCGGCCACCGTGGTGAACGTGGTCCCGTCGAGGCTAGCCTCGATGATGTAGCGGTAGGCGCGCCTGTTCCCGTACCAGGCGGATCTTATGGCGCGGATCTTCTCCTCTGGCCCCAGGTCGACCATCCACCACTGGGGAAGGCCTTTGAGCTCGGCGATCCACCGCGTCGATGGAATTACCGTCATTGCCCGACAGGTCGCGGAGCTCGTGTCAGAGCGCTGCTCGCGGAAGACGGCCGGCCGACGGACTCGGGACTCCCGGAAGACGGCCGCAGACGGTCGACGCCGGGTGGCATTGCGGTCCTCGCAGGATGATAGCGCGGCTGAGCGCCGCTTGACGACCCGGTAGCGGCGGACGCCATGCACGAGAACGTACCGATGGTGATGCCGTACGAGAAGGGTGGTGGTGATGGCCGCGGACCACGTCGTACTCCGGCCATGCCTGGATCACGCGGAATCTCATCGCCTTGCCGCGAGCTTGTGACACGGACGCTGGCCGAGGCCGCTTGCAAGGGACAATGAGCGTCAGGAGAGAAACAGGAGGGCTGCCATAAAAGACTTCCTCGGCATTGCGACCTCTCGGGGGCCGGGACCTCGGGGTCTCGCCAAAATGCTGACAAGACGCTCCTGCTCAGCGCCTGTGTCGCACCTGCGCGACTCAAGGGGGTCCGATTGACGTGCCGTGACTGCACTTGACGGCTCATCATGTGAATCGGCCGAAGGGTCGCGTTTATCGAGGGCGCTGGAACACATCTGTAGCCGAGCGGGACAACGGGGTGCATCGTGTCCAACACAGGCGATCATCTCGAGGCCGACCTCATGGTCGATGCAGTCGCGATGGCGGTGGGGCATCGGCGACAGACCTTGGGCTGGAGCACTAATCGGATGCGGCGCCTCGTGCCGTTCGCTGGCCCATGGACGAACGCCGAGCGACTGCCGCATCATCACCTCCCTAGGCTCGCGTGCTTCGCCTACGACAACGGGGTCATGGGGAACGTGATAGGTGCGGTCAGGGCCGGCTCTATTCGCGTTCACACGTCCTCGAGCGGCGCACGCGCACGATTAGCCGTGCTCAGCTCCTCGAGAGCCTCTGCAACTCTGCGGCTCTACTCGGTGCTCAGCTACTGGGGGTCTGCTGGAGTCCGAGGGAGAAGACGGGGGCGAGGGCAGGTAGCCGAGTCTTGGCCGCCTCGTGAGCGCATCAACTCGAACGAGGCAAGCTCGCCAGGTCGCTCTCTCCGGCGATGGGTCCTTCCCTCGGCCTGGTCTCTCCCGTTCCGCCGCCCTTGGCGAAATGGTAGCCTGCGTGCGTGGCAACCGGACCATTGGACGCGGTGATGAGACAAGGTAGTGCAGACCGGGAGTCCCTCGTTGTCGAGAATGGCTCGAGTGATGCAGTTCCTCTATCCTCAAGCCCTCAATGGCTGCCTCAAATCACACCAGGCCGGGTCGCGTGACTGGGGAGAGATCCACAGTGACTGATTGCGGTGACCAGATGGTCACAGGCGCGCTAGTGGTCGTAATGGGGTGTGCGCCATTGGGCGGGTGCGACCGCGACATGCGGGTGACCGATCATGGGGGCGGACGAGGCGGGCTCCCGGTGACCGTAGGATCGAGGGGTCGGTGAGAGACAGCAACCGACGCCGAAAGCCGGCACTGTTGCCTGGCTGTCGTACGAAGACTCTGCACGGGTGTCTTCGCGTCAAAGAGACAGTGGTGGACCGGCTACTCCACCTTGAACTCTACTTCGCCAGATCACGCCGGCGGCATCCCAGAGCTATCACACGGACATCACCGAAGCTTGCCTACATAGGCCACTCATTTCATGAGAAGACACAATCCTCTGCCTTCTTCTTAGAGCACCTGAAGCAGTACTTCGATGTGGAGGTCATCGTTGATAGCGCATGGTCTGGTACTCCCCTTCCTGACCTGTCCTTCATCGATGACAGTTACTTTGGGGTCATCTTCTTTCAAGCAGAGCCAACTCGGAATCGCCTCAATCAAATCCGCAATGGGAACGTCATATTTGTACCGATGTACGATGCAGTCGTCGGGCGTGGTTACAGGTATTGGAGGCAACTCCGATCTCTCAAGATTCTCAACTTCTCCAGTACTCTCCACAACAAGCTCCTGAGATGGGGGTTTCGATACCATGTACATCCAGTACTTTCCGGAGCCTTCGGAGTTCACCGGCGGTAGTGCGAACGAGGTCTTCTTCTGGGAGAGAACATCCAAGCTTGACCTTGCCCTAGTCGCCCGTCTCTTCGAACGCGAGGACGTGACAATACACGTGCACAAGGCTATGGATCCTCATCAGCACACAATGGGAATCGGTAGTGACGAAGAGGGGTGGCTCGGAGTCGCTCCATTCAGGTTGGTTTGGTACCAGGGATGAAATGCTCGATATCGTCCGTCAGAAGGGGGTGTTCGTAGCACCTCGCGTATATGAGGGAATCGGGATGTCCTTCTTAGAGGCGATGTCTATGGGAAAGGCTGTAGTTGCTGTCAACAACCCGACCATGAATGAGTACATCGAGCATATGAAGACTGGATACCTGTCAGTGAGGAGAGACCCGAGAAGATTGACTTCTCGGATGTACTCGAGGTCCAGAGGAACGCATACCAACACATCCGCGAGGGGTATCAGGCCTGGGAGTCCAGCAAGCACATGATCATAGAGTTCATCCGTGCAGAATAGAGCTGCAAGAAGATGCTTCGGCGACGGAGTCCACGCGGGTCCGAGGCGAAGGCAGATGAAGAGGCCTGTGTATCAGGCACAGCTTGTCCGCGTCCCGGAGCAGAGATGAGCGATGCAAGTGAAGACGCTATGAGCAGCGACATCTACTCAGCATCGCCGCGAGTGACGTTCGGCATCATCGTTCTGAATGGGGAACCGTTCACTCGTTACTGTCTTCGGTCGCTGTACCCGTTCGCGCACCAGATCATCGTGGTGGAAGGCGGTCACAAGGACACACGCTCGGTCGCGACGCCTGACGGGCACTCGGTCGACGGAACACTGAGTGTGTTGCAACGTTTCAAAGCCGACGAGGATCCCCAGGACAAGCTCGAAATCGTGACCCGTGACGGATTCTGGCCGAAGACCGACGAGTTGGGGAATCACCGCACTCACCAGTCGCGGGCTTACGCCGAGCGCGCCACAGGCGACTACCTATGGCAGGTCGACATTGATGAGTTCTACCGGCCCGAAGACATGAAGGCGGTCCTGTCTATGCTGCGAGACCGGCCAGAGGTGAGCGGCGTGTCCTTCAGGACGCGCACGTTCTGGGGCAGACCGGAATACTCGGTGGATTCCTGGTCCCTAAGACGGGGTCAGCGTGACTTTCACCGGCTCTTCAAGTGGGGTCCAGGCTATAGATACGTCACCCATGAACCGCCGACCGTGGTTGATGAAAGAGGTCGCGACCTGAGGAGTCTGGACTGGGTCCGCGCCCAGGAGATGGTGAGCCGGGGATCCTCTTGTATCACTACTCACTGCTGTTCCCTTGGCAAGTCGAGCAGAAGATGCTTCTTTATCGAGAGGAGAAGTCACAATACTTCCCTGAGATAGTCGGCTGGGCTGAGAGAGCGTACTTCAAGCTGGACAGGCCGTATCGCGTCCACAACGAGTATCGATGGCCGAGCTGGCTCGATCGGTTCTCTGAAGAACACCCACCCCAAGTGGTCGAGATGATGAACGATGTCCTTGCGGGGCGAACGCCGCAGGAAGCTCGCGCGACCGAAGATGTTGAGAGACTTCTAAGCTGCTGGTGGTACCCTCTGGGCCGAGCGGGGCTCAAGGTCGCGGACTACTTGGATAGGAGCTACCAGGCGGCAAAGAGTTGGGCCAGACGCAGAAGGTCGTACCGCGCAATCATGACGTCTCTACGAGCAAGGGGCTTCTTCGATCACTAGCAAGGCTGGTGAAAAGGCCAGGCTTGCTTTGGCAGGACTGGACCACCACTCGCCGGACCGCCTGCCAGAGAGACGGCGTGCGACCGTCAGGTCGCGGCCCACCTGCCGGCCGCGAAATCGTAGTCGACGCGAGCGTAGCGATACCAAGGCAGGAGCCCGGACTTGGCCAGCAGCGTCGGCGCCGGGCGCCAGGGGCCCCTGCCGACGCGCTCGATCAGCGCGACGCGCATTCTCTCGCGCTCGGTGAGCAGTGCGCGTTCCGCGTCTCTCGCCCGTTTCGCCTCCGCCCAGTACTCGGTTCGTTGGACGCTCCCCCGGCCGTCGTCGTGGTAACGGAAGGCGGCAAGCAGGGTGCCGACATGATACAGCGGCGTGTGGCGCGAGAACCTCAGCCAGAGCTCATAATCGCAAGCGAGAGCAAGCGTGTCGTCAAGACGCCCACCGGTCTTCTCCCACAGGGAACGTCGCCAGAACACCGACTCCTGCTGGATGACCCGGTGGCCGGCCAGGAGGTCGTACCTGTTGCAGAACCCTTGCCCGACGGACTTCGGCTGCCTCCCGACATCGAAATGGCTCTGGATGCCCTGGATCCAGTGCACCTGCGGCAGATCGCGGAAGATAGCCGCGACCGTCTCCAGCGTCCACGGGTAGTAGATGTCGCTGCTGTTGATCCACGCCATGATCTCGCCGGTGCTGCCGGCGAAGCCCTTGTTGATGGCATCGGCGTGACCGCCGTCCGGTTCACTGACCCACCGTGCGATCCTGTCGGAGTGCCGCTCGATGACGCTTACGCTGTCATCCGACGAACCCCCGTCGACAACGACGTACTCGAGGTCCGGGTAGCCCTGCGACACCACGGAAGCGAGGGTCTCGTCTAGAAAGGCCGCCTGATTGAACGAAGGCGTCACGATGCTGATGCGCGGCAGCGAGCCGGATGGTGAAGGCACCGGCATATCAGGCGGATCTCGTCCTCGCGCGCACCTCACGCGCGAGTCTGTGCGGTGCACGAAGCACCTTAGCGACCATGTGCTTCGTACCAATGCGCAGGCGGTCGCCGTAGTCGTCTTCGTGACCGCCCTCGACGACGATGATCTCATGCGCGAAAGGATAGAGAGACCTCAGACAGTAGCGGGTGAACGGCTCTCCGTTGAGGACGATGATCCCGAACGTCACCTTGGGCATCGGCTCGGGTCTGGTCCATCCCGGCGAAGGCAGCCGCTGGTCCGACTCCTCGCCTCCGACTCGATGAGCGCTCGTCTCGGCCCCCTTCGCACGTCCTGTCGACACCGCCGATCAGTGACGGACACCTGCAGCTCTCGCAGATTCTAGCCTGCCTTCGCCTGCTCTTGCCCGATCGGACGGGTTCCCAAAGTCTTGGCTAGAGCCGACGGGCGCGTCCTTGAGGACAATCGCATCCCGCTCGGTTGCCGCAGCGGCCTCCTGGTACTTGAGCGTCTCTCCCGCCACAAAGGCGAACAGCCAGAAGCCCATTGCGTACACGGACTCATCAAGGAAGCTCCATCCCGTCAGGCTGTTGACGAACAGTGCGACGATTCCCGAGACCAGGACGGCTGCGAGGAATTCCACCGAGCCGGATGTCCTCAAGAACAGCGACAGAGCCCTGAGACCGAAGAGGACGAACATCGCGCCGACGATGGCGACCCCGAAGAATCCGGTCCAGTACACGACTCCGACCCAGGTGGAATCGGGGATCCAGTCCGCGACCCTGCGCGGAGAGGTCATCCGCGACACCAAACGGCGCGCCCACGAACGGGTAGTCGCGATACACGACAGTCCCGACCGTGGTGAGGTCCGATTGGCGAACGAGCAGGTTCTCGTCACTGGTCACCTTCGACACGTTGGTGACGCTGGCAAGCCTCTTCAGTACGATAGCCCGTCGGCCCCGGCATCGCAATGACGAGGACCAGGGCGACGCAGGCCAGCACTGCGGCGATGGGGAGCGAGCGGCGAACCAGGAGAGAGAGGCGCCGCTCCTTGAGCCACCGCAAGAGGATGAGCACTGCGATGACCGCCGCGGCTGCAAGGACATAGTTCCTGGTGTACGAGATGAGGACCGCCACCAGGGAGATGCCGGCCAACGCGAAGGCGAAGACCCTCCGCCGACCTCTCGCGCCACCGACGATCAGGGTCGCGCCCACGGCGAGAGCCACAAGAAGGAACGGCGACATGAACCAGTACGTACGCGTCAGCTTCTGTCCCTCGAACGAGATGATCTGATATGCCCTCGTGGAGTAGATGGAGATCCCCAGCCCCTGGTGAAGAATGAAGAGGACAGAGGCGATGCCGGTCGCTGCGGCCACAGCCAGCAGCAGGTCCACGACATCCCGTGAACTCGAGCGGTGAACGGCTCCGCGCACGAAGAAGTAGCCGACCACCAGAAGACCCCAGGGCGCGAACTGGCCAAGTACCACCTGGGAACCTGCGCAGGACCATGCCCCCCCAGAGGACTTTGCCGAGCGCCAACACTGCCAGCGCCACCAGCAGGTACTCTTCGGGCAGCAGACGTGAAGGCTGTCGCCTCGCCAGAGGCTCTCGCGCTCCCGCCTCAGGCCTGGAGCGGACGACGCACCAGATCCATGCAAGAGCCATCCACATCAGGATGACGCCGTTGGTCCCAAGCGCCACAGGCATGCGGAACGGCCGCAGTTCCCAGAAGAAGACGGACCGAGCCATGACCTGCATGAAGGGTATGCCGAGGAGGAAGATCGGCCGCTTGATGGCCTGGTAGAGGAAGTACGCGCCAAGGGCTGCGGGAAGGAGAAGACTCAAGGCCCCGGTCATTGTGACTCACCTGTGCAAGCGCTGCGCCTCGATGCCGATGCCACCGTGCCTCCAACAGATGCATGACTGAACCCGGATCGGCGACTGCCACGCAGGTCCGTCGACCCGCTCCCGAATGTTCCAGAGCTATCGCTGGCTAGTGTACTGCACGACATCGAGTCGTCGGCGGGAGGGCGCGCCAACGTCAGACGCCGGACTGAGGCGAGCCACTAGCGTTGTGCAGTATTGGAGCCGGTTCGACTGCGCCAGTCGAGCCGGGATAGGCTCCTGCCGATAAACCACACCGTGACTCTCCACGTGCGTGTACGGACCGCCGTCATCGCTGGGAAGCGATTCTCGAGGTGCGCTTGTGATGGTAGTCGTCCAACTGCAAGGCGGTCTGGGAAACCAGTTGTTCCAGTACGCTGCCGGACGCTCGCTCGCCCTGAGGACACGGGCCGAGCTCAGGTTGGACCTCGGCCAACTGGGGAAGGGCGCCTACCGCCCGTACCGGTTGGGGGTCTTCGAGCTCCAGGCCCGGCCCGCAGGCAAGAGCGACGTTCCGTTCGAATTCAGGCAGCCGCACCGGTCGCCGCTTGCCCGCAAGGTCTTCGCGCGCATCCCCACTCTCGCCCCTCGGGCGTGTGGCCCGCGGACCACGCGTATTGCGCGAGAAGGGCTTCGCATTTGATGAGAGCGTGACGCGCGCCTCCGGCGATGTGTACCTCGTCGGATTCTGGCAGAGCGCGAGGTACTTCGAAGACGCCGCCGACGTGATCCGCTCGGATCTTGCGCTTTCGCCGCAACAGAGCTGGCGTCGACGCCGAGCTGGCATCTGAGGTGCGACGGGAGGGGACCGTGAGCGTTCACGTGCGTCGCGGCGACTACGTCGATCACGCGCTCATGAGCCCCTGTTCCACGGCCTACTATCGTGCGCGCGCTCGAGGTGCTGGCAGACTCGCGCCACGCTTCGCCAGGTGTACGTGTTCTCAGACGATATCCAATGGGCACGCCGCGAACTGCGGTTCGCCACCCCCACCGTCTTCGTGAGCGGGGGCCGCACTGGATCGGACATCGCCGATTTCTTTCTGATGAGCCAGTGCCAGCATCACGTCATAGCCAACAGCTCGTTCAGCTGGTGGGCGGCATGGCTGGGCCGGCATCGCGGACGGGCACGTCGTGGCACCGGGGCACTGGTTCAACGATGCCGCGATGGACACGCGCGATCTTCTTCCCGAAGAGTGGCTCGTTATGTGAGCAGCCTCGACTGGGGGCAGATGGATTTCCCCGCTAGCCGGTGAGGCACTCAGGGCGAGGTCGCACGACGGCCGGTCGTGGGCACCGAGTTTCACCCCAAGAAGACAGCGGACCGGCTAGAATGCAGCCGTCCATCCGTCCGCCGCAGGCTCGTCAGAGCATACTTCATCGTCCGCAACGGTCGCATGTACCTCCATGTGCTGGACCGCATCGGATGCCCGGCGGTGCCGATCGAACAGGGTGGTGTTGCGATCGGCTCGCGCAGTCCTCCATACTACGGGTGCTCGCCCGTTGGCGTTGCACGAGGTTCGCGACGTGTTCCGGCTGCTCCCCTTGGCGCTGCGGAGCGGCAGCGGCGGGGCAATCTTTAATCTGTGCGACGTCGCACTGTGCCGCGCTTCCGAGTGTGGGCATCGCATCGGGCCTCGGAAGTCACGCTGCTCTCTTCCTCTTCACTTTCTACTGCGTGAATTGAGCGAGCGCGCCGTGGTTCGCGAGGACACTGTCCTAGAGCGACTTCCACGACGACCCCAGTCGATCGTGGTCGCGCCCACCATGACTGGGTGGCGCGCACCTTCCCGCGGTACACGTCGATCACGTAACTCAGGCGCATTTGCTGGCCGCGGCTCGACTCGTCGAACCTCCACTCCGGCGCGACGTGGGGTCTTCCGGCCAGATGGTCACCCTCGCCGGGATGCAGGCCGGAAAGCATCATCTACTCGGGACGTCCCCGTCGTGAGCCAGTACTTCGAGGATGGGCGGACGGGCATCGCCTGTCCCATCGGCGACAAGGACCGTTTGGCGCAACTGATCGACCGATGTATCGGAGACTGGCTCGGAGCCCAGCGCTCGGGCAGGCGGCGAAGGCGGCGAAGGCGGCGGCAGCGACCTCTGGCGGCTGCCTTCAAAGCCGCGGTCGCTCGCCTCGCGAGCGCCTTCATTGCCCAAGAGACGGCGTGAGTAACGGTGGCGTCCGTGACCCGGGTCATGCGAGCGCCGTCCCGGCGCCGGCCCCTTCCTGGCGCCGGACCACCTAGACCGTTCGCCAGGACAGCGTAGGAGCAATCGTGCCCGGTCTGTCCAGCGTGTACGGCGATTCAGTGTCGCGATGCACCTGGAACGAGACAACGCCGTCGCCGTGAACTATCCACCGGCGCGCGTGGAGACTCAGCCTCGGCATCACGTAGTAGCGACCTTCGTTCAGCAGACCGGCAGGAACGGTGCAGGCGAGGGAGTTGCGCCCAACGTGCAGCTCCGGCCACTGCTCGCGGGCGGTGTCCGTCTGCAGTGAACGCATGACGACCGTGCCGTCGCCGGTCGTCAGGTCGAAGCCCACGCAGAAGGCATCATCGAGTTCCGACAGATCGAATTCCATGCGCACGTCGAACGGCAAATCGGTCGTCACCATGCTGGCGACCTTCCCGGTCTGGTCAAGAACCTCGACGCTGCGGAGTCGCGCGACGCGGTCACCCGGGGCCCGTTTCCCGCTCCCACCTGACCGACGCCGTCCCTCCGGCCTGCTGCGCAAGATAGCGAGCCACGACTGTTCCCGCTTCTCCTGTATCGACCACCTTGCCCGCCTGGATCTGGACAGCGGTGCGGCAGAGACTTCGCACGGCGGCCATGTTGTGGCTCACGAAGAGGACCGTGCGGCCGCGCGCCGGCCACGTCCTCCATCTTGCCGAGGCACTTCTTCTGGAAGCCGGCGTCGCCGACCGCCAGCACCTCGTCGACGATGAGGATCTCGGGCTCGAGGTGCGCGGCCACGGCGAACGCCAGGCGCACGTACATGCCGCTGGAGTAGCGCTTGACCGGCGTGTCGAGGAAGCGGCCGATCTCGCAGAACTCGACGATCTCGTCGAACTTGCTCTTGATCTCGGCCCGCGTCATGCCCGAGGATCGCGCCGTTCAGGTAGATGTTCTCGCGGCCGGTGAGCTCGGGGTGGAAGCCCGGTGCCCACCTCGAGCAGGCTGCCGACGCGGCCGCGGATCTCGACCCTGCCCTCGTGGGCTCGGTGATGTGCGAGAGGATCTTGAGCAGCGTGCTCTTGCCGGCGCCGTTGCGGCCGATGATGCCGAGCGCCTCGCCGTGCGTCGACCTCGAAGTCGACGTCGCGCAGCGCCCAGAGATCCTCAGAGACGTGCGTGGCGGCGCCCGGGTGGCGGATGCGCTCGATGGGCCGCTTGCGCGGCGCTGCACGAGCGCGTCGCGCAGCGTGCGGTAGCGCCTCCTGCTCGCCGCCGATGCGGTACATCTTGCCGAGGCCGACGGTGCGCAGGACGACGTCGCTCATCATCTACACCACGTCCGCGAACACGCGTTCCATGCGCTTGAAGTAGAAGAGCGCCGGTGACGAGCAGCACGACCACGACCGCAGCGAGATCCACAGATAGCCGCCCGGGGAACTGCTCGCCGCAGCAGCGCCCAGCGGAAGCCGCCGATGACGCCGGTCATGGGGTTGAGGGCGAAGAGCGACGCGCAGCGGCCCGGCGGGATCTTGCTCGATCGGGTAGATGACCGGGCTGACGAACATCCACAGCTGCACGAGGAACGGGATGATGTACTGCACGTCGCGGTAGAGCACGTTGAGGGCGCTCAGCCACAGGCTGACGCCCAGCGCCGTGACGAGCGCCAGGAGCGACGAAGAGCGGCAGGAAGACGACGTGCCAGGTGGGCGCGATGCCGTAGGCGGCCATGAGCACGAGCAGCACGACGAAGCGAGATGCCGAAGTCGAGCAAGCCCGGCCGAGCACCGCCGAGATCGGGATGACGAGCCGCGGGAAGTAGACCTTGGTGAGCAGGTTGGCGTTGCCCACCAGGCTGACGCCCGAGCGCGTGACAGCGCTCCGGCGAAGAAGTGCCAGGGCAGCAGCCCGCTGAAGCTGAAGACGGCGTAGGGCACGTCCGGTGCGGGGCTCTGCGACGCCGAGCACCTTGTTGAACACGACGGTGAAGACGACCATCGTGAGGAGCGGCTGCAGCACCGCCCAGAGCACGCCCGAGCACCGCCTGCTTGTAGCGGACGAGGATGTCGCGCCAGGTGAGGAAGTAGAGCAGCTCGCGGTACTGCCACAGCTCGCGAAGTTCAGTGCGGCCCAGCCCCGCTTGCGCTCATAGATCACAAGATCGTCGTTGAGCGTCTGCTCAGCTGCCTTGGTCCCGATCGATTGTTCCGTTCCGTCGTTCTTTTCGCCTGTGGCGGACCACGTGCATCGGGTCGTGCTGAAGATGCCGCGGTCATCCGAAACCCTAGCACGTCGACAGGGACCTGATTCGAGCAGCAGCCGTCGCCGAGACCTCCGCCTCCAGTCTATCGGCTACGGACCAAAGTCCTCTGAGTAGATTCGGGCACGTGCCGCGTCCGCAGACACAACCGTCAACCATCCGCCGGAGCCTGCCGATAGGACCTAAGGCACCAAGCGGGTGTCGTTGCCGAAGCGCCCATGGACCGAAACGGCAGCAAGCCGAGCGGGCGGGACGGGTGCGGCATCGTCTGACCAGGCGCCTCGGCCCATGAATTGATACGATGGCGCTGCCGACACCACACGACAAATGGAGTACATGGTGGCCGAGTCAGACAGATCCCGCAACTCCTCGCATCCGGGACGACCTGCAGTTCGTCTGGGTGCGGAAGTGGCTGGTCGTCGTCGCCGTGGTCGTGTTCGCAGCCGGCGCGTTTCTCTACGCGAATTCGCAGACGCGCATGTACCAAGCCACCGCCACGATGATGTTCGAACAGCAGACGAACATCTCGAACGCGCTATCGAACACGTCGACGGATGCGACCAGTCTCAGTCTGGAGCTGCAGAGCGCAGCGAACACAGTGAACAGCCCCGCGGTCAGCACAGAAGGCCAGCGAGCCTCATGGCGGCAACAGGCTCGGAGTCCAGCGACGTCACGGTCAGCGCAATCGTTGCGGAGCCCGATTCCAATGCGGGAGCGTCGGTGTCAAATCAGGTGGCCGTGTCGGCGGTGAACTCAAGGCCGGCGCTCGCTGCGGCAGCGGCGAATGCCTACGCCAAAGCCATCATCGAGACGCGCATCGAGCAGCAGCAGCAGCAGCTCGTCAAAGCACAGGACGCGATCAAGTCGCAGATGGCGCAGTTCGACACCTCCGCGTCGAAGCTCTCGACCGACTACCTCCTGCTCCCAGCGTCTCCGGGACCTGCAGGTTGCGGAAGCTACGACACCGGAGACTTCACGATCGTCGACCCGCGGCCGTACCGAGCGCTCCCCTACACTCCCGAAGCCCCTCGCTCCGGCTGTGTTCGGGTTCGGCGTCGGGCTCATCCTCGGAGTCGCCCTCGCTTACGGCATCGGCCAGTTCGACACGCGCGTCAGGGGCCACCGGGAGGCCGCAGAGATTCTCGGCCTTTCCGTCGCCGCTCGGATCCCACGCATGCCGCGAGATGCCCTGCGTGATGGCCGCTCGTCGAGCCTCAGGGCGCCCCGCGATCACTTCGCGGAGTCGATACGTGTGCTCGCAGTAATCTCGAGTGGATGCGTGTGGATGCGGACCTCGAGTCCATCCTGTTCACCAGCGGCGAGAAGGGCGAGGGCAAGACGCTCACGTGTGCAATCTCGCCGTGACGCTCGCGTCTCAGGCAAGGCCGTGGTGCTCGTGGATGCCGACCTCCGCGACCCTCGCGTCCACATCACGGCGTCGGAATGCCCAACAGCGCACGGGACTCTCCACGGTCTCCACGGGTCGGTGGAGCTCAACCAGGCGATGAGGTCGTTCGAGCTCGGGCAGCTATGAGAGTTGCCGCCGATCGTACGAGCAGACCCGGGGTCGAGGCGGCCTCAGCTGCGGAGACAGGCAACGGATCGCTCAAGGTCCTTACCTCCGGGCCGCTGCCTCCAAACCCGGGGGAATTCATCGCCTCTCAACGCATGACCACCATGCTCCGCGACTCGTCGAGTCCCCGGCGGACTATGTACTGCAATCGAGACACCGCCGATCCTCGCTATCGGGGACGCGGGAGCCTGGCGCCGTCGGTCGAGGCCTGCTGTTCATCGCCAACCTTGGGATAGTCCGGCGGACCGCACTCCAGGACGCGCGACGGCGCTTAGCGTCCTTCCCTGCCGCAAGCTCGGGCTGTCGTGGTCGGCGAACGCATGGAATCCTCGCATTATCACCGGTACGGGTACGCATGAGGCCGATGAGCACCATGGCGAGTGCTTGAAGACCGGCCGGCCGACAACGACAGCGATCGAGGGATCATGATGAGGACCGCTCTCATCACCGGCGTCACCGGCCAGGACGGGGCCTATCTCGCGCGTCTGCTCGTCGGCAAGGGCTACACCGTCCACGGCATCAAGCGGCGCTCGGCCTCATCAACACCGACCGGGTCGACCATCTCTATCAGGATCCGCACATCCCCGGGGTGCAGCTTCTTCATGCACTACGGCGACATGACCGACGCCACGAACCTCATCCGCATAATCCAGGAGACCCAGCCGGACGAGATCTACAACCTGGCGCCCAGACCCACGTCAGGTTCCTTCGAGACCCCGAGTACACCGCGAACTCCGACGCCCTGGGAACGCTCCGGCTGCTCGAGGCCATCCGCATCCTGGGGATGGAGAAGATGCCGCTTCTACAGGCCTCCACCTCGGAGCTGTACGGCAATGGTGCGGAGTGCCGCAGCGCGAGACCACGCCTTCTACCCCCGCAGCCCCTACGCGCGCGGCCAAGCTCTACGCCTACTGGATCACCGTCAACTACCGCGAGGCCTACGGCATGCACGCCTCCAACGGGATCCTGTTCAACCACGAGAGCCCGATCCGCGGCGAGACCTTCGTCACCCGCAAGATCACCCGGGCGGTGGCGCGCGATCGAGCTCGGGCTGCAAGAAGAGCTGTATCTGGGCAATCTGGACGCCCTGCGCGACTGGGGTCACGCGCGCGACTATGTCGAGGCATGTAGCTGATCGTGCAGCAGGACCAGCCGGACGATTACGTGATCGCCACCGGCGAGCACCACACGGTGCGCGAGTTCGTGGCCCGGGCGTTTGCCGAGGTCGGGATCAGGGTCGGCTTTGACGGCCGCGGGACCAACGAAGTGGGTCGCGTCATTGAGGTCGACCACCAGGTTCTCACGGCGGCGTGCGCCGCACGTGGCAGCGGCTCCAGCGGCAGGCATGAAGTTGCGACTGTAGCGCCCGGCCAAGTGATTCTCCGCGTTCTCCACTCCGTCACGACAGACCGACCGAGGTAGCCAGCCTCCTCGGCGATCCTTCGCAGGCGCGCGACATCCTCGGGTGGAGCGCGCGCATCGGATTCGACGAACTGGTGCGGGAGATGGTGAGCGAAGATCTCGACGACGCCCTGCGCATGGGCTGCTCCGCAAGGAGGGCTTCGTCGTACCGGAGCCCCGCGAGTAGCCGATGTGAATGGAACCGCGTCACACTGAGATGACATATCCGGAGATCGGAGCGGTTGTTCAGCTCGGCCCTGTGCCGGATGAGACTTCTGGACGAATTGCCCGGTCTCTACAGCAGTCTGCGTTCGACGCGAGCCTGGTTCGTAGCCTTCGACCAGGAGCTTCCCAGCGGCGTCTGCATCCTCTCGGACCCGCGCCACCTCCTCGTGTTCTGTCCGAAGGACGACAAGGTCTACATCATGAACAAGGGCGTCCTCATATCATCAGTGGACGCGCGACGAGCTTGTGGGGCCATCTTCAAAGCGATGCCGGAGGCTAAGCGCGTCCGCATCGAGGTACCTTTCGCGCCCCAGGAACTACTCCTGCCGCATCGAGTCATGGACGTGGTCTACCCCTTGGTGATCGACCTGCCCGACACGGTCGAGGCCTACTACGCTTCACTTGGCAGCCGCACGAGGAAGAATGTGCGCAACTTTCAAAACCGGCTGCGCAGCAGCTATCCGGATGTGAAGACGGAGGTCCAGGCTCCCGATTCCGACGACATGCGTGAGCTGGTGGAGCAGTTCATCACCTGGAACATCAGGCGGATGCGCGCGGGAGGACACGTCTCAGGCTTTGAGAAGGACAAGACGCGAAGGTCGAAGGTCACGGAGCTGATGATACGGGGCGGGGCTCAGGCGGTGACGACGACCATCGGTGGACGACTCGCGGCGGTGGAGTTCGTTCACTACGTGGGCAATGCCGCGACCATCTATGCCGGAGCGTTCGACGATCAGTACGCCGACGTTCACCTGGGGTTCCTCTCCACCTACTGGGCGATCTGCGAGACGGTGCGGGGCGGGGCGAAACAGTGTCATCTCGCTCTGGACGACCGACTACTACAAGAGTCGTCTCGGGGCTCACCCCGGCACAGCCAGCCGGCTCTCTGTGTTTAGAACTGAGGCGCAGCGGTTCTCGGCGTTTGACGAGGTGCAGCGAGATCGTCTGGCGTAAATCCAAGGAGAAGGTCAGGAGCCTGTTGCGGATCGGCTAGGGGGCTCGGCTTCCCGCACGGTGGTCCAAACTCGGCTCAGTACGCCCCGCGCCGGTTGAGCACCGCCGGCACGGTCTGCAGCAGCAGCTTGATGTCCCAGCTCAGGCTCCAGCCGGTGACGTACATGTAGTCGAGCTTCACCATCTCGTCGAACGGGATGTTGGAGCGCCCGAGCACCTGCCAGAGGCCGGTGATGCCGGGGGTGATGTCGAGGCGCTTCTGCGTCCAGCCGCGGCACTGCTTGGCCTCCTCGACCCAGAGCGGCCGCGGCCCGACCAGGCTCATGTCGCCGCGCATGACGTTGAGGATCTGCGGCAGCTCGTCGATGCTCCAGCGGCGCAGGGCGCCGCCGACCCGGGTGATGCGCGGGTCCTCCTTGAGCTTGAACATCGGGCCGTCGTAATCGTTTTGCCTCTCGGCCAGCTCCAGCCGCTTCTCGTCGGCGCCGACGTGCATGGTGCGGAACTTGAAGATCCGGAACGGCTTGCCGCCGCGGCCCATGCGCTCCTGGCGGTAGAACACCGGGCCGGGCGAGTCGAGCTTGATGATGACGGCGACGATGCCCATGAACGGGAGCGCCGGGATGCAGACCAGGCCGCCGACGAGGAGGTCGAAGGCCCGCTTGACGGCCATGTTGAAGCGGCTGAGCTCGGCGTTGGCGACGTCGAGCAGCGGGATGCCCTCGACGTCGTCGACCAGCGCCCGCGAGCTCACGACCTCGAACAGGCGCGGCACGATGTTGACCTTGACGCCGCTGTCGGCGCAGGCGCGCACGATGCGCAGGAAGTCGTTGTGCCGGGCGCGCGAGAAGGCGACGATGACGCGGTCGACGCGCTCCCCGGCGACGATGGCGTCGAGGTCGCGCAGGGCGCCGATCACCGGCAGCGGCGGGCCCTCGTGGCCGTTGTGCCGCGGCTCGCCGTCGTCGAGGTAGCCGATGAGGTCGATGCGGTACTCGGGGTGGCCGGCGATCTTGGCGGCCACGGTGTGGCCGACCTCGCCGGCCCCGATGATGATCACGCGCTCCTGGAACGACGGCCGCGACCAGATCGTCGTCCGCCCGATCCAGCGGGCGATCGGCACGGCGACGATGGCGATGGCCCACAGGGCGATCAGCGGGACGACGGGCGCCTGATCCCCGAGCGCGAGCACCAGGACGATGAGCAGCAGCCAGCTCGAGGACGTCAGTGCGGTGAGGCCGGCCATCCCCTCACCGAGGTTGAAGCCGCCGATGCTGCGGCCCGGCTCGCGGTAGAGGCCGAAGGCCCAGAGCGCCGCAAGCCAGTAGGGCGTCAGGAGGGCGAAGAGCAGCACGCCGCCCGAGGGATCGCTCTCGAACGCGCCGTGCAGCTGCTGGATCAGCGGAAGGTCGTCGAACGTCGCGACGATCCAGACCGCGAGCACCGACGACGCGAGCAGCCCCGCCGCGTCCGCCGACATGGTCGCGGCGACGCGCAGCTTGGACGCCCTGCGCGTCCTCGTCCCGGCCTTGCGCCGGGTCGCGGCGGCGGCGCGCGTACCTCTCTCTTCGAAGGCCCCATCTCCCATGTCTCCTACATCGGCAACACCTTTAGGAAACACAAGAGGAGGAGTCGCGCTCAAAGGAGTCGCGCTCAAATGCGCAGGAGTCTCGTCGGCCCGCAGTGCCACCCTTAGCCCAGCCCCTCTCTCATGGCTCGCGAGAGCCTCTCGTCCGCAGCAAGGGCCTACCCAGCGCACGGCATCGCCGAACCCGTTAATGGGATGCCCGCGGACCGGGTGCCCCCCCGCGAGGACCCCCAGCCTACAGGATGAAGTGGACGGGAACCATGGCTGTCGCGTATCCGCTGCGGCGGGTGAAGCGCCGCAGGTCACCGGGTGCGCTCGTCACCCTCGTTCGTTGCCAGAACTGGCGACACTTCTTCGAGCCGGCACGTGATCCCCGGTGGTGTGTAACGTCGACGTTGCCGCGTGCCCCTCGAGCCCAAGCCGCCGCACAACGCGTTCTCGCTCTCTCCGCGGAGTTTCTGGGGTCGGTGACTTGGTTCGGCTAGTACGCCCCGCGTTTCGCCAGCACCGCCGGCACCGTCTGGAACAGCAGCTTGATGTCCCAGCTCAGGCTCCAGCCGGTGACGTACATGTAGTCGAGCTTCACCATCTCGTCGAACGGGATGTTGGTGCGCCCGAGCACCTGCCACAGGCCGGTGATGCCGGGCGTGATGTCGAGGCGCTTCTGCGTCCAGCCGCGGCACTGCTTGGCCTCCTCGACCCACAGCGGCCGCGGCCCGACGAGGCTCATGTCGCCCTTCATCACGTTGAGGATCTGCGGCAGCTCGTCGATGCTCCAGCGGCGCAGCGACCCGCCGACGCGGGTGATGCGCGGGTCCTCCTTGAGCTTGAACATCGGGCCGTCGTAGTCGTTCTGCTGTCTCGGCGAGCTCGAGGCGCTGCTCGTCGGCGCCGACGTACATCGAGCGGAACTTGAAGATCCGGAACGGCTTGCCGCCGCGCCCCATGCGCTCCTGGCGGTAGAACACCGGGCCCGGGCGAGTCGAGCTTGATGACGATGGCGACGATGCCCATGAACGGCAGGATGGGGATGCAGACAGGCCGCCGACGACGAGGTCGAACGCGCGCTTGACGGCCATGTTGAAGCGGCTGAGCTCGACGTGGCCGACGTCGAGCAGCGGGATGCCCTCGACGTCGTCGACCAGCGCGCGCGAGCTCACGACCTCGAACAGGCGCGGCACGATGTTGACCTTGACGCCGCTGTCGGCGCAGGCGCGCACGACGCGCAGGAAGTCGTTGTGGCGGGCGCGCGAGAAGGCGACGATGACGCGGTCGACCTGCTGCCCGGCGACGATCGCGTCCAGGTCGTCGAGCGCGCCGATGACCGGCTGACGTCGGCGCCGCCATGGCCGTTGCGCCGCGGCTCGCCGTCGTCGAGGAACCCGACGAGCTCGATGCGGTACTCGGGATGCGCGGCGATCTTGGCCGCCAGCGTGTGGCCCACCTCGCCGGCGCCGATGATCAGCACCCGCTCCTTGAACGAGCGCCGCGACCAGACGGTGACCCTGCCGATCCAGCGCGCCGACGGCACGAGCACCACGGCGAGGGCCCAGAACACGATCAGCATCGCGACCGGCGCGTCGTCGCCCATGGCCAGCACCAGGACGATGAGGAGCAGCCAGCTGGCCGAGGTGAGCGCGGTCAGGCCGTTCAGCGACTCGCCGAGGTTGAAGCCGCCGATGCTGCGCCCCGGCTCGCGGTACAGGCCGAAGGCCCAGAGGGCCGCGAGCCAGTACGGCGTCAGGAGGACCAGGAGCAGCGCCTCCGGCGCCCGGCTTGCCCTCGAACGACCCGTTCAGCTGTCGCCGAGCAGCGGGAGATGGTGCAACTCCAGCGCCAGCCAGACCGCGAGCATCGACGGAGATCACGAGCGCCACGATGTCCGCGACCAGCGTCGCGGCGACGCGCAGCGCCGACGGCCGGCGCGTCCTCGCGCCGCCTGAGCGCCTGCGGCGCAGCCGTGCTGGGCGCGTGCCGCGCCCGGCGTTCTTCCAGCGTCTCGTCGGCCATGTTCACAATATCGGCAACACCTTGCGGATCGCATGAGGGGAGGCTCGCCGCGTCTCGCGGCGGCAGCCTCGGCTGCCGGAGCGAGTCGCTGCTGCGTGGAGAGTGCAGTGCCATGGTCGAGTGTCTTCCCCGCCGTGCCGCCGGCGACAGCTACAGGACGACGTCGACGGCCTCGATGGAGGTCGCCCGGCCGCCCTCCGCGGCGATGAGCGCCGCGTCCAGGCGCACCGGCCCCTCCGCGACCTCGAACGGCTGCGGCAGCTCGGTCGTGAAGCGCCGCAGGATGATGTCGGTGCGCACGCCGATCACCGAGTCGCGCGGGCCCGGTCATGCCGACGTCGGTCATGTAGGCGGTGCCGCCGGGGAGCACGCGCGCGTCGCTCGTCTGCACGTGCGTGTGCGTGCCGAGCACGGCGGTCACCCGCCCGTCCAGGTAGTGGCCCATGGCGACCTTCTCGCTGGTCGCCTCGGCGTGCAGGTCGACGACGATCGTCTCGGCGAGCTGCTGCGCCTCGTCGACGAGCCGGTCGACGATGCGGAACGGCGACATGCCGGTGTTGCAGGAACAGCTCGCCGGCGAGGTTGATGACGGCCACCTCGGCGCCGTCCGGCGGCCGGCCGCACGGTGAGGCCGCGGCCGGGCGCGCCCGCGCGGGTAGTTGGCCGGCCGCACGATGCGCTCGTCGGCGGCGAGGAAGGTGTAGACCTCCTTCTGCCGCCAGACGTGGTTGCCGGTGGTGATGACGTCCACGCCGCCGGCCAGCAGCCGCTCGGCGATCTTGGAGGTGATGCCCGCGCCGTTGGCCGCGTTCTCGCCGTTGGCGATCACGAAGTCCACGGCGTGCTCCTCGGTGAAGCCCGGGAGCCAGCGCAGCAGCGCCTCCCGCCCGGGCTTCCCGAACACGTCGCCGACGAAGAGGATATTCATGGGTCCAGTCTACCCGACGTCCATGCGTCGGGACCGGCATGGCACAGTGACGGCGCCGGTCGTGCGATACTCAGGCCGAGATGAACGAACCTGACTGCCCCTATCTGATGCGCGAGACCATCGCGCTATCGCGAGAGCCTCGACCTCTCCAGAGCCGGCGCCGACCAGGGTGGTCGTGAACTGGTACTGCGCGCACCCGTTCCACGGCATCCGCCTGGAACTCGGGGACGACGCGCACGCGACGTCGAGGAGCACTGCGCGGCCTGCACGTCTGCCCGCGGCCGCGGCAGGAGAAGCGCGAGCTCAGCCCGTCAGGCGGACGAGCGCGCGAGTAGGCCGGCTCGACCGAGGCGCCGCGGCGGCCGAGTGCGGCCGGCCGGCCGGGCTCAGCCGCCGATGAGCAGCTCGCAGCGCGCCCTGCGCGGCGTCGAGCAGCGGACCCGGGAACAGGCCGACCAGCACGACGCCGAGCGCCGGCGATGGTGACGGCGGTGATGACGCCCACCTGCGTCGACGCGGGCTCGGCCTCGACCTCCGCGCCCTCCGCGCGCCTCGCGGAAGTACATGTACCAGACGACGCGCAGGTAGTAGTACGCCGACACCGCGCTCATGACCACGGCGATGATGGCGAGCCACGTGAGGTGCGGCCTGGATGACCGCCGTGAACAGGTAGAACTTGCCCCAGAACCCGACTGTCGGCGGGATGCCGGTGAGCGAGACCATGAACAGGGCCATGAGGATCGCCGGCCACGGCATGGTGCGGCCCAGGCCGGCGAGGCCCTCGAGCGAGTAGTCGTAGCTGCGCCGGGCGCGGATCCAGATGAGCACGCCGAAGGCGCCGAGGTTCATGAGCGCGTAGGCGGCCAGGTAGAACAGGATCGCGCTGATGCCGAGCGTGTCGCCGCTCTTGCCGGCGGCGATGATGCCCAGCGTGAGGTAGCCGGCGTGGGCGATGCTCGAGTAGGCGAGCATGCGCTTGAGGTTGCGCTGCGGCAGGGCGAGGACGTTCCCCACGACCATGGTGAGGATCGCCAGGATGATCATGACGTGGCCCCAGTCGGCCCAGTCGGCGCCGGCGGCCATGAAGAAGAGCTTGGCGAAGCCGATGAAGGCGGCGGCCTTGACGGCGGTGGCCATGAAGGCGGTGACCGGCGTGGGCGCGCCCTCGTAGACGTCGGGCGCCCAGCTGTGGAACGGCACGGCCGAGACCTTGAAGCCGAAGCCGGTGACGATGAGCACGAAGGTGACGACCAGGAACCCGCCGGCGGCGACGCCGCTGGCCTGCAGGCCGGCGAGGCCGGCGGCGATGCCGGCGTAGCTGGTCGCGCCGGTGGCGCGCGTACAGCAGGGCGAGGCCGAAGGCGAGGATCGCCGACGAGAAGGCGCCGGTGACGAAGTACTTGAGCGACGCCTCGCTCGACTTGCGCGTCGCGCCAGATGTAGCCGGCGAGGATGTACGTCGGCAGCGACATGAGCTCGAACGAGACGAAGAAGGCGATGATGTCGGTGCTGATCGCCATGCCGATCATGCCGGTGACGATGAGCAGCAGCAGGCCGTAGAACTCGCCGCGCGCGGCCTGCCGCCTGGCGAGGTACGCGTCGGAGAGCAGCACGGCGAGGACGCCGACGGCGCAGAACAGCACGACCGCGTAGAGGGCGTACCGGTCGTTGCCGATCATGCCCGCGAAGCCGACGACGGCCTCGCGGCGGCCGAAGGTGAGCCCGCCGGTGAAGACGCGCCAGACGGCGAACCGGGCCGTCCACTCGCCCCACTGGCCGATGGCGACGGCCGCGCCGCAGAGCAGCCCGGCCACGGCGATCCAGGCGAGCGCGCCCTTGCGCTTCAGGAACAGGTCGGCGACGAAGACCACGATCGCGGCGACCGCGATGACGACGCCGGGCAGGATCACGGAGACGGTGTTGTTCAGCGGCATCTAGAACAGCCCCCTGACGGAGTCGACGAGCTGCGCCAGAGCGCCGACACCCGCGCTCGTGTCGTTCAGCGAGGGAGTGACCCGGTGGAGGATGACCTGCACCGGCACGTGCAGGAACTCGAGGAACGTCTGCGGGTAGACGCCCAGCCAGATGACGAAGACGACGAGCGGGAGCAGCGAGACGATCTCGCGCGTGTTGAGGTCCTTGAGCCCGAACGAGGGCTTGACCTCGTCGTCGCCGCGGTCGTTGAACATGGTGCGCTGGAACATCCAGAGCAGGTAGGCGGCGGCGAGGATCACGCCGAGCGCGGCGACCGCCGCCATCCAGCGCGAGTACTCGAACACGCCGAAGAGGCTGAGGAACTCACCCACGAAGCCGCTCAGCCCGGGCAGGCCCAGCGAGCCGAAGGCGAAGAACAGCAGGAAGCCGGCGGCGATGGGCAGCGGCTTGGCGAGCGAGCTCATGTCGGCGATCAGGCGCGTGTGCGTGCGCTCGTAGATGAAGCCGACCATGAGGAACAGGGCGCCCGTGAGGAAGCCGTGGCTGAGCATGACCAGGATGGCGCCCTCCATGCCGGCGGCGTTGCCGACGAGCGCGATGCCCGCGAAGATGCCGGCGGTGACGAAGCCCATGTGGCTCACGCTCGAGTAGGCGACGAGCTTCTTGAGGTCCTTCTGCATCAGCGACACGAGCGCGCCGTAGACGATGGCGATCACCGAGAGCCCGACGACCCACGGGATGAACGTCACGGCGGCGTCCGGGAAGAAGGGCAGGCAGAAGCGCAGCATGCCGTACCCGCCCATCTTCAGCAGCACGCCGGCCAGGATGACGGAGCCCGCCGTGGGCGCCTCGACGTGCGCGTCGGGGAGCCAGGTGTGCACCGGGAACATCGGCACCTTGATGGCGAAGGCCACGAAGAAGGCGAGGAACGCCCAGAACTGCAGGTGGTACGAGTACACGGCCTTGCTGAGCGCCTGGATGTCGAACGTCAGCGCCCCGGTCGAGCCCTTGACGTAGTACACGACGACGATGATCGCCAGCAGCATGAGCAGGCTGCCGATGAGCGTGAACAGGAAGAACTTGATCGCCGCGTAGACGCGCCGCGGACCGCCCCAGATGCCGATGATGAAGTACATCGGGATGAGCATGGCCTCCCAGAACACGTAGAAGAGGAAGAGGTCGGTGGCGCAGAACACGCCGACCATGCCCACCTCGAGCAGCAGCAGCGAGATGAAGAAGCCCATCTCGCGGTCCTTGACGTAGTTCCAGCTGGCGATGATGACGATGACGCCGAGCAGCGTGGTGAGGAACACCAGCAGCAGCGGCGATGCCGTCCACGCCCATGCCGTAGCTGATGTTCAGCGTCTTGATCCAGCTGATGTTCTCGGCGAACTGCATGCCGGGGAGCTTGGTCTTGAAGGCGAACAGCGTCCACGCCGAGAGCACGAACGCGGCCAGCGTGACGACGAGCGAGATGACCTTGTAGGCCTGCGGCTTGCCGCGCCCGAACAGCAGGATGAGCAGCACGCCGGCGAGCGGCAGGAACGTGATGACGGTGAGCACCGGGAAGCCGATCTGATCGCTCCAGCTCATGTCAGCTCCCCCACACCCAGGCGAGGACGACGACGAGCACGACCATGCCGCCGAACACGTACATCGCGTAGTTCTGCACGCGGCCCGTCTGGATGGGCCGGAGCCCGTCGCCGACCCAGCCCCAGAGCCGGGCCACGCCGTTGACGGCGCCGTCGATGACCTTCGCGTCGAAGAAGGTCCAGAGCCAGCTGGCGAAGCCGAGCGTCGCGCCGACGGGCACGACGGCGTAGATGTCGTCCATGTACACCTTGTTGAGGCTGGCCTTGTACGCCCACGGCACACGGGCGGCGATGCGGCCGGGCACCTCGGTCTGGCGCACGTACAGCCAGTAGGCGATGAGCGAGGCCGACGACCACGGTGGCGAGCGAGGCGAGCATCAGGGCTCCGCCTTCGCCGGCCCAGTGGAAGGCCTCGCTGCTCCACGTCGAAGAACACGGGCTCGAGGAAGCCGTGGATCCAGCCGCCCTCCGGCGGGACGCCGACGACCAGGCCGAGCAGCAGCGCCGGGATGGCGAGCAGGACGAGCGGCACGGTCATGACCGGCGGAGACTCGTGGATGTGCGCCTGCACCTCGGCGTCGGCGCGGTTCTTGCCCCAGAAGGTCAGGAAGATGAGGCGGACCATGTAGATGGCCGTGAGCAGCACGGTGACCATGGCCGACGGCCCACACCACGTACTCGCCCTTGATGAAGGTCGCGCCGAGGATCTCGTCCTTGGCCCAGAAGCCGGCGAACGGGATGATGCCGACCATGGAGAGGGCGCCGATGAGCATCGTCCAGAAGGTGATGGGGATCTTCTTGCGCAGACCGCCCATCTTGCGCATGTCCTGCTCGCCGCCCATGGCGTGGATCACCGAGCCGGAGCAGAGGAACAGGAGGCCCTTGAAGAAGCCGTGCGCGAACAGGTAGAAGATGCCGGCGACCCACGCGCCCGCGCCCAGCGCCACGAACATGAAGCCCAGGGACGAGATGGTGGAGTAGGCGATCACCTTCTTGATGTCGTTCTGGGTGATGGCGATGTACGCGGCGAAGATGGCCGTGAAGACGCCGACGATCATGACCACCGTCATCGCCGACTCGCTCTGGATGAAGAGCGGGTACGAGCGCGCCACCATGTAGACGCCGGCGTTGACCATGGTGGCGGCGTGGATGAGGGCGCTGACCGGGGTCGGGCCTTCCATGGCGTCGGGAAGCCACACGTGCAGCGGGAACTGCGCGCTCTTGCCGATGGCGCCGGTGAAGAGCAGCAGGCAGATCCACGTCAAGGTGCCGGAGGCGATGTCGCCCTTCTCGGCCGCCTCGAACACGCCGGTGAACTGCAGCGTGCCGGTGGCGACGAAGATGGCGAACATGGCCAGCGTGAAGCCGAAGTCGCCCACCCGGTTGACGATGAAGGCCTTCTTGCCCGCCTGGCTGGCGCTCTTCTTGCGGAACCAGAAGCTGATCAGCAGGTACGAGCAGAGGCCCACGCCCTCCCAGCCGAGGAACAGCAGCAGGTAGCTGTCGGCCAGGATGAGCACGAACATCGCGAACATGAACAGGTTGAGGTAGGCGAAGAAGCGGTAGTAGCCCTCGTCGCCGTGCATGTAGCCGATGGAGTAGTAGTGCACGAGCATGCCGATGACGCCGACCACCAGCAGCATGACGCCGGTGAGCGTGTCGACCTGGAAGCCCCACGGCACGGTGAACTGGCCGGCGGCGATCCAGGTGAAGGCGTTCCAGACGAACGTCTCCTCCTGGTGGCGGAAGGCCCACTCGAAGCCGTAGACGGACAGCACGGCCGAGATGGTGACCATGGCCACCGGGAAGATGTGCGCGTGCTTGCCCAAGCGCTTGCCGAACAGCAGCGTCACGATGAACCCCAGCAGCGGCAGCAGCGGGATGAGCGCGACGGCGATCTTCATGTACTCGGTCCCCTCCACGTGACCCCCGTCAGCCCTTGAGCTCGTCGTAGGTGTCGGTCTGCACGGTGCTCTTGTTGCGGTAGTTGGCGATGACGATGGCCAGGCCGACGGTGACCTCGGCGGCGGCCAGCACGATGATGAACAGGGCGAACAGCGTGCCCGCCCCGCTCGCGCCGCCGCGGAAGTTGGCGATGGCGACCAGGGCGATGTTCACGGCGTTCAGCATGAGCTCGAGGCTCATCACCACGAGGATGACGTTGCGGCGCGCGAGCACGCCGAACGCGCCGATGCAGAACAGCAGGAACGCCAGGAGCAGCCACCAGTACAGGGCGTTCATGAGCGCTCCTTCTCACGCGTCGCGAGCACGATGGCGCCGATCATCGCCGCCACGAGCACCAGCGAGACGAGCTCGAACGGGAACACGTAGCGGTCGAAGATGAGCCGGGAGAGCTGGCGCAGGCTCGGCGTGAGCGCCTTGCTCGCCGATGTCGCCGATGTCGGCCGACAGCGCGACGATCGCCAGCACGGCCGCGCCGACGAGCGCCGCGACGGCGGCGATGGCCGTCTGGCGGTTGAAGAACAGCTCCATGCCCCCGGTCTGCACCTCGGTCAGCATGATGGCGAAGATGATGACGATGGAGATGGCGCCGACGTAGACGAGGATCTGGATGATCGCGACCAGCGGCGCGTTGAGCAGCGCGTAGGCGAACGCCACCCCGAGGAAGCAGAACACCATCGACACGGCGGAGTACATGATCCGCTTGAACAGCACCACGCCGAGGCCGCAGACCAGGATCCACGCGGCCACGATGACGAAGAACCAGGGATGGAAGTCGCCGCCCGGCATCAGGCCTGCTCCTCCGGGTCGTCCAGGGGGATCGGATCGTCCTTCATGGGCTCCCAGACCCAGCCCAGCCCGCGCTCGGCGTCGAGGGCGTGCGGCACGAGGTCCTTGACCGTCTCGCGGAGCGTCGCCACCGGGCGGGACTCGCGCACGTAGAGCGACTCGCGCGCCATGGACGTGCGGCTGTAGCCGGCCAGCTCGAAGAAGTCGGTCTGCTCGAGCGCGTCGTAGGGGCAGACCTCGACGCACTCGCCGCAGAAGATGCAGCGGCTCTCGTCGAGGTCGTAGCTGCCGAGGATGCGCGGGTTGGTCTCGATGGAGCCCGTGGGGCACGTCTCGGCGCACTTGCCGCAGCTCACGCAGCCGACCAGCTGCAGCGGCAGGTTGTCGGCGGTGCTGACGATGGTGTCGAAGCCGCGGCCCATGTTGTCGTAGCAGCTCGACCCGACCTCCATGCGGCAGACGCGCACGCAGCGGCCGCAATTGATGCAGCGGTTGGGCTCGCGCATGATGAAGTCGTGGCGGAAGTCGGCCGGGTAGTCGTGGGCGTCGCCGCCGTGGAAGCGGTTCTTGAACACCTCGTACTCGATGCCGTAGCGCTGCAGGTCGCACTTGCCGCTGGCCGGGCAGTAGCACTGCAGGCACAGCTCGGCGCCGCGGACGGCCTCGTCCTCGCCGAAGCCGAGCTCGATCTGCTGGAAGTTCGTCTTGCGGTCGCCCGGCTCCAGCTTGGGCATCTCGGCCGGCGGGCTGGGGTGCGTGACGTCGGTGGTCATGTCGATGAACACCGGCGGGACCTCGGCCATGCGCGCGAGGCGCGGGTCGAGGTCGTCGCGTTCGCTGAGCGCGCTGAAGAACGGCGTGGCCTTGAGCTCGGCGAGCGACTGCGCCACGCCGGCCATGTCCTCGCCGCGCAGGTAGGCGTCCATGCTCCAGGCGGCCTTCTTGCCCTGGGCGACGGCCTGGATCACGGTCTGCGCGCCGAGCACGGCGTCGCCGCCGGCGAACACGCGCGGGTCGTCCGTCTGGAACGTCCAGTCGTTCACCTGGATGGTGCGCCACTTGGTGCGCTTGACGCCCTGCTCCTCGCTGGTGCCGTCGAGCTTGGGGTACTGGCCGACGGCGGCGATGACCTGGTCGCACTCGATGACGAACTCGGAGCCCTCGACGGGCACCGGCCGGCGGCGGCCGGAGGCGTCGGGCTCGCCGAGCTCCATGCGCTGCATCTCGATGCCGGTGACCTTGTTCTGCGTCGTCGGTGACCACGCGCACGGGGGCGCATGAGCAGCTCGAGCTTGACGCCCTCCTCCTCGGCCTCGTCGACCTCGGTGACGTGGGCCGGCATCTCCTTGCGCGAGCGGCGGTAGAGGCAGGTGACCTCTTTCGCGCCCTTGCGGAGGCTGGTGCGGCAGGCGTCCATGGCGGTGAAGCCGCCGCCGATCACGGCGACCTTGTCGCCGACGTGGACCTCGCCGGTGAGCTCGAGCTCGCCGAGGAAGTCGACGGCCGTGACGACGCCGTCCGCGTCCTCACCGGGGATGCGCATCTCGTTGCTGTTGAAGGCGCCCAGGGCGAGGAAGACGGCGTCGTACTCCTCGAGGAGGTCCTCGATCTGGTAGTCGACGCCGAGGCGGCTGTTGGGCTGGAGCTCGACGCCCATGCGCCAGAGCACGTTGATCTCCTTGTCCAGGAGGTCGCGCGGCAGGCGGTAGCTCGGGATGCCGTAGCGGAGCATGCCGCCCGGCTTGGGCAGCGCCTCGAAGATCTTGACGGAGTGGCCCTCGAGCCGGGCGTAGAAGGCGGCGGCGAGGCCGGCGGGCCCGCCGCCCACGATGGCGATCTTCTTGCCGGTGTCGGCCTTGGGCTCGACCGGCAGCAGCAGCTCGCCCGTCTGCTCCTCGTCGACCGTCTGGTCGGCCATGAAGCGGTGCAGCTGGCAGATGGTGATGGGGTGCTCGACGAGCTGGCGGCGGCAGGGGCCTTCGCACGGCCGCGGGCACACGCGCCCGAGCACGGCCGGGAACGGCAGGTCCTCGCGCAGCTTGCGCACGCCGTTCTTGTAGTCCTTGTGCGCGATGTAGTCGAGGAACTGCGGGATCTTGATGTGCGTCGGGCAGGCGTCGCGGCAGGGCGGCGTGCAGAAGGAGTTGTGGTCGCTGAGCAGCAGCTCGAGGTAGAGGTGCCGCATGGCGCGGACCTTCTCGGTGCTGGTCTTGACGACCATGCCGTCGGCGACCGCCGCCGAGCAGCTCGGGACCATCTTGCGGGCGCCCTCGACCTCGACGATGCACATGCGGCACGCCGCCGTGGCGGGCAGGCGCGGCTCGTAGCAGAGCGTCGGGATGTGGATGCCGACGCGCTGCGCGGCGTCGAGGATGGTGTCGCCGCGCTCGCAGGCGACCTCCTGGCCGTCGATGGTGACCAGCACCTGGTCCGGCCGCGGCTTGGCCTGCGCGATGTTCTCGACGGTCGTCGCCATGCTCAGCTCTCAGCTCCCGATGCGGCGCCGACGGCCTGCTCGATGCCCGAGTGCACCTTGACGGCGTCGAACTTGCAGACCTGGCGGCACGTGTCGCACTTGATGCAGTTGGCGACGTCGATGACGTGCGGCTGCTTCTTCTCGCCGGTGATGCACGACGTGGGGCACTTCTTGGCGCAGAGCATGCAGCCGGTGCACGCCTCGGCGTCGATGTAGTACGTGATGAGCGACTTGCACTTGCCGGCCGGGCAGCGCTTCTCGCGGATGTGGGCCTCGTACTCGTCGCGGAAGTACTTGATGGTGGTGAGCACCGGGTTGGGCGCGGTGCCGCCGAGCGCGCAGAGCGTGCCGTCGATGATGTAGTGACCCATCTCCTCGAGCAGCTCGATGTCGCCTTCGCGGCCGTCGCCGGCGATGATGCGGTCCAGCGTCTCGAGCATGCGCTTGGTGCCGAGGCGGCAGGGGACGCACTTGCCGCACGACTCCTTCTGCGTGAAGTCGAGGAAGAAGCGCGCGAGGTCGACCATGCAGGTCTCCTCGTCCACCACGACCATGCCGCCGGAGCCGACGATGGCGCCGGTCGCGGCGAGGCTCTCGTAGTCGACCGGCGTGTCGAGCAGGTGCGCCGGCACGCAGCCGCCGGACGGGCCGCCGAGCTGCACCGCCTTGAACTGCTTGCCGCCCTTGATGCCGCCGCCGACGTCGAAGATCAGGTGGCGGAGGCTGGAGCCCATGGGCACCTCGACCAGGCCGCCGTTGACGACCTTGCCGGCGAGGCTGAAGGCCTTGGTGCCGCGGCTGGTCTCGGCGCCGAGCGCGGAGTAGGCCTCGGCGCCGTTCTTGATGATCCACGGGATGTTGGAGAAGGTCTCGACGTTGTTGATGTTCGTGGGCTTGCCCCAGAGGCCGCTGACCGCGGGGAACGGCGGCCGCGTGCGCGGCATGCCGCGCTTGCCCTCGATGGAGGCGATCAGCGCCGTCTCCTCGCCGCAGACGAAGGCGCCGGCGCCGAGCTTGAGGTGCAGGTTGAACTCCCAGCCGGTGCCGAAGATGTCCGGACCGAGGAAGCCGCGCTCCTCGGCGGCCGCGACCGCCATGGTGAGGCGCTTGACGGCCGTCGGGTACTCGGCGCGCACGTACACGTAGCCCTCGTGCGCGCCGATGGCGTAGCTGCCGATGATCATGCCCTCGATGACCGCGTGCGGGTCGCCCTCGAGGATGGAGCAGTCCATGAACGCGCCGGGGTCGCCCTCGTCGGCGTTGCAGATGAGGTACTTCTCGTCGTTCTTGGACTGGTTGGCGAACTTCCACTTGACGCCGGTGGGGAACCCGGCGCCGCCGCGGCCGCGGATGCCCGAGTCGGTGACTTCTTCGATGATCCACTCGGGCGTCTTCTCGGTGAGCGCCATCCTGGCGGCCTCGTAGCCGCCCACGGCGAGGTAGGCGTCGAGGGTCTCCGGGTTGATGACGCCGACGTCGCGCAGCGCGATGCGCGTCTGCAGCCGGTAGAACCCGATGTCCTTCCAGTTGCGGATGCGCTCGCCGGTCTGCTCGTCCTTGTAGAGGAAGCGCTCGACCGGCTGGCCGCCCTTGAGGTGCTCCTCGACGACCTTGGAGACGTCCTTGGGCTTGAGGTGGCCGTACAGCGTGTCGTCGCTGAGCACCACGACGGGGCTCATCGAGCACAGGCCGTGGCAGCCGATGATGCTGACCTCGACCTTGTCGCCGAGGCCGGCCGTCTGCACCTCCTGGACGAAGGCGTCGAACACGGCCATGGAGCCGGCGAACAGGCAGGCGGTGCCGGCGCAGACCTTGACGTTGTAGCCGCCGCCGGGACGCTCCGCGACGCTGACGTTGCGGCCCTCGGTGTCGGGGGCCGGCGTGATGATCTCTTCAGACATGGTGCCTCTGCTCACCCCTTCTGACCGCCGACCTCTTCCATGAGGTCGCGGATGATCTTGCGTGTCTGGTCAGGGGTGAGACCGCCGTAGGTCTGGTCGCCGATGCGCATGACGGGAGCCTGCGAGCAGGCGCCCATGCAGGCGACGGACGACAGGGTGAACTTCATGTCGGTGGTCGTCTTGCCGTCGGCGACCCCGAGCTCTTCCTCCAGAGCCTCGGTGATCTGGACCGCACCCGCGACGTGGCAGGCGGTGCCGTGGCAGACGTCGATGATGTACTCGCCGACCGGTGACAGCCGGAACTGGTTGTAGAAGCTGGAGACGCCGTAGATCTGGCTGAGCGACACGCCGGTCTGCAGGCTGATCTCCTGGATGGCGACGCGCGGCAGGTAGCCGTAGACCTCCTGCGCGTTCTGCAGCATGGCGATGAGGCCGGTGCCGTGCTCGTAGTAGTCGTCGAGCACCGGCTGCAGGTCCTTGACGTCCACGCCCTGCTGGGCCGCGATCCGCGCTTCGCTGATCCGCGCGGCGTTGGGCACGGGCAGGCGGTACTTGCTCGTGTGGTTGACGCGGATGACCTGCACCGGGCAGTTGCTCTCGCACAGGGTGCAGGAGCGGCAGCGCGGGTCGCCGCTCGATGGGTCGATGACCACGCGGAACAGGCCGCGGCTGCGCGCCGGCAGCACCTCGCGCTGCTCCGGGTACTGGACGGTGAGCTTCTTCCTGGGCAGGTGGCTCATCGTCTGCCGCATGGCCTTGAACATGCCGAGCATCAGGCGCTCACCACCGGCTGGCGCTCGCGCTGCTTGCGCAGGCGGCGCTTGAGGATCGGGTCGAACAGACCCACGAAGGCGAAGAACGAGACCCAGCCGAACACCGCGAGGCCCCACTTCCAGCTCGGCACCCAGAGGATGATCGCCGCCGTGGCGAGGATGTTGACCAGCCCGAGCGGGATGAGGATCTTCCAGGCGAAGGCCATGAGCTGGTCCACCTGCAGGCGCGGGATGCTGAAGCGGATCCAGACCAGCATGGTGACCAGGATGTAGGTCTTGACGAGGAACCAGACGATGCCGATCCAGTCGATGCCCCAGAAGTGGATCGCGGTCGCCCACGGCCCCATCCAGCCGCCGAAGAACAGCGTGACGGCGACCATGGACATGATCGTGAGGCCGGCGTACTCGTTCAGGTAGAACATGCCGAAGCGCATGCCCGAGTACTCGGTCGCGTAGCCGGCGACCAGCTCCGACTCGGACTCGGGCAGGTCGAACGGCCCGCGGTTCAGCTCCGCGACGGACGCGATGTAGAAGAGCAGGAACGTGAACGGCATGTAGAAGATGAGCCAGTGGTAGTGGGCCTGCCACGCGATGACCGCGTTGATGTTCAGCGAGCCGACGACCATGGCGACGATGAGCAGGCCCAGCAGCATGGGGATCTCGTAGCTGATCATCTGCGCGGCCGCGCGGAGCGCGCCGACCAGCGAGTACTTGTTGCGCGACGCCCAGCCGCCCATGAGGATCGACAGCGTCGTGAAGCTGGTGATGGCGACGAGGAAGACGATGCCGATGTTGAGGTTCGTCGCCATGGCCCCGCCCGTGTAGGGCAGGACCAGCTGGATGGCCACGGCGCCGATCATGACCGTGACCGGCGCGAGCGTGAACAGCACCGGGTCGGCGAGCAGCGGGCGGAAGTCCTCCTTGCCCATCATCTTGAAGGCGTCGGCGACGCTCTGCAGCACGCCCTGCGGCCCGGTGCGGTTGGGGCCGAGGCGGTCGCCGATGAACGCCATGAAGCGGCGCTCGTAGAGGATGTTGGCCAGCGCCGCGATGAACACCACCGCGTAGGCGATGACGACGAAGAGGATGGCCCTGAGGATGGCGACGAGGATGTCCATCTAGCGGTCGATGCCTCCGAGCACGAGGTCGATGCTGCCCGAGATGGCCACCGCGTCGGCGATCTTGTTGCCGCTGAGGAGCTTCGGGAACAGCTGCAGGTTGCAGAAGCAGGGGTCGCGGAACTTGAGCCGGTACGGGTACCGCGACCCGTCGCTCTCGATGTAGGTGCCGTACTCGCCGCGCGGGTTCTCCTGGCCGACGTAGGCGGAGCCGGGCGGCGGCGTGATGACGTAAGGAGCGCGCAGCGAGCCGAGCTGGACGGGGCCCTTGGGCAGCATGTCCAGGCACTGCTCGACGATCTTGAGGCTCTCGCGCATCTCGTCCATGCGGCAGCGGTAGCGGTCGAAGATGTCGCCGTGCTGCGCGGTGATGACCTCGAAGTCGAGCTCCGGGTACACCGAGTACGGCCGCGTGCGGCGCAGGTCCAGGTCGATGCCGGACGCGCGCGCGTTGGGGCCGGTGATGCCGTAGTCGACGATGTCCTGCTGGGTGATGACGCCCTTGCCCTGGGTGCGCTGCAGGAAGACGGCGTTGGTGTCGACGAGCGCCTCGTACTCCTTGATCTTGGCCGGGAACATCTTGAGGAAGTCGCGGCACCTCTCGACCCAGCCGTCGGGCAGGTCGTAGCGCACGCCGCCGAAGCGGTAGTAGTTGAACATCATGCGCGCGCCCGTGAGCTCTTCCATGAGGTCGAGGATGACCTCGCGGTCGCGGAACATGTAGAAGACCATGGCCGTGCCCAGCGGCGAGAGGTCGGCGGTGAAGGTGCCGACCGCCACCAGGTGGCTGGCGATGCGCATGAGCTCGCCGGTGATGACGCGGATGAACTCCGCCCGCCGCGTGACCTGGATGCCGGCGAGCTTCTCGACCGTCATGACGTAGCCCCACTCGCAGTTGATGCTGGCGAGGTACTCGGTGCGGTCGACGATCGGGATGTACTGGAAGTAGGTGCGCTTCTCGGCCAGCTTCTCCTTGCAGCGGTGCAGGTAGCCGATGACCGGGATGACGTCCTTGACGAGCTCGCCGTCGAGCGTGACGACCAGGCGCAGCACGCCGTGGGTGCTGGGGTGCTGCGGCCCCATGTTGACGACGACCTCGTTGAAGGCCAGGCCGTCGACGTCGGAGCCCTCGCCGCGCGCCGTCGCCTCTTCGATGCGGCGCAGGGCGAGCTTCACGGCCTCGTCGGGCTCCGGAGTCTCGAACTGGTCATACATGCGGGTGGTTCTCCGCGAGGTCGACGTAGTCTTTGCGCAGCGGATGGCCGACGAAGTCGTCCTTGAGCAGGATGCGGCGCAGGTCGGGATGGCCGGTGTAGACGATGCCGACCATGTCCCACGACTCGCGCTCGTGCCAGTCGGCCGCCGGCCACACGCCGGTGACCGTGTCGACCTCCGGCTTGGCGCGCGGCAGGTCGACGTGCAGCTCGAGGTACGTGTTCGTCTTCCACGAGTACACGTGGTAGATGCTCTCGAGCGAGGTGCGGCGGTCGACGCCGGCGATCCAGTTGAGCGTCTCGTAGCCGGCGTCGGCGTCGGCCTTGAGGCGCGCGGCGACGTCCTTGAGCTTGCTCGCGCGCGCAACGCGCGACGATGGTGTCCGGCTCCTGGATGCGCACGTCCGTGAGCTCGCCGGCGAAGCGCTCGACGAGGAGCGCCGCGATGGCGTCCATGCTCATGGGGTTGCTGCCGACGGTGACGGGCACGCGGTCAGGCCTCTTCGGCGGCGGCCGCGGGGCGGCCTCCACGACCGGCGCGGCCGCCTGGGGCGCCGCCGGCTTCTCGGGGACGAACTTGTACTGCTGGATCTTGCCCTGCAGCTCGAGCAGGCCCTGGAAGAGCGCCTCGGGGCGCGGCGGGCAGCCGGGGATGTACACGTCGACCGGCACGACCTTGTCGACGCCGTTGACGACGTTGTAGCCGTCGTAGAACGGGCCGCCGCTGGTGGCGCAGGCGCCCATGCTGATGACCCACTTGGGCTCCGACATCTGGTCGTACAGGCGCTTGAGCACCGGCGCCATCTTCTCGTTGACGGTGCCGGCGACGATCATGAGGTCGCACTGGCGCGGCGTGGGGCGGAAGACCTCCATGCCGTAGCGGGCGATGTCGTAGCGCGCGAAGCCGGACGTGAGCATCTCGATGGCGCAGCAGGCGAGGCCGTAGGTGAACGGGAAGACCGAGTGCGAGCGCGCCCAGCTGAAGATGAAGTCGGCGGTGGTGGTGATGACGTTGGGTTCGCTGAAGTGCTCGAGCTTCGGGTACCTGACCGTCTTGACGCGCTCACTCATGCCCACTCCAGGGCTCCCTTGCGCCAGGCGTACAGGAGGCCGAAGGCGAGCACGGCGATGAACAGCAGCATCTCGATGAACCCGGCCGTGCCGAGCCCGCGGAAGACGATCGCCCACGGGAACAGGAACGCCGACTCCACGTCGAAGACGAGGAAGAGGAGTCCGAAGACGAAGTAGCGCACCGCGAACGGCTGCCAGGGGTTGCCGACCGGCGGGATGCCGCACTCGTAGGGCTGCAGCTTCTCCGGCGTGAGGTGGCTCGGGTTGATGAGCTTGGAGAACAGCAGGATGACGACGACCAGCGCCGCTCCGGCGACGATGAACAGCCAGACATACAGCCAATCGGTGAGATATGCGTTCGTCATGCGATAAGTGATGACGCCCCGCGCTCCCCCCCTGGGAGCCCCCGGACGACTCGGCGTACTGTACCAAAGCGCGTTCGTGAGAAGCAAACCCGAATGTACACCGGTGGGGGTATACGCAGACTGCGCCGATTTGCAGGTATTTCTTGCTCGGATTCTCCCTCCGGCCCCGAGCAGAGGGTGGTTCGGCGGCGCTCCGGGGGGCCGCGTTGCACTTCGGGCCCGCGGCTCCTACGATGGAACGGCACGAATACCCCGACCGAGGTGACCCCCGCATGAGCATCGGCCCCGCCGAGATCGTCATCGTCCTCATCCTCGCCCTGCTCGTGTTCGGGCCCAAGCGGCTGCCGCAGATGGGCAAGTCGCTGGGCAAGGGCGTGCGCGAGTTCCGCAAGGCGGCCGAGACCGCGAAGACGGAGCTCGGCCTGGGCGAGGTCACCGACCAGATCAACGAGGTCAAGTCGACGTTCACCGAGCCCATCAAGGGGGTCACGGGCACGTTCACCGACCTCAAGTCCAGCGTCGACCTCAAGTCGGCCATCGAGGCGCCGGTCGCGGCGACCGGAGCGGCGGCGGCCGCCGGCGGCCTCGGCGGCGCAGCCGAGGGATCGGCTCCGCCGCCGCCCGTCACGGCCGCGCCCGCACGGGCTGAGGGCGCGTACGACGAGGGCCCCGAGACGCCGCCGGTCACGCCGCAGACGGCGTTCGCCGACGTGGCGCCGGCCGCGCCGGAGGAGCCCGCCGAGGCCCTCGAGGCCCCGAGCCGCCCCCGGGTCGCCGGAGACGGTGACCACCAGCTCGTCCGCGCCGCCCGCCGACAGGAGCCTGACCGCGTGGCGCTCTCCGCCGAGGATCGTCTGACGCTGTTCGAGCACCTCGACGAGCTGCGCAAGCGCCTGTTCGTCTGCCTGATCGCCGCGACCGTCGGCGTCCTGATCGCGGCGCTCTTCAACAGCTTCATGTTCGAGGCGCTGCTCTATCCGCTGCGCCAGGTCCCCAACCTTCCGGAGTCGGCCACCAAGATCACCACCTTCAGCCCCGCCGAGCCGTTCATGGTCAGCCTCAAGGTGTGGGTCGTCGGCGGCCTCATCCTGGCGGCGCCGGTGATCATCTACGAGCTCTGGGCCTTCATGGCGCCGGCGTTCACCAGCGGCGAGAAGAAGTACTTCTACCCGATCGTGTTCGCCACCACGGCCCTGTTCTTCATGGGCGTGGCGCTCGCCTACTTCCTCGTGCTGCCCAAGGGCCTGTCGTTCCTGCTCACCTTCAGCGCCGGCTTCTTCAACGTCCAGCTGCGCGCCAGCGACTACTTCACCTTCATGGCGCTGTTCATCCTCGCCTTCGGCGTGGTGTTCGAGCTCCCCGTGGTGCTCGTGCTGCTCGCCAAGGTCGGCGTGATCGACGACAAGTTCCTGCGCAAGAACCGGCGCTGGGCCGTCCTGATCATGGCGTTCGCCGCAGCCGTCATCACGCCCAGCCAGGACGCCTTCAGCATGCTGGCCATGTTCGTGCCTCTGTACGTGCTCTACGAGGTCTCGATCGTCATCTCCCGGTTCGTGCAGCCGAAGAGGGTGCACGAACCGGCCGTTGAAGACTCCTCCGGCGAGGGCGACGACTCCGCCAGCCACGCGCCCGCGTGAACGCGGCAGGGGGCTCGTGCGTCCCCCGCGAGACGGCGGCGGGGCTGCCGCGTCCCCTCTCGGGTAGAATGAGGAGCCATGGCTGACTACACCTACACCAGATACACCGCGGAGCCGGAGGACATCCCGCGGCGCCGGCGCGAGCGCAAGAAGAAGCAGGCGAAGTCCCGCAGCCGCGTCTGGCTCGTGGTCAAGCTCTTCATCGTCGTCCTGCTGCTCTCGCTCATCGCCGGCCTCGCCGTTGCCGCGGGCGCCATCTACGCCCTCTCGCGCGACCTGCCGTCGCTCGAGGACCTGCAGCCGCCACACCAACGCCGTCAACACCGTGCTCTACGACCGCACCGGCAAGAACGTCATCGCCGAACTGCACGGCGCCGAGAACCGCGTGCTCGTGCCCAGCAACAAGATCCCCGACGTCATGAAGAACGCCACTGTGGCCGTGGAGGACGAGCGCTTCTACGAGCACCACGGCGTCGACTACCATGGGCGTCGCGCGCGCCGTGGTCGAGAACCTCCGCGCCGGCGGCGTCGTCCAGGGCGGCTCCACCATCACCGAGCAGTACGTCAAGAACGCCTACGTGGGCGACGAGCGCACCTACAAGCGCAAGATCCGCGAGGCCGTGCTCGCCTGGCAGCTCGAGGACCGCTGGAGCAAGGACAAGATCCTCACCGCGTACCTCAACACGGTGTACTACGGCGCCGGCGCCTACGGCGTCGAGGCGGCGGCGCGCACCTACTTCCACAAGCACGCCTCGGCACCTCAACCTCAAGGAGGCCGCGCTGCTCGCGGCCCTGCCCAAGTTCCCCTCGGCCTACTCCCCCACCACGGACAAGAAGATGGCGACGGAGCAGCGCAACAAGGTGCTGCAGCTCATGGCCGACCAGGGCTACATCTCGCAGGAGCACGCCGACAAGCTCATGGCCAGCAAGCTCAAGGTCTACAAGCACCCGCCGAACCTCAACAAGAGCCTGGCCGACTACTTCGTCGACTACGTCACCCGCCAGCTCACCAAGCGCTACGGCTCGGCCATGGTCTTCGAGGGCGGCCTCAAGGTCATCACCAGCATCGACCTCGACGTGGCAGCAGGAGGCCATCGACATCATCAAGTCGACCACCGGGCCGCTGGACTTCGGCTTCAAGCCCTCGCGCGGCGCTCGTCGCCATCGACCCGGCCAACGGCTACATCCGCACCATGGTCGGCGGCCTGGACTACAAGAAGCAGAAGTTCAACCTCGCCTGGCAGGCCAAGCGGCAAGCCGGGCTCGTCGATGAAGCCCTTCGTGCTCACGACCGCCGTCGAGCAGGGCATGGACCCGGACTCCACCTACTACTCGTCCAAGAGCCCGATCATCATCCCCATGGGCGCCTTCGCCGCGCCGTGGGTCGTCAACGGCGACGGCCCGGGCGGCCCCGAGAGCGTCTCGGCCGCCACCACGATCTCCGACAACGTCGTCTTCGCCCAGCTCAGCGTGGACGTCGGCCCGGAGAACACCGTGGACGTCGCGCACAGGATGGGCATCACCAGCCCGCTGGACGCCGTCCCGTCGATCACGCTCGGCACCTCCGGCGTCACGCCGCTCGAGATGGCCGACGCCTACGCCACGCTGGCCGCCAACGGCATCCACCACAAGCCGCAGGCGATCGTCAAGGTGTACCGCACGAACGGCGCGCTCGACTGGAAGCCCAAGACGACCGGCAAGCGCGCCATCCCGGCCGGCGTGGCCAGCGTCGTCACGCAGTGCCTCGAGCGGGTCACGGCCTCGGCCGGCACCGGGCTCGGCGGCCGGCGCGCTACTTCCCGTACCCGCGCGCCGGCAAGACCGGCACCACCGAGAACGGCTGGGACGTCTGGTACTCCGGCTACACGCCCAACCTCGCCGCCGCCGTCTGGATGGGCGACGCGGAGAAGAACTCGCCCATGGACGGCGCCTACGGCGGCGATCTACTGCGCGCCGATGTGGGCCAAGTTCTTCGCCGCGGCGCTCAAGGACTCGGAGCACCCGAGCTTCAAGGACTTCCCGTGGACGTTCAGCCCGTGGGAGGGCAAGATGCAGACCTCCGCCTCGCCGTCGGCGTCCGCGTCCGCGTCGCCGAGCAAGAGCGCGTCGCCGAGCCCCGGCCCGACCAACACCATCAAGCCGAAGCCGACGCCGACCAACGACCAAGCCGCCCAAGCCCACGCCGACGCCGACCAAGACCAAGCCGCCCAAGCCCACGCCGACGCCGACGGGCACGCCCAGCGCGCGGCCGAAGCAGGTGGTCGTGTCCAGCTGGTCGCCGACCGGCCGTGGGACCTCGCCGCGGCCGACGTCAGCGCGGCCGGCATCGGCAGCGGCGGGACCGGCGCGGCCGGCGCGGTCGTGGACTGGCTCGCCGGCCTCTTCGGCCTCTGACGTCTTGAGCCGCGGGAGGCAGCCGCCTCCCGCGCCGCGGCGCCGCGCCTCATTGACCGGCGTAGCGGAGTCGACTGGCGGTGCGCCGAAGGCACACCGCCTACCAGGTCTCGTACTGGTCCGACCCCTTGCGGTATTCCTTGACCTGCTCGCCGAGCCCGTCGGCGATGGTCATGATGCGGCAGGCCATCTCGAGCACGCTGGTGAGCTGGTAGGCCTCCTCGAGCAGGTGGCCGATGGCGAACGGCCCGTGCCCGCGCAGCATCACGATGTCGTACTCCTTGAGCCACTTCGGCAGCAGGTCGGCCACCTCTTTGGACCCCGCGGTCAGCTCGGTGTGCACCACCGGCACCTTGTGCAGCAGGTACGAGCCCTCGCTGTCGATGGGGACGATCTCGTCGCACATGAGCGAGCGGGCGATCGCGTAGGGCGGGTGCGCGTGCACGATCGCCTGCGCCGCCGTGCCCTGGTAGATGGCGCGGTGGACGTTGATCTCGGTGCTGGCGAGCATGACGTTGGCGTCGTTCTCCTCGAGGCCCGTCTCGATGATGTCGCGCTCCTCGAGACGGGCGAGCATCGAGCCGCGGCGGGTGATGAGGATGCGGTCGCCCATGCGCACGCTGAGGTTGCCGCCGTGCGAGCTGATGACGCCGGCGACGAAGAGGTCCCGGCCGATCGGCCTGGAACTGCTCGAGGACGGCCGAGCTCACGGGGCGGCCGTCCCGCGCGGCCGCCGCCGTCCGCGCGCGTCCGCCGCGGCGTCCCCGTCAGCCCGAGCCGCGCGAGCTTGGCCGCCGAGGGCACGCCGCCCTCGTCCCAGCCGCGCGAGATGTAGTACTCGTCCAGCATCGGCGGCAAGTCTACTACCTGCCCCGCGGACGGCCCGTCCGGCACCGGCTCGTGCAGCAGCCGCGGCGGCAGGGTGTCCTCCGCGCGCGTGAAGCCGGCGGCGAGGTTGAAGAGCCGCTCGGCGTTCCAGATGCGCTCGCCGAGCAGCAGCAGCTCCTGCGGCTCCACCGTCTCGCCCCACACGGCGCTGAGCTGGCGGGCGTAGTAGTCCTCCTTCATCGCGAAGGCGGTGAACTTGCAGACGCTGAGCGAGTCGAGCACGGCGTTCAGGTTCTGGAGGTTGATGAGCAGGCCGGCCTTGCCGAGGGTCGCGAAGCGGTCGACCATCTTGGGCACGCCGAGGATCTCGGGGCCGAGCATGTTGGCGCGCAGGTGGCAGCCGCCGCGGTTGCTGGTGGCGTAGGCGAGGCCCTGCGCCTTCATGCCGCGCGGGTCGTAGGCCGGCATCTCGAGCTGCTTGACGCTCATGGAGAGCTCGGGGCGGCCGTGCAGGGCCGCGAAGCGCGCCGAGCCGAGCCCGAGCTCGGCGCCGAGGCCCTCGCCCGCGGCCGTGGCCTCGGCCAGGGCGATGATGGCCCGCGCGTCGCCGAAGCGCGGGCCGCCCGGCAGCAGGCCGAGCTCCGTGAGCTCCATGGCGCAGGCGATCGTCGAGCCCATGGTGATGGTGTCCATGCCGGCGCGGTTGCAGGCGTAGTTGGCCTGCACGATCGCCGTGAGGTCGCTCACGCCGCACTCGGCGCCGAACGCCCAGATGCTCTCGTACTCGGGGCCTTCGCCGCTCTCGCCGCCGGCGGTGGTGCGGCGGGCGCAGCCGATGATGCAGCCGCGGCAGGCGGAGCGGCGCTGCACGTGCTCGCGCTTGAGCGCCTCGCCGGAGATGGCCGCGGCGCCCTCGAACCGGCTCTCGCGGTGGTTGCGCGTGGGCAGGGCGCCGGCCTGGTCGAGCACGTTGACGAGCACCGAGGTGCCGAACTCCGGCAGCGCCGTGGAGGTGATCGGGTTCGACTTGAGCAGCTTCTCGGCCTCGTAGACGATGAACTCGAGGCGCTCGGGGTCGGCCACCGGCGGCTTGTGGTCGCCGTGGCCGTGCAGGACGAGCGCCTTGAGCCGCTTGGAGCCCATCACGGCGCCCAGGCCGCCGCGGCCGATGGAGCGGCCGCGGTTGTTGACGATGCTCGCGAACAGCACGCCGCGCTCGCCGGCCGGGCCGATGACGGCGGCCTCGGACCTGGGGTGCAGCTCGCGCAGGCGCTCGAGCGGTCGCGGGGACGTCGAGGCCCCAGAGGCCGGCGGCGGGGCGCAGCGTCGCGCCGCCGGGGCCGGCGAAGGGCTCGGCGGCGGGGCCGGCCGGCGAAGCCTCGCCGGCTCCGTCCAGCCCGACGGTGACGTAGCCGGGCTCGTCGAGCGCGCCGGTCACGATGAGGTAGTCCCAGCCGAGGCGGCGCAGCGCGTTGCCGAAGTTGCCGCCGGAGTTGCCGTCGAAGACGGTGCCGGTGAGCGGCGAGCGGCTGGTGACGCTGTAGCGGCCGCTCGCCGGCGCGCCGGTGCCGGTCAGCGGGCCCGGCGCGAACACCAGCAGGTTCTCCGGGGAGAGCGGCTCCACCGTCGTACAGCCGCTCGCGCAGCGCCAGGTACGGCGCCGAGCCCGCGGCCGCCGAGCCAGAGGCGCGCGACCTCGGCCGGCAGCTCTTCGACGCGCAGGTGCGGCGGGAGAGGTCGAGGCGCAGGCCGCGGAGCGGCCGCAGGACTGAAGCGGCAGGTGTCACCCCGCGAGTATAGACGCTCCACTCGCGAGGTCGTCAGCCGCCCGCGGGCGCTGGTCCCGCGATCCTTCGGCTAGAGCGCCTTGCGCCTGTCGACCACGCGCACCGCCTTGCCCTCGGAGCGCTGGATGGTCCTGGGCTCCTTGAGCTTGACCGCGCACTGGATGTTGAGCACGTTGTAGATCTGCGCCTGCACGCTCCGCTGGAAGCGCTCCAGGTCGCCCATGGTCTCGGCGAAGATGTCCTCGCCCACCTCGACCCACACCTCGATGATGTCGAGGTAGCCCTTGCGGTCCACCACGATCTGGTAGTGCGGCTCGATCGACGGGATGCTCATGAGCACCTCTTCGATCTGGCTGGGGAAGACGTTGACGCCCCTGATGATGAGCATGTCGTCGCTGCGCCCGATGGGCTTGCTCATGCGCGCCGAGGTGCGGCCGCAGGCGCACGGCTCGGCGATGAGCGTGCAGAGGTCGCGGGTGCGGTAGCGGATCAGCGGCTGCGCCTCCCGGGTGAGGGTCGTGAAGACGAGCTCGCCCGACCTCGCCCGTAGGGCAGCGGCCGCAGCGTCTCCGGGTCGATGATCTCGGCGAGGTAGTGGTCCTCGTTGACGTGCATGCCGCCCTTGCACAGGCACTCGTAGCCGACGCCGGGGCCGCCCATCTCGGAGAGGCCGTAGATGTCGAGCGCGTCGCTCGCCGAGGCCCGCCTCGATCTGCGCGCGCAGCTCGTTGGTCCACGGCTCCGCGCCGTGGAAGCCGACGCGCAGCGGCAGGTCCTCGGGACGCAGGCCGCGGTCGCGGGCCGCGTCGGCCAGGTACATGGCGTAGGACGGCGTGCAGCTCAGGGCGGTGGCGCCGAAGTCGCGCATGATCTTGAGCTGCCGCTCGGTGTTGCCGCCGGAGATGGGCACCACGGTGCAGCCCAGGCGCTCGGCGCCGAGGTGCAGGCCGAGCCCGCCGGTGAAGAGGCCGTAGCCGAAGGCGTTCTGGAGGAGGTCGCCCGGCGCCACGCCGCCCGCGGCGAGGGTCCGGGCGATCAGGTCCGCCCACACGTCGAGGTCGCCGCGCGTGTAGCCGACGGTGGTGGGGTTGCCGGTCGTGCCCGAGCTGGCGTGCACGCGCACCACCTTGTCGCGCGGCCGCGCGAACATGCCGAACGGGTAGTGGTCGCGCAGGTCGATCTTGGTGGTGAACGGCAGGTCGGCGACGTCGCCGTGGCAGGTCACGTCGCCGGGCTTGACGCCGAGCTCGTCCATCTTCTTGTGGTAGAAGGGGACGTTGTCGTAGGCGTTCTCGAGCGTCGCCCGCAGCCGCTCCATCTGCAGCTCGCCGAGCTGCGGGGTCGGCAGGGTCTCGGCGGCCGGCTGCCAGTACAGCCCGCCGGCGGCGTCCTTGGTCAGGTGCTCCTCGGCCACCGTGCTGAGCGGTGCGCCTTCGGCGCCCCGCTCGCTGCCGTGGCTACGGCGGGCAGTCACAGCGCCCGCACCTCCTCGTCGCTGAGCAGCGTCACCTTGCCGGCGAGCAGCTCGACGGCGCGGTCGATGTCGCGCACGGCGAAGCAGATGTTCCAGAACGAGATGCTGTACAGGTAGTCGATGGACACGCCGGCCGCGGCGAGCTGGTCGAGCACCTCGGCGAGCCCGCCGGGGACGTCCTCGACCTTGACGCACAGCACCTCGGAGAAGTGCGTGGTGAAGCCGGCGTCGTGCAGCAGCTGACGGGCGCGGTCGGGGTCGGTGAGGATGAGACGCACGATGCCGTACTCGGCGGCCTCCGTGGTGGAGAACCCGCGGATGTTGATGCCGGCCTGGCCGAGGATGTCGGCCACCTCGGCGAGACGACCGCTGCGGTTCTCGAGAAACACGGTGAGCTGCGTGACCTTCACGACTCGACCTCCTGGCTGGCGACCGCGGCGCGCCCGAGCTCGAACGCGCGCAGATTGACTTCGAGGATCTTGGCCGGCACGGCCGCCTCGAGGCCGCGCCGCCACTGCTCGTCGGTGAACGGCAGGACCGTGGAGGCGGCGCCGAGCAGCGCGACGTTGACGGCGCGGACGGTGCCGGCCTCGAGCGCGACGCCCTCGGCGTCCACCGTCACCAGGCGGGCGCCCCTCCGGGCGGCGGCTCCGGCGATGTCGTCGGGGTAGTCCTCCTCGCGGCGCAGCACGCTGCCGGGCGTGATGCGCGTGGTGTGCGCACAGACGAGCGTGCCCCCCGGGCCGAGCAGGCCGAGCCCGCGGATGCCCTCCAGCAGCTCGGTGGCGATCACGACGTCGGCGTGCGGCCCGACCGGCGACCAGACGTGCTCGCCGAAGCGGACGGTGCTGAGCACGCTGCCGCCGCGCTGCGCCATGCCCTTGACCTCGCTTGCCTTGACCTCGAGGCCGGCGCCGGCGGCGGTCTCGGCGAGGATCGCGGCGCCGAGCAGCACGCCCTGGCCGCCGACCCCGACGATGGAGACCGTGGTCGTGCCGTTCACGCCTCGTCCTCGGCGCAGGCGAGGCTGAGCGCCCCGCGGCGGCACACCTCGACGCACAGCCCGCAGCCGGTGCAGGTCTCGAGCACGGACATCGCGTCGTCGCCCGGCGCGAGCGCCGGGCAGCCGAGGTCGACGCAGACGCCGCAGAGGTTGCAGCGCTCCTCGTCCACCACGACCTCGCCGGCCTGCTCGCGCGTCATCAGCACGCAGGGGGCGAGGGCGATGAGGACGCCGAGCCCCGGCGCCTTGGCCTCGGCCTTGATGGCGGCGTCCAGCGCCTTGTGGTCGGTGGCGTCGACGGTGACGCAGCGGACGCCGATGCCCTCGCAGAGCTTCTGGATGTCCACGGTGGGGCTCTTGGCTGCGATCCGGGTGGAGGCCCGTGCCGGGATGGCCCTGGTGGCCGGTCATCGCCGTCGTCCGGTTGTCGAGGATGACGACCATGCCCTCGACCTCGTTGTAGAAGGCGTCGATGAGCGGCGTGACGCCGGAGTGGAAGAAGGTGGAGTCGCCGATCACGCCGACCGCCGCCTTCTTGCCCAGCGCCTTGTTGAAGCCCGACATCATGCCGATGCTGGCGCCCATGCACAGGCAGCTGTCGAGCGCGAGCAGCGGCGGCAGCGCGCCGAGCGTGTAGCAGCCGATGTCACCCATGGGGGCGAGGCGGCGCTTGCGCAGCGCGGAGTAGACGGAGCGGTGGGAGCAGCCGGGGCAGAGCACCGGCGGCCTGACGGGCAGGCCCGGCGCCGGCTGCGGCGGTGTGGCGAGCTTCGGCGCCGGCGGCATGACCGGTCTGCGGCGCCGCGGCGGCTTGTGCAGCACGTAGGGCTCGAGCGCGCGGAAGACGGTCTCCTGGTCGAGCTCGCCGTCGGCCGGGATGACTGCCTTGCCGATCACCGGCAGGCCGAGCGCGCGCACCTGGTCCTCGAAGAACGGGTCCAGTTCCTCGACGACCGCCACGCGGGAGACGTGGTCGTAGAGGCGCGCGACCTTGGCGTAGGGCAGCGGGTGGGACATGCCCAGCTTGAGGAACCAGGCCTTGGGGAACGCCTCGCGCGCATAGGCGTAGGCGATGCCCGAGGCGATGATGCCGAAGTCCGAGGAGCCCGCTTCCAGCACGTTGAGCGGGCTCTCCTCCGCGCGCCTGCGCAGCTTCTCGAGACGCTCGAGGACCAGCCGGTTACGCTGCCGCGCGTACTGCGGGACCATGACGTACTTGCTGATGTCCCGCGCGTAGTCGCGCGGCGGCACCTCGATGGGCACACGCGGCAGCACCTGGCCGCGCCCGTGCGAGATGCGGGTCGTGGTCCTGAGCATGACGGGCGTGTCGAACTCCTCGGAGAGCGCGAACGCCTCGGCCACGAAGTCGTAGGCCTCCTGGCTGTCCGACGGCTCGAGCATCGGGATCTTCGCGAACCTGGCGTAGTTGCGATTGTCCTGCTCGTTCTGGGACGAGTGCATGCCGGGGTCGTCGGCGCTGACGATGACGAGCCCGGCGTTGACGCCGGTGAGCGAGAGCGTCATGAACGGGTCGGCGGCGACGTTGAGGCCCACGTGCTTCATGGTCACGATGGTGCGCACGCCGGCCAGCGACGCCCCGACGGCGGTCTCGAGCGCGACCTTCTCGTTGACGCACCACTCGCTGTGGATGCCCTGGAGCCCGGCCGTGGTCTCGATGATCTCGGTGGAGGGAGTGCCGGGATACCCGCAGGCGAATCCGGCCCCGGCGCGCACGGCGCCGTGGGCGATCGCTTCGTTCCCGGAGAAGAAGAGCTGGCGTTCCATGGGGGCAACGATTCTAGCCGAGCCGGAGCGCCGTGCGCCACTCCGGCGTGCCTCCCGAGGCGACCGCCGCCGGCGTTCGCGGGCATCCGCGCGCGATAACGCACATCTCAGGCTCAAGAATCACCCTCAACCAGACCTTGAAGGATTCGAGTCCTCGTGTGAGAATACTCACGGCATGCAGCGCGCAACCCTCACGCCTCGCATGACCGGGACGGCCTCGTAGTGAGCCGTCCTTCTCGCAGACGCCGCGACCCGGCGCTCCTGCGAGCACGCTACCGGACCCTCTTCTTCCTGTTCCTGACGGCGCTCGCGCTCGCGCTGGGGCACCTCGACCGCGGCTCCGCCGGCCCTGGCCGGCGCCCTCATCGGCGTCTACTCCATCCGCGTCGCGCGCAAGCGGCCGGCCGAGCTCGCCCACACCTTCATCGTGCTCGACTGGGCGCTCCTCGGCATCGCGCTCGCCCTCTCCGGCGGCGCCGAGAGCTGGCTGCTGGTCACGGTGCCGTTCCTCGCCATGGGACAGCTCGCCGGGGCGCCGCGCGGTGAGTGGCCGTTCCTCGTCGGGCCGTCGCTGCTGCTGCTCGTCGTGCTCGCGATCGCCGACCCGTCGCTCGGCGGCAGCCGCGTGGGCGGCGTGGCCAAGGTCGCCGTCCTGGTCGCCGGCGGCTGCGTCGCGGCGACGCGTCTGCGCCGGCGCCCGGCGACGCGGAGACGTGAGGTGCACGCGCCCAAGGTCGACGTCAGCACGGGGCTCTCGACGGGCGCCTGCCTCGCCGGCTTCCTCGAGACCGCCACCGCGGCCGCGCTCGCCGAGCACCGGCCGGTCAGCGTCGTGTACCTGAGGCTCGAGCACTACCAGGACAGCCGCGACTTCCTCGGCGCCGACGGCAGCGAAGAGCTGGTCCGCGGCGTCGCCCGGCGCGCCGAACGGCGCGTGGGCGCCGACGGGCGCGCCTTCCGCGTGCGACCGGACGGCATCGTGCTCGTCCTGCCCGGCCTCTCGCTCGCCGAGGCGCGGCAGGCCGCCGCCGACCTCGCCCACGAGGTGAGCGGCAGCCTCATCGCCGGGCGCCGGCAGACGCTGGCCACCGGCGCCTCCTCCTACCCCACCGTGCGGCGCATCGAGGACCTCCTCGCCGCCGCCCGCGACGAGGCCCTCCCGGCCGCCGTCTCGACGGAGGTGTCCGGCACGGTCGTCCCGCTCGCGGCGGCACAGTAGGGACACCGCCAGTTGAGCCGGCTTCGCCACTCAACGAGCTTGCGGGCCGCGACGGCCCGCGTCTTGCCACTCCCCATGCGCCTCGCTAGTCTTCGGCTGTGGAGATCGACATCACCAGCCAGCAGGTGCCGGAGGGCGTGGCCGTCCAGGTCAAGGTACGGCTCTCGGGGCGTGAGACCAGCCGGCTGTTCGTGAGCGGCGACACGCTCATCCAGCTGCCGCTGGACGGAGCCCTGCCCGACGACGACGCCTCCCCCGTCCCCCGCATGAGCATCTTCCTCAGCGAGCTGGCCGGCCGCAGGGACGGCCTCCGCCGGACCTTCTCGGACGCGGCGGCCGCAGAGGCCTTCGCCGCCGCCGTCCGCACCCAACTCGACACCGCCTTGGAGGCGTCATGACCGACCAGGCCGACATCCTCGCCGCCCAGCTCGCCCCGTACCGGGAGACGCCCGGCCTCGTCGCCGCCCTGCTCATCTCGCGCGACGGGTTCGTGGTGGCGGCCGACGCCGACCCGGGCTTCAAGACCGACGCCGTCGCCGCCCAGGTGGCCGGCGTCATCGACATCGGCGCCCGGCTGGCGGCCGAACTCGGCCAGCCGGAGGCCAAGTACATGTCCGTCGACTTCGACGACCTCAACCTCGTGCTCGCCCCCTTCGGCAGCGAGCTCATGCTCGTGCTCGTGGGTCTGCCCAGCGCCCTCACCTGCGAGTACCGACTCACCAGACCAGGCGCCTGACCGCCCCGCCGGCGCAGCCGGCCGGACCGACCAAGGAGACTCTCATGGAAGACGCGGTCGAACAGCTGGAGAACCTGGCGCGGAGCGTCGGCGAGTGCACCCGCTGCGAAGAACTCGTGGCGAGCCGGCTCCGCGCCGTACCCGGAGGCGGCCACCCGCACTGCGCGGTGATGGTCGTCTCACTCGCGTCCGACTCCCACGGACGAAGAGGACGGCGGGCTCGCCGGCGAGTCGCTGCTCGCGGAGCTCGCCGAGTTCATGCCCGCCCTCGCCGACAGCCGCGACAAGGTGTACGTCACGGCGCTGGCCAAGTGCGTGCCGCGCAGCGACGTGCGACCGTGCGCGGCCCCAGCCCCCAGGAGCTCGAGAACTGCTTCCCGTATCTCTCCAAGGAGCTCACGATCACCACGCCGCACTACGTGCTCACCGTGGGCGAGGAGACGACGCGGTTCCTGCTCGGCAAGCTCTTCAAGAACCGGCCCTACGAGCCGGGCGACTCGCTCGAGCTGAAGCTGTTCGACAACCCGTCGTTCAAGGTCGTGCCGGTGGCGACGCCCGACGAGCTGCGTCAGCGCGACCCCAAGGCGCGCAAGGAGTACGTGGAACGCCTGCGCGCGCTCGCGCAGGTGATGGGCCTCTAGGAGCCGGCGGCGGCCCAGCTCGCGGCCGGCGGCCGCGGCGCCGGCGTCGCGATGTGCGGGATCATGCGGGGCGTCCTCTTCGGTGCGCGGGGCGGCGCCGCGTGGTCAGGGCACCACGACGCGCAACGCGCGCGGCACGACCTTGCACTCCATCGGCAACTTGCCGGCCACTTCCCCGTCGGTCTGGACCAGCACCTCCTGGTCTCCCTCCACGGCGGCGACAAGGGCGCTCTCGGTGCGGAAGTACTCGACCTTGGGATGCTTGATGTGGGCGTTGATGAGCGCGGCCGTCCAGTACCAGACCGTGCTGACGAACGACTTGTCCTTGAGCACGCAGACGTCCAGCAGGCCGTCGCGCATGTCGGCGAGCGGCGTGATGCCGAACGCGCCGCCGTAGTTGGACGAGTTGCCGAAGACGGCGAAGTAGCCCTCCACCGTCCGCTCCTTGCAGGTGACGCGAAACAGCGGGTCGTCGTGGGTGAGGTAGGTGCCGAGGCCCTGGACGGCGAACGCCGCCTCCTTGAGCGCCCTCTTCATCGTCGGGTGCATGGACGCGACCACGGCGGCGTCCATGCCCACGCCGGCCATGAGGCCGAAGTAGCGGTCGCCGGCCAGGCCGAGGTCGATCCAGGAGACGGTGCCGGCCTCGAGGAGCTTGACCGCGTCCGGCGGCTCCAGCGGGATGCCGAGCTCCATGGCCAGCACGTTGACGGTGCCCGTGGGGACGATGGCGAGCGGGACGTCACTACCGGCGAGGCCGTTGATGGTCTCGTTGACGGTGCCGTCGCCGCCGACCGCGCAGACGAGGTCGAACCCGGCGTCGACCGCCTCGCGGGCGAGGCGCTTGGCGTCGCCGTGTTCGGCGGTCTCGAGCTCCTCCACGACGTAGCCGAGGCCGCGAAGGGCGTCGAAGATGAGCGGCACGTCGCGCTTGTAGCCCCCGCCGCCCGAGTGCGGGTTGAAGATGGCCGCGAGGCGCCGGCCGGCGATCGTCACGCCAGGACCTCCGGCGCGCCGGAGGCGATGGAGCGCAGCTCGGTGTAGCCGGCGGCGCGGGCGAGCGCGGCGGCGTGGGCGAAGCCGTGGCCGACGTCGCCGGGCCGGTGCGCGTCCGAGCCGAGCACCAGCGGGATGCCGAGCCCGTGCGCCTCGGCCAGCAGCGCCGGCGCCGGGAACGCCCGGCCGATGGGCTTGCGCAGCCCGCCGGTGTTGATCTCCAGGGTCATGCCGGCCGCCGCCACGGCGCGCAGCGCCGCGGACGCGGCGGCCGCGACCGCCTCCTCGTCCTCCGGCGGCCCGAACTTGCCGGCGTGGTCGAGGTGGCCGACGACGTCGAAGAGCCCGCTCTCCGCCGCCTGCCGGGCCAGCTCGAGGCTCTCGAGGTGGATGCGGTCCAGCCCGTAGTCCGCGAGCCTCCCCACCATCTCCGGATGGTCGAAGCCGAAGCGGTCGCCGACGATGTGCACGGAGCCGATGACGTAGTCGAACGGGTACTGCTCGAGGGTCGCGGCCGTGAGCTCCAGCGTCTCGGGGATGAAGTCGGCCTCGACGCCGAGGGCGACGCGCGATGTCGTCCGCGTACTCGCGAGCCAGGTCCAGGACGAGCGTGACGTAGTCGTCCAGCTCGTCCGGCCGCATCGCCCAGTCGTCGGTGAGGTCGTGGCGCGGCTCCCATCCGCCGAGGAACGGCAGGTGGTCCGCGAACCCCATCTCCGTCATCCCGAGCTCGACGGCGCGCTCGACGTACTCGCGCGGCTCACCCTCCGCGTGGCGGCACAGCCGAGTGTGGATGTGATAGTCGGCGATCATGAGAGGCTCGGAGGGCCGCCTTCCTGCGACCCCGCACAATCAGCTTATACCCGGCGCCGTGCGCCTGCGGCCCGGCGCCGCGGCTCCGCGGCGCCGCCGGGCGAACAGCAGCACCAGCAGCATGCCGGCGACGAACCCGCCCAGATGGGCGAAGAACGCGACGCCGGCCTCGCCGGACCCGAACGACTGCGCGCCGCCGATGCCCTGCAGCAGCGAACCAGATGAGCAGCAGGATCCAGGCCGGCACCTCGAACACCGGCCAGACGACGATGAGCGGGATCACCGTGAGGACCCTGGCGCGCGGGAACAGCACGAGGTAGCCGCCCAGGACGCCGGCGATCGCGCCGCTGGCGCCGATGAGCGGCACGTCGCTCAAGGGAGCGACGAGCACCTGCGCCGTCGTCGCCGCCATGCCGCAGACGAAGTAGAAGACGACGAACCGCGGCCGCGTCATGGCGTCCTCGACGTTGTTGCCGAAGATCCACAGGTACCACATGTTGAAGAGCAGGTGCAGCCAGCCGCCGTGCACGAACAGGGACGTGAACAGGGTGGCCCACCACGGGAACCAGCCGAACGGCGGCACGTCCACGTGGTTGGTGAGCTCGAAGGGCCGCGCCCCGAGCAGGTAGTACCAGCCCTCGAGCGTGATGCCCCAGCGCGGCAGGAAGAGCTGGACGACGAACACCGCCACGTTGGCGGCGATGAGCGCCACGGTGACGGCGGGAAAGCGCCGCGTCTGGTTGTCGTCGTGCAGCGGGATCACAGGAAGGCGAGTCTACCCGCGGACGCCAGCATCCCGAAGCTCGTCGCCTGTCCGGACAACACCCGTGCGGCGGCCCCCACGCTCGGCCAAGGAGAAGCGGCGCCGAGCGGCGAATGACTTCGGAGCCTTGGTGGTACCGTTGTGATGTCGGAGGAGGTTGGCATGCCCGGGACGACGCAGAGCGCCCCGCCGCGAGTGATCGTGATCCCGCGTCAGCTCGAGGGGTACTTCTACGAGCGCTTGTCGGCGCGGTTCGCAGAGCGCGACGACGTGCGCGTGGTCGTCGACCGGCGCGTCGGCGAGCGCCGGCGCCCCCGCTGGGTCAGCGGCGCCGGCCCCTTCACGGAGCGCCGCGCTCATTCGGACCGCCGCGCCGAAAGCCCGGCGTGGTCGCTGCCGGACATGCCGTTCTCGGCGTCCTGACGCGCACAGGGGACCCGTACGCGCGAAAGGGCCGGCGTGCGCCGGCCCTCTTCACGTACGGTCCCGGTCCGACTGCGCCTAGATCCAGCCGTTCTCCCGGCTCACGATGACCGCCTGGGCGCGGTCCACCACGTTGAGCTTGTGGTACACGTTGTGCAGGTGGTTGCGCACCGTGCTCTGGCTGAGGTCCAGCGCCCGCGCGACCTGCTTGTAGGTCTTGCCGCTCGCCAGCAGGCCGAGGACCTCGAGCTCACGGTCGGTCATCGGGTTGGGCACGTCGCCCTTGGGCGGGCCGAGCTCGCCCAGATGCACCTTGACGCGCGCCAGCAGTTCCTTGATGTGGAACGGCTTGGTGATGTAGTCCGCGGCGCCCTTCTCGAAGCCGAGGAGCTTGTCGTTGATCTCCCGCCGCGCCGTGAGGAAGATGATCGGCGAGCGCAGCTCGCAGGGCTTCTCGCGCAGCTTCTCGTACACGGCGAACCCATCCATGTCGGGCATCATGATGTCCAGCAGGACGAGGTCGGGAAGGTAGAGGTTCGCGGCGCGCACCGCCTCGCCGCCGTTGGCCGCGGTCTGCACGTCGTACCCGGTCACCTCCAGCGCTTCGGCGACGAGCCGCCGGATGTCGGGCTCGTCGTCCACCACGAGGATTCGCTTGGCCATCGTGCTCACTCTCCTGCCGGGGGTCGGGGGCCACGACGCACTCGTCGCACCGGAGGTCTTCGACGCCCCGGCCCATGGCCGGGATGGCCGCCCCGCGACTACGGGATTCGGGCATCTCCGTCGATTCCCTCCGACCGGCGTTCTCAGTATCGGCAACGCCGGGGTGAACCTTAGCGCGCGCCGTATCGTGAGCGCGCCGGAGAGGCGCGAGCCGCCCCGAGTCAGCGGATGAGACGGTCGCCGAACGCCACCAGCAGCACGACGGCCAGGACGACGACCACGATGGCGATGGCGATGTCCCAGTACCGGCGCGTGCGCAGCGCGTGCCTCACCAGGGCCACCAGGCCGTAGCCGGCGACCAGGAGACCCGCGACACCGGCGATCAGGATCACCCAGTTCACGAGGGTCATCGTACACGGTCACCGGGCGGCAGGTGCGCCGCAGCCCGGGCAGAGGCGCCGCCGGCGTCAGCCCTCGAGGCGGCCGGCGAGGAACTCGAGCGGGTGGACGGCGGCGCGGCCGCCGAGGTCGCGCGATCTGCGCCCGGCACGAGGTGCCGGTGGCGAGGATCGCCGTGCCGGGCGCGGCGGCGCGCACGGCCGGCAGCAGGGCGCGCTCGGCCATGGCGACGCTGAGTCCGTAGTGCTCGGCCTCGTACCCGAAGACGCCGGACATGCCGCAGCAGCCGGCGTCCGGGTCCTCCACCTCGAGGCCGGGCACCGCCGCCAGCGCGGCGCGGGTGGCGGCGGCGAAGCCGAGCGCCTTCTCGTGGCAGTGGCTGTGAAGCAGGGCGCGGCCGCCGGCACGGAAGTGCAGGCGGCCCTGCGCGGCCAGGTCGGCGACCAGCGCGAGCGCGGGTCTGCCGGCGGCCGCGACCTCGGCCACGCGCGCGTCGTGCGGCAGCAGCCGCGCCCAGTCGTCGCGGGCCATGGAGAGGCAGGACGGCTCGACGAAGAGCGATCTCCGCGCCGCCGGCGACGAGCGGATGCAGCCCGTCGAGCGCGCGGCGCGCCATGCCGCGCGCCTTCTCGATCTGCCCCGTGGACAGGGCGGTGCGGCCGCAGCAGCCCGACGTCCGCCGCGGTCCAGGCGCACGCCGGCGGCGGCGAGCAGCCGCGCCAGCGCCTCGCCGACGCCCGGCTCCTGGTACTGGATGAAGCAGTCGACGAAGAGCGGCGGCCTGACCGCCGCGACCCGACGGCCGGCGGCGGAGCGGCCGCCAGACGACGCGTCAGCGGCCGCCGGGCGAACGCCGGCAGCGGCCGCGCGGGCGCCACGCCCTGCGCGGCCGGTCACCAGCGCGCGCGGCACGGGTGCGGCGCGAGCCCGTTCACCAGCGGCGCGACCGGCGCGGCCAGGGCCGCCAGCCGGCGGAAGTCGCCGATGCCGCGCGCGAGCAGAGGCACGCCCTCGCGCGCGCGGAGCTCCGCCAGCCACTCCACCTTGAGCGCCGCCATGTCGACGCCGGCGGGGCACTCCGTCTTGCACGCCTTGCAGGCGACGCAGGTGCCGAGCACGTCCCGGAACTCGCGCTCGCCGATCGCCGCCAGCGGCACGGCGCCGCACACGACGCCCTGCAGCGCGTTGGCGCGCGCCCGCGTGGAGCGCGCCTCGTCGCGGGTCGCGGCGCCGGGCGGGCACATGGTGCCGGTGAGCTTCTTGCACAGGCCCGGCGCCGAAGCACTTCTCGACGGCCGGCCCGAAGCCGCCCTCGGCGGCGTAGGACAGGCGCGGCGTCCAGCCGCCGTCGCCGCGGTAGTCGGCGCCGAAGCGGAGTGACTCGGCCGACCGGCGGGCCGCCGACGATGACGCCGGGGTTGAGCAGCCGGCGCGGGTCGAACGCGTCCTTGACCGCGACCATGGCCTCGTACAGTCCCGGGCCGAGGAGCTCGCGGCAGGAACCAGCTGCGCGAGCGGCCGCAGCCGTGCTCGCCCGAGAACGCGCCGTGATAGCCGGCGACCAGACGGCCGATCTCGGCGGCGAGCTGCTTCCATGCGCGCCACGCCCGACGCCGTCTTGAGGTCGAGCATCGGCCGGAGGTGCAGGCACCCGGCGGAGGCGTGACCGGTGAAGCTGGCGCGGGTGCCGTGGGACGCGACGATCCTCTGCAGATCGGCGACGAAGTCCGGCGAGCCGCTCCGGCGCCACCGCGGTGTCCTCGACGAACGCCGCCGGGCGCTCCGCGCCCGGCGCGCCCATGAGCAGCGGCAGGACGGCGCGGCGCAGCGCCGCCGCCTCGGCGAGCGCCTCGGGCTCCTCGAGCCAGACCACCTGCTGAGCGCCCAGAGCGCCGGCGAGCGCGCGCAGGCGCGCGAGGCCGGCCAGCGCCTCCTCCTCGCTCCCCTGGTACTCCACGGTGAGCATGGCCGCGTCCGTCGCCGTCCAGCAATGCCGCCAGGCTGCGGTACTGCGCCAGGTTGGGCGCGCGGCGCAGCGGCGCGAGGTCGAGGAACTCGACCGCCGAGGGACCCGTCTCGAGGATCGCCACGTTGGCGTCCAGCGCGGCGCGCAGGGTCGCGAAGGTGAAGGCGGCGCCGACGCGGCGCGGCGGGCCGCGGGTCGAGCAGCACCTCCAGCTCGGTGAACAGCGCCAGCGTGCCCTCGGACCCGGCCAGCAGGCGGCCGAGGTTGGGCTCGGGCGTCGAGCAGCTCGCGCAGGTTGTAGCCGGAGGTGCAGCGGCGGCGTCCGCGGGTAGTCGCCGGCGATGGGCTCGCGGTACCGCTCGCGCACCTGCGCGAGCGCCGCCGCGAGCCTCTCCCCCGCCGGCCCGCCGATGCCGGCCGCGAGGTCGCCGCCGGCGCAGGCGCCGAACGCGGCCGCCTCGCCGCCGGCGAGCACGCCGGAGACGCGCGAGCACCTTGTCCTTGCTCTCGCCGTAGACGATCGATCGCGAGCCCGACGAGTTGTTGCCGACCATGCCGGCGATCGTGGCCTGGTCGACCGTGGACGTGTCGGGGCCGAACTCGAGGCCGTGCGGCGCCGCGGCCGCGTTGAGCGCCGCCTGCACCACGCCGGGCTGGACCCGGGCCCGGCGGCCGTCCGCGTCGATCTCCAGGATGCGGTCGAGCTTGAAGCAGTCGACGACGATGCCCGGGCCGATCGCCTGCCCGGCGAGGCTGGAGGCGGCGCCGCGCGCCACGACCGGCAGGCCGGTCGGCGGCCGAGGCCGCCGCCGCGGCGGCCAGGTCGTCCGGCTCACGCCGCGACGACGACGACCTCGGGCACCACGCGGTAGCCGGAGGCGTCGGTCGAGTAGAGCCAGCGCCGGAGCGGCGTGGTCGAGACCTCGCCGGCGACGTCGCGCCGCAGCGCCTCGGCTGCGGCGCGCCCCTCCGGCGAGAGCTCGGGGATGCGGTGACGGGCGGCCATGCCGCCTAGGATACCGCCCCGCGCGGCGCGCAGCGCGCCGGGCGTCCTGGGCTCAGAGGCCGCCGGGGCTGACGACCGGCATCCAGCGCGAGAGCTGCTGCAGGACGCCGAACATCATGAGCACGCCGAACACGACGAGCAGCGCCGCCGGCGGTGACCTGGATGCCGCGGTAGTGCCGCTTGACCCAGCCCAGCCTGGCGCTCACCCAGTCGAACGCCAGCGCGGCGAGCACGAACGGCACGCCGAGCCCGATGCGAGTAGACGAGGAGGAGCAGCGACCCGGAGACCGCGCTCTGGCTGGTGGCCGCCATGGAGAGGATGGCGCCGAGGACGTAGCCCACGCACGGCGTCCAGCCGATGGCGAGCGCGGCGCCGGTGAGGAAGGCGCCGCCGGCGCCGGCCCGCTTGGGCGCCACCCTGAGCACGGGCTCCGGCAGCTTGATCACGCCGGCGACCACGAGGCCGCTGAAGGCGATGAAGGCGCCGGCGACGATCATCAGCACGTCGCGGTACTCGATCAGCAGCCGGCCGATGCCTCCGGCGCCGGCTCCCATGAGCATGAAGACCACGGTGAACCCGGCGACGAAGAGCAGCGACGTCCCCAGCAGGCGGCGATGCTCGCGCCCGAGGTCCTCGACGCCCACGCCGGAGATGAACGAGAGGTAGACGGGCAGCAGCGGCAGCACGCAGGGCGAGACGAAGGACAGCAGCCCGGCGGCGAACGCGAGCCCGATCGCCGTCAGGCTGAGCGAGGTGATCTCGACCGCGGTCATCGGCAGCGCGGGCGCCGGGACGTCAGCGGGCGTCCGGGCGCGTCACTGCGCCTTCGCGAGCGAGGCGTTGAACTGGTCCAGGGTGGAGGCGCCCACGAGGCGGTCCACCTCCTTGCCCTGCGCGTCGAAGAAGATCGTCGTCGGGAACGCGGTGATGGCGAACTCCCGCACCTGGCTGCCGTCGTCGACGACCAGCGGATACGTGAGCCCGTACTGGGCCATGAAGCCCTCGGCGGCGTCCCGCGTGTCCTCGCAGGCGATGCCCACCACCTGGGCGCCCGGGTTCTGCTCCGCGAAGGCGCCCAGGTCGGTCGCCTCGGCGTTGCAGGGCGGGCACCAGGAGCCGAACAGGTTGACCACGAGCGGCTTGCCGGCGTAGTCGGCGACCTTGAACGCGTCCGGCGCGATGACCTCGCCGGTGTACGACCCGCCGGAGGCGGCCGCGTCGCCGCCCGGGGACGAGGAGTCGCGGGCGGTGAGGGCGAGCGCTGCGGCCACCGCCACGACCACGACGACGATCACGATCCCGAGCGTCCTGGTCTTCATCTGGTCCCCTTCTCGTCCGCGGCCAGCCGCACCACTCGGCGGCGGCTGTGCGTCCAGTTTACTCTGCCCTCGCAGTGTTTGCTCCCGGCCGGGCCTCGCGTATAATACCCCCCAGGGTATGTAGTCCACCACCGCGATGGAGGGTCATGGCGTCTTACGATCTGGTCTGCGACGCGTGCGGACACGACTTCGAAGTCTACCGGCAGGGGTTCCTGAAGGACGAGGACCGCGTCTGCCCGGACTGCGGAAGCACCGAAGTGCGGCAGAAGTTCTCGAGCTTCCTCAAGAACATCGGGGGCAGCAGCTCCGGGGGCGGCTGCGCCGCTCCCAGCGGCAGCCCCTTCGGCTGAGGCTGATCCCCGGCGGCGCGGTCGCGCCGCACACCGTCAGCCTCGTCGCCTTCGCAGGCGACGGCTCTTCAGGCGCCCGGCGGCCCTACCGGCCTCCGGGCGCCTCTTCGTCCCCACGTGCGGCGCGGCACTCGCCGCTCCGCGTCCCGCGACGTAGACTTCGTGCATTCACGCATCACGCCGCACGAGCAAGGGGCAGCGGCGCGTGCATCTTCGCGAACGTCAACGACGAAGGGGGGCGACTCATGCGAAGAGTCCTGCTGGGAGTGGCGCTCGCCGCGCTGCTCACGATCCTGGTGGCAGCGCCCGCGGGCGCCGTGCCGCCGAACGAGATCCTCATCGCCAGGAACCTGCAGCGTCTCGGCATCGTGCCGAGCTACGCGACGCCGACGATGGCGCGCGCCGCCGCGCACGCGCTGGCCGCGACGGGGACCGAGTACCCGGTCAAGCCGGCCGTGGGCACGGCGGCGCAGAGCAAGGCGCTCGGCGGCTACCTCTCCGCGCGCGTGGTCACGGGCAAGGGCGCGAGCACCTACGCGACCAACGCTCTCGTGCTGCTGGTCGAGTTCGGCACCGGAGCCTGGCCCGACGGCGACTCCACCGACCACTATCTCGATGGTCCGCTCCACGGCCAGGTCGGGCCCCCGGCCGCGGACGACAACGCGACGTTCTGGCCGGGCGACTTCAGCCCGATGCACTACCAGCAGATGCTCTTCGGCAACTCGTATCCCATCTACGGCGCCTTGGGCATCCAGACCAGCGGCGCCGAGAAGCCGACCAAGGCCGCCGGCGCCAACGGGCTGCCGTTCGCGACTCAGCTCCGCGGCACCAGCGACGACACCATGCGCAACTACTACCTCGAGCAGTCGCACGGCACGTACACCGTGCAGGGCGACATCGGCGACTGGGTCACGCTGGACCTGCCCGAGTCCTACTACGGCGCCGACAGCGACCCGTGGAACTCCACCGACGACCTCACCGGCCCCATCTGGCGGGTCGCGCGTGACGCCATCGTCAAGTTCGCCGCCGACAACCCGGGCTTCGACTGGGGCCAGTACGACCAGGAGAACCCCTGGGGCATCACCGGCCCGGACTTCGACCAGCCGGACGGCTACCTCGACCACCTGATCCTCATCCACGCCGGCAGCGACCAGTCCGCCGGCGGCGGCGCCCAGGAGGCCGACGCCATCTGGGCGCACTCGTGGGGCATCTACCAGAACTTCAGCGGCGGCCCCGGCGACGGTCCCGGCATGATGATCCCGGGCACCGACGGCCAGGGTCCGCAGGGCCTCGGCATCTGGGCCTACAACTACACCATCAACCCCGAGGACGGCGACGTCGGCGTGTTCTGCCACGAGTTCGGCCACGACCTCGGCCTGCCCGACCAGTACGACTACTCCAGCGCCACGGGTGACGCCAGCAGCGGCTTCTGGACCATCATGGCCAGCGGCTCCTGGCTCGGCCGCCAGTGGGGCATCGGCACCAAGCCGGCGGCGATGAACGTGTGGGACAAGAGCGCCCTCGGGTTCGTCCAGCCCAGGATCGTCAAGCGCGGCAAGACCGCCACGGTGAAGCTCCAGGCGGCCGCCACCGGCAGCGCCGACGCCACCGGCGTCAAGATCGTGCTGCCCAAGGCCACGCACACGATCAAGCTCAGCGGCGTGGACGGCGCCAGGGAGTGGTACTCCGGCATGGGCAACGACGTGGACGTGGCGCTCGACCTCAAAGACCCCGTCGACGTCGGCCCCGACACCGACCTGCAGTACCGCACCTGGTACGACATCGAGCAGGGCTACGACTACGGCTTCGTGCTCGCCTCGGCCGACGACGGCAAGACGTGGGACGTGCTCGAGGAGTACAGCGGCACCGACACGGACCACTGGGCCGACGTCCAGACCGTCGACCTCTCCGCCTACGAGGGCCAGCAGATCCGCATCCGCTTCGAGTACATGACGGACGGCGGCGTGGCGCTCAAGGGCTGGGAGATCACGGACGTCGCCGTCGCGAACATCGCGATGCCGGCGTCCGCGTTCACCTCCGACGGCTGGATGCGTGTGGACGGCGCGTGGAAGCAGATGACCGACCGCTACTACATCGCCGAGTACCGCACCTACGACGGCTTCGACGAGAGCCTCAGGAACTGCTACCAGTGGAACTACAACTACGCCAGCTGGGTCGACTGGTTCAGCTACAACAGGGGTCTCCACCTCATCTACCGCGACACGTTCTACATGGACAACGACGTGGCCACCCACATCGGCAGGGGCGGCTGGATGGTCGTGGACTCCCACCCCAGGCCGGACAGCGTCGCCTACAGCGACGGCACGTCCGACTACGCGGGCTTCTGGCGGCCGCGCATCCAGGTGCGCGACGCGGCGTTCAGCCTCAAGCCGACGCGGACCCAGAGCATCTACTTCGTCGACTACGACCAGGGCTGGGGCGTCGCCGAGAGCACCGCGCCCGGCAAGGCCGGGCAGTCGACGTTCAGCGACACCAGGACGTACTGGTACGACGACGCTCGCGAAGCCGGGGTCAAGATCCCGCAGAGGCTGGGCGTGCGCCTCGTCGTCAAGTCCATGGGCGCCGAGACCATGACGGTCTACGTCGACAACGTGAAGTGACACGCAGCCGACAGACGCCGTGAGGCACCGGGCGGGGCGGCCGCGAGGCCGCCCCGCCCTCTTCTTCTCGGCCGCAGGCTCCGGCTCCTGATAGCATCGCCGCATGCGCATCCTCGTCACCGGCGGCGCCGGCTACATCGGCAGCGTCATCGTCACGCGCCTCACGGCGCGCGGCCACGACGTGACGGTCTTCGACGACCTCTCCCGCGGGCACGCGGCAGCGGTCGCCGCGAACGTGCCCCTGGTGCAGGGCGACATCCGCGACGCGGACGCCGTGCGCGCGGCGCTCACGGCCGGCGGCTGCGAGGCCGTCGTCCACATGGCGGCGCTCGCCGAGGTCGCCGAATCGGTGGCCGAGCCGGAGCGCTACCGGAGCGTCAACGTCGAGGGTACCGCGGCGGTGCTCCAGGCGGCCGCCGCCGCGGGCGCCGGGCGCCTCGTCTTCAGCTCCACCGCCGCGGTGTACGGCGCCCCCGAGCGCACGCCCATCGACGAGCAGGACGCCCTGGCGCCGGCGAACCCCTACGGAGAGACCAAGCTCGCCGGGGAAGGCCTGCTGGAGCAGGCGCGGTCAAGCGGCGAGCTCGCCGCCACCGCCCTGCGGTACTTCAACGCCTGCGGCGCCGACGGCGCCTGCGGCGAGGACCACGACCCCGAGTCGCACCTCATCCCGCTGGCCCTCCGCGCGGCCCGCGACGGCACGCCGATCCGCGTGTTCGGAGACGACTACCCCACGCCGGACGGCACCTGCGTGCGCGACTACGTGCACGTCGCCGACCTCGCCGACGCGCACATCGCCGCGCTCGAGGCGCTGCCGGACGTCCAGGGCTCCTTCAACCTCGGCACGGGGACCGGCGACTCGGTGCGGGCCGTGCTGGACGCCGTCGAGGCGGTCACCGGTCTCACGCTGGCCCGCGAGACGGCGGCGCGGCGCGCAGGCGACCCTCCGGTCCTGGTGGCAAGCAACGCGCGCGCGGCGGAGCGTCTGGGCTGGCGCCCGCGGCGCAGCCTCACGGACGCCGTCGCCGACGCGTGGGCGTGGATGTGCGCGCACCCGGACGGGTACGCGCAGCGCTGAAGGGCGGACCGGCGCCGAGCCGGCGTCGGGCGGTCAGCCGACGGCCGCCGGCGCGGGGGCCAGCGACTCGAGGGTGATGGAGCCGAGCACGTCCATGAGCTGACCCTGGGCGCGCAGCCAGGCCTCGTGCACAGTGCACGAGGCGCTGCGCGCGCAGTCTTCGGGGCTCAGGACGCACTGGTTGACCGAGATGGGTCCGTCGACCGCCTCGATGACCTGCTGCATGGTGATCTCCGAAGCCGGGCGCGCAAGGGCGAAGCCGCCGTGCGCGCCGCGCTGCGACACCGTGAGGCCGGCGCGGACAAGACTCTGCAGGATCTTGGCCAGGAAGCTCTCGGGGATGTCCTGCGCCTCACCGATCTCGTGGAGCGACGCGACGTGCCCCTCAGGGTAGCGGGCGAGGTAGGTCATCGCCCGGACGGCGTACTCGGCGCCGCGTGTGAGTTGCAGTCCCATGATCCTTGCCTTCCCTAAGAGACCGGACAATTACGGTCTTGTTGAACTGTATCGTCCGGGGCGCGGTCGGGTCAACCGTGCGGCGGGGCCAGTGTTAAGCGGCGGTTAAGCTTTGAAGAGAGCAGTCCTCACTCGCCGGATAGTGCCGCTTTGCGGGCAAAACCCGGGTCGCGGGCGACGGGGCCCGATGCTATCCTGCTGAGGCGCCCCGAGCGCTCCCCCGTACGGAAGGACGAGCTTGAGACGATCCCTGGCCCTCATCGCCGTCGCTGTGGCAGTGGCTGTCGCGGCCGCGGTGGTCGTCATCGGCATGAGCTCCGGCGGCGGAGAGACCGCCGGTGCGTCCGGAGACCCATCCACCGGCGGCCTGCCGACCGGTCATCCCTCCGTCGCCGCGGACCAGGACGGCGCGCAGCCGGACACCGACGCGGACGCCGACTCCGGCGGCACCGTCGCACAGCTGGAGGCCAGACGCGCGAAGGACCCCGGCGACGTCGCCGTCCTGCTCGACCTCGGCAACGCGTACTTCATGGCCCAGCGCCTCACGCAGGCCGAGCAGACGTACTCACAGGCGCTCGACCTCGAACCGGACAGCACCATGGCCCAGGTGGGCCTGGCCATGGTCTGGCACGCGCAGGGCGACTCCAAGCGAGCCGAGACGGCGCTGCGCACCGTCATCAAGCAGCACCCGGACGACCAGGACGCGCACTACTCGCTGGCCATCGTCTACTTCTCGTCCGGCCGCATCGACGACGCCAAGGCGCAGTGGCAAACGGCGGCGGGCATCGACCCCTCGTCGACGACCGGCCGGCGCTCGCAGAGCTTCGTCGACCTGCTGGAGGACCAGCAGTCGAGCGCGCCGGAGGCGCATCAGTAGGGATTCACTCGACGCGCGCGCCCAGTACGTCACGGACGTGGGCGAGCGCGAAGCGGTTGAACTCCTCCGCGTCGTGTCCCGGCGCGTCGTACGTCTCGACGAGATCCTTGCGCACGAGCACCTCGTAGCCACGCACCCTGAGGTCGGCCACGGTGTGCAGCACGCAGATGTCGGTGCACACGCCGACGACCTCGACCACGTCCGGCGCCAGCCGCTCGAGCACCGCCTCCAGCTCCGTCCCCCTGAAGCCCGAGAAGGTGTTCTTGCGCACCACCGTGCCGCGGTCGGCGAACTCCTGCAGCTCCGGGATCACCTCGTCCTCCCCGGAGCCCTCCACGCAGTGCGGTGGGAACATCTTGAACTCGGGGTCATCGGGCACGTGCGTGTCGACGAGGAAGATGAGGGGTACTCCCTCCGCCTCGGCCGCCGCGAGATGCTCGCGGAGGCGCGGCACCATGGGGTCGTAGCGCGGGCTGTACAGCGCGCCGCGGCGACAGAAGCAGATCAGCATGTCGACGACGATGATCGCGCGGCGCGGGGCTGTGGATGCGGCGTCCATACGGGTGCGATACCCGGCGGCGGGCGCCGACTACCGCGGGGCCTTCGGCGAGCGGGGCTCCGAAGGCGCGCCGCTCCTCAGGTCACACGCTCAAGGCGCGGGTTCGGGCGGTAGCGCCGGCCGACCTTGGCGCAGGGCCGGCCCTCGAGCAGCACAACGTCGGCCGTGAAGTCGGTGTTGCCGCGCAGCAGGCTGCTGCCCACCCCGTAGGCGTCGGCCGGCACGGCCGGCCTCCTCGAAGCGCCGGATGCGCTCCGCGTCGAACCCGCCGCTGACGACGATGTTGACGTGCTTGAAGCCCTCGTCGTCCAGCGCCCGGCGCACGGCGCGCACGAGCTCCGGCGCGACGCCGTTCGGCCGGAACGCGCCCATCTCGTCCCAGAGCGAGCGGTCGACCATGGTCTCGCTCGTGTCCAGGCGAACGCCCCACAGACGCTCGCCGAGCGCCCGGGCGCAGGCGAGGCTGGTGGCGACGCAGTCGTTGTCCCAGTCCACCAGCGCCGTGACGTTGATCTCGGGGTAGTGCAGGTCGGCGAAGGCGCTGGCCGCCGCCACGGTGTCGCCGCCGTATGCGGCGATCAGGGCGTGCGGCACGGTGCCGATGCCTTTGCCGCCCCACCACGAGGCCTGCGCGTCGGTGCTGACGCCGATGGCGCCGGCGACGTGCGCGGCGTACCCGTCGCCGGTCTGCACCCGGTAGTGGTCGAACCGCGCCGGGAAGAAGAGGATCGGCTTGCCGCGGGCGGCGTCGACCACGCGGCGCACGTTGGTGCTGATGAGCGTGCGCCGCGAGAGCGCGCCGAGGTACACGGTCTCGAGGTGGGCGAAGAGGCTGTAGTCGCCCTCGACGGTGAGCACCGTCTCCCAGGCGGAGAGCGCGTCGCCGTCGTACAGCGCGTGCACCACGAGGTCGTCCCAGCCGTCCTGCCAGACGCGCTCGGCCGCCCTGGCCGGCGTAGCGGCCCGAGCACCGCCGCAGCATCGCCAGCGCCTCGTCCATCCCGCCGAGCACGGCGCCGTCCGTCTTCTGGAAGACCTGCATGGTCACGCGCGGATGCAGGTCCTTGGCCTCGAGCACGCGCTTGGCGCCGTTGAAGTAGGCGTCGCTGTAGTAGCCCTCCCGCAGACGGTCGACGGGGAGGGCGAAGACTTCGGGCGCGAGGCGTGAGCGCGGCATGGCCGGATTGTACCCGAGGGCCGCGCGAACACGCAGGGTCAGGCGCGGCGCCAGTCCTGCTACAGGCCGAACCTGCCGGCCATGACGTCGAGGGCCTTGGACGGCGTCACCACGAAGCGCAGCGTGTAGGTGCCGGACCGTTGCAGCCGGAGGTCCATGAACCGGTCCGGCCGCGGGTGCACCGTGCCCGGCCCCTCGAGCTCCCAGTACGGCGACGAGGTGACCTTGAGCCAGTACGTGCCGGGACGCGTGACGCTGAAGATGATGCGGTCGTGCCCGAAGAAGCTGATCGTCCCCTGCGCCGGCGCGGCCCCGCCGGACGCCGCGGGCGGCGCCGGGTCCGGCACCAGGATCGGCTCGGCCGCGAGCAGCCGGTAGATGCGCCAGGCGCCGGCCTGCTCGACGAAGGCGAAGGCCGGGGAGCTGTCCAGCAGCCGCGCCTCGCGCCGGCTCCACGGGTCCAGCGGCCCCTCCACCGGCGAGAAGATGTACTGCCACGCCCATGCTCTGCAGCCAGGCGACGTACTCGGCGGCGTCGTAGGGCGTGTAGAAGAGGCCGTTGTGGATGGCGTCCGCCTGCCGGTACCAGCCGCGGGTGATGGGGTAGCCGGCCTCGGGGAAGTAGAGCGCCTCCCAGTGGCGGCGCAGCGCCACGACGTGGAAGCGGTAGTCGGGGTCGTACAGGTCCTTGGCGGCCGTCAGCGCGGGGGCGAAGTACGCGGGCGTGGTCTGCGGCCGCTCGTCGGCGTTGAGGAAGTGGCTGGTCGCGGTCCCGAGCTGCAGCACGGCGAACAGCACGATGGGGATGATGGCGAGCTCGCCGTGGCGGAACGGCCGCCGCAGCCGCGTGTGGCGCAGCAGCAGCAGCAGCGGCAGCCCGAACACCATGAAGAAGCGGCCGATGTTGTTGCCGAGCGGGCTGCCGGGGGTGACGAACGAGCCCACGCAGACCACGGCGTAGACCAGGAAGAGGACGACGAAGGGCCGCCGCGGGTGGACCGCGTTCACGCCGGCCAGCGCCAGCCCGACCAGCGCGAAGCCGAGGAAGACCATGAGCTGCGAGGTCTCGTTGAGGTACGACCCCGGCTCGGAGAACGCGAGGCCGATGGCGAAGCGCAGGACGACGGCCGGCGCGAGGGCGGCGGCGAACAGCAGGTAGCGCCGCCGCACCGCCGGCCGGACGATGAAGTCCGTCAGCATGAACGGCACCACGACCACCAGCCCCATGGGGTTGGAGAAGATGCCGAGGGCGACCGGCAGCGCCGCCCAGAACGGCCGCTTGCGCGCGAGCAGGGCCATGCCGGCCAGGGTGAGCGCGAGAGCGAGCACGAACGGGTCCTGGCCGTGCGCCAGGTACAGCGGTCACGACCAGCGCGAAGCCCCAGGCCGGCCACACGTCGTCGATCTTCCACATGTCGCGCACGTAGAGGTAGAACGACACCGGGATCGAGCCGGCGGCGAGGATGACGATGACCGCGCCGGAGACGTACTGCGCCAGCCAGTAGAAGACGAACCCGTAGGTGATGGCGCCGTACCCGCCGCCGTACCAGTAGGTGTCCCAGAAGATCGACTTGCCGTCGCGCAGCAGGAGGACCTTGTACGCGTGGGCGGCGTCGTCCCAGCCGGGCACGCCGCCCAGTTCCATGAGCAGCGTGACCAGCGCGACGCGCCGCCGTGGTGACGAGCCAGAGGGTGAGCAGGCCGCGCCGGGTGCGCAGCCAGGACTCGAGCGCCGAGAGGCTCACGCGTCCGGCGCCGCCAGCCGCATCGCCGCCACGAAGGCCTGCAGCGACGTCGGGCATGGCGGGCAGGGAGGGCACGAGCGTGGTCGCGAGGCAGCGCCCGTCGACGAAGCCCTCGACCTGGCCCTCCTCTCCGGGCTCGCCGACCCGCCAGGCGAACGCCTCCTGCTGCAGCGTGAGGAACTCGAGGTCGAACAGCTCGTACAGCGTCGCGTCGCCCTCGGCGTAGGGGTTCTCGCGCGCCGCCGTGGCGCGGACGTACCGGGGCCGCTCGTACCACTCGAGAAGCTCGGCCTCGGCCGGCAGCACCCCGGCGAGCTCGTGGGTGCGGCCGCGGCTGTCGGCGAGGCGGCGCAGCAGCAGCAGCGCGCCGCCGCCCAGCGCCAGCATCGGCAGGCCGCCGTCGATGGCCGTGGCGAGTTCGGCCTTGAGCGCGTCGTTGCCGGCGAACGCCGGCAGCTGCTCCTCGTCCAGCAGGCCGGCGACGAAGAGGCCGGCCGCGGCCGCGGGCAGCGCCGCGTCGCGGCCGACGTGCAGGGGCTCGAGCGTGAGGCCCATGGCCTTGAACAGGTCGACGGCGTCGAGCGCGAACGGCTGGAGCGGCGGCCCCCAGGCGACCGCGAGCGTGAGGCCGGTGGCGGCCGGAAGCGGCGCGAGCAGCCGGCGCGGCCGCGCCGGCAGGTAGCCGCGGCGCGCGGCCGCCGCCTCCAGACCCTCGCGGTCCAGGTAACGTGCCGGCCTCGCGGCAGAGCGCGGCCTCTCCCCCCTTGACCGGCTGGGGGCCGATCTGACGCAGGCCGCTCTGGCTGCCGCCGTACTGGCGCGCGAACTGCTCGCTGAGCTGCGGCGGCAGCCAGCCCAGCACGGGCAGCTTGGCGGTCTCCTCGAGGATGCGGCGCAGGTCCGAGGCGGCGCCCTGGTCGTCGCCGCCGACGACGATGGCCCCGGCGAACTCGACGCCGCCGGCCAGCACGCGCGCGCCGCAGGCGGCCGCGGCGGCGGTGGCGCCCCGCTCGCGGGCGTCGACGACGAGCACGAGCGGGGCGTCCAGCGCCACGGCGACGTCCACCGCGCGCGAGCCCTTGACGCCCTCCCAGCGATCCAGCGCCGGCTCCACCGCCACGACGACGGTGAGGTCCGCCTCCGAGCTCCAGGCGTCGTAGAGCTCGCCGGCCACGGCGTCGCCGACGAGGCGCGGATCGAGGATGCGCGGCGCCCGCGCGGAGGCGCCGTACAGCAGCCGCCACAGGGGCAGGTCGGCGCCGAGAAGGACGGGGCGGACGGCGCGCTCGTCGGCGAGCGCGGCGAGCAGCGCGCCGGAGGCGAGCGCTACGGCGGGCCCGGGCTCGAGCCCGCACACGACCAGACGAGGGGCGGACATGACGAACGTCCTCCTTTCGGCCGGGCTGCTGCGGCCGCCGGTGAGCTTGTCGAGGGCGGGATTCCGGAGGCCCGGGATAGAATACCCTACCAGCGTTTCGGAGGGATGACCCGACCGGATGGACCTGCGCCAGCAGCTTCACGACGCCATGTGGGTGCGCGTGCTGTTCACGCTCGCCCTGCTGACGGGCGTCCTGTGGGTGCAGATCGACCACCACGGCGTGGTCATCGGCGAGGTGCTGGTCGGCGTGGCGATCGTGGCGCTGGTCAACCTCCCGATGTACATCGTCGAGCGGCGGCTCCCTACGCGCACGGCCGCCGCCATCATCGTCGTGAGCGACCTCGCGCTGGTCACCGTCGCCGTCATCTTCGCCGGCGGCGCCCTCAGCGCCGTGGGCATCTTCTACGTCTGGCCGATCGTCCTCTCGGCGGTGTTCCTCCCGGCGTGGGCGCCCTACGCCGCGGCGGGGGCCGCCAGCGCCGCCTACGTGGCGGTCTGGGAGCTGCAGCACGTCGGCTGGCTGGACGTCTCCGCTCTGGTCGCCGAGATCCAGGTGCCGCCCAACTGGATGCTCATCACCGTGTTCCTGCACGTCGCCGCCTTCATGCTCGTGGCGCTGCTCAGCGGGCGCCTCGCGCAGGCGCTCATCGGCAGCACGGCACAGCTCACCGGAGCCAAGGCCGACACCGAGGAGCAGCTGCGGCGCATGCAGGCCACCAACGAGCAGCTGCGCGCGATGAGCGAGAGCAGCCGCGTGTTCCTGCGCCACCAGGACGTCGGCGCGCCTCATCCCCGAGGCGCTCGTCCAGATCGCCGGGGCCACCGGCCTGCGCAGCGGCTTCGCGCTCATCCTCAACCACAACACGCGGCGACTTCGAGGAGCGCGCGGTCACCGGCGAGCATGACCCCGGACCTGGTGCGCCGCTACAAGGAACTCGGCATCGTCGAGATCGCGAGGACCGGGGCCGAGCGCTACGTCACGGTCACGGACGCCGCAGGTCGGCCGGATGCTCAAGGCCATGGAGAAGGACGGCTTCCGCGGCTTCCTCGCGGCGCCGCTCGAGGCCAAGCACGAGGTGCTCGGCGTCGTCTGCCTGCTGCACCGCGCCAACGAGGCCGTGCCCGAGGCGGCCGTCCCCACCCTCAGGGCGCTCAGCGGCCAGGTGGCGCTGGTGGTGCGCAACATCCAGTACAACGAGGAGCTGGCGCGCAAGAACGAGGAGCTCACCCACCTCGACCAGCTCAAGAGCGACTTCATGGCCACCATGAGCCACGAGCTGCGCACGCCGCTCACGTCGATCATCGGCTACAGCGACATGCTGCTCAGCGGCATGACCGGCGAGCTCAACGAGAAGCAGTCGGCGTTCGTCGACAGCATCCTCAAGGGCGGCGAGTCGCTGCTCAACCTCATCAACGACGTCCTCGACCTCACCAAGATCGAGGCGGGCCGCCTGGAGCTCAACCGCGAAGCGGTCGACCTGCGGGCGGCCCTCCTCGGCGTCCTCCCGGTGGTCAAGCCACGCGCGCAGGACAAGCGCATCCGCATCTCGACCTTCCTGCCCACCGACCTGCCGCTCGTGTGGGCCGACCCCGGCAAGCTCAACCAGATCCTGCTGAACCTCATCACCAACGGCATCAAGTACACGCACGAGAACGGCAGCGTGAGCGTCGAGGCGCGCACCCTGGACGGGCTCGTGGAGATCTGGGTCAACGACACCGGCATCGGCATCGCGAGGGAGGACCAGGACAAGGTGTTCCAGCGGTTCACGCAGATCGACTCGTCGGCCACGCGCTCGCAGGGCGGGACCGGGCTGGGACTGGCCATCGTCCGCGAGCTGGTGGAGCTGCACGGCGGCACGATCCGCGTGCAGAGCAAAGCTCGGAAAGGGCTCCAGCTTCGTCTTCACGATGCCGATATCAACCAAGCCGGCGGACCCGCTGGCGGCGGGCAAGATCAGCTGAGAGCAAGAGGAGGTGCGCAGCGTGGCCAATGCCATCCTGGTCGCAGACGACGACCCCGACATCCTGAGCATCGTGTCGATGTCCCTGGAGACGCAGGGCTACACCGTGCACAAGGCGACGAACGGGCGCGAGGCCGTGGACCTCGCGCGCCAGCACCACCCCGACCTCATCCTGATGGACATGATGATGCCGGTCGTGAGCGGCTACGAGGCGGTCGGCGAGCTCAAGGCCGACGCGTCCACCAGGGACATCGTCATCGTCGGCCTCTCCGCCAAGGCGATGGCCACCGACATGGAGCGCGCCACCGACGTCGGCATCGACGGCTACATCACCAAGCCGTTCCGCATCGCCCAGGTCCTCTCCGTGGTGGAGAGCTATCTCACCGCCTAGCCGCGGGTGGCCGGAGGAGCCCGTCGTCAGGGTTGACGACGACGGGCAGGAGCCGGCGCCTCCGCGCCGTAGTCTTCACGTGATGTCCACGTGAACGATCCAGGCACAGCCCCCCAGCCCCCGCTCATCTGCGTCGCCGACGTGGACACCCGTCTCAGCTGCAGCTGCTACTGCGCCGTCTGCCCCTACTACCTGCGCGACCGCCGCATCGGCGAGCGCCGGATGATGCACCGCCCCAGCCACGACCGGCGCATCCTCAACCGCTTCAGGGGCTGACCCACCCGCTGACCGCCGCCCGGCGCGCCGCGCGTCTATCATGGTCTCCTCGCATCTGCCGATACCGTGCGTAGGCACGACAAGCTCCCGGATCGAGGCCAGCCACGGGCCAGTCACCCGAGCAGAAGCGAGGCGGAAGCCTCGGATACAAACGAGGCATCAGCCTCGAGCTGAAGACCACGGCGGTCGTGGCCGTGGCCCTCGCCGCGGCGTTCGTCGTGCTCGTCTACGTCGTCGACCGCGAGCTCGCTGTGGCAGGTCGCCGCGGTGCTCCTCGCACTGTTCGCCGCGATCGCCGTGACCTTCGACCTCTGGGTCTACCGTCCGGTCAACGGACTCATCCGGCGCTCGCGCAAGCGCCTCGGCGGCAACTACGAGCGCAACGACCCCTTCTACCGGGACGAGGTCCGCGAGCTCGGCTACCTCGTCGGCACGCTCATCGCCGTGTTCACCGCGTCGGAGGACAAGGAGTGGGTCTCGCAGAGCATCAAGGACGAGCTGATGCGCGTGCAGTCGCTCAACCGCCAGCTCATGGACGTCGGGGTGCTGGGCCGCGAGATGAACGCCGCCCTGCCGTACCGCGAGACCGTGGAGCGCGTGCTCTCGCGCAGCCGGACGTTCCTGCACGCCGACTTCGGCGCGCTGCTGCTGCTCGACGCGGAGGCGCGCGCCTTCTCGCTCGAGGGCGCCCAGGGCGTGCTCACGCCCACGCTCTCGGCCGAGTGCTGCGCGTACACGCCCGACTGCCCCGTGCGCCAGGCGATCGCGTCGGGCGAGATCACGCGCGTGGAGGGCCACGTCTGCACGCTCTTCCCGCACACCATGACCCACCAGCTGGTCATCCCGGTCAAGGTGGAGAACGTGGGCGACATGGCGCTGCTCGCCACGTCGACCAGCGGCGACTACGCCGAGCTGCTGACGGACGACATCCTGGAGCGCGCTCCAGAACCACATCCAGAGCGCCCTCACCAACGCGCACAAGTACGACGCCATCCGCCGCCAGGTGGTCACCGACCACCTCACCGGGCTCTACAACCGGCGCTACTTCATGAACCGCGCCGGCGAGGAGATCGAGCGCAGCCTGCGCCACCAGGCGCCGCTCAGCGTCCTGATGATCGACATCGACCACTTCAAGGAGTTCAACGACACCTACGGGCACGCCACCGGCGACCGCGTGCTGCAGACGGTCGCGCGGGCGATGAAGGACGCCCTGCGCAAGCCCGACATCTGCTCACGCCACGGCGGCGAGGAGTTCGCCGTGCTGCTGCCCAACACGCCGGGCGACAACGCGTACTTCGTGGCCGAGCGCGTGCGCCGCACTCTTGGCGGCACGCGCTACACGGGTCTCGGGCTCCCGCCCGAGGTGAACATCACGATCAGCGTCGGCGTGGCCACCTGCCCGCGCGACGCCACCGTGCTCGACGAGCTCATGGAGCTCTCCGACAAGGCGCTCTATCGGGCCAAGGCGGACGGCCGCGACATGGTCGTGCTCTGGGGCGCCGAGGAGCGCGAGCGGGTCAGGAACTGACCCGCGCCGCGGCCGGGCGAGGCGCCAGCCCCATGCCCCAGGCGATCACCGCCGGCGGCAGCGAACCCCAGGAGAGCAGCTCGTCGTGGAACGCGCGCAGCGTACCGCCGCGCTCCTCGTCCCACCGCCGCGCGAGGCGCAGGACCTCGCGCTTGCCGAGGAGGTAGCTCATCGCCTGGCCGGGCTCCTCCGCGTAGCGCCGGCACTCCAGCTCGGCCTCGCGGCGGTTCATGGCCGCCTCGCGCGCGAGGAAGTCGACCGCCTGGTCAAGGCCCATACGGCCCAGGTGAAGCTCCACGTCGATGACGACGCGGCAGGCGCGCCAGATCTGGTCGTTGAGGCGCATGAGGCGGACGACCGGGTCGTCGAGGAACCCCTCCCGGTCCATCAGCTCCTCGCAGTAGAAGGCCCAGCCCTCCACCAGCAGGTTGCCCCCGTCGGGCAGGCCGGCGATGCGACGCGCGAGCGTGGGCGCGGAGTTGGCGCTCACGAGCTGCAGGTGGTGGCCCGGGTACGCCTCGTGCACTCCCGTGGTGCGCAGCGAGGCGGAGGAGTGCCCGCGCAGGATGGCGCGCACCTCGTCCTCGTCCAGGTCCTCCGGCGGCGGCGTGACGTAGTAGAAGCCGAGCTGGCGCTCGGCGAACGGCCCGGGCGCGTCGTAGGCGGCGAACGGCAGCAGGCTGCGCAGGAAGGCGGGTGTCGCGACCACCTCGAGCTCCTCGCCCTCGGGCAGCCCGGCGATGTCGTGCTCCACCACGAAGGCGCGCGCCTCGTCGACGGCGCGCCGGTAGTCGTCGACGAGGCCGGCGGCCGTGGGCGTGATCGCCTGCGCGGCGGCGACGGCGGCGGCGGCGTCGGCGTAGCCCGCCGCCGCCGCGATGCCCTCCATGGCCGCCCGCGTCTCGTCCAGCACCTCACGGCCGTAGGCGGCCAGCGCCTCGGGCGGCTCGTCCAGGACGTGCTCCCAGCGCAGGATGTCCGCGAGCACTGCCTCACCGGCGGCGCACTCGCCGACGGCGGTGGGCGCGAGCTCGCGGCGCAGGTGGTCGCGGTATGCGGCGAGCGCCGCGACCGCCGCCGCCGACGCCTTGTCCACGGCGCCGTCGTGGCCGGCCGAGCGGCGAACGCGCGCGCCGTCGGACCGACGAGGTCGAGCAGTCCTTCGGCGTAGTCGACGCCGCTCTCCACCGCCGCCGTGGACGGACCGGGCTCGAGCGCCTCCGTGGCGTCGGCGAGAAGCCCGGGGACGCCGGCCAGCCGGCTCTCCAGCGCCGCGACGCGCTCGCGTGGCGAACCGAGCTCGCGGACCAGCAGCGGGAAGACGCCGGCGACGACCTCGAGCACCGCGGCGGGATGCCGCTGCGGCGTCCGGCGCAGCTCGAGCGCGCGGAGCCGGCGGCGGACGACCTGCAGCGCCGCGAAGGCGTCGACGGCCGCGCCGCTGTCGTCCGCCCGCAGCAGCGGCGTGAGGCGCCGCTCGTGCTGGTGCAGCAGCTCGCGGCGCCGCTCCAGCGCCGCCGCCGACCAGGAGGGCAGGCGCCCGGCGCCTGCCGCGAGCCCCAGCGCCGTGCCGAGCACGGGGTCGTCGGCGACGAGGTCGTCGAGGAGCGCGCGTACCGCGGACTCCACCTGGTCGAGCTCGTGCTCCGGCATGCTGTCTCCCGTCGACGATCCGTGCGCCCGCGCCGGGCGCGCTGTACGGCCGCGCCGACTCTACCCACGGCGGGCGCGCGGCCGCAAACGGGCCGCCGTGGGCGTATGCTGCGGCAGAACGCCGTCCGTCCCTGTCACTGAGATAGGAGGCCCCCTCGTGGACCTGCTGTACCTCAGCCGCGCCGACGTCGAGGGCCTCGGCCTCACCATGCGCGAGATCCTGGACGCGGTGGACCAGGGGTTCGCCGCCAAGGGCCGCGGGAAGACCGAGATGCCGCCCAAGCCGGGCATCCACACCCGCCCGGACTGCTTCATCCACGCCATGCCCGCCTACGTGCAGGAGCCCGAGGTGGCGGGCCTCAAGTGGGTGAGCGGCTACCCGCCCAACCCCGCCAAGGGGCTGCCGTACATCACCGGCCTGCTCGTGCTCAACGACCCGGAGACGGGCGTGCCCCTGGCGGTGATGGACTGCGCCTGGATCACCGCCATGCGCACCGGCGCGAGCGCCGGCATCTCGGCGAAGTACCTCGCGCGGGCGGACAGCGCGACGGCGGCGATGGTCGGCTGCGGCGTCCAGGCGCGCCCGTCGCTGGCCGCGCTGGTGGAGACGCTGCCGGCGCTCGCGGACGTGCGCTGCTACGACGTGCTGCCGGCGGCCGCGGCCGCGTTCATCGCGGAGATGGGCGCGGCCTTCCCGGCGCTGCGCTTCACCGTGTGCGGCAGCGCCTCGGAGGCCGCCGCGCCGGCGGACGTGGTGGTCACGGCGATCCCGATCGTCACGGACCCGGCGCCCGAGCTGGACGCAGGAGACCTCGGGGAGGGCGCCCTCGCCGTCTCACTCGACTACGACTCGGCGTGGACGGGCGCGGCCATGCGCGGCTGCGACAAGTTCTGCGCCGACGACGTGCCGCAACTGCTGGCCACGCGCGCGCACGGCGTGTACTTCGGCGGCATCCCGGAGGCGATCCACGCCGACCTGGGCGAGCTCGCGGCGGGGCTCAAGCCGGGCCGCGAGCACGCCGCGGAGCGCATCTTCTCGATGAACATGGGCATCGCCGTGGACGACATGGTCACGGCGAAGGTGCTGTACGACCGCGCCCGCGAGCGCGAAGCGGGGACGCGGCTGCCGCTCTGACGAGCGACGGGGTCCGGGGAGGGGTGCGCCTGCGGCGACCCCTCCCCGACCGGCCGGGTCAGTGCGTGGACTCGTCCTCGGGGTGCTGCAGGTAGGCGATCAGCGGCTCGCGGTTGCCGCCCATGATCTTGTCGACGAGCGCGTCGAGGATGCCTCGCGCCACCTGCTCGTCGGTCACCTTGGGGCGGTAGACGTAGGCTGCCGCCGACTTGTCCTGCTCGAGCAGGCCCTTGGCGGCCAGATTGCGGAGCACGCTCATCACGGTGGTGTAGGCGATGCGCCGGTTCTCGCGAAGGTCTTCGTAGACGTCGCGCACGGTGACCTCGCCCTTGTCCCAGACGACACGGAGGACGTCGGCCTCCAGCCATCCGAGACCGGTGAGGTCGCGGCTGTGATCGCGGCGCTGCCAGGCCTGGGGCTTCTCGTCAGACATCGTGGACCTCCGTCCGACTGTCGAGATTGAGACGGTCTGCGACGAGCGTCCCGGCGCGCGACGGGGAGCCCGCGACGCCGCCATGCCGCCGGAGACGGGGACGGCTCGTGGCTCTCGACTCTACTGACCGGTCTCGGGCAATGCAAGATGTGCCCGGGGCTGCCCCCGGGCGCGGGTATACTGCCATCGACCACCACGCGGCGAGGAGACGAGTGGCCACGCAGCGACAGACCGGAGTACGCCTGGGCGCGCAGGAGCTGGCCGCGTGGCGCGGCTTCCTCCGCGTCCAGAGCTCGCTCTTCCGCGAGCTCGACGCGGAGCTCACCGCCGCGCACGACCTGCCGCTGCGCTCCTACGAGGTGCTGCTGCTGCTCGAGGATGCGCCGCAGCGGCGCCTGCGCATGAGCGACCTCTCGCGGTCCGTGCTGCTCAGCCCGAGCGGCGTCACCCGGCTGGTCGACAGACTGCAGCGCGAGGGCCTCGTCGACCGTGAGCGCTGCCCCGAGGACGGCCGCGGCTACTTCGCCGTCCTCAGCGACGCCGGAGAGCGGCGGCTGCAGGAGGCGCGCGCCACGCACCTCGCCGGCGTGCGGCGGCTGTTCCTCGACAGGCTGGGCGCCGACGACCTGCGGCGGCTCGCGACCTACTGGGACCTCCTGGTCCCGGGCGCCGCCGGCACCGACGCCGAGTGGCGCCGGGCGGGGCCGGGCGCGGCCGCGACGGGCTGCGAAGCCGACGATGCCTGACGTCATCGTCGTCGGCGCCGGTCTGGCCGGCCTCTGCTGCGCGCGCGAGCTGGACGGCGCGGGGCTCGAGGTGCTCGTCCTCGAGCGCTCAGACGCGCCGGGCGGGCGCGTGCGCACGGACGAGGTCGACGGCTTCCTGCTGGACCGCGGCTTCCAGGTGCTGCTCACCGCGTACCCTGAGGCCCGCCGCGTGCTCGACTACGAGCGCCTCGCCCTGCAGGCCCTTCGAGAGCGGCGCGCTCATCCGCCGGGACGGCAGGTTCGCGCGGCTCGCCGATCCCCTGCGCCATCCGCTCAGGGCGCTCGAGTCGCTCCGTGAGGCGCCGGGCAGCGTCCCGGACAAGCTGCGGGCCGCCCGCCTGCGCCGGCGGCTGTCGCGCTACTCGCTGAACGAGCTGCTCACGGCGCCGCAGGTCACCACCGCGGAGGCGCTGCGGCGCGAGGGCTTCTCGAGCGACCTCGTCGACGGCTTCTTCCGCCCGTTCCTGGGCGGCATCTTCCTCGACCCCTCGCTCGAGACCTCGAGCCGCCTGTTCGCCTTCGTCTTCAAGCTGTTCTCGGAGGGCGAGGCCGCGCTGCCGGCCGCCGGCATGCAGGCGATCCCGCGCCAGCTCGCGGAAGGCCTGCCCGAGGCGGCCGTGCGCTACGGCGCCACGGTGGAGTCGGCGGCGCCGGGCGAGGTCGTCCTCGCCGGCGGCGAGCGGCTCACCGCGCCGGCCGTCGTGGTCGCCGCGGACGGGCCGGAGGCCGCCCGGCTCACCGGCGCCGTCGAGGCGCCGGCGCCCCGCGCGGTGACCACCCTGCACTACGCCGCGGAGCGCTCGCCCGTCGGCGAGCCGGTGCTCGTGCTGAACGGCGAGGGCCGCGGGCCGGTCAACGACCTCTGCGTGCCCAGCGACGTGGCGCCGAGCTACGCGCCGCCCGGGGCGGCGCTGGTCTCGGCCACCGTGCTCGGCATCCCGCCGCTCCCGGACGAGGCGCTCGACGCCGCCGTCCGCGAGCAGCTCGACGGCTGGTTCGGCGCGCAGGTGCAGGGCTGGCGGCTCCTGCGCGTCCTCCGCATCCCCTTCGCCCTGCCGGCGCAGCCCCCGGCGGCCCTCTCCCCGGCGGAGCGGCCCGTGCGCCTGCAAGACGGGCTGTACGTGTGCGGCGACCACCGCGGCACCGCCTCGATCCAGGGGGCCATGGTCTCGGGCCGCCGCGCGGCGGCGGCCGTCCGGGGACTGGACGCGGCGCCCGTCTGCACTCTCTAGCTCGGGCGCGCCGCGCGTCGGTCGCGGTCCCGCCGACCGCCGCGGTCCCCGTCAGACCTTGCCCAGCACGACGCCCAGGCACATCACCGCGAGCACGACCGCCGTCACCAGCACGTAGCGGCGGTCCCGCTCCCGAGCGAACGCGACGATGGACCCGCCCACGCGCACGAACGGCGTGGCGACCAGCGCCAGCAGGCCAAGTGAGAGATACGCCGCGGGATCCGCGTCCGCGAGCCCCGGCAGCAGGCCGGCGAGAGAGACCACGTGGTCCGGCATCCCCTCGCCGCTGATCACGCCAAGGACGAGACCGGCCAGCATCAAGCGCGACGGAGACCGCGATGCCGATGCCGAGGATGCGGCTCACCATGCGCTCGATGGGATCCATCGTGTGCCCGGGCTCCGCCGTTCACACGCCCACCCCCAGCGCCCTGAGCAGCATGAGCACGCCGAAGACCCCCAGGACGACTTCGAAGACGATCACGAGGACCTTCGCCGGCAGGTGGATCGCCAGCCGCGGCCCGAGCCTGGCGCCGACGAGGATGCCGAGCGCGGCCGGCACGGCCCAGTGCGGATCCACGTAGCCGCGGCCGTAGAAGATGGCCGCGCTGGTGGCCGCGGTCACGCCGATCATGAGGTTGCTGGTGGCGATGGTGGCCTTGAGCGGCACGCCCATCAGCAGGTTCATGATCGGCACCTTGAAGGCGCCGCCGCCCACGCCCAGCAGGCCGGACACGTTGCCGGCGACGAACGAGAGCCCGAAGCCGATCCCGAGGCCGTGCACCCCGTAGCTGACCTGCCGGCCCGCCGCCGGGTCGTAGTAGCTCGACGGCATGACCGGACCCTCCACCGGCGCGACGTCCCCGCGGCGCCGGCCCATCTGCCAGGCGACGTAGAACAGCAGGACGGCGAAACTCACCTGCAGGATGCGGCCGTCGACGAGCACGGCCGTGATGCCTCCCGCGAGCGCGCCGACGGTGGTGGCGACCTCGAGGAACATGCCGAGGCGCATGTTGGTCATGCCGCGCGCCGCGAACGTGGTCTGGGCCATGGAGGACGTGGCGATCACGCAGATGATGCTGGTCGCGATGGCCGTCTTGATCGGCACGCCGAAGGCGAGGCTGAGGACGGGGACCATGATGATGCCGCCGCCTACGCCCAGCATGCTGCCGAACACGCCGGCGACGAAGGCCACGAGCAGGATCCCGATGATGACGGCCATGGGCGGTACTCTACATGGCCAGCCGCTCAATCCGTCGCCGGAGGGCGGGCGGCGAAGGCGTTTGTCGGCCGCCCGCCGCGACTTCTGGGCGAGGCGCCGCTCCTTGGCGGCCCGGGAGGGCCGCGTGGGGCGGCGCGGCGGAGGCGGCGGCTCGTTGAGCCGCCGCAGCTTGAGCCGCAGGCGGCGCAGCGCGTCCATCTTGTTGAGGTACTGGCTGCGCTGCGCCCTGCTGGTCACGGTGAGGCCGGTGGACCGGTGCACCAGACGCACGGCGCTGTCGGTGACGTTCTGGTGCTGCCCGCCCGGACCGCCGGCGCGAAAGGTCTGCACGTCGCACTCGGCGAGCAGGGCCTCGTCGCTCTCTGGGATGTCGATGGGTCCGGTCACGGCGTGTCTCCTGAGGCGCCGGGCGGCGTCCGTCCAAGCGTATCACCGCGCCGTGATAGCCTCTGGACATGCTCGGCATCGCCCTCGCCCTCGCCGCGTCCGTCTGCTGGGGCTCCGGCGACTTCCTCGGCGGCTTCAGCACCCGGCGCGCCAGCCTCTGGGCGGTCATCATCGGCAGCCAGGCCGTGGGGCTCGCGGGAGCGGCGCTGGTGACCCTGGGGACCGGCCACGGCTGGCCGGGCCTCCACGCGGTGTGGCCGGTCCTGCTGGGCGGGCTCGCCAGCGTGGTCGCCATCTCCTGCTTCTACAAGGCGCTCGCCATCGGCACCATGAGCATCGTCGCGCCGATCAGCGCCACCAACGCGCTCATCCCCTTCGCCGTCGGGATCGCCGCCGGCGAGCGGCCGGCCGTGGCCCAGCTCGCCGGCGTCGTCCTGGCGGCCGTGGGCGTGATCCTCGTGGCCATCGAGCCGGCGCGCCGCGGCGAGACCATCGGGGCCGCGGCGCTCCCCGGCGAGCCGGCGGTGGAGCCGGCCGGCGCCGCGGCGCTCTTCGCCTCCGGGCGCGCCTCCGGCGAGGCCGGCGAGGCGGCGATGCGCTCCCGCGCCGAGGCCGCTCGCCCGGGGCGGCGCGACCAGCGGCGCGCCATCGCGCTCGCCCTGACGGCGGCCGTCTGCATGGGCCTCGTCCTCGTCGGCTACGACGCCACCTCCCGCTACGACCCGCTGTGGGCCATGCTCGGCGGCCGGATCTCCTCCGTCGTCCTGTTCGCGGTCCTGTTCTTCGTCCTGCGGCCGCGCGTCAAGGTGGAGCGCTCGGCGGTGCCGTTCATCGTCGCCGTCGGCATCCTCGACACCGGCGCGAACGGCCTGTTCGCGCTGGCGACCACCGAGGGCTACCTGAGCCTCGTCGCCGTGCTCGGCTCGCTCTACCCGGTCGTGACCGTGCTGCTGGCGTTCGGGGTGCTGCGCGAACGCATCGCCCGGCACCAGCTCGCCGGCGCCGTGGCCACGCTGGCCGGCATCGCCCTCATCGCCGCCGGATGACCGCCGTAGGTAAGTCATCGTGGGGGCCGCCGCAGGCCGACCGCACGGTGACCGGCGTAGCGGAATCATCGTGTGGCCGCCGAGGGCGGACCTCACGATGACCCGCGTGGCCCTCATCGCGCTGCTCGGCGCCGGCGGCGAGCCGGTGGACCTGCGGCGCACGCTGGGCTCGCACGGCGTGGCGGAGCTGCCGCCGATGGCGGTCGACGGCGACGGCCGCGGCGCCACGGTCACGCTGGCTTCGCCGGAGGGACCGCGGACCGTGCGGCTGTCGGAAGCCGCCGCGGCGGACGTCTCCGCCCGCTCCGCGGCCGCCGTGCCGGCCGTCGCCGTCGACGTCACCGACGCGGGGCCGCCGCCGGCGCCGCCGGTCGCGGCGGCCCTGACGGCGGCGGTGCGCCGCATGCTCTGCCTGGACGACGACCTGAGCGGCTTCTACGCCGTGGTCGCTGACGACCCGGAGCTCGCCTGGGCGGCGCGCGGCGCCGGCCGGCTCCTGCGCAGCCCGACGGTCTTCGAGGACGTGGTCAAGACCGTCTGCACGACCAACTGCGCCTGGTCGGCGACGGAGCGGATGGTCGGCGCCCTGGTCGGCCGGCTCGGAGAGCCGGCCCCCGGGGCGCCGCCCGGCGGCGTCGCCGGCCGATCCTTCCCCTCGCCCGCGGCCATGGCCGACGGCGGGCGAGGAGTTCTACGCCGGCGTCGCTCGCGCCGGCTACCGCGGCGCCTACCTGCGCGAGATCGCCCGGCGCGTCGCCGGCGGCGAGCTGGACCTCGAGGAACTGCTCGCCGCGAGCCGCGCCGAGCTGCCGGACGAGGAGGTCGAGCGGCGCCTGCTGGAGCTGCCCGGCGTCGGCCCCTATGCGGCGGCCCACGTCATGCTGCTGCTGGGCCGCCACTCCCGCCTCGTGCTCGACTCCTGGACGCGGCCCAAGTACGCGCGCCTCATGGGCAAGCCCGAGGGGAAGCTCGTCGCCGACCGCACCATCGCCCGGCGCTTCCGTCGCTACCGCGACCACGCCGGGCTCGCCTTCTGGCTGGTGCTGACCCGCGACTGGGTGGACGACTGAGGGTCAGGGCGCGGGACTGGGCGAGGCCGAGCCGGTCACGCCCCAGTCCTTCATGATCACGTCGAGCACGACCTTGGCCATGCGGTCGCCGCCCGCACGCGTGAGGTGGATGCCGTCCGGCGCGCGCATCAGCACCAGGTCGCCGTTCTCGTCCTTGAGGTACTCGGCGTAGGAGCCCTTCTCGTTGGCCAGCGCCTGCCAGGTGCTGACGAAGGTCACGCCGGGGTGCTTCCCGGCCTCCGCCTCGTAGATGTGGTTCATCATCGCGATGCGCTGCCGGTAGCCGAAGTCCCGCATGATGGGATTGCCCACCCAGTACACGCGGCGTCCGCCCCTGGTCATGATGTCCATCGCCTCGCCGACGCGCCGGGCGTAGACCTCCTGCCAGGCCTTGGTGCCCACCTTGAGGACCTTGCCCTCGTAGAGGACGTCCTGGCCGTCGTTGGCGCCGAAGAGGACGGCGGCCGCGTCGGGCCGGAAGTCCACGATCTGGTCCACCAGACGCTGCGGCCAGTCGTAGAAGTCCGGGCCGGCTGAGCCCGCTGGAGACGTGGTAGTCGTTCTTGCCCTTGACGAGCCCGGTCTCCTCGCCGAGGTTGACCAGCGAGGAGCCGAAGACCTGGTCCATGGAGTCGCCGGCGACGTACAGACGCAGCGGCTTCTTCTCCGTGATCGTGCGCGGCCAGAGGGACTTCTGGTCTTCTTGACCTCGGCGAGCGTGTGGTGCCGCTCCTCGCCGCGGCCGAGCGCCGAGGCGACGGCGGCGCCGAGGTCGTCGGCGCGGACGAGCGCCGCTCAGCCCGGTCATCGGCGCGAGCAGCGCCAGCTGCAGGCTGCGCAGCGCGCCGTAGGGGCGCGCCTCGACGTCCTTCTTGATGTTGCGCGCGTCGAGCAGCCCGGCGAGGAAGAAGCCGAGCAGCATGGCGAGGAGCACCGCGCCGGCCGAGAGGCGGCGCCGGCGCGGCCCCGTGTGCCGCTCGGGCAGCGGACCGATGGTCTCCGGCCCTCGCGGCGCCCCCGGCTCGAGCCACTCCTCCCACTCCTCCGAGGCCTCGTACCCGTCGGCCGGCTGGTAGCGGGCGCGGGCGGAGCCGGTGGGGTACTCGGGCGCGCGCCAGTCGTCGCGCGAGCGGCGCGACGGGCCGCCGGCGCGGGGCGGGTCGTCCTGCCGGTCGCCGGCGTCGCGCGGGGACCGGCCGCCGGCCGCGAACTCGGACACGCGCCAGTCGCCGGGCACGGGCTCCGCCGGCGAGCGCCGGCGCTCGTCGCGCCCGCTGTCGGGCGGCCGCAGGTCGTTCCAGACGAAGAGGTCGTCGTCCGCCCCGCCCCCGGCGCCGGACGCCGCCCGGTCGTCGCCGGGGCCTGCTCCCGGCGCCCCGGGCGCACCGCCGGAGCCTGCGGCGCCGTCGTCCCACGGGAACCGCTCCTGGCCCGGGTACTCGCCCTCGTATGGTCTGTCGTCCGTCATCGTCTCGGTCAGTCCGTCGGCCGTCCGCTCAGAACTTGAAGTACAGGAACTCGGCCGGCCCGGCCGGGCCCAGCACGTCGATCAGGAACAGGGCCAGCGCCAGCACCAGCCCCTGGCCCACCCAGCCGATCCGGCTGAGGCCGGCCTCGAGCCCTTCCATGCGTCCGCCGGGGCACGTACTGGATGGCGATGCCCAGCACCGCGAGCCCCACCACCGGGAACGTGACCGCCGTGCCGAACGACCCGAGCCCGGCGAACAGGCGCCAGAGCACGGCGAACGCGTTGCCCATGGATTCGGCGCGGAAGAACACCCACGCCACGCTGACGAACACGAACACCCAGAGCCGCTGCAGCATCCGCGGCCCGGCGGTCGCGCCCGGCTCGGGCAGGCCCCTCGTGTGACGCACGTCCATCCGCGCCCGTTCGACGGCGAGACCCGTGCCGTGCATGAGCCCCCAGAACACGAACGTCCACCCCGCGCCGTGCCACAGGCCGCCGAGCAGGAAGGTGATCACCAGATTGGCGTAGGTCCTGCCCCGGCCTTTGCGGTTGCCGCCGAGAGGGATGTAGAGGTAGTCGCGCAGCCAGCTGGAGAGCGTGATGTGCCAGCGGCGCCAGAAGTCCTGGATGGAGCGCGCGGTGTACGGCGCGTCGAAGTTGGCCGGCAGCTCGAACCCGAGCAGCAGCGAGATGCCGATGGCGATGTCGGCGTAGGCGCTGAAGTCGCAGTAGATCTGTACCGAGTAGGCGATGATGCCCCACAGCGTCTCCCACGACGAGTACGTCTGCGGCGAGGCGAAGAGGCCGTTCACGATGTGCGTCGACAGGTAGTCGGCGATCAGCAGCTTCTTGGCGAGGCCGCCGAGGATGAGCACGAACGCGCGCGAGGAGTCCACCGCGTGCGGGTTCCGCGGCGAGGTGAGCTGCGGCAGGAACTCGCGGGCGCGGGCGATGGGCCCGGCCAGCAGGTACGGGAAGAACGCCACGTACACGGCGAAGTCGAGCGCCGGGGCCGGCGCGAGCTGGCCGCGGTAGATGTCGACGACGTAGGTCAGCATGCGGAACACGAGGAACGAGATGCCGACCGGCAGGATGATGTGCAGCAGCGGCAGCGGCGCGCCGAGGCGGAACACGCCGAGCACGTCGTTGAGGTTCACGGCGAAGAAGTCGAAGTACTTGAAGACGCCCAGGGTGACCAGGTTGGCGGCGACGGCGAGGATGACCCAGCGGCGGGCGGCGGCCCGCCGGCCGCGCCGCCCGAGCGCCCGGTGCACCTGGACGCCGAGCGCCTGGTTCACCAGCGTGGCGGCGATGAGCAGGAAGACGAGGCGCCAGTCCCACCAGCCGTAGAACACGTAGCTGGCGCCGATGATGAACCACTTCCACAGACGCAGCCGCGGCATGAGCAGCCAGTTGAGCACGTACACGACGAGGAAGAAGATCGCGAACGTGATCGTCGGGAAGAGCACGCTGCCGCCTGTAAGGTCGCCCGGTACGCGGTGACCGCCGGACGGCCCCGCCTGATGGGCGGATGCTACACCAGCGGCGGCGGGCGGCGAAGCGCCCGCGAGCAGGCCTTTCGTCTACGCGACGCGGCGCGCGGCCGCCGGCGTCAGGGGGCCGGCGTCTGCGACGGGCCGGGCTCGGGCGGCGGCCCGGCCTCCCCCTTCTTGGGGAACCACTCCTTCTTGATCGCGTCCAGCACCGCCTGCGCGACGCGCAGGCCGCCGGCGTAGGTGAGGTGCTCGCCGTCCTGCTCGCGCACCTGCTGCATCTCGCCGTCGCGCGTCGGGCAGGTACTGCGAGTACTGGCCGCTGCCGTTCGTGAACAGCTTGTAGGCGTCGATGTAGTGCACGCCGAACGTCTTCTCCGCCACGCTCGCGTAGATCTCGTTCATCAGCTTGACCTGGCCGTTGAACGACGCCGACGGCATGACCGGCTGGCCGATCCAGTAGACGCGGCGCACGCCGCCCTGGAACAGGAGGCCGACGACGTCCTGGACGCGCTTGCGGTACTCCTTCTTCCAGCCGTCGCTGCCGAACTGGTAGATCTCGCCCGACGCGCGTCTGGACCGGCTGGTTGTCGTTGGCGCCGAACATCACGGCCACGGCGCCGGGATCGAACGCCTTGACCTGCGACTGCAGCTGAGCCGGCCAGTTGAAGAAGTCGGGCCGCACGAGGCCGGTCGAGATGCGGTAGTCGAGCATGCGGCTTGATCAGCTTGGTCTTGTTGGAGAGGTTGATGAGCGCCATCCCGGGCAGGCCCATCATGGAGTCGCCGGCGATGTAGAGGTGCATCGGGTGGCCCTTGAACGGCTTGGGCAGCGGCCGCTCCTGCAGCGGCTTCTTCGGCTTCCCGTCCTTGTCCGGCTTGCCGCCCTTGGTCGGCGTCGGGCGTCGGCACGACGACCACGACCGCCTGCGTCCCCGGCGGGACCCGGGTCGGGCCTGCCGAGGGCGACCGCCGTGTAGCTTGGCCGGCCGGTCGAGGAACAGCCAGTGGCTCACGCGTGGCCAGCGGGTCGACGAGCGCGAGGCGGAAGCGTGCGCTCGGCGCCGAACGGCTGCTCGAGCGCGGTCTTCTTCATCGCCGGCGCGTTGAAGAGGGCGCCGAGGGCCAGCGCGACGAGCATCGCCACCAGCGCGCTGGCGGCGGTGCGGCGCCGGCGGCCGAACGGCAGCCCGGCGCTGCGGCGCCCGTCCGCCGGCGGCCGCTGTCGCCGGCCGGCGGCCGCTGGGAGTCGTCGTGGTGTCCGCTCGTCCGCCATCAGAACTTGAAGTAGAGGAAGGTCGCCGGGCCGGTCGGGCCGAGGATGTCGAGCAGCATGAAGCCGACGGCGAGCATCGACGCCCTGCAGCACCGGGTTCAGGACCGAGAGGCCGGCCTCACCGCGCTGCCACAGCGAGCGCGGCACGTACTGCACGCCGATGCCGACGGCGATGGCGAGGAACACGCCCGGGGTGACGGCGGCGCCGATCGTGCCCCAGCTCTGGAACAGCCGGGCGATGACGCTCGAGCGCCGCCCCGAAGCGAGTCGGAGCGGAAGAAGATCCAGGCGAAGGTGACGAAGGCGAAGACGCCGATCCGCGGCCAGCACAGACGCCGTGCCACGGCTGCCGGTCGTACTCGAGCGGCGGCGCGGCGGCGGCCGGGGCCGCGCCGCGGCCCTCCGGCGAGCGGCGCCGGCATCCGCCGAGGCCGTCGAAGGCCGCCGCCAGCTCCAGGCGCTGGCGCTGCACGACCAGCGCGCGCTCCTTGCGGCGGTCGACGCGCGCGTGCTCGACGATCAGGGCGCCGCCGTAGAGGAAGCCCCAGAAGATGAACGTCCAGCCGGCGCCGTGCCAGAGCCCGCCGAGCACCATGGTGAGCATCAGGTTCACGTAGGTGCGCGCTGCGGCCCTTGCGGTTGCCGCCGAGCGGGATGTACAGGTAGTCGCGCAGCCAGCGCGAGAGCGTCATGTGCCAGCGGCGCCAGAAGTCCTGGACCGAGCGCGCCGTGTACGGCGCGTCGAAGTTGTCCGGCAGCTCGAACCCGAGCAGCAGCGAGATGCCGATGGCGATGTCGGCGTAGGCGCTGAAGTCGCAGTAGATCTGCACCGCGTAGCCGATGATGCCGAGCAGCACCTCGAGCGACGAGTACTGCCCCGGCGTCGTGAACACGCCGTTGACGATGTGGGTCGCGAGGTAGTCGGCGATCAGCATCTTCTTGATCAGGCCGCCGAAGATGAGGAAGAAGGCCCGCGCGGTGTCCACGTTGCGCGGATCGCGCGGGCCGTTCAGCTGCGGCAGGAACTCGGACGCGCGGGCGATCGGGCCGGCGGCCAGGTACGGGAAGAAGGCGACGTACACCGAGAAGTCGAGCAGCGACGCCGGCCGCAGCGTGCCGCGGTAGACGTCGATGACGTAGCTCAGGACGCGGAACGTGAGGAACGAGATGCCGAGCGGCAGGACGATGCGCAGCAGCGGCAGGTCGGCGTTCAGGTGGAGCGCGCCGAGGAAGTTGACCACGGAGGTGACGAAGAAGCCGTAGTACTTGAACCAGCCGAGCACGCCGAGGTTGGCGGCGACGGCCGCGGCCAGCGGCCCACTTGCGGCCGGCGGCGCCGGGCCGCATGCCCGGCGATCCAGAGGGCGAAGAACTGGTTGGCCACGGCGCTGAGCGCCAGCAGCAGGACGAAGCGCCAGTCCCACCAGCCGTAGAACACGCAGGCTGACGACGCAGCATGAACGGCTTCCAGAGCCTGCTGTCTGGGCATGAGCAGCCAGTTGCCGACGAAGACGAGCAGGAAGAAGACGGCGAATGTGATGGTTGGGAACAGCATGCGGCGTCCGGTCCCCCAGTCTAGGGAAAGGGACGACCACCCGCCAGCCGGGGTTCGTGCCCGGCGCGCGTGACGACGCACGCGCGCGAGGCGACATCGCGTATCATGTCGCCGTGAGCGCTCCTCCGGTCTTCACCCAGAACACGCTGCGCGAGGGCTTCGTCGAGTTCGCCTTCGGGGAGCCCGACCCCGCGCTGCTGCCGGTCGGGCTCGTCCGCGAGGCCGCGGCGAGGGCGCTCGGCGCCGGAGGCGCCGCGGCGCTCGCCTACGGCTCCAACCCCGGACCGGAGGCGCTCCGCGCGGCCATCGCCGAGCGCGCCGCCGCACGCGAGGGCCTCGCGCTCTCCGCCGGACGACGTGCTGGTGAGCGGCGGCAACTCGCAGGCCCTCGGCCAGGTCATGACCTTGCTCACCGACCCCGGCGACGTGGTCTTCGTCGAGTGCCCTACCTACAACCTGGCGCTGGGCATCATCGCCGACCACCCGGTGGACGTCGTCGGCGTGCCGCTGGACGCGGAGGGTCTCGACGTGGACGCGCTGGACGCGGCCGTCCGCGAGGTCCGGGCGTCGGGACGGCGCCCGCGCCTGCTCTACACCATCCCGACCTACCACAACCCGGCCGGCGTGAGTCTGTCCGCGCCGCGCCGCCTGCGCCTGCTCGAGCTGGCGCGGCGCGAGGACCTCGTGCTCGTCGAGGACGACGTGTACCGCGAGCTCGCCTACGCGGGCGAGGCGCCGCCGTCGCTGCGCGCGCTGGACCCGGCGGCGCCCGTCGTCCGGCTGGGCTCCTTCTCCAAGTCGCTGGCGCCGGGGCTCAGACTGGGCTGGATCGACGCGCCGCCCGCCCTCCGCGAGCGGCTGTCGGCCGACGGCGTGCTCGAGAGCGGCGGCTGCGTGAGCCAGTTCTCGGCGCACCTGGTGGCGGCACTGCTCGCGGCCGGCGCCTACGGCGCCCACGTCGACCATGCTGCGCCTCGCCTACGCCTCGCGCCGCGACGCGCTGGCGGCCGCGCTCCGCGAGCACCTGCCGGCCGGCTGCGAGTTCGCCCTGACGGCCGGCGGGTTCTTTCTCTGGGTCACCCTGCCACCGGGTCTGACGGCCTCCGGCCTGCTGCCGGTGGCCGAGCGCCACGCCGTCGGGTTCGCCCCCGGACACCGGTTCCGCACCGATGGAGAAGACCGCGGTCTGCGGCTCTGCCTTCAGCCTCTACGACGAGGCGAGCCTCGCCGAGGGCGCGCGGCGGCTCGGGGCCGCCGTCGCCGAGGGCATGCGCGGCGCATGACCGGGCCCCACGAGCCACCGGCCGCCCGGTTCGCCGGCTCCGGGGTCCCGCCGGCGGCGGGACGCGAACCGGCCTCGCCGCGCGCTCCGCGCCTGCGCACCGGCATCGCCGTCTTCCTCGTCGTCGCGGCGGTGCTCGCCATCATGGTCAGCGCCGTCGCCCTCTGGTCCCACAGCATCGTCTTCGACACCGACGCCTACGTCCGCGTGGTCGCGCCCGTGGCCGAGGACCCGGCGGTCCGCGAGGCCGTGAGCGAGTACGTGGCCGCCAAGGCTGTCCAGGCCGCCGACCTGAACGCGCGCATCGAGGAGGCCCTGCCGTCCGACGCCAAGGTCCTCGCCCCGGCGCTCACCCGCTCGCTGCAACGCTTCCTGGTCGACGAGATCGACCGGTTCCTCGGCACCGAGCTCGCCCAGCGCCTCTGGGTGGACAGCAACCGCTTCGCCCACAAGCAGCTCATCACCGCACTGCGGGACGAGAACGGTCCTGTCACCGTGGGCACGCAACGACGTGCAGCTCAACCTGCTGCCCCTGGTCGCCGTGGCCTTGCAGCGGCTCGAGGACGAGGATCCCGCAACTGCTCGGCCGCGACGTGACGCTGCCCAGGATCGACCCGGCCACCGCGCCCGGCGAGATCAGGATCCAGCTGCAGGACGCCCTTGGGCGCGAGCTGCCGGCGGATTTCGGCGCCATCACCCTGCTCCGCGGCAGCCAGGGGCACGAGGCCAAGCAGGCGCTCAAGCTGTTCAACGACCTCGTGGTCCTGGTGATCGTCCTGGCCGCCGTCCTCGTCGCCGCCGCGCTGCTCGTGTCGGTGCACCGCTGGCGCACGGCCCTCTGGCTCGGCCTGGGCTCGCTGTTCGCGTTCGTCGCGGCGCGGGTGATCGAGGCACAGCTCGAGAAGGTCGTGGTCGACGCCGTCAAGACGCAGGGCGGGGCGGCCGTGGCGCGTGCAGTCCTGAGTTCCGCCGTCGAGAGCCTCACCGGGTTCTTCGTCTGGGTGGCCGTGGCCGGCGCGATCGTCGCCGTGGCCGCCGTGCTCGCCGGCCGACCGTCGTGGCTGGAGGCGATCGGGCGTGGCGTGGCCCAGCTCTTCGGCGTCGCCTCGGACCTCTCCACTCCGGACACCAGCGCCGGCCGCTGGATGGCGACCCACATCGACCTGCTGCGCATCGCCGGCATCGCCGTGGCGGTCGTCGTGCTGCTCTTCGTGACCGGCTCGCTCACCGCTGTGCTCGTGGTCGTCCTGGTGCTGGCCGTGTACGAGCTCGCGCTCGGCGCCTACGCCGTCGGCGTGCCGCGCGAGCTCGACGAGAGCGCCGCGGGAGAGCCACCGGCGGCGGACTGAGGCGCCGGGCCGGGCGCGTCAGGCGCGGTCGCCGAAGGCAGCCGCGCCTCCCTGGGGCCCGGGCCTTCGCGCAGCCCGATCCGCTGTCCGTCGTTCTCGTCCACGGCGTCGTACCACGGCAGGCGCTCGCCGATCCGCGCGCGCAGCCGCCAGCGCGGACCCTTGCGCGCCGCCGCCAGCGCCGCGCCGATGTCCGCGGCCGCGGCGCGGACGCACGCGGCCGCCTCGTCCCCGAGGCCGAGCCCGTCGACCTCCGCGGCGACGCGCGCGAGGTTGCCCGTGACGTCGTGGTACAGCCCCCAGTCTCGCGCGCAGACGCGCGCCAGGTACCGCCGCCCGATGACTCCCCGCACCTCGTCGTCTCGCACCTCGACGTCCCTGAGCAGCGTGGCGACGTCCCGGACGTCGGCCTCGCTCATGCGCGTGCGCAGCAGCTTGGCCAGCAGCACGTCCGACGGCGGCACGGTGTAGGGCTCGCGTCCCAGGCGCGGGCGCAGCGGCAGGGTGTGGTGCTGGCGGAAGGCGTCCAGGTACACGTCGACGCGGTCGTCCGCGTGGACGGCCCCGGCAGGACCACGGTGCGCGCAGGGCCGGTACGCCTGCAGCAGCGCGCCTGCGCTGGCGAGGCGCACGTGGCGGTTCTCTTCGTAGCCCAGCCGCGCGAACGTCGCGAGCAGGCGCTTGGCCCCACGGCGCGGCGCGACGAGGTCGAGGTCGCGGTGGTGACGCCGGCATGAAGCCGTGTCGGCGCACAGCGCGAGCACGGCGAGGCCGCCGACGAGGCGGACCTCCACGCCGTCGGCGCGCGCCGCGTCGACGAGCTCGAGCGCTTCGTCGAGCATCGGGTGCCGCCCCCGGGGCGGCGCGCTGCCCAGTGATTCGGCCATGCCCTCGTGGTACCGCGAGCAGGGGAGCGCCTAACGCGAAGAGCCGCCCGACGCGAGAGCGCCGCGCCCTGCCGCTAGACCTGCGACTCGCGCGACGACCCGCCGCTCCGCGGTCCGCGGTCGTGGCGGTCGCGGTGGCGTTCGCGGTGCCCGTCGCGGTGGCCGTCGCGATGCGGCAGCGGCAGGTGCGGCTTGCCGCCGATCAGGTCCCAGAGACGGTGCTTGCGCCGCTCCCACTTCTGGTGGAAGCCCTCGTCGCGGCGCTCGGCGCGCTCGATCTTGGCGGGGCTCGTCCGCGTACCTGCCAGCGCGCCCAGGGCGACCTCGGCTTGGCCAGGCGGAGCGCCCCGACGAGCGCCACCGGCGGCACGAAGATCCCGACGGTGCCGACGAAGAGCTTGCCCTTGAGGTAGCAGACGACGACGAAGATCGTGCCGCTCAGGATGAGCGCGGAGAGGACCCAGCGCGAGACCGTGATGTAGTCGCCCAGCTCGTTGAACGTCCGCGGCAGCAGCCCGGTCAGCAGCAGGGTGATGAAGGTGACGCCGAGGATCACCGCGTCGATGCTCTTGCGGCCCTCGCCCGTCCAGTACACGTCCTCCAGGTGGAGGACGAGGGCGAACTCGTCGAGCGTCAGGGCGGCGCCGCAGCCGAAGATGAACGCGAGCATCTCGAGCCACGGACTCCCCGGCTGGGCTGCGAACTCGAGGATCCCGGCGACCACCATCCCGATGATGCCGAACACCGCGTGGTGGATGTGCAGCCCGCCCGGGGTGACCACGTTGGGGAGGCGCAGGCGCGAACGGCCGTGCGCCCGGGTGAGACGGGTGTTGAGCCGGGCGACGAGGAACGTGAGGATGAAGCCGACCAGCAGCACGAACAGCGGGCGCTTGGCGTCGTCGAGCACGTGCCCGGGGATGGCGGCGAAGAGAAGGATCATCACACTCCCATTATCCGTCGTGTCGGCCGCTCAGACACATCGGCGCCCGAGCGGCGCTGACGCGGCTGAGCGGCAAGGGCACGCCGGGCGTCGAGCGGCGGCCTGTCGCAGGCTCGACGGCGCGTCGAGGGCGCTGACGCGGACGCCGAGGGGCTCGCCGAAGGCGACTCGCTCGGCGCCTCCGACCCCGGCGGCAGCCAGTCGGCCTTGATGGCCTTGTAGACCGTGTCCGCCAGCAGCGCCTGGCCGTCCCCGGTGAAGTGCACCTGGTCGGAGAGCCGCAGCGACGGGTCGAAGGAGCCGTCGGAGGTGGTGTAGAGGTCCCAGATGTCGACGTACTCGGCGCCCGGTCGCTTCTCGGCCTGCTTCTGGAAGATCTTGTTGATGAGCCGCATGCGCGAGTTGCGCCAGCCCTCGCCCATGATCGGCATGCCGACCCAGTAGACGCGCTTCGCGCCGCCCTTGAGCATGGTGTCGATGATGTCGCCCACGCGCTTCTCGTAGGCCTGCTTCCACTCCATCTCGCCGTAGGGGATCCACCCGCCGCCGTCCCGGGATACGGACTGGGTGTCGTTGGTGCCCATCATGATGACCGCCGCCTGCGGCTTGGCGGTCTGCATGACCGTCTCGATCTGCTTCTGCCAGTCGAAGAAGTCGTAGCGGCAGATGCCGGAGGACTCCTTGTAGAAGGTGGTGGGCTTGAACACCTTGGAGTCCTGCAGGACGGGCTCGAGCGCCCAGCCGAGCTCGCCGCCCATGGAGTCGCCGCCGACCCAGACGCGCACGGGGTCGCTCGTGCTCGCGACCCACACCTTGGGCGGCGGGGTCGGCTTGGGGCTCGCGGCTCGCCGCGGCGCCGCTGCCTGGTCGCCGGGCTTGGCCGCGCCTTCGCAGCCGCTGCCCGCGGAGCGACGACGACGGCGGCGACGGCCGCCACCAGCAGCACGACGACGACCAGCAGAAGACGGCGCCGCCCGCGCTGCCTGCGGCGGCGCCGGTCGCGGTCGGGACGCGACGTGTACGTCGTGTAGTCGCCGTTCTGCATGTGCTCAGGGACCTCTCAGCGAGTGTACAGGAAGGGTTTCGCCCCGCCCCCGCGGGCACCTGCAGGCCGGCGAAGCCCGTACGATGACGACCGCAGTACCCGACTCCGCCGGTCGCGCTGCCCGCGTGCCCGTTTCGGGCGGCCCCACTGTGGGATACAGTTCGGCCTGACGATGGACCCGCAGACCGCACACCCGGCGCCCCGGAGCCCGCCAGGCGGCGACGCCTGCTCGCGGAGTCGCCGCGCTTCGCGGACAGCTTCGGCCTGGTCCTGCTGCTGCTGATCGTCAGCTTCTTCGTCATCGCCGCCGCGGGCGACGGCAACCCCGGCCGCATCGCGTCGATGATCATCTTCGCCGCGACCACCTGGCTCGCCCTGCGCGCCGCGCAGGTCAAGCGTCGCATCCTGCGCATCGCCCTCGCCCTCATCCCGCTGGCGACGCTCGTCGCCATCATCCTGGTCCTGGTCGGCAACGACGAGACCGCGACGATCGTCAGCAAGATCCTCACCATCCTGCTCGTCGTCGTCGCGCCGGTGGCGATCCTCAAGCGGCTGGTGGAGCACCCCGTCATCAGCCTCAACACGTTCTACGGCGCCGTCTGCGTCTACCTGCTGATCGCGATGTTCTTCGCCACCACCTACGGCCTCATCGCGCTCATCGGCGGCGAGCAGTTCTTCGCCCAGCTGACGATGGCCCCCAAGGACACGCCGGCGATCGACTACCTGTACTTCAGCTTCGTCACGATCACGACCACCGGGTACGGAGACCTCACCGCCGCGACCGGCGTCGGACGCATGACGGCCGTGCTCGAGGCCATCTTCGGCCAGCTCTACCTCATCACCGTCGTCGCGCTGGTCGTCCAGAACCTCGGCCAGCGCAGCCGCATCGGCCGCAGGATGGAAGAGCAAGTGGAGCAGGAGCAACAGGGCGCTCAGGGCACGGACGAAGGCGGGGGCGACGAAAGGAACGGCGCCGGCTGACGGCGCCGCGGCCGTCTCACCGAGCCGACGCGCCCGAACAGTAGTGCGCCGGGGCGGAACGTTTGCCCGACTCCCGTGACACGTGCGCTCCGGCCGGCGCCGTCAGTCGCCGTCGTCGGTGATGCCGCCGTCACCCGCCGCCGTCGCGCGGTCGGGGCGCTCGGCGTCGGCGCGGTCGTCGCGATCGTCCTCGAGTCCATGTGCCGCTCGCGCGCCGCCTGCCACAGGAACAGCGCCAGGGCGGCGATGACCGCGGCCGACGCAAGGCCCGGCGCGAGCAGGTCGGTGGTGCCGTCCCACGTGAGCGCCTGGCCCAGGAAGATGACGGCGATGGCGACGACGACGACCCCGGCGAGCAGTTCCTTGAGCTGCCCGAGGTCGTGGATGCGGAGCCAGCTCGGCATCGGCACCCGATCGTCGACGAAGAGGCTGTACAGGCCGAGCGCCAGCACGTAGAGGACCGTCGCGAGCAGCGCGTAGTCGGCCTGCTTGATCAGCTTGCCGATCATCTCGTTCTGCGATTGAGATCGCCGCCGATGGCGTGCAGGATCGTGATCACCGTGGTGATGATCGTCGACACCATGACCGCCATGAAGGCGAGGAACAGGCTCAGCGTCGCGACCAGCACGAAGAAGCGGCTGGACGCGACCATGCGCCCGATCGTCGGCGACGGCGGGCGGCGCCCGTCTTCCGGCTCGGCGGCCACCGGCGCCTCAGGCTCCGTGCAAGGCTCGCCGCAGGGCGAACGCCTGGACGATCGCGGAGATGCCGAAGAGCAGCGCCGCCAGGCCGACGAGGATCATGAGCAGCGTCACCGTCGGGCCGGGCCAGATGATGAAGACCAGCCCGACGATCGCGAGGATGAAGCCGAAGCCGACGACGACGCCGTAGCCCTCGCCGCGCGAGGCGATGGCAGCCACGGCGACGGCGATGCCCCAGATCAGGAACGAGAGGCCGACGATGACGGCGACGGTCTTGACCGACGCCTCCGGCCACGCGATGAGCGCGACGCCGGCGATGATGGCGATGATGCCGGCGACGATGCGTCCCGTCTTCGTCCCGCCGCCGACGAAGAACTGCAGGATGCCGGCGAACAGCAGGAACAGACCGGCGAAGATCGCCACCAGGTGCACGCTGCCCCAGATGTTGGCGAGGACGATGATGCCGAAGACGACGGCGACGATGCCGACGGCCAGCACGAGGCCCCAGGCCTTGCCCGCCACCTGCCGCGGATCGCCGACGACGACCACCGTCTCGTTCACGACCTCCGGACGCGGGCGCCCGGGATCGTTGTCGTAGTCGCTCATGTGAGCCTCCCCCTGTCGTCTGGCCGCGAGGGCCACTCGCCCGGAAGTCTACTCCCCGAGCACCTTGATGATGAGCCGCTTGCTGCGGCGGCCGTCGAACTCGCAGTAGAAGACGGCCTGCCACGGACCGAGGTCCAGCCGCCCGTCCGTGACCGGCACGATCACCTGGTGGTGGACGAGCAGGTTCTTGAGGTGGGCGTCGCCGTTGTCCTCGCCGCCGCGGTGGTGGCGGTAGTCGCCGCCGTCCGGGAGCAGCTGCCGGGCCACGTCGTTGGCCGGCGGCTGCCAGGACGGCGGCGCCAGCTTGTCCAGCCACTCGAGCGCGTCGGCCTGGAGGCCCGGCTCGTCGTCGTTGATCCACACGCCGGCGGTGATGTGCATGGCGGCGACAAGGACCATGCCCTCGCGGATGCCGCTCTCGTCCACGGCGTCCTGGACGTCCTCGGTGATGCGCACGAACGCCGCGCCGCTCGGGGACGCGGAAGGTCCTGTAGACGGTGTGCGCCTTCACGCCCGCCTCAGCTCTCGTCGTCCTCGCGCCGCGGGATGCGCACGAAGCGCACGCCGAGCCCGAACGGGCCCGACTCGACGATGGCGATGGTGGGATCGTCGTCCTCGTAGTGTGGCGCGCTCGCCGACCCCGGGTTGAGGAACAGGGTGCCGTCCACCCACTCCACCGCGGGCAGGTGGTCGTGACCGCAGACCACGAGGTCCGGCGAGTCGTGCTTGCCCAGGCCTTCGACCTTGCCCAGCGAGAGACGCTTCATGAGGCGCTTGCGCTTGTGGCCGACGAGGAAGCGAACGCCCCCTACCTTGCCGGTGACCTCGCGCGGCAGCTTGCCCAGCTTGCCGTCGTCCATGTTGCCGGCCACGGCGGTGACGGGAGCGATCTTCCCGAGCGCCTCGAGGGTGGCGGCGTCCATGATGTCGCCGGCGTGGATGATGTGGTCGACGCCGGCGAACTCCTCGAGGACCTGCGGGTCGAGGTAGCCATGCGTGTCCGAGACCACGCCGATCCGCGCACCCTTGCCCGACTTGACCATCTTCGTCCTTCCGCTTCGTCCTGGGCCGCAATCATCCCACCCCTGGGGCCCTCGAGACCATACTCCCCCCCGCGCGGCGGCACGGAACCTGCGTGACGACGGAGCGACTGGCTCCCCGGCGGCGCGGGTATGAGGCCCGCAAGAACGCGCCGGACCGTCCGGCACTCAGAGGCGTGACTCCCAGGAGGCGATGATGGCGACCCGGCGCAGCGAGAAGACTCCAGCCGCGAAGAAGCCGGCGAGCAGGCCGGCGACCAAGCCGGCGGCGAAGAAGCGGACCACGAAGCCGGCCGCCGGGAAGCCGGCGCCGCTGTCGCCGTCCGCGAGGGCGGCCGTTGAAAGGCGCGCCCAGACGGCGGACGACTGGGCGGCGCAGGCGCTGGGCCTTCCGTCGAAGCCGGCGAAGAAGACCGCGGCGCCGGCGAAGCGAAGCGCCGCCGCCCGGCCCGTCGCCGCCGCGTCGCGCACGCCGCTCCCGTTCCAGAAGCATCTCTCCCTCGAGGAGCGCGAGGCCGCGGGCAAGGCGCAGCGGGCTGCGGTGCCCCTCGAGGCGCTCGGCGTGTGGGAGCCCAAGCCGGACCGCGCCGACCCGGTCGCGATCATCACCGCCCAGGAGACCGACCGGCTCAAGCCGCTCCTGCCCGTCCGCCACGCGCGCATGCTCCAGAACGCGTTCGGCTTCTACCGCGGCGCGCCCGCGGTCATGGCCGCCGACCTCGCCGCGGGCCGGAGCACCGGCCTCGAGGTGCAGCTGTGCGGCGACGCCCACCTCCTCAACTTCGGCCTGTACGGCTCGCCGGAGCGCTCGCTGGTCTTCGACGTCAACGACTTCGACGAGACGCTGCCGGGGCCGTTCGAGTGGGACGTGAAGCGGCTCATCGCCAGCCTCGTCGTCGCCGCTCGCGGCAACGGCCTCGGGAAGAAGAAGGCGCGGGCCATCGCGCTCGCGGGCGCCCGCTCCTACCGCGACTTCATGCGCCGGTTCGCCGGCATGGACACGCTGACGACCTGGTACACGCAGATGAACGCCGACAAGGTCATCGCCGGTCATCCACGACCCTGTGCTCCGGGCGGACGCGGCGAGGACGGCCGCACGCGCGACCAGCCGCAACGCGGCCCAGGCCGCCGCCAAGCTCACGGTGGTGCAGGACGGGAGGCGCGCCATCGTCCCGCAGCCCCCGCTCGTCGTCCCGTTCCGTGACCTGCCGGACGGACCTCAACACCCGCGACCTGGACCGCAGCGTGCGCATGAACTACGACACGTACCGCCACTCGCTGCACAGCGACGTGATCAAGCTGCTCTCGCGCTACAAGCTCGAAGATCTCGCACTCAAGGTCGTGGGCGTCGGCTCCGTCGGAACGCGCTGCTTCATCGGTGTGTTCACCGGACGTGACGTCGACGACGTCCTCTTCCTCCAGGTCAAGGAGGCCGGCCGCTCCGTGCTCGAGCCGTACCTGAAGCGCAGCCGCTACAAGCACCAGGGCGAGCGCGTGGTCGCCGGCCAGCGCCTCACCCAGTCGGCCAGCGACATCTTCCTCGGCTGGAGCAACGGCCCGGCGGGCGGGACCTTCTACTGGCGTCAGCTGCGCGACTGGAAGGGATCCGTGAACGTCGACACGATGGACCAGGCTCACCTGCTCGCCTACGGGGAGTTGTGCGCATGGACGCTGGCCAAGGGCCACGCGCGCTCGGGCGACCCGGCGGCCATCGCGGCGTACCTGGGCAAGAAGGACCGCTTCGACATCGCGATGGCCGACTTCGCCGAGGCGTACGCGGCGCAGAACGAGGCCGACTACGCGGCGATGAAGCAGGCGGCCGAAGACGGCCGCATCGAGGTGGCCGAGGTCTTCTAGAAGATGCCGCCGGGGATGCCGGGCCCGGACATCTCCGGCCCGGCGGGCTCCTGCTGCCGCGGCGGCCAGCCGGCCTCAGCGTGTCCCTCGTGCCCCGTGAGGGTGTCCTCCAGCGAGAGTCCCTCGCCCGGGCGCAGCATGACCGTGTGCACGTCCGGCTCCAGCTCGGCGGCCTGCGCCATGAAGAGGAACGGCGCCCGCCGGTGGAAGTCGGGGCCGAAGCGGAAGAGCGACGTGCCCGGCAGATGGTAGGTGCCCCAGTGGATGGGCACCACGACGCGCGGCCGCAGCAGTTCCATGGCCTTCACGGCGTGCCGCGGGCTCATGTGCTTGAACTCGGGCATGAGCGGGCCGATGCCCGCGATCGGCAGCAGCGCCAGGTCGAGCCGCTCCGGCCACACGTCGGCGATGGCCGAGAAGAACCCCGTGTCGCCGGCGAAGTACACGCTGCGCGACCCCGAGATGACGTAGCCGAGGCTCGGGGTGCGGGCCGCCAGCGGGTGGCGGGTCCCGCGGTGCTTCGCGTCCGTCGCCACCACCTCCAGCGGCCCCACCTGGAGGCGCTGTCCCGGTCCCACCTCGTAGATGTCCTTGAAGCCGCGCCAGCGCAGCGAGAGACCTGCCCCGACCGGCGCGACGACCGGCGTATCGCGCCGGAACAGGCGCAGCGAGCGCGGGTCGTAGTGGTCGAGGTGCAGGTGGGAGATGAGGATCACGTCGGGATCGGTGAGCGGCTCGGTGAGCGGCTGCGGGACGCGCCGGTAGAGCGGGCCGACGAGTCGGCGGAGCACCGGGTCCGTGACGAGGCGCACGCCGTCCATCTCGACGACGGCGGTCGCGTGTCCGAGAAACGTCACCCGGGTCCCGGGTTCGAGCGGTAGCGCCCTGGCGGGCATCGTCGCGATCCTGTAATCCATGGTGCTCATTCTAGGTTGGCCCCACCGGAAATGGGTCAAACCAACGCCCACCGGCGATCGCCGTGGTGGCCCGCGAGAAGGTCCTTTCGATGGGTTCGAGGAGACCGCCGAGGCGTGGAATGACACGGGGGCGGATCACGAAGCGGGAGACCGCGGCGGGGTGGATTCCTGACACAGAACGGTAGATTCCAGCGTCTGGGCGGTGGGTAGGTTGCACGGGTATCGCTTGCCAGTGATGCGGACAAGGATCTGATCGGAGACGGCATGGCCACCATCCAGCAGCAGATCGAGGTAGCCGCGGATCCCGTACTCGTGCGGTCAACATGGGCCCGCTTCGTCCAGTGGGCCCACACCGGGCCGGGTCACCTCTTGTGTGACGAACTCGCGTGCGTGGACGCGGTACGCTCCGGGCTCGTGGACTTCGTACCCACGACCACCGGCAGGACCACGGTGATCTTTCGCATGGACGAGGCGGAGGGCGGCCCGCCGCCCGAGGAGCTGAAGCGTCAACTCGGCCACGACCTCGTCGTGTTCAAGGACTACGTGGAGCGCAGCGGCCTGGTGAAGCGCAAGCCGACCCCAGTCGAGGAGGCCGCATTCGAGATCGAGGCCGGCCGCAAGGGCGACGCGCCCCGTCACGTGCGCCTGAGCAGCGAGGAGGACACGACGTTCTGGCGGAGTCACTTCCCCACGTGAGCGGGGACGCGGAGGGCGACGCGCAGGACGGCGAGCGGCCGGGGCCGCACGCCGTCTTGCGCGTCGCCTCCTTCAACGTACGGACCTGGCTGGGCCGCGACGGCTGGAACAGCTGGCCGCTGCGGGCCGGCGCGTGCGCAGCCGCCATCGCCGGCCTCGAGGCGGACCTCGTCGGCCTCCAGGAGGTCCGCCCGCTGCAGGAGCGCGGGCTGGCGCGCCGGCTGCCCGGCTACGCAGGCGCCGGCGCCGGCCGCGACGACGGGTACGGCCGCGGCGAGCGCTGCACGGTCGTCTACCGCCCGGCGCGGCTGACGCTCGACGCGTGGACCGTCCGCTGGTTCTCGGACACGCCGGGGACGCCCGGCTCGCGGTCCTGGGGCAACCCGATCGCGCGCATCGTCACCCTCTGCCGGTTCACGGACCGGCTGACCGGCGACCGGCTCGGCTTGGCGAACGCCCACTGGGACGGCGCCTCGGCCACCTCGCGGCGGCGCAGCGCCGAGGCGCTGCTCGACTGGCTCGACCCCTCGCTGCCGTGGCTGGTCGTGGGCGACCTGAACGCGACGGCCGGAGACCCCGCCGTCGCGCGTCTGGTCGCCGGCGGCCTGCACGACACGCTCGCCGAGCTCGGCGAGCGCGGGCCGCAGGCCGCCACCCACCACCCGTGGGACGGCGCCACCGCCGGCACGCGCATCGACTACGTGTTCGCCGACGACCGCTGGATCGTCCTGGGCGCCCGCATCGACCACTCCCGGCCGCGCGGGCGCCTGCCGTCCGACCACTGGCCGGTGGTCGCCGAGGTCGCGCTGCGGCCTGCCGGACCGGCTTGAGGCGGACCGGCGCGAGCAGGGTCGCCGGCGGCCGGCGAGCGGGCGGCGGTACACTACGCGCATGGACCCTGCGATCCGCCCGCTCCTCGACACCGACCGCGCCGCGGTCACCCGCCTGCTGGACGAGGCCGTCGGCGCCGGCTTCTGGCGCTTCACCGAAGGGGACGGCGCGCTGTCGTTCGTCGCCGTGACCGGCGCCGGCGTGGCCGGCGTCGTCCTCACGTGCCTGGAGCCGGAAGACGATCCCGACGTGCGGACGGCCCTGGGCGGCTCCGCGAGCGCGCCCGCTGAGCGCGGCCGGCCGGTGCTTCACGTCCGCCAGCTCGCCGTCGCTCCCGCGGAGCGGCGCGCCGGACTCGCCTCGCGACTGCTCGCCCGCGCCGAGAGCGAGGCGCTGGCGCGCGGCGCCGGAGCGGCGTTCGCGTTCGGGTGGCTGCCGGCCGGGCGGCCGGAACCTGACGCCGTCCCCTTCTACGAGGCGTCCGGCTACGAACCCGGCCCGGACATCGCCGGCTTCTACGCGGAAGGCAGCGTGGCGAGCGGCGCCCTGTGCCCGTACTGCGGCGAGCCGCCGTGCCGATGCGCGGCGCGACCGTTCGTCAAGGCGCTGACGCCGGGCCGGGACCCCGCGCCGCCGGCCTGAGACGTCCCGGCGGCGCCGCCGTCACCGCTCCCAGGTGTCCGGCGACCAGGTGCGCCGCTTCTGCGCCCACTCCGGGTCGTCGCGCCACACGAAGGTGTCGTTCTGCAGGTCGCGCAGCGCCAGCGAGAGCTCCTCGCGGGTGTTCATGACGAAGGGGCCGTAGCGGGCGATGGGCTCGCCCAGCGGCTTGCCGCTCACCAGCAGGAACCGCACCGGCGAGCCGTCCGCCTCCACGCGGACCACGTCGCCGTCGCCGAACACCGCCATCTGCGGCGCCGTGAGCAGCACGCCGTCGAGGTCGCCGCGGTAGCCCAGGTCGGCCGCGACGCCGAAGATGCCCTCGCCCTCGAAGGCGTACGCGAGGGCCGCGTGTCCCCTCGGGACGGGCTGGACGAAGTGCGCCCCGGCCGGCAGGGACACGTCGAGGTACTCCGGCTCGGCGTAGATCTCCGACACCGCGCCGCGCACGCCGTCGACCTCACCGGCGACGACGCGGATCACCGTGCCGTCGTCGCGCTCGCACCTCGGGGATCTGCGCGGCGCCGAGGTCCTGGTACCGCGGGATGCGACATCTTGAGCTCCGCCGGCAGGTTCACCCAGAGCTGGAACCCCTCCATGTGCCCGTCCTCGGGCGCCCGCGGCATCTCCTCGTGCATGATGCCGCCGCCGGCGGTCATCCACTGGATGTCCCCGGCGCCGATCGCCCCGGCGTTGCCGATGCTGTCCCGGTGGTCGACCTCGCCGGCCAGCATGTACGTCACCGTCTCGATGCCGCGGTGCGGGATGCCACGGAAACCCGGCCAGGTAGTCGTCCGGGTCGTCCGAGCCGAAGTGGTCGAAGAGGAGGAAGGGGTCCACGTAGTCGAGGGTCGGGGTGGCGATGCTGCGCTTGAGGCGCACGCCGGCGCCCTCGATCACCGGCTGCGGGGTGATGACGCGCTCCACGGTCCGGGCCTGGTCACTGAGCGGTGTCCCTCCGGCGCCCCGCTCGATACCTGATGCGCGGTGCTGCTCCGCCGCCCCGCGCGAAAGCCCATCTTCGTTGGCTTTTCTACGGTGGCTATTCATGCTGCGCTCCTCGGGAGGGGTGGTCGTGGCGTGAGCCTTCCCGCACGGGTGCCGCGAAAACCATGGACGGGTAGCATGAGGCGGCACTCGCCGGCCGGAGGGGGAAGTCAGGTGCTCGCAGGCTCCTTCAAGCGCGTCGTCACCGATCTCAGGGGCCTGCCGCGGCAGTTCTGGGTGCTCGCCGCCGGCATCCTCGTGTTCCTCATCGGCGTGGAGATGACGTACCCGTTCGAGACGCTCTACCTGAACCAGGAGCTCGGCGTCTCGATGACGACGCTGGGGGTCATCCTCGGCGTCACCCTGCTGGCGACCCTGCCGCTCCAGGTGGCCGGCGGCGCGGTGTGCGACAAGGTGGGGCGCCGCCCGGTGCTGATCGTCGCCATCCTCGCCAGCATGACCCTCTACATCGGCCTCGGCCTGACCCGCGACCTGGCGGTGATCGTCGCGCTCATCGCCTTCGAGGCCGCCTTCGGGTGGGCCCAGTTCATCACCGCCAGCAACGCGATGATCGCCGACGTCACCACTCCGGAGCAGCGCACGGAGGCGTTCAGCGTCTCGCGCGTCGCGCTGAACGCCGGCATCTCCATCGGCCCGTTCATCGCCCTGTCCCTGCTGGCCGTGGACCCCTCGTACCGGCTCAACTTCTTCGCCTCGGGCATCGTCTGCGCCGGCTTCCTGCTCATCGTGCTCACGCGCCTGCGGGAGACCCGGCCCGCGACCACCCGGACGGTGTCCGTCGCGGCCGCCTTCCGCGGCTACGGCGCCGTCCTGCGCGACCGGCAGATGCTGGCGTTCTGCCTCATCGCCCTGCTGCCGCTGTACGCCTTCGGGCAGATCTGGGCGACCATGCCGGTCATGCTCGCCGACCTCCACGGCGTCACGGCGCAGCGGTGGAGCGTGGCCATGGTCGTCTACGGCGTCTCCATGGTCATCCTGCAGTACCCGGTGATCCGCGCGCTCTCGCGCAGAGACCACATGCGTTGCTGTCACTGTCGTGCGTCGCCATGGGAGCCGGGAGTCGGGGCCGCGGCGTTCGTGCCCTGGCCCGCGACGCTCGCCTGCATCGTCTCCATCGCCCTCGGCCTCGTCCTGCTCCTCCCCATCGCGTCGGCGGTCGTCTCCCGGCTCGCGCCGGTGGAGCTGCGCGGCCGCTACATGGGCGTGTGGACGATCGTGTACATGGGCGGCTACGCGCTCGGCCCGCTGCTCGGGGGCTGGGCGCTCGACGCGCTCGGCGGCCGGACGGCGTTCGCCATCGTCGCGGCCACCTGCCTCGTGGGAGCGGCGCTGTTCCCGCTGCTCCGCCGCGGCGTGCGCGAGAGGATCGACGCGGCGGAGCGACTCGAGGGGGCGGAGGCGCTCGGCGCACAGCTCACCGGGGAGCGCCCCGAGCAGGCGGTGTGAGGCCGGCCGCCAGTCGAGGGCGTCACCTCCCAAGCCGGGCCCCAGCGAGTCGAGCGCGGCGCTACGGCGAGGGCTCAGGCGCGGCGCGTCTTCAGCAGAATGCCGACGCCGACGGCGACGAGCGCGCAAGAGGCCAGCACCGGCTGCCAGACGGGCGCCCACCACTCGTTGGGGATCAGGAACAGCAGGTCGCGGTCGCCGAGCGACGACGGCCAGCGCAGCAGTACCCAGAGCCAGACGTAGTAGAAGACGTCCCAGACGCCGAACGCGAGCAGCCAGAAGGCGAACCGCTGCCACCAGGTGCGACCGGCGAGGAGCCCGACGGCGAGGAGCATGAGCATGGTCGCCGCCTCGCGCGCCTGCTCGTAGGGCAGGTAGGCGCGCGGGAAGTGGAAGTCGGCGGGCGCGAACCTCAGGTGATACTGCAGGCCGAACAGCTTGCGCAGGTAGTAGACGACCATCGCCTCGACGAGCGCGAACGCGGCCGCCCAGACGACGACGACCGCGAAGCGCACCCAGAGGCTCTTGTCAGCCGCGAAGCTCACGGCACGATCATAGGGCGAGAACCGGGCGGCGTCGCCGGTACGGGGGTACGGCCCGGGTTGCGGGGCGCGCTTACCTTTGTAGAATACATACAATGTGTAAATGGAATCGCCCCGCCGCCCCCGCTGCAGGCGGCGGCTCCCGGGAGGTATCCGTTGTCCCCAGCTGAACGAAAGCGCCTCGCCGCGCAGTGTCATCAGGCGGCGCACGAGGTCTTCGCCGCCGTGAACCGCAACGTCGGCTCGGAGCTGCTGTCGCTCGACCTGCCCATGGGCCAGTTCAAGGCCATGGCGACGATCACCATGCTCGGCCCGCAGCCGGTGGGCGAGCTGGGCCGGCGCCTGGGCATCAGCGAGCCGGCGGCCAGTCTGCTCGTCGACAAGCTCGAGGAGCGCGGCCTGGCCGCGCGCGTCCGCGACGAGCAGGACCGCCGGCGCATCCTCGTCACCGCCTCGCCGGCCGGCGAGGAGCTGGCCACCCGCCTGCGGCAGGGCCGCGACGAGCAGGTGCAGCGCTGGCTCGACGCGCTCACCGACGACGAGCTCGCCGGTCTCCTGCACGGCTTCAGCGGCCTGCTGCGCACCGTGCAGGACGAGCAGGCCGCCGCCGACGCCGTGACCGGGGTCTCGGCGCCTGCCGCGGCCCCGACCGCCGGGGCGGTGACCAATGGCTGAGACACGCACGCTGGCCCCCGCCGCCGACTCCGCCGCGGCCGCGGCGGCGGCCCCGCAGCCCTGGGGCCTCACGCTCAGCCGCAGGCGCATCGCCGCCGTGATCGTCTCCGTGATGATGGCGATGCTGCTCTCGGCCGTCGACCAGACCGTGGTCGGCACGGCGATGCCGCACATCATCGCCGAGCTCAACGGCCTGCAGCACTACGCCTGGGTCGCGACCGCCTACCTGCTCGCGTCCACCGCGTCGATGCCGATCTGGGGCAAGCTCAGCGACGCGTTCGGGCGCAAGCGCTTCTTCATCGCCGGCATGGTCGTCTTCATCGTCGGCTCGGCGCTCTGCGGCCAGGCCACCGGGATGACCGAGCTCATCCTCTTCCGTGCCTTCCAGGGGCTCGGCGCCGGCGCCATGATGCCGATCACGCAGGCGATCATCGGCGACATCTTCCCGCCGGCGCAGCGCGCCAAGTGGTCCGGCGTCCTCATGAGCGTGTTCGCCGTCGCCACCATCATCGGACCGCTGCTCGGCGGCTGGATCACCGACAACGCCAGCTGGCGCTGGGTCTTCTACGTCAACCTGCCGGTCGGCATCGCCGCGCTCGTCGTCGCCGTCGTCGCGTTGCCCGGACACGTCACCGTGCACAAGCACCGCATCGACTACAGCGGCGCGGCGCATCCTCGTCGCGGCCGCGGTCCCGCTGCTGCTCGGCTTCAGCTGGGCGGGCAGCGAGTACGCCTGGGGGTCGCCGCAGATCATCGGTCTGTTCACCGTCGCCGTCGTGATGAGCGTCGCCTTCTACCTCCGGGAGATGCGCGCCGCAGAGCCGGTCATCAACCCCCGGCTCTTCCAGAACCGCGTGTTCAGCGTGTCGGCGCTGGCCAGCATGCTGCAGTCGGCGGCGATGTTCGGCGCCATCATGTTCCTGCCGCTGTTCGTCCAGGGCGTGCAGGGCAAGTCGGCGACCAACTCCGGCATCATCCTCATGCCGCTCATGCTCGGCGCGATGGTCATGAGCATCGGCGCCGGGCAGATCCTCGCCAGGACCGGGCGCTACAAGGTGCTGGTCATCGTCGGCTTCGTCACCGTGTCCCTCGGAGCCTGGCTGCTCTCGCGCATGGGCGCCGACACCAGCTGGATGGTCCTCGCCCGCAACATGGTGATCCTGGGGCTGGGGCTCGGCATCGCGATGAGCGCCTTCACGGTGATCGTCCAGAACCAGTACCCGAGCCATCGCCTGGGAGAGGTCACTGCCGGGCTGCAGTTCTTCCGCTCCATCGGCGCGACCATCGGCATGGCGATCTTCGGCACCATCCTGAACAACCAGTTCGCCGCGCACATGAAGGAGAACCTGCCGGCGCAGCTGTCGCAGGAGATGGCCAGGCGCGGCGCCTCGATCGACAACCCGCAGGTGCTGCTCTCGGAGCAGGCACGCGCCGCCCTGCAGCACGCGTTCGAGCAGTTCGGCGCCCAGCGGCGACAAGCTGTTCACCGTGTTCATGGACGCCGTGCGGCAGAGCCTGTCGAGCGCGATCGACGGGCTGTTCCTCCTGGCGGCCGTCCTCGGCGTGATCGGCCTGATCGTGGTGCTGTTCCTGCGCGAGGACCCGCTGCGCCAGACGCACCACATCGACACGGAGAGCGGCGAGCTCGAGAGCGAAGCCGGCTACGAGGCCGGCGTCCGACGGGGAGCCGGAGCCGGAAACGGCCTGACGGCGGGACTGGCTGCCGGGAAGGCAGCGGCGCCTCATGTGACACCGGACGAGAGTCTCACCCTAACCTTGAGGGTGAGACTCTCGTCCCTCGTCGGTTCAGGTGGAGGCGCGCCGCGCGGGCCGGCTGCGGAGCCGCCAGGCGAAGCCCGCCAGCCGGGCCTCGTCGATCGGGTCGCCGTCGGCGTAGACGAACAGCGCCGGGAGGCCGGCCTCGCGCCGAAGCTGCGCTTCGGCGATCAGGGCCGGCCCGCACCCTCGCGGCGCGACGGAGACGACGCCGTCGATGGGCTGCGTGCGCCAGGTGAGCAGCGCGCCGCCCACCGCCGGGATCGTCTCGCCGAAGGGATACGGCGCGACCAGCCGGCGGCTCTCCCGGTCCACGTCGCGCACCTCGTTCCAGAACACCCACGGGTGCTCGGCGCGCACGGCCTTCACCAGCCGGCCGATGACGTAGCGCATGGTCGCCAGCGTCGCCTCCTTCTCGGGGCGCTTCGTCAGCGCCACGCCGTCCTGGATCTGGCGGAGCTGGAGCAGCTCGAAGAACGCCCCGTAGGGCTCGAAGATGACGCGCAGACCGTGGCCGGCGAGCTTGCGCTGCAGGTCGTCGTTGCCCCACTCGTCCACGCGCAGGTACAGGTCGCCGCACAGGTAGATGTCGCGCAGGTCCGACGACCTCGCCGTGTCGCGCGGCAGCGCCAGGTACGCGCGGGCGGCCTCTCCGAGCAGCTCCTCCACCTGGCCGCAGAAGCGGAAGGCCCCGGCCACGTTGCCGGCCGTGCCGGCGTCCGGCCGCGGCTGCTCGAGCATCGTCTCGAGCCGGCCCGAGTACTCCGCGAACAGCGCGTCGCTCGCGCCCGGCTCCGCCTCGTCGGCGAAGCTGTAGAAGCGCAGCATGTTGAGCAGGTCCACGGCGACGAGAGCCGTCCAGACGACCGGCATCATGCGGACGTTGCCGGTCACGAGGCTGAAGTCGGCCACCTCCACGCGGTCGCCGAGGCCGAGCCGCTCGAGCGAGATCTGCTCCGTGAGCGGGAAGACGTTGGCGCGGCACGCCTGGAAGCCGTTGCCGGCGCTCAGGAAGAGCGCCTTCTTGCCGTCGAGTCGCGGCGACCTCCTGGTCGAGGAAGCGGGCGAAGCTGCCCCAGATGAGCTGGTAGGGCAGGCACTCCTTGCCGGAGCAGGCGGCGCCGGCGGCGCGCAGGGCGGCGGCGTCGGGCTCGCCGACGTAGGAGGCGTCGTAGCCGGCGCCGCGCATCGCCGCCGCGAGGTGGCGGCCGAGGCCGCCGCCCACGTGGCCGAAGTAGAAGCGGTCGTAGCCGGCGTCCAGGCTGTGCGGGAGGCGCCGGTCGAGGCGCGCGAGGCGCGCCTGCATGCCGGCGCCGGTGGCGTCGTGCGCCACGCAGCCGGCGCGCCGCGGCAGGCGTCGCCTCTGGTCGAGGGGCCGCACGTAGCTGGCACGCTCACGTTGTGCAGGAACGCCTGCACGCGCGTCACGTAGCCGGCCTTGCCGCCGTGACCGTCGCTCTCGAGCACGGCGTGCGGCCAGTCCTCCACGAGGTCGCCGAACAGGTGCTCGATCATCGAGTTCGGGCCGCAGCCGTAGGCGCCGAGCAGCAGCGGGTACACGTCGCCGGCGGCGGCGCCGGCAGCCGTGGCGCGCAGCGCCTGGCCGGCGCTCGCCCAGTGCACGCGCTGCATCCCGGGCACGTCGTCCGGCGTCGGGTAGCAGTCCACCGGCAAGGGGAGCGCCCCGTTGGCGGCCACCAGCTCGTGGACGCCGGCGTCGAGCACGGCGTCGTGGATGACGTGCGTCTCGCCGGCGATCAGCACCACCGGGTAGCCGTGCCCGCGCGCCCACGCGAGCGCGCGCGACGCCGATGGCGTGCAGTCCGGCCTCGAAGCGGCGCTGGGCGTCCAGGGCCGCCTCGTACGCTTCGTCGAACACGGCGGGCGTCGGCGCGGCGCTCCCGGAGCTGTCGGCCAGCGCACGCATGGCCAGCGAGACCGAGCGCCGCACGCGCGGCGCGTCGAACCCGTCGCCTTCCTTCTCGAAGAGCGCCGGGCGGAGGACGCGTGTCTGCGAGCCCTCCGCGTGCAGCGCGAGCCCGACCATGTCCGGCGCGCCCTGCGCCATGGGGCAGGTGTACGTCTGCGCGCCGGCGTTGGGCAGCGGCAGGTGCACGAAGATCGGCGCGAAGAAGACGTCGACGTCCGCGACGGCCAGCCCGTGCAGCAGCTTGACCGGCGCGCAGGCGCCCGGCGCGGCGCAGCGGCGGTCGCCGTCGGCCAGCGTGTCGCGGCCCGGGCCGCAGGACCTCGACCCGGTGGCCGAGGCGCCGCAGCAGCGTGTGGAAGAACGGCAGCGTGTCGATCAGGTAGTGCGCGTACGGCAGGCCGATGCTGACGCCGCCGGACCGCCGGCTGCGCCGGCGTCGCCGCCGGCCTCCGTCGGCCCGGACCTCCTCTTCGTCCAGGAGCGCGCGCAGCAGGTCGTCCCGCTCCCGGTACGGATTGGGCGCGTCCTTGGGCAGCTTCTCGCCGGCGGCGGACACGGCGTCGTACTTGGGACACTGGCCGCCGCTCACGATCTTCTCCACCGCGCCGCCGATGTCGATCTGCGCCAGCTCGAGGTGGCAGCTGTTGAGGCAGTCGCGGTCGCCGCACTGGAACTCGCGCCGGCCGGCGACCCTGGCGTCCAGCACGCGCGCGAGGTCGATGGGCGGCGCGCCCTGGCGGCGTCCACGGCCCGCGCCGTGAGCAGGGCGATGCCCACGGCGCCCATCGCCCCGGGGTCCGCCGGCACGACGACCTCGCGCTCGAGCACCGCCGCAAGCGTGCGCGCGAGCGCCGGGTCGGTGGCCGGCTTGCCCTGGAAGAACACCCGGTCCAGCAGCCGGCGCTGGCCCATCACCCGGCTGCGGTAGTTGCGCACCACGGAGTGCTGCAGGCCGGCGAAGATGTCCTCGCGGCTGAAGCCGTCGCCGAGCGCCTCGGCGGCCACGTCGGCGACGAAGACGGTGCAGGTCTGGCCGAGGTCGGGCGGCCCGTCGCTCAGCGCGGCCAGCCGTCCGAACTCCGCGATGTCGTCCACCCCGTGGGCGATGGCCTGCTCCTCGAGGAACGAGCCGGTGCCGGCGCTGCAGACGCGGTTCATGTCGGCGTCGACGACGCGGCCGTTCTCGACGTTGATGAACTTGGCGTCCTGGCCGCCGATCTCGACGATGGAGAGGCTGCGGCCGCCGTCCGGGTCGAGCGCCGCGGCGGCCGTGGCGTGGGCGACGATCTCGTTCTGCACCGTGAGGCGCTCGCCGAGGTCCGGGAACGCGGCGCGGAAGACGGTCGCCGCCGCGTCGCGGCCGGAGCCGGTGAGGCCGACGGCGACCACCGGACGCGGCGCCATCTCGGCGACCTCGGCCACCAGCGCCTGGGCGGCCTCGACGGGGTTGCCCTCGGTGCGCCGGTAGACGCTCGCCAGGACCGCGCCGGTGGCGGCGTCGAGGAGCGCGGCCTTGGAGCCCGTGGAGCCGAGGTCGAGGCCGAGGACGGCCGGGGCGCGTTCGTCGCCGCCGCCCCCGGCGAACGCGGCCTCGCCGAGGGTCACGACCGAGCCGGGACCCTCGTCGGCCGGCTCGAGCCGGCCGATGCGACTGCGCACCGGCCGCACGAGCGCCTCCGGATCGGCCGGGAAGATGGGCGGGCGAGGAGCCGCAGGTGCGGCGCCGGGCGGTGCCGGGGCGGCCGTCGCCGTCTGCGCACGGGCGGCCGCGAAGCGCAGCGCGCCGAGCGCCTCGAACACGCCGGCCTGCTCGGCCACCTCGACGGGCGCCTCGCTGAGCGCCGCGACGCCGGCGGCGATGGGGGTGATGAGGGCCCCGTGCCCGACCAGCACCACGGGGCCGTCGATCTTGCTCTTGTCGTACAGGCTGTGGACGTTGCGGGCCACGCCCTCGAACAGCCCGCGGAAGATGCGCCCGTGCGATTCGCCCTGGTTGGCGAAGTGGGTGAGCTCGCTCTTGGCGAACACGGCGCAGCGGCTGGTGACGGTGACGCCGTCGGGGCTGGCCTCGGCCAGCGCGACGGCGTCGTCGAGCGAGCGGCCGAGACGGGCGCAGAGGCCTTCCACGGTCTCGCCGGTGCCCGCCGAGCAGCGCTCGTTGGCCTCGTACCGCACGTTGCCGGCGGCGTCCGCGTGAGCACCGAGTAGCCGCCGCCGCCGACCCGGACGACGTTGACGCGGTCCGTCCGGGTACAGCCAGGCGGCGGCCTGCTCCTGGGCGATCTCCTCGGGCACGCCGCCCAGGGCGGGCTCGCCGAGGCGCTCGCCGTAGACGCCGGTGGCGGCGACGCCCGCCAGCCGGCCGGCGTCCAGTTCACGGTAGAGCTCGAGGAAGGGGCGGAGAGGGTCGCCCAGGTGGCGCTCCGCCCTCGTCTCCAGCACGCGCAGGTCGCCGTCCGCGCCGAGCTCTCCCACGGCGAGCGACGTGGTGACCTTGCCGAGGTCGACGCCGAGGAACAGCGGCGGGCCGGCGATCGTGCCGGAGCCGTCAGGCGCCTGCCCGCGAGAGCGTGCGGAGGGGTGGTTCACTCCTCTGCTTATACCAGAGCGGCCGGACGCTCTCCATCGACCGGCCGCCCCCGCGCCGTCAGTCGCCGCGCCGGTCCCGGCCCTCGTGCGGTCTGCGCTCCTGCCGGCGGTCGTCCACACGTTCGATCCCGTCCGCCAACTCGAGCCAGCCGCTGCCCCCGAGCCGCGCGTCGCCCAGCGCTCGGGCCAGGATGGTGATGAGGTCGTCGTCGGGCGCGGCCAGCCAGGCGGCCGCCGCCTCGTCGAGCGCCGGTGAGGCCCCGTCTCTCGAGGCGCGCCAGACGTCCCCGTCGTCCATGATCAGGTATCGGCGGCCGGCTGCGCCGGGACGACGGTCGTCGACCAGCCATCCCTGCACCTGCGACGGGCGCCCGGGCGACCCGTCGTCGCCGAATGCGATGGCGCGGTTGGGAGCGCGCCCGGCGACCCGCATCGACGCGGTCCACTTGGTGGTGACCTCGCGCAGCTTGCCGCGCGGATCTCTGGGCTGGTACTCGTACGCCACGACCCACCTCCTTACCGAGCCTGGCAGGATTGTGACGGCACGAGGGTGACGATTCAAGGGCTTCTTGCCGTGCCGGGGGACGCGAGGGCGGCTCGGGCAAGGACGCTGTGCCGGCGCCCCCGCCGGGGTACAGTAGCGGCATGACAGACGACGACGCACTCGACCCGGAACTGGAACGGCTCATCGACGACGCCTGGGAGGCGCTCGAGGACGGCGACCTGCGCGCCGTCAAGCGGGCGCTGCGCGCGGCGCGCGAGGCGGCCGCCGACGAGCCGGCGGTCATCGAGCTGGAGGCGTCGCTCGCGCGCGAACAGGACGAGCCCGAGCGCGCCCTCGACGCCTACCGCCGCTGGAGCGAGATCGACCCCGACGACCCGGAGCCCTGGCTGGGGTCGGCGGAGATCTACGTCGACTTCGGCGAGCCCGGCGAGGCCGCGCGCCTGCTGCGCGAGCTGCTCGCGGGCCCGAGGCTCGATCCCCTCGACGAGGCCGACGCCCGCCACCTGCTGGGCGTGGCCTGCGAGGAGAAGGGCGACTCCAAGGGCATGGTCAAGGAGTGGCTCGCCACGCTGCGGCTCGATGAGTCCAACGACGGCCCCGACCCGCGCCTGCCACGGGCTGAGTTCGAGCGGCTCGCCGCGGAAGCCCTCGACGAACTGCCCGACGAGATCCTCGTGCGGCTGGGCAACGTGCCCGTGTTCGTCGAGGATCGCCCGTCCGAGTCACTGATCCTCGAGGGGCTCGACCCGCGCACGCTGGGCCTCTTCCACGGCATCGCCATGCCGGACCAGTCGGTGCTCGGCCCGGGCCCGGACGCCGGCGTCATCCACCTGTTCCAGCGCAACCTGGAGCGAGAGGTGCCGGAGGACGACGAGCTGGCGGAACAGATCCGCATCACCGTCCTGCACGAGACGGCGCACTACTTCGGCGCCGGCGAGCAGGACATGCACCGCTTCGGGCTCAACTAGGGCGGGGCGGCCGCCTTGCGTCGGCCGCGGCGGTCAGGCGGCGGTGAGGCCGACCAGCTGCAACGCGCGCTTCTTGAGCGCGCCGCCGATCTCGGCCTTGGCGGTCTCGTCGGCGCCGCCCCCGATGAGGAACGCGTAGCCCTCCTCCAGCGCTTTCACGGTGACTGCGAGCTCGTGCGCGTCGTCGGCGGCCACGTGCCCGGCGGCCATGCACTCGGCGAGCGTCGTCTCCACGAGCTCGAGCGACGTCTCGTACAGCGCGGCGTAGCTCTTTCGCACGGCGGGGTGCCGGAGGCTGACGTAGAAGCAGGCGTAGAAGACGCTGTCGTCGAGCAGTTGGTGGTACTCGGGGTCGAAGAACGTGTCGAGGATGGCGATGAGGCGCTCCCGCGGGTCGGCGACGGCCGCCAGCCGGTCGCCGTAGCCGTGGCGGTACTCCTCGAGCAGGTAGTCCACCAGCTCGATGGTCATCTGCTCCTTGGTGCCGAAGTAGTGGATGAGCAGACTCGGCGGCGCGTCGATGCGCTTGGCGATCTTGGCGATCGACGCGCCCTGCAGGCCCTCGTCCTTGAGCACCTGATAGTAGGCGGCCAGCATCTCGCGGCGCCGCAACTTCGCCCACTCCTCGCGCCGCACCGCCACCTCCCCACTCAGCCGGCGGCGACGATGCCGGCCGGCTGACTGAACGTTCGACCGTGCGGTCCACTCTACTCTCCCACCGCACGTCCGCAAGACCCGTTCAATCACTGAACGAGCGTTCACTTCCGGCCACACACGAGGTGTTCCTCAAGGCGATCGGCGACCTGAACGGCCGGGAGTCAAGGTCGAGGCCGAACCGGTCGACGCCGCGCGGCCACGCGCGGCGGGGGCAGCAGCGGCCGGCGGATAGACCGGCGCCGGGGCGCCTCGCGGCGCCGGCCCCGTCTCCCGTCACCTCACCCGGCGTTGAAGTCCGTGGGCAGGTTCTCGCACGACAGGGTCGAGAACCGGCACAGCGCGCTCGGCGGCTGGAGCACCTTGTCCGCCTCGCCGTGGTGCGTCGCGTCCTCCACGCCCTCGGGCGCTTCCAGGCGGTAGTAGTCGTAGAGCAGGCCCTCGCGGTGCTTGGCGTAGTCCTTGCCCTTCATGTTGTTGGGCGCCCCGGTGAGCTTCTCCATGCCGTAGTGGACCTCGAGGCCCTTGTCGGTCACCAGGACGTCGGTCACCGGGATGACGCTGAAGAAGCCCGGGAAGAAGCCCGTGTCGACCAGCAGCCAGTGCGGCCGGCCGTCGTCGTCCACGTAGAGGTCGGTGATCTCGCCGATGCCACGGCCGGTCTCGTCCAGCAGCTGCCGGCCCTGCAGTTCCTCGGCCGTGAGTGAGATGATCGCCATCGTCCCCCCTGCGATAGTGCCCGGGCGTGTGCGCGCGGGCGTTGCGGTCGCCAGATGGCTGCGTCCTACCCGCGAGACCGGCGCCGCGAACGTCGAGGCCCGGGGTCGGACTCCCGCCGGACCCTCCGGCCCGGACGGCGTGTCTCCCGGGCAGGACGCGGGCGATCGTGAGCCTGCGGAAACAGGCGCGGGGTGCGCAGCGGCAGCGGCGCGGCTAGGATTCCAGCAGGGTCGCACGTTTGCCGATACCGGAAGCGGCCCCACCACCACGCCCCAGAAAGGCGCCACATGACCACCTCTCTCCGCAGCGTCCCCTCGCTCCTCCTCATCGCACTCGTGGTACTGCTGGCGGTGACGGTGCTGCCGGCAGCGGGAGCGGCCGGTCAGGCGGAGCCGCAGCCGGAGCTCGGTGCCCTCAACCCCGCGTTCGTCGAGGCGCTGCACGACCCCATGATCGCGCTCGGACTGGGCCGCCTTCCGAGCCCCGTCGAGCTGAGCGTGAGCGGCGCGGCCGCGGCAAGGGCCGCCCGCGCCGCCTATCCGTCCGCCTACAGCCTCGTCGACCAGATCCCGTCTCGCGTGACGACTCCGGTCAAGGACCAGGACCCCTACCAGACCTGCTGGGCGTTCGCCAATACCGCCGCGCTCGAGTCGACCATCCTGACGCAGCAAGGCCAGGCGACGGACCTGAGCGAGGACAACTTGTCGGGGCGAAGCGGCTACTGGTCAAGCAGGGACCAGCGCTACGACTTGGGCGGTTATGACTTCATGGCAATCGCCTACTTCGCGCGGTGGGCCGGCCCGGTCACCGAGGACGCCGACCCCTACGACGGCCAGCCGGAGTCAGGTGAGGTCGTCAAGCACGTCCAGGGCGCCGTCATGATCCCCGGCCGCGCCTCGGACCTCGACAACGACCTGATCAAGCAGCTCGTCACGACCAACGGCGCGCCTGAGCGTCGGCATGTGGATGGACACCAGCGGCGGGCACACGGACGCCGCGACCAACGCCTACTTCTTTCCGGACACGCCCGAGTACGAGAACCACGGCGTCGTCGTCGTGGGCTGGGACGACGACTTCCCGGCGCAGAGCTTCGGCGCCATCGCCAAGAAGCCGGCCGGCAACGGCGCCTTCCTCGTGCGCAACAGCTGGGGCGCCGACTGGGGAGCCGACGGCTACTTCTGGGTGTCCTACTACGACAGGGGTTTCGCCCGCGACTTCGGCTACGGGACCTACGGCGGCTGCACGTCGTATTCGGCCGTGGCCGACGTCGGCGACTACTCGCGCAACTACGGCTGGGACAAGCTGGGCGTCACCGACCGCTTGGGCTATCCGGACGGTTCGCCGATCTGGGCGGCCAACCGGTTCACGGCCGTGTCCATACGGCCCATCACGGCGGTGAGCTTCTACACGCTGTCGTCGGGCACGCCCTACGAGGTCTGGGCGGGCCGCGACTTCAAGACCCTCACACGGCGAGCCAGGGGCACCGCCTCTCTCCCCGGCTACGCCACCGTCAAGCTCGCCACGCCGCTCGCCGTGACCAAGGGCAGGCCGTTCGTGGTGGCGATCAAGCTGACGTCGCCCGACGGGGCTCTGCCGCTCGCCATCGAGCGACGGGTGGCCTACGGCCCGGAGGTCTTCGCGCCGGCGAGTGCCCGGGCGGGCCAGAGCTACGTAGGCATCAGGCGCTGGCGCCTGCGCGACCTGACGAGCCTCGTCGCGCAGCGCCAACGTCTGCCTCAAGGCGTTCGCGCGCTAGGCAGCCGGCGTGAGCGCCGCACGGCCGTTTCGGCTTCGGGCCGTCCTCTTCGACTTCGACGGCACGCTCACTCACCCCGGCGCGCTCGACTTCCCCGCCATCAAGCGCGAGGTCGGCTGCCCGCCGGACCAGTTCATCCTCGAGTGGATCCTGGCGCTGCCGGCCGGCGAGACGCGCGACGCCGCCGCGCTCACGCTGGAGCGCTTCGAGCTGGCCGCCGCCGACGCCTCCACGCCCAACGAGGGCGCCGAGGAGCTCGTGCGGTGGCTCAGGGGCCAGGGCCTCGCCGTCGGCGTGCTCACACGCAACGGTCTGAGCGCGGTCGAGCGGGCGCTGCGCCGCTTCACCGCGCTCACGCTGGACGACTTCGACGTCGTCGTGACCCGCGACGACGGCCACGTCGCGCCCAAACCGGCGCCGGACGGCGTGCTGCACGCCGCCGCGGCGATGGGCGCCGCGCCGGAGGAGACCCTCGTGGTCGGCGACTTCCTGCTCGACATGCGCGCCGGAAGGGCGGCCGGCGCCGTCACCGCTTACCTCGTCAATCACGGCGCACCCGGCGCCGGCGAGGCGGCCGGGCCGGAGGACGCCGACTGCGACTTCGTCGTCGGCCGCCTGCCCGAGCTCGAGAACGTGGTCCGGCTCGGCCTGCCGCTGCCGCCGGGCAAGCTGCCCAACGATCTGCTGGCCGGGTTCCTCGCCGGCATCGCCGGCGACGACCCGGCCCTCATCGTGTCTCCGGGCGTGGGCGAGGACGTGGCCGCCATCGACGTCGAGGGCGCGGACGTGCTCGTCGTGCACGGCGACCCCATCACGCTGGGCGGCGAGGACGTGGGCCGAGCCGCCGTCCTCGTCAACGTCAACGACATCGCGGCGGCCGGCGCCGACCCGCGCTGGCTGCTGGCGACGGTGCTGCTGCCCCGGGGCACCACGCCGTCCCAGGCGCTCGCGCAGCTACGGGCCCTCGCAGCCGCGGCCGCCGACGCGGGCGTAGCGCTCGCCGGCGGTCACACCGAGGTCACGGACGCCGTGAACAGACCGGTCGTCTCCCTCACCGCGCTGGGCACGGTCGGCCGTGCCGAGCTCAAGGACAAGCGCTCGGCGCGCAGGGGCGACCGCGTGCTGCTCACCAAGGAGCTGGCGATGGAGGGCGCGGCGCTGCTCGCCGAAGAACTCGGCGAGCGCCTCCGCGCCCTCGGGATGACCGCGGCGGAGCTGGACGCCTGCCGCGGCCTGCAGGAGCGGGCGAGCATCCTCCCGGAGGCGCGCATCGCCCGCGGCTTCGCCGGCGTGCGGGCGCTGCACGACGTCACGGAGGGCGGGCTGGCGGCGGCGCTCCGCGAGCTGGCCGCGGCGACTGGCCGCGGCGTCCTCGTGCACGTCGACCGCATCCCGGTCTCGGCGGAGACGCGGCGCCTCTGCGACCTGCTGGGCGCCGACCCGCTGGGGCTCATCGCCTCCGGCAGCCTGCTCGTGTGCTGCGATCCGGCGGAGGCCGCCGGCCTGCTCGCCGCGCTCGCGGCGGCCGGGATACCGGCCACCGACATCGGCGAGCTCACCGACGAGGGCGCCGGCGTCGCCGCGCTGCGGCGCGGCCGGCCGGCGCCCTGGCCGCACTTCGCGACCGACGAGGCCGCGCGGCTGCTGGCGGAGCGGGCGGAGGATCAGGAAGCTCACTGACGCACGCGGCCCGGCGGCCGGCCGTGACCTGGTGGCCGCCGAGGCCTGCGAGGCCGACGGCCGGGCGGCCCCTCAGAGGGCCGTGAGCTGCCAGTCGATGTTCATCTCGTCGCAGAGCTCGCCGAGAGCCTCGCGCAGCTCCGCGACCGGGGTGGCCGCCGGCACCGAGACGATGAGCTCCATCTCGAACAGCGGCGCGTTGGTGTACGGCGCCGGCCGCAGCGACGAGTCGACGCTCTCGATGTTGACGCCCATCCGGCCCAGCAGGTGTGAGACGGACTGCATGAGGCCGGGGTGGTCCATCGCCCACGTGTTCAGCCGGAAGGGCAGCGCCGGCGCCCGCTGCGCCACGCCGGCGTCCGCCGGCCGCAGCTCGGCGTGCACGTGGCTGCCGCGGCGCAGGGAGCCGAGGCCGTCGTGGAGGCGGCTCATGGCCTCCTCGCTGCCTGCGACCAGCATCATCATCGCGAACTGGCCGCGCAGGTTGACCATGCGGCTGTCCTCGAGGTTGCCGCCGCGCTCGGTGATGTAGCGCGTGACCTCGTCGACGAGACCGGGGCGGTCGTCGCCGACGGCGGTGAGCACGGCGTGGTGCAGGGCGTCCATGGAGCAGACAGTAGCGACATCGCGGGCGCGAGACAATCATCTCGCGCGGCCGGAGCCAGGCATGTCGCGGTCCGAGCCCACCTGCGAGCGGTATAGTGAAAGGGTGACCGACCGCTTCAGAGCCGACCTCCACGTCCACTCCAGGCACTCAGACGCCTCGGGTAACGCGGGCATCCGGGCGCTGCGCAGCGCCGAGTCCTTCAGCGACCCCATCGAGCTGTTCCACGCGCAGCGCGCCCGGGGCATGGACTTCGTCACCATCACCGACCACAACACCCTCGCCGGCTCGCTGGCGATCGCGCACCTGCCCGGCACGTTCCTCAGCGCCGAGCTGGACAGCTGGTTCCCGGAGGACGGCGCGCGCGTGCACGTCGTGGCGCTGGGGATCGACGAGCAGACGTTCGCCGCGGCGAACCAGGCACGCGAGAACGTGCACGACCTGGTCGCGTGCCTGCGCGAGGCGGGCGTGGTCCACTACCTCGCGCACCCGCTCTTCGACATGAGCGGCAAGCTCACACCCGAGTCGGTGGAGCGCATGCTGCTGCTGTTCAACGTGCTGGAAGGCCGCAACGGCGCGCGCACGAGCCGCAGCAACGGACTCCTGCGCGCGATCGCCGAGGCGCTCACGCCGGAGCAGGTGGAGGCGATGGCCGAGCGCCAGGGTATCGAGCCGTACGGCGAGACCCCCTGGCGCAAGGCGCTCACCGGCGGCTCGGACGACCACAGCGGCCTGTTCTCCGCCAGCGCCTTCACGGTCGCCGGCGGTGACGGCACCGTCGAGGGCTTCCTGCGCGCCGTCGCCGCCGGTGACTGCGACTCCGGCGGTGCCGACGGCGACGCACGGCTGCTGGCGCACAGCATCTACGCCGCCTCGTTCTGGAAGATCCGCGAGATCCTGCGCCTGGACGACAAGGACCAGCGCAAGCGCGCGCTCGGACTGCTGCGCAAGGGGTTCGGCCGCATCGGCCGCGACGTCCCTGTGCTCGAGAAGACGGTGAGCGGCGTGCGCAGCATCGCCCCCGGGCTGTACCGGGACGGCGATCCCCGGGGGCCCGCGTGGGAGGAGCTCCTCGAGCGCGAGATCGGATCTCTGGTCGCCGACCCGCACGGCATCAACGCCGTGGACGCCAAGGAGCTCAACCGCCGCCTCTTCGTCGTCGCCCAGCGCCTGGCCGACGACGTGATGGGCATGCACCTGCAGGCGCTGCTCGACCCGGGAGCACGGATGGGCCTCAAGCGCCGGCTGCAGAGCCTGTACGCGGTCGGCATGGTGGCCTTCCTGGAGATCCCCTACTACTTCGCCTGGAGCTTCCAGAGCCGGGACAGGGACCTGCAGGAGGAACTGCGCGCCTACTTCCTTGGAGAGCGCCGGCACACGCGGCGCGAGAAGGTGGCCGTGCTGTGCGGGTCGCCGCCGCGGTCGCCGCTGGGCGGCGACGCCGATGCGCACCGCGAGGACGAGCCGGCCGCGGCGACGCCGCTACATCTCGACCTCGACGTCACCCTGCTGACCTGCTCCACGGATTCCCGGCCGTTGCCTGCCGGCGTGATCGACTTTCGCGCCCTGGCCTGGCGCCCGTCGCCCAACGGCGCCGGGCCGAGCTGGGTGATCCCTCCGCTGGTGCAGGTCGTGGACTACCTCGAGGAGGAGGAGTTCTCCGCCATCCACACGGACTCGGCGACGGCACAGGGCCTCGTGGCCCTCATCGCCGCCCGACTGCTGCATCTGCCCGTGACCGGCGCCGTCGACCCGCAGATGCTGGAGGCGCCGCACGGGCCCGGCGACATCGCCGGGCGGCTGCGGCGCCGTTACCGGGCCTGGTTCTACGGCAAGCTCGACGAGACCTACGCCCCGACGCGCGCCGCGGCCCGCGCGCTGGTCGCCGCGGGCGTCGAGCCCAGCCGCATCACCCTGCTGCCGCCGGCGTCCGAGCCCTGAGACGCCGCCGGCCGGGCGCGAGCCCGGCCGGCCGTACTCATGGCCCGCCCTTCATTCATTCCGCATCGGCCAGCAGCGCGTAGATGCGCTTGCGCGCCTCGCGCAGGATCTCCAGAGCGTTCTGTACATCGGCCGCCGAGCCGGCCATGCCGACCTGCTTGACGGCCGCACCGAGCTGGAACACCGACTGGCGCAGCGCGAAGCGCGGGTCCTGCTCGCCGCCCTCGGCGCCGAAGGGTGCGTCGCCCAGGCGTTCCTTGACGGCGGCGGCCTCGGCCGCTCCGGCCTCGGTGAGCGAGAACACGCGCCGGCCCTCGGACTCTTCGCCCTTGATCAGCCCCTGGTCCTCCAGCAACTGAAGCGTCGGGTACACCGAACCCGGGCTCGGGCGCCACGCGCCGCCGCTGCGCTCCTCGAGCTGCTGCATGATCTGGTAGCCGTGCATCGGCTCGTCGGCGAGCACCAGCAGGATGGCGGCGCGCACGTCGCCGCGGCGGGCACGCGGTCCGTGACCCCGGCCGAATCCCGGGCCGTGACCGTGGCCGAATGGGCCGTGGCCGAATCCCGGGCCGTGGCCGCGACCACGCCCGTGTCCCTTTCCCTCGCCTTGGCCACCGCCGTGACCGCCTTCGCCCTGGCCGCCCGAGCGGAACCGGGCGAAGCCGCACTCGCCGCCGGGGCCGCAGGCGCGCCGGCGGCGCCCCTGACCTTCACCGTGAGGTCCGCACCGGCGGCCCTCTGTCTCCTGTGACTCGAACATCTCGTCCTCCTTGGACGTTGATACGCTGTAACACGATATATCGTAATGCATCGTTGCCGGATGTCAAGCGTCCTGACCGGACTCGATGACGGATCGAGTTCGCGGAACGAGATCCTTCAAGCTCGGAGGCCAGCGGCGGATGCCCGCCTTCCTGTAGAATCCCGTGGCCATGATCCGGTACCTCGACACGCGCGGCGTCATCGACGCGCCCCGGACGTTCACCGAGGCCATCCTCGAGGGCATCGCCCCGGGCGGCGGCCTGTTCGTCCCCGAGCGGCTGCCGCGGTTCACCGTGGAGCAGATCGTCGCCCTGGCGGACGTGCCGTACCACGCGCGGGCGGCGGCGGTGTACGAGGCCTTCGGCCTCGACGTCTCCGCCGAGAAGACGCGCGAGATCGCGGCCAGGGCCTACGGCCCCAACTTCGACGACCCGGAGGTCGCGCCGGTGCGCGAGGTGGCTCCGGGGCGGCACGTGCTCGAGCTCTGGCACGGGCCCACGCTGGCCTTCAAGGACATGGCGCTGCAGTGCATGCCGCTGTACTTCGGCGAGGCGCTCGAGCAGGCGCACGCCAAGGGCGCCACCGACCTCGACTTCCTCATCCTCGTCGCGACCAGCGGCGACACCGGCGTGGCGGCGCTCAACGGCTTCGCCGATCGCGCCCACACCCGCATCTGCGTCTTCTATCCCGACGCCGGCGTCTCGGCCCTGCAGGAACTGCAGATGGTCACGCAGCCCGGCGACAACCTCACCGTCTTCCGGCTCGGCGGGGACTTCGACGACTGCCAGAGCTCGGTGAAGGCGGTCTTCGACGACGCCGCGTTCGCGGCCGAGCTGGCCGAGCGTCATCAGCTCTCCCTGAGCTCGGCCAACTCGATCAACTGGGGACGCCTGCTGCCGCAGATCGTCTACTACATCAGCGGCTACGCCGACCTCGCCGCGCGCGGCGCCGTCGCCGCCGGCGCGCCCATCGACGTCTGCGTCCCCACCGGCAACTTCGGCAACATCCTCGCCGCCTGGTACGCCCGCGACATCGGCGTGCCCATCGGCCGCTTCCTCTGCGCCAGCAACAGCAACAACGTGCTCTTCGACTTCCTCTCCAGCGGGGTCTACGACATCGCCGCCCGCTCGCTGGTCAAGACCCCGTCGCCGTCCATGGACATCCTCATCTCGTCCAACCTCGAGCGGCTGCTGTACGACCTCACCGGCGACCCGGCGCGCATCGCCGCGTGGATGGGTGAGCTCAAGACGTCGGGACGCTTCGCCGTCGACGACGCGACCCGCGAGAAGCTGCGCGCGTCGTTCGCCGGCGCGTGGGTGGACAACGACACCTGCCTGCAGGTGATCGGCCGCGTGCAGCGCGAGCAGGGCTACCTGCTCGACCCCCACACGGCCGTGGCCTGGGAGGCCGCCGAGCGGCTCGCCGGCGACGCGCCCGTGCTCATCGCCAGCACCGCGCACTGGAGCAAGTTCGCCGCCGACGTCGTGCGCGGCCTGACCGGCGTCACCGCCGGCGCGCCGGTACCCGGCGCCGCCGACGACCTCGAGCTCCTGGACAGGGTCGTCGACCTCGCGCCCGGCGCGAGCGTACCGCCGCAGTTGCGCGCCGTGCGCGCCCGGCCGCGGCGCTTCGACGCCCGCGTCGAGGCCGGCCGCGAGCCGGTCGAGGCCAGTCTGCGGGCGTGGCTGGACCGGTCCTGACGGCTAGGCTCCGGCAGGCGGCGCAGCCGCGTCTGGCTCAGCTGGCGGCCCACCCGCCCCGGGCGGGCCTCCCTCCGCGGGAGCCGGCGGACCCGCGCCCGCGGCGCCCACTTCCCTCGGCCGGTCGTCGAAGAGGCCGGCGTCCTTGAGCTGCCGGTAGGCGTCCACGCCGATCTTGACGAACGGCGCGGCGAAGATGCCGCCGAGCGCGCCGGCCAGGATCGCCCCACCCGTGGTCGCGAACAGCACCACCAGGCCGCTGAGCTTGAGCGACGCACCCAGCGCGAACTGCGAGACCACCGTCTGCAGCGGACCGTTGGCGATCAGTACGAAGATCAGCATCCAGATCGCGTCCTTGACCCCGCCCGTCCCCAACGCGACGAGCACGGCGAACGCTCCGCCGATGAACGCCCCGAACATCGGGATGTAGTTGGTCAGCCACTGGACCACGAAGATGGTGAACGCCAGCGGCACGCCGATGACGAGCGCGCCCACAGCGACGACGGCGCCGTTGAACAAGCCGATCAGCGTGCTGCCCCAGATGTAGCCGCGCATGAAGCGCGCGCTGTTGGCGAGGATCGAGTAGCCGACCGGCGGTGGCACCGGCCCCATGTGGTCGGCGAACCAGCGCCCGATGCGCCGGCCGCCGATCAGCACGTACACCAGGATGTTGAGGCCGATGAACGCGCCGAACAGGAACGAGGCGAAGGTACTGATGCCCTGCAGCGCTCCGCCGAAGATGCCCTGGGCCCAGCCGGCGAGACCGCCGGTGAGCGTCTGCTTGGCGGAGTCGATGAGGCTCGGGTCGATGTCGAGCCTATGCAGCGACTCGTTGATCCAGTCGACCGCGGCCTGGATCTGAGTCTCGATGGTCGACCACTGGTGCACGATACCGATGGTCATCAGCGCGAGCAGCCCGAACGCGCCGGCGACGATGAGGATGGTGACGACGAGCGCTCCCCAGGCGCGGCCCACGTGGTGACGCTCGAGCCAGTCCACCACGGGGAGGAACGTCGCGCCGAGCAGGATGGCGAACAGTGTCGGCACGACGAGGGTGGCGAGGGCTTGCAGAGCGTAGGCCAGCCCGATGAGGACGATGGCGATGCCGATGAGGTACCAGCTGGCGAGGCCGACGCGCTTGAACCAGTCGGGGATGAAGCCACCGGCGAACGGCCGCGACGCGTCGGGGGCCGGCGCACCGGCGGCGGGAGCGGCGTCGGCCGTCTCGGATGCGTGCCTCTTGAGGAACTTCACCCTCGACCCCCTCCTGAGCCGTCCGCCCGGTCCGGCATGGCGCCATCCTACACGCTGGGTGCGCGGCGGGGACTGCGATAGGCTCCCGGCTATGGATGGCAGGAGCGAGAGGCAGCCGTGGGAACACGGGGGCGTGCACGTCGAGGCCGGGCGTCTGCTCGTCGCCGGACGCGACGCGGAGAGGCTGGCGCGGGAGCACGGCACGCCCCTGTTCGCGTTCGACGTGACACGCGTGGCCGAGAAGGCGCGCGCGCTGCGGGACGCGCTCGCGCGCGCCGGCCTCACTCCGCGCGTGCGGCTCGCGCTCAAGGCGCAGCGCGCACCTGAGGTCCTGGCCGCGCTGCGCGCCCTCGGGGCGCCGGATTCGCCCGGCGGCGTCGGCATCGACGCCTGCTCGCCGGGCGAGGTGCGGCACGCCCTCGAGAACGGGTTCACCGCAGCCGAGATCAGCTTCACCGGCACCAACGTCTCGGAGCGCGACCTCGACGTCATCGCGCCCGCCGGCGTGCACGTGAACCTCGACCTGCTCAGCCAGATCGAGCGCTACGGGCGCCGCTGCCCGGGAGCGGCCGTCGGCCTGCGCGTCAACCCGCGCGGCGGCGTCATGCGCGGACACGCCGAGAGCCTGTACAGCGGCGCCCGGCCGACCAAGTTCGGCATCTACGAGGAGGACCTCGGCGCCGCTCTCGGCGCCGCCCGCCGTCACGGCCTCACGGTCGACACGCTGCACGTGCACCTCGCCAACGGCATGCTGGACGACGAGCTGCCCGCGTTCGACGCCGCCCTCGAGCCGGTGGCGAGGATGGCGCAGACGCTGCTCGACGCCGGCTGCCCGCTGGCGGAGGTCAACGTGGGCGGCGGCCTCGGCACTCCGCTGCACGAGGGCGAGCGGCCGCTGGACCTCGACGCCTACGCCGCCATCCTCGCCCGTCGCTTCGGCGAGCTGGGCGTCGCCGTCGGCTCGGAGCCCGGCGAGTTCCTCGCCAACGAGTGCGGCGTGCTCCTCGCCGAGGTCGTGACCGTCGAAGAGCGTCTCGGCACGACCTTCGTCGGCCTCGACGCCGGCTGGAACGTCATGAACGACGCGTTCATCTACGGCCGCCGGCTGCACGCCGTCGTCGCGGCCCGCGCCGGCGCACCGCGCGACCGGGTCACGACGCTCGCCGGGCACATCAACGAGGGCAACGACATCTTCGGCTCGGCCGAGCCGTTTCCCGAGGTGGGCGAGGGAGAGATCGTGGCGTTCCCCTCCATCGGCGGCTACTGCCCGGGGATGTGGACCGACCACTGCCTGCGGCCGCGTGCCGCGGCGCTCTACTTCACCGACCGGGTCTGAGCGCGGGCGCCGCGGCGCGCGGCGCGAGGGCGCGCCGCCCCCGCCGGCGTTCAGCCCCCGGAGGCGCGCGTGAGCAGCGCCACGGCGAAGGCGAAGTTGGCGCCGGCGACCGCCGCCAGCACCAGGGCGCCCACACGGCGGCCGGTGGTCCACGCGACGACGGAGAAGAGCGTGAACATCACGCCCCCGCCGAGCATGAACAGCACGACAAGGTTGCCGCCCGAGCGCACCCATCCTCCTTCGTCACCGCCGCGACGTTCGCCGCGGCGTGCGTAGAGTGTGTCCCCGGCGGCGGGCGACGGCAAGCGCCCGGTTGCGACCTGCCGGGACGGACGGCACACTCGGGACCGGCGATGGACCCTGAGGAGGCGCGGTGACGACACCCGACTGGACCGGCGTGCTGGACGGACCTGGCCGCGGCCGGGTGGACGGCGCGCGTCGTCGCCGCGGAGCGCCTCGACGACCTGCGCCGCCGCGTGGCCGGCGTCCTCGCCTCCGGCGAGCTGCCCGACCGCACGGCCGAGCACATCGCCGACGAGGTCGCCTTCTCCTGGCCGGACGGGGTCGGCGAAGTCCGCTCGGTCGTCGTCGGCGCCACGTCGCGGCCGCTCACGCGGGCCACGCTCACGGTGCGCGGGGAGCCGCGCGAGGTGGTCGTGCCGCCGCACTACGCCGGCTACCACACGGTGCCGGATGGCCTGGCCGCGGCGCTCGTCGCCGCCCTCGCGCCGTCCGGCCACACCGCGGCGCGCTTCGCCCCCCCGCTCAAGACACTCGCGGCCTGCGCCGGGCTGGCCCGGTACGGCCGCAACAACATCGCGTACGTGCCGGCGCTCGGCAGCTATCTCATGCTGGCCGCCTGCGCCACGGACGCGCCCCCGCCGCCGGACGCGACGTGGGACGAGCCGCTGCAACTGGACCGCTGCGAACGCTGCAGCGCCTGCGTGCGCGCCTGTCCCGGCGGAGCGATCCGCGCCGACAGGTTCCTGCTGCAGACCGACCGCTGCCTCACCACGGTCAACGAAGACGAGGCGCCCTTCCCGGACTGGGTCGACCCGGCCTGGCATCACTGCGCCGTCGGCTGCCTGCGCTGCCAGCAGGCGTGTCCGGAGAACGCGGGCGTCGAGCTTCGGATCGCGCCGCCAGAGGTCTTCGACGAGCGGGAGACGGGGGCGATCCTGGCGGCGACGCCGGGCGCCGAGCTCGCCGCCACCACGCGCGAGAAGCTCGTCCGCTGCGGCCTCGACTACGCGCCGGGCCTGATCGCTCGCAACCTGCACGCCCTGCTCGGAGTCTGACGGGCCGAGCCGACGGGCCTAGCGAGGACTCCTCGCGGGAACCATGTCGGTGTGGAGGCTCGGCCACCGGCGAGTGGGTCCGGGGGGACGGCCAGAGCCTCGGGGAAGGGAGCGGTGATGCCACATCCCATCGTCCTCGGCTACGACGGCTCGGCCTGCTCGTCGGCCGCGCTCGACGAGGCCATCGAGCTGGGCCGCGACGCCGGCGGCGCCACCGTCGTCCTCGTCTACTGCCACGAACCGCCGCCCGGCCTGAGCTGCCCGCTCGACCCGGGGTGCGCCGCCGCCAAGGAGCTGCGCGACTACGAGCGGCGCGTCGAGACGGAGGTGGAGCCGATGCTGCGTCAGGCCGCCGACAAGGTCCGGGCGGCCGGCATCGAGCCGGAGGTGGTCCTCGTCTGGGACGACCCGGCGCGGGCGCTCGAGGCCGTCGCGCACGAGCGCGGCTCGCACGTCATCGTCGTCGGCTCGCACGGCGAGGGATCGCTCGCCGGAGCCTTGAGGCGGCACACGCCGATCGGCGCTCCTGCACCACTCGGACGTGCCCGTGCTGGTGGTGCCGCACCGGCGGCACTGACCGGACGACGCCGCCGACGGCCGAGCCGCTACTGCGTCTCGCGCGCGAAGCCGCGCACGGCGTCGACGGCCGCCTGCCAGCGCCGGCGCAGGTCGCCGGCGCCGGCCGCCTGCCCGGGATCGAACGTCGCGCCGGCGGTCCAGAGCCCCGCGACCTCGTCCTCGTTCTCCCACACGCCGGTAGCGAGGCCGGCCAGCCACGCCGCGCCGAACGCCGTCGCCTCGGGCTGGCCCGCGCGCGTGACCGGCACGCCCAGCAGGTCGGCCTGGAACTGCAGGAGCAGGTCGCTCGCGGCGGCGCCGCCGTCGGCGCGCACCTCCGCCGGCGCCACCCCGGCGCCGTCGGCCTCAGCCCGGTACAGGTCGGCGACCTGGAAGGCGATGCCCTCGAGCGTCGCGCGGGCGACGTGGGCCGCCGTGGTCCCGCGGGTGAGGCCGAAGATGCCGCCGCGCGCGTACGGGTCCCAGTGCGGCGCCCCGAGGCCGGCGAGCGCCGGCACGAAGACCACGCCGTCGCTCGACGGCACGCTCTGCGCGAGCGAGGTCGCCTCGGCGCCGCTGCCGACGATGCCCAGCCCGTCGCGCAGCCACTGCACCGCGGCGCCGCCGATGAACACGCTGCCCTCGAGCGCGTAGGTGCGCCTGCCGCCGCGCTGGAGCGCCACGGTGCTGACGAGGCCGGGCGGCGCGGCCGCAGGCTCGTCGCCGGTGTGGAGCAGCAGGAAGCAGCCCGTGCCGTAGGTGACCTTGATCATGCCGCGCCGCGTGCACGCCTGGCCGAAGAGCGCCGCCTGCTGGTCGCCGGCCATGCCGGCGATGGGCACGGCGGCGCCCAGCAATCGCGGGTCTGACTCCCCCACCACGCCGCTGCTGTCCACGACCTCGGGCAGCAGCGCCCGGGGCACGCCGAACAGCGCCAGCAGCTCGTCGTCCCAGGCGCCTTCGCGGATGTCGTAGAGCAGCGTCCGCGAGGCGTTGGTCGCGTCGGTCACGTGGCAGCGGCCGTCGCTGAGCCGCCACGCCATCCAGCTGTCCACGGTCCCGAACGCCAGCTCGCCGGCCTCGGCGCGCGCGCGCACGCCGGGGACATTGGCCAGCAGCCAGTGGAGCTTGGTGGCGGAGAAGTACGGGTCGAGCAGCAGGCCCGTCTTGCGCCGGACCAGGGCCTCGGTGCCGCCGCCGCGCAGCTCCTCGCAGAAGCCGGCGGTGCGCCGGTCCTGCCAGACGATCGCCGGCGCGACCGGCTGCGACGTGGCGCGGTCCCAGACGATGGTGGTCTCGCGCTGGTTGGCGATGCCGATGCCCGCGATGGCGGAGGCGGAGACCCCGGCCTTGGCCAGGGCCGCGCGCGCCGTGGCCAGCTGCGCCTGCCACAACTCCTCCGCGTCCTGCTCGACCCAGCCCGGCTGCGGCGTGCTGAGGCCCACCTCCTGCTGGGCGCTCGCGAGCACGTTGCCGGCGGCGTCGATGACGAGCGCCCTGCCGCTGGTCGTGCCCGTGTCGAGGGCCAGCACCAGCTTGCCTGTGGTCGCCTCTGTCATGCCGCCCTCCGTGAGTCGCCGCCGCCCGCGCGCCTGCGGCGGCGGGCACCGTCCTCTTGGCCCGTCATGATACCCGCTGCCCCGAGTCCTCCGCCCCCTCCAACTACAGATCACGCCCACCCCGTCCATCAGGTGAACACCCCATTTTGGTGTCCCACTACGCACTTCATGGGCCACCCGGGGGTACAGTGATTGTGAAAGGAGTCGCATGCGTTCTGCGACCCGGGGAGCTCGTGGAAGGAGGAGCCATGGGCTGGAGGAAGATCCTGGAGGCGGAGCATCGATTGATGCTCGAGGTCGCCGAGGCCGGCGAGGCCGAATGCCGGCACATCGAGGCCACGGGGACCGTCCGCAAGGACCTGGTCGGCGACATGATCGGGTTCTTCCGTTACTTCGGCGACGGGCTGCACCATCCCAAGGAGGAGGCGCTGCTGTTCGCCCGCTGCCACCGGCGCGGCATGACCGACGACGACGAGCCGCTCGAACAGATGATCGGCGAGCACGAGTGGTGCCGCGTCAAGCTCGACGGTCTCGAACGGGACCTCGAGCGCATCGACCCAAACGACAGGACGACGGCTCTCGCCTTCGCCGCCCGGCTGCGGGAGTACATCGAGGTCGCCCGCTGCCACGTCGAGGTCGAGGAAGAGGTCTTCTTCGACACCGCCCAGCACTACCTCACTGAGAGCGACCGGCACGAACTGACCGAGGAGTTCGAGGCGGTGCATTGGGACGAGGTCGAGGAAGGGGTCGCCTCCTACTGGGAGGACCTCGCCCACAGGCTGTGGGTCGCGGAGGTTCAGTCCGCCTGACGGACAGCGAAGCTCCTCCAGACGGGGTCACGGCGGCTGAGCGTCCCGGGGCCGTGACCTCGTCGCCCGGAGGCAAGGCGAGCGTTGTCATCCAGTCGTCTGGTCAGGGGGACCGCCATGCATACGATCGTCGACCGGCAAGAGCTCACCAAGCGCGACCTCATCAGCCTCACCCTCGAGGCGCCCCAGATCGCGCGCAAGATCCGCCCGGGGCAGTTCGTCGTCCTGCGGGTCAACGAGACGGGGGAGAGGGTGCCGCTCACCGTCGCCTACCGCGACGCATCCAACGGCACCGTCACCATCATCTTCCAGGTCGTGGGCAAGAGCACGGCCATGCTGGCGTCGCTGGGCGTGGGCGACGCCATCAAAGACCTCTGCGGCCCTCTGGGCATCCCGGAGAGGATCGAGCAGTGCGGTACCGTCGTCGGCATCGGCGGCGGCTCCGGCATCGCGGTGTTGCACCACCTGCTCACCGGGCACCGTGACGCCGGCAACCACATCATCGGGGTGGTCGGGGCGCGCCAGAAGGACCTCCTGATCCTGGAGGACGAGATGCGCTCCCTCTGCGACGAGCTCATCGTCACCACCGACGACGGGAGCTACGGCGTCCACGGCAAGGTGACCGACGCGCTCGCGACTCTGGTGGAGCGGCACGAGCACATCGACCGGGTCATCGCCGTCGGGCCTCTGATCATGATGCGCGCCGTCACCGAGATGACGCGCATCTACGGCCTGCCGACGGAGGTCAGTCTGAACCCGATCATGGTGGATGGGACCGGCATGTGTGGCGGCTGCCGCTGCAGCGTCGGCGGTGAGACCAAGTTCGCCTGCGTGGACGGCCCGCACTTCGACGCGTTCAAGGTCGACTTCGACGAGCTCATCCAGCGAAACAGCATGTACGGGCGTGACGAGCGCATCTCGCTGCTCACCTCCATCAAGGCTCGCTAGGAGGCGGCGATGAACGGATTGGACCACGATCTCGCCACCCTCGCCCAGCAGGGCGACCTCGCGAGCTTCTGCCCGCACTGCCACATGGCACTGAACGTGTACGATGCCGGGACGCGGCGCGTCTGGGTCGGCCTCGACGTGGAGGTCGACACGGTCTGCTGCGACCTGCTCGTCAACCCGCGGCTGGAGGAGTTCGAGCGTGTGTGCTCGCCCTGCTGGACCGGCGACGCGGTGGCCACTGACGTCATGTGCCCGCACTGCCACGCCTCCCTGGTCGAGGCCGAGGGGATCTGCGACGAGTGCGAGTCGCGGGTCTTCACCATCGACGTCTCGCTGCGCACGCGCGTGGCGCCGCTCTCGTGCTGCACGCGCGCGAACTGCCACTGGCACGGCGTCCCCAAGCGGACGCGCGCCAAGATCCTCGCCGGCGCGCCGCGGCAGAAGAAGCCGGAGCAGGATCCGCGGCTGCGCATCCGCAACTTCCAGGAGGTCAGCTACGGCTACGACAGCGAGCTGGCCGTGGCGGAGGCGAGCAGGTGCCTGCAGTGCAAGAAGCCCGCGTGCGTCGACGGCTGCCCCGTGGGCGTCGATATCCCGGGCTTCGTGAAGTTGGTCGCCGCAGGTGACTTCGCCGACGCGGCGCGCCTCATCCGCGAGAACAACGCGCTGCCGGCCATCTGCGGGCGCGTGTGCCCGCAGGACGACCAGTGCGAGAAGCAGTGCCTGCTGGGCAACAAGGGCGACCCGGTGGCGGTCGGAGCGCTGGAGCGCTTCGCCGCCGACTTCGAGCGTGAGACCGAGCAGGTGACCCTGCCGGCGCGGGCCCCCAAGACGGGGCTGCGCATCGCGGTGGTCGGCAGCGGCCCGGCCGGCCTCATCATGGCTGCCGACATGGCCGTCAAGGGTCACAGCGTCACCATCTTCGAGGCGCTGCACAGCCCCGGCGGCGTCCTCGTCTACGGCATCCCAGAGTTCCGCCTGCCCAAGGCCATCGTCCAGGCGGAGACCGGCAACCTGCGGCATCTGGGCGTCAAGTTCGAGCTCAACAGCATCGTCGGCAAGCTGTATGGGCTCACGGAGCTCTTCGACCTCGGGTTCGACGCCGTCTACGTGGCGACCGGGGCCGGCCTGCCTGGCTTCATGGGCCTGCCCGGAGAGAACCTCTGCAACATCGTCTCGGCCAACGAGTACCTCACCCGCGTCAATCTCATGAAGGCCTATCTGTTCCCCGAGTACGACACGCCGGCGCCGCTGGGCACCAGGGTCGCGGTGGTCGGCGGCGGCAACGTGGCCATGGACTGCGCGCGCACCGCGTTGCGGATGGGCGCGCGCGAAGTCACGATCGTCTACCGGCGCACGCGCGCGGAGATGCCCGCTCGGAACGAGGAGATCGAGCACGCGGAGCAGGAAGGCCTGCGCTTCGAGTACCTCACCAGCCCGATCGCGTACAAAGGCGACGAGCAGGGCTGGGTGCGTGAGATGCGCTGCGTGCGCATGAAGCTCGGTGAGCCGGACGAGTCAGGCCGCCGCCGGCCGGTCCCGGTCCTCAAGTCGGACTTCCTCATCGAAGTCGACATGGTGGTCGTCGCCGTAGGGGCCGGCCCCAACCGGGCCCTCTTCGAGGACGCCCAAGGTCTCGAGCGCAACAAGCGCGGTTACATCAGGACGTTCACCGATTCCGGGCGGACCAGCGTGCCGAAGGTGTGGGCCGGCGGGGACATCGTCACCGGCGCCGCCACAGTGATCCTGGCCATGGGCGCGGCGCGCAAGGCCGCGGACGACATGCACGAGTTCCTGAGTAACGGGGCCGCGGCCTGGCACTAGCCAGACGGTGAGCCGTGCGCCGACGGCACCCCTCCCCCGCGACATCGACCGCCTCGTGGTCGATGCCGCGGTCGGCTGCGCTCGCGAACTCCGGTGTCCCTGCCCGGCAGCCCCTCCCGCGCGAGCAACTGCGGCGGGAGCTTCAATCGGTGATCGGCGCCGCCTCGTCGAGCGCGACCAGATCCTCGCGGGACTGTGGGGCGCGGATGCGCAGCACCTCCGCGCCGGAGGTGACCGCGTACGCCGCCGCCGTCGGCCGCGCGTTGTACGGCGTCATCAACTCGAGCGTGTAGGCTCCGGCGTCGTAGAACGCCAGCAGGTCGCCGGGCGCCGTCGTCGCCGGCAGGCGGCGGTAGGCGGTGTCGTCGTCGCCGCCGTAGACGTCGCCGCCGTCGCAGAGCGGCCCGGCGACGCGGAAGCTCCCATCCGCCGGAGCGTCCGGGCGGCTCACCGAGACCAGCGGGTAGTACCAGCCGTACAGCACCGGGTCGAAGAAGGTGTTGTAGCCGGCGTCGACGAGGAGCCAGCGGTCCTCGGCCACGGTGCGGCCCAGCTGGTCGCGCAGACGCTTGGTCTTCTCGCTCTCCACGCGCGTGACGAGGATCGCCGTGTCGGCGGCGATCGAGCGGCCCGGCTCGAGCCAGAGCTCGAGCGCCGGGCGCCGCCGCACCACCTCGGCGCAGATCGCGGCGGCGTAGTCGTCCACGTCGAGGCCGGTGAAGAAGTAGTCGCCGTCGGGCTGCAGGGCGCGCTCGCGGTAGGCGACGGCGAAGCCGCCGCCCAGGTCGAGCGCCGGCACCGTGACCCCGAGCTCGCGCTCGACGTCGTCGAGCAGGTCGAGCGCCACGCCCAGCGCGCGCAGGTACGGATCGACCGCCGTGATCTGCGAGCCGATGTGCAGGTGCAGGCCGGCCAGCTCGAGGTGCTCCGAGGCGGCGGCGAGGCGGAACGCCTCCATCGCCTCGCCGATGTCGATGCCGGCCTTGCCGCCGCTCGCCGTCTCGAGGCCGGGGTGCGTGCCCCCGGCCACGTTGACGTCCACTCGCGGCAGCACGCGCGCCGGCCTGCCGAGGTCGCGCGCGACCTCCTCCAGCCGGCGCAGCTCGCAGAGCGAATCGGCGACGGTGCCGCGGATGCCGGCGGAGACCGCCTCCTCCAGCTCGCGCCGGCTCTTGGCGACGCCGTTGAACACGGCCTGGTCCGGCGAGAACCCGGCGCGCAGCGCCTTCCAGAGCTCGCCGCCGGAGTTGACCTCGATGCCTGCGCCGGCGGCCCGGACCTGCTCCAGGAACCACAGGTTGGAGCATGCCTTGCCGGCGAAGAACACGCGGCTCGCGGCGTGCCGGGTCTCAAAGGCCTGCCGGAGGCGAGCGACGTTCGCGGCGATCCGCGCCTGCGAGTAGAGGAAGAACGGGGTGTCGACCCGGCCGGCGAGGCCGGCGACGTCGACTCCATCGAAGAGCAGCCGGCCGTCCTCCACCGTCACCGCGTGCGTCATCCGGGTCATCTGCGAGCCTCCCTGCCGTTGCTGCCCGGCCAGCCTAGCAGAACCCCTCCGCGCCGCGAGTGAATACCAACCGCGATGGTCGGGTATAGACCGCGCTGGAGGGAGTGCGCCCCCACCTCCGGCTACGCGAAGGGAGACCACATGCCAGACGAAGCGAAGCCCGCCCTCACGCTCGACTGCATCGGGCTGTACTGTCCCGAGCCGCTGTTCCAGACGCGGGAGAGCATCGACTCCATCGAGATCGGCGACGTCCTCGAAGTGATCGCCGACGATCCGGCCGCCGAGGAGGACCTCAAGCGGTTCGCCAAGCGCGCCGGGCACGAGGTCGTCTCGCTCGAGAACGACGGCGTCGAGCTGCGCATCCTCCTTCGCAGACTCAAGTAGGAAGACCAAGGCACTGACATCGAAAGGATCACCATGGCCGACCAGAAGAACATCCTCTACGTACAGACCAGCAACCTCCCCGAGCGCCAGTACTCTCCGCTCGTGCTCGCCCAGAGCGCCAAGGCGATGGGCCTCGAGCCGATCGTCTACTACCTGGGCATGGGCCTCACCGTCCTCAAGCCGGGCGCGGCCGAGGAGATGCAGCTGGGCAGCTTCCCGAGCGTCGCCGAGATGCTCAAGAAGACGATGGACATGGGCATCACCATCTACGTGTGCGAGGCCTCCAAGCAGATGCTCGGCTGGGACACCGTGGAGCTCATCGACGGCGTCAAGATCGTCGGCGCCGCCACGCTCAACGACCTCGCCCTGGACGCCGACGCGACGATGTGGTTCTGAGGCGGGCGATGACTGACGCGCGCGGCATGGACCTGCACGTGGCCGACCCCGGCGAGGCGCTGCGCCGCGACGGGGTCGTCTACGCCGACTATCAGAGCGCCAAGCCCGTCGACCCGCGGGTGGTCGCGGCGATGCTGCCGTACCTCACGGAGAAGTTCGGCAACGCCGCCTCGCTGCACGGCGTGGGCGACGTCGCCACGGCGGCGCTGGAGGAGGCGCGCGGCCGGGTCGCCGCGTTCTTCGGCGCCGAGCCGCGCGAGATCGTCTTCACCGGCGGCGCCACCGAGGCCACCAACCTGGCGCTCGTCGGCTACGCCCTGCGCAACAAGCGCAAGGGCGACCACGTCATCATCAGCGAGGCCGAGCACATCAGCGTGCTCAACATCGCCAAGTACCTCGAGAAGCAGGGCTTCCGCGTGACGCGGGCGCCGATCGACCTGCACGGGCGCGTGTCGCCCAAGAAGCTGCGCGCCCGCATCACCGACGAGACCATCCTCGTCTCCCTGCAGTGGGCGAGCAGCGAGATCGGCACCGTGCAGCCGATCGCCGAGATCGCCGAGATGCTCGACGGCACCGGCATCGCCCTGCACAGCGACGCCGTCGCCGCCGAGGGGCTCGTGCCCATCGACACGAGCGCCGTGCCGGTGAGCCTGCTGAGCCTCTCGAGCAACGACATCTACGGCCCCCGCGGGCTCGGCGCCCTCTACGTCCGCCAGGGCGTGCAGGTGGCGCCGGTGCTGCTCGGCGGCGGCCAGGAGCGCGGCCTGCGCTCGGGCAGCGAGGACCTGGCGAGCATCGCCGGCTTCGCCGCGGCGGCCGACATCATGGCCGCGGAGATGCCGGCCGAGGTGGAGCGCATCCGCGCCATCCGCGACAGGCTGGTCGAGCGGGTGCTGGCCGAGATCCCCGACTCGCACCTCAACGGCCACCCCGAGCAGCGGCTGCCCAACAACGCGCACTTCCGCTTCCACGGGGTCGAGGGAGAGGCGATGGTGCTGTCGCTGCGCGACGCCGGCATCGCCGCGTCGACGGGCTCCGCCTGCAGCTCCAAGACCCTCGAGCCGTCGCACACGCTCATCTCGTGCGGCCTGCTGCACGAGGAGGCGCACGGCTCGCTCGAGTTCACCTTCGGGCGCTGGAGCACGATGGAGGACGTCGACCGCATCATGGCCGCGCTCCCCGGCGTGATCGCCCGCCTGCGCGCGCTCTCGCCGCTGTACAAGACGCACGCCCCCGCGACGCCGTGACCGCCGCGACATCCGCTCACCCGAAAGGCTCCGACCGATGAAATCGACGCAGTACACCGAGAAGACCCTCGAGCACTTCCGCAACCCGCGCAACGTGGGGACGCTGGAGGGCGACGAACGTCGCCGTCGGCCGCGTGGGCAACCCCGTCTGCGGCGACATGATGGACATCTACATCCGCGGTGACGCCGACGACCGCATCGAGGACATCAAGTTCCAGACGTTCGGCTGCGGCTCCGCCGTGGCGACCTCGAGCATGATCACCGAGCTCGTCATGGGCATGACGCTCGACGACGCGCTCAAGGTCACCCGCGGCGACGTCGCCGACGCGCTCGAGGGCCTGCCGCCGATCAAGATGCACTGCAGCAACCTGGCGGCGGACGCGCTGCACGAGGCGATCAAGAACTGGCGCGAGGGCGTCGGCCCGGAGGACGCCAAGAAGACGCCGGGCGGCACCGCCTGCCACCCGATCCCGGCGCAGGTGGCCGAGGTCGAGATCCAGAACCTCGACGACTACGACGGCAAGGGCCTGTACCGCAAGCTCGACGACCTCAGCGCAGGTCGCCGACGAGCGCGTCGTGGTGCTCGACACCGGCGACGACGCGGCGCGGCTGGCGATGGACCTCACCGAGCACACCGGCCGCGTCGTGCTCATGACGACCGGCAAGGAGCCGAGCGTGAGCGCGCCGGTGCGCTCGGCCCTGCGCCTCAGCGACGTCAAGGTGCTGGCCGAGGCGCAGCCGCTCGAGCTGCTCGGCGAGGGCGAGCTCGAGCGCATCAGGGTGCACGACCTCAACGAGGACGAGGAGTACGAGCTCACGGCCGACGCGTTCGTGGTGCTCGAGTAGTCTGAGCAGGGACCGCCGCGCGCCGGTCTTCTGGCCGCGCGGCGCCCGTACGCAGCGACGGGGCGGGTGGCCCTCACGGCCACCCGCCCCGTCGCACGTACGCCCGGCCGCGTCCCAGAGGAGCCTCCGGCGCGACCCGGCTCTGCGGCTCAGTAGTTCTCGGCGAACACCTCGAAGTACGACTGCGGGTGCGTGCAGGTCGGGCAGAGCTTGGGCGCCTTGGGGCCGACGTGGATGAAGCCGCACTTGCGGCACATCCACTTCACCTGCTCGGCCTTCTGGAAGACCTCGTCGCCCTCGACGTTGGCGAGCAGCCTGCGGTAGCGCTCCTCGTGCATGGTCTCGGCCTTGGCGACCAGACGGAAGGTCTGGGCCACGTCCTTGAAGCCCTCCTGCTCGGCCACCTCGGCGAAGCCCGGATACAGTTCGGACCACTCCTCGTGTTCGCCGGCAGCCGCCGCGGCGAGGTGGTCTCGCCGTGGTGCCCTCCAGCGGACCGGCCGGATACGCCGCGGTGATCTCGACCGTGCCGCCCACGAGGTGCTTGAAGAAGCGCTTGGCGTGCTGGCGCTCGTGCTCGGCAGTCTGCGAGAAGATGCCGGCGATCTGCTCGAAGCCGTCCTCCTGCGCCGCCTTGGCGAAGAACGTGTAGCGGTTGCGCGCCTGGCTCTCGCCGGCGAACGCCTTGAGGAGGTTCTGTTCCGTCCTGCTGCCCTTGAGCTCGGTCATGCTGGCTCCTTTCGGGGGATCGTTGCCGCGATTCTATCGTCCGGCGGCCGGGAGGGAGGCGGCGGTGCCTGGTGCCTCCGTCCTGGCTCCATCTACAACGGAGAGGTGTCTACGCCGCGTGAGGAGGGTTCGAGGGCACGACTCGCCCGCTGTCGCCGCGGCGAGCGCGTCCTCGCACGCGGGCGTGACGGGCCGGGGCGCCTGACCCGGGCGACGCCGCGGTAAGGCCTCTCAGGGCGCCGGCAGCTCCACGCCGGCCTCGGCGGCGCCGCCGCTCGTCCAGCTGGCGCCGGCGGCGGCGGCCATCACGGCGGCCATGGCCGCCGCCTCGAGCGGGGTGATGCGCTGGCCGAGCACGACCAGCGCGGCCAGCGCCGCGATCGCCGGCTCGATGCTGAGCAGCACGCCGTAGGTGGCGGCGCGGACGCGGCGGATCGCCACCATCTCCAGCCAGTACGGGAACGCCGACGAGACGACGGCGATGACGACGCCGAGCGCGACGGCGTCCCAGTGGCCGGCGATCCTGACGCCGTCGATCGCCAGCAGCGGCGTGGCGAGAATGGTCGCGCCGACCATCATGAGCGCCGTGACGGACAGCGGGTCCATCCCCGTCACGGCGCGCTTGGCCAGCAGCAGGTACAGGCCCCAGCAGGTGCCGGCCAGGAGCGCCAGCAGCCACGCCGATGCCGGTGGCCGACCCCGAGGGGCCGGCGAGGACGACGACGCCCGCGCCGGCGAGCACGATCCACAGCCAGTCGAGCTTGCGCCGCGTACCGAGGACGGCGACGCCGAGCGGGCCGACGAACTCGATGGCGACGACGATGCCGACGGGCACGCGGCTGATCGCGCCGTAGAAGCTGAGGTTCATGAGGAAGAGAGTCAGCGCGAGCGCCGCCAGCGGCAGGCGGTGGCCCTTGGGCGGCAGCCGCCTGAGCGCGCCCGGCCGGACGAGCACCAGGATGAGCGCGGCGAAGGCGGTGCGCAGCCAGAGCGCCTCGAACACGCCGACCGACTCGATGACCTTCACCGCCAGCGCCGAGCCGGTCTGGATGGAGAGCGTGAGGACGACGACGAGGGCGGCCGCCGCCGCCGCGTTGCGGCGGCCGCCCTCGTCCGGCCGCCTGTTGTCCATCCCGTCAGTCATGCGTTCGAGTCTACTCAGCGCCGCCCCTCGGCTGCATCCGACGCAATCATGCAGGCGCCGTGCATACGAGGCTTGTAAGGCGCCTATCCATCATGGTAGTTTTGCACCTTTCCCTCATTACGGACTGAAGTGGTCCACTTCCCCGACAGCGAGGACGACATGAGCGCGAGGCCGAAGACCCCCACCCATGCCGACGACAAGCACGCCATCCTCTACGGCCACCCCATTCCGGAGAACAGCTTCGCTGTACGCGACCTGGTCCACAAGCTCCCCGGCGTTGGCCTCTTCGACCTGCGCCGCACCGGGGGCGGCGCCCACGCCTGCACCTTCTGCGGCGCCTGCCAGAAGGCGTGTCCGGTGGACTGCATCGACGTGCGGCGCGACCCCTCGCGCTCCCACGGCAAGGGCAAGGACCGCCACTTCGCCGGCACGATCACTCTGGACGAGCGGCGCTGCATGACCTGCAACCACTGCATGGAGACCTGCAAGTTCGACGCGCTCGTCCCGACCGAGCTCTACCACGAGCACCGCCGCCGCGTGCAGGAGCTGGGGCACCAGACGCCGCAGCTCTCCAGCGGCCACGGCCTCTGCAGCGGCTGCGGCGCCTCGATCGTCGTCAACCAGGTGCTGAGCCAGGTCAAGAGCCACTACGTCGTCTCCGGCGCCACCGGCTGCCTGGAGGTGTCGACGACGCGCTACCCCTACACCGCCTGGAAGGGCAGCTACATCCACACCAACTTCGAGAACGCCGCGGCGACGCTCTCCGGCGTCGAGACCGCCTTCCGCGCCCTGCACAAGCGCGGCAAGCTCGAGGACCGCGTCAAGTTCATCGCCTTCGGCGGCGACGGCGGCACCTACGACATCGGCCTGCAGGCGCTCTCCGGCGCCATGGAGCGCGGCCACGACATGCTCTACGTGTGCTACGACAACGGCGCCTACATGAACACCGGCTTCCAGCGCTCCTCGCGCGACGCCGCACGGCGCCTGGACGACCACCAGCCCAGTCGGCATCGGAGCTGCCCGGCAAGATCGGCCACAGCAAGAACCTCACCGAGATCATGGTCGCCCACCGCCTGCCCTACGTGGCCCAGTCCTCGCCGCACGACCCGCAGGACCTGCTCCACAAGGCCTCCAAGGCGCTCGAGATCGAGGGCCCGACGTTCCTCAACGTGCTCTCCGCCTGCCCGCGCGGCTGGCGCACCGAGAACGACGAGGGCATCGACCTCATGCGCCTCGCCACCGAGACCTGCTACTGGCCGCTGTTCGAGGTCAACGACGGCGTCTACCGCCTCACCTACCGGCCGCGGCACAAGCAGCCGCTCGGCAAGTGGCTGGAGCGCCAGGGCCGCTTCGCCCACCTGGCGCTGCCCGGCAACGAGCACATGCTCGAGACGCTCCAGGAGTGGGTCGACTTCGAGTGGGACCTGCTGCTGCGCAAGTGCGACGAGATCCCCGAGGACCAGTGGGACAAGGCGAGCAGCCGGCACAAGGCCGAGCCGTTCGTCATGCACCCGAGCAGGGCGCACCTGGAGTCCCTCGGCGAGCCGCTCACCGCGAGCATGACCTACACCGCGCTCGAGTGGGACGACTTCGACTGGGGCCGCCACTCGGGCATGCAGGACGGCGCGTTCGAGGATTGACCCACGCAGGCGCCCAAGCGGCACCTCACACTGACCAGGCCGGGGTCCAGGAGGCCTCACATGGACTACGACGCCTTCATGGAGATCGTCAGGAACACGCGGAGCATCCGCCGCTTCAGACCGGACCCCGTACCCGACGACTCCATCGACAAGATCATCGAAGCCGGCCGTTGGGCTCCATCCGGATTCAACCAGCAGCCTTGGGAATTCGTGGTGATCAAGGACCCGGCGTACCGGAGCAGGATCGCGGGCTGGTACGGCGAGTACATGGCGCAGACGCGGACCATGGAGACCACCCGGGAGGCCTGGCAGAAGGCCTGGGACCCGGAGCCGACCGGCAGCGCCGCCGACTTCAGCGTCGCGCCGGTCTACATCCTGCTGCTCGGCGACACGAGGACGAAGCCCGGCCTCCCCATGTCGATGAGGTACAACCCTGCCCGGCAGGAGTACATCTTCACCGCCAGCCTGGCCAACGCGTTTCTCTACATGCACATGGCGGCCGGTGTGCTCGGCCTGGCATCGCAGTGGGTATCCGGCGTCGCCTCGCCCTACGTGCACTGCCTCGTCAAGGACCTCCTCGGACTCCCGGAGGAACTCGAGATCTACGACATGCTCGCCGTCGGCCATCCCGCGGTAGGAGCCCGGCCGAAGCTCCTGCGGGAGAGGTCCGAGATGGTGCACTACGACTACTGCGGGCCGGACGCCTTCCGCTCGGACGATGAGGTGAGGGACTTCGTGCGCAAGGCCCGCAGCTGGACCATGGCCTCCCACGCGCGGCAGGCCGACGCGCAACAGCCGGATTGACCAAGGTCATGCTCCGCCGTCCTCCAGCGGGGGTATCCTGACTACAGGATGAAGCGCACCGGCTGCCATCCGCGCCAACAGGAGGCGGAGCGATGATGATGGACAGAGGCTGCCCCGGCCAGGACCGGAGCAACTGGACGCCCGACGACATCTTCGAGATGCGCGTGCACCAACTGCGGCGCGACCATCGAGTTCTTCAAGGACGATGCGAGGCGCTACTGCAAGGCCTGCGGCACGTGCAACCCCAACCCGAAGCAGGACGTGGGCTGCGCCGCCTGGTGCGCGGCCGCCGAGAAGTGCTCCACCGGGCGGCAGTGGCTCGAGGAGGACTCGCTCGCCGACATGCCCGCGTTCGGCGACCCGACGACCTGACGAGAAGGTGAAGGGCCGGGGCGGCGCCAGCGCCACCCCGGCCCTTCGTCATGCCGGGCATCCCCCGCCCGGCACGTCTGAGCGCGTCCCCCCGGGCTCGCTCAGAGCTGCAGATACGAGTCCGCGTACAGCGTCTCGTTCGTGAGCATGCGGTAGGTCTTCCAGAGCTCGACCTGCTCCTGGTCGCCCATGTCGACGGCCGACTGGTCGAGCTTGTCCATCGCCGCGACCGCGTCGTAGAGCGCCACGATGAGCTTGCCCATGGGCGTGCTGTCGTCGTGCTGCTCGGCGATGCGGATCCACTCGTTCTGGACGGTGTCCAGCGGGTCGGCGATCGCGCTGTCGAGCCCCGCGCCCATGGCCATGACCATCATGACGCGGTTGATGAGCGGGCGGACCTCGGGCAGAGCGCCGTTGGAGATGTTGGACAGGCCGATCACGGTGGTCGGCGGCGGGTCGGCCATCATCTTGAACATGCGCACGGCCTCGACGGTCTCCATGGCCACGTCCTGGTTGCAGTTCACGGCCAGGACGAGCGGGTCGAGGAAGACGTCGGCGACCGGGATGCCGGCCGCCTCCGCGGCCGGCAGCAGCGCCTCCATGGCGATGCCGGCGCGGCCGTCGGCGGTGGTCGGGATGCCGTCCACGCCCATGGTGAGGGCGATGACCTTGGCGCTGTACCTCGCCGCCAGCTGCATGACGCTGTCCAGGCGGTCGGGGTCGGCGGAGGCCGAGTTGAGCATGGCGGGCTGCTTGCAGACCTTGAGGCCCGCCTCCATCGCCGCCAGGTTCGTGGTGTCGAGCGAGAGCGGGACGTCGACGACTTCCTGCACGGCCTCGACGATCCACGGCATGATCTCGTGGCCGAGCTTCTTCTGCGGGCCGATGTTGAGGTCGACGATGCCGGCGCCGGCCTCGACCTGGGCCACGGCCATCGCCTGGATGGTCTTGGCGTCGCGGGCCTCGATGGCCGCCTTCACCGGCGGTGCGATGATGTGGATGTTCTCACCGATGATGAGCACCGGCGGCCTCCTTCTCCTTGGGTGTGGCGAGCGCGGCGGCGACGACAGGCTCCAGCGCCGCGCTCAGCGTGCTTTCGGCCGGCAGGCCGACGAGCGGCTTGCCGGCGGCGTCGAACTCGGCGACCATCGGGTCGTCCGGCAGGACGGCGAGCAGATCGAGGCCGTTCTCGGCGATCGCGGCCTCGAGCTCGGGCGAGAGACCCTGGGCGGCACGGTTCACGATGAGGTAGTGCCGCCCCACCTTGGTCTCGAGCTCCCCCAGCAGCGCGGCGACGCGGCCGGCGGTCGTGATGCCGCGGACCGTCGCGTCGCTGACGATGAAGAGCACGTCGACGTCGCGGGTCGTGCGCCGGGAGAGATGCTCCAGCCCGGCCTCGTTGTCGATCACGACCCACGGATAGCTGTCGGCGATCTTGTCGATGATCAGGCGCAGCATGTTGTTGGCGGCGCAGTAGCAGCCGGGCCCCTCGGGCCGGCCCATGGCCAGCAGGTCGACGTTGACGCCCTCGACCAGGCTCGAGTTGATCTCGTAGTCGAGCAGGTCGCTCTTGGCGATGCCCGCCTCCAGCAGGTTGGCGCGGGCCTTCTCGCTGGTCTCCTCGCGCACGTCGCCGACGGTCTTCTCCAGCGGCAGGTCGAGGACGGTGTTCAGGTTGCTCGCGGGATCGGCGTCGATCGCGAGGATCGGGCCGGCCTGAGCCTCCGCCAGCCGGCGGATGAGCAGGCCGGCGAGCGTCGTCTTGCCGGTCCCCCCCTTGCCGGCGACGGCGATCGTGGTGGTCATGGGTCAGCCTCCGTTTCCGTTCCCGTCGGCCCGCTCGGCCAGAGCCGCGTGGACGCTCGGGAACCCGGTGAGGTCGGTGTGAGGGAGGAAGAGCGCCGAGGTGTACTCGTCCATGAACGTGTTGTCGGCGCTCAGCTCCAGGTAGGTCATCTTGCTCGCCACGTCGGTGACCTCGTGGCGGACGTTCACGCAGAGCAGCGTGGCGAACGCCCCCAGGGCGCTCGTGTTGCCGAGGAAGTGGAAGCGCTCCACCGGCTGGTCGGGCAGCAGCCCGATGCGGATGGCCTTCTCGACGTTGAGGTACTGGCCGAACGCGCCGCCGATGAGGATCTGCTCCACGTCGGCGAGGTCGACGCCGACGCTGGCGCAGAGCACCTCGAAGCCGGCGTAGATGGCCGCCTTGGCGCGGATGAGGCTGGTGATGTCCGACTCGGTGAGGACGATGTCCTTCTCGGCGCCGCCCTCGCCGGCCCGGCACACGACGTACTCGGGCACGCCGTCGCGCACGCGGACCCGCGTCGGTGCGCCGCCTCGAGGTCGAGGTGGCCGGACTTGTCGAGAGCCCGGTGACGAAGAGCTCGCCGAGCAGGTCGATGAGGCCGCTGCCGCAGATGCCCACGGCCGGGGCGTCGTCGATGGTGCGGAACGTCGGCTCCAGGGTGGCGTCGTCGATGAAGACGTCCTCGATGGCGCCCGGCGAGGCGCGCATGCCGTCGCGCACGCCGCCGCCCTCGAAGGCGGGGCCGGCGGAGCAGGCGCACGAGAGCAGCCAGTCCTTGTTGCCCAGCACCATCTCGCCGTTGGTGCCGATGTCGATGAACAGCGTGAGCTTCTCGGTGGCGTACATGCCCGACGAGATGACGCCGGCGGTGATGTCGCCGCCGACGTAGCGCCCACCGACGGGCAGGATGTGCACGCGCGCCACCGGGTTGGCGTTGAGGCCCAGCTCGCCCGCGATGAGCTTGGGCGCCGCGCTGATCGTCGGGATGTACGGCTCCTCGCGCAGGTAGCGCGGCTCCATGCCGAGGAGCAGGTGGGTCATCGTCGTGTTGCCGGCGATGGCGACCTCGTGGATCTCGTCGCAGCTCGACGCCGTTGCGCAGCTGCAGCTCGTCGAGCAGTTCGTTGATGGTCTCGATGGCGAGTCTCTGCAGCCGCTCCAGCCCGTGCTTGCGCTTGGCGTAGATGATGCGGCTGATGACGTCGTCGCCGCAGGCGATCTGCTTGTTGTAGGCGCTGGCGCGAGTCGACGACGCGGCCGGTGGTGAAGTCGACCAGGTAGGCGACCACCGAGGTGGTGCCGAGGTCGACGGCGAGGCCCATGCTCGCCTGGGGGAAGCGCCGTCGGGTACACGCGCAGCAGGCGCGGCGGGAGGTACGAGCCGTACACCCAGTCGCGCATCTCGAGCGCCACGGTGACCTTCCAGTTGGCGTGGCGCAGGGCCGTGCCGAGCCGCCTGAGCTGCGGCAGCTCGGCGCGGATCTCCTCGATGCCGTGCTGCTGCGACAGCGCCCGGCGCAGGCGGTCGAAGTCGCTGGTGTTGTCGTCGAGCGACGGCGGCTCGATCTCGAGCTCGAAGAGCCTGACCGCCGGGTTCTGCAGGTAGTCGCAGGTGATGGGCAGCGACTCCGGCTCGGCGACGGCGTGCCCGTGCGGGCGGACCTTCTCCTTGCGCCGCTCGGGCACGTCGACCTCGACCGAGCCGGCACGACGTAGGTCTGGCAGGCCACCGCCCAGCCGTCGAGGATCTCGGCGGTGGCCATGCCGGCGTTGCTGCGCCGCTCGACCTCGCCGCTCGTGACGCGCACGCGGCAGCGGCCGCAACGTCCCTGCCCCGCGCACGGGGCAGGGACGTCCAGCTCGCAGAGGATCGCCGCGTCGAGCAGGCTGGTGCCGTGCGGCACCTCGATCGTCTCCCCGGACGGCGTGAAGGTGATCGTCGCCATCGCCGTCCGCGGCTTCGTGGCAGGAGTGTCGCTCATGCGCTCCAGACGTTCTTGATGTAGTTGGGGATGTCGACGGCGTCACGCGGGCCGACCATGATCTTCCAGCCGGGCAGCTCTTCCTCGACCTCGCCCGAGAGCCCGGCGACGTGGCCGGGGATGACCAGCTTCTTGTGGCTGACCTTCTGCTCGATGCCGGAGCCCTTGACCGTCTTGGCGATCTTCTCGGCGTCGAACTTGCCGGCCGCCCAGCCGGTGAGCACCGACTGGCCGTCGCTGTCGGCGACGAGCAGCCAGGTGGGGATGCCGGCGCCCTCGACCTCGCCCGCCACCGAGAAGTAGGTGAGCGAGAAGTTGGTCGTGATGAGCACCGGGCTGTCCGGGGTCACGGCGCCGATCTCGTAGAGCTTGGGCTCCATCTGGATCGGCTTCTGCGGGTCGGTGTAGATGTTCTGGCGCAGCGTGAGCAGCGAGTAGAGCACCGCCGGCTCGACGTGGTCGAGGATGATGACGCCGGCGTACTTGTCGACCGCCTGCGTGGCGCGCACCAGCTCGGCCTGCCACGTCGGCGCCGCGGCGACGGCGACGATCGGATAGCCGAGCGCCCGCGCGCCCTTCTTGAGCGCCAGGCGGCGCAGCTGCGTGCAGGCGGCGAGGTCGCCGGCGAGAGTCGCGCGTGCCCGGGTCGAGCACGAGGTCCTCGACGCCGGCGCCGCGGACCTGCTCGGAGAGCTCCGCGAGGCCGTCGAGGTCGCCGTCCTCGGTGCGGATGACCAGCGGGCAGCCGTGCTTCTTGGCGACCTCGGCCATCGCCTGCCAGTTCGCCGCGGTGGCGGCGTGGATGAGCGGCTTGTCGGCGGCCGCGCCGCCGGCCAGGGCCGCGTCGATCGCCGCCGCGTCGGCGCTCATGAGCACCAGCGGCAGGCCGGGCGCGGCCGCGCGGGCCGCGGCCACGGCCGCGGCGTACGCGGCCGCGCCGCCGCCCGCGTCCTCGACGGCGAGGCCGTCGAGCGCGAGCGTCATGCCGACGCGCTCGACGGCGTAGGCGCCGACGCGAGCCGCCACCTCGGCGAGGTCCGCGGCGTCGCTCTTGACGCGCACGACGAGGCCCGGCTGGTGGACGAAGGTCTTCTCGTGCCGGAACATCACCGTCTCGTTGCCGACCTCGAAGGCGCGCTCGCCCGCGCCGATCGTGACGAGCTGGATGGGCGGCGCCGACGCGGCGTCCAGCGCCGTCTTGGCTTCTTCGGTCACGTAGGGGCACTTGGCGAGCTCGGTGCCCTTCTGCGCCAGCTTCATGGCGAAGGCGAGGCAGGTCGGGAACCGCACTCCTTGCAGTTCGTCTGCGGCAGCAGCTTGTAGATCTGGAGTCCGCTGAGGGCCATCGCTCAGGCTCCCTTCGTCAGGTCGTCGATGGCCTCGCGCACGGCGCTCACGCTGGCCGGGTGCCGCAGGACCAGGATGTCGGCGCCGGACTCGAGCAGCGTCGTGGCCGTGGTGATCTCCCAGGCGACGCCGCGCTCGGCGAGGGCGCCCCACGCCTCGGGCACGTCGCCGTCGGCGCGCGCCTTCCTTCTGGCGCCAGGCCTCTTCGCCGACGCGTGCAGATCATCGGCTGCTGCGGTCATCGTGTCGCCCATGAGGGCGGCCAGGCGCAGCCGCTCCATCACCGAGTACGTGTACTCGAGGCCGTAGCCGAGCGCGCCGGTGTTGGGGTCCATGAGCACGCGCTCGAGCGGCAGGCCCATGTCGCTGATGAGGATGTTGAGCTGCTTGGCGAGGTTGACGTCGATCGGGCGTCTGGGCGATCACCGCGTGGCCGTTGCCGAGCGCCGCCGCCACGATGGTGCGGTAGTTCTTGTCCTCGCAGATGCCCAGGGCGAGCTGCTCGCCCTTGGTCTTCTCGGCGACGGCGACGAGCACCTCGTTGTCCTTGTCGGCCGAGCCGGGGCCGTAGACGAGCAGCGGCACCGGCACGGCGGCCAGCACGCGCTCGACCGTGCGCACGGCGTCCTCGCACGAGCTGTCGCCCTGGTCGGGGTGGCAGCTGCGAGCTTGAGGCGCGATGAGGTCGGCCCCCGCCTCCACGGCCTTCTGCGCCCACGCGGCGGCGTCGTCCATGGCGTCGCCCCAGGCCGCCTGCAGCTCGGCGGACCAGTCCTCCGGATGCATGTCCTGGACCTCGACGGCGATCGCCGGCCGGTGCGGCATGGCGCCCTCGAAGCCGAGGAACGGCAGGCGGTCTCGCCGCCGACGGTCACGGTGCTGCCACGCGTCCCACCGCCGTAGCTGCTGCCGAGCGTGACCTCACGAACGGCGCCGGACCACTTCTCTACTGGGATCTCGACTGGTGTCATCTGCACCCTCCAACGGGTCAGTGAAGCTGGATCAGAAGAGCGGGTCCATGGTCAGGGCCGGGTGCCCCTTCTCCTCGAGGAAGGGAAGGAGCTCCTCGACCGTGGTGGCCACGGTCTCGTCGGCGATCTTGTCGAGCAGGTCGGGGACGCCCTCGCGCTCGCAGACCTCCTGGAGCGCGGGACGCATGCTCTCGCGCAGGTTGGAGCTCATCCAGACGACGCGCTTCATGCCGCCGTCGGCCGAGATGAACTTCTTGCTGGTGAGGTAGTACTTGCCCATGCCCATCATGCCGGGCGTCTGCATGCCGCCGCCGGCCGTGCCGGCGAGGGTGCGAGAAGGTCATGCCGCAGGGCGTCATGCTGGGGTCCTCGCGGCTGACGATCATGAAGCCGTTGGCCTCGGGCACGAGCACCATGATGGCACTCGAAGCAGCCGCAGGAGGTCATGGGCGCGTCCATGATCGAGTAGAGGGTCACCCTCTCGACGCGTCTGGTTGGAGTTCTGGTAGATGAACTCGTTGGGCGCCTGCCCAACTCGCCCTTGACCGGGTCGATGACGAGGCCCTTGGACGATCGGCTGGTTGGGGCCCGTCGGGTTGATCTCGTAGACGCCTTGCAGTCGAGCCAGTTGTAGGCGCCGCAGAGGCCCACGCGCTCCGGGTTGATGACGCAGACGTGGTTGGGCGCGAAGCTCTGGCAGAGCAGGCAGCTGTAGAACGTGTCGACCGACTCGTCGGTGAGGTTGGCGATGCGCTCGTTGCGCTCGTGCGTAGGCCGCGCGCGCGCCTCGTCGATGCAGCTCGTCGACCTCGGCCTGGTCGGTGGTGAGGTGCACCTGCACCTTGTCGACGATGTTGCCGAACATCTCGTGGATGCGGGCGTGGATGATCTTGCCGAAGTGCTCGAGGCGGAAGCCCTTGTCGAAGGTGCTCTTGCTGATGCGCGTCCAGGTGATGTCGCGCTGGCCGATGTGCTGGATGCCCTCGGCGCCGTTGATGAAGTAGTGGAACTGGCGCTCGAGGATGGGCTCGAAGTCGGTCTGCATCTTGCGGCCGGCGACCTCGACGACCATGCCGAGCGGCAGGGCGCCGCCCTCCTCGCATGCCGTCGAGGTCGGGGCCGCTGACGGTGATCTTGCCGTCCTCGACCTCGTCGGCCGGCTTCATGCGCAGGAACTCGAACGCGTTCGAGCCGCTTGCCGCCGAACTCGGCGTACATGATGTCCTTGCGGATGCGCTCGCCCTCGAAGGCCGATCCGTAGGAGACGGGGATCGGCACCTTGGCGATCTTGACCTTGACGCCGCGGACCTCGATGCAGCGCTGGATGAGCTTCTCGGTGCGCTCCATGTCGTCGGCGCCGGGGATCTCGTCGAACGGCATGCTCACGACGTGCTCGTAGGTGGTCACGCCGGTCGGGCAGGATCTGCGGGATGCGCGTGTCGGCGATGGTCGGGAAGCCGAAGCTGATGGCGCCGGCCGCGGTCGCGTACTTGAGGTCGTCGACCTCGCCGAGCGCGAGCACGAAGGCGAACACGCGGTACTTGTTGTAGAGCATGATCTTGCGCGCGTTGCCGCGCGTCCATGCCGCCGAAGGTGAGCGCCGAGCGGGCGGCGAAGCCCGAGGGCGTAGACGGCGGAGATGGTGTCGATGCCGAACGGCACCGTGAAGGTGTCGTAGCCCAGCTGGACGCCCTCTTCCTGCAGCTGGTGGATGATGCTGCGCCCGTTGACGTTGCCGCAGAGGAAGATGAGGATGCCGCGGCTCTGCAGCTCGCGGACGATCTTGACCGCGACCTCGTTGCTCTTGGCGCAGCCGACGATGGCGCAGAACCCGGGCATGCGCCCGTCCACGAGCTGGATGCCCCAGGCCCGCAGCTGGATGTCGTCGATCGGGCCGTTGAGCTTCATCTTGTCGCCGTGCACGCCGAGGTCGCCGCCGGTGAAGCGCTGGCCGTCCTCACGCGCGTGGTCGAGCTTGATGACCTGCGGCTCGGTGCCGCGGGCGAAGCGGACGCCCTCGATCGCCTCTTCGGCGAACAGGGTGGCGACGCCGCTGTCGAGCGTCTCGCCGAGGTACGGCAGCCAGATGTTGTCGCTGGGGACCGGGTGCAGCAGGCTCTTCGCCCGCTCGATGATCGGCGGCAGGTCGCCGAGCTTCTCGACCTTCTCGCCGGTGAAGCGCGTAGATCACCGGCAGGTAGTAGGCGGTGTTGGTGAAGGCGACCGGGGCGTCGGGGCCGAGCTCGGCCAGGGCCGCGTTCACGGCCTCCTCGGCCTCGCCGACGATGCCCTGGGCGCCGCGGATGGCCCGGGTCGCGATGTAGCGTCGACATCAGGCCTCTCCCTCGTCGTGCGCATGCGTGTGCGTGTGCCCGTCGCCGTGGTCGTGCGAGTGACCCTCGGCGAGCGGGTAGACGGGCGAGCCGACGGTCTCGACGCCGCGCTCGGCCTCCGCGGCCTTGTCGGCCAGGTACCTCTTGATCTCGGCGAAGAAGAGGCTGTCGCCGCTGTCGCCGTACTGCGCACGGGTCGTACGGCCGGGAGCTTGAGCGCCGCGCGCTTGGCGTCGATGAGCTCGAGCGAGCGCTCGTACATGGCGTCCCAGTCCGGGCTGAACTCGAGGTCGCCGCCGACCATCTCCTCCCAGCCCGTCGGTCATGAGCCGAGTGGCCTCGGTGGAGGCCTTGACCGGGCTGCTCACGCCGAAGATGACGTGGGCGCCGGAGGCGGCGAAGTAGGTGCCGATGGCGATGGCCTTCTCGCACATCCACTCGGGGCAGAGGCCGACGGCCGGCAGGTCGTCGATGTCCTCGCCGAGGCCGCCCTCGGTGGCGACCTGCGTGAGCACCGTGAGGATGCGCGAGTTGTCGACGCAGGAGCCGAGGTGCAGCACCGGCGGGATGCCGATGGCCTCCATGACCTCGCGCAGGCCGGGGCCGGCGTGGTCGAGGATCTCGGGGCTGAGGTAGCCGGCCTTGGCGCCGGCGTTGGCGGCGCAGCCGGTCACCACGACCATGACGTCGTCGGCGATGAAGCGCTTGATCATCTCGACGATGCCCTCGTCCTGGGTGACGCGCACGTTGTTGCAGCCGACGACGCCGGCCAGTCCGCGGATGCGGCCGGCGATGATGGCGTCGTTGAGCGGCCGGAACGAGCCGCGGTGGAAGCCGCCCTGCATGTAGTTGAGGTACTCGTGGCTGAAGCCGGCGACGAGCGGCTCGTGGTAGTCGGGGATGTGGATCGGGCCGCGGTTCGCGTAGTTGGCGATGGCCATGCGGACGATCTCGTGGGCCGTCTCGGGGGCGCGGTGCTCGTCGAACTCGACGTGGGTCGCGCCGGGGATCTTGGCCTTGGGCGAGGTCGTGACCAGCTTGGTGTGGAAGCGCTGGGAGAGCGGCCCGAGCGCCTGCATGATGCACTGCACGTCGACGACCATCGACCTCGACGGCGCCGGTGAGCACGGCCAGCTCCTGGTGCAGGAAGTTGCCGGCCGCCGGGATGCCGTAGCGCATCAGGATCTCGTTGCTGGTGCAGCAGATGCCGGCGAGGTTGATGCCCTCCGCGCCGGCCGCCTTGGCCTCGGCGATGAGCTCGGGGTCGCGGGAGGCCTCGACGAGCATCGCCGACAGGGTCGGCTCGTGGCCGTGGACGATGACGTTGACCTGGTCGGCCTTGAGCACGCCGAGGTTGACCTCGGACGACAGCGGCGACGGCGTGCCGAAGAGGATGTCGCTGATGTCGGTGCTCAGCATCGCGCCGCCCCAGCCGTCGGCCAGGGAGCAGCGCAGCGCGGACTTGAGGATGTTCTCGGCGTCGAGGTCGACGCCCTCGTGCGTGCGGTGCATGACCTCGACGACCTCGCGGTCGATGGCGCGAGGGGTGATGCCCAGCTCGCGCCACTTGGCCTGGCGCTTGGGGGTCGCGCGCTTGGTGTAGACGATCTCGCCGTGCGGCTGGCCGAACTGCGCCAGCGCGATGTCGGCGACGTCGAGGGCGATCTCGTTGACCTCGCGGCCGCTGGTGGGGATGCCCAGGTACCCGGCCACGGTGTGCAGCTTCTGCTCGTCCTTGACCTTGTAGCCCGCGGCCTCGCCGGTGGCGACGGCGCGCAGCGTCATCGCCATGTCGCGGCCGTGGTCCGAGTGGGCGGCCACGCCGCCGGCCACCTGGCGGGCGAAGTGACGGGAGGCGATCGTGCCCATGTCGGCGCCACAGATGCCGGTCTTCTCTTCGGCGTCCTTGCCGACGAGGCGGCAGGGCCCCATCGAGCAGATGCGGCAGCAGGCGCCGGACTCGCCGATGGGACAGGGCTTCATGGTGTCCGCGCGTGAGAACGCGGTGCCGATCCCGCAGCCCTCGGCGTGCGCCAGCATCTCGAGGGCGGCCGGGTCGATACTCTTGGCGGCTACCGGCTTGACGTCATCGTTGCTCTTGTCATCCATGAGGCGACTCCTTCACGCCCGAGGGGGGACAGGCCGCTGTGAGAGTGCGGCCCGGGTGACCGGGCGGATCGTGGACGGGGGGATGCACACAGGACGGGCGATCAGTACTTGCGGTGGTCGCCCGACATGGTGAGGTCGGCGGGGTCTGTAGCGGTGACGCGCACCCCGGAGGTGAGCCACGCCGGCTTGTCTGTCGGCGGAGCGTCGGCATCCGGAGCCTCACCAACGGCGTAGCCGGCCTCTTCGAGCCGGGCGGCGATGCGCTGCGGGTCGGTCTTCGCGGGGTCGTACTCGAGACGAAGCGTCGCGTCCATCGCGCTCGCGCCGGAGACCTCGACCCCTTCCAGTTCACGGAAGAGACCGCGGACGGCGATCACGTGGTGGTCGGCCCACATGCCCGGGACGATCAAGGCCAGCTGCTCCATAGGTGGTGCTCCTCGCGCCATGTCCCATCCGGGGGAGGCGGTCGCCGGGCAGGCGAGGCGTCACCCCTTGACGGAACCTAGGGGGGTATCCGAAACGTAAGTGTGCGCGACTGTACGACATGGCGCAACCGTAGGTAAAGGATTGTGCTTTATGTCACAAAATGTCGAACATCGGCGCACGAAAACACTACCGAAACGAGCGAAACCGGGCCCGGACGAACAGAAGCGCTCATCTCGCGTCGGGTGAGCATGTGCGTGGCATCACAAGTCCGCGCATCTTGGCGGACTTGTCGAGGGCCGGAACGAGGAACGCTCCTCAGCCCCATGCCGACGAAGGCCTCGAGCAGTTGCCAAGGCGGTCCTTCCCGGCGGCTGGCAGGCTGTCGAGGAGGACGCGAACGCGCAGAACGCCGGCAGGCGATGGCCCCGTCGCCCGCCGGCGTCTGCGCGGCCCGGTACGAGACCGCGTCACTCGGGATGACCGTCTGTCAAGCCTTTGAGGTTACGTACGCGGCCGAGCGGCGGCTGGCATCCATCTCCGAGGCGTACTTTTTGCCGGTGATGTCCACGGTCGGCTACATCTTTGGATATACTTCCCTCGGCCCGCGACGTCGGCCTTGCGGAGGACGGCCGGTGACGAATCTCGGTGATCGAGCGCCCCTGGCGGCTAAGCTCACGCCACCGCCGGTGGGCGCAGCGAACGTACGCGAGGACCAGCTGGCTCAGGCGGCACGCCCACCGGAGGTGCGCCTGCCGCTCGTGCGTGCGCCGGCGGGCGGCCGCGAGCCCGGTGCCGCGGGCGCCGGCCGGCGCAGCGGAACGCCTGGTACAGGCTCGACGCCCTGACGCAGCCCGTCATCGCTACTGCTTGACGGCGCCAGGGCGGCGCCACCCCCAGCCTGCCCGCTCCAGCGTCGGACTTATCGAGCCGGCCGAGCCGGGGCCAGTGCGAGGGTGGACGCCGCGTCCATCTGATGACAGGCGAAGGCGAGGCCGGCGGCGCGATCTTCCTCGTGCTCGACGACGACGAGACGCTCGCCGGCGTAGCCGACTTCAACGAGGCGCTCGCCGCGTTCCTCTCCTATCTGGCCCTCCGCCGCGCACGAGCTTCTGATCAGCCGCGTGAGGCCGGCCCACCCCACCGCCAGGCTGGCCTTGGTGCGCGGATTCGCCGAGACCGTTTCCCAGCATCTGCGCTTCGATCGCGCCCAGGCGACCGACGTGGTGGAGCGACTGCAAGGCGCCCGCCCTTCGACAGCGGCTGCCGATGCGCTCAGCGACTTACCGAGGGCTGGCCGGCGGGCGTGCGCCTGGCCACCAAGTCGAGTCGCTGGCCCGCCCCGGCACGCGGGATGAGGCGTTGACCGGCGCCGACCTCGAGCCGTGAGGTCTACCCCTACCGCGCCGTGCAGGTGTACGCGCACCATGACGCCGGGTTGCGCCGCCTTCTCAAGGGTATCGCCTGCCTCCGCGAGGTGACGCCGGCGCTGGCCGAGAAGGTCACCGGGGTCCCGGACGCCGGCAGCATGCTGGGGCGACTCGAGGACGACGGGGCCTTCACCTTCGCGCCTCCACAGCGGGCGCCTACCGCACCCACCCGCTGTTCCGCAGCTTCCTCCGGGAGAGGCTCGCGCTCGAGGAGGGACGGGACGCACTCACGAGTCAGCGACGGCGGAGCGCCGCGGCGCTCGCCGACACGGGACTCGACGCCGAGACGGTCGAGCTCTACCAAGCCGCGGGTGAGACGGACGCCGCGCTCGCGCTCCTGCGCGAGCGCGGATACGACCTGCTCCAGCTGATGGGCGAGGAACGGCTCGCCGGGTGGTCCGAGGCGCTGCGACAGGACGGCGGGGCTCCTCCGGCTGGGCGGCGCTCCTCGAGGGTCATCGTCTCTTCGTCCGTGGCGACCTCGGCGCGTCGCGCCGGCGACTCGAGGCCGCGCTCGAGTCTCTGCACGGCGACGGGTAGGTCGCGATCCAGCCTGAGGGCGCTGGTGGCCACCTGCGACATGGCCGTTGACGTCCCCGACGGCATGCCACGGGCGCCAGGCGCTCGAGGTGGCGGCCGACGATCGCGAGCGGACGGAGAGTCACGTCGCTCTGGCGAACATCTACTCTGTAGCGGGCCGCTGGGAGGAGCTCGATGAGGTCTTCGCCGCCCGGACGCCGCCGGCCCGTTCCGGCCGGTACGGCGACGCGCATGGCGGTCCGCGAGGGCACCGCTTCTGCATGTCGGGCGACGCGCAACGCGGCGCTCGCCGCACTCGAGGAGGCGTTGCCCGAAGTCGAACGCTTCGGACCGCGAGAGAGCTTCGCGAATCTGCTGAACGCGCTCGCCAACTTCTACCTCTTTGTCGGCCGCCATGGCAGAGCGTCTGCGTTCCTCAGGCGAGCGCAGGACGAATGCATCACGTACGGGCTCAGGCGGGTGGAGGCGCTGACCAGGTTGACCGAGGCGACCTTGCTCGCGCAGCAGGGGCGCGTCGAGGACTGCCTCGGCCTTCTGGACGATCTGCTCGCGGACCCGCACGCGGCGACGAACCCTGTGCGGAAGTTCGACGTCCACCACCTGAGAGGCACGGCGCTGCGGCGTGCGGGCGCTCTGGAGAGAGGGATCAGCGCCCTGCGGCTCGCCTCGCGGCTGCTCAAGGACGCCGACAGTCCTTACGACAGGGTCGGCGAACAGCTCGACCTGGCCTTCGCGGAAGGCCTCGCCGGCGACCGGGAGCAGGCGGCCCAGCGCATCGGCCGGCTCCGCCGTGAAGCGGTTGCCGGACGACTCCACTTCGAGGTAGCTATGGCGGATCTCTTCCTCAGCGTCCTGGCGCTGAGCACACGCTGCGAAGCTGCCCCGGACCTCGGCGCGGCGTGCGCCGAGCTGGTGCGCCTGGGGCACATCGACTTCCTGGGACAGGAACTGGTCGCGGATCGAGAGGTCCTGCAGCGACTGTCACTGGCCGGACTCGACGACATGACCCTGCAACGCGTGATCGAGGCCGTGGCGCTGCAAGCCGGCGGTCCCGAGCTCCTGGCTTCGCTCGCCGGCCTCGACGACCAGGTCGGGACTCTCGTTCCCGAGCTCGTGCGAGGAGAGCTGCCCGCGCGACAGACAAGACGTCTGTTCGAGGCCCTGCGACGACATCCCTCGAGGACGGTGCGCGACCGGGCGCGCCGCCTGGACCTGGGCGCGGACGCCGTCGCTGCAAGCCTGTTCCCCGAGCTCACGCCGCGTGAGGAGGAGGTGCTGGGGCTGATCGCCGAGGGCTGCTCCAACCAGCAGGTCGCGCGTCGGCTCGTGCTCTCAGTGGGCACGGTCAAGACCCACGTACACCGCATCTTCACCAAGACCGGTACGAGCGGCCGGCTGGCGGCCGCGGTCCTCTACCGACAGCGGGCGGGAACGGCGGAGGGACAGGAGGCCGACGAGCGGCCCCTGTCCGCTTCGCCGTAAGGAGTCGATTCGGCGAACATCGTGCTGGACGCGTACGTGTGGACTGCGCTCCGCGCCGAAGCACGAGCGGCCTCCTCGCGGCCGGTCGTCGCGAGGGGACTACTGCTTGATCGCGACGAGCGCGACGCCAAGCTTGCCCTCCAGATCCTTGATGCGCTGCACCTGGGCGTCGTCGATGTCCGCCGCGTCGGTCTGGTGGCAGGCGAACGCGAGGATCGGCGTACCCAGGTCCTGGGCCAGCGTTTCGATCTCCTGGATCTGGCCCTGGTCGAGCTTGGTGGCGAGGCTGCACAGCATGGCTTGGCTCCTTCCTGCGCGGGTGACCTTGCCTGATGCCTTCCCGCGCCCCGAGGGGCCGCAAGCAGTTGGCGGCGAGGCCCTGCCGCGGCGCGGCGGGCGGCTGCTCGAGAAGCGGCCGGGGCCGCGCGAGCGGCGCGGCGGGCGGCCCGTCTGGGCCACCCGCCGCGCCGCGGCAGTCGTGAGCGTCAGGCGATGGGCGTCAGGCGGTGACCGGCGCCGGCGCGGGCCAGCAGAGGCCGTACTCGTCGAGCTCCGCGTAGGTCACGCCGCCCAGGCTGGGGATGAGCAGGGAGATCTCGTCCTCCCACACGGCCTTGGGATAGCCGGCCTGCCACTCGTGGCCGAGCCGCTTGGCGACCTCGCGGAAGGCCCACCAGCCCGGACGGGCGGCGGCCGGCGGGCGCTGGACCCGCCGCAGGCGGCTGATGCGCCGCTCGGCGTTGGTGAACGTGCCGTCCTCCTCGCCCCAGGCGACGGCCGGGAGCACCACGTCGGCCGCCTCGGCGAGGTCGCCGCGCACGGCGCCCTGGACGACGACGAAGCCGGCCTTGCCGAGCGCCGCCAGCAGGTCGTCGGCGGCGCCGAACGAGGCCGCCTCGTTGGCCCACACCCAGGCGGCGCGCACGGAGCCGTCGTCGAGCGCCGCGACGATCTCCGCCGTCGAGCGCCCGGGCTCGGCCGGCAGCGAGGCGACGCCCCAGGCGTCGGCCAGGCGCTGCCGCGCCTCCGCGTCGGTCGACGAGGTCGCCGCCCGGCAGCACGTCCGGCGCGACGCCCATGGCCACCAGGCCCTGGACGTTGCCGGCGCCGAGCGGCAGCGAGACGCTGCGCGCGCCGGCGAGGTCGTCGAGCAGGGACTGCAGCTTGACCACGGCGGCGGCGGTGCCGGCCAGGTCGTCGGTGGCGCCGAGCGTGGCGCAGACCACGGCCGGCCGCACGTCGACGAGCTTGCCGGCGATCGCCCTGATGGTGGCGGCGTCCACGCCGGCGTCGTCGGCGATGCGCTCGGGCAGCACGGCGGCGAGCATGGCCTCGAGCTCGCGCTCGTGAGGCAGCGTCTCGCCGGCGTCGCGGCGCCCGGCCAGCTCGTTGGCCAGCAGCACCGCGATGATGCCGTTGAGCACCTCGGGAAGGGCCGCCGGCGTCGACGGTGACGCGCACGGCGGCGGCGTCGCCGAGGTCGCTGTGGCCTGAGTCGAGCACCATGAGGTGGGCGCCGTCGCGGACGGCGCGGCGCAGGGCGGTGCCGGCCACCGGGTGGTCGGCCACGGCGCCGTCGCCGACCACGAGCACGGCGCGCGCCTCCTCGAGCACCGTCAGGGCGCCGGAGGTGTAGCACACGCCGGCGCCCGTCCCCGCGCTCGCCAGCGAGACGCGCGAGGCCTCCACGGCGCGGTGGTCGAGGTCGTTGGTGCCGAGCACGGCGCGGAAGAACTTCTGCGCCTGATAGGCCTCCTCGTTGGTGCACAGCGGGCGCGATGAGGCCGGCCACGTCGCCGGCCGCGCCGAGCTTCTCGGCGACCAGGTCGAGCGCCTCGTCCCAGCTCGCCTTGACCAGCACGCCGTCCTTGCGCACGAGCGGCTCCTCGAGGCGGGCGCGCTCGTCCGGCTCCAGCACGGCGAAGCGGCCGCGCTTGCACAGGCGGCCGCGGTTGGGCGGCACGTCGCCGGCGCCGGTCACCTTGACCACCTCGCCGTCCTTGAGGTGCACCACGGTCTGGCAGCCCATGCCGCAGTGCGGGCAGGTGGTGCGCACGCGCTGCAGCTCCCAGTGCCGGGCCACGCCCTTGGCGGTGCGCTCGGTGAGCGCCCCGACGGGGCAGGCGTCGACGCACTGGCCGCAGAGCTCGCACTGGTCCAGGTCCGGCAGCGGGTACCAGTCCTTGCCGCCGGCGCGCTCCGCGCGCCGGCCGGAGGGATGCGGCACGACGCCGTGGACCTGGATGGCGGTGCAGGCGGCCCAGCAGCGGCCGCAGAGGATGCACTTGGAGTAGTCGCGGATGACGTAGGCGTCCTCGATGAGCGGGAACTCCTCCGCGCCGGGCAGGTCGCTCGGCGGCTCGACCTGGTACTCGTAGGCGAGCCGGCTGAGCTCGCACTCGCCGAGCGCCTCGCAGGTGATGCAGGTGTGGCGGCCGGAGCCGATGATGAGCTCGAGCGTGGCGCGGCGGGAGCTCCTGCACGCGCTCGCTCATGGTCTGGACGTCCATGCCCTCGGTGGCCGGCGTGCTGCAGGCCGGCAGCATCCGGCCGGCGCCGGCCACCTCGACCACGCAGAGGCGGCACACGTCACGGTGGCCCGCCTCGGGCAGGTAGCAGAGCGTCGGGATGGGGATGCCGTTGGCGGCCGCCACGTCGAGGATGGTCTGGCCGGTCTCGAAGGTGAGGGCCCGGCCGTCGATGGTGATCGTGCGGTGGCGTCGGCCATGTCAGACCACCGCCACGGCGATGCGGTAGCAGCGCAGGCAGCGCTCGGCCTCGCGTCGCGCGTCGGCCTGGCTCACCGGGCCTTCGACCTCGTCGAAGCACTGGATGCGGACCTCCGGCGGCACGACCATGGGGCGCAGCTTCTCGGTGCTGCCGGTGAACGGGATGGGCGCCTGCGCCTCGTCGCGGATGACGGCGAGCATGGCGTGCTCGAGCCGGTCCTCCAGCGCCGGCGCCACGTCGCAGTCCTGCAGGAACGCGTCGATGGACACCGCCGCGCGGCGTCCGGCGGCCAGGGCCGCGACGAGGCTGCTCGGCCCCGTGTAGCAGTCGCCGCCGCCGAACACGCGCGGGTCGGCGGACTGCATGGTGAGCGGGTCGACCTCGAGGGTCTTCCACTTGCTGACCTCGATGTGGCTCGGCATGAGCTGGTCCACGGAGCAGACCTGGCCGATGGCCGGCACGATGCAGTCGCAAGGGATGACGAACTCGGAGCCCTCGACGGGCTCGGGGCGGCGGCGGCCGGAAGAGTCCGGCTCGCCCAGCTGCATGCGCCGGCACTCGAGGCCGGTGACCTTGCCGTCCTCGGCCATCGATCCGCGTCGGGGCGACCAGCGTGACCATCTCGACGCCCTCTTCTTTGGCCTCGACGATCTCGACCTGGTCGGCGGGCATCTCGGCCTCGGTGCGCCGGTAGAGCAGCTTGACGTCGTCGAAGCCGATGCGCCGGGCGGAGCGGACGCAGTCCATGGCCACGTTGCCGCCGCCGATGACGAGCATGGTCTTGCCGGTCAGCGGCGTCCTGCCGAAGGCGATCTCGCGCAGGAACTCGACGCCGGGCATGAACCCGTCGTAGCCGGCGTCCTCGCCCTCGCAGCCCATGCGGGCGGACTGGTGGGCGCCGACGGCGACGAACACGGCCTCGAACCCCTGCTCGAACAGCTGCTCCATGGTGGCGTCCACGCCGAAGCGGAAGTTGTAGACGATCTTGACGCCGAGGGACTCGACGCGCTCGACCTCGGCGCGCAGGACGTCGCGCGGCAGGCGGTAGTCGGGGATGCCGACGGCGGCCATGCCGCCGGCCTCCGGCAGCGCCTCGAAGATCGTGCTGGTGACGCCGTCGAGCCCGAGGTAGTAGGCGCACGCCAGGCCGGCCGGGCCGGCGCCGATGATGGCCACCCGCGGGTGCCCCGGCATCGGGCAGGCCGTCACGTCGGCCTCGCTGTCGGCGACGAAGCGCTTGAGCGTGCGGATGGCGACGGGCTCGTCTACCGACCCGCGCCGGCAGGCGTCCTCGCAAGGACGGACGCACACGCGGCCGATCGTGGCCGGCATCGGGCAGCGCCGGCGCACGGCGTCGGCGGAGCGCTCGACCTCGTCGATGCGCAGCTGCTCCACGTACGCCGGGATGTCGACGCCGGCGGGGCAGGCGGCCATGCACGGCGCGACCACGGTGGCCGCGTACTCGCCGCGGGGCACGGGCTGCTTCGCGGCGACGGCGGCGACGAAGGCGTCGTAGTGCTGCTCGAGCGACTCGAGCACCGCGTAGCCCCCGGTGCGGCCGAGGTCGCAGCGCGAGGCCTCGGCCACGTGCTGGCTGAGCTCGAGCGCGCGCGCGAGCCGCGCCTCGGTGCCCTTGCCCTCGCAGATCTCCTCGAGGATGTCGGCGACCTCGTGCATGCCGATGCGGCAGGGGAAGCACTGGCCGCAGCACTCCTGGACGGTGCGGGCGGCGAACTCCCGGGTGAGGTCGACGATGTCGACGGACTCGTCCCACACGGCCACCCCGCCCCAGCCCATGACGGCGCGGAACGTGCTCGAGAGCTCGTCGGGGAGTCGCGAAGGATCGGTGGTCCAGGCACCCGCCACGGCGACGGCGGCGTCGGTCATGCAGCCTCCTCTACGCCGGTTCGGGCACTGGCTCGGCGACTGCCTCCCTCCAGCGGCAGAGTGGAGGGCCCGGACCGGACGGTCAGTCCACGGCGCCCTATGCGGCGCCTCTCACCGCCCAATGATACGTTCGTGCGCCGCGAGCCACAATCGAGGACGCGCGGTGTGCGCGCCGCCGCGGGCGTCGGGGGACGGGCGGCGGCGCGCCTGCCGCGGCGCGTCAGGCGCCGGACATGGCGCGGCGGGCGGCGTCGGCGAGCGCGGCGGGCGTCTGCGCGCCGCTCACCGCGAACCGGCGCCCGAACTGGAAGGTGGGCACGGCGCGGATGCCGAGCTTGGCCGCCCGGGCCTCGTCCAGCCGCACCGCCGTCGCGGTGAGGTCGTCGTCGAAGGCGGCCACCACCCGCTCCGCGGGCATGCCGGCCGCCTCGGCGAGGCGCTCGAGCACCTCGCGCTCCCCGACGTCCTCCCCGCGCGCCCAGTGCGCGGAGAGCAGACCGAGGCCGAGGCGCTGCTGCAGCGTCTGCTGCACGGGCTCGCCGTCCTCGTCCTCGCCCTCGTCGAGCGCGCCGGCGAGGAGGCGGTGGGCCAGGAACGTGTTGGGGCGCCGCTCGAGCTCGTGGAGGTCGAGGAGCGGCAGGCCGTCCGCCGACGCGGCGCCGCGCAGGTGCACGCCGACGGCGTCGAGCGCCCCGGGCCCGTACTTGCCCTCCAGGTACTCGGCGTAGCCGACGCCCTCGGGCGGCACGCCCGGGTCCAGCTCGAAGGCGGCGAAGCGCCAGGTCAGCTGCTCGGCCTCTTCGCCGAGCTCCTCGAGTGCGGTGAGCCAGCGCGACGCGCCGACGTAGCACCACGGTCAGACGATGTCGGACCAGATCACGACGTCGATCACGGCACACTCCTCATCTCGAAACGGTCGCAGGGTGCTTTCCCCGCCCGGGGCCGCGCCAGTCCGGCGGACGCAACAGCCGGGGCGACAGGCGGCCGTCCCGGCTGAGAGAATGGACGCGGCCAGGCACCACCCAGCAAGGAGCATCCATGCCGTCCGAACTCAGCGTCCACGCCGTGCAGCAAGGCCCGATGGCGTTCGCCATCAGCGACGGCGGCCACGAGGTCACCGTCGACTACCCGCTGCCCGGCGCGGGCGAGGATCTCAAGGGCATGACGCCGCTGCGGCTGCTGCTCGCGAGCCTCGCGGGCTGCAGCGGCAGCTCCGTGGCCGCGCTGCTGCGGCGCGACGGCCAGCCGGTGGAGCGCGTCGAGGTGACGGCGTGCGGGCAGCGACGCGACGAGCACCCTACGGTCATCACCGAGATCGACCTCGCCTTCGTGGTCCACGGCGACGTCGACCCCGCCCGCGTGGAGCACGCACTCAGGCTGTCCGAGGCGCAGATCTGCCCGGTGTGGGCGATGCTCAAGGCGGGTACGCCCGTCTCCAGCAGTTTCACCATCGTCGCCGGCTGAGGAGGGACGCCGATGCGCAGCATGACCCGGATCGTCCTTCTCGGCGCCGGCGTGCTCGCGCTCGTGACGCTTGCGGTCACGAGCGCCGGCTGCGGAGGCGGCGAGAGCGGCGCCAAGCCGGCCGCGTCGACGTCTCCCCAGTGGGAGCAGGTCCTCACCCGAGAGGTCTCCGGCGCGGAGCCGGCGAAGATCAACCTCGGCACGCTACGACCTCGGGCCGGGCGCGCGTCTGGGCTGGGTCCTCTCCGGTCCGAGCAAGAAGCCACCTGTCGTCCTGACATTCCGCATCATCAACCAGACGAACGGCGTCGGCTACGGGCTGTCGGCAAGCCCCAAGGACGCCGGCTTCTCGCTCGAAGACGAGAGCGCGATGGTGCTCGCGCCCATCTGGAAGGGCAAGTACGTCGTCTTCTTCAGCCAGCGGTTCCCGGCCGGCAAGGGCCCCGGCTACGACGTCAAGCTCACCGTCTCGACGCTCAAGTAGCGACCGACACCGGCCTTAGCCGTGCGGGGGACGACGCCCACTTCCAGGTCGAACGGCCGTAGAATCCGCGCAGTGGACACAGCGCAGGGGCGCCGGGGGAAAGGAGAGGGACCATGACGTTCACCTTCGGACCGAGACGAGCGACCTACGTCGACATCTCGGAGGTGATGCCTCCGGACGGGCCGCTCGCGCCCGCGGAGCTGGCCCACCTCGAGACCTTCGACCTGCTGTACCGCTCGCTCTGCGCCCTCCTCTTCAACTACGTGCCCACGTCGGGCCACCCCGGCGGCTCGATCTCATCGGGCCGGTTCGTCGCCGCCGCGCTCTTCGACGCCATGGACTACGAGCTCGGCGACCCGGACAGGCCGGACGCCGACCTCATCAGCTACTCGGCCGGCCACAAGGCCATGGGCCTGTACGCCATGTGGGCGCTGCGCGACGAGGTGGCGGCGGTGGCCGACCCGGCGCTGCTGCCCGCGAGCCTGGCGCAGCGCCTGCGCCTGGAGGACCTCCTCGGGTTCAGGCGCAACCCCGTCACGGCGACGCCGCTGTTCCGCGCCTTCGGCGCCCGGGCGCTCGACGGGCACCCGACGCCGGCGACCCCGTTCGTCAAGCTCGCGACGGGCGCCTCCGGCGTCGGCGTCGCCAGCTCCATCGGCCTCGGCATCGGCGCGGCGGACCGCTACGGCGCCGACGCGCCGCGCGTGCACCTCATCGAGGGCGAGGGCGGGCTGACGCCGGGCCGCGTGAGCGAAGCGCTCGCCGCGGCCGGCACCGCCTCCCTCGCCAACGTGGTCGTGCACCTCGACTGGAACCAGGCGTCCATCGACAGCGACCGCGTCTGCCGCGTGGGGGACGTCCCCGGCGACTACGTGCAGTGGGACCCGCGCGAGCTCTTCTACCTCCACGACTGGAACGTCGTCGAGGTGCCCGACGGGCACGACCTGCAGCAGATCGTCGCGGCGCAGCGCCACGCCCTGACTCTCGAGACGGGGCAGCCCACCGCCATCGTCTACCACACACACAAGGGCTGGCGGTACGGCGTTGAGGGCAAGGCAAGCCACGGCGCCGGCCACAAGCTCTGCTCCGAGGGCTTCTACGAAGCGCTCGCGGAGCTGAGCCGCACCACCGGCGCCGAGATCGACCTGCCCACCTGCGAGCCCGGCGACCTGCGCTGCGCCGGGACCGACGGGGCCTCGGTGCGCGAGCAGTGCTTCTGGACGGCGCTCCAGACGATCAGGGCGCAGGTGCACGCGCAGCTGCCGATGGCGGCCGCGCTGGCGGAGCGGCTCGCGGCCGCGCGCGACCGGCTCGACGCGCAGGAGCGGGCCCCAAGGCTCGGCGCCCCGCGCGTCGACGACGCCTACGAGCTCGCCGCGGACGCGGCACAGATCGCCCCGGGGCCGGAGGCCACGCCCCACGAGCTGCGCCTCGAGCCCGGCACGTTCACCACGCTGCGCGGCGAGTTCGGCCGCGCGCTGCACCACCTGCAGGCGGCCAGCGGCGGCGCGCTCCTGGTGGCCGCCGCCGACCTGATGGGGTCGACCAGCGTGAACACCGTCGCCGACGGCTTCCCCGCCGGCTTCTGGAACGCGAGCTCGAACCCGGAGGCTCGTCTGCTCTCGGTGGGCGGCATCTGCGAGGACGCCATCGCCGGCATCCTCAGCGGCATCACCGCCTACGGGCACGACCTCGGCGTGGGCTCGTCCTACGGCGCGTTCATGGCGCCGCTCGAGTCACATCGCGGCGCGCCTGCACGCCATCGGCGCACAGGCGCGCAAGACCGTCTCCGGCGAGCCCTACAAGCCCATGATCCTGGTGTGCGCGCACGCCGGCCTCAAGACCGGCGAGGACGGCCCCACGCACGCCGACCCGCAGCCCCTGCAGCTGCTCCAGGAGGACTTCCCCAGGGGGACGGCGATCTCGCTGACCCCGTGGGAGCCGCAGGAGATCTGGACGCTGACGGCCGCCGCGCTGGCGCAGCGGCCCGCGGTGATCTCGATGTTCGTCACCCGGCCGACGGAGCCGGTGCTCGACCGGCCGGCCCTCGGGCTGGCGCCGGCCGAGGCCGCCGTCTCCGGCGTGTACGCGCTGCGCCCGTGCGAGGCGCCGGACGTCACGGTCGTGATCCAGGAGAGCGCCGTCGCCTACGCGTTCGTGCGCGAGGCGCTGCCGCTGCTGGAGGAGAAGGGCGTGGACGCGCTGGTGTACTACGTCGCCAGCGCCGAGCTCTTCGACCTGCTGCCGGAGGACGAGCGGCGCGCGATCCTTCCGGAGGCGCGCGCCGCCGAGGCCGTCGGCATCACCGGCTTCACGCTGCCCACGCTCTACCGCTGGGTGACGAGCGACGCCGGCCGGGCAGCCAGCCTCTACCCGTTCCGCAAGGGCCACTACCTGGGCAGCGGCCCGGGCGAACAGGTGCTCGCCGAGGCCGGCCTCGACGGCGCCGGTCAGGCGGCCGCCATCCTGCGCTACGTAGACACCCGCGCCGGCGCCCGCTGACCACATTCAAGGAGGAGCGATGACCGAACCCCCAGAGATCGCCCCCGCGGCCGAGGAAGTCGTCCCCGGCCTCTGGACCTGGAGCATCAGCAACAGCAACATCGGCGGCCACACGTCGACCTCGCAGGCGGTGCTCACGCGCGAGGGCTGCCTGCTCATCGACCCGGTGCGCCTGGACGACGCGGCGCTCTCCGGGCTGCCGCGCCCCACGGCGACCCTGCTCACCTCGCGCGGCCACCAGCGCGCCGCGTGGCGCTACCGTAGGGAGCTCGGCGCGGAGGTCTGGCTGCCCGAGGACGCGTCGGCGGCCGACGAGCAGCCCGACCACACCTACGCCGACGGCCAGGTGCTGCCGGGCGGGCTGCGCGCGTTCCGCACCCCCGGCCCCGAGTGGCCGCACTACTCGTTCCTCTTCGAGGGCGACCCGGGCGTCGTCTTCTGCTCCGACCTCGTCAGCAGCAACGCGGAGGGCCTGCACTTCGTCAACCCGGCCTACCACGAGGATCCCGAGGCGACGCGGGCGAGCGTGGAGCACCTGCTGGGGCTCCCGTTCGGCGTCCTGTGCCTGGCGCACGGGGCGCCGATCACGGACGACCCGAAGGCCGCGATCCAGAAGGTGCTGGCGCGGCAGGCCTGACCGGCGATGTGCACGGCGCGCCGGCTCGAGGCGGCGCTCAGCGCACCGTGAGGCGCGCCGCCCCGGGGGCGAGCTGCGCGTTGCCGGCGGCGTCACGCGCCCTCACGACGTAGCGGTAGGAACCCTTGGACAGGGTGCACGTGAACGCGATCTTCCCCGCCTCGCCCACCGGCACGCGGCGGCGGACGAGGGTCTTGAGGACGCGTCCGCCGGCCGTGGTGACGCTCACGACGGCCCTGCAGGTGGGGGCGCAGGGGTCCGCGTCGTCGACGCGGTAGCGCAGCACCGCCGTCCTGCCCCTGCGCACCACGACGTCGCGCAGCGCCCGCGGCACTGGCCGCACGGTGTCGACGAAGATGGCGTCCGAGGTCGCGACCGGCTCCCCGCCGTTGAGCCGGTACTCCGCCTCCACCACGTGCACGCCTTGGTAGTCGCCGAGCCGCATCGTGGTCGCCGCCGCGTAGGGACGCCACGCGCTCCAGCCACCCGGCAGGTCCCGCAGGCGCAGTTCACAGCGCGCCGACACCCACGGCTGTTCCGCGACGACGGGGGCGGTCACCGCGGCCATCACCGCGTTGCCGGCGTTGTTGAGGTGCCGCCCGTCGAGCCGGTAGAACTGCCGATCCAACTCGTCGCCGGACTCGCCGATGCGCGGGTCGGCAGCGATGTCGGCGAGACCGTCGGCGAACTCCGTCCAGTGATCCCTGAGCATGGCGTCGTAGGCGAGCCGCAGGGCGTCGAAGGTATCGGAGCCGTCCGAGGGCAGGACGGTCAGGACGATGACCCGAAATCCCGCGGCCCGGCGCTCGAGGCAGTACGTCCTGACCGCGGCGTACACCGAGGCCGCGCTCACGCCGGCGTGGAAGTCACCCCCGCCGGCGAGCAGGAGGCAGAGGTTCAGGTCGGCCTGCGCGTCGTACCGGGCGTCGACCTCCACGGGGGCGTCCGCGAGCATTTCGGCGATGCGGGCGCCCGAAGAGCAGGAGACGAAGCTGCTGCAGACCCTGGGCACCAAGGCCAGCGTCTGGACCGGGAACTCGTAACCGGGATCGGCTCCGTGCCCGGCGAGGATGCTGCCGCCGTCCCAGACCACCACGCCGGGGCGGAAGAAGGGCGACCAGCCGGCGTCGCCGACCGTCACGCGCAGGACGCGCGCGCAGGCGGCGCCGCCGTTCACCACGAAGCGCCCCGCGAGCGCGACCGAAGGCGTGGCCGCCGCCAGCGCGAGCACCGCGACTACCAGAACCGCGAACGCGGCGGTGCGCCGCCGCGACGAACGTTCACTCCTCATGCCGACCCCCATGGTCCCCGTGAGCACCTCCGCGCTTCACGGGGGCCAGTCTACACGGCGACTTGCCCGCGGGCCGAGCCGACGGCGACACCCGTCCCGCTGCGCTGCGCGAGCCCGCCGGGTTGCGCCGGGAGCGATACTCCGCTTCACTAGTCGACGGAATCTACAAAAGAGGCGCCCTCGCGCCCCGCCCCCTGCAGATTCGTCTCCCTTCCCTTTCCCATGATGACGGTCATGCCGTGCGGCGGCGTGCGCACGGGCGCGGACGGCTCGTCCGGCACAGGCCATCACCGCTGCCGCGCGAGACATCACGTGGAAAGGACAACGTGCGCATCAGGACCCTCTTCATCGCCCTCGCCCTCACCGTGCTGGCCGCCGGCGTCATCGCCGGACCGGCCGTGGCGGGCGACCCCTCCATCGGCAGACTCAAGCAGCAGCTGCGCCACGCGAAGCAGCTCCGGCAGCGCGCCCGCGAGCGTGCCCGCGCCGCGGCCGTCGACCTGGCCGGCGCACGCGAGCTGTTCGCGGCCACCAACACGGCCGCCGACGGCGCGACCCCGGACCCGGCGGCCGCGCCGGTGCCGACGGCGTGACCCCGGACCCGGCGGCCGCGCCGGTCGTCCCGCCGGCCACCATGGGCCAGGCCCTCGCCGCGGCCTTGCTGGCCGACGGCGTCGTCACGGCCGACGAGGTCGCGGCGCAGCAGGCACGGAGCGTCCGCGCGCAGAAGCTGGCGCACCGCTGGACGGCCAAGGTCCGGCGCTTGCAGAAGCGCCTGCGCAGCCTCCGGCAGATCGCCGAGTGGAACCGGCGCGGCCAGTGGAAGCCGCTGATCGAGATCGCCGGCAGGAAGTACGGCGTCAGCCCGGCCGGCCTCTATCGCATGATGATGCTGGAGTCCGGCGGCCGGCGGTCGGTCGGAGCGATGTACAAGGGTCTCTTCCAGTACTACCCGGGCACGTGGGCCGGCAGCTGGAACCCGTGGCGGCACGAGAGCATCTACAACGGCTGGGCACAGATCCGCGCCACGGCCTTCGCCCTGAGCAAGGGCATGGGCCCGGGCCACTGGCCCAACACGTACCCCATGGCCTTCTGACCGTCCCCCTCACGCACCGGCGGCCGGAGTACCCCCTCCGGCCGCCGGCCTCTCCCTCCGGCGCCGGGAGCGTCCCCCTGCGGGGGCAGCCTCCCGGCCCCGAGGTTCCTCCTCCAGTTGACCCCAGGTTCAGCCCGCCGGGTGACGACGGCGAGCGGCCGCGGGCCTAGGCTTTCCCCAGGCAACGAACTCAAGGGGAAAGGACCTCACCATGACCGTGGACGCCACCACACCAGCTTTCGCGAGACCCCGCCTGGACGTCGGGCTCTCCTTCAAGGGCGGCTGGAACGCCTTCGCCGCCGACATCGTCCCGCTCCTGGTCGGAGCGCTCATCGCCGGCATCCTCTCCGTCATCACGCTCGGGATCCTCGCCGGGCCGCTGGCCGCAGGGCTCTACAGCATGGTGATCGGCCGCATCCGCGACGGCCGCCGGGCCGAGATCGGCGACGTGTTCTCCTGCATGGACCGCTTCTGGGGCTTCCTCTGGGCGGCGATCGTGCTGGTCGTGCTGATCGGGCTCGCCTCCCTGACCATCGTCGGCGGCGTGCTGCTCGCGACCATCTGGCTCTACGTGTTCCCGTTCATGGTCGACCGCAAGATGGGCCTGACCGAAGCGATGACCGCGAGCTACCACCAGGTCGTCGACAACGGCTTCTGGGAGCACCTCGCGCTGATCGTGGTCTTCTTCGCCATCGGCGCGGTGGCCAACGGCTGGCTCGCGATCCTCACGACGCCCTTCACGATCGCCGTCACCGCCGCCGCCTACTTCATCTCCGGCGGCCGCGGAGACCTGATCGAGCACCCGCCGGCGCCGCCCGCTCCGCCCGCGCCGGCCGCCGCGCACACCACGGTGGTCACGCAGGCTGCGCCGGTCACGCCGGCGGTGCAGGCCGAGCCGACCGTGCCGGACGCGCAGGCTACGCAGGCTGCCCCGGCCGTTGAGGCCGCACCGGCCATTGAGGCCGCTCCGCCCGCCACGGGCGCCCCGGCCGCGCAGGCGGGAGAGGCCGACGAGACCACGCAGGTCTGATCGAGCATCAGACGCAAGACAGGCCCGGCGGAGGCGCTACGCCTCCGCCGGGCCTGTCCGTCGTCAACCGCCTTGCCCGCCCAGGACCCGGCGCAGGTGCGCACCAGCCCGAGGGTCATGACACCGCGCGGCGCTGTACGCCAGCCGCCGCTGGCAACGCCGGGAGCGCGCGGAGACGCCGCCGTCAGCGCCGGAGCGTCGGGCAGCCGCGCCAGGAAGATTCGGGCTGACATCGCGGATCCACACGCGCTCGCCTTCGAGCCGGGATACCGGATGAAAAGAAAGTCTCGAAGGAGTCGAGGTCGCACCCTGAGGCGAGCGTGTCGTAGATGTACGAGACGTAGTCGTGGTGCAGGAGAGCGGCGTTCACGACGACGTCGCCGCCGCCCGCGCGGCAGAGCCACCACTCCATGGCGGCGTCCTGCTCGGTGGCGCCGCCGGCCAGCAGCAGGCCCTGTCGTTCTCTGCAGCGAGCGGCGGGGTCGTGGTCGGTAGGATCGCCGTAGACGTAGTAGGTGTAGCCGACGTCGGCCGCCTGCGCCTGCGGCGCCGCGACGCCGAGCGCGAGCAGCGCCAGGCACGCAAAGGCGACGGCGACCGCCAGAAGCAGCCGGCTGTGTGATCTCGTGAGGTCCATAGGTCTCTCTCCCTTGCCTGTCACGCGCGGAGCGCGTTCGCCAGACCGCGCTCTGCGGCCCGCCGGGCGCGGTGAGGCCGTCATGATACCCGCAGCGCCGTCGCCTCCGCTGGCAACGCCCGGATCGCCGTCACCGCGGCAGTCGGGCAGCCGCGCCAGGAAGTTCGGACTGGCGCCGCGGATCCACACGCGCTCGCCCTCGAGCCGGGCCACCCGGACGAACCTCGCGCCGAGGAGGTAGACCGGGATGCCGGCGGTCATCAGCGCCGCGCCCAGCCAGAACAGCTGCGGCTCGAGCAGGACCGCCGCGCCCAGCCACGCGGCCGCGCCCGCGCCCATCAGGGCCAGGGTCAGCCGCCACGCCCGCCGGCTCGCCGCAAGCGCGGCCTCGTCGATCCCGACGGTGACGACGACACGCGTGCCCACGGCGCGCGCCACGACGAGATAGACGATCGGGTTCAGCACGAGCAGCCAGTACACGGCGGGCTCGTGCCAGAGCAGCGCGAGGTCCGTCGTGCGCCCGTGCGCCGGCAGATCGGTCTTGACGCACCTGTCGGGCAGCCGCGCGTCCGGAGCCATCACCAGCTCGTCGCCGGCGCGCCAGGCGTTGAAGACGACGTCCCGGATCATGTCGTCGGCGGCCATGCGACCAGCTTACGCCGCGAGCGCAGGCCGCGCGTCAGACGGGCAGGATCACGTCAGCGCTTCCTGCAGATCAGCTGACCGGTGAGGAACGGCACGACCACGCCGTCGACGCGCGGGTCGGTGAGCGCGCTGTCCAGCATCGGCTGCAGCACGTCCTCGAACCCGACGGCGTTGTCGGCGACGAGCAGGCCGCCGGGCACGAGCAGCGGCACGATGGCCTCGTAGAGCTCGCCGTAGTCCGCCTTCTCGGAGTCGAGGAAGCAGAAGGCGAGGCCGTCCATGCGGCCCAGGTGCTCGCGCACGTCCGCCGTGGACGGACTCGACGACGTCCTCCACGCCGCTCAGCGCGAACGTCTCGCGCGCCAGCGCGGCCTTCGCGTCCAGCACCTCGAAGGTCGTGACGCGCCGGCCGGTCTCGCGCGCGGCGAGCGCCAGCCAGAGCGTCGAGTAGCCGGCGCTGGTGCCGATCTCGATCCATCCGCCGGGCGGGGTGCCGGCGGCGAGGATGGCCACGAACCTGCCCACGTCGCGCGGCACCTGCCGCAGGCGCTGGAGCCGCCCGGTCCCGTCGCGGCGGTCCCGCGAGTCCATCTCCTCCAGCTGAGCCATCCGCGCGAGCATCGCCTCGGGGATGTCATGAAACATGGGCCGCCCCTCCTGCGCCAGTCGCTCGGCGCGCTCCTTGATGCCGATGAGCATCCTGCGCATCGGGAGGTCGCCGAGCTCGAGCAGGAGCGGCACGCCGCCGAGCGCGTCCATCGTCGCGCGCGGGAAGATCGCTCTTCGGTCATCAGCTCCTCCAGTCGTGCGAGTCCGTCCGTCAGTCTACCGGGGATCCGAGGACGAACAGCCGCTCCGCGGCCGAGAGCTCGTGCTCCCGCCTCTCGGCCTCCGTCGCACCGCGGAAGCCGAGCCGGCGCAGCAGCCGGACGGATCGCTCGTTCCCCTCGTCCGTCGTCGCCAGAAAGCGCGTGACTCCGCAGCTGGACCGCAGGTGGCCGATCAGCGCCTGGACCGCCTCGCTCGCGAACCCGCGGCCCCAGCTCTCGCGCGCGAGGACGTACGCGACCCAGGCGTCGGCGCCGCTGACGGTGGCCTGGACGAAGCCGACGGGCGCGCGCCCGTGCGGGCGGACGGCCCAGTTCAGCCACAGCTGCGACCCGTCCGGCGAGACGCGCGCCTCCAGCTCCGCGTACACGCTGCGCAGGTGCTCGAGCGACGGCGGCGGCCCGTAGTCGAGATAGCGATACAGCTCCGGCTCGCTCAGGACCTCGTACAGCGCCTCCGCGTGGCCGGCCACGAGAGGTTCGAGCACCAGCCTGTCGGTCGTGAGCGTTTCCATGGCGGTCCTGCCCCACCTCTACCCGCGGCGCGCCCCGGTGGGAACCCTCCGCCGTCAGGCCACGGGCAGGCCGAAGAAGTCGCGCGGCGTCTGGAAGCAGACCTGGTCGATGGTCTCCTTGTCGAGGCCCATGAGCTTCATCGCCAGCTGCACGCGCGGCACCATGAAGTAGTCGTTGCCCATGCCGCCGAGCTCGGAGTTGATGATGAGGCGGTCGCGCCACTCGGGATGCTCGATGACGATGCGCGCCGCGGCCTCCGGCGGCATCTTGTCCCAGCAGATGGAGAGGCCGACCATGCCGCCGGTGCTCATGCGGAACTCCATGGTCTCCTCGCCGGCGTGGTCGAAGACGCAGCGCTCCACCGGGTAGCCCTCTTCCTTGATGATCTCGAACACGCGGGGCGTCACGGTGGGGCCCTGCGGCGCCAGGCGGATGGGCGTGTGCAGGATCACCGGCAGGTCGTGCTCCGCGGCCAGCCGCAGGTGCTCGCGGAACAGCCACTCCTCGAACTCGGTGCCGCAGTCGAGGCCGATCTCGCCCATCGCCACGACGCGGTCATTGGCGAGGAACTCCGGCATGCGCTCGAGGCACTTCTCGGCGTCGGCGCGGTTGACGCCGAAGAACGGCACCGAGATGGACGTGAAGGCCTCGTAGCCGAGCGTCTTGGCCGTCGTCGTCTCCATGGTCAGGAACCGCTCCCAGAGCAGCAGCACGGTGTCGGCGTCGTGCGTGCCGACGAACATGTGCGGGCTCGGGATGACCGCCGCCTCCATGCCCATCATGACGAGCTTCTGCAGCTGGACGTCCTCGATCATGTCGGTGTGCAGGTGGGCGTCGACGAATCTCATGCCTGGTCCTTTCGGTGTCACGCCGGAGGCGGTGCCTCTGGGACGAGTTCTCTCTCGGCAAGGGGCCGCTGGCGGTCGGTGGCCCAGCGGGCGACGGCGGCGAGCGAGACGAGCCCGCCGAGCACGCACGTGCCCAGCCAGCCCCAGTGGTCGTAGGCGAAGGCGGCGGAGGCGGAGCCGGCCGCCGCCCCGACGAAGCAGGACGTCATGTAGAAGGCGTTGATGCGGTTCCGGGCCTCCGGCCGCAGCCGGTAGATCTCGCTCTGGTTGCTGATGTGGACCCCCTGCGAGCCGACGTCCAGCAGCAGGATGCCGACGAGGAGCGCGGCCAGCGAGTGGCCGCCGAACCAGAGGAACACGAAGCCGGCGAGCATGAGGCCGCAGGACCCGCCGGTGAGCCAGTAGACCCAGCCGCGGTCGGTGAAGCGGCCGACGACCGACGCGGTGATGGCGCCGGCCGCGCCCACGAGCCCGAAGAGCCCGATGATGCCGTCGCTGTACCCGTACTCCGGGCCCGCCAGCAGGAAGGCCAGCGTCGTCCACAGGATGCTGAACGTGGCGAACGAGAACACGCCGTACAGCGCGCGGCGGCGCAGCACCGGCTCGCCGCGCGCGATGTCCAGCACCGAGGCGAGCAGAGCCGGGTAGCGGAGCCCGGCGGACTGGCGGTACCGCGGCAGCTTGACGTGGAGCACGACCGCCATGACGAGCATCAGGACGGCGGCCGCGACGTAGACGGTGCGCCAGCCGGCGACCTGCGACACGAGGCCGGAGACGGTGCGCCCGAGCAGGATGCCGAGGATCAGGCCGCTCATCACCGACCCGACCACGCGGCCACGCTCGGCCTCCGGCGCGAGCGTCGCCGCGAAGGGCACCAGCAGCTGCGCCATCACCGAGGTCAGGCCGATCACCGCGGTGGCGGCGATGAACGGGCCGATGGACGGCGCCACGGCCGCGGCGGCGAGCCCGGCGACGGTGATCGCCGCCAGCGTCGTGATGAGCGCCCGCCGCTCGAACAGGTCGCCGAGCGGCAGCAGCAGGATCAGGCCTGCCGCGTACCCGACCTGGGCGGCTGTGACGATGAGGCCGGCCACCGCCTCAGCAGCGTCGAGCTCTCTCGCCGCGGTCCACGGGGCGCCGAACGCGAACGGCAGGTGGAAGGCGACCAGCGTCGCGGCGAACATCAGCAGGTTGTAGCCGGTGAGCGGCTTGCCGCCGAGCACCTGGCCGAAGAGGCGTGCGAGCGGGCGGCTGACGCGGTACGGCGTCGGCAGCTTCTCGGCCCAGCCGTACGGGCCCTCGATCGCGATCTCGGCGAGCGCCAGGACGAGCGCGAGGACGCAGAGCAGCGGCGCGGCGACGGCGAGCGTCACGCGGGTGCACCGAACGAGTCGTCGGCCCCGGTGGACTCGCCAGACTCCACGGGCTCGACGCCGGACGCCGGCCGGGTGCGGCGCGTCCGCTTGCCGGCGCGCTCGAGCGCCACGAGCGCGAGCTGCTCGCGCAGCGCCGCGAGCGCCTCGTGGTTGCCGTCCTGCGCGTAGCCCGCGAGCGCGCGCTTCGTGCTCGGGCAGGCGCTCGAGGAACCCGCGGATGGCCTCCGGCGACGGCGCCGCCGCGTACTCGCCGTAGCCGAGCCGTTCCAGGTAGCGCGCGTTGAGCGTCTGCTCGAACTGGCCGGCGACAGGGATGGAGAGCGCCGGCTTGTGCAGGTAGACGCACTCGGAGAGCAGGGAGAAGCCGCCCCGGCGATCACGCCGCGAGCCGTGCGCAGATCGTCGAGGAAGACCGTCTCGCTGAACGGCCGGTAGACCAGCTCACCGTCCACGAGGTCCTCGGTGAGGTCGCGGCGACGCCGTACAGCCGGCAGGGCAGCCCGGTCTCGTGCAGCGCCTGGACCAGGGTCTCGCTGCCGGCGGCGGTCTGGTAGACGAGGAGGTGCTCGCCCTGCTCCGCCTCGGCGGCGAGCACCGCCTCCCGCAGCACCGGCGCGACCAGCGTCGTCGCCGTGCGCCGTAGCGGCGGGCGGAAGAACGTCGGCACGATCGCCCAGTGCAGACCCGGCGCCTTGGTGCGCGCGATCTGCCGGCGCCAGCTCGAAGTCCAGAGTGTCGCCGCCGACGATGTCCTCGTCGTGGCGGCAGCGGTCCAGCATCATGATGTTGTCCACGCTGATCGCCGGGACGCGCTCGCGGCGCGCCACCGTGAGCACGAACGACTCGAAGTCGCTCACCACGACGTCGGCCGCGAAGTCGCGCGCCACCTCGTAGAAGCTCGCGCACCTGCCCCGGCCAGCGGCTCACGGCGCCGCGCAGGTTCTGCGCCACGGTCTCCCAGCGGCGGATGGCGTTGTCCTCGTAAGCGAGCGAGAACCCGAGGATCTCGCGCACCTGGGGGAAGTGCTGCGCCAGGTAGTCGTGCGCGCGCCCGGAGGCGACGACGAGCACGTCGTGGTCGCCGACGAGGTCGGCGAGGAACGCGTGCGAGCGGGTGGCGTGGCCCATGCCCTCGCCCGCCACGCCGTACAGGATCCTCACCCGGGAGCTCCTTTCGTCGGTCCGGCCTCACCGCGGCCGTTCTGACTCTACCCGCCCGGGCGTCATCTCTCGCTGGCCCGCCCGCGGGTGACGCGGTAGGGTGCTGGCCGTGGCGTACCCTCAGACTCTCAACGACTTCAGCCGCGGCCGCCGGGCGGCGATCATCGCCATCCTCGGCGGCCTGTGGACCATCGGCCCGTTCTCCATCGACCTGTACCTGCCGGCGCTGCCGACCCTCGGCGGCGACCTGGGCGCCTCGCAGCAGCAGGTGGCCGTCACCGTCACGGCGTTCCTCGTCGGACTGGCGTTCGGCCAGGTCCAGGCGGGCGCGCTCAGCGACACCTACGGCCGCCGGCGGCCACTCGTCGGCGGCCTGCTCCTCTTCACGCTCGCGACCCTGGCGTGCGCGCTGGCGCCGAACATCCAGGTGCTCATCGCCGCGCGGTTCCTGCAGGGGCTGGGCGGCGCCGCCGGCATGGCCATCTCGAACGCCGCCGTGACCGACTACGTGCGCGGGCGCGAGGCGGCGCGGCTCCTCTCGCGCCTCGCCATCATCGGCGGCGTCGCGCCCATCATCGCCCCGCTCGCCGGCGGCCAGCTGCTGCGCGTCACGTCGTGGAGGGGCCTGTTCGTCGTCCTCACGGCGATCGCGCTCGCGCTCTTCCTCTCCGTCCTCATCGGGCTGCCCGAGAGCCTGCCTCGCGAGCGACGCTCGTCCGCCGGTCTGAGGACCCTCCTCGGGAGCCTGATGGTCCTCACCCGGGATCCGCGCTTCATGGGCTTCGCGCTCGTCAGCGCGCTGAGCTTCGCCGGCTTCTTCGCCTACCTCGCCGGCTCGTCGTTCGTGTACCAGGACGTGTACGGCGTCTCGCCGGCCGCGTTCAGCGTGCTCTTCGCGGCGAACGCCGTCGGCATGCTGGGGGCGAGCGAGCTGAACCACCGGCTGCTCGCCCGCTTCACGCCCGCGCAGCTGCTGGGCGCCGCCCTGGCCGTCAACGCCGTGGCCGGCGCGGTCGTGCTGGCCGTGCTCCTCGTGGGCGGGCTCGGCGTGTGGGCGCTGGCGGCGCCGCTCTTCGTGCTCGTCGCCAGCGTCGGCCTCGTCATCCCGAACTCCACGGCGCTGGCGCTCTCGCTGCACCCGGACATCGCCGGCAAGGCCGCCGCCTACTTCGGGACGCTGCGGCTCGGGCTCGGCGCCCTGGCGACGCCGCTGGTCGGTCTGGCCGGAGGGATGGAGGGCGTCTCCATGGGCCTCGTCATCGCCGGAGCCGGCCTGCTCGCCCTGGGCCTGTTCGCCGTCGGCGCGTGGCTCGACCGCGGGCGGGACACGAGCTGCGAGCTGGTGCCCGGCACCTGCGCCGACATGACGGTCTGCTGAGCGACGTGATCGCGCACACGCCGTTCGGCGACTTCACGCCCCATCGCCGCGCCGTCATCATCCTCATCTTCGGCGGCCTCTGGACCCTGGGGTCGTTCGCGACCGACCTCTTCCTGCCGGCGATGCCCGCGGCCGCCGACAGCCTCGGCGCGTCCGAGTCGGCGGTGGCCCTCAGCGTCACGACCTTCCTCATCGGGCTCGGGCTCGGCCAGCTGATCGCCGGCCCGGTCAGCGACGGACGCGGCCGGCGGCCGACCCTGCTCGCCGGGCTGGTGGTGTTCACCGCCTCCGCGCGTCGTCTGCATCTTCGCGCCGTCGGTGGAGGTGCTGATCGTGGTGCGCCTGGTCCAGGGCGCGGCCGCCGCCTTCGGGCTCGCCATCCCCAACGCCATGGTCACCGACTACGCCCGCGGGCGCGAGGCCGCCCGGCTCTTCTCCTGGATCGTGATCATCGGAGGCGTGGCGCCGCTGGTGGCTTCGCTGACCGGCGCCCAGATGCTCCGCCTGCTGGGCTGGCGCGGGCCGTTCGTCGCGCTGACCGCGATCAGCCTGTTCGCCCTCGTGTGCGTCGCCCTCTGGTTGCCGGAGAGCCTGCCGCGGGAAAGGCGGGTGACCGGCGGCCTCCGCGCAGCCCTGCGCACGATGGCCGGGCTGACGCGCGACGGCCACTTCCTGGGGTACACGTTCACCGGCGCCTTCGTCTACATGGCCTTCTTCGCCTATCTGGGCGGCTCGTCGTTCGTCTTCCAGCACCAGTACGGCATCTCGGCGACGACGTACAGCGTCCTGTTCGCCGTCAACGCGGTGGGGATGCTGGCGGCGGGCCAGGCCAACCACCGTCTCCTGGCCCGCTTCTCTCCGCGGAGCCTGCTCGCCGCCGGGCTCATCGCCTTCGCCACCGCCGGCGTCGCGGTCCTCGTCTCGGCGCTGACCGGCGCGCTCGGCCTCTGGGGCCTGGCGGTGCCGTTCTTCGTGATCGTCTCCAGCATGGGGGTCATCCTGCCCGACCTCACGGCGCTGGCCCTGTCCCTCCACCCCGAGGTGGCCGGGACCGCGTCCGCGTACTTCGGCGGGCTGCGGCTCGGGCTCGGCGCGCTGGCGATGCCGCTGATAGGCCTCAGCGGCACGGTCACCGCGACGTCCATGGCGATCATGATCGCCGTCCCGGCGGTGGCCGCACTCGTGCTCTTCGCGCTGACCGCACGCAGCGCCCGCGGCCAGCGCGTCCTGCTCGACCTGCCGGAAGAGGCGGCGTCGGACGTGCCCATCGCCTGAGCGGCGGCGCCCCGCGAGGTAGACTCTCGCCATCGGCGGACGTCACGAGGAGCACACCATGTTCTGCGAGATCGCGAGGAAGGTCGAGGGCGACGACCTCGAAAGCATCCAGTCACTCGAGAAGGACCTCGGCCTCACGCTCGTGGCCTTCTCCTGCCGCTCGCTCGATCCGGCCCGTGAAGAGCGGCTGCAGAAGATCATGGAGGAGCTCGGCCCTCAGCTGCAGGCGGCCCCGGCCGAGCCGGACGACGGGCAGCTCGCGCGCATCCGCGCGCTCGAGGACCAGCTCGGGCTCACGCTGATCGCGGTCGACGCCGCCTGAGACCAGGGCGCGGTACCGCGCCCCGTCCCCAGGCGCCTCGCGCCGGGCGAGCGCCTCGTCCCGCACGGGGGACACCTGCACGTCGAGGTCGTCGCCGTTACAGCACCCGGCGGCACGCGTGGACGCCGCCTGGCGCCGGTCAGCGCCCGGCGAGCTCGGCTACCTTGCCGAGCATCACGGGGCGCAGGTCCCAGAGCCACGAGAGTTCGATCACATCCGGGTTGTTGCACTTGGTGCAGCGACGCGGCCTCCTGGGCCATGCGTCGCCACTCGGGCGCGGCGAAGAGCGAGGCCAATCCACGGCCTTCGGCGCGCAGGTCCTTGACGTTCGCGAGCGGCCGGTCCACGTGCAGGCAGTCGCGGACGGAGCCGTCGGCGCCGACGGTGAGCCGCGCCCGCGGAGCGCGGCAGGTGTAGGCGCTGAGGGCCGGGTCCGCAGCGAGGAGCTCGAGGTACGGCCGCGAGGCGAGTACCGGATAACCGGCGGCCTTCAGCTCCAGCGCAAGACTCGCCGCCTCCCCCAGCTCCTCGGGAGAGAGCGCCAGGCCGGCGAGCCGGTCGCCGGCCTCTCCTGCGCCGAGCTCCCCGGTCTCCATGGGGCAGAAGTAGAGGCCCGCGCCCCAGCGCCGGGCCACCGCCGCCACCCGGCGCAGCGCCCCACGGTTCTCCCTCGAGAGCACGGTGTTGAGCAACAGCGTGGGCCGGAGGGGGTCGGCACGGAGCTCCTCCACGACGGCCTCGAGGCGCGCGGCGAGCCCGGGGAGACCGCGCATCCGGTCGTGCGCGGCTCCCGTGTCGTCCAGGCTCAGGATCAGCGCGTCCACGAGACCGCGCAGACGCGGCCAAGCCTCAAGCAGGAACCAGCCGTTGGTGATGAGCGTGACGAAGAGGCCGGCTCGCCGGGCGGCGCGCAGGAGCTCCGGCAGGTCCTGCCGGAGCAGCGGCTCGCCGCCCCATACCACCACCTGCGCCATCCCGGCGCGTCCGGCCTCCCGGTACAACCAGCGCACGGCGGCGGTGTCGAGCTCGGTATCGGGCACCGTGATCGCCGCCCGCCCGAGCGCTCCACAGACACGTGGCGCAACGGCCGTTGCAGCGCGTCGTCACGAGGTGGCTGAGCGTGTGCGGGCGGCCGCGGGCGCGGGAGACGGCCATCCTGGTCGTGAGCCGCGCCCGCGCCCTGGCCCGCTCCAGCGTCTCGCGATGCCCGGCCGCGTCCTGCATGCCTCAGTGGTACCACAACCGCGGAGATGCGACGCGGCCCCGCGCCCATCCGCATGCTGCGGCGCGTGTCCGGCTTCGACCGCGTTTGCCCCGCGCCGGCCGGGGAAGGCCTTCCCATGTGACACCCGATCCACTCGAAAGGAGGCTGACGCTCCATGTCGGCTGAACTCACAGGCAAACGCATCGCGATCCTCGCCACGGACGGCGTGGAGGGGATCGAGCTCACAAGCCCGCGGGACGCGCTCTTGGAGGCCGGAGCCACGGTGGAGCTCCTGGCGCCGCAGGACGGCACCATCCAGCTCTGGGACCACGCGGAGAAGGGCGGCACGCTGCCGGTCGACCGCACCGTGTCCGAGGCCGATGCCGCAGGAGTACGACGGCCTCGTCCTCCCCGGCGGCGTACGCAACGCCGACCACCTGCGCATGGACACCCCGTCGGTGCGGTTCGTCACGGCGATGGTGCGCCGCGGCGTCCCCGTCGGCGTCATCTGCCACGGCGCCTGGATCCTGATCGAGGCGTGGGCGGTGAACGGCCGCACGCTCACCTCGTATCCGTCACTGCGGACCGACCTGCAGAACGCGGGGGCGAAGTGGGTCGACGAGGAGGTGCACAACGACAACGGGCTCGTCTCCAGCCGGCGCCCCGACGACCTCCCGGCGTTCAACGCCAAGATCGTGGAGGAGTTCGCCGAGGGCGCGCACGCGCGCAAGGCGGCCTGACGGGGAAGACACCTGCCCACAGACGCGACGACACGGGAGGCCCCGTGACCGAGCAGGACGTGTTCATCCTCGCCGACCAGGCGCTCAAGGCCGTGGTCGACCAGATCCGCGACGACCAGTGGGACCTCGTGGTCCCGGACGACATGACGCGCACGCCCGGGCACCACCCTGCGCGAGCTCATCAACTACCACGCCTACGACGACGCCTGGGTGCCGGACGTCCTCGCCGGCAGGACGATCGAGGAGGTCGGCGACAAGTACGACGGCGACCTCCTCGGCGACCACCCCAAGCTCAACTTCGCGAGCATCGTGGAGACCGCCGTGCTCGCCGTGCGCGCCTTCGACGAGCCGGACCGCACCGTGCACCTCAGCTACGGCGACTGGCCGGCGCGCGAGTACCTCAAGCACATCACCAGCTTCCGCGGCCTGCGGACCTACGACATCGCGAAGCTCATCGGCGCGGACACGACGCTGCCTCCCGACCTCGTCCAGGGGCTGTGGGACGAGATCGCGCCCAGCGCCGAGGAGTGGCGCAAGCTCGGCGTGTACGGACCGGCGGTGGCGGTGGCGGAGGACGCGCCGCTGCAGGACCGGCTGCTGGGCCTGACCGGCAGGCGGCCCGTTTGACCCGTCGGTGACGCTCCGCCGGACCAGCCCCTTCCCTTGACTGACCGTTCACCGCACCTCTAGACTGCGGCGCTAACGACTATCGGGCTGCACGCATGCGCCTTCGGCTCGCGTGCAGCCCCTTTCGTCGCTCATCAATCAGGGGGAGGAACCGTGGACAAGATCAGCAGAAAGGTCGGTCTGGCGCTCATCGTCGTCCTCGCGCTGTCGCTGGCCGGCGTGTGGCTCGCCGCCTGCGGCAGCGACAGCACGACGACCGACGGGGCCAGCCCGGCCGCGGCGCCGTTCAAGGTCGGCGTGGCCGGCCCGATGACCGGCCAGTACGCCACCTACGGCGCGTCGCACAAGGCCGGCGCCGAGATCGCCATGGAAGAGCTCAACGCGGCCGGTGGCGTCAACGGCGGCGAGGTCTCGATCTCCATCGGCGATGACCTCGGCGATCCCAAGGAGGCCGTGCTCGTCGCGCAGAAGTTCATCGACGACAGCGAGATCGTCGTCGTCGACGGCCACCAGTTCTCCGGCGCCACCATCGCCGCCGCCGGCAAGTACCAGCCGGCAGGCCTCACCATGATCACGCCGTCGGCGACCCAGCCGGACATCACCGACATGGGCGACTACATCTGGCGGATCTGCATGACCGACGCCGTCCAGGGCAAGGGCCTCGCCGACTACAGCGTCGGCACGCTCGGCCTGAAGAACGTCGCCATCATGTACGACAACTCCGACTACGGCCGCGGTCTCGCCGACGCCTACGAAGAGGGCATCAAGGCCGCCGGCGGCACCGTCGTGGAGAAGCAGCAGTACACCACCGGCGACACCGACTTCAAGGCGCAGCTCACCAAGATCAAGGGCGCCAACCCCGACCTGCATGTTCCTCTCCGGCTACTATCCCGAGGGCTCGAAGATCGCGCAGCAGGCCAAGGAGCTCGGCATGGACGTGCAGATGCTCGGCTCCGACGGCTACGCCTCGGACGAACTGCCGAAGCTCGGCGGCGCGGCCGTCGAGGGCATGCTCGTCTCGACCTTCTTCGACTACACGAAGGACGATCCGGCCGTGCAGAAGTTCGTCGACGCCTACAAGGCCAAGTACAAGGGCGCCAACCCCGACTGGTTCGTGGCCAACTCCTACGACGTCGTCATGCTGGCGGCCGCGGCGGCCGAGAAGGCCGGCAGCAACGACCGCACGGCGATCAACGACGCTCTCGGCAGCATCGGCACCTATCAGGGCATCTCCGGTCCCATCACGTTCGACGAGAACGGCGACGTCATCAAGCCGCTCAGCATCGTGATCGTGAAGAACGGCGGCCTGGTCACCGCTCCGCAGCAGCCCGCCCAGTAAGAGCAGGAGAGCCGAGGCAGGCGAGGGGCGAGCGATGAGCTCGCCCCTCGCCCCTCGCCTCTAGACACCGCGACGCAGCGACGCTGAGGAACCCGTGAACGAACTCGCCCAGCAACTCGTCAACGGCCTGATGATCGGCTGCCTCTACGCCCTCATCGCCGTCGGCTACACGATGGTGTACGGCATCATCGAGCTCATCAACTTCGCGTTCGGCGAGCTCTTCATGTTCGGCGCCTTCATCACCATCATGATGATGAGCGACGAGATCACCCTCTTCGGCGCCACGGTCAACATGCCGGGGCTCAACTTCTTCGTGGCCATCCTCATCGCCATGGCGGTGGTGGCGATCATGGGCGTCGTCATCGAGCGACTCGCCTACCGGCCGCTGCGCAACGCGCCCCGCCTGGCGGCGCTCATCTCGGCGATCGGCGTCTCGATCCTGCTGCAGAACGTGGCTCAGTTCATGTTCGGCTCCCAGCAGGTGAAGTTCCCGGACATCCCGCTGTTCACCACCGCGGCCGGCGCGCCCAAGGCGTTCACCGTCGGCAGCGTGGAGATCACCTACTTCCAGGTCTTCGTCGTGGTCGTCACCGTGGTCGCGATGCTGCTGCTCAACCTGTACGTGAAGCGCACGCGCATGGGCCGGGCGATGCGGGCGTCGGCGCAGGACAAGAACACGTCCGCGCTCATGGGCGTCAACGTCAACAAGGTGATCGCACTCACCTTCCTGATCGGCTCGGCCATGGGCGCGCTCGCCGGCGGCCTCTACGGCGGGGTCTACCACGCCGCATGGCCGCTGATGGGCTTCAACCCCGGCCTCAAGGCCTTCATCGCCGCCGTGCTCGGCGGCATCGGCAACATCCCGGGCGCGTTCCTGGGCGGACTGCTCCTCGGCGTCATCGAGGCGCTCGGGTCCGCCTATCTGCCCATGGGGTCGCAGTACCGGGACGCGTTCGCGTTCGTCATCCTGATCCTGATCCTGTCGTTCCGGCCGTCGGGTCTGCTCGGTTCGACGGTCTCCCAGAAGGCCTAGGATGGGCGACACGCCACAGAACGGCGCGAACGGCGCACCGACGGAGAAGCCGGGCAGGTGGCAGACGCGGCTGAACCCGATCGCCTCGAGCCTCACCGGGAACGGCACGCCGCGCTGGCAGCGCTTCCTGCTCATCGGCCTCCTCGCGGCGGCCATCGTGCTGCCGTTCCTCGTCGGCTCGAACCGCTGGATCACGCTGATGACCGTCGTCGTGATCTACGTCGTGCTCGCCTCCGGCCTCAACATCGTCGTCGGCTTCACCGGCCTGCTCGACCTGGGCTACGTCGCCTTCTACGCCATCGGCGCCTACTACACGGCGATCATCTTCAACCAGGTGCTCAAGGTGAAGTTCGGCGTCGACATCGACGCCTACTGGTGGCTCACCTGGATCAACTTCGTCGTCGGCGGCCTGCTCGCCGCGCTGGCCGGCGTGCTCATCGGCTACCCCACGCTGCGCGTGCGCGGCGACTACCTCGCCATCATGACGCTGGGCTTCGGGGAGATCATCCGCATCGTCGCCAACAACTGGGTCGGCCTCACGCGCGGCCCCTCCGGCATCGCCGGGATCCCCAAGCCGGAGGTCTTCGGCTACTCGTTCACGACCCAGCGCAGCCTCTACTACCTCGGCCTCGCCCTCGCCCTGATCTCGCTCTGGATCATCTCGCGCATCGTGCGCTCGCGCATCGGCCGCGCGTGGACCGCGATCCGCGAGGACGAGGTGGCGGCCGAGGCCATGGGCATCCACACGTCGCGCTACAAGCTCCTCTCCTACGCGACGGGCGCCTTCTTCGCCGGCGCCATGGGCGTGTTCTTCGGGCACTACCTCAACTACATCTCGCCGAGCAGCTTCATGCTCATGGAGTCGTTCCTCATCCTGAGCCTGGTGGTCCTCGGCGGCATGGGCAACATCGCCGGCCCCGTGCTCGGGGCGACGATCTGGATCGGCCTGCAGGAGTGGCTGCGCGACTTCACGTTCGTCCAGGAGCATCCCGAGATGCGCGGCATCGCCATGGGCCTCGTCCTCGTGCTGCTCATGGTCTTCCGGCCGCAGGGCCTGCTGGGATCGCTGCGCGTGAAGCTCGAGATGAAGCCGGAGAGCAAGACCGAGGCAGACCACGAACGACAGGTATGGTCCGATGCCGGCAACTAGCGACAGCGCCGCAGCGGTCGTGCCGACCGCGGAGCGGCAGCCGAAGCGCGTCCTCGAGACGTCGCAGCTGGTGAAGGCCTTCGGCGGCCTCATCGCCGTGAACAAGGTCGACTTCCACGCGAGCGAGAACGAGATCGTCGGCCTCATCGGCCCCAACGGCGCCGGCAAGACGACGCTCTTCAACGCGATCACCGGCGTGTATCCGCCGACCTCCGGCACGATCATGTTCAACGGACACGCCATCGCCGGCATGCTGCCCTCCAAGGTGACCAAGCTCGGCATCGCCCGCACCTTCCAGAACATCCGCCTGTTCAACGAGATGACGGCGCTCGAGAACGTGATGGTCGGCCAGCACTGCCGCTCGCACACGGGGATGCTGCGGGTCATCGCGCGCACGCCCGGGGCGATGCGCACGGAGAAGGCGGTCCGCGACAAGAGCATGGAACTGCTCGACTACGTCGGCCTCGGCGGACACGGAACGGAGCTCGCCAAGAACCTGCCCTACGGCTCTCAGCGGCGGCTCGAGATCGCCCGGGCGCTGGCGACAGAACCGGTCGTGCTCTTCCTCGACGAGCCGGCGGCGGGCATGAACCCGCAGGAGACCGCCGCCCTCATGGGGCTCATCCGCCGGATCCGCGAGGAGGGCATGACGATCATCCTGATCGAGCACGACATGAAGGTGGTCATGGGCAGCTCGGACAGGGTCGTGGTGCTCGATCACGGCGAGAAGATCGCCGAGGGACCGCCGGAGATGGTCCGCAGCGATCCCAAGGTGATCGAAGCCTACCTGGGGAAGGGCGCCTGATGAGCGTGGCGACGGCCGCGGACAAGGCGGGCCAGGTCCTGCTCGAGGTGCGCGACATCCACGTGTTCTACGGCAACATCGAGGCGATCAAGGGCGTGTCTCTCGAGATCCGCGAGGGTGAGATCGTGACGCTGATCGGCGCCAACGGCGCCGGCAAGACCACGACGCTCAGCACCATCTCAGGCCTGCTGCGCCCGCGCTCCGGCTCGATCGCCTACGCCGGCCACGAGCTCGCGGGGGTGCCGGCCTACGAGGTGGTCACCAGGGGACTCTCGCAATCGCCGGAGGGCCGCAAGATCTTCCCGCGCATGTCCGTGCGGGAGAACCTCGAGATGGGCGCGTTCTCGCGCCCGGGCCAGGATCTCAAGGCGGACTTCGAGCGCGTGTTCGACCTCTTCCCCGTGCTGAGAGAGCGCGAGTCGCAGCCGGGCGGCACGCTGTCGGGAGGCGAGCAGCAGATGCTGGCCATGGGCCGAGCGCTCATGGCGGGTCCCAAGCTCCTGATGCTCGACGAGCCCTCCATGGGCCTCGCACCGATGCTCGTCGAGAGGATCTTCGACATCATCAGGGAGATCAACGCACAGGGCACGACGATCCTGCTCGTCGAACAGAACGCCCATGTCGCGCTCGAGATCTCGAACCGCGGCTACGTGCTCGAGACGGGACGCGTCACCCTCACCGACGAAGCCTCGGTGCTGCTGCGGGATCCGCACGTACGCGAGGCGTATCTCGGCGCGGACTGAGCGCGTCGGCCGCCTCTTCACGTGGGCCGGCCGGGATGAGCGGCCCGAGGACGCTCAGCGGACGCGGAAGGCGACCCAGCCTGAGGCGACGTCGGCCGCCTTTGCACGCGTGCGGTATGCACCCACACGCCGCGGCCGGTACGACCACGCAAAGGCGCCGGCAGTATCGGTCGTGCGCAAGGACGTAGCCGCGGCCCTCCACACACCGGCGACGCGGCGCTGCACGACGATCGTGACCTGGTCGCCCTCCCCCGCCGGGGAACGCCGCCCAGCGAGCCGCACACGGCCGCCTAGAGTCAGACTGGCGCGAGAGACGGTCAGCTTCAGAGTGAGCGGCTCCGGCCGCAGCACGACGAAATCGGCGCTGCTGGTCGCGATCCCGCCGGCGGTGAGCACGCGCACCGGTCCGGTGATCGCAGTCCCGGGCACGACAGCACTGATCTGCGTCAATGAGTCGACCACGAAGGCGGCATCGACGTCGCCGAAGCGAACGGCGACGACATTGGCGAAGTGACTCCCCTTGAGCGTGACGACCACGCCCGGTGAGCCGCTCGCCGGTGAGAGACCGTCGAGCGCAGGAGCGGGGATCGTGTGATGCGGGCTTCCGGCCGGGTCTGTGCGCGAGGCCGAGACCGCATGACAGCTGGCGCAGTCCGCGGATCTGTCAGGGTGCGCGGTATGAGTGACGATCGACCCATCCGGGAGGTGGCAGGCGCTCGTGCAGGCAGCGTTGTCGCGCGATCGGCTCATGTCCTGGCCCGGCGTGTGGCACGTCCAGCAGAGCAGGTCCCTGCGCGGCAGGCTGAAGCCGGTATGGCAGGTCAGGCAGACCTCGCTGACCGGCGTTTCCCTGGGGTGCCCGTTCAGGTGACAGACCCCACAGTCCCAATCCGTGATGTCACCGTGGGCGTAGGAGGCCAGTGCCTGTGCCGGTTGCGCAGCCACGGCGACCAGCCCCAGGACTGTCAGCAGCGCCGCCAAGCCGATCAGAAGACGTGCAATGCGCGCGCCACGTGCAGCAGTACTCATCAGTTCCTCGCCTCCCGCAGTACCCTTGCGGCCGCACATCGTCCTCGAGCCGCGTCTCAACTGGTCGAGGAGGGGCCGCGGCAGACGCATGTCTGCCGCGGCCCCGTTCCGTCAGGCCGGCGTCACGCTGCCGACCCGTCGTACCTCAGATCAGTGACTCAGTAGGCCCTGATCGTCATGCTCTTGCTGTACAGGTTGGTCAGCGAGGAGCTGGAGCGGGCCCACTTGACCTTGTAGTTCTTGTAGGTCTTGGTGACCTTGAACGTGAAGGCGAAGTGACCGTTCTCGTCGGCGTGGGTGCTCTTGAGCACCGTGCTGCCGCGCATGAGCGTCACAGCGGCGCCGACGGCTGGAGTGCCGTTGCCGTTGACGACTACGCCGGCCACATGACCCTTCTTGTTCTTCTTGACCGACTGGCTGGCGGACACGTAGGAGTACTTGCCGCCGACCGAGAGGGCTTCCTGCTCGGCCTTCTGCAGGCCGGCCATGATGTACCGCGGGTTGTGGACGCTACCGGAGGCGTCGTTCTCGTACGCCTTGTAGTTCCACGTCGCGCGGCCGACGAGCACGTAGCCCGGCTTGGCTGCTGTCGGTGGCGGAGAACTCGGACTTCGTCTTGGCGATGTCGATCGCCGCGACGACGGCCGCCGCCTGCTCGTCAGCGTTGGTCTGCCACTCGTCGATGTTGGCCTGGAGCTCCTCGCGCGTGCGGCTCGGATGGCAGCCGGTGCAGGAGTCTTCGCCCTGGTAGGCGCCGCCAGCGGCGGTGTTCCACCGCTCCGCGTCGCCCGGCAGCATGGGCTTCATGCCGTGGGAGATGCGGTTGGCGGCCTTGTTGGTCTTGACCATGTGGCAGTTCTCGCACTCGGCGCCCGGCATGAACTCGCTGCCGTTGGCGACGTCGAGCATGACGCTGCGCGCATGGAGGGTCTCACGCTGCGGGTGGCTCGCGCCGCCGTGAGCGGAGAGATCGGCCATCGGAGCCGCGTTCGGGGTCGTGCCCAGCACTTCCATCTGCCAGTTGTGGCAGTCTTCGCAGATGCTGGCGTTGTCGACCGAGAGGCCCTTGGCGCTACGCACTCCGGCCTTGTCCGGATCGCGCACGACGTTGGCCGCGCCGACACCGTCAGGATGGCCGTTGTGGCAGGTGACGCATTCCTGACCCATCTTGCCGACTGTGTCAGCCGCCGGGGTGATCCCCTGCGCGAGCGGGTCGCCCTTGGTCTGCAGGTAACCCTCGCCGGTGTGGCACTTGTAGCAGCCTGCGGCGACGGTGTTCGTGCCGAACAGGTTGTTCGAGTAGATGCCCTTGCCGGCAGCCTGGAACGCCATGGCGTCCGGCGTCGGATCGGCCGTCGAGAACGCCATTGCGGCACGGTACGAGTGCGCCGAGGCGGCCCACTCGTCGTAGTAGTAGTGGCCGCCCTTGGCGTTGTCCCCGTTCGGGAACATCCAGTAGGCGGCCGGGCTGGCCATGAACTCGGCCTCGGTCGGGATCTTGGTGTAGGACTGCCCGCCGCTGACACCGTTGACGTCGACGAAGGTGCGCATCGGCAGGTTGGTGGTGTAGCCGTAGATGCCCATCGTGCCGGGGACGTTGGTGTAGCTGCCGTGGCACTGGCCGCAGACCTGGGACTGGCCGAGGACCGCGAGGTCGCCGGAGATGTCCACGCCGGTGTTGGTGTGGCCGTTGACGTCGTCGGCCTGACCGGTGCCGTGGCACTGCTCGCACTGGATGCCGAGGCCAGGCGTCGAGACGCTGGGGTCCGTCATGAAGTCGTTGACGGTCTTGCTCTCGTCACGCGCCCACTGCTGGGCCGTGGTGAGGGTCGGCTGCTGGGTGGCTGCGGGGTTCGGGCACGGCCGTGGCCGTCGTCGTCGCGTTGGCCAGCGGCACGGTGCTGCCAAGCTGGTGGCAGCGCTGACAGTTGTAGGACGCGTCGTAGAGGCCCTTGGTCGGCGCCTCTCCTCCGACGTTCCACTCTTCCTCCGGGCTCCAGACGAGGCCCTCGATGATGTTCCACGGCATCACGGTCGGATTCGTGGAGCCCTTGAACACCAGGTACTCGGTACCCGAGTTGCCCAGGGCCGACGAGTCACCAAGCGTCACCCAGTTGAGGCCGGTGATGCTGTAGCTCCCGCCCTGGGTGTACATGACCTGGCCGGTGCCGGCCATCTGTGGGACGTCGCCGGCGGCCTGGAACGTAGTCCAGCCGGACGGCGCCCCAGGCTGGATGCCGGCGGTCGCGAACTTGCCGTGCAGCGCGCTCGTGACCCTGAGGGCGCCGCTCATCCGCGCGTGACAGCCCAGGCACTCGGTCTGTCCGGCATAGTGCATGCCGTATTCATTGACAAGTGTCGCGGACGCCAAGGCGGGCAGCAGGAGCATGCCGAGCAAGGCGACCACGAGCAGAATGAAGATCCTTTTCCCCATGGCTCCTCTTTGATGGTAAGGCTGACAGCTGGTCGTGATCGTGCGCACCTCCTCGAGTCGCGTGAACAGTGCTCGTGGCCATTGGAGAAGGGGGCGAACGGAAGGCGCTCACCCGCGAGAAGACGGAGACAACGGGCCGCAGTGCGGCCCCCGGGCTTGTGCTGTCGGCGGGCTCCTCCGCGAGTGAGGCCGGTCCCCAACCCCTCCGGCGACGCTCGCCGCGTAGTCTAGGGTGAAAGCCCTAGTGACGCAAGGCACAAGACCGCAGAACGGACTAAGGTGTCCGCCTGATGGCGCGACGCCGAGTGCGGCGAGATGGGCTTTTGCGTGTGCCGCACGGAGGCGGCGAGGACTCAGCGGTCGCGCCGCTGCTCGAGAGCGCGCGCGAGCTCGGCGCCCCACGCGCGCGCCCGCTCCGACCTCGCCCTTCTTGAGCGGGCCCTGCGAGCCCTTGACGACGAACCCCATGGGCTCGCCGACCGGGCGGTAGCCGCGCTCCTCGAACAGCTTGACGATCTCGGGCGCGCCCTTGCCGAACGGGCCGCGTACCTGCGTGTCGAAGCCGGCGCACGGCCGGTCGCCCGCCGGCAGCCCCTCCAGCCACGTGCGCAGCAGCGGACAGGAGAGGTCCGGGGCGGGCCCCTTGCCCGGGCTCTGGCGGATGCCGTCGCGCATCTTCTGCGACGAGAGCTTGAAGCCGAACACGGGGGCGCCGGCGACGATGAGGTCCGCGCCGGCGACGTCCGCGGCCGTGGCCTCGTCGGTGCGCAAGGCCCGGGCGCCCGGGCCGAGGCCCTCGGCCACCGCCCGGGCCACTTCCGCCGTGTTGCCCCACAAGGACTCGTAGACCACGATCGCGTTCATCATCCATCCCTTCGTCCGCGCGCCTCCGGCGCGCGGCCCGTCGCTCCCGGTGCTCCGATGCTACGACGCCGGCGCCGCTTCGCCGGCGCCGACGAAGGGTAGTACGACTCCCGAGACACTGATTCCGAAGGAGGGGGACGATGGCCTCTGGAGGAGCGGCTGCGTGACGCGACGCTGACGGCGACGAGCTTCGACCCGCAGGCCGCCGCGGCGCCGCCCGCGCGAGCGCGGGCGGTCGTGATCGGCGGCGGCATCATCGGCGCCTCCGTGGCCGTCCACCTGGCCCGGCTGGGCTGGACCGACACGGTCGTCCTCGAGCGCAGCCGGGTGGCGAGCGGCACCAGCTGGCACGCCGCGGGGCTCATGACGAGGACCCGCGGCACCCACGTGCAGACCGAGCTCGCCGCCTACAGCCGCGACTTCTACGCGGGGCTCGCGGCGCTCTCCGGCGTGGACGCCGGTTACTACCCCAACGGCTCGCTCTCGGTCGCGCGCACGCCGGAGCGCCTGACCGAGCTGCGCTACGCGCTGACGATGGCCCATCACCACGGCCTGCCGGCGCGCGAGCTGACGCCCGACGAGATCGGCGCCGTCTCGCCGCTGCTGGCCATCGGCGACCTCGCCGGCGGGGTGCTCTTCGAGGACGACGCGACGGTCGACCCCGGCTGGGCCGCCCTCGCGACGGCCAAGGCGGCCCACGACCTCGGCGTGCGCGTGGTCGAGGGCGCGCGCGTCACCGGGTTCACGCTCGACCGCGGCCGCGTCGTCGCCGTGCAGACCGACCGCGGGACGGTGGAGTGCGAAGTCGCCGTCATCGCCGCCGGGCTGTGGTCGCGCGACCTCGGCCTGCTCGCCGGCGCCCGGCTCGCGCTGCACCCCTCGGAGCACTACTGGGCGCAGACCGAGCCGATGGAGGGCGCCACTCGCGACCTGCCCATCATCCGCGACCTCGACGGCTCCATCTACGTGCGTCACTACCGCGGCGGCCTCATCGTCGGCGCGTTCGAGCCGGACGGCCGGCCGCGCACGACGGCGTCGATCCCGGCGGACTTCGCCTTCGGCGAGTTCGAGCCGGACCTGGAGCACTTCGCGCGGCCGCTCGCCCAGGCGCGCGTCCGCGTGCCGGCGCTGGCAGAGGCGCGCTTCGCCCACTACCTGTGCGCGCCGGAGAGCTTCACGCCGGACGGCAACTTCCTGCTCGGGGAGACCGCCGAGGTCGCCGGGCTCTTCGTCGCCGCGGGCATGAACTCGCAGGGCATCATCCTCGGCCCCGGCGTCGGCCGCGCGCTCGCGGAGTGGATCGACGCGGGGGCGCCGACCGTGGACGCGGCCGACCTGGACGTGCGCCGCTTCTCGCCGGTCCAGGCCGGCGCGGGCTACCTCTTCGAGCGCACCCGCGAGTCGCTGGGCCGGCTGTACGCGATGCACTGGCCGTACCTGCAGCCCGGCACCGCGCGCGGCCTGCGGCTGCGTGCCGCTGTACGGTCGCCTGGCCGCGGCCGGCGCCTGCTTCGGCGAGGCGGCCGGCTGGGAGCGCGCCATGTGGTACGCGCGGCCGGGCGAGCGGCCGGAGTACGTGTACTCCTACGGCCGCCAGAACTGGTTCGGCGCGGTCGCCGAAGAGCACCGCGCCGCCCGCGAGGCGGTCGCGCTGTTCGACCTCTCCTCGTTCGCCAAGCTGCGCGTGGAGGGACCGGGCGCGCTGGCCACGGTCCAGCGCGTCTTCACCGCGGACCTCGACCGTCCGCCCGGAAGCATCGTCTACACGTCCATGCTCAACGCGCGCGGCGGCGTCGAGCTCGACGGCACGGTCACGCGGACCGGAGAGGACGCGTTCCTCGTCGTCACGTCGGCGACGGCGCAGACCCGGGCGTTCCACTGGCTGCGCACGCCACGCGCGACCCGGGGGCCGTCGTCAGCGACGTCACCTCCGGCCTCGGCGTGCTCTCGGTCACCGGACCCCTCGCGCGCGACGCTGCTCGGGGGCCTCACGGAGGCGGATCTGAGCGACGCCGCCTTCCCGTTCGCCCGCGCGCGCGAGATCGACGTGGGCAGGGCGACGGTGCTGGCGCTGCGCGTCTCGTTCACGGGCGAGCTCGGCTGGGAGCTGCACGTGCCTGCGGAGTCGCTGCCGGTCCTCTACGACCAGCTGGTCGCCGCCGGCGCGGAGCACGGCCTGCGGCACGCCGGCTACCACGCACTGGACAGCCTGCGCGCCGAGAAGGGCTACGTGCACTGGGGCGCGGACGTGGGGCCGGCCGACACGCCGGCCGAGGCCGGCCTGGGCGCAGTCGTCGCGATGGACAAGCCGGGCGGCTTCATCGGCCGCGAGGCCCTCTCGGCCGCCGGCCCGCCCCGCCGCCGGCTCGTGCCCATCCTTCTCGCCGACCCCGATCCGCTGCTCTACCACGGCGAGTCGGTGCTGCAGGACGGCCGCGTGGTCGGCCGCGTCATGTCCGGCGCCTACGGTCACACGCTCGGCGCGGCCGTCGGCCTGGCCGCCATCGACGGCCCGCCGGCCGTCGCCGACGCCGTCGTCGCCCGAGGCGATGTCGAGGTCGAGATCGCCGGCGAGCGCGCGCCGGCGCGGCTGAGCGCGCGTGCCTTCTACGACCCGGAGGGGCGGCGCCTCCGGGGCTGAGCGCGACGAGCGTGGCGTAGGATATCCGCGTGAAGCGGACGGCCCCGCACAGACGGCTCTCGACCCGCACGGCGCTTGTCCCGGCGCTCTGCATCGCCGCCGGCGCCCTGTGCCTGGCCGTCATCGGGACGACGTCCGCATTGGGCGACGCCGCGCCGGTCGCGCCGGGGACCCCCACGTCCGCGACCTCTTCCTCGCCGTCGCCGTCGCCCTCACCTTCGGCGTCCCCCCGGTGCCAGCGAGACCCTGACGACCACGGTCGTGCGCCCGGTGACCGTGCACAGCGGCTCGGTCGCGCGCGTGCAGCTACCGTGCCGACGACACCGCCGGCGGCGACGGTGACGATCGACCTCCTGGTCACGACGAGGTCGGGAGAGGTCCGCCGCCGGCTGGTGACCGGCCGCGTCACGGCGGTCGGCGTGGAACGCGTGTGGCGCGGCCGCCTGCGGCTGCGCCGCGGCCGCTACCTGCTGGTCGCGCACGCGGTGGACGCGAGCGGCCGCTCCGAGGCGAGCGCGACGCCGGCGGGACTGCGCGTGCTCGCCCCGCTGCCGCCGCTCGTGCCGACCGCGCGCGCCCGGCGCGCCGCCTTCGCCTGGGCGGCGGGGCGCGCCGGGCACGTCGCCGTCGCGGTGATCGACAGCCGCGGCCGCGCCTACGGCTACCACGCCTCCGACCGGTTCATCACCGCCAGCGTCGTCAAGGCGATGCTGCTGGTCGCCTACCTGCGCCGCCACAGCACGCTCGACCCCGCGATGCGCGCCGACGCTGACGCGCATGATCACGGTCTCCGACAACGCCGCGGCCGACGCCGTCTACCGCAGCGTCGGCCGGCGCGGCCTCATGCGCCTCGCGCGACCGCGCCGGCATGCGCAGCTTCCGCGCGAGCGGGCGTGGATCCTCTGCCGCGTGGCCGCGGCGGACATGGCCCGCTTCTTCCGCGACATGGAGCGGTACATCCCCAGGGACCACCGGCGCTTCGCCAACGGCCTGCTGGCCGGCATCGTCTCCTACCAGCGCTGGGGGATCCCGGTCGCCGCCGAGCCTCGCGGCTACCGCGTGTACTTCAAGCCGGGCTGGCTGGGCGCCTGGATCCTGGCCAACCAGGCGGCGCGGCTGGAGCGTCGCAGGGTGATCATCGGCCTCGCCGTGTTCACCGACCACAACCCGGTCCCGGCCTACGGCAAGGAGACCATCGCCGGCGTCACCGCCCGGCTGCTCCGGCGCTGAGACGCCCGCCGGCCCACGCTCCTGCCCACAGGAGGCCGGACCCGTCGGCGGCGCAGGGCCTCGAGCCCGTTTGATGGGGGGAATCGTACTTCTCGACTGACTCCGACGAAGGAACCACGATGCCCGACCTCCAGATCTACAGCCTCGAGTGGTGCCCCTACTGCATCAAGGCCAAGGCGCTGCTGAAGGCCAAAGAGATCCCCTACCGCGAGACCGACGTCACCTTCGACCGCGAGCAGGCCCTCGAGATGGTCGAACGCTCGGGCCGCAACAGCGTGCCGCAGATCTTCCTGGACGACGAGCTCGTGGGCGGCTACGCCGAGCTCGCCCACATCACGTCGACCGGCGAGCTCGACCAGGCCTTCGGCCGGCGGCCGGCGAAGCTCAAGCCCGTCTACGACGTGGCGGTCATCGGCGGCGGGGCCGCAGGCCTCTCCGCCGCCATGTACGCCTCCCGCAAGGGCCTCTCGACGGTCCTCGTCTCCGAGGACGTCGGCGGGCAGGTGGGCGTCACCCGGGACATCTTCAACTACCCCGGCTACGACTACATCACGGGCCCCGAACTCTCGGAGCGGATGATCGAGCAGATCGCGCAGAACCCCATCGAGCGCCTGCTGGGGGAGTACGTCGTTGGCCTCAATCTGGACGGACGCTGCAAGGTCATCGAGCTCGAGTCGGGCCGGCGAGTACGCGCCGATTCGGTGATCATCGCCAGCGGGGTCACCAAGCGCCGGCTGGAGATCCCCGGAGAGGAGGAGTTCGAGGGATTCGGCGTCGTCTACTGCTCCACCTGCGACGGCCCGCTCTACAAGGACAAGAGCATCGCCGTGGTCGGCGCCGGCAACTCGGCCTTCGAGGCGGCGCTCGAGATGAACGGCATCGCGCGCAAGGTGTACCTGGTGACGCGCGGTCACATCACCGCCGACCAGGTGCTGCGCGACAAGGTCGCGACCGCCAAGCGCGTGAAGCACCTGAAGGGCAAGGTGGCGGTGGAGATCCACGGCGCCGACGAGGTCGAGGCATTGACGGTCGCCGACCGCGACAGCGGAGAGCTCCGGCGGCTGGCGGTCGACGCGGTCTTCGTCGAGGCGGGCCTGCTGCCCAACACCAGCTTCGCGCTCGACCTCGTGGAGACCAACGAGGCCGGCGAGATCATCGTCGACGCAGCGCGGGCGCACCGGCGTGCGCGGCGTGTTCGCCGCCGGCGACTGCACCACGGTGCCCGACAAGCAGATCGTGGTCGCGGCCGGCGACGGCGCCAAGGCGGCGCTGTCGGCGTTCGAGTACCTGATCAGCCAGCGCTGAGTGGCGGAGCCGGCCTGAGGCAGGACAGCCGCGCCCTCCCGGCGCCGCCGCTCACGCCGCCAGCCCGCGCCGGCCGCTCCGCTCGTCCGGGCGCGAGCGCACCTCGTTGGACGACGGGCGGCCCTCCTCGAAGTCGCGCACGTTGCCCAGCGTCGTGCGCGCGATCTGCTCGAGCGCCTCGCGCGTGAAGAACCCCTGGTGGCTGGTGACGATGACGTTGGGGAACGTGAGCAGGCGCGAGAGCGCGTCGTCGTCGATCAGGCGGCTCGAGTAGTCCTCGTAGAAGTACCGCGCTTCCTCCTCGTACACGTCGAGCCCGAGGTGCCCGATGCGTCCCGACTTCAGCCCGTCGATCACCGCGCCGGTGTCGATCAGCCCGCCGCGGCTGGTGTTGATGAGCATCACGCCGGGCTTCATGACCGCGATGCTGCGCCGGTCGACGAGGTGGTGCGTCTCCTCCGTGAGCGGGCAGTGCAGGCTGACGAGGTCGGACTCGCGCAGCAGCGCGTCCAGGCCCACGTACTCGACGCCCAGCTGCCGCAGGCGCTCGCTGGGGAACAGGTCGTGGGCCAGCACGCGGCAGCCGAACCCGTGCAGCAGCGTCTCCGCGACGATGCTCGCCGATCTTGCCGGTGCCGACGATGCCGGCGGTCTTGCCGTGCAGGTCGAACCCCAGCAGGCCCTGGAGCGAGAAGTTGCCCTCGCGCACGTGCGTGTACGCGCGGGAGAGATGACGGTTGAGCGCCAGAGCCAGGGCGATGGTGAACTCGGCCACGGCGTACGGCGAGTAGTCGGGCACGTGCATCACGGTGAGCCCGAGGTCGCGCGCGGCGCTCAGGTCGACGTTGTTGAAGCCGGCCGAGCTGAGCGCGATGAGCCGGGTGCCGTGCGCGGCGAGGTCGGTCAGCACCGTCCGGCCGAGGTCGTCGTTGACGAACGCGCACACGGCCGGCGACCCGTCCGCCAGCCGCGCCGTCGCCTCCTCGAGCCGCGCGTCGAAGAAGACGAGGTCGTGGCCGAAGCCCTCCTCGTCGTTCACGCGCTCGAGGAAGTGCCGGTCGTAGGGCTTGGTGCTGAAGACGGAGAGTCTCACTCCCTTTGACCTTCCCCGTGCGCAAGAAGGCAGAACGCGGCCCGTGAGCGTCCCGTCGCGAACGCAGAGGGGCGGGCGAGGCCTCGCGGCCGCGCCCGCCCCAACTCCAGGAGCGTCTCAGTTCGGCGAGCTCACTTCCCCTTGGCGATGGTGAGCTTCCCGAGGGACGAGAAGGTCCCGTCGGGGTGGTTGGAGACGATGCCGTAGACTTTGAAGCTCTTCTGATACTGCGCCGACACGTACTGGCTGCCGGCCGTGCCCTGGCCGGCGAGGCCGACCACCGGGACGACCTGATACCCGGTCTTGCCGCTCTTCGCGTACGGCACGAAGGCGTCGGCGGTCCAGTCGTTGTTCTGGAGGCCGGTGGTAAACAACCAGCCGTTGGTGGTCCAGCCGTTGGTGGTGTCGACCGGATCGACGAACGGACCGACCGAGATGTCGTCGACGTACCAGCCCTGACCGTTGAAGGCCTCGTCGGTCGAGTAGCGCAAACGCAGATGCACGGTCCCGCTGAAGCTGCCCATGCTGAACTGCGCCTGCTGCCAGCCGTCGGAGACCCCGGTGAAGCCGCCCGGGCCGTCCCACGCCGACGACCCGTTCAGGTTCGACGTCGCGGTCGGCAGGCTGCTGAGCTGGGTCAGCCTCGTCCAGGTGACGCCGTCGGTCGAGGCTTCCACGTTGCCGTAGTCCCAGTCCGGCTCGATGTCGAACCAGGTCATGAAGCTCAGGGTGGCGCCGGCCGGCACGCCCGTGAGCGTCCGCTCGAGCGTGCGCTGGAGCATGTTGCCCAGGCCCGCGTACCACTCATAGGCGCCTGTGCTGGGCGCTATCCCGTCCTGAGCGTTGCCCGCGAACTTCATCGTGAAGCCCGGCTCGGAGCCGCCGAAGGTGCGATAGTACGCTCCCCACGGCTCGGCGGCGGTGTTGCGGCGCACGTTCTTGCGAGTGGGCGGCATGTTGCCGTTGACGTTGGACTGGTAGTAGGCGATGCCCTGGTCGACTGTCACATAGTCAGAGTCGACGCCATTGAGCACGAGGCTCTTGTAGTTCCAGTTGGCCTCCTTGACCTTGCCGTCGAACAGGTTGGCCAGTGTCCAGTCGCGGTACAGGCCCTCGACGGCGTCCCGGCCGCCGGCCTGCGCGGCCACGCCGTCCATGCCGGTCTTCTGGTCGTGGATCAGCTTCCAGATGAACTTGTCGCCCGGATCGGCGAACTTGGCGTCGGTGTCGGCGAACTTGTCGTTCGCGTAGGCGGGAGCGACGCGGTCGGCCAGGAGGGCATCGAGGTCGTGACCGCCGGCGCGCTCCCAGAGGTAGTCCTGCCAGAGACAGGAGTCACCGTAGTCGAACAGCTCGCCCTTCCAGTCGATGAGTGAGTCACGGTGATAGTAGAGCGCCTCACCCACCTCTGATGCCGTGACGCTGGTGCCGTAGAGGAACTGCATCGCGATCTCGGCCATGCCCTCGTTGATGAAGTCGGCCTCGTTGGGATCGACGTCATGGTGGATGAGGTGCTGGAACTCGTGCGCGACGGTGCCCTCGTAAAGGTAGGAGAGCGACGGCCGGGTCGTGTTCACGCCGAGGCGATCCTTCCAGTTGTACGAGTCGACGAAGATCGCGTTCAGCTGGAGGTCGTCGTTGAGGCCTGAGCTGAAGTAGCCGGCGATGTAGAACCGGTAGGAGCTCCAATAGGCCTCGTCGCGAATGTTGTGCACGAAGATCGCCGCGCGCTTGCCGTCGATCTCAGGACTCGGCGTGCGGGCCAGGTAGTTGCCAAAATGGAAGACATCGCTCTCCCAGATCCGCTGGTCGAACTGTGCGCCGATGTAGTCCACCTGTGAGGAGGTGATGGCGTGGTCCTGCTGCGTGGACTCAGGCGGCGGGGTCAGATCGTCCCAGCCGATGTAGATGTCCGAGTGGGCGCCGCTGTATTCCTTCCAGAACGGCACGTCGTACGGGCCCTGGTGCCCGGGCGTGTTGTCGTAGAGCGTGAGGATGATGTCCGGCGCGCGTCCGTCGTGGAGCGCCGTGCCGGCCGCGAGCGTGCTCACTGGCGCGTCGATGGGGTGGTGCTGGGCCGGCCAATCGATGTTCTTGAAATCGGGTGTGCCGTCGTACGGGATGTTGGTCTTCGGCACGCCGGCAAGAGCCGGGCCGGCTACGACGAGCAGCGCGACGACGAGCAGCGCGAGCAGGCCGAGGGTCATGACGGCGGGCCGCAGCCTCGCCGCCTGGTGGACGGATCCGTTCATACCTTCTCCTCCCCCTTGCGAGCGACCGGTGCGCGGTACCGGCGCGCCGGAGCTGGATGGAGCGGCACGAACCCACCGCGGGCGTTACCGGCGGCGAAGCGGTAGCCAGACCCGCCGCCGGCCTCAATGGTGCGGCTCGATACCCCCTTGGCAGGGCAGAGATGATACTCCTCATCCGGCGGGACGCAGCCCCAGCGCCGTCCACGCCGCTGACAACGCTCCTTCGCGCCGGTCGCCGCACCCAGACGAATGTACTGGAGACCCGCGGCGCCCATCAGCCGATACTTGGGGTGAAACCGGCGCGAGGGCGCCGTGGTGACGAGGAGCAGCGATGAGCGCGGACCGCCAGACATACAGCAGGTACCAGATCCTCTGCGCCGAGTGCGAGGCGTGGCTCCACGGCGAGACCGCGGACGACGACACCTTCTACTACGACGGCATCAGCTTCTGGCGCTGCGAGGCAGGCGGCAGGAAGCGGCTGGTGCCCTCCTGGAGGACGCCCGCGCACGGCTGGCGCCACACGGACGGCTGCAGCTGCGATCTCTGCGCCACGCGCCGGCCGGTGGTGCGCCGGATCTCCGCGGCCTAGCGCCACCCCTGCCGCCTCCCGCGACGCGCGCCCGCGGCCGCCCGCACTGCGAGGGCTTCTCCGCAGGAGTGAGCCGACCCACCGGGAAGGAGTCCCCGCGTCGAACGGCAACGGCAAAGGGGGCTCACATGGCCTGGTGGTACTGGCTCATCAGCCTGATCGTCGCGGTGCTGATGCGCGTGGCTGTGCGCGCGGATCGCCGGCAGCAAGGGCTACAGCCCGGTGCTCTTCGGCATCCTCGGCTTCTTCTTCTGGCTGATCACGCTGATCGTGGTGCTGGTGCTCCCGAGGAAGACGACGGCCTGAGGCGGTTCGCGACTGAGGACGCTACTCGAGACGGGCGCCGGGGCGGAGGCCGCTCTCCGCGGCCCACTCGCCGGCGCCCATCTTGGCTCCACCCGACGGCCGCACACGCGTCACGCGCAGGCGGCCGTCGGCGCAGACCACGCTGAACCCGTCGGCGCCGACGTCGACGACCTCCCCCATCGCGCCGCCGAGGCCCGCGACGTCGCGGGCGGGCTGCGGCGCCGCCGCGAAGACCTGCAGGGCCTGGCCGCCGCAGGTGGTCCAGGCTCCCGGCGCCGGGTCGCAGCCGCGCACGAGGTCGTGGAGCTGCCGGCACGGCTTCCCCCAGTCGAGGCGGGCGTTGCCCCGCTCGCACGGCGCCTCGTAGGTGGCCAGCGCGTCGTCCTGCGGGATCCGCGGTGCCGTCCCCCGCCGCACCAGGTCGACCGCCTCCAGCATCGCCTCCACGCCCAGCGGGAACAGGCGCTCGAAGTAGACGGACCCGAGCGTGTCGGTCTCCGAGATGGGCGTGGTCCGCTGCAGGAGCACGTCGCCGGTGTCGATGCCGCCGTCCGGCCAGAACACGGTGAGGCCGGTCTCGGTCTCGCCCTTGATGACCGGCCAGTTGATCGCACTGCGGCCGCGATGACGCGGCAGGAGCGACGGGTGGTACTGGATGGTGCCCTGCGTCGGGACGCCGAGGAACTCCTCCGGCACGATCAGCGTGACGAACGCCATGACCTGGAGGTCCGGCCGCAGGGCGCGGAACGCCTCCACAAGGGCCGGGTCGCGAAACGACGCCGGGCGCACCAGCGGCAGCCCGGCGGCCAGCGCAGCCGCGGCGAGCGGATCCTCCCGCGGGCCCTCCGGCGGGGCGTAGACCGCCACCACGTCGTCGCCCCGCTCGAGCAACGCCTCGAGCACGGCCTTGCCGAAGGCCTGCTGGCCGTGTAACGCGATGCGCATCCGTCCCTCCTCGTGGAACGCCGCTGATCGCCGTTGGCGCCCGCCCTGCCGCTCCCGGAGAGCGGCGCCGACGGCGACCGGAGAGCTCGGAGCCCTTGGATCACCGGCGCCGCATCAAGGCGCTGGTGCGAGCGGTGCGCGTGCGGAGCAAGAGCCAGAAGAGCGCGGCGCCCCGCTCCAGCGAGCTGCTAGAAGCGGCCGCCGATCCAGGCGCCGCTGATGGAGCCGTACTGCACGACGGTGCCGGTGTGCGGCGCGTGGATCATCTGCCCGCCGCCCACGTAGATGCCCACGTGGTGGCTGTAGCTGGCGCTGCCGAAGAAGACGAGGTCGCCCGGCTGCAGCGCGCTCAGTGAGACGGGCTTGCTCTGGCGCTGCTGGTCGGTGGCGCCGTGCGACATGCCGATGCCGATCTGCGCGTAGCAGTACATGGTGAGGCCGCTGCAGTCGAAGCCGCTGGGGCTGGCGCCGCCCCACACGTAGGGCACGCCGAGATAGCGCTGGGCGATGGCGACGACGGCGGAGTGGCCCGAGCCGCCGGGGTCGACGGCCGTGCCGCCGCCCCCGCTGCCGCCGGAACTCGACGACGAACTCGAGCCGGACGAGGAGCCGCCGGAGGACGAGGCGGACGCGGTCTGCGAGGCCGCGAGCGCAGCCTTCTCAGCCGCGGCCTTGGCGGCGGCCGCTGCCTTGGCCTCGAGGTCGGCGATCTCGCTCTTGAGGCCGCCGGCCGTGCTCTCGAGCTGGGCCTGGAGCGCGAGCACCTGGTCCTTGCTGTCCTCGCGCTGCGCCACCAGCGTGGCCGCCGACTTGCGGTCGGCCTCGAGCGCGACGCGCCGGTCTGAGATCTCCTGGCGGTAGACCTTGGCGGCGCGCGCCGTCTGGGCGTCGCTCTCCGTCATGCGCTGCATGACGTCGAGCTGCGTCAGGAGGTCCTCGAACGTGCGCGAAGCGAACACGACGTCGATGATGCCGGCGTCGTCGGCCTTGTAGACCTGGACCGCGCGAGCCGTGAGGTGGTCGTTGGCGACACCGAGCTTGTACTCGGCGACCTTGAGCAGGTGCTGGTTGCGCACGATGCGGTCCTGGACGTCCCGCAGCCGCGAGGCCGCCTCGTTGTAACGCTCGACCGCCATATCTGACTGCTCGTAGACCTTGCTCAGCTGCGCCTGGACGGCGGCGAGCCTGGCCTTCTTGGCCTTGATGGGGCCGGCCGACGCGGTCGCGGCCACGGCGAGCAGCACGAGGATCGAGATGAGACCGAGGAAGGTCGCCTTGCGGATGGGGGTCAAACGGATCGCCTCCTTCGCGCCGGGTGACGCAGAATCCTCGCCCCGACGGCGGGCTTGAGCTTGGGACCGTACCATCCCGGACCGCATGCGGCAAACCGACGGGTGTTTCGGGAACCCGGTCCGTGCCCGGATCCGGCGGCCATCCGCCGGTCAGCTCCGGTTGTAGAAGCCGGGCTCGCGAACGGCCGAGGCCGCGTCGCCGGAGAGGTCCACGTGGCTCGGCGCGAGCAGCAGCACGTCGCGGCCGACGAGCTGCAGGGTGCCCTCCACCGCGTAGACGAGGCCGCTGCAGAAGTCCGTCAGGCGGCCGGTGAGGTCGCGGTCGGCGCCGCGGAGGTCCACCAGCACGGGGACGCCGGCGCGCAGGCGGTCGGCGATGGTCTGCGCCGCCTCGAAGCCGTCCGGCGCCACCACCTCGAACGCCAGCCCCGAGCGGCCCACCAGCGAGAGAGGGCGCGACGCCGGCTCCCGGTCCCACTCGGCTCCGGCGTCGCCGTACGGCTCGTCGTCCTCGTACCAGTCGTCGTGGGCGTCGCGCGCTGAGACCATGGTTCTTCCTCCGGTCAGTCAGTCGGTCCTTCGGCTGTCTTCCTTCGGCATGGCGGCGGCGTTCGCCTGCCTCGCCGCCGATGAAGAGCACTCGTGGCCCCACGCGCCGGGGCCGGCCGTTGACGAGAGCTACACTGCTAGCACGACGACAAGGAGGCAGCGATGACACTCATCCCCAAAGAGCTCCACGACCTGCTGGCGGGCGGCCACAACGTGTGGGTGGCGACGGTCGGGCCGGACGGCATGCCCAACGTCTCCATCAAGGGCAGCGGCGCGCTGCTCGACGACGAGCACCTGTACTTCGCCGACATGTTCAGCCACAAGACGCGCGAGAACCTGGAGCACGACGCGCGCGTGGCCGTCGGCATCCACGACCCGGAGCGCAAGGTCGCGATGCAGGTCAAGGGCCGCGCCGAGCTGATCGACCACGGCGACGTGTTCGACCAGGTCAACGAGAAGCTGAAGGCGGTCAGCGAGCAGCTGCACCTGCCGCCGATGAAGTACGTCGTGCGCATCACGGTCGAGTCCGTGTGGGACATGGGGCCGGGCCCGCACGCCGGCGAGCAGCTGGAGTAGCCGCCGAGAGCCCGTTTCGCCCCCGGCGACTCCCGGGTAGAGCAAAAGCCCCTCCCTCCGAGGCAGCCCGACGACCGACCCCGAAGGAGGAGTGATGAAGGACCTGGAGCTCCTGCTCGTCTTGGCCTGCGTGCTCGTCCTCCTCAGCATCCTCGCGAGCAAGGTCTCCCGGCGCTCGGGAGTCCCGGCCCTCCTCCTGTTCCTGGCGATCGGCATGCTCGCCGGCTCCGAGGGGCTCGGCGGCATCTACTTCGACGACGCCGGGCTCGCCCGCTCCGTCGGCGTCGTGGCCCTGGCGCTCATCCTGTTCTCCGGCGGGCTCGACACGCGCTGGGCGAGCATCCGCCCGGTCCTGGGCCGCGGGATCGTGCTGGCGACCGCCGGCACGCTGGTCACCGCCGGCCTCGTCGGCGGCGTCGTCATGCTGGTCACCGGCCTTCCGGCGCTGCAGTCGCTGCTGCTCGGCGCCGTCGTCTCGTCCACCGACGCCGCCGCGGTCTTCTCCGTGCTGCGCGCCCGGCAGGTGCGGCTGCCCGCGGCCGTGCGCGACCTGCTGGAGCTGGAGTCGGGCAGCAACGACCCCATGGCGGTGTTCCTCACCGTCAGCCTCATCTCGCTGATCACCACGGGCGAGGGTTCCCTGCCGCAGCTGGCCGCGTCGTTCGTCCTCCAGATGGGGCTCGGGGTCGTGCTCGGCTACGCGTTCGGGCGCGGCATGGCCTGGGTCATCAACCGCGTCGACCTGGACCACGACGGCCTCTACCCGGTCCTGAGCCTGGCCCTGGTGCTGCTCACGTTCGGAGCGACCGCGTACCTGGGCGGCAGCGGGTTCCTGGCCGTGTACGTCGCCGGCCTCGTGCTGGGGGACCGCGCCTACATCCACAAGCGCAGCCTCACGCGCTTCCACGACGGCCTCGCCTGGCTCATGCAGATCGCCATGTTCCTGACGCTCGGCCTGCTGGTGTTCCCCAGCCGGATCCTGCCGGTGCTCGGCGTCGCCGTCCTGGTCACGGCGTTCCTGACGCTCGCGGCGCGCCCGCTCGGCGTGTACCTCTCGCTGTTCCGCTCGCGCTTCAGCCTGCGCGAGCAGACGCTCATCGGCTGGGCGGGGCTGCGCGGAGCGGTGCCGATCATCCTCGCGACGTTCCCGCTGGTCGCCGGCGTGCCCGGGGGCGAGCAGGTGTTCAACATCGTCTTCTTCGTCGTCCTCGCGTCCACGCTGGTCCAGGGGACGACGATCCCGGCCGTCGCGCGCCTGCTGCGTCTCGACGGCCCGGCGTACGAGCCGGAGCCGATCTCGGCCGGCGAGCCGGTGGCGCGCGACCTCGTCGAGTACCGCGTGCCGGCCGACTCGCCCATGGTCGGCCGGCAGATCGCGCAGGCGGGACTGCCGGCCGGCGCCGAGGTGGTGCTGCTCCGGCGCTACGACGCCTACGTCGTCGTCAAGGGCAGCACCCGCCTGCGCCGCGACGACGTGCTCCTGCTGCTGGCCGACGACGCGGCGCTGCGGGCCATCGACGTCGCCGGCGAACTCGCCCGCGAGCCGTCACTCTCCGTCTGCGAGCGCGACCGCTGCGCCTGAAGGCCCGGCGTGGCGTCGCTGCTACAGCCGGCCGACGCCCGTCTTCGTGATTCTCAGCTGGTCGTCGGCCACCTGTGGCTCGTCCCGGTCGCGATCAGATCTTGTCGGCGCCGGGCACCGCGTCGCACCCGGACTCGGCCACCCCGGCGGCCACCGTGGCCGGGACCGGCGCGTCCGTGACACCCCAGTACCTGCGGCCGAGCCACAGCGCCACGTTGACGAGGCCGATGAGCACCGGCACCTCCACGAGCGGGCCGATCACGCTGGCGAACGCCTGGCCGGAGTTCAGGCCGAAGACCGCGACGCTGACGGCGATCGCGAGCTCGAAGTTGTTGCTCGCCGCCGTGAAGCTCAGCGTCGCCGTCTTGGAGTAGTCGGCACCGATCCTGCGCCCGAAGAAGAAGCTCACGAAGAACATGATCACGAAGTAGCAGACCAGCGGGATGGCGATGAGCAGCACGTCGAGCGGCAGCTTGACGATGAGGTCGCCCTTGAGACTGAACATGACGAAGATCGTGAACAGCAGGGCGATGAGCGTGAGCGGGCTGATGCGCGGGATGAACTTGTGCTCGTACCACTCGCGCCCCTTGTACTTGAGCCCGAGATAGCGCGTCAGCATGCCGGCCAGGAACGGGATGCCGAGGTAGATGAAGACGCTCTTGGCGATCTGGCCGATCGAGATGTCGACGGCCGCCCCCTCCAGCCCGAACAGGGGCGGCAGCACGGTGACGAAGAACCAGGCGAACACGCTGTAGAACAGCACCTGGAAGACGCTGTTGAAGGCGACGAGGCCCGCGGCGTACTCCGTGTCCCCGCGGGCCAGGTGGTTCCAGACGATCACCATGGCGATGCAGCGCGCGAGGCCCATCATGATGAGCCCGACCATGTACTCCGGGTAGTCGTGCAGGAAGATGATGGCCAGAAAGAACATCACCCACGGCCCGATCAGCCAGTTCTGCACCAGCGAGAGGCCGAGGATCTTCCAGTCGCGGAACACGTCGCCGAGCTCCTCGTACTTCACCTTGGCCAGCGGCGGATACATCATCACGATGAGGCCGACGGCGATGGGGATGTTGGTCGTCCCCACGGACCACCTCTCGATGAACGCCGGGAGCCCGTCGAACAGCCAGCCCAGGCCGACGCCGACGAACATGGCGAGGAAGATCCACAGCGTCAGGTAGCGGTCGAGAAAGGACAGGCGGCGCGGCGCGGCGACGACGGTCATGTGGGCTCCTGGAACGTCGTGATGAGATCGGTGCCGGCGAGCGCGCCAGCAGGCGCTCGTGGTCGTAGGGGACGCGCACGAACTCGACGGCCGGCGCACCGGCCGCGAGCCGGGCCGGGTCGAGGACGGCGTAGCAGACACGCCAGTCGCCGTCCTTGGGCCGGCCCCCGCTGCCGACGTTGACGAAGAGCGTCGTCGCGCCCGCGTCGCCGTGGGCGACCTCGCGGGCGTACGGCACGTGCGTGTGGCCGAAGAGGATGGCGCGGTACGGGTTCTCCTCGGCCATCCGCGCCATGGCGTGCTCCGGCCGGTCCTCGTACAGGTACTCGTTGATGCGCCGCGGGCTGCCGTGCACGGCCAGCAGCTCGCCGGCCGGCGTCTCGAGGACGAAGCGGTCCTCGAGCGTGCGCAGGAAGGCGCGCGTCTCGTCGGTGGCCACCGCGTCGGTCCAGGCGAGCGACGCGGCGCCCTCCGCGCGCTGCTCGTCGGTCTTGTAGACGCAGCCGCAGTCGCCGGTGCTGAAGCCGATGCCCTGGTCGTAGTTGCCCATCAGCGTCGGCACGCCCCGGTCCCTGACCAGCGCGGCGACCTCGTTGGGGAACGGCCCGTAGCCGACGAGGTCGCCGAGGCAGAGCGACTGGGCGATCCCGCGGCGGTCGACGTCCGCGAGGATCGCCTCGAGCCCGGGCAGGTTGCCGTGGACGTCAGAGTAGACGGCGAACGGCGCGGCGACGGCGATTGTACGCACAGGGACTGCTCCTCAAATCAAGGTCCGGTGGTATGATGCTCACATCGAGGCAGCGTACTGTCAAGACCAAATCACCAAAGCTTGTTGTGAGGAGGAAGGTTGCCGGTCGAGACGGCGGACGTCACCGCGTTCGCGAGGGCGCTGAAGGCGCTGTCGGACCCCGTCCGCCTCAGGATGGTCGGCGTGCTCGCCGAGGGCCGGGAGAGTTGCGAGCTGCCGGACCTTTGCACGCGCAACGTCCCCGGCGAGGGCACACCCGCCGGCCTGTGCGTCTGCGAGCTGCAAGGGCAGTTCGGCCTCAGCCAGTCGCGCACCTCGTACCACCTGCGCATCCTCAGAGAGGCGGGCCTCGTGACGGAGCAGGTCCGCGGCAAGTGGACCTTCTACGAACTGGATCGCGAGGCTGTGGCCACCACCCTGCGCGCCCTTCAGGATCTGACCGGCACGTGACCCCCGCTGGAGACACCCCACGAGAGGAGCCCACCGTGAGCGACGACTCGATCTGCACCGACCTCGGCTGCATGACGCCCGCGCAGGTCGTCCAGTGCGCCGAGGGCTCCAACACCGAATGCTGGGTCGCGGCGACCATGCGGGCCGAGGACGGCAGCGAGGTCGCCTACGAGTGCTGCGGCGGCGGCGGCAAGAAGGCGCGCTTCAGCCTGCTGAAGAAGGGGCAGCCGGCGCGCGAGGTGAGCCCCGCCGAGGTCCCGAGCTCGCTCACCTGGATCCGCCGCATGATCTGACGGGGCCGGCCGCCGCCCGCTCGCCGGCTTCGTCCGGTCGTCGGAGTCCGGCGGCCTCAGACGGTCGCGTCGAGCCCGGCGACGCGGCCCAGATCGCCGAGCGCCGCGGCCAGGCGTTCGCGGTCCACGGCGTAGAAGCTCCACTTGCCGCGCGTCTCCTCGGTCACCAGCCCCGCGTCCTTGAGCACGCGCAGGTGGTACGACGCCTTGGACTGCGCGAGGCCGAACTGCTCCTGGAACTCGCAGACGCAGATGCCCTCGGGGTCGCCGGCGCCGGGCACGCCGCGCGCCACCGGGTCGATGACTCCGCAGCAGCCGCGCCCCTGCGTCATGACGTCCAGCATGCCAAGGCGGATCGGGTCGGACAGCGCCTTGGCGACTCGCGCGAGGCGCACGAGGGAATCCTCGTCTGTGCGCGTGCAGCAGCATGCGGGCCAGGATGCTCGGCCGCTTCCGATGTCGTCGTCTTCGCCATGACCGACAGCTTACCACAAGAAATATTGATTTGGTATTGACAGCGCCGGCGGACCCGCTACACTGTAACCAACAAAAGTTGATTTGACGTCGACCGAACGAGGAGCGCGCGATGAGCGAGACCACCGACCAGGACCTCAAGGGCCAGATCCGCGACCACTACGCCGAGCGCGCCGTGGCGGCGACCGAGGCCACGTCGTGCTCCTGCTGCTGCGGCGGCAGTGCCGTCGAGCCGCAGGACGAGCTCGCCCGCGGCCTCTACGACGTGGACGAGACGAGCGACCTCCCCGCCGAGGCCGTGCTCGCCAGCCTCGGCTGCGGCAACCCGACGGCGCTCGCCGACCTGCAGCCCGGCGAGGTCGTGCTGGACCTCGGCAGCGGCGGCGGGATCGACGTCCTGCTGTCCGCCCGCCGCGTGGGCCCCACCGGCAAGGCCTACGGGCTCGACATGACCGACGAGATGCTCGCGCTCGCGCGGGAGAACCAGCAGAAGGCCGGCGTCACCAACGTCGAGTTCCTCAAGGGCGAGATCGAGACCATCCCGCTGCCCGACGACTCCGTGGACGTCGTGATCAGCAACTGCGTCATCAACCTGTCGACGGACAAGGACAGGGTGCTGGCCGAGGCCTTCCGCGTGCTGAGGCCCGGCGGCCGGTTCGCCGTCTCGGACGTCGTCTTCCAGGGCGACATGAGCCTGGTGCCGGACGAGCTGCTGCGCGACGTCGAGGCGTGGTCCGGCTGCGTCGCGGGCGCGCTCGAGGAGCAGGACTACCTGGACAGGCTGGGGCGCGCCGGCTTCGCCGACGCCGCCATCGAGGTCACCAACGTCTACGACGGCGCGCCCGAGAACTCGTGCTGCGGCGCGCCGGCCCTGCCGGACGGCGTGCAACTCATCAGCGGATTCGTGCGCGCCGTCAAGCCTTCCGCCTGAAACGATCCGGATCGAACGGAGGAGTCATGGAACGCGTCATCGGCATCGACCACATGGGCGGCTGGAGCCGCGACGAGCAGCATGAAGGCGGAGCGCCTGCGCCACCGCCGGGCCGCGGAGGCGCGCTGCGAGCGCACCGGCCTGCTCCGCCGCTGCACCCCCGTACCGCCCGGGGCGGTGCGCCGCTGCTGCGCCTGAGCGCACCGCCGGCTTCGGCGCGCCCACCCGGCCCTGTTGCGGCTACGCCGCCCGCGTCCGGTAGAACACCTCCAGACGCTGGCGGTCCTCCAGCGTCATGGCGTCGGGATCGACCTCGGGCGCGTCGTCGAGGTACGCCCGGGTGCGCGGGATCTCGAGGCGCCCGCCGATCTCGTGGAGCTCGTCCATCGGTACCAGCAGGTCGCTGGAGAGCGGACGGTCGACGATGACGTACCCGGCGTCGGCACTCACCCCCTTGACCTCGCCGACCTTGAGGTCGTCGCGCGCGTAGACGTCGCGTCCTACCAGAATGTGACGCTCGATTGTCATGCTGACCTCCTTTGACCCATACCTTGGCTGTTCCCGCGCCTGCCGATACGATGCAGCGGGGATGTCAGGCGCCGCGTCCCCGCCGCACCGGGACCCACCGGAGCCTCGACGAGCAGGCGCGAAGGGAGAGCCCGGGATGACTGCTGAGCGTGTGACGAACGACCGCGACGCCGACGACGTGCTCGCGGTGATGCGGCGCTACACGGACGCCGCGTTCAAGGGCGACGCGGACGGCCTCCGCGCCTGCTTCCACCCCGACGCGGTGATGAGCGGGCTGCTCGGCGACCAGCTGCTGATGGGCTCGCCGGAGCCGTTCTTCGCGGACATCGGAGGACGCCCGTCCATGGAGTCCACGGGCGCGCCCTACACGCCCACCGTCGTCTCGGTCGACGTGCTGGGCCGCGTCGCCAGCGTGCGGATCGACGAGACCGGGTTCTTCGGCGCGATGTCCTTCGCCAACTGGTTCCACCTGCTCAAGGGCGACGACGGAGCATGGCGGATCGTCAGCAAAGCGTTCATGACCCGGGAGGCCTGACATGACCACGAGCTCCGCCCCCGACCTGTCCGTCTTCGAGGGGTTCGAACTGGAGCGGCCGCCCGTCGGCCTCAAGTTCTCGCGCCTGCAGCCTCGGGGCGTGGAGCCGGTGGGCCGGCCCATCGCCCTGTGCGAGACGCTCGCCGAGGCGCACACCGGCCGCGCCTTCTTCTACGCCGCCACCGACGAGATCTGCGCCGGCGGCATGCCGCTCGGCAACGCCGAGATCGAGCCGGCGTTCGGCGGCGGCGAGATCGGCCCGCTCCTGGAGGTCTTCAAGGAGGCGCGGGCCAACCGGCGCATCTACGAGGTGCTCCCCAAGCTCCAGCCGGGCACCGCCCGCTTCATCACCTTCGCCCCCCTCGACAAGCTGACGTTCGACCCGGACGTGCTCGTGGTGACCGCGCGCGTGAGCCAGGCGGAGGTCATCCTCAGAGCCTCGAGCTGGACCACCGGGCGCATGTACGTGAGCAAGTCGACGCCGGTGATCGGGTGCGCCTGGCTGTACGTGTACCCCTTCCTCAGTGGCGAGCTGAACTTCAGCGTCACCGGCCTGTGCTGGGGCATGAAGGCGCTGCGGGTGTTCCCGGAGGGCCTCGTGAACATCTCGATCCCGTTCGACCTGCTGCCGATGATCACGGCCAACCTGGCCGAGATGCCGTGGGTGCCGCCGTCGTACACCGACGGGCGCGACGGCTACGTCGAGCGGTTCCACGGCGTAGGGGACAAGCTCCTGTCGTCCTGACGGATCCTGACGGCGTCACGTCGCGGCGAAGTGGACGAAGACGCCGAACATCCAGACCGACGCGGCGACGCAGACCAGCAGGAACTCGATGAGGACGCCGGTCCCGGTGGCCTTGAGCGTCTGCACGCTGTAGTGGAAGGCCTGACTCAGGCTGCGGTGGCGCACCCACTCGCTGAGCAGCAGGCCCACGGCGAAGCCGACGAAGACGCCCACGACCGGGATGAGGAAGATGCCGACCACGCCGCCGACGAGGGCGACGAGGACCGACCCGCTGGGCACCTCGAGCTGCTTGAGCTTGCGGCCGGTGAGCACGGCGCTCGCCGACCAGCCCACGACGCAGATGACCGACCCGACGATCGCCGCCGTCCACGCCCACGACGAGCCCATGGCCCAGGCCCAGAGCAGCAGCGTGACGATGGCGATGAGGCTGCCGGGCAGCACCGGGTAGATCGTGCCGACGGCGGCGACCACCAGCAGGATGCCGGCGAGCACGGTGACGAGGACGTCTGTGCTCAAGGTACCGGACGGGCTACGTTCACGACGTCAACGAGCCTTCAGGCGCCGATCCGCGTCTCTCTGAGTGACCGTTCCATGGCCGCCAGTATAGCCGCGTGCGTCGGCGGCACGCCCGTGGGCAATGATTGCACCAGGAGGTGATCGCCCGTGCGCCGGCTCGGCCGCACCGTCGTCGCGCTGTTCTCCATCGTCGTGCTGCTGGCCGCGCTCTACGGCGCGGTCATGGCCGTGCGCTGGGTCGACAGCGAGACCGGGTTCGGGCTGCTCGACCGCCGGCCCGTGCAGCCGCTCGCGTTCTCCTCCCTCAACAAGTACACGAAGGAGGCGGCCGGCAGGCCCTCGTTCCGGCGCTACTTCACCACCATGGTGGTGTCCGCGCCGGAGGCCGGCGCGACAGAGGCGCCGGTGGTGACCAAGTGGGAGCGGCCGCGCGTGGTCATCAAGCTCCTGAACAGCGGCGGCCCGGGCATAGGACCTTACCTGCGGCAGCTGGTCGGGCGGCTGAACCGCATGCAGGCCGAGGTGCGGTTCGCCGTCGGCGACACCGCGCCGCGCATCACCATCCAGTTCCTGACGCACGACGCCTACGCGCGCACGATCGGCGACGACAGCGTGGGCAGCACGCGCACGCACTACTTCCTCACCTCACCCGGCATGATCCGCGCGCGGATCGCCATCGACTCGGGGCGCCAGGGCAGCCCCGATCAGGTCAAGGCCACCCTGATCCACGAGCTCACGCACGCGATCGGCTGCGGCGGCCACTTCGGCTCGATCTCCGACCGCCGCCGCAGCGTGCTCTACGAGTCCAGCCAGATCACCACCTGGAGCCAGAACGACGCGGCGGCGATCCGCCTGCTGTACTCGCCCTGGATCGAGAGCGGGATGACGGCGGCGCAGGCCGAGGCCTCGCTGCGCCGCTATGCCCGCTCGGCGGACTGAACCGCCGACCGGGCGCGGCGGAGAACCGGGTCCGCGCGGCGCGGCCGGCCGCTGGTCAGCTCGCCGCTCCCGGGCAACGCCCGTCACTCTGATTCCCGACCGTTCGGGCACACTCAGATTGATTTCCGCAACTGAAGGAGAGTGGCAAAGATGTTGCTCTGGATCCTGCTGCTGATTCTCGTCATCATCGTCTTCGGGCTGGGGTTCGTCGTGAAGTGGCTCTTCTACATCGCCATCGCGCTGTTCATCGTGTGGCTCATCGCCATGCTGTTGAACCGCAGACGGGCGTAGGAGTCACTGCGGACTGGAGCGGCGCTCCTCGTCGCGGGCATCACGCCCCGGGCGTCCCTCAGAGTGTGTACAGCTCGTCGATCTCGCCGGAGTACAGGCGGAGGAACTCCTGGCGCCGCAGCTTGAGGGTCTGGGAGAGCTCGTGGCCGATGCGGAACTCCCCAAGCCACAGGCGCATGTGGTGCACGCGCTCCCACGGCGCGAACCGGCGCGCGTCGCCGCTGATGGCGTTGACCAGCGCGCGGTAGTGCTTGACGACGCGCTCGTCGGCGATGAGCGCCGCGGGGTCGTCCGGGTCGAGACCGAGGCTGCGCGCCAACGTCTCGAGACGGGTGCGGCTCGGCGCCACCAAGGCGGCCACGGAGGGCCTGCCCTCGCCCACCACGACCGCCCGGTCGATCCACTCGCTGGCGCAGAGCTCGTTCTCGAGGTAGGGCGCGTTGACGTTCTCGCCGTTGGTGAGGACGAGGGTGTCGTCCAGGCGGCCGATGACGCGCAGGCTGCCGTCGGCGTGGACGAGCGCCAGGTCGCGGGTGTCGAACCAGCCGTCGGCGCCGAGCACCTCCGCCGTCCGCTCCGGGTCCCGGAAGTAGCCGCGCATGATGTTGGGCCCGCGGACCTGCAGGCGGCCGACGTCGCCGGGGAGGCACGGTCGGCCGTCCTCTCCCGTGAGGCGATGCTCCATGCCGTGGATCACGTGGCCCGTCGTCCGCAGCAGGCGGCGGTGCGGGTCCCGCATGGCGATCACCACGATGGCCTCCGTCATGCCGTAGCCCTCCAGCAGCGGCATGCCGGCGGCGTCGAAGAACTCGTCCACCGTGTCGGGCAGCGGGCCGCCGCCGACGCAGGGAAAGCGCAGGCGGCCGCCGAGCCCGGCCCTGACCTGGCGAAAGACGAGGCGGTCGGCGAGCGCGTGGAAGGGGGCCAGCGCGGCGGCCCTGGCCACCGCCCACGCGTAAGCGCCCGCCCTGCGCAGCGGGCCGCGCAGGCGCACGACGGGCTCGCGACCCGTGAGCAGCCGCCGCGCCCGCGCGGAGGACAGCGAGCGCGCCACCAGCCAGCGCGTGAGCCGCCGCAGCGCGGGCGTGAGGCCGTCGATCTTGAGAAGGGCGCCCTTGTACAGCTTGACCCACAGCTCCGGCACGGTGGCCATGACCACCGGGCGCACCGCCCGCAGGTCGCCGCGCAGGTGCAGCACGTCGGTGTAGTGCAGGCAGCACCCCTTGCTCAGGTACATGAGCTGCATCTGGCGCTCGAGGGCGTGCCACGGCTGCAGCAGGGTGAGCACCGGCTCGCGGTCGATACCCAGCAGGCTGGGGAGCTCCCGCAGATTGAGCAGGTAGTTGGCATGCGTGAGCGCCACGCCCTTCGGGGCGCCGGTCGTACCCGAGGTGTAGATGACCGTCGCCAGGTCCTCGGTGCGCACGGCCGCACGGCGCCGCTCGACCTCGCCGCCTGACTCCGCCCACGCCGCCTCGCCGAGCTTCGTCAGCTCGGCCAGCGAGTACACCGCGCACGAGCCGTCGCCGGTCGAGGAGATCTCGCCCGCGCCAGAGCCGCCTCCCCGGTCCTGCGGCGCGTCGATGACCACCGCCGCGCGCAGCCAGGGGAGCGCCTCGCGCACCAGCGGCAGCTGCGCCGGGTCCTCCACGATGACCACGGCCGGCTCCGCGTGGCGCAGGATGGCCTCGAGGATCTCGGCCGGTGTGTCCGCCGCGCGGGGCACGTCCACGGCGCCGAGGAAGTGGATGGCGAGGCTGCACACCAGCCACTCGGGGCGGTTGTCGCTGATGAGGGCCACGAGCTCTCCGTGGCGCACGTCGAGCGCGCGGGCCAGCGCAAGCGCGAGCACGCGCGCGCGGCGGTCGAGCTCGTCGTAGGTGAACGCCGTGAAGACGCCGCCCACGCGCTTGCTGAGAGCCGGCTCGACCCCGTACTGGGCGACCCAGCTGGCGAACAGTTGCGGCAGCGTCGTCGCCCCCGCCGTGCTCGGGTCCGGTACTCCTGTCATGGGCCATCTCCGCAGGGGACCGCCGACCCCCCGGCCGGCATGCGGTCATTGTCCATGAGCGCCACCGCGTGTCAACTTCGCAGCGCGACCCCGGCCGGACAGTGAATGGGAGTCGGCAAGGGCGTGCCGTCGACGACGTGCCGTCACGGGCGCCCACAGCCGTCAGCGCGAGCTCACGCTGACCGGCACCGTCTGCACGAGATCGTTGCCCCACCGCGGACGCCTGGAGGATAGGCGGCGGCGCGCAGTCTCGTGCGCCTCTCTGCCACGGGCTCCGGCCGCGTACGGCATAGCTCCCCGGACCGCGGGAACACATTGCTAGACCGCAAGCGGTGGCCGGAACGGGAGACGACGTCATGACGCGCATCCACACGACCCACACGGGCAGCCTCCCCCGCCCGCAAGAGCTGGAGGCGATGATCGTCGCGCGTGACGCCGGCGATCAGGTGGCGGGCTTCGAGCAGGCGGCCGCGGCCGCTGTGGACGACGCCGTGCGTCACCAGGTCGCCGCCGGCATCGACGTCGTCAACGACGGCGAGCAGGGCAAGCAGAGCTACTCGACCTACGTGCAGGATAGACTCACGGGGTTCGAGGGCGAGTCGCTCGGCTTCGGCGATCTCCCCGAACTGCGCGATCACCCCGACTTCGGCCCGCACATGGCCGGGCTGATGCAGACCATCCACATCAAGACCCCGGCCTGCGTCGGCCCCGTGCGCCTCAGGGATCCCGACGCGGTCAAGCGTGACGTCGAACGACTGCTGCAAGCCGCCGCCGACGCCGGAGTGCCGCGCGAGCGCCTGTTCATGTCCGCGGCCTCGCCGGGCGTGATCGCCTTCTTCTTCGCCGATCGGCACTACGGCGATCGCGAGGCGTATCTCGGCGATCTGGCCGCGGCGATGCGGCCGGAGTACGAGGCGATTGTCGAGGCGGGCATCACCCTCCAGCTCGACTGCCCGGACCTCGCCATGGCCCGGCATCTGCTGTTCGCCGAGAGTGAGCTCGAGGAGTTCCGGCGCGAGATCACCCTCAACGTGGAGGCGCTCAACGAGGCGCTCCGCACACTGCCGGCCGAGCGCCTCCGCATACACGTCTGCTGGGGCAACTACGAGGGACCGCACCACCGCGACGTCGGTCTGGCCGACATCCTGGACGTGGTCCTGCGGGCCAAGCCGAACGGGATCTCGGTGGAGGCCAGCAACCCTCGCCACGGCCACGAGTGGCGGGTGTTCGAAGGTGTGACCCTGCCCGACGGCAAGTACGTGATCCCGGGAGTCGTCGACTCGACGAGCAACTTCATCGAACACCCGGCGCTCGTGGCGCAGCGCCTCGAGCGCTACGTCTCACTACTCGGCTCGGACCGGGTCATGGCCGGCACGGATTGCGGCTTCGGCACGTTCGTCGGCCTCGCCCAGGTGGCGCCGAGCATCGCCTGGGCGAAGCTGACGTCCATGGTCGACGGCGCCGCCCTGCTCGGCTCGTGACGGTCGTCCCGCGCTTCTCGGGTGGGTCCTCACTGACGAAACGGCGGCCTGCTGTTCGCCCGAGTCCCGCCCGGGCCTCCTCTCCCGTTTGTCCAGTCGGCCCCCGGGCAGACTTTCAGAGGCAGGCACCGACCCAGTGCGGAGCGCATTGTGGCGCGAGGAGATGACCGATGCTCATTCAGTTCAAGGACGGCAACGGCGCCCCGGTCTACATCAACCCCCAGTACGTCATCGCGGTACGGGAGGAAAAGCACTTCGGGCGCCCGGGGGTCGGCTCAGGCGGCGAGTACCGGGACACCCTCATCCTGATGGCCAAGCATGAGTTCAACGTGCAGGACCCGCCGGACGCGGTGGTGCGCGAAGTCAACCTCGCGTCGCTGGAGATGCTGCGCGCGCTCGAAGGTGGGGACGCGGGCCGTGATGCGGTCCAGCCGCCGGAGGAGAACCCGAATGAGGGCCGCACAAGCCACGCCGGGCGCCTACGGCCGTCCGTCAGTCAGCCGCCGACATAGGCCGCGAGGTGCTCGCCGGTCAGGGTAGAGCGCGATGCGACGAGGTCGGCGGGCGTGCCCTCGAAGACGACCCGGCCGCCGTCGTGGCCGGCGCCGGGACCGAGGTCGAGGATCCAGTCGGCGTGCGCCATCACCGCCTGGTGGTGCTCGATGACGATCAACGACTTGCCGGAGTCGACCAGCCGGTCGAGCAGGCGGAGCAGTTGCTCGACGTCGGCGAGGTGGAGGCCGGTGGTCGGCTCGTCGAGGACGTAGACGCCGCCCTTCTCCGCCATGTGGGTGGCCAGCTTGACCCGCTGCCGCTCGCCGCCGGACAGCGTGGTGAGCGGCTGGCCGATGGTGAGGTAACCGAGCCCGACGTCGGCGAGCCAGCCGAGGATCGCATGCGCGGCCGGCACGCGCGCCTCGCCGAAGCCGAAGAACTCTCCGGCCTCCGTCACCGACATCGCGAGCACCTCGCTGATGTCGCGACCGCCGAGGCGGTACTCCAGCACCGACGGCTGGAACCGCTTGCCGCCGCACTCCTCGCAGACCGACTCGACCGTGGCCATCACGCCCAGGTCGGTATAGACGACGCCGGCGCCGTTGCAGGCGGGGCAGGCGCCCTCGGAGTTGGAGCTGAACAGCGCCGGCTTCACGCCGTTGGCCTTCGCGAACGCCTTGCGGATGGGGTCGAGCAGCCCGGTGTACGTGGCCGGGTTGCTGCGCCGCGAGCCGCGGATCGAGCCCTGGTCGATCACCACGACGCCGTCTCGGCCGGCGACCGACCCCTGGATCAGGGAGCTCTTGCCGGAGCCGGCGACCCCGGTGACGACGACCAGCATCCCGAGCGGGATGTCGACGTCGACGTCCCGCAGGTTGTTGGTCCTCGCGCCCCGCACCTCCAGCGGCCCAGCCGGCGTCCGCACCGCCGGCTTCAAGGAGGCGCGGTCGTCCAGGTGCCGGCCGGTCGTGGTGCCGCTGGCCCGAAGCCCGTCGACCGTACCCTCGTAGACCAGCTCGCCGCCGGCGATGCCGGCGCCGGGCCCGAGGTCGACCACGTGGTCGGCGATCACGATGGTCTCGGGCTTGTGCTCCACCACGAGCACGGTGTTGCCCTTGTCCCGCAGTTGGAGCAGCAGTCGGTTCATGCGCTCGATGTCGTGGGGGTGCAGGCCGATGGTGGGCTCGTCGAAAACGTAGGTGACGTCGGTGAGCGACGAGCCGAGGTGGCGGATCATCCTGGTGCGCTGCGCCTCGCCGCCGGAGAGCGTGCCGGCCGGCCTGTCGAGCGAGAGGTACCCCAGGCCGATCTCCGCGAACGCGTCGAGGAGGTGCCGCAGCCCGGCGAGCAGGGGCGCGACGGACGGCTCGTCGAGGTCTCGCACCCAGCCGGCCAGGTCGCTGATCTGCATTGCGCAGAGGTCGGCGATGTTCATCCCTCTGATCTTCGACGACCGGGCCTCCTTGCTCAGGCGGGTGCCGTCGCACTCGGGACAGGTCGTGAACGTCACCACCCGCTCCACGAACGCGCGGATGTGCGGCTGCAGCGCGTCGACGTCCTTGGAGAGCATCGACTTCTGGATCCGCGGGATCAGCCCCTCGTAGGTGAGGTTGATCCCCTCGACCTTGATCTTGGTCGGCTCCTTGTAGAGCAGGTCGTGCAGTTCCCGCTTCGTGAACTTGCCGATCGGCTTGTCCGGGTCGTAGAACCCGCAGCCGCGGAAGATGCGCCCGTACCAGCCGTCCATGCTGTAGCCCGGGACCCGGAGCGCGCCCTCGTTGAGTGACTTGGTGTCGTCGTAGAGCGCGGAGAGGTCGAAGTCGGTCACGCTGCCCATGCCTTCGCAGCGCGGGCACATGCCGCCGAGCACGCTGAATGTGGCCTTCCTGGCCTGGGTCTTGCCCTCCCCGCGCTCCACGGTGATCGCCCCGCCGCCGTGCACCGACGGGACGTTGAAGGAGAACGCGTTGGGCGAGCCGATGTGCGGCTGCCCGAGCCGGCTGAAGAGGATGCGCAGCATCGCGTTGGCATCGGTGGCGGTGCCGACCGTGGAGCGGGGGTTGGTGCCCATCCGCTCCTGGTCGACGACGATCGCGGTGGTGAGACCCTCGAGCACGTCCACCTCCGGGCGCGCCAGCGCCGGCATGAAGCCCTGGATGAAGGCGCTGTAGGTCTCGTTGATCAACCGCTGCGACTCGGCGGCGATCGTGCCGTGCACCAGCGAGCTCTTTCCGGAGCCGGAGACGCCGGTGAACACCGTCAGCCGGCGCTTGGGGATCTCGAGGCTGACGTCCTTGAGGTTGTTCACGCGTGCGCCCTGCACGCGGATCAGATCGTGGCTGTCGGCGCCGTGCACTGAAGCCGACTGCGTGTCCGTCCTCGTGGCCATGCTCATCCTGTCTCCACCTGCCGGGCAGCGCCAAACACTGCCCGTTCAAGGTTTCCCCACAGCCGCCCAGCGCTGAAGGGGATCAGGATGGGGGAAGACGCGGCGGTGGCCTTCTGTCGCGGCCTGCTCCGCGGCCCCTGGCGCAATGTGCGCCCGGAGATTCCGGCCTACGCTTCTTCCTGGGAGAACGCATCGTCGACCATGCTCTCGAGGTCGCCGCCCAGGGCGACCTCCTCCGGAACGGGTTCCGATGCCGCGCCACCATCGCGCGAGAGCAGCGCCGTCTCTCCACGTACCATCGCGTCGAACGCCTTGGCCTTGAGGCGGGCGGACGTCGCGGCGATGCGGTCGCGCATCTCGGCCAGGTCGATGGTGCTCACCGACGCCGCGGGCTCGGCCCGAGGGAACTGCGCGGCGGCGGCAGGCTCGCTCTCGCCGCCCTCGGTCTCGGTCTCGACCGGCACCAGGTCTGCCATGACGGACGCTCCGCTCGGCGCCGCAGCCACGAACTCCGCGCCCCGTTCCATGCAGGCGATGAACGTCTCGACGATCTGGGGATCGAACTGCGTCCCCGAACAGGAGCGCAGCTCACTGATCGTCTCTTCGCGGGTGAGCGCCTTGCGGTAGGGACGGTCGGTCGTCATCGCCGAGTAGGTGTCGGCCACGGCCATGATGCGACCGAGCAGGGGGATCGCCTCCCCGGCCAAGCCGTGAGGATAGCCGTTGCCGTCGTAGCGCTCGTGGTGTGAGGCGACGGCGGCGCGGATCTCGCCGACGTCGGGGATGGAGGCGATGATCGTCTCGCCGAGGAGGGAATGCCCCTTGACGACCTCGTACTCCGCCGCTGTGAGGCGTCCCGGCTTGCGCAAGATGCGGTCGGGGACGCCGATCTTGCCGACGTCGTGGAGCAGGGCGGCGACGCGCAGGACCCGCTGGCTTTCGTCGGAGAGGCCCAGGTCACGGGAGATCGCCAGCGCATACTCCGTGACCTCTTCACTGTGACGGCGCGTGTAGCGGTCCTTGTTGTCGACGGCGGTCACGAGCGACTCGAACAGGCCAAAGGTCCCGCCTTCGACGTCACGCAGCGGCCGCTCCTCCTCGCTGCCGGTGACGGCATCGCCACCGCGGCGTTTGGACGCATAGAGGTTGGCGTCGGCGAGGGCGACCAGCCCGTTGGCGTCGGGCACGTCCTCGGGGTAGGCGGCGATGCCGAAGCTGGCGTGGATCGGGATCTGTTCGCCCGCAGCCGTCACGTAGGGTTCCTCGCGAAGCGCTGCGCGCAGCTTCTCGGCGAGCAGGCCGGCCTCGTCGGCCGAGGTCTCGGGCAGCACCAGCAGGAACTCATCGCCGCCGTAGCGGCCGACGACGTCGGCAGCTCGTGTCTGCTCGCTGAGCAGCGTGCCCACCTGGCGCAGGACGGCGTCGCCGGCGGGATGACCGTGCGTGTCGTTGAGCAGCTTGAACTCATCGATGTCGAGCATCACCAGACTGAAGTGGCTGCCGTAGCGCTCGGCCCGTGCCTGCTCGTGAGCGAGGACCTCGTGGAGCTTGCGGTGGTTGGCGAGCCCGGTGAGCGAGTCACTCTCGCTGAGGCCGCGCAGGCGACGCAGCAACTTCGCGTTGCGCACCGCCTCGCCGGCCAGCTCAGCCAGAGAAGTCGCCAGCGCCATCTCTCCCTCCGTGTAGACGCGCTCCTGCTCCTTGTCCCAGAGGTTCAGCAGGCCCATCGGCCCGTCGACCGACTGCATGGGGACGGTCAAGCAGCTCTGCTCCCCCCACGTCTCCAGGTCCGCCCGGCTCACCGGGTCGAGTCGCGGGTCGGAGAGCAGACCGAGGAACGGCTGCCCCGACTCCAGCACGCCACGACTCATCGGATCCTCCGCCAGGAGCGAGGGCTCCCCCAGGCGGTCCCAGCCGCTCGGTGTCCTCTCCCACATCGCCCGTGCGACGACGGCGTCGTGGTCGGGATCGTGCTCGTAGGCCACACACTCGGAGACTCCGAACACCTCGCCGGCGCAGCGCGCAACGACCGCCAGCGCCTCCTCCATGGTGGCGGCGCTGGCGACGGCGCGGCTCGATTCGAACAGTGACGCCAGCCGGCGCGCGCGCGCTTCCTGCGCGTGCATGGTGTCCGCGTCATGGAGGGCCATGGCGATCAGCCGACAGACGGCGGTGACCGTGGCGATCTGCTCGGGTGCGATCGTGCGGCCCTCGCGCGTCTCGCTGATCTCGACCAGCCCGATCACCTCGTCCCTGGCGACCAGCGGCACGATGAGCATCGCCTGCTCCCGCCAGCGGCGCATGTCCGCTCGCTCGGTGGCGCTGAGGCGCGGATCGGCTGGGCGAGGCGATGAAGACCGGCTCTCTCGTGGTGAGCGCCTCGCGGTCGACCCCCCACACCTCGCGCGCCGTGCACACGTGCAGTTGCTCGGGGCAGGGCTTCTCGTCGTAGACGCTCGCGAGACAGACGAGCCCGCCGTCGTCCATCAGGCGGTAGACGTCCGAGTCGGGCAGGTCCACAAGATCGCTCAAGCGCAGCGCGATCGACGACCAGAGCGTCTCCGGGTCGGCCGTGGAGGCGAGTTCGGCGCCGATGTCGTTCACCGCAGCGCGGGCTCTCCAGAGGGCGACCTGGTTGAGGCGCAGCGTCGTCGACAGCAAGGCCAGGGTCTCGCCGACGAGGAGGCAGGCCACGCCCACGTACAGCGCCGAGTCCACGGCTGTCCCCGAGAGCCGTCCCAGGAAGACCAGGGGCAGCACGTACGCGACCGCGAACAGGGTCAGAGCCAGCAGTGCCGTCCCCTGCGGAAAGGCGACACCGATCCAGGCGAAGAGCAGCACGAAGAAGACGCCGTAGACGACGGCGTCGGAGCCCGCGAGCGTGCTCTGGACCGCGACCAGCGCGAATCCCACCGGGATCAGGAACGAGCTGGCCCACCGAGGCCACCGGCTCCACGGCAGCCACCAGGCCAGGAGACCCGCGCACGCGGCGAGGGCGGCCGCCACGTAGGCGCCGCCGGGCTGGCCGCCGGAGGTCGTCGGCCGCACGAGACTGGCCAGGCTCGACGCCCCGCAGAGCCAGAAGAGGGCAGCGGCCGTGCGACCCACCAGCGCCTTGGACAACCACGGGCCGGCGGAACCGCCTTCTGCGGTCTCGCTCTCGGAGAACTGCGCTCGCCACCGCGACAGCACCGCGCTCATCGGACACCCTTCCCTCGTGACCGTCGCATCAGATGTGCGTACTACGCTGACAACGCTTATCGGCAGCCCCGTCCAGCCCCTTGAATCCTCACGGGAGCGCGTCCCGGCCCACGGTCTGGGCGATCCACTCCTTGACCCACCAGTGGGCGAGGAGGGCGTGGACGGTAAAGGGATCCTGCTCCACCACCGTCGCAGCTTCCTCGAGAGAGGCCGCATCGAACAGGACCAACCCGCCGCACCTGTCCGCGAACGGTCCGGCGATGCAACGCGCGTCCTGGATCTCCCTCCAGTAGTCGATGTGGTAGGGGGCGATCTCCCGGATCCTCCGGGGCCTGTCCTTCATGAAGTAGGCGAAGGCGAAGCGTCTGCTCACGTCGCTGCTCCTGTGGGTCGAGATGACGGGGCCATGCTTGCCTCCCTCCTGGTCGCGTCCTAAGCTGGCTCACATGCTCGCCCGGCGGGCGGCCCAGTCGCGACAGGGTGCGACCCGACAAAGAACCCTAGTCTCCAGACGTGAGCGTGGCGTGACGACACGAGTCGAGCTGCTCGAGCGGGAAGAGGAGCTGGCGGCCCTCGATCAGACGATCGCAGCCGGTGCGGCCGGAAGCGGGCGGCTGGTTGCCATCCGCGGCCAGGCCGGCATGGGCAAGACGCGCCTGCTGGAGTACGCGCGCGCGGCCGCGGCTGACGCAGGTCTGCGGGTGCTGTCCGCGCGCGGCAGCCCCTTGGAGCGCTCGTTCGCCTTCGGCGTCGTGCGGCAACTCTTCGAGGCCCTGCTGGCGAGAGGCGACGCGGCCGAGCGGGAGGAGATCCTCGAGGGATCCGCGGCCCTGGCGCTGCCGGTGTTCGAGGGGCACCCGCAGGAGCCCGCGGCACAGCCGGGCGGAGATGGCGGTCTGTCGGTCCTGCACGGTCTCTACTGGCTCGCCGCCAACGTCGCCGAGCGACGGCCGCTCCTGATCGCCGTCGACGACCTCCAGTGGTGCGACACGCCGTCACTCGAATGGCTCGGCTACCTGGTGCGGCGACTGGAGGGGACCCCCATCGTCGCCGCCGTCACGTTCCGCCCGGCCGAAGTCGAAGCCGATCCGGTGCTGGTCGACGAGTTGACGGACGACCCTCTCTCGACGCTGCTCCGACCCTCTCCCCTGAGCGTCGCCGCGGCCGGACGCCTGACCGAGGAGGTCCTCGGAACCGCCCCCGACCCCGAGTTCACCTCAGCCTGCCTGGCGGCGAGCGGGGGCAACCCCCTGCTGCTCTGGGAGCTGCTCGAGGGCCTCGGGGCGGAAGGAGTCGCCCCCGTGACGACGGAGGTCCCTCGCGTACAGGAGATCGGCCCCGGCGCAGTCTCGCGTTCCGTGAGGCGCCGCCTGTCGCATCTTCCCCGCGCAGCGCAGTCGTTCGCCCGTGCCCTCGCCGTGCTCGGCGACGGCACCGACCTCGATCTCGTCGCCGAGCTCGCCGCCCTCAGTCGCGAGACGCCACCGACGCTGCCCGGCGACTCGAAGAGGTCGAGGTCATCCGGGGCGCTCCCGCGTTCTCCTTTCTGCACGCGCTCGTTCGCGACGCCGTGTATCTTCACGTGCCGCCTGTCGAGCGACGGGAGGCCCACCGCCGCGCCGCCGCGCTGCTCGACGAGCATCACCTGCCGCCGGAACAGGCGGCCGCCCACCTGCTCCTCACGCCGCGCGCCGGCGACCAGTGGGCCGTCGGAGTGCTCCGGAGCGCGGCGCGGGACGCCCTCGCGAGGTCGTCTCCGGCGATCGCCTCCGTGTACCTGAGCCGCGCTCTGGACGAACCGCCCGCTCCCGAGGAGCGGGGCGAGCTCCTCTTCGAGCTCGGCTCCGCCGAGGCGCTGTCGCGGGACCCCGAGGCGGAGGTCCATCTGCGGGAGGCGCTGTCCCTCGCCGCCGACGCGTCGGCCCGGGCCGAGATCGCCCTCACACTCGCCCGGCTGCTCTTCTGGAGGCACGCCGGCGCGGAGGCGATCGCTCTCCTCGAGCGCGCCGCAGCGGACCTGGCGGAGCCGCACGGCCCGCAGGGCGCCAGGCTCGAAGCCGAGATCGCCGGCATGGCTCTGTCCGACCCCGCCACCCATGCGGAGGTCGAGGAGCGCCTTGCCCGCACGGTGGACGACAACGACGAGAGCCTCGGGGGCAAGATGCTGCTCGCGTTCGCCGCATACCGGGACACGCTCCGCGGCGAAGCCCGGACTCGCTGCGTCGAGCGCACCCGAAAGGCGCTGGCCGGCGGCACGCTGCTTACCGGCGAGGTGTCCCCGGCCCTGGTGGCCGCCGTGCTGACGCTCGTCTACGCCGACGAACTGGATCTCGCCCTGCGCGTCGCGCAGGAGGGCCGCTCACTCGCGGAGGAGCACGGCGACCCGGCGAGCTTCGCCCTTGCCTCAGCCGGCACGGCACGCGTGCTGCACGACACGGGTCGGCTGCTGGAGGCGGAGGCTGTCGGTAGCGTCGGCCTGGCCGCATGCCCGGCGAATCAGGCGGTCGCGAGGGCCTATGCGGCCGGCAGCGTGGTCAAGGTGCTCCTGAAGCGCGGTGACCTCGCGGGGGCTGAGACCGCCCTCTCCGCCGCGGGCCTGGACAGCGGACACGTGCCGGGGTCGCTGCACGCGGCCGACCCTCTGAATGCCCTCGGCTCTCTCCACCTTGCCCAAGGGCAGCCGGCGGCGGCGCTCGACGACTTCCTCGCCATCCGGGACCTCGTCGAGCCTGCCGGGTGCCGCAACCCCGCGGTCGCGCCCTGGCGCTCGGGTGCGGCACTCGCGCTGCTGCAACTCGGGCGCCGCGACGAGGCGCTGCCGCTCGCACGCGAGGAACTGGAGCTGTCCCGCGCGTGGGGCGCTCCGACGACGGTCGGGCGGAGCCTCCGCGCCCTCGGGCTCGTCGAGGGCGGTCGGCGCGGGCTCGAGCTCCTCGAGGAGGCCATCGTCGCGCTCGACGCAGTCGCCGGCGGCGTACGAATTGCTGGAGACACAGGTCGAGCTCGGCGCCGCGCTGAGGAGAGGCAACCAGCGGGCGCGTGCGCGCGAGCTGCTGCGCGACTGCCTCGATCAGGCGGAACGCACCGGCGCAGGCCTCCTGGCCGGCCAGGCGCGGGATGAGCTTCTGGCGACGGGCGCCCGCCCGCGCCGCCTCGTCCTGAGCGGCGTGGAGTCTCTCACGGCAAGCGAGCGGCGCGTCGCGACGATGGCCGCCGAGGGCATGACCAACCGCGAGATCGCCCAAGCGCTGTTCGTGACCACGAAGACCGTGGAGATGCATCTCGCCCACGTCTTCGACAAGCTCGAGATCCGCTCCCGGACCGCGCTCCCGGTGGCGCTCGGGAGCCCGGCCGGTGCACCTCCGGATGAGGGTCAGCCGGCCGCGCGCACGTAGGGGCTCCGAACAGCGCCATTGTGCGCAGCGCCCCCTGAGACGCCGCGGGGGACAAGGGTCACCGCTCGTCGTCCGCCCCCGCTCCATGCATCGCCGCTGTTCCCGCCTCGCCGCCCCGGCCCGGACACCGCGCCTCCGCTCGACAGCGCGCCCCGGCCCAAACACTGGGGTATCTGCTGGGGCCCTCCCCCGTCGTGAAGGGCCCTCCCGAGCGCCACCATGAGTGCCGTCATTCGAGAGAAGGAGTCCTGATGAGAACGACGGTCAAAATGGCACGACTGGCACTGGTCGGCTCTGCCCTGCTGCTCATGGCATCGGGCATGGTCCTGTGGAACGGCAATGGCGGCCGGCTCGGTCCGGTTCACGCGCTGCTGGGCCTCGTGCTCGCCCTCTCGCTGTGGACCATCGCCGGGATCGCGGCGCGAGCCGGCGTCTCCCCCGGCATCGTGGCGCTGGCGGTGTCCTGGAGTCTCGCCGCCATCGCACTCGGCGCCGCTCAGGAGGAGTTGCTCGCCGGGGGTCATCACTGGGTGGTCCAGGTCCTGCACCTGGTGACCGCCATGGGCATGGTCGCGTGGGGGCAGGGTCTCGTGCTTCTGATGCGCCGCGTCGGCGGGCGCCGGGAGCGCTCCGCCGCCCGCACATCCGGGGCGGAGGCTCCGCAGCACAGCGCACCTCTTTCGCGCTAGCGGCCGGCGTCCGAGCCGCCGAGGGGACCGACATCCCCTCGGCGGCTCCGCCGCGCTCCCGGCGGCACTCGGAGCACGGCCGGTACTCCGAATGAGGATCAGCCGGCCGCGCGCACGTAACGAATCTGAAGCGCCATCGCGCCCACCGCTGAAGCCCGAGGGGCAAGAGTCGCCGCTCGTCGTCCGCCGCTCGTCGCCGCGTTCCCCGTCTTGCCCGCCCCGGACCAGACACCGCGCCCCGCTCTACATCCGCGCCCGGCCCAAACACTGGGGTATTTGCTGGGGCCGTCCCCCGTCGTGAAGCACCCCCCGGACGCGCGACCATGGCTGCCACCACTCGAGCATCAGACGTGCCGAGAGCAACGAGCGAAAGGACGGAGAACGAACAGTGAAAACGAGACTGAAGATAGGCATCGCGATCGTCATCACCGTAGTGGTCCTCTCGACCGCCGCGGTGGTCGCGAAGAGCGTGTTCCTCACGCCGCCAGGCATCCCTCACACGCTGAAAGGCCGCGGTGACTGCCTCTCCTGTCATGGCCAGAACGCAGTGAAGCCGTACCCGGACTGGCATGACAAGGACAACTACGACAACAGCGACTGCACGTCGTGTCATCACGTCGGCAGCTGACAGCAACGACACTGAGAGGAACCAGACATGAAGCTAGTGGTCGTGTACGAATCGATGTTCGGCAACACCAGGACGATCGGTGAGGCCGTCGCCGAGGGGCTGAGTGAAGCAGGCGAGGTGGCGGTCGGCACCGTGGATGACCTCGCACAGGAAGACGCACGTGAGGCGGCGCTCATCGTCCTCGGCGGGCCGACGCACAACCGCGGGATGGCCAAGCCAGACGCGCGCAAGGCCCTGGCCAAGCGTGGGTCCAAACACGGCGCGGTCTTGCCGGGCAGGGAGAGCCTCCGCGGCTGGCTCGAGCGCCTGCCGAACGGGCGAGCCGCGGCCGCTACCTTCGACACCCGCTTCGACAAGCCCGCGTGGATCGTGGGATCGGCGGCGAAGGGCGCCGCACAGCGGATGGGCGACAAGGGCTACGAGGTGCTCGGCTCGCAGAGCTTCTTCGTCCGGGGCAACGGCGGCCCGCTCGCCGAAGGAGAGCGCGAACGAGCCGTCGCCTGGGGCCGGGAACTGGCCGCGAAGGCGCAGACGACAACGCTGGAGACCTCATCATGAAATCGCTTGACAATCAGGTGGCCGGCTTCGACTCCCTGCAGTTCCTGGACGGCGCGAGCAAGCGCGTCATCAAGGCCTGGATCGAGCGCGAGGAGCGCAAGCCGATCCCGTGGACGCCGCTGCGCAAGCCGCTCAGCGAGTCGCGGGTCGCGCTCATCAGCTCCGCGGGAGTGGCGCTGAAGAGCGACCGTCCCTTCGACGAGGAGGGCGAGCGGCGGAATCCCTGGTGGTCGGATCCCGACTACCGCGTCATCCCACGCGGGAACGCGGACCGAGGACGTCCGTCTGCACCACCTGCACATCGAGCGCTCCTTCGGCGAGTCGGACCTGGACTGCGTCATGCCCCTGACCCGGCTCGAGGAACTGGCGGCTGCGGGCGAGATCGGCGAGGTGGCTCCGTCGCACTACTCCTTCATGGGCTATCTGCTGCGGCCGCGAGGAGTTCCTCGAGACGGCCGTGCCGGCGATCATCCAGCGCCTCAAGGCGGAGGCGGTCGACGCCGTCTTGCTGGTGCCGGTGTGACCGTTCTGTTGCCGGTCCGTGGGACTGGCCCAGCGCGAGATCGAAGCCGCCGGCATCGCCACCGTCTCGCTCTCGATGATCCCCGACTTCACCGCTGCGCCGGGGGCGCCTCGGGTGGCCGGGATCTCCTACCCCCTCAGCCGCCCGCTGGGCAACCCGGGCGACGAGCGAGGCCAGCGTGACGTCCTGCGCGCCGCCCTGGCCGTGCTCGAAGAGGCCGAAGAGCCGGGGACGGTGGCCACGCTGCCCTTCACCTGGCCGGAGCCGGCCAAGCTCGTGCGCCGCGAGAAGCTCGCGGAGGCCCCGCCGATCGCCAAGCTCCTGAAGGCCAAGCCGTGGCTCTACTTCAAGCTCGTCTCGGGCGACATCCCCACGACGCCCGAGCCCACCTGAGCCCACCCGCAGACCAAGCGACACTCACGAGAGACAAGGAGAAATCATGCCATCGACACATACACGCATCGTCGTCACGCACTACGGCGGAGCTGATGCACTCCGGGTGGTCCAGGAAGAGGTCCCGGAGCCGAAGCGGGGCGAGGTGCGGGTCCGGGTGTTGGCTGCGGGCGTCTCCCTGCCCGACGTGATGGCGCGCGAAGGCATCCACCCCGAGACGCCCAAACTGCCCTTCACGCCCGGCTGGGACCTGGTCGGGGTGGTGGACCGGCTCGGCGATGGCGTCTCCGGCGTCGAACCGGGCGAGACGGTCGCCGCTCTGCCGATCCACGGCGCCTACGCGGAGTACGTCTGCCTGCCTCAGAAGGAGCTGTTCCCGATGCAGTCCGGGCTGGACGCCGCGGAGGCCGTCAGCCTCGGGCTCAACTACGTCACCGCGTACCAGATGATGCATCGCTCCGCGCACGTCAAACCGGGTCAGCGAGTGCTGGTCCACGGCGCCTCCGGTGGGGTCGGCACGGCGCTCCTGCAGCTCGGGCGTCTCGCCGGGCTCGAGATGTACGGGACCTGCTCAGCGCGAGGGGCGCAGGTCGTCTCCGACCTGGGCGGTACCCCGATCGACTACCGTACGCAGGACTACGTGGAGGAGATCCACCGCCTCACGGGTGAGGGCGTGGACGTCGTCTTCGATCCCATCGGTGGCTCCCACATGTGGCACTCCCGCAAGGCCCTTCGTCCCGGCGGCCGGGTCGTGGCCTACGGCAACACCACGTCGCTGCGGGGACCAGCGCTGGCTTCGGGCCGACCGGGCCGCCGCAATCGCCTGCACGGGCTCCCGATCTACGCGCTGTACATCGCGGGAGGCCTGTTTCTTCCCGGCAGGAAGCGAGTCGTTCCGTACAGCATCCAGACGCTCAAGAGGCTGAGACCGGCGAGGTTCCGGCAGGACCTGACGGCCCTGCTCGACCTCCTGCACCAGCAGAAGATCAGGCCGATCGTCGCGCAGCGGTTCCCGCTCACCGAGGCGAAGCAGGCGCAAGAGCTGCTCGCGCAGGGAGGCGTGACCGGCAAGATCGTCCTTGACCTCGCCCGGACGTCTCACGCGTCTCAGGCGGCGTGAATCCGCGTTCGTGCCGACGCGGACCCGAGACCAGGATCGTCACAACCATCACAGAGAAAGGGAGAGTCATGCCATCGACAAGAGAAGAGTTCTGGAAGGCCGCGAGCTACGCCGTCATCGGCGACTCGCGCGGCTCACGCGGGTTTCCCAAGCGCACCTGCGAGAACCTGAAGAAGCTCGGAAGGACGGTCTATGCCGTGGACCCCGGGCGCGCTGCCGCGCCAGCGGAGGGGGTGTACCCGGACCTCGAGGGTCTGCCCGGTCCCGTCGAGGCGGCCGTGCTCGAGGTCGACAAGAGCGCAGACGGCCGGCTGGGTGCAGCGGGTCGCCGACCAAGGCATCACCGACCTCTGGATCCATCAGCAGACCGACACGCCGGAGGCGCTGCGCCTGGCGAAGGAGCGCGGCCTGCGCACGGAGCACGGCACCTGCGCGGTGATGTACACGCTGCAGGGCTTCCACGGTCATCACTCGTGCCACCGCTGGCTGAACAAGCTCGCCAAGAAGTACTGAACCCGAGGGCTCCATACTTCTGCGCAGGCGGCAGTGACAGAATGGCCGGGGCGTCAGAGCAGAAAGTGCGAGAGAATGGCCCCGGCACGGCGCACGCGACTGCGTGGGACAGAGAGGTGCCCATGAAGGCGATCGTCTGCACAGCCTATGGCGGGCCGGACGTCCTCAAGCTCGAGGAGGTCGAGATGCCGCGCCCGAAGAACGGCGAGGTGCTCGTCCGCGTCCGCGCCACGACCGCGTCCAGGGCGGACTGCGAGATCCGCCGGTTCGAGTTCCCCGCGTGGGTCTGGCTCCCCGTCCGCCTGGCGTTCGGCGTCGTGAGGCCCCGGGTCCGCATCCTCGGCCAGGAGTTCGCCGGCGAGGTGGAGGCCCTCGGCGAGGGGGTGGCCTCCTTCGCGCCCGGAGACCGCGTGTACGGCACGACCGGGATCAGGCTCGGGGCGTACGCCGAGTACGCCTGCGTGGGCGGACGCCGCGCCGGCAGCGTCGTAGCCCCGATGCCGGCGGCCATGAGCTACGCCGAGGCCGCCGCCGTCCCCTACGGGGCGATGGAGGCGCTTCGCTTCCTCCGCAAGGGCGGCGTCGGCGCCGGGCAGAGGGTCCTCATCATCGGCGCCGGCGGAAGCTTCGGAACCTATGCGGTCCAGCTGGCGAAGCATGCCGGCGCCGAGGTGGTCGCCGTCGACAGCACCGGCAAGCTCGAGATGCTCCGCGAGATCGGCGCCGACCAGGTCATCGACTATACCGAACGGGACTTCACGGACGGCGCGGGGGACTTCGACATCGTCTTCGACGTCGTCGGCCGGACGCCCTTCGGCCGCGTCGTCCGCCTGCTGCGTCCCCGCGGGCGGTACGTGGTCGCCAACCCGCACACGCCCCAGCTCATCCGCGGGCTCTGGGCCTCGCTGACCGGCGACAAGAAGATGATCTTCAGCTCGGGCACCGCCACGGACGAGCACCTGCGCACGGTCACGGAGCTCGTCGAGGCCGGGAAGCTCCGACCGATCATCGACCGCCAGTACCCCCTCGACCAGATGGCCGAGGCCCACCGCTACGCCGAGACGGAGCAGAAGCTGGGCAACATCGTCATCGTCGTCGGCCGGGAGCAGGGCCGAACGTGGCAGTAGACGGGCCGGTTGTGTGGACTCGGGGCGCGGGAGTCAGCTCGACAAGGGACTCGCGCGCGCGCCCACGCGAGTAGACGACTCCCATGCCAGCCCCTCACCGACTCGACCCCCAGCGCATCGCCCAGCACCTCCCGTCTCTGTTTCGTGCCGCGCGCGCCTGGACGGGATCGCGCGAGGAGGCCGAAGACCTCGTGCAGGAGACGTGCGCCAAAGTCCTCGCGCGTCCGCGCCTGGTCCTGGCAGGCGATCTCAGCTACCTCATGCGGGCGATGCACAACACGCTGGCAAACCAGCGGCGGACGGCGAGCCGGCGCCCGCTGACGGTCGAGCTCGACGAGGACCTCCAGACAAGCGACCACGCTGCCGGCGACCCTGCGGACGCGGTCGAGAACGGAGAGGTCTTCGCCGCGATCGCCGAACTGGCCGTCGAGTTTCGCGACGCGCTCGTCGCGGTCGACGTCGCCGGCCTGTCCTATCAGGAGGCCGCGCACGTGTTGGGCATCCCCGAGGGGACTGTCACGAGCAGGCTGTTCCGCGCTCGCGACCGCCTGGCTCGCCGTCTAGGCGAGCGATAGGCACGTGAGAGACACGCCAGGAATCGTCCCGAGCCGCGCTTGCTCAGTACGTCTCTGAACCGCCCTCGTCCCAGCTCGCCAGGGCGAGCAGTTCGCCGCGGGTCACATCGCCGACCATGACGCAGGTGTGTCCGAGGCGCCGCCACGTGACAACGGGAAACCCCTGAAACGACAGCGTCCGGAACTCGACTCCGTCTCGTTTGGTGCTCACGCCTTCGCCGGGCAGGGGCAGCGCAGGGCGGGCGACGATGGCGTAACCCACGCGTCGGCCGCCTTTCGCATAGTAGACGACGGTAGCATCGCGTCCATCGAGGCGTTCTTGCCGCATGCCGACGGCGCGCCAACCGAACTCCTTCGAGAGGTCGGGAAACGCCAGTCCCTGGACGTCGGCGGCGAGCTGCATGGTCCCAGGGACGGCCGCAGGCGGCGGTCCGCTCGGCGGCTTGGCGGCGAGCTGAGCGGCATCGGCGATCGACGGGGCTGCCGGTCCCCCACTGAGGCTGAGGACGACGAACGTCACCACGACTGCGGCGAGCACGCCGGCGCTCGCCAAGGCGAGCGCCAGTCTTTCCCGACCGCGCCTCGCCTGTCGGGGCCGCGACCTGCCCTCGAGACCCGCTGCCAGCGATGCCGGCACGGGCTCACCAGCCAGCGCCCGTGTCGCCGTCAACGCGATGCGCTGCCGCTCCACGAGCTCTTGCAGATCGGGGGAAGCAGCCACCCGGGCCTCGGTCTGCGCACGCTTGTCGCCTGTAAGAGTGCCATCCGCAAAGGCGCACAGGTCCGCTATCTCTTGTTCGCTCAGCCCGGAGATCGTGTCGGCCATGATCGTGTAGATACCACCTCTGCGCGTCGCCCCGCCAAGAGCGACGCGGTCGCTGAAGGCCGCTCCACCTGTGAAGACGCCGTGGACGGCCGATTCCTTCCCGTCATCAGCGGTGCGGGCAGGAGAGCGGCCGCGGGTCCACCTTGGTGTGACCCGCGGCCGCGGTGCCGCCTGCGATCAGTGATGCGCTGTTATCTCACCGAAGAGACCGTGCGACTCGTCCGCGAGCCCGGCCGTGAACAGCAGCGTCTTGGTCGTGCCGGTCACGCCGTTGCCGAACTGAAGCGCCCACAGGCCGTCGATCAGGATGGGATTGCCGTCCTGATTCATCAGCTGGCCGCGCAGTGCGCCGGTAGCCGGGTCGTACGCATGGATCGCGCCGTCGCCGAAGTTGCCGACGAGCAGGGAATTGCTGAAGCGTCCGAACTCGTGCGGCGCCAGGGCCAGGCCCCACGGCGCATTGAGCTCGCCTTGGGAAATCAGCCGCTTCACGAGCTGGCCGCTCGTGGTGTAGACGTCCACGAAGCCCTTGCCGGGACCCGCCACATCGTCCTCACCCGCAGCATCCTGCTGGGCGTAGGTCACGTACAGCTTACCGGCCAGGAGCTGGATACCGAACGGCGCATAGCCCGCCGGGATGTTCGGATCGCTGAACGTACCGGACAGCGTCACCGGCTTGAAGGCGCTGTCGAACACGTCGACGGTTCCGTCGTGGAAGTTCGTCGCATAGAGGAACGTCCCGGCGCCGGTGGAGGCAAGCGCAAGCCCTTTGTAGATGGCCGTGGCGCTGCTGGCCTCGACCTGCGCCTGCGTGCCGGACACGGTCCTGCTCCAGGCCGTGATCTTGCCGGCCTCCGAGCTGAAGATGAAGTTGGCCGGCGCGCTCGCGGTCCCTGTGTCGACCACGAAACCGGTGGTCGGGTTGAAGACGATGCCCGTCGGGGCGCCGTCCGGGATGGTCACGACGAGCGGCAGGACGACGGGGATGCTGCCGCGGACGCCGCCGCTGTAGAGGGTGGACACGTCGGTGCCGTTGTCATTGATCCAGAGCGGCGTCGTGGGACCGGCAGCCATGCCCCACGGATTCACGAGGTTGGGATCCGTGATCCGCGCCACCCCGTTGATGTCCGAGACGAGATTGGTCTGCACGTAGTCGCGATGACTGTTGCCGTGCACCATCGCGACGGCCGCCGGCACAAGGACAGCCAAGGCGATCAGCGCAACGAGGACGCCCAGCCAGCGCACGCGAGCTTGCCCGCTGGACGGCGGCATCCGTCCTGTCGACGAGAGTTTCATGTGGTGCCTCCTTGAGGCTCGCGGGCGGCGCAGCGACGTCGCCGCAAGCCGTGACGTTGCCTTACTCCCGGACCGACACCGTCAGACGGCGGTTCCTTCCCGTTCATCTACTTCACCACGATCTTGGCGTGCATCGGCGCCATCGACTTGTGGATGGTGCACTCGTAGAAGTACGTCCCTGCGTTGGTGAACGTGAAGCTGAACGTGTCGCCCTGGCTCAACTGACCGCTGTCGAACGCGCCTGTCGTGCTGGCGTTGGTCGACATGGAGTCGGTCGAGGTGACCGTGTGCAGAGCCGAGTCGTTGTTCGTCCAGGTGACCTTCGTGCCCACCTTGACGCTGAGCGTCTGGGGGGTGAAGGCGAAGTCCTGGATGCTCACGGAGTCGCCGGTGCTGGGGCCTCCCCCCGCACCGACCGCCGCCGACGTCGGCGTCGACCTTGACCCGCTGCCGTATGCCCCGCCGCCGGATCCACAGCCGACCAGGAGTAGCAGAGCCACGGCGGCAATGACCACCGATGGCAGCAGCTTGCCTTGCAGTTTCACGAGATCTCCTCGAGACGGCCTCGGCGCGATGAGCGGGGCTCAGGTCGGGCCGCAGCCGCAGTTGACGATGTTTGTCCCTACATCCACATCGACGCCGCTGGGTCTCGATTCCTTCCCGTGATTCCACGCCTGGAAGGGATCCGGTCGAGCGCCGGGCCGCCTCCGCCAATCCCCCTGCCATATCGCCGTAGCGCGTTTTGGCACGTCGACCGACGTCCGCCTTCGAGGGGCGCAGGCGATCGAATACCGGCTCGTCCGGCTGTCGGGAACCGCGGTTGCCGTCCGCTCGCGCCTCTTCGGCATCCGAACATCCCCGTGCCCCGTCTCGGCATACGAGTCGCGGGCACATGGTGACCATGGCCGATCAGGAGGCAGCGCGGGAAGACGCTCGGCAGCCGACGACACCGTTCACGCTGGTCGTCTCGGACGTGCACGCGTTCCCCGAGTTCCTCGAGAACGCCTTGCGGCGTTCGGGCTTTCGCGCGGGGGTCGATCACCTGGTGTTCGCCGGCGACCTGCTCGACCGAGGCGGGCAGCCGGGGGCGTGCCTGGAGCGGCTCGATGAACTCGGCGCCGAGATGCTGATCGGCGACCACGACCACGCCACGATGCTCGGGTACTTCATCGGCGAGCAGTCGCCGGCCAGCAGGGACTACCGCCGGTCACTGCTGCGCCGCTTCAGCAGCGGCGCCCTGAGCCTTGTGACGCACGTGGACGGCGTGCTGATCAGCCACGCCGGGCTTTCGCGCACCTTCGCCGCCGACTTCGCGGCGGTCGGGCGCGACCCCGTACGCCTGGCGCAACTTCTCAACGAGGAGTTCCGCCGCGACTTGGAGCGCCAGCTCTTGCTGGGAATGACGCAGCCCGAGCCGCGGACCCTGGACGGACACTCGCCGATGTGGCTGCGCGTCGACGACACCGACGTGGGGCCGGAGCGACTGCTCGAAGGGATCGAGCAGATTGCCGGCCACACCACGCCGAGCGTCTTTCGCCACTGGACCGAGGCCGACTTCCGCGCCGTCGGCCTGTACCTCGTCGACCCGGGCAGCTACGGCCTCGGTTCGAGAGACCACCCGCGCCACTACCGCTACGGGGTGGTCAGAGGCGGCATGGTGTCGGTCGTGGCCGGCACATCCGATGTGAGAACAGGGGGCGGCAGGTGACGCTCCGGGATGCTCCGTTCGTCAGCCGACTGTCTGCACGAGACCCCTTTCGGCGGGTCAGAGCGGGTTCTCAGAGGCGCAAGATCTCTCAGGCTTCGCGACGTTCAGGCGCCTTCCGTCGCCGCCATCTCGCAGGTCTCAAGTGCATCGTCGCACGACTCAGCGCCGTCCGGGTGCCGTGCCGACACGAAGCGCCAGTCCGGTGTCCAGGTCATGACCAGGGCCACGAAGAAGCCGGCGAACACGACTCCGGCCGCCACGAGCAACCCGTCGGAGAAGCCGACGGTCATGGCGTGGAACAGCACCGGAGCCGGCACGCCGGGCGCGGCGTCAGAGGCCGCGGCGCCGGCCGCAGAGGCGCCTGCCGCGGCGCCGGCCGCCATCTGTGCCTGGATGCTGTGCGCGACCGAGGTCCAGGCGATCGTGCCGATCGCCGCGAGCCCGATGGCGCCACCGATCTGCTGACCGGTGTTCAGCAGGCCGGAAGCGGCGCCCTGCTCCTGATTCGGCACGTGCGACACGACACTAAGGGTGATCGGCACGAACATGCAGCCCAAGCCGGCGGCGAGGATCATCATGGGCGCGAACAGGTCGCTCCAGTAGGTGCCGGTCTCGCTCAGGCGTGACAGCCAGATGTAGCCGGCGGTAGCCAGCAGAGGGCCGATGAGCAGGAGCGGCCGCACGCCGATCTTCGTCACGAGGCTGCGTGCCACGTAGATGTTGATGCCGATCAGCGCGACGGGGAAGGGGATCCACGCCAGACCGGACCTGATGGCGCTGTAGCCCCACACCGTCTGGATGTAGATGGTGAGGAAGAAGAAGACCGAGAACAGCGCGGTGCCCAACAGGAGCATCAGCAGGTAGGCACCCGAGCGGCGGCGCGACTTCAGCAGGTGCAGCGGCAACTCCGCGTGGGTGCTGCGTCGTTCGATGAAGACGAAGGCGATCAGCAGGATCGCCGAACTCACCAGCGTCGCGATGGTAGCGGTATCGCCCCAATGCGATACGCCGTCCTGTCCAGCGGCTGCGTGTGTCAGGCCGTAGACGAGCAGCGCCAGGCCGGCGGTGCTCGTGATGACGCCCGGGATGTCCAGACGCTGGCTCAGGCGCGCCGTGGTGGCGACGAGCCGCGACGGGGCCAGCGCGATCGGCGCCAGCGCGATGACGAACGCGCCGATGGGCACGTTCACGAAGAACACCCAGCGCCACGACACGTAGGTCGTGAGGATGCCGCCCAGGAGCAGACCGATCGCGCCGCCGGCGCCGCTCATGCCGGCGTACACGCCGAGCGCCCGGTTCCGCGGCGGCCCCATGGGGAACGTCGTGGCGATCAGGGCCAGCGCCGTCGGCGCCGCCAGTGCGCCGCCGCTGCCCTGCAGAGCCCGAGCGGCGAGCAGCCACCACTCCGAGTTCGCGAAGCCGCCGAGCAACGACCCCACCGAGAAGACGGCGATGCCGGTGATGAAGATGCGGCGGCGGCCGAAGATGTCGCCGAGCCGGCCGCCCAGCAGCAGCAGGCTGCCGAAGGCCAGTGCGTAGGCGGTGACGACCCACTCCAGGCCGCTGCCGCTGAAGCCCAGCGCACGCTGGATGTGCGGCAGCGCCACGTTCACGATGGTGGCGTCGAGCACGATCATCAGCTGGGCCGTGGCGATGACCAGGAGCGCCAGGCCCAGATGGCGCGGGACATGAGCGCCGTCGTCGAGTGGCGGTCCGCCAGGGTCCGTCGTCCTCGAGCGCTCAGCTTGGGATGGGACGGGTTCTGAAGCCATGTGTACTACCCTCCACGGAGGCTCGGCTGCCATGTCTCTGTGATCCGACAGCCGCCGATGTGAAACAGGATGATTATTGTCCTGCTACCTCAGGCCGAGGAAGGAAAAACACAGGTTGGGTGAGAGTCGACTCGGCGAGCGTGAAGGGGTTGCGATCGGCGCACCTGCCGTGAAGCGCAGGCTACAGGCCGGAGCGCCGGAGCGGAGTGCCTCGCGCGCGAGGGAGGTCAGGATTCCGCGGGTCAGACCACGGTGACGGCGATGCCCGCGGCCTTGAGGGGCGCGAGTCGCTCCTCCGAGGCGGAGACGTCGGTGATGAGCTCGTGGACCTGATCCACCCCGCAGATGCGGGCGAACGCGACGCGACCGATCTTGGAGGCGTCGGCGACGACGATCACGCGCCGGGCGCGCGTGATGAGGACGCGGTTCGTGTGGGCCTCGATCTCGTGGTGCGTCATGAGGCCCCCATGAGGATCGATGCCGTCCACGCCCACCACGGCGAGGTCGAGGTTCATCCCTTCCAGGGTGGCCTCGGCGAGGCGTCCCACCAGCTCGTAGGACTGGCTGCGCGCCGTGCCGCCAGTGACGATGAGCTGCAGATTGGGGCGCAGGGCGAGCTCGGCGGCGATGTTGAGAGCGTTGGTCACGATGGTGAGTCCGTCGCGGTCGGCCAGGCGCCGGGCGACCTCGGTCGTGGTGGTGCCGCCGGTGAGGCCGACCGAGTGGACGGCGGCGTCGACGCGCAGGGCGGCGGCCGCGGCGATGCGCCGCTTCTCGTCGCGGTGCCGCCCGCCACGGTACTTGAGTGGGAGCTCGTAGACCGTGCTGTTGGCGACGGCGCCCCCATGCGTGCGCGACAGCAGGCGTTGCTCCTCGAGCAACTGCAGATCGCGCCGGATCGACGCCGTGGACACGCCGAGCCTGGCCGCCAGTTCGGCCACACCGATTGAGCCGTTGGCCGCCAGCTCGTCCAGGATGAGACTCATCCGCTCTTCCTGCCGCATGGTCGCATCCTACCACGGTGCCTGCTTGGTTCTGAGCGCATCACGGCTGAATCGCTCAGGAAGCAGCACCTCCTTCGCGGGGACGGACCCACTCCACAGAAACGCCCGACGGGAGATCGCTTTGGCCAACCCAGCGACGGAAGACTGCGGCCGGCCCATCAGCAGAATGTTGCTTTGTGATTGTTTCGGACATAGAGTCTGCACAAATGAGCAGGACCGAGGAGGAACTCCAGAGCCAGCCGGAATGCTGGCGCCGCGCCGCAGGGCTGGCCGGGGACGTCGCCGAAGCGCTGCTGCCGCCGCGCGGGGAGGAGCTGGCCGTCGTCGGCTGCGGCACCTCCTGGTTCATGGCCCAAGCCGTGGCGGCCCTGCGCGAAGAGGGCGGCGACGGACGTACCGACGCCTTCGCCGCAGCCCAGTTCAGGCCGGCCCGCGCGTACCCCCACCTTCTTGCCATCACGCGCTCCGGTACGACCACGGAGATCGTCCAGGTCCTGCAGCGAAGCGCCGTCGGGCACGCGGGCCACCGTCCTCACGGCGGTGCCGGGGTCGCCGGCGGCCGAGCTCGCGCAGCAGGTCGTGACCCTGCCCTTCGCAGACGAGGAGTCGGTGGTGCAGACGCGCTTCGCCACAACCGCCCTCGCGCTGCTGCGCGTCGCCCTCGGCGAGGAGGTGGAGAAGGCGGCGAGCCAGGCGGAACAGGCGCTCGCCGCCGCCCTGCCGCTCGATCCCAAGGGCGTCGAGCAGATCAGCTTCCTCGGGTCGGGGTGGACCTACGGACTGGCCAACGAGGCGGCCCTCAAGCTGCGTGAGGCGGCCCAGTTCTGGGCAGAGTCGTACCTCGCCATGGAGTACCGCCACGGACCGCTCAGCATCGCGGCGCCGGGCCGGGCGGTGTGGCCCTTCGGGGCCTTGCCCCCCGGCCTCGCCGAGCAGGTCCGCGGCACCGGCGCCGCGCTCGTGGAGACCGGCGATCTCGACCCGATGGCCGCGCTCGTGCTCGCCCAGCGGTTCGCCGTGGCCGCGGCCGAGGCCCGCGGCCTCGACCCCGACCACCCGCGCAACCTCACCCGCTCCGTCGTCCTGCCCTGACTGGAGGTGGCAGCTATGAACGCCCGTCGCGTCCCCGTCATCGTCTTCCTCGCCGCTGCGCTGGCGCTGGTCGCCGGCCTGGCCGCTTGCGGCGGCTCCGGCGGCGGTACGTCGTCCGGGAGCAGCCCCGCCGCCCTGCCCTCGCCCGGCGGCGGCGGCACGGTCACTCTGTGGCACGGCTACACCGACGTCGAGCGGATCGCCACCGACGCGTTCGTCGCCAAGTTCAACGCCACCGACCCCGGCTACACCGTGAAGTCGGTGTTCGCCGGCAACAACGACTACGCTCTGCAGAAGCTCCTGACGGCCCTGGCCGCCGGCAAGGCGCCCGACATCGCCTACCAGTACGGCTCGTCGCTGGCCAACCTCGTCGCCTCGCCCAAGATCGTCGACATGTCGCCGCTCATCGACGCCTCGCCGTCATTCAACTACGACGACTTCTATCCCGCTGCGCGACTGGCGGGCACGGTCGACGGCAAGGTGATCGGCGTCCCGGCGCTGATCGACAACCTCTCGCTCGTCTACAACAAGAAGCTGTTCGACGCGGCCGGCGTCGCGTACCCCACCAAGGACTGGACCTGGACCGACTTCCGCGACGCGGCCAAGAGACTCAACGATCCCGCGACCAAGCAGTTCGGCTGGGCCTACGTGAACGACGCCAGCGAGGACACGGTGTGGCGCTTCCTGGCTCTGCTGTGGCAGGCCAACGGGGATCTGCTCAACGCGGACAACACGCAGGCCGCGTTCAACCAGGCGCCCGGCCAGAAGGCGGCACAACTGCTGTACGACATGGCGGTGACAGACAAGTCGGTGTACCTCGACAAGGGTGACGGTACCTACCTGCCGCTGTTCAACTCCGGCAAGATCGCCATGCTGTGGACGGGCCCGTGGGACATCTCGTCGATCAACAAGGACGTCGACTTCGGGGTGCAGATCCTGCCGGCCGACGTGTCGCACGCCACCATCGCCGGCCCGGACATGTACGTGATGCTCGACAACGGTGCGCAGCAGATCGCCAACTCGTGGGACTTCATCCAGTGGTTCACCTCCGCCAAGGTGCACCTCGACTACGCCATCGCGACCGGCCACTTGCCGATCCGCAAGTCGGAGACGACGTTGCCGGCCTACCAGACGTACCTCAAGAAGTACCCCTCCGCGAGCGTGTTCGTGGACAACCTGAACAACGTGACCAAGGCGCGGCCCAACATCCCCGCCTATCCCAAGATCTCGGCGGCGCTCGGCCAGGCCGTGCAGGCCATCCTGCTGGGGAGGTCCCAGCCGAAGGCCGCCCTGGACGCGGCGGCGCAGCAGGTGAACGGCATCCTCGCGTCGGGGCAGTGACCGCGTCGTGAGCGGTGGAGCGGGGCAGGCGGCGGGCGGGGCAGGCGGTGACGCGGTGGCCGCCCGCCCCGCCCGCCGCGCCGCGCGCCTCGACCGCTTGTTCGCCGGCGACATGGTGTCGGGCTGGCTCTTCGTGTCGCCGGCCGTGCTGCTCATCGCGCTCTTCGGGGTGATCCCGATCATCTGGTCGGTGGTGTTGTCCTTCCAGCGCAACGACCTGCTCACGCCCGGCACCTGGGTCGGCCTCAGCAACTACGAGCACCTGCTGAGCGACCCCATGGTCGCTCACGCCGTGCGCCTCACCATCCTCTACACGCTGCTGTTCGTGCCGCTCAGCATCGTGCTGTCGCTGGCCGTCGCCGTGGCCCTCAACCGCAAGCTCCGGGGCATCCGCGTCTACCGGACCGCCATCTTCCTGCCGGTCGTGGCGTCAACGGTGGCCGAGGCCATCCTGTTCAACTGGCTCCTCGACCCCTACTACGGAGTGGTGAACGCGGCGCTGACCAAGGCCGGCATCCCGGCACAGGGCTTCTTCCAGAGCCCTTCCCAGGCGTTGTACTGCATCGTCGCGATGACGGTCTGGGGGTGGCTCGGGTTCTGCGTGATCATCTACCTGGCCGCCCTGCAGGGTGTGCCTCGCGAGCTCATCGAGGCTGCGGCCATGGACGGCGCCTCGCGCTGGCGCATCTTCCGCCGCGTGGAGCTGCCGCTGCTCGGGCCGACCACGCTGTTCCTCGTCATCTACCTCGGCATCAACGCCCTGCAGCTCTTCGACGAGATCTACGTCACCACGCGCGGCGGTCCGCTCGGCTCCACCACCGTCGTCGTCTACTATCTCTATCAGCAGGCCTTCCAGTTCTTCGCCGCCGGCTACGCCACGGCGATCGCCTACGTCCTGTTCATCGGCATCCTGATCCTCACGGTGGTCGAGCTGCTCATCGGCCGCCGCTACGTCCACTACAGGTCCTAGAGATGGCGACCGCCGCCTCGGCACTCCGCGAACCGGCGCCGGCCCCCTCCGACCTCGAACGCGAGGTCGCCGCCGGCCGGCGTCGCCGGCCCAGCCCCTGGCACCTGGTGCTCATCCCGGTGTCGTTCGTCATGGCGTTCCCCTTCATCTGGATGGTCGTCACGGCCGTGAGCACCGAGGCCGAGACACGCACCTTCCCGCCGAGCCTCCCTCACGCCATCCAGTGGCACAACTTCGCCGACGCCTGGACGACGGCTCCCTTCGGGCACTGGCTCCTCAACTCGACGATCGTCGGCATGGCCGCGGTCGTCGGCAATCTCGTGTTCTGCAGCCTGGCGGGCTACGCCCTCGCGCGGATGCGGTTCTTCGGGCGGACCGCTCTCTTCCTGGTCATCCTCGCCACGCTCATGGTCCCGTTCCAGGTCGTGATGATCCCGACGCTGCTCATCGTGCGCGGTCTGGGCCTGATCGACACGCTGGGCGCCCTCATAGCACCCAACCTGGTCACCCCGTTCGGGATCTTCCTGCTGCGGCAGTTCTTCAAGACGCTGCCGCTGGAGATCGAGGAGGCGGCTCGCATCGACGGGGCGAGCCGCCTCGGCATCCTGGTCAAGATCGTGCTGCCGCAGATGAAGGCGCCGCTCGCCACGCTGGGCATCATGACCCTGCTCTGGGCCTGGAACGACTTCCTTTGGCCGCTGATCGCCATCACGTCGGAGTCGAACATGACCCTGCCGCTGGGGCTCGCGACGTTCCAGGGCGCCCATACGTATCACTGGCCGCTCATCATGGCCGGCACGCTGATGAGCCAGCTGCCGATGCTCATCATCTTCATCATCGCGCAGCGCTGGTTCGTCCAGTCGCTGGCTTCGTCCGGGATCAAGGGGTGAGCCTGTGGCCACGGTGACGCTCGAAGGCTTGCGCAAGGTCTTCCCCGGCAAGCCGCCGATGGTGGCGCTGGAGGGCCTCGACCTCGAGATCGGGGACGGCGAGCTGCTCATCCTCGTCGGGCCGTCGGGCTGCGGCAAGACGACGGCCCTGCGCTGCGTGGCCGGGCTGGAGAAGCCGACGGCCGGACGCATCCTCATCGGCGATCAGGAGGTCCAGGAGCTGCCGCCGAAGCGGCGCGACATCGCGATGGTGTTCCAGAACTACGCGCTGTACCCGCACCTGACCGTGTACCACAACCTGGCGTTCGGCCTGAAAGAGCACCGCGTGCCGCGGGCCGAGGTCGACCGGCGGGTCCGCGAGATGAGCCGCATCCTTGGGCTCGACGCCCTGCTCGGCCGCCGCCCGGCGCAGCTGAGCGGCGGCCAGAGCCAGCGCGTCGCCATGGGTCGCGCCCTGGTACGCGAGCCGCAGGTGTTCCTGCTCGACGAGCCGCTCAGCAACCTCGACGCCAAGCTGCGCGGCCAGATGCGCGCCGAGATCCAGCAACTGCAGCGGCGCGTCGGCGTGACGAGCCTCTACGTGACCCACGACCAGGCCGAGGCCATGACGCTCGGCGACCGTATCGCCGTCCTCAACCAGGGCAGTCTGCTGCAGCTCGGCACGCCCGAAGACGTGTTCCGGCGGCCCGTCAACCTGTTCGTGGCGGCATTCATGGGGACTCCCTCGATGAACCTGCTGCGGGGGCAGGTCAAGGACGGACAGGTGGAGGCCGGCGAGCTGCGCTTCGGCGCCGCCGGGCTGCCGCCGGGGCCCGTCGTGGTGGGCGTCCGGCCGGAGGCTCTGCTGCTGGCGCGGCAGGGGTCCGGCCTGCCCGCCCTGGAAATGACGGTGGACCTGGTGGAGGAACTGGGCAACGAGACGCTCGTGTACGGCGACGTGCGCGGGGAGCTGGCGTCCGTGGAGGTCGACCCCACGCTGCCGCCGCCGCTGCCCGGCTCGCAGGCCCGCGTCTGCGCCAGGCTGGCCGGCTTCACCGAGGTCGGGCGCGGCCAGCAGCTCTCGCTGGCGGTGCGCACCGACCTCATCCATGTGTTCGAAGCAGCGTCGGGTGCGTCGCTGCTGCCCAAGGTCTGACGCTGCTCCTGCGGAGCGGGGACCCATGCAGGACCAGAGCACGGTCAGGCAGAGCCGCAGGCCGCCCAGTACGCATCGAGTACGCGCCTCAATATGGCGGCGCGCCAGGGCCAACGGCTCGCAGCGCAGGTCGCCGCGACGCATGGCCTCGTACTCGAGCGGAAGATACTGGCTGAGCAGGCTCGGCGGGAGCGTCCGCGTCCCGAGGTTGCGCATCAGGGTGGACACGGCATCGCGGACCGCCTCAGCCGGCAGGTAGTAGCGGGTGCGATCGCTGAAGCTGAAGGCGCGCGCCAGGGCTTGGGCCGAGGCGGAGCCGGCGTGGTAGGCGCGCCACTGGACGGGATCGGCGAGCATGGCGGCTTCGAGGGCCTCGCGCAGGCGCGAAGGCTCGGCGCCGCCCAGCAGCCCGGCGGCGAGCAGTTCGCGCTCGATGCCCTCAAGGGCGAACAGCGCCTCGCGGTAGGCGAACGTCAGCGCCGGCCCCACCTTGAGGATGGCGAAGTGGTCGCGTACCAGAGTCCTCAGCGCGGCAGGAGTCTGGTAGTCCGTCGAGTGCGCCTCGTAGACGAGCCGCGGCATGCGGTCGATAAGCGTCGCAAGGGGGCGGCCGCCCCCGGGCCGGTAGGCGTGCACCGCCCACTCGTCGAACTCCACGCCGGGCTGGACGACCACGGCGGCGACGCGCTGCCAGGCCTCCTGCAGACCGGCGGCGTCAAACGCCTCTCCGGCCCGTGTCACGAAGCGCAGCACATCTTCGGGCCTTGTGGGCGCCGGGCCCCCCGCGCCGGCCGTCTCTCCGCCGGGCACGGGCACCTCTGTGCCGATCACGTAGATGGGACCCGGCGCATCCGGTGCCACGCGCCGGTGCTCCTCCTCAGCCGCGGCACACAGCTCGACCGTGCGCCGTAGGGCGAGGTCCTCGGCGAGGCGGCCGGGCTCGTCCGGACGGCCCGGCTCGTCGTCCCCGGCGCCCCGGCTGCGGTCGCCGCCGAGCATCATGCTGGCGTCCAGGTGGAGCTTGCGGTATCCGGAGCGCACGCAGTGACGGACGAGCTCGCGCGCCTTGGCCATCGCCGCCTCCGCCGGCTCGGCGCGCCAGGGGTAGGGGCCGAGGTGGTCGCCGCCGAGCACGATTGACGCGTCGGCGACGCCCTCCACGGCGGCGAGCTGCTCGACTTGCGCTCGAAAGGTGGCCGGTGTCATTCCTGTGTAGCCGCCCTCCTGGTTCACCTGATTGCAGGTGGATTCGATGAGGGCGATGCCCCGGGCGCCGCGCGCCGCGCCGAGGGCGGCGGCGAGGACCGCAGGCTCCGCGGAGCAGATGGACGGGAGGCCAGCCGGGCGGCCGTCGTGGTTGGCCAGCAGGAGGGCACGCAGCCGTTCGACGCCGTCGCGGCTCACGGTGTCAGGCCCCGCTCCCACCGCCATGGACAAGGCGGTCCGCCTCGTCCCGGGTCGGCTGCCACCCAGTACCGCCGGCGCCCCGCATGGAGAGCGAGCCGCAGGCCGCGCCGAGGGCGAGGCTGCGCTCGAGGCCGTCGCCGTTCAGCCAGCCCGCAAGGAAGCCGGCGTCGAACGAGTCCCCCGCACCGACAGGGTCAACCACGCCTACGGTGGGCGCTCCGATGCGGATGACGCGCCGTCCGTCCACCAGCAGCGCGCCGTCGGCGCCGAGCTTCACGACGGCCAGTGGCCCGAGCGCGGCCAATGCCCGAGCCGCTCCCTCGACATCGCGCCGCGGGTCATCGGGCGCGAGCGCTTGGGCGATGGCCACAGCCTCCTCGCCGTTAGGGAACAGCAAGTCGGTGACGGGAAGAACCTGTGCCAGCCCTGCCCAGCGATCGGCCGGATCCCAGTTGGTGTCGAGCGAGGTGGTGGCGCCGGCCTCGTGCGCGGCCTCGAAGAGGCCGCGCAGCCCGGCGCCCAGCAGTGGCTGCAGGAAGAACGAGCTCACGTGGACGTGCCGTGCCGAGCGCAGCAGCTCCCGCGGCACCATCTGGTCGTCGAGCGCCGTGATGCAGCCGGGGAAGGTGAGCATCGCGCGGCCGACCCGCTCGTCCGTGATGAGGTGCACGGTCAGTCCGGTGGCGAGGCCCTTGCCGAGGTGCACGCCTGCCACATCCACGTCTCGTCGGCGCAGCTGGTCCAGCATGAAGCGCCCGGCGCCGTCGTCGCCGACGACGCTCACCAGCGCCGCGCGAAGGCCGAGCCGAGCCGCGCCGCAGGCCAGGATGGCCGCAGAGCCCCCGACCGTGAGCGTCCCGGTGTCGACCAGCTGCTCGACCTGCGCGTAGGCGATGGCGTCGGGCACGCCGCTGAGGACGACGTCCGGGTTGGCGTCGCCGACGACCAGCAGGTCAAGCGGCCGGTCTGCGGTCATCGCAGCGGCTCCGGCAGCAGGTCGCCATGGGCGGCGCGCAACTCCTCAACCAGGTCGCGCATCTGGGCGAGCGAGAGCGTGGCGGCTGCGTTGGGGTCGAGGAGCACGGCCTGCAGGATGTGGCGGGTGTCGCCGTCGAGGGCCGCGCGGACGGTGAGCTCAACGACGTTCAGGAAGGTGCGGTCGAGCGCCGCGCACTGCGGTGGGAGCGCGCCGACGACGGTGGGCTGCAGGCCGGCGCGGTCGACGAGGCAGGGTACCTCGACGCAGGCCCCCTGGGGCAGGTTCGTGATGAGGCCCGCGTTGCGCACGTTGCCGTACACGGTCCGCGGCTGGCCGGTGACCATGGAATGGATGATGAGCGAGGCATACTCCTGGCTGCGCTCGAGCTCGAAGGGCTCGCCGGCGGCCAGCATCCGCACCTCCTCGTCGTAGATCTCCAGGTTCTCCTCGCTGCGGCGGATGTACTCGTCCACCGGGATGCGCAGCCGCTCGATCTCCTCGTCGTCGCGCATGAACCACGGCACGTACTCGGCGAAGTGCTCGCTCGACTCGGTGGGGAAGTAGCCGAAGCGCTGGTAGATCTGGACGCGGACGTGGCGGCCGAGGCCGTCGGGGTCGTCCGCGATGGCCGCGTCCAGTGCCGGATACAGACTCCTGCCTTCGTGCTCGACGCGCAGCACCCAGCTCATGTGGTTCACGCCGGCGCCGAGGAAGGCGATCTCCTCGGGCGGCACGCCGACGTACTCGGCGATCTGACGGCTCGTGTTCTGGATGGAATGGCAGAGGCCGACGATGGGGACCTGGGGCCAGCGCTCGTACCAGGCCCAGCAGTTCATCGCCATGGGATTGGTGTAGTTGAGCATCAGGGCGCCGGGGCACAGCTCGGCCATGTCGGCCGCGACGCCATCCATGACGGGGATGGTGCGCAGAGCGCGGAACACGGCCCCCACCCCGGACGTGTCGGCGATGGTCTGCCGCAGCCCGTATTTCCTCGGGATGTCGAAGTCGCGCCGCGTGGCGGCGATGCCGCCGACCTCGATGGTGTTGATGGCGAAGTCGGCGCCTTCGAGAGCCCGGCGCCGATCCAGATGAGCCGCGATGCGCGCCCGAGCCCCGACGGCGTCGTTCGTCCAGCGGGCCATGGCCTCGGCCGTGGCAAGCCGGTCCGCGTCGATGTCGTGGAGGACGATCTCGGCGTCAGCGAGCTCGGGGAAGGCGAGGACATCGCCCAGGAGGTTACGCGTGAACTCCACACTCCCGGCGCCGATGAAGGTGATGCGCGTCATGGCACGCCGTCCTTTCTATCGTTCTTGAGCGATAGTCTGCCAAACCGCGCAGAAACGAGCAAGGATGGCCGGCGTTGGGCGCACCGGCGCAGGGTGCGCACGGCCTCGGATGAAGCCCGTGAGTGGCATCAACGCCCGGCGCGTGTGCGGCCGTCACGTTGCAGGGTGATCGGGATGCGCTCCGCGCAATCGTCGTGGCCCACGATCATGAGGGCGGCCTGCGCCGGCTGAGCTTCGAGTTCAATGACATCACGACGGGATCGGGGGTGGACCGCAGGGGGCTCGAACCCCTGACCTCCGCCGTGCAAGCGCATCCGTTGGTGTGCCAACAAGTGTCGTTGAGCGCCTGGGAGTGCGGCCAAGAGCGTGAGATTGCTCAGCCTCGGTGGGGGACCGGCAGCCCCGTCGATCGCCGATGCCGCTCAGCTCTCCACCAAGAGGACGGTCCGGCCTTGCTGGGTCTTCCTCCTCGCGACTTCACGGTACTGCCGGCCATGCCTACCCCTCCCGATCGCTCCCCTCGGCCCTCACGATCGCGGCGAGATCTCGCCAACGCTCCAGATCCCATGAGCCGTTCGCAGCGGCGCTCGTCGACGGCGCCACGAAGAGGCGAGTCTGCCCGATGCGTCCTGACTGAAGACCGTAGTCGACTGCCTTCCTCTTGAAGAACTCCTGCGCCGCCCGCTTTCCGTTGAAGCACAGCACCGCCGGCTGCAGCGACTCTGTCTTCTCGCGCAAGCTACGGCGACCACCGCGAGCAAAGTCGATGGTGCTGTCCGCACCGGACTGACCCTTCACGAGGTCGGTCAGACCGACGCCGAAGTCGAGGAGTGACGTTGCCTCGGCCGGCTCGAGGCGACGTGGCGTCAGGCCAACCTCCCAGAGAGTCCGCCAGAACTTGTTTCCGTGCCCGGCGTAGTATTGCTTGATCTCCCCGGACTTCTTGCCGGCGGCTGTGCCGCAGACAACAAGTCTGAGCCCTTCCCTAAGAAGGTCATCCAGCACGGACGCTACTCCACTGCTTCAAAGGTGAACATGTAACGGTACCGCACCAGCTGGACATTTGGCGTCGCCCGGGTCGCGAAGGCGATACGTGGGTGGAAGTCGCCGGCAATAAGCACGCCGCGGACCGCCGACTGATCTTGCCCGGCCACAGCGCCCATGCAGGCGAGGAGCTGGGTGAGCGCCGCCGGCGCCGCCGTGCCTGCCTTCAGTTCGATGACCACCGTGACGCCGTCCGCGTCCTGCGCCGTGATGTCGATGCGGCCGGCATCGGTGATTTGCTCGTGGCCGTCGTCGACGATGCGTAGACCGGTCTCGAGTTGCTGGATGTCCGCGCGAAGAGCCACCTGGAGGTCACGTTCGAGGCCGAGGGTCACCTCCGACGCCTCCGCGACTTCGTCTTTCCCCACGTCGCGGTCGCGGCCTGCGTAGGTGCCCATTTTCACGTAGGCTTCGACTGCGCTGACCACGCTTGGAGACACGCCGACCTCGGCGGCGATCCCTTCGCGGTCCAGCCGTCCGTCTCGCAGCAGTTCGACGATCCGGGCTCTCTGCTCATCGGGGTTGTCGGCAGTCTGCGATCTCTCATGTCCAACGACTGCCAGAGGGAGCCCATTCGCGATCCTGCGGCGCCCACACCGCGAGCAGAAGCCAATCGCACGTACGATGGCGCCCCTCTCTGCCATCTCGGAGCCCACGGCGTGCGCCTGCTGGCGACTGCTCCAGCCGACGACCGTCGCGACGCAGTCGTCGCAGAGCGGGCCGCCCGCCGACGCCAGCACGTCCAGGATCTGAGTCTCGTTGCTCATCGCCCCACAGCGATCGCTGTCGTCCTCGCATCCTTCTATCAGATGCGCGAGACGGACACTAGGTAGGCTGACCTTCGCCTTCTGGAGGCGCATGCGTTCGAACTCAGGCGAGCGTGACTGAGGTTTAGCAATGCCTCGAAACGAGGGCTCGGCAAACGGCCGGCCGCGAGCCTTCGACTCGATCGGCGCTTTGGTCGCAGCCAGCGGTCCCCCTTTCGCCTCCTGCTACTTGACCGGCCGGAACGACAGCGTCGTCGTCACGTTGACGCCGGTCTCCTTGATGTTGCTCGCGGTGACGCCCGAGTAGCCGACCTGGGCTGGTTACCCAGCAAGAAGTAGTAGCTGCTCGTGTTGGGCAGTGTCTTGTTGCCGAGCCTCGTCACGTTCCAGTACCCGGGAGATGTGTCGCCCGGGTCGCCCCGTTCCCGCGTGCTCCAGATCCCAGTTGTCGTCGGCCTGCACCACCGAGATCGCGTGGTGGTTCGCGCCGTTTGGTGCCTTGCGCCTGCCCTCCGAGCGGAACTCCTTCCAGTTCTCGGCCTCGTTCGGCAGCCAGTAGTTGAGCGTGAAGACGCAGTCGTCCACGTGGTAGACGGTCATCCCGTGGATCGGAAGGGACAGGATGTCGCCGTCCGGGCTGAAGCGGTAGAAGTACTGCAGACCCTCGTCGAAGCTGATGCTCTGCCGGTTCTCGAAGAGGAAGTACTCCTTGCCATTTGAGCCGGGCACGACCAACTTGTAGGCGACTGGATGCGTCTCGGCCGGTTTCAGCGTCACAGCGGTCATCGTCTTCACGACCGTCGGCGTAATCCCCTGGCTCGCCGGCTTCGCGCTGCGGGAGCAGAGCGGGCCGAGGCGGCGGAGGGAAGGGCGGTCGCGGCCGAGCGCGAGCGTGAGGCGGCCGCGCCGGCGCCGCAGCTTGCCAACCGTCTGGCCATGTCTTCCGTGACCGGCCTCGACCCCGGGCGGCGAGCGCTTCACGCAGGAGGGCGGCTTGTCGGGATGCACGGCGTCGTGGGCGAGCATGAAACCGGCGATGACCTCGACGAGGCTCGCGCGCGACGGCGCCGGATAGCCGGCCTAGGCGGCGTGGAAGCGGAAGCCGATGGCGTGGCCGATGCCGATCATGAGGCCCACGACGAACAGGTTGTGCACGGCGTCGGCGGCCACCCTCCCTGTGAGGTAGGCGCCGCTCGCGATGGGCAGGGAGCGGAAGCGGTCGAGCATGCCGTTGGTCAGGTCCTCAGCCACGGCCACGCCGGTCTGCGAGGCTCCGAAGCCGATGGCGAGCACGAAGACGCCCGGCAGCAGGTAGTCGACGTAGTGGGCCACGGGAGGCTGACGGCGCCCCCGAAGGCGTAGGTGAAGAGCAGCACGAGGAGAATCGGCCGCACTGTCCTCGTGCGCGAGTGCCTGATGGGCACGCCCGGCCTCTACCCCGAGGTGATCAGGGCGGAGGAGCCGCTCCTCGGCGAGCTCGCGGCGACCATCGGTGAATGGCTCGCGGCGAGCTGCGAGGCGACATAGCCCCGGAGACTCTGGCGCTCGCGGTCGCCGGCCTCACCGACCTGGCCCTGGTCGACATTGGGCCGGGAGGCGCGAGACCGATCGGCGCCCCGGGCTGGTGCTCGAACTGCGGCTGGGGGCCGCGACCCGCCGGGGAGGCGCCATGAGCCGGTCGGTACTCTCGCCCGCCGAGCTAAACGATGAGGGCTTCAGGGGCTCCGCCAACCGCCCTGGGAGGGTACGCGACACGCGAGACCATCGGAGCGATCGCGCCGTTAGCGATTCAGTCGGCCTCGTCGCCGACCGGCGCGGAGCCGACGCATAGCGAGCCATCGTTGACCCGTGCGCACGGCGACTATTCCGGGCCACCGTTTTGGAGTGGGTCTTTCCTCCCTCTACGAGGACCGTCCGATTCACACAGTCACCGCGCATCCGGCATCCACGCGGGAACGCTCAGTAGTATGAGCGAGGCAGCGCAACGAAGGGTGCTGGCCGGGAGGTACGAGATCCTAGGCCCACTGGGCCGCGGCGGGATGGCGGAGGTGTACCGGGGCCGTGACCGAGTCCTCGACAGAGACGTCGCCATCAAGGTGCTCGCCGGGCGTCTCGGCGGAGAGGACCGGTCCCTCGCGCGCTTTCGTCGGGAGGCGCGAGCGGCGGCTTCACTGAGCAACCCGAATGTCGTCGTGGTCCACGATGCCGGCGTCGACGCGGGCGAGCACTTCATCGTCATGGAACTCGTCGACGGCCCTTCGCTCGCGGAGCTGCTGCGCGAGCGCGGCCCCCTGACGGTGCCGCAGGTGTTGGCTATCACCGACGACGTGTTGAACGCTCTGGCTGCTGCGCATCGTGCCGGCCTCGTACACCGCGACGTCTCGCCCGGCAACGTGATGCTCACCCGTGGCGGAGTGGCCAAGGTGACCGACTTCGGGATCGCTCGCGCCTTCGGACCGAGCGCCGGCACGCAGACGAGGTCGATCGCTGGCACGGCCGCGTATCTCTCCCCGGAACAGGCGAGAGGCCAGCCTGTGACGCCGGCGTCGGACCTGTACTCAATGGGATGCGTGCTGTACGCGATGCTCAGCGGCAGGCCGCCGTTCATCGGCGATCTGGCTACGGCGGTCGCGGCGCAACACGTCAACGCGACGCCGGCGGCGCTCTCGTCGCTGCGCGACGGTCTGCCGCCGGCCCTCGAAGCCCTTGTCCTCCGAGCCCTGGCCAAGCGCCCCGAAGACCGCTTCGCCTCGGCGGACGAGATGCGACAGGCACTCGGTAGAACAGGCGTCGATGTGCCCGCGGGCGCGGCGCGAGCGGCACTGATCGCCGCGTTGACGAATCCTGATCTCAGCGTCTCTGCAGGAGTGAGTACGCGGCTCATCGCCGGCGAGCCGGACACCGGGGCCTCCCTCACCGTCGCCCTGCCGGCCCGCGGCGATGCGACGACCGCGCCCGGACGCAGTGCCACGGCCGTCATGCATCCGGTCCATGTCGAGGCTGGCAAAAGCAGGAGCGGCGGTCGCGGCGCAGGAGCGGGTTTCGGCACTCCGGGCCGGCGCCGGCCACGCTGGCTCTGGGCCCTGGTGGCAGTCCTCGTGGCCGCAGGGGTGATCGCCATTGCGGCGGCCGCTCTCGACACGACCAGGAACGGCTCGCCCGCCGCCGCTCCCGGTGGCGGTGCACAGGGGATGACGTCCGCCGAGCCGTCCTCCGTCACGCCGCGCCCTGCGACGGCCACGCCCTCCCCGTCTGCGACGCGCTCCCCGGCGGACCGCACACCATCCGGGGCAGCCGGCAGTCAGGGCTCTGGCGGCGACAACGGTAAGGCCAAAGGGAAGGCCAAGGGCAAGGACAAGAAAGGCAAGCCCTGAAGCGGCCCGAGCGGCAGAACCTGACGAGGACCGCTGAACGCTCACGACTGATGGTGCAAGGCTAGCAACGTTTGGGCTGGCCAATAGGCAGCGGACCTGAGGCGTTAGACGTGAAGAGACGGCCCAGCAGCCCTGGAGTGCGAAGGACTCGGCTGCGGCCTCTCCTACTCGGATTTCAATCCAGGAGTGCGGCGTTCCCATCTCGAGACGTGGCCCTGTCTCTTGCGCAATCGAGGAATATCCCACGCCAAGGCACGATCCGGCGTCGTACTGGTTGAGCTGACCCGAGTGCTTCCGGGCAGCGGTGCCGCAGACGACGAGCGTCAGGCGGTAGCCAACATATGTCGTCGAGCAGCGCCTACTCCACCGCCTCGAACATGAAGTTGTAGCGATAGCGGCGCAGGTGCACGTTGGGGATCGCCTTGGCAGCGGACACGATGAGCGGGTGGAACTCGCCGGCCACCAGCAAGCCTCGAACGTCCGTCTCATCCTGCTCGGCTACGGCCCCCATGTACGCGAGCAGCTGCGTCAGGGCCGCAGGCGCAGCCGTGCCAGCCTTGAGCTCGATGATCACGGTGGCACCTTCCGCGTCCGCGGCGGTGATATCGATGCGCCCCGCATCGGTGATGCGCTCGGCTCCGCCATCTGTGACCTTCAAACCGGCCTCAAGCTGCTCGATGTTCGACCGAAGGGCGCTCTGCAGGTCGCGCTCGAGGCCGAAGGTCACCTCGGACGTCTCCGCCAGCTCATCGGCCCGGGTATCCGAGCCTGAGTATGCGCCCATCGGAACATGGGCCTTGACCGCGCTGACAACGCCGGGAGACACGCCTACCTCAGCGGCAATTGCCTCACGGCCCAGCTGCCCGTCTCGCAGCAGGTCGGCGATCCTGGTCTTCTTGTCGACGGGCATGTCGGCGGGCTGCAGCCCCACCTGCTCCACAGCCCCCAACGGCAGCCCGTTCACGATCTTGCGGCGCCCGCAGCGCGAACAGACGCCGTGCGCTCGTATGATCGTGTCCCTTTCCGCCATCATGGAGCCTACGGAGTGCGCCTGCTGGCGATTGTTCCAGCCCACGACCGCGGTGATGCAGTCATCGCAGATCGGACCTTGCGTTGAGTTCAGCGCATCCAGGATCTGGGTCTCACTGCTCATCGTCCCCCCAACGAGTGCTATCTCCGCAAGCGTCCTTCTAGCAGATGGCAGAGGCGAAGACTAGGCGATGCCCGCTTCCGGAAGGGTGACCTCCCCCTTCAGGAGGCGGTTCCTGTGTCCTCGGTTTAGCCGGCTGCGAGTGATAGGAGCTGTCACATGAGTGTCGCTGACTGCTGTCCCTGGCCGACTTGTGCGCTTGCAGGGCGTTTGCACTCGGCCATTTCGGCGGGTCATTGGTAGGTCCTGACGAGCACAAAATCCCTGCTCCTGAGCGTAAGCGGATGGTGGACCGCAGGGGGTTCGAACCCCTGACCTCCGCCGTGCAAGCGTATCATCGAATATGCTAAGAGGTGCTGCTTAGGGTCATCGAGTGCGGTTTCGAGCGCGTAAGTCACGCCCGGAGTGCCACAGCGTGTCGCCACCAGCCACCTGGAGATGCCCCGTTCGTTTGCCGTATGCGTGCACGAAAGTCCCCGCCCGGGACTGGTCACACTCGTTCCATAGCGCTACTCTCGCGTCGCGTGCCCGCGGTCTCCGACCGCGATGCGCCGGGCGCAAGCGGCCCGCTCCCGCCACGGATGTGCGAAGGAGGCCCCCATGCCGTTCACAGAAGCGTTCATCGCGCTCGTGCCCGATGCCGACGCCGGAAGGGACCAGACGGTCCTGGAGACCAGCCTCTACAAGTTGGTCGTGGCGTTCGTGCCCGACGAGGCCCAAGCCGCCGAGGTGAGTCGTACGCTCGTGCAGGAGGACGGCGTGCAGTCCGTCAACCTGTGCCCGGGTTTCGCGCACGACGGCGTGGCGCGCGTGGCCGAGGCGGTCGGCGCGAGCGTTCCGGTGTCGGTCTCCCGGGGAGACGGCCCGAGCGCCCAGCTGATGCGGCAGGGCCTGGAGGCGGCCGGCTGGTTCTGACGTCCGGCGTCAGGCCCCTCGGTCAGGCGCCGGCCGCCTGCCCGCTCGCTGCTCCCTGGTCGCGGTCGCGAGCTGGTCGACGCGGTCCGCGAAGTGGCACGCGGCCGCGTGGCCCGAGTGCCACGATCCGACCACGAGCTGAGGGTCATCGTTCCTGCACACATCCCCCGCGATGGGGCAGCGCGGATGGTACCGGCAGCCGCTCGGCAGGCGGATGGGGCTCGGCGGGTCGCCGGTCACCGCCGGAGGGGGCACGCCGCGGCCGGGCTCCAGTTGGGGTACCGCGCTCAGCAGGGCCACCGTATACGGGTGCCGCGGGTTCGTGAAGAGCTCCTCTGACGGCGCGCTCTCGACGATGCGACCCAGGTACATCACGGCGACGCGGTCCGAGAGATGACGCACCACGGCCATGTCATGCGTGATGAGCAGCATCGTGAGTCCCAGGCGTCTGCGCAGGTCGTCGAGCAGGTTGAGGATGGTCGCCTGCACGGAGACGTCGAGGGCGGAGACCGGCTCGTCGGCGAGCAGGATCTCCGGACCCGCGGCAAGAGCGCGAGCGATGCTTACTCGCTGGCGCAGGCCGCCTGAGAGGCTGCGCGGGTACGTGTCCTTCTGGCCGGTGGGAAAGCCCACCAGGGCCAGCGGTCCGTCCACGGCCGCCGCCACCTCCTTTCGTGGCACTTTGCCGTGCACATGGAGGATCTCGCCGACGGTCTGGCTCACCGTCATGCGCGGGTTCAGCGACGAGTACGGGTCCTGGAAGACCATCTGGATGCGCCGCCGCAAGACCGTGTCGCGCCTTGCCGAGAGCGGCTGTCCGTCCAGGAAGATCTCGCCGACGGTGGGCTGATAGAGGCCGGCGACGCAGCGGGCCAGTGTAGACTTACCGCAACCGGTCTCGCCCACGAGGCCGAGCACCTCACCCTTGTACACCAGCAGGTCAACATCGTCGACCGCCTTCACCGTCTCCCTGGGCTCGCCGCGAAGATGTGCGGCGAACGTGCGTTTGAGCGGGAAGTACATGCGCAGCGCCCGCACTTCGAGCTGCGGCCGGGCCGGCGCACCCAGCGGCCCCTCCGACCCGGTGATCTCGCGGACCTCAGCCATCGCTCATCACCGGTTCCGCGCGCGTGGCCTCGACGCACACCTCTGAGTGGATGCAGGCGCTCGAGTGATCGTCTCCCATCGGCAGCAGTGGAAAGTCGCCCTGGCGGCAATCGTCCTGCACGTAGGGGCACCGCGGGTGAAAGCGGCAACCCGGCGGCGGGTTCAGAAGTTGGGGCGGGGCTCCCGGGATGGGGCGCAGGGTCTGCTGCACGCTTTCGAAGCGTGGGATCGACCGCAACAGTCCCAGCGTGTAGGGATGCCGGGGCCTGCGGAAGACCTGGTCCACCGTGCCGATTTCCACGATGCGCGCGGCGTACATCACGGCGACCTTGTCGCACAGTTCGGCCACCACCGCCAGGTCGTGCGTGACGTACAGGATGCTCAGGTCCTCCTCGCGCTGCATGGTGGCGAGGATGCTGAGGATCTGCTCTTGGACGGTCACGTCCAGCGCGGTCGTCGGCTCGTCGCAAAGTACGAGACGCGGGTGGCACGAGAGGGCCATGGCGATCATCACGCGCTGGCGCATGCCGCCGGACAGTTCGTGCGGGTACGCGCGATACCGCCTTTCGGCGTCGGGGATGCCGACGCGGCGCATCAGTTCGACCGCTTCGCGGCGCGACTTCCCGCCGCCGTAGCTCAGGTTGATGCGGATGGCCTCGGCGATCTGGTCACCGGCGCGCATCACCGGGTTCAGCGCCGTCATGGGCTCCTGGAAGATCATGCTTATCGACTTGCCCCGACGGCGGCGCATGGTGTCCTTGTGCGTGTCAAGGAGGTCCTCCCCCTCGAAGAGCACTCGGCCGCTGCAGGTGGCATTGTGCGGCAGCAGGCCGAGGATGGTGCGCATGGTGGTCGTCTTGCCGCACCCGGATTCGCCCACCAGCCCCAGCGCCTCGCCGGTGGCGATGGTGAACGAGACTCGGTCCACGGCGCGGACCACCCCTCGCCGCGTGCGGATGTCCACCACCTCGTCCTCGACCCGCAGCAACTCGGCCATCACTCGGGCCTCAACAGGTCGGACAGCCCGTCCCCAAGCAGGGCGAGGCCGATACCGGTGATGACCACCGCGAGGCCAGGGAAGGTGGCCAGCTGCCACTGCGTGGTGAGGAACTGCTGGCCGTTGAAGATCATGCGGCCCCAGTCCGGTATGGGCGGCGGCACGCCGAGGCCCAGATAGCCCAGGGTCACGATGGCGAGGATGTCCAGGATCACGTCCGAGGTGGCGAAGGTGATGGCCTGGGTGATCGTGTTGGGCAGCAGGTGCCGCACGATGATGCGCGGCGCCTTGAAGCCTGTCGCCTTCGCGGCCAGTACGTAGTCCTGCTGCTTGGCCACGAGGATCTCACCGCGCAGGATGCGCGCGTAGGACACCCAGCCCACGATGGTGATGGCGATGTAGATGCCTCGCTCGCCCTGTCCCAACACGAACACCAGCGCGATGATCAGCACGTAGAAGGGGAAGGCCACGACGATGTCCACGGCGCGCATCACGCCGATGTCCACGGCCCGCCCGTAGTAGCCGGCGAGGCAGCCCAGCGTCGTGCCGAGGATGAACGGCAGGATCACGGCCAGGAAGGCGATGCGCAGGTCGGTCCTGCCGCCGTAGAGCAGCTGTGACCACATGTCGATGCCGAGCTGGTCGGTACCCAGCCAGTGCTGGGCCGAGGGCGGCTGCAGGACGTTCGTCAGGTCCTGCTGGGTGGGGCTGTAGGGCGTGAGCAAGGGCGCGAAGGTGCACAGGCCGATGACCACGCCGACGATGATGAGGCCTGCGACGAAGGACTTGTTGCGGTACCAACGGGTGCGGAATCCCTCTCCGACCGGCATCGCCGCGAGTGGAAGGTCCGGACCGAGCGTCTGGGCGCCGCCGTCCGGTGCGACGGCGCTCAACTGAGCCTCACTCGCGGGTCGATGAGCGCGTAGCTCACGTCCGCGACGAGGTAGACGAAGATGACGAACACGGCGAGCACCAGCGTGATCGCCTGGACGATGGCGAAGTCCCGGTTCCCGATCGCGTCGAGCATGAGTCCGCCGATGCCGGGGATGGCGAAGACGCGCTCGACGACCACCGTGCCGCCCACCAGCCAGCCGATGTTGACGCTGAGCACGGTGATCATGGGGATGAGGCCGTTTCGCAGGGCATGCCGGGACAGCACGCGTGAGGACGAGGCGCCTTTGGCTTTGGCCGTGAGGATGTAGTCGGCCTCCAGCACGTCGATCATGCTGGTGCGCAGACTGCGTATGGTCATCGGGCTGATGGCGAGGGCGATGGTGATGGCGGGGAGGATGATCGACTGGAGGTGCCCCGGCAGGTTCTCCCCATACCCGCCCACGGGCAGGATGCCAAGCCTGAGGGAGACGACCAGGATGAGCATGATGCCCACCCAAAACGAGGGCATGCCCATCGTCACGATGGGGACGCTGCGGACCACGTGGTCGACGGCCTTGTCGCGTCTGATGGCGGCCAGCAGCGCGAGAGGTATCGTGACGATCACCGTGAGCAGCGTGGCGGTCACGAGCAGCAGGAGAGTGGCTCCCGTGCGCTCCTTGATCAGAGTCTTGGCCGGGAGTTGGTAGAAGAACGAGTTCCCCAGGTCGCCGCGGGCGAGACGGCTCATGTACAGGCCGTACTGCGTCAGGAGCGGCTTGTCCAGACCCCACTCGTGGTGAAGCTGCGCGGTGAGCTCGGGCGTGGCGCGGGGCCCGAGGAGGCTCCTGGCCGGGTCACCGGGGACCATGTGGATCATGAAGAACGTGAGGATGGTGACGCCGAGGATCGTGGGGATGGCGAGCAGGACGCGCTTGATGATATAGGCGGTGATGTTCATCGGGAGGCGGCGCGACGGCAGCGCGCGGGGTCGGCCGGAGCCGACCCCGCGCGCTGCTGCACGAGTACGCGGTGCGGGCCGCGATACTGCGCCGCGCGGCCCGCCTGTCTCACTTGCTCAGCCACACGTCCTCGAGGTGCATGTTGCCCAGAGGCGTGACGAAGAAGCCCTGCACCTTGTCTGAGTACGCGTAGGGGAAGGGCGAGTAGAAGAGGTACAGCTGCGGCAGGTCCTGGTTCGCCAGCTGCTGGATCTGCTTGTACAGCGCCTCTCGCTTGGTCGCGTCGAACTCCTTGGCGGCGTCGGTCACCATCTTGGTCATGGTGGGATTGTTGTAGTACGTGAAGTAGCAGTCGCCGCCGGCGTCGGGGTTCAGGAACCACTGCGTGTCTTCATCGGGGTCGGGGATGTCCATGGTCCAGTAGTCGATGGACATCTGATAGTCGCCCTTGCCCTGGGTCGTGAAGATCTGGTTCTGGTCGATAGTGCGGACCTTGACTTTGATGCCCAGGGGCTCCAGCGCCTGCTGCGTGATCTGGGCAATGGACGTGTCCTGCGAGAGGTTGCTGGAAAGGAACTCCACATCGAAGCCGTTGGGGTACGCGGAGGCGGCCAGCTCTTCCTTGGCCTTCGTGAGATCGACCGCCTGCTCGGGCAAGCTAGCGTCGTAGTAGAGCAACGTCGGCGGCATGTAGGAGTTGGCCGGCTGGCCGTTGTCAAAGAGGACTGCCGAGACGAGCGCCTTGCGGTCGATCGCGTAGTTGATGGCCGCGCGGACGTGGACGTCCTTGAGTGGGGCATACTTCTCGTTGAGCAGGATCATGTCCACGCGTGTGGCGGGGAACATGGTGACGACGATGCCCGGCTTGGTCTTGAGGCTGCTGATGGATGAGAACGGCGGTGACATGTTGATGTTCGCCTGGCCGCCCTCCAGCTGAAGGGAACGGGTGTTGTCGTCCGGCACACTGGTGAAGTCGATGCTGTCGAGGTATGGCTTGCCGGTCTGCCAGTAGTTGGGGTTGCGCACCACCTTGAAGGACTGGCCCTTCTTCCACGTCTCGAGCATGAACGGTCCGGTACCGACGGGGGCCGCGAAGAACTCCTCCTCGGTCTTGCCGCCGAAGTCCTTCGGCATGATCCCGTTCGTGAGAAGCGAGATGTCTGCGAGGAGCGGCGCCCACGGGTACTTCGTGGTGATCACCACTGTCGAGGCGTCCGGGGCGGTCACGTTCTTGATGGCGACGTCGATGTAGCCGAGGCCTGTCGTGCTCTTGCGGGCACGGTCGATGGAGAACACCACGTCGTCCGCCGTCAGTGGCGTGCCGTCCGAAAACTTCACGCCGTCCCGCAAGGTGAAGGTCCACGTGAGCTTGTCGGGAGAAAGCGTGTAGTTAGTGGCAAGGTACGGATGGACGTTCTTGCCGTCGTTGTCGACCGTGTACAAGGTCTCGAAGAGCTGCTCGTTGACCCAGCCTGAGAGGTTGTCCGCGATGGCGGCGGGGTCGGTGGTGATGACGTCGCCTGTGCGCGCGAAGACGAGGTCGCCGCCCGTGATCGGCGAGCCGGAGGGCGAGGCGGCGGTGCTGCTACCACCGCTGCCGCCGCTGCTGCCGCCACACGATGCCGTCAGCAGGAGCGCCGTGACGAGCACCGCCGTCAAGCCGGCCACCCTGCCCAGCCGCTTGCAAGCCCTCATTGCCGCTCCTTCCGTCGCCGGCCAGACACACAAGTTCGAGAGTGCACGAAGTCTGTTCCCCCCGTGGAGCCAATAAGGTTAGCATCGGCTTTCCGCACCGACAAGGGTGCTGCCACGACCGTGCTCCAGCTTTCGTGCCACGCGCTGCTCCATTGACCGCCGGGCGCTCGGATTGAAGAATGGAACCGCAAAGACACCGGCCGCAGCCTCGGGCGAAAGGCGAAAAGGACGAGCTTTTCGCGCCTGAGCATCGTGGGAAATGCGCGCGTACCGCGAGCTGGACTAATGCGTGTTCCTGGGCGCGAGACCGGGGTCCCCCACCCGCGGAGAAGACTGACATGCATGAACGCTCGGGTACGATCGCAGTCACCGGCGGACGCGTGTGGTACCGCCGCATCGGGCAGGGGCCGGGCTGCCCACTGTTGGTCCTCCACGGCGGTCCCGGCGCCGCCTCGTACTACGTCGAGCCGTTCGCGGAGCGCATGGCCGTCGGCCGGCCCGTGGTCGTGTACGATCAGCTCGGCTGCGGCCGGTCCGAGACGCCAGACGACCCCTCACTGTGGACGCTCGACCGGTGTTGCACGGAACTCGACGATGTTCGCCGGCAGCTTGGCCTCGAGCAATGCCACGTGTTTGGACAATCATGGGGCGGGTGGCTGTCCATCGAGTACCTCTCCCGCGGCACCGAGGGCGTCGACAGCGTGGTGCTGGCGTCCACGTCGGCGAGCATGCCGCAGTTCGTCGCTGCGGCGCGCCGGCTCATCGAGGAGATGCCGGATCCCTGGCGCGGCACGCTGCTGCGGCTCGGCGAGCTGGAGGCGTATGACGACCCCGACTACCAAGAGGCCGTAATGGAGTTCTACCGGCGGCACCTCTGCCTGCTCGACCCGTGGCCGGACTGCGTCGTGAAGAGCATGAGCCAGTTGCCCAACCAGATCTACCTCACCATGAACGGGCCTACGGAGTTCGACGTGGTCGGACCACTGCGCACCTGGGATCGGACTGCCGACCTCGGTCGCATCGCTATCCCCACACTGGTGACCGTGGGACGCTACGACGAGATTCCGCCGTCGTGTGCACAAACCATCGTCGACGGGATAGAAGGGGCGAAGCTCGAGATCTTCGAGGAATCCGGCCACATGGCTCACGAGGAGGAGCCGGAGCGCTACGCGGCAGTCGTGGCTGCGTTTCTGGACGGGGTCGACGCGGAAACGAACCTGCAGGATGCCAGGCGAGCTTGAGGCTCGTCTTCGCAAGCCGAGCAGCGTTCGGGAGATATCGGTTCGTTGGCCGAGCGTTTGCACGAGCCATCTCGGCGGGATCAGAGGTGGTCACGAGGATTACAAAATGCCTGCTTCTGAGCGTAAGCGAGGTGGTGGACCGCAGGGGGCTAGAACCCCTGACCTCCGCCGTGCTATGCGACGGCGCCGTCGCCTACGCGGGCTCCTCATGGCTGTGCATGGGCGGTCGGACCTGAGATGGTTCCCGGGCTAGCTCATCCGTCGCGACCCGTAGGGCCTTGTGCTCAGCTCACCGAAAGGCGGTTCAACATGTCCTACGAGGACGTAATCTCCGCATCGGTAGCAGTCGCCGTCGGGACCCTGGGCCGCGGTTGCCCCGATCCCGTGAATGACACACGGCGAGGGTATCCGGGTTCTGCACTCGCGACGGAGTCGTGATCGTCAGATCCGTTGGCATCCATAGATGTGTCCGCACCACCTTCTCGAAGGCGCTGACGGCGGACATCGCCCTCGACACGTCGCCGGCCCGCCTTGTCATGGCAGACGCGATCGGTGGGCCCTACTCGGCGGTGGGTCGCGACTCAGGCTCCTGGGTCTGCTCAGAGGTCGGCCGGCTTCCCATGGTACGGGTGGCGGAGTTCATTGCCCGCACGAACAGCCAGCCTGCGACGAGGCCGACTCCCACCAGCGACACCCACATGATGGCCAGAGCCGCCGTCGAGTCCGAACTGCTGGTGAACCTCTCGGCGAACTTGGCCAGATAGGACTGATCGGCCCCTTCGACCGCGAACACGAGAGCGACGAAGTAGAGCGTCGCACCCGATACCAGGAAGGCCGTGCACAGGCGATACGCGGTCACATCGTCATCGACGCGTCGCCAGAGTTTGACGGCGAGAGCCAGCAGCAAGAGCAAAGCCGAGATTGGCCCCGTTATGGGCAGATCGGAGTGAGCCACAAGGTTGGGCTGGAAGAAGATCAGACTCAGGCCAAACGTGATCACCAGCACCGCATCGCGAAGAAGCACGTAGGTCATCCACCAGACGTCCGCACCTAATCTCAGTCCCATGCGGCGCAGCTGGCGCACGACGTAGGGTCGTCCCAGGTGCAGAATGAGCGTCGTCGTCCAGAGAGCCGGCAAGAAAGCCACGATCGTGGCTACCAGCCATCCTCGCCCCCCTTGGCGGAGAGCTTCGGTGATCGCATTGGAGACATCGTCCGGTGTCATGGCTGCAACCCCTCCTCTTCGCCGATCACAAGTTCTGCTGCCTCAGGACGTCCACCGGTGCGCAAGGCATACCAGACGGCGATCGCACCCATGACGGCCAGCAGAGCGATCGAGAGATAGGCAATGCCGACGCCCAACCTGCTGTTGCTGCTCGTCACCAGGAAATCGCTGACGCTCTTGAGACTGCCCGTAGCCACGCCGTTGAACTGGACGCCGAGAACATACGGGACGAAGTAGAGGGTCGCCCCGAGTCCCACGAGAGACATGACGAGGCGATAATCGCGCAAGTTGTGGTCGGGGTCTCCCACGAGCTGGACCAGCAGCACCCCGAACAGCGCTGCCGAGGCGAGACCGCCGGTGATCGGCAGCTGGCTACCCGTGACGACGTCGGGGAAGAAGAACATGAAGCTCAGGACGACGCCGCCCACAAGGAGCAGGTCGCGCAGGATAACGTAGATGATCCACAGCAGGTCGGCGCCGAGCCTGAGGGTGAAACGATCGATCATCCCCAGAATGTAAGGACGACCGATATACAGCCCCACTATCGCGACCCAGATGATCGGAAGGACGGCGACCAAGGTCCCTTCCAGGAACTGCTCCAAGCCGTCGTTGATTCCTGAGATGATGCTATTCGTGAGGTCCACGACCGACACGACAGTACCCCTTTCCAACGTGAACGTGACGAAGAGTCATGAGGTGACCGTGGTCGCTGGAACCTCCTCTCTGTCGGTCACGGTGATGGCGGGACACAGGTAGGACAAGTCGCAACGCAGGCATCGGCCGGCCTCGCGGCGCGCCTGCTCCTCACTCAGGCCACGAGCGAACTCGACCGACCTGTCATGGGCAGCGTCCGCGCCGCGGAGAGGCATCTCCTCTCGGGGCAAGGGCCGAAGGTCCAGTGTGAAGCGGCCGCCCGGCGGCAACGTCGACGCGGTCTGAAACTCGTCTTCCGGCAGCTCAGGGATGCGCTGTTGCGGCACAGCACGCAGGTAGGCGTGGATGGACAGGGCCGCCTGCCGGCCGTGCGCGGCTGCCTGGATGATGGACCTCGGGCCATAGGTGACATCGCCGGCGGCAAAGACTCCGGTAGCGCCGGTGGCCAGGGTCCGCGGGTTGATGAGGAGTCCGCCCCACGGCGCGACTCCGACGCTCGTTCCTTCGGGCAAGAAGGACGGGTCCGGTGCCTCACCGACAGCGACCAGCACGCTCTGTGCAGGAAGATCGAACTCAGTGCCCGGAAGCACCACCGGGCTGCGTCGCCCCTTTTCGTCGGGTTCGCCCAGTCGAGTGCGCTGGCAGCGCACGGCACTCACCGTTCCGGCCTCACCGAGGATCTCGGCCGGAGCGACGAGCTCGTGGAGCTGGACGCCCTCTGCGAGCGCAGCCCGGACCTCTTCGGCTTGGGCAGGCATCTCCGCGCGGGTACGTCGGTAGAGGACATGGACTGCGCGCGCGCCGGCGCGCAGCGCCGACCGCGCCGCGTCCATCGCCGTGCTGCCGCCGCCGACGACGGCGACGTCGCCGGTGAGTCTGGTGTCGGCCTCCAGGTTGAAGGCCTTGAGGAACGTCGTGGCCGGCGAGACGCCGCGCAGCTCCCCTTCTCCAGGGATGTCCAGCCGTTGGCTGCGCTGAGCACCCACAGCCAGGAGGACGGCGCGATGCCGGTCCTGCAACTCCACCAGCGAGACGTCACGCCCGACGGCAGTGCTGAGACGGATCTCCACACCCAGATCGCGCATCGCGTCGATATCGCGGTTCAGCTCCGCCCGCGGCAAGCGGTAGTCGGGAATGCCGATCGACATCATGCCTCCCGCCACAGGCATGGCGTCGAAGACTGTCACCACGTAGCCTCGGCGGGCAAGGTAATAGGCGGCGCTGAGTCCGGTAGGACCAGCGCCCACGATAGCCACGGGTTCCGGGTAGTGATGCCTGGGCGGGATGACCTGGCGGTGCTTGGGCGCGCCGTAGTCCATGGCAAAGCGCTTGAGATCGCGGATGGCGATGGGTTCCTCGAACTCCGCCCTGCGGCACACGTCCTCACAGGGAGCGGTGCAGACGCGCCCGCAGATCGCGGGGAACGGGTTGGGTTCTGACGCCACCTGCAGAGCTTCGTCGTACCTGCCTTCTGCGATCAGACCGACGTACAGCCCGGCATTGGTCCCGACCGGACAAGCCGCCTGGCAGGGAGCCTGCAGGTCCTCCCGGCGGTCGCCCAGCCAGCTGCGCCAGCTCTGCCAGACCTCCTCGCGCGCCGCGACTCGCCAAGCGTGTGGCTCGCCCCACGGTGCCTCACCCGGCTCTTCGGGAGTCGCGCGGGTATAGGTGGTGAGAGGTTGCCAGCCTTCACCCGTCGGCACATAGGTCACGAGGCCGCGCGACGCGTACTTCACTTTCGGCACGCCGGACTCGATGTGGATCGCACTCGTGGGACATTCGTGGACGCACACCTGACAGCCCACGCATGCTGCGACCTGCACGGGCGCCAGCATCATCCAGGTGCGAGTGCCCCATTCGCCGGGCACCGGAGTCACCTGCTCCGAGGGCTTGGCAATGGTGCCTTCGCCTGATGGTCGCGTCATATCGAGGCAGCGCACGGGGCAGAGGTCCATGCAGATCCCGCAGTTGATGCAGGTCAGCTCATTCACGCGGAAGCGATACGCCATGCCAATCTCCCTTCTGACGGAGAAGGCGCTCCATCGGTTCCTGCCAGAACTTGTTTCGACTGTACACAACGTCGATATGATGTCAATCGTTCGTACAGTCTGTCCCAACAGGTGGTCGCCCCTTGGCTCCCCGGCCCCCCGCCGAGTGGCCGCTGGTCACCGGGCAGGTCAGACGATCTCGGCCAAGACTCCGTGGCGCCCGGGCAGAATGGTGCGAGAATGGCCCCGGCAAGGTGCACGCGAGTGCGAGGGACGCGCTCACGTCCCCTGAGGGCGCGGACAGGTTGCGCCCTGCCTGCCAGCTCGGCAAGCCTGGGCTCGAACAGACGCAGTGGGTGCTCAAGAGGTACGGGGCGTTACGAGCAGCCTGACTCTGCCTGCCCTGACCGGACAGCCCGAGCTCCCGTTCCGACGGCTGGGAGTGCCGCACAGTCACGTCTGGTGCCGCCAACGGACATCGCGTGCCGCACCGTTCGTTAGCCGAGTGTTTGCACGAGGCCATTTTGGCGGGTCTGGAGCTGTTTCCCAAGAGCGCGAAATGCCTGCTCCTGAGCGTAGAAGAGCTGGTGGACCGCAGGGGGCTCGAACCCCTGACCTCCGCCGTGCAAGGGCCGCTCGGCGCGTCGCAACCGCTGTCAGTAGTTGCAGTTTGAGCCTGAGAACGGGCCGTCAGGGCAGGTCGGCTCGGCGGGCTGTTGCCCATTTGGAGCTGGTTGCCGGGGGGTGTGGCAACAAACGCGGCAACAGGATGGCTAAAGGCAAAAGGGGCGAGGAGGCCGTGGCCTCCCCGGCAGTCCGCCGTTCAAGATGCGAATTCTCGCTCTTCCCCCACGCGACGTCTCACGATATTGTGCGTAGGCCTTGATTGACTCTGCTGACTCACGCCTGCGACGGCTACCCCCAGCCATCCCCCCGGGGAACGTCCCCCAGCCCTTCGGCGCGTACATCTTTGCGACAGACCAGCCCGGGGCAGACGCAGCTCGTCACCTCGAGCAGTCTGTCTTCCTCGAGGCCTTCGGCAACACGCCGGACCTGCTGGAGCGAGAATACGGGCGCTACGAACGGAGCAGCTTCTTCATTTGTGTGATCGATCACCTTCGTCGGGTGCCTGCTGGCATGATGCGCGTGCTCACGCCGTCTGCCGCCGGCTTCAAGAGCCTCGACGACATCGAGCCCGTCTGGGGCCTGCATCCGGACCTGCTCATCGAGCGCAGCGGACTCGCCCTCGATCGCTCGTGTACATGGGACATCGCGACGCTGGCCGTCGACGAGGGCTACCGGCGGGGAGCCACTGCAGGGCTTGTGACGATGGGCTTGTATCAGACCCTGACGCTCGCGGCCTTCCACTGCGGCATCGAATGGTTCATCGCCATCCTCGACATGCCGGTGTTCCGCGTCCTGCGCTGGCGGCTACGCCTGATCTTCGCCGGGTACGAGGGCCTGAGCCCGCTCCCCTACCTGGGCTCGACTGTGAGCCTTCCCGCCTGGTGCAGTGTGTTTGATGCGGAGCGGCGCCTGGCCGAGGAAGACGAGGACCTGCACGCGGTGCTCGTGCGCGGCACCGGGCTCGAGCACGCGATCCACCGCGCCGACCTGCGGGCGGCTGACCCTTACATCGTGCGCCCGGGCAGGGCGGCCCTGGGAGGGCTGCTCAGCTCGTAACGAGGCGTAGCCGCTGCGGGCCCAGGGAGGCGACTACCTCGGGCAGCCTGTCGGGCCCCACCGGGCGTGAGTAGAGGAAGCCCTGCACGTCGTCGCAGCCAAGCTCCCGAAGACGCTCGGCCTGCACCTCGCGTTCGACCCCTTCCGCCACCGTCGTGACGCCGAGCGCCCGGGCCATGGCCACGATGGTGGCGATAAGGGTCGCGTCAGGACTGTCCTCATCGTCCAGAGTGTCCACGAACGACTTGTCGATCTTGAGCATCGTGGCCGGGAAGCGGCGCAGGTAGGCCAGCGACGAGTACTCGGAGCCGAAGTCGTCGATGGCGATGCGGACATCCAGACGGCGCAGCTCCTCGAGGATGAGCGCCGCGGCCTGCGGGTCCTTCATGACCACCGACTCGGTCAGCTCCAGGCACAGCGAGGACCCGTCGAGACCGTTCACGGTGAGGGCGTCTGCCACCTGCTCCACGATGCCGTCGTCGTGCAGCTGCACGCCGGAGAGATTGACGGAGACGTAGAGGGACGCCATCTCGGGCCACTGCCGCCGCCACGCCGCGAGCTGGCTCACCGCCTCCTGCAGCACCCAGTCACCGATGGCGCCGATCAGGCCGCTCTCCTCAGCGAGCGAGATGAACTTGGCCGGTGAGATCACCCCGTGCCTCGGGTGGGACCAGCGCACCAGCGCCTCCATGCCGACGACGTTCCCTGCAGGCAAGCGCACGATCGGCTGGTACACCAGGTGGAGTTGCCGGCGCGTGACCGCATGGTGCAGATCGCGCTCCAGCTCGACGCGCTCGGTCACCGCCGTGCGCATCGACTCGTCGAACACGGCAACTGCGTCGCGCCCGGCATCCTTGGCCTGGTACATCGCGGTGTCGGCGTCTCCGATGAGCACCTCCGCCGATGCCCTCGGGTCCTCCCCTGAGGCGAAGGCGAGTCCGATGCTCGCCGAGACGAAGAAGGTCATGCCCCGCAGCGACGAAGGGCGCCGCGAGGCAGGCGCGCAGCCGGTTGGCGAGCTCCACCGCCTCAGACACGCTGACGACGTGGTGCAAGCACGATCATGAACTCGTCGCCGCCGATGCGCGTGACGAGATCGGTCGGCCTGACGTTGCTGCGCAACCGGTCGGCGACCTCCATCAGCAGGTCGTCGCCGTAGCTGTGCCCGAGCGTGTCGTTGATCAGCTTGAAGCGGTCGAGGTCCAGATACAGCAGGGCGACGTGGGTCCTGTCGACCGGCGCTCGGCGCAGGAGGCCGGAGAGGTGCTCCTCCATCAGGCGCCGGTTCGGCAGGCCGGTCAGGTTGTCGTGATGCGCCTGGTGGATCAGCTGCGCCTCGGACTTCTCGGCGACGCGCAGCGCCTGCACTAGGCGGAGCACGGCCGTCGCGGTCATGGCGAGGATCAGCACCGAGAGCACCAGCCGCTCGGCGAGGGCATCGGCGCGGTCCTCCAGCGCGAGGCCCGCCGGAATCATCAAGGCGATGGCGACGAGCGCGATCCGGAAGCGCGAGGCGAAGGAGGCCCGCTCCCGGCCCGGCTCGGTCAGCTGCCGCATGCTCGCGTGCAGCGCGCAGGCCCCCGCGCAGAGGTAGGCAAGCCCGTAAGGCAGATCGAGCAGGCGCGCCGGGATCTGCGCGAGGCCCAGGTCGGCGAACAGGTACGACGACGTCGCCGGCGAACATCAAGGTCATGCCGGCGAACAGCAGCCACACCGACGGGGTCCGCTCGCGGCACGGATCGAGGATGATGCGAAGGGTCACCACGACCATGAAGATGGACATCGACGGGTACGCGATCATGACCAGAATGACGGACAGCGGCATGCCGCTCTGTAGTAGCAGGTGCTGGATAAGGAACACCCAGGCGAGCGCCGCCAGCGCCAGCGCGGCGAGCAGGCCCTCCAGGACGACCGCGGACTGGCGCTCGCGAGTTCGGATGCCCTGCCGCGCGAAGCCCAGCAGCCCGGCGGCCAGCAGAGCATAGCCCGGCAGGGTCAGCAGGTCGGGGAGCAGTGATCGGCCGGCCGTGAGATCTCCCATCACCCCGAGCTCCGCGCGGGCGACAGCCCCTGCCAGGAAGAGCACGAAGGCGGTCGCGATGGCAGCCCAGGGCCAAGCCTTCGAGGGGTGGCGGGAGTGAACCGATCCGAGGAGGGCGAGAAGCGTGGCAAGGCCGATCACGAACAGCGCGATAGGCTCGGCTGCCCCGAACGCATCGGCAGCCGCTGCCAAGGCGGTTGGTACTCCGATGAGCAGGAAGATGTAGGCAGGGGAGATGTGGCGGGTCGGCGGGCGGCGGGCGGCGGGCTGCCCGCCAGGCTCGCGCTTACGAGAGAGCATCATGCCCGCCGTATCGGCACGTCGGCCCAGGGACGATAGAGGTCGGGACCGCGCTTCGACTAGGTTATTCGTCTACCCGGCGTCGGATGCGTTGGGCACGCAGAGCCGCAAGGCCGCGAGAGATGAGGGCGGTTCGCCGTGCGGGCACTGAGGCCGGTGGGCCGCCGACGGCGTGGGAACTGTGAGGGGGGGAGAGCGTGTCGACGCCTCGCATACGCCACCAGTCGGCTTGGGCGCAGACGATTCGGGCTCTCGCGCGCGGGCGGTTTTGCTGCGGCCCCGCCTACCCCCATGCCTAGTTGCTGTCCCCACACCCTTTAGTTTGCTGCGCCACCGCCACCCAACTCAGACCGTCGTCGTCTTGCGGCCACACCTTGAGGAGCGCTGCGACCACGGCCGGGTCGAACTGACTGCCGGCGTTTGCTGACAGTTCCCTCAGGGCCTCTTCGTCGCTCAGTCGCCGCCGGTAGGGGCGATCCGAGGTCATAGCGTGCAGCGCGTCGCAGACGAAGGCGATGCGCGACTCCAGCGGGATCGCCTCGCCGGCGATTCGGTCGGGGTAGCCGTGGCCATCCCACCGCTCGTGCGCGGCGCGTACGAGCGGTGCCAGCGGGCGCAGGTAGTCGATGCGGGCGACGATCTGCTCGCCGATCAGCGTGTGACGATCCACGACCGCACGTTCCTCGGGCGAGAGCGGACCGGGCTTGTCGAGGATTTCGGGAGAGACGGCGATCTTGCCCACGTCGTGCAGCAGTGCCGCATACTCGACGCGGCGCAGCTCCGGCTCGGAGAGAGCGAGCTCGCGGCCGACCGCCACTGCCATCCTGGCGATCGTGTCGGCGTGGTCGGCCGTGTACGAATCCTTCGCCTCCAGGGCCGCGGCCAGCGCCACGACCGTCTGCATGTAGCTCGCCTCCAGCTCCTTGAAGGTCTGCGCGTGGCGCAGCGCCGTCGCCACCTGACTCGCGACGGTGCTGAGCAGGGCCGCGGTGGAGGGGGAGTACTTCTGCTGGCGGGCGCAGCCGACGCTGATCGCCCCGACGGCGCGCCCCTGGTGGACGACCGGCACGACCATCACGCTGGAGATCCCGGCCGCCCCACGGGCCGCGAGTGCCGACAGGCGCTCGTCTCGCGCGAGGGTCGAGGTGGTCGCCACCAGGTCAGCCTCGTTGGTCCAGCGCACGAGCTCCTCCACGGCGAGCATGGAGCCGTTCACCGTGCCGGCGTAGATGCCCTCCCCCAACTGCGCTTCCCCGAGCAGGTGAATGCCGCAGAAGTCGCTGCCGGTCATCGCGCGCACGCGCTGGGCGACGACTGCGAGCTCTGTGGATGCGTCCGGGCTCTGGGCGAGGGTCTCGCCGACCAGGGAGAGGTCGGCGAGAGCACGCGAGAGCGCCTGGATCTGCTCCGCGAGTTCGCCGACCGTGTCGGCGATGCGCTTCGACATGCGGTTGAAGGAGCGCGCCATGACGGCGACCTCGTCCTCGCCGCGGACCGGGAGCTGCTGGCGCAGCTCGCCGCCGCTGATCGCCTCGGCGGCGGAGCTCAGCTTGCGCAGCGGACGTATCACGCGCCGGGCAAGGAACAGGGCTGCCAGAAGCGCTGCGACAAGCGCGAGCGCGAGCGCCAGCTGCGACGTCGTCCGCATCGAAGCGCGGATCGCCGAGAAGGCGCCGACCGGGACGGCGACTGCGACGGTGGCCACGGGCCGGCCCTGCGCATCGCGCAAGGGGCTGAAGTAGTTCGTGCGGTCGCCGACGCCGCGCCGGTCCCTAGCGACGGAGAGCTGATCGACGCGCTCGGTACCGTCAACCGACGAAGCCGCGAGGAGTCCGTCCACATACACGCTCGCGGGCGTGCCCGCGCGCTGCGTTGCCGCCTGGAGGACGTCGTCGCCGAGCTGCCCGGCCGCGACCACGGTGCCGATCTGGCCGCCCGCCGTGCCCCGAGGCCGTCACCGGCGACCGACGAGATCACCCACGGTCTCCCGAAGGAAGACTGGAACGCAGACTCGCCTGGGCCGACGCCGAGGCGACGGGGCGCGGGCAGGATGGTGGCGCGTGCCAGCAAGCTGCCGTCTGCGGCGCGCACGTCGACCTGCAGCAGGTTGCGACTCTCGAGGATGTTCTGGGCTGCGGCCGCAAGGGCTCGTCGGTCGCCGCTCGAGACCGAGCGCACGAAGTCCGCCGATACGGTGAACGGTGCGATACCGGCCGCCTGCTGCTGGGCCACGCCGTCCACGACGGCAGCGGTGGAGGTCGCGACGAGGCGGTCCTGGATGGCGGTGAGGCCGGCCGACGTGCGCAGGTAGTTGACGGCGGAGAAGACGGCCAGGGGCACGAGGGCGCAGACGACCAGCGCCAGGACGAACTTGCTCCCGAGGCTCACCGGCCTTACGCGCACGTCCCGACCCACCGTCGTCCAACACGCGTGGAGCGGCGCGCCGCCGACCGGCGGAGCGGATCGCGGGGCATCGCCCCGGATGCTGGCAATCGCCTCATCACTTGACGGTGATCGTCACGATGTTGCTGTAGGCGAGCACGGTGCCGGCGCTGTTCACGGAGGCGGCCTTGAAGGGCCTCTTGCCGGCCGGGCTTGCCGTCGCGTAGCCGGAGTACTGGGTGGCTGACACCTGCGAGAGCGTGGCGACCCTCTGCCAGGAGCCGCTCACCTTCTTGTAGAGCCGGACCGCATATGGTGCCGTGCCGCTCGTCTTCGTCGCCGTGAACTTGACGCTGGTGCCCGCACCGCACGAGGTCGTCGAGGCCTTCAGGCTGAGCTTGGCGCCGGCGGACTCGGCTGGCCCCACCGCCACCGCAACAAGGACGGACACCGCCACCAGCACGATCGCAAGGCCGAGCACTAGACGTTTCATCTCCGCTCCTTTCCTCGGGCAAAGGCCCCAAGGGACTTATCGACAGACAACCAGGCATCTCGCGTTTGCGGCTACGTCGTGCTCATACGGCCTTCTCCACGGCTCGGGCGGCGTCCCTTCCGCGTCGGCGCTGGCGCTTGGCCTCGTACATGCGCCGGTCGGTCAGGGCGAGGAGTTCGTCGATGCCCCCGAGCTCTTCGGCGTAGGCGACGACGCTGCCGTAGCTCACCGAGAAGGCGTAGTCCTCGCCCAGATCGGCCCTCTTGGCCCGCACGGCGCCGTCCAGCCGCGCCTCGATTGCCTGACGGTGGAGACGTTCATCCCCGTTCGTGCTCAGCACTGCCAGGGCGACGAACTCATCGCCGCCGAGACGGGCAAGCACATCCTGCTCGCGGAAGGCGTGGCGGAGAACGTCGGCGGCGGCGATCAGGAGGGTGTCGCCGCCGGCGTGACCCAGCTCGTCGTTCACGCGCTTGAGGCCATCGACGTCGAGATAGAGGAGGAAGACCCGCGCGCCCGCGCGCCGAGTCCGGTGACGGGTCTCGCTGACCTTGGCGAAGAACCCCCGCCGATTCAGCAGTCCGGTGAGTTCGTCCAGGTCGGTCAGGCTGCGCAGCGCCCCCTCGCGTTCCTTCTGGGCGGCAATGCTGTGGCTGATGGTGAGACACAGCCTGCGCCCGCCGATGTTCACGATCCGGGCGCTGACCTCGACGGGCAGTCGTTGGTTCTGACGAGTGCGCTGCGTCGCCTCAAAGACAAGCGCGTTGGTGCTGCGGAGCGCCTGTGACTGTGCCTTGATGAGGCTGCGCTCCTCAGGTGCATAGACGTCCTCGGCCGTCATCGACAGCAGCTGCGCCCGCGTATAGTCGAGACTGCGGCACGCGGCCTCGTTGGCCTCTGTGACCTCGCCCGGCTGCCCGTCGTCCCGGAGCGCGAATACCACGATGGCGTCGCTGCCAGCATCGAACAGAGCGCGGTAGCGGCGCTCGCTCTCGAGCTGCTCCAGGTGGGCCATATGCGCCGCTTCGAGGGTGGCATGCAGAGCGCTGCTCTGCGAGGAGATCGCGAGGATCACGAGACCGAGAAGCAGCCCGCCGAGCAGGGTCTGCAAGCTGTCCGGCGCCAGCCACTGCGCTGCGAACACGCTCGCCGCGCTGGCGACCAGTGCCAGATTGACCCAGTTCCTCATCGTCCTGCTCGCTGGGCCGACTGGCGTCCCAGCTGCCTCAAGTCCCGTCCAGTCACCTCAGGCCTCACTCAGATTGGGATAAGGCATTGCCTCTTCTGGGAGACGTATCGGCCGAACGTACGGTCTTGCTAGGTCCGTTGGACGGATGTACCAGACGGCCGAGGACAGGCTGGCGTGTACCCGCGCCATAGCAGAGAAGGTCTCTGGATCGCAGGGCCCTTGTAGCCGAGTGACGTGACGGAGCCGAGTTCATCCGAACGACGCGACAGTGCCCGGTCTTGGTGCCACGGCTCATCCGGAGCAAGGTCGCCAACTAGCGTCCGCCGACCGAACTCCTCACCCGCTTCGCCTCCCACAGCCAGTCCTCGACTCGGTAGCCCGGCTCGCGCGGCTCGCCGCTCATGACAAGCCCGTGCCGGCGCCGTAGCTTGCCGACCGTCTGCCAGATCTTCACGTGATCGGCCTCGACGCCGTGGGCGGCGAGCGCCTCGCGCAGGTAGAGCGGCTCGCCAGGGTGCAGCGCGTCGTGGGTGAGTGCAAGGCCGGCGACGAGCTCGACCAGGTTGACGTCGGGTGGCGCCGGCTCGCGCGCCCCGTCTATATAGGGCGCGCACGAGGCGACGAGGGCGCAGCAGGGATCGCAGAGGCCGTGGGGGTTCTCGGGATCCGGCGCGTGGCCAGCGCGCAGGTAGGAGCCGCAGCGGGGGCAGGCGGGGCGCTCGCGCGCACCGCCTGGCGTGGCACCGATGGGGCCGCTACGGGCCGAAATGCTGACTCCCTGTGGACATTCCCGCTCCAGGAGCAGAGGCGCCGGCCGCGGCCGCAGCCAGCGGCGGCGCCCCTGCTCTCGTTCTTCCGGCCGAGCCGGTTGCTAAGGTCCCTCACGCGATTGCCTCCTTCGTTAGGCGATCGTCATGCCCCGGGCCGGTGACAACGGCGCCGGGGCTCTTCTCGGTTAGTGGGCTCTGCTACTCTCGGGTTGCACGAATGCGAAGGACCCCCCTTGCTGAAGTGCCCCGCCCCGGGCCGGCCCCCGACTACCGGTTCCGGGGCATTTCTTCGCGGTCATGCGACCGCCTGGGGCTTGCAGGTCTTCGCAGCGCCCGGAGGCTGCGCGAACGCCGGCGGCAGGCAGTCGCCGATCGCCTGCGTGGCGCTCCGCCGGCGCTTGTCGCGGCGGGTGCGCCGCAGCTCCTCGAGCTCGCGGTCGCCGACCAGCTCGGCGAGGCCGTCGCGAGTGAGCCGTTTGCGCATCACCGAGGCCACGTCGCGTGAGCCCTTGAGGCTCTCGACCGCGGCGACCAGCGCCTTCTCGCAGATGGCGTCGCGCTGCGGCCGCTCGAACTCGGCGAACGCCGCCCGGCAGCCCGAGCAGACCTTGCCGGCATAGGCGGCCAGCAGCCGGTCGAGCGCCCCGTTCGTGCCCACCTCCTTCCACTGCTCGGGGCGCTCGCTGGCGCGATCGCGCGGCGCAGCGGGGCGAAGGCGGTAGAGGGGAAGGCGAGCGCGTGGCAGCTCTCCCCGTCACAGTTCACGCCTTCGGGCTCTGGCTCTGGCTCTTCCAGGTCGATAGACCGACCCTGCTCTGTTTCTACGTTCTGCACAGTGTTATCAGACTTATCCACAGGCTCCTCGCGCGGACATGCGCGAAGAGCCGGGTTGCACTCGTGTGGCGGGCTCTCAGCAGCGTTCGCACCAAGCCGAACCCAGAAGTCCGAGCGTGACCGCGGGGCTGGACAAGGAGTGGCAGGGCGGCCGAACCCCGCCTTCTGGAGGCGGTTCCTGTGTCCTCGGCTTGATCAGCTGCGAGTGTCAGGAGCAGTCGCTGAGTGTCGCTGACCGCTGTCGCTGACCGACCGGTGCGTTTGCAGGGCGTTTGCACGAGGACATTTCGGAAGGTCGCGAGGCGCCCAAGAACCCACGAACTCCCTGCATCTGAGCGTAAGCGAGGTGGTGGACCGCAGGGGGCTCGAACCCCTGACCTCCGCCGTGCAAGGGCGGCGCTCTCCCAGCTGAGCTAGCGGCCCACGAGGGGGACAAGTATAGCGCGTGAGGTCGGAGAGGCCGCCGTGGCCCCCAAGGCAAGGGGTCTTTGGTTGCAGACGGGTTGCGATTGCCGCCCAGCTCCGCTCCGCGCCGCGCCAATCATGGTTTGACGAATCATCAACGCCGTGCCCGTCGCAAACGTTGTCATCGGGCCGGACCTGCCTCCCCATAGGGGACGGTCCGCCACGAGTAGAATAGAACGAGGGGAACGAAAACTGGGGGAGGGCTTATGGCACTGCGCAGACCGGTTCTGCTGCTGCTCGTCTTCGGCGTCCTTCTGCTGCTCCTCGTACCGGCAGCCTGGGCGGCTCCCGGCAACATCGCCTCGGACCCGCTCGCGGAACCCGCCTGGACGGTCGAGGTCAACGGACCAGCTGCGGACTCGTACGACACCGCTGTCGACGTGAAGTTGGCGAGCGGCGGCGTCACTTGGGTGTGCGGCAACGTCCAGACCTCCTCCGGCATGTCCGACATCAGCCTCACCAAAATAGTCGATGGCGTGAAGCAGTGGACGAAGTGGTGGGACAGCCCCTTCCACAGGAACGACTTCGCGGCAAAGATGGCGCTCGCGCCGAACGGCGACGTCTACACCACGGGCTCGTCGGGCAACGGGCACTATGCCGACATGATCCTCCTCAAGTGGTCGAGTTCCGGCGTCCTGAAGTGGGTGAGGCGCTATGACGGACGCGGGCACAAGAGCGACTTCGCCCGCCTGGTCGGCGTCGACGGGGCCGGCAACGTGACGATCTCGGGCACGACGAACACCGACAACCGGGGCGACGACTGGGTCACCGTCAGCTATACGGCGGGCGGCCACGTACGCTGGACGTGGATGTACGACGACGGCCCCTTCCAGGTCGTGCCGGCCGACGAGTGCGTCGCCGCCAATGGCGCGGTCTACCTGACTGCCCAGGCTCATTCGGGCAGGGAATCCATGACCGTCCGGCTCAGTCCGTGCGGCACACTGGTCTGGTCGAGGCGTTACGCGGGTCCAGACGGCCGCGGCGCAGTGGGTCAGGCCATCGCCAAGTGCCCCTTGGGCGGCGTCTACGTGGCCGGCTCGGCGAGCGAATCGGTCTACGCCCGGGCCGGCCTCGTGATGCGCTACTCGGCCACGGGACGGCGTACCGTCTTCGCCCTCGAGCCGGGCGGCGACCAGGGCAAGTCCTTCGTGGACGTCACCGTGACCTCGAACGGCCGCATCGTCGCGGTCGGCGTAGCCTCCGACAACCTCGGCAACATCTACGACGGTCCAGTCACGGTCTACACGACCTCGGGGAGGATCGCCGCCGACATCACCTGGCCGGGGGCCCACGACCCTGTAGAGTTCACCGCCGTAGCGGCCGACTCTTCCGGCGGCTTCAGCGTCGTCGGCAGCGCGTCTCGGCAGCTCGCCGTGCTACGGAGCTCGACGGTGGCCGGCGTCGGAGGCTGGACCGCGCTCTATGGCGACCCCGCCTCGAATGCCTCGGGCAGCGCCATCGCCGTGCAGGGGAACACGACGGTCGTTGCCGGCAACGTCCTCTCGAGCACCCCGTCGCAGTCCTACGACCAGGTCGTGCTGGGCTGGGTGGACTAAGGGCGCCGCGGGCCCGAGCCGGCAGGCCGCTGAAGGTGGCCTGCCAGTAGGTATCGTGGGATGAGATGAATTCCGCCATCAGGACCGGCTGGAGCTCCGAATGCTCGGCAATCGGATGCGGTTGCAGGTCGGGTTGTACGCGCCAAGACCGTGCGTCGCTTCGCCTCTTGCGTCTTGAGGGGGTCTACGGAGAACCCGTAGGCCGTGCAAGGGCGGCGCTCTCCCAGCTGAGCTAGCGGCCCACGAGGGGGAAAAGTATACCGCGCGACGGGGAAGGGCCCGCGACTACACGACGGGTTGCGGCCGGGTTGTACGGCGAGACCGTGAAGACGATTCAGACGCATCGGACCGCAGGTCCGACCCGACGAGCCGCCGCGTGTGTGCAGGACCCGAGCTTAGCTCGGGCAGAACTCCCGGATCTGACGGTTGACCACGATTCCGGACTCGTCGCTGGCGGGCGCGGCCGCGCAGACGTCCGCGACCCGCGACCACTCCTCGAGTGTGAACGCGGCGATGTCGACGCCGTGCTCGCGCTGCGCCTTCGGGCCCAGAGGCACGAGCACGTGATCGCCGTAGAGGAGCCAACCGCGGACCTCGTCGTAGCCCTCGGCCGTGCCGGCCACGAGCGTCCACCCGGACTCCGCGTCCCCCGCGAGCAGGTCGCGCTCGATGGCGCAGACCTGCTCCCATTGCGGGGCGTGGCTGGTCACCTCGTGGACGGTCCACATGGCCTTGTGGCCGGCGATCACCCGCCGCAGCCTGCTGACGCCCTCCGGCTCCTCGTCGCCGATCTCGAAGGTGATGAGGTCGATGAAGTGTCCTTCGGCGTCCATACTGCTGACTTTGCCGTCGGCGCCGCGGTCTAACCATCGTTCCCCTCCGCCGTCGCGCCGTGCCGTCCGTACGCCTGACCCCGGTCGTGGCGCTCTCCCAGCTGAGCAAGCGGCCCATGAGGGGGACAAGTATAGCCAGGGGCTCAGGGAGGACCGTCGAGACCAGTCTGGCCACGGGGATCCGGGTTGCGGTGGGGTTGCTGCCCGGCAGATCTCTCGGCCTTACTGCAAGGTCAGGATCGATGCGGCACCCGCTCGACCGTCGCACTACGGCAGGAAGTCGCCGCCGGCGATCAGCGGGTCGAAGGCAGTTAAGGCTGCGAGACTCGCGGGAACGCTGGCCAGTAAGACAGCTGCTCGGCGGATGGTCGTGACCATCCGCCGATTCCTATTTGGCGAACAGGCCCGGGCGCCACGATACCGTCTCCTGCCGGAGCAAAGGGCAATGTCCCGGGCGAAGGAGGAGAGTCCGTTGGCCACTCCCTTGAGGCCGACGACCGCCGACCAGTCCGCGTACCCTGCCGACACACGTTCTTCGTGGGACAGGCGCAAGTGGTACATCCTGGCGGCGATCTGCGTGGCCCAGTTCATGGTCGTCCTCGACATCGCCATCGTGAACGTGGCGTTGCCGTCTATCCGCACCGATCTCGACTTCACCAACCAGAGCCTGCAGTGGGTCCTCACGGCCTACGCGATCCTGTTCGGCGGCTTTCTGCTGCTCGGCGGCCGCCTCGCCGACCGATTCGGCCGCCGCCTGATCTTCATGACCGGTCTGGCCGTCTTCACGGCAGCCTCGCTCTTGTGTGGCCTGGCCTGGTCGGAGGGATCGCTGATCGCGTTCCGCGCCATCCAGGGCTTCGGCGGCGCCTTGCTCTCGCCGGCCGCACTGTCCATCCTCGCGACCACGTTCACAGAAGGACGCGAGCGCAACCTCGCCCTGGGCATCTGGGGCGGGATCGCGGGCAGTGGAGCGGCGGCGGGCACGCTGCTCGGAGGGGTCCTCACCAGCGCATTCGGCTGGGAGTGGATCTTCTACGTCAACGTGCCGATCGGCGCCGTCCTGATCGGCCTGACGCCGTTCCTGCTCTCCCGGGAGTCCGCAGGCGCCCTCGCGCGTCGCAGCTTCGACGTCGCGGGAGCCGTCACCGTGACGAGCGGCCTCATGGTGCTGGTGTACGCGCTGACGCGGGCCACCCAGATCGGCTGGTCGACGACGGAGACGATCACGCTGCTCGTGATCTCCGGCGCGCTGCTCACCGCGTTCGCGGTGATCGAGGTCCGGGCCGCCGACCCCGTCCTGCCCAAGCGCGTGCTGCGCCTGCCCGTGCCGCGCACGGCCAACATCGTCGGCATGCTCGTCGGCGGCGCCCTGTTTTCGCAGTTCTTCCTGCTCACGCTGTACATGCAGCAGGTGCTGGGGTACTCGGCGCTCAGGACCGGTGTCGCCTACGTGGCCACCACGGTCACGCTCGTCGCCGTGGCGATCGCCGCGCAGGCCCTCGTCACCCGCATCGGGCCGCGCGTGGTCCTCATGACCGGCCTGCTGTTCGTGAGCGCTTCGCTCTTCCTCTACTCGCGCCTGCCGGTCCAGGGCAGCTACGTCAGTGACCTTTTGCCCGCGTTCCTTCTGGCCGGCATCGGGCTGGGGCTCACCTTCGTGCCGATCCAGATCTCGTCGCTCACCGGCGTCAGGCACGACGAGGCGGGCGCCGCCTCCGGCATGATCAACACAAGCCAGCAGATCGGCGGGGCGGTCGGTCTCGCCGCGATCACCACCATCGCGACCACAGTGACCACCAACTACCTCACGAGCCATGCGCCGTCGGCGCTGACCACGGTCACGGCCCTCGTGGACGGCTTTCAGGTCGCCTTCTACGTGCTCCTCGGCATCCTCCTGCTCGGCGTGGTGCTGACCGCGACCCTGCTCAGAGGCACAAGCGTCGCGGCCGGTGGAGTGATCGAGGAACCCGGCCAAGGCGTGGTTGGGATGGTCCCCGCCACAGGAGACCGGGGCCGTGAGGCAGCGACAGCAGAAGACGAGGAGCGGCCGGCCGCCTGACAACGGCCGCATCCGTCCGGCCATCACTTGAAGGTGCGCAGGCGGTTGATGGTCGCTGACGCCTGAAGGAGCGGGCAGAGCGAGCGACTCCGCCCGCTCCTTCCCGCCCAAGAGTCTCGGGCTGGCGCTCTCCCAGCTGAGCTAGCGGCCCACGAGGGGGACAAGTATAGCGCCTGCCTCGCGGGCCGCGGTCGCGGATCGCCCCGTTCGCTACGTCAACCTCGCGAGCAGCGTTGCAATGCCGAACGGATCGCGCGGGTTCGGGCCGCTGCCGAAATCGTCCTTGATCGCGGCGGCTGAGGTCTCGTTGAAGAAGAGCTCCAAGCCCGTGATCTTCACGAACCGGTGGCCGCGGATGGTCACGATCGCGGCCGTCCCCCTCAGCTGGTCGAAGAACACCGGCGTCCGGGTCCCGTTGGCGACGATCGAGAAGCCCGACGCCGTCCCGACGCCGGCGCGCCAGCCCGTCATGGTGAACTTCAGGAAAAGGCCGCTCAGGATGCCCGGGGGAATGATCGTGCTCTCACCGTGCACGTACATCAGCCCACCTCTGAGCACGAACGTGCCGCGCTGTGTGGTCGTGTTGAAGGTGCCGCCGCCGACCGGCATTGAAAGCGTCACGCGCGAACCACCGAACGACAGGCTCGCGGGCGAGATCGGGTACGGTGCGATGGCGAGACCGAACAGGTTGGCGGTGATCGCCGGATCGAGGTGGAAGGTCGCCGATCCGGTGCCAAGCGTACGAACCGCGGCGTCGGCCGGGGCCGCAGCGAGAAGGAGCAAGACGAGAGTAGCAAGTGCGATCAACATAACTCTGGCCGACCGCAGAAGTCGGCGCGCGTTTGTGGGGTCCACGGGAGGCCCTCCTGGTTGTCGAGAGCGAATTTATGGTGTGCAAAGGAGGTACCCGGCCAGGCCGCGGACCGTCCGTTGCCAGCGGCTGCCCCGCTCAACCCAGGTCGCGGCGGCGCGAGCACAGATTCGCCCGCGGACATCAGTCTCAAGATCCTGCTGCGCTGCACTGTCAGGAGTCTCGTATGAGCACGGTCTACGCCCGACCAGGCGGGAGTTCGAGCGTTTAGGCAGGGGAGCGGCGCTCTCCCAGCTGAGCTAGCGGCCCACGAGGGGAACAAGAATACCGCGCGAGCTCAGGGAGCTCCGACACGATCCTCCGGGTGACGGGGACTCCGGTTGCAGAATGGTTGCAGCAATGGCCATCAGGACCAGACTCCTGGAAACGGCCCCGATCGCCAGCGTCTGCGCACCAGTGGGTCCGACGGACGGCCGCCCAGACCCGGCGAGTCGGCGCACGGCAGCTCGCCCCAAACACTCACCGTCGCGTCAGTGTGCTGCCGACAGCGCCGATCGCCCCGAGGATGACGATCACCATGAGCACCCAGCCGAGAGCGGCCCATCCGCCGCCGGCACGAATGGCGAACACCGCTGCGACGAACAGCGCGAGGCCGATTGCGATTGCACCGATCAGTACATCTCGTTCCGGACGAGCCATCATCGTGAGTCTATCGCTAATGGGGCGGACGTGACGGCGGAACGAGAGGCCGGCCTCCAGCTGAGCTAGCGGCCCACGAGGGGGACACGTACACCGCGCGAGATCGAATGATCCCTGCGCGGCCCCTTCAAGTCAGGCGCGTGGGGGTTGCGGAATGGTTGCAGAGGGCCGCCATGAAGACCGTGAAGACGATGCGGACGAAGGCGATGTCCCACGGACGACCTCGTTCGCCCTCGTCGTCGGCAATCAGACTCGGGTCGAGGTAGTGTTCAGCGCCAGAAATTCGACGTGGGGGAGTTCTACAAGCGCGAGTCCCCGGTCACCGTCAACGGGATGACCGGGGACTCGGAACCGGACTTGTCGCGAGCGCATCGCGTCAGAGTTGTGTCGTCAGGCTCTCTGTGCAGGTTCGCGTCTAGGGGAGGACGATGTCGCCCGTGTTGCCGGCGAGAGAGTTGACCCACCTCTGGGTCTTGTGCTTGTAGGTCCAACCCCAAGTGAACTGGTCGAAGCCGGCTACGTTGGTGAAGTACTCCGTCGTCCAGTCGAAGCTGGGAGTGACGCCGATCTGCGGCGCTCCGTATGTCCCGAGGAGGATATCGGCCTGCGTCCCGAGGTAGTCGAATGAGCCGACGAAGCCGCGTGCGCGAGTATAGGCGTCGGCCGTGAAGGTCGCCCGGTAGCCACCCTTGAACCGACCGTGGCCGTCCGCCAGCTGAGGCGTTCCCGCCTGCGGGCTCAGTGCCCCCTCGAACGTAATCCATCTGCCCACGTAGTTGACGATGGCAAGGTACGTGCCGTCAGGCACCTTCCAGACCTGCACGTGCTTGTTGTAGTTGGCCAGCGCCCAGTAGCCGACCATGCCGCTGTCCTCATCATTGATGACCTTGTGGGTGATGTTGACCGCAAGGACGGAGCCGGCAGGCACGCCCTTGGGCCTTGCCAGGGCCGTCGCCGGGATGATGACCGTTATGGCCATAACGATCGCGAGCAGGATCAGTAGTCTGTTGCGCATCCCGTTCTCCCTCTCCGTTGCCAGTTCTGCTTTTCGGTCTCTTCGCCGCCACGGCGCTCCCGCCCTGCCTTCGCTCACAAGGATTCGGGTCGGTAACGGAGGAGGCGGTGGGCTGTTCGATCGTGACCTGATGCTGCCGTTGTCGGCAGAACGCAGACGGGCCATTAGGGCCGTGACGCCTCGCGTCAGCGCGCACCGTGGAGCGGCTGCAGACGCGGGGACGGCGAAGACCTTGGAGACGATGCGGACGAAGGCGATACCCAATGGCAATCCACTCGGTCTCCTCCGTCGCTTCGGTCGCTGGTGAAGACCCGGAAGACCATGAAGACGGAGTCGGATGGCGGTCGGGCCGATCAGTCCATCACGAGCTTCGGTCTCCTGCGTCGCTTCGGTCGCTGCGATCGCCGCCCAACTCCGCGCCGGCGGCCAGCACAGCCGGAGCTCCCTTCATGGCCCCTCGGTCGGCCCGTTGTTGGGGACGGGCTTACCAGAATGCTCCCACGGGCGCGCCCGGACGGCACAAGAGAAGGGGGCGGGAGCGCGTTCGGTGCTCCCGCCCCCGTCTGCATCGTTGTGCAGAACTTTGCCTTCAGTCAGACCGCTCCGCAAAACGCGTCGTCGGGATGGATGCTGCAGTACTCCGCCCTGCGACTGCGGGCTGTCGCCCACACCGAGATCGCGACGATGAGCGCCGCCGCGACGATGCCGGTCACGATCCACCGCGTCGCCGAGGATGTGACGGACGGGGGAGACGGTGCGCGCGCAGCCACTACGCCTGCCTGCCCGAGCTCCGCGGCCGCCGCTTGCAGCGCGGTCGACGACGGCAAGGCGGCGGTGGCCGCCGAAACGCCGCCTCTGGCAGGCGTGCCTGCCTGAACGAAGACTGCCACGAGAAGCAGCGATAGGAGCAGCAGGCCCGCCAAGCTCGCGAGCCGTCGGAAGCCTGTGATCTTCATCTCTCACCTCTCGGGGCCGGCGCCGTCCCTGGGCGGTCACCGGGGCCCCTGCAAACCGGCGGGTCACCCCGCCTCCCCCACCACGGAGGTACCTCTTCAGCCTGTCCGCTGTCACGCTGGATAAAACAGGTGGCGCGGCCGTTGTCAGTCGCTGAGTTGGACCGCGACCTTCGGCCAGTGAAGCGCAAGCGCCGCCACCACAATCGCTGCATTGATGAGAATCGCGTAGGCGCCCTGGGTGTCGAGCCCCCGCAGACGTCGGTCCCAGAGAAGCACCAGCGCCACGGTCGCGACGATAGCGGTCACAGAGGCCAGCGGCCCCCACCAGGATTGCCCGGCGATCAGCGCTATCCCCGAGACGGCGAACCCCGCAGCCAACAGGGAGAACAGGATTGCCGTGACCGCCTGCATGGCCGGATTCCCGATGAGCCCTGAGAGCGCCCACGAGCCGTCGGGCCACGTGAAACCGGGTTTCAGTTCGAAGAGCCTCAGCGCCTGGCCGACATACAGCCCGTAGACGACGCCGTGCGCGATCAGGAACGCGCCAACAACGATACCCACGTGGACCCCCAGCCTACAGACCCCGGATGACCTTCCTGAGGCGCGCACTGAGATCACGCCTCGTCGCAGAGGCGTCCGCCCTCGGCCCAGTCGCGGCGGGCGTAGTCATCGAATGCGATGGTGACCGCCTCCCTCGGACAGCCGGCGACCTCCACCAGCACGTCGGTCAGACGGCGCGCAAGCTCGACCTTCTGTTCGCGCGTGCGGCCCTCCCAGAGCTTCACTTCCAAGAACGGCATCTCCCCTCCTCCCCGTAGACTTCTCCTCTGTGCGCAGCTACGCACAGATGGACAAGCCACCACTGTATAGGCGGGACGCCGCCCGGCTGTCAATGCGTCGCAGAGGAGACCGCGGAGAAGATCGACGCGGGACTCAGAGAGGCCCCGGCAGGCTGGGTCGAGACCCCCGAGCTGAGAATCGGCGCCGGGGAGCCGCAACGCCTCACCCTTGCACGGCCAGGCCTTCCCGGGGCGGCAAGGCGCGATCGAGCTCCCTCCGCCCGCCGATCTCGCCTGTTCTCAGTAGCCGCCCAAGGCGGGCTCGGTGCCGAGAAAGGTGAACGCGCCGTTCTTGGGGTCCTCGTAGAAGATCAGCGCCTTGCGGCTGGTGTTCCACACGTCCATTCCGACGCTGTCGCCGTCGACGGTCATCCCTTCGGCGGCCGCCCACAGGTCACCAGCCTTGTACTTCTTGTTGCCGACGCGCACGACGCCGCCCTGAACGGACCCGGGCATCATCATCTCGGCGCGGTCGTTGTAGCGACGCACGCCGCTGAGCGGCGCTGTGGTCTCGGCTGCATAAGCCGCGAGGAAGCCGTCGAACTGTTCCGGCGTCATGCGGCTCTGCAGAGAGCCTTGCGTGGGCAGCATCCCCATCGAGGTGGGATCGGGACCGAACGGTCCGCCGACGATGTCGGCCACGACCACGCCCGAGTCCTTGAGGCGAAACTGCACGTAGACGAACTGCTGGTCGCCCCCCGCCTCGGCGGGAATCGAGGGATCGTCGAACTTCATCGTCACGAGGCGCACGTCCAGGCCCTCCAGCTGGCCGTCCAGAGCGCTCTCAATCTCCTGACGGGTAGAGGCGACCTGATCGGCCGTGGGCCCGATCGGTCCCGCGTAGGCCGAGTCCTGGCGCTCATCGATCGCGCGGGGCACGAGGACGGCCCCAACGATCGCCGCCGCCACGAGGAGTGCGACCAGCACGCTGAGCACGATCAGCCAGAAGCGGAGTCGCCGGACCGCCCTCACCAGCTCCTCAGCCGCTCCTTCGCTTGCCTGCGGTCCAGGTGCCGCTGCTTTCTGCTCAGACATACGTCAGCCTGCCCTTTCGCCGCGACCGATCGCGTGCACTGCTCCCATGTCACGCGCCGTGGAGTCTATCCCGCGCTGCCGGTGTTGCACTACAAACTTGAACTCAGGGGTCGACGACGGGGTCGACGCCGAAGCATGGAAGGGGAAGCCGCCGAGAAGATCGATGCTGACCGATGGCGCAGGGAAGCCCGTGTTCCGGCCTCCGAGGTCGCTTGACCCGGAGGGACTCCTGAGCGAGCTGGAATCGCAGTAGGTGCGGAGCAATGAACCAGATAGCTGGACCGGGGTTGCTCCGCAGCAACGATGGGGCGCCGCCCTCCAGTCGACGCGTCTTGAGGAACCGGCGCGCCGACCCCGCTTCGGCCCTGCGAGGCTACTTGAGTTCGAAGACGACGACCACGTTCGCGTTGATGTCGAGCTGACCCGGCTCGATGGGCACGCTTTTGGCGGCCCCGGCCAAGTCGGCCGCGCCGTAACTCGCGGGGACCACGCCGGCATCGCTCGAGCTCATGCTCAGCACCGCTCCGACGCTCTTACCGGCGGCCTTCGCCATCGCCTCGGCGCTCTTCCGGGCGTCCGCCACGGCTTCCTCGATCGCCTTCGCGCGGGCGGGTGCCGGGTCGTCGACGGTGAACGTGGGCCCGCTGATGTCGTTGGCGCCCGCTTCGTTCGCGGCCGAGATGATATCGCCGAGCTTGGAAATGTCGCGCACCTTGACCGTCACGCTGAGTGACGCCTGGTAGCCGGTGATGATCTGTTTGCCGTTCTGGTCGACCGTCTGCGGGTAGACGCTGACGTCCCGCGTCTGGATGTCCTCTGCGGCGACGCCCTTCTTCTTGACCGCGGAGGCGATCTGCTCGGCGCCCTTGGACGCCTCGTCGAGGGCCGACTTGGCGTTGGCCGACGACGTGGTGACGCCGAAGGACATCTCGGCCGTGTCCGGCACGGCCTGAGCGGTGCCGGCGCCGGATGCCGTCACGGTGTTGGTGGCGGTGGCGGCGCCGCCTGACGACGAGGTGCCGGCCTGCCCGCAACCGGCGAGCGCAACGAGCGCCAGTGCGAGAGCCGCGAGCAGCGAAGCAGTGGCGTACCTGTTCCTGAGTGTCATGGCGTTCCTCCTTCGAAGTGTGAGCGTGCCGGAAACGACTGCGCCGTCCATGCCCCTGCTCGTAGGACGCTCGTGTGCGGAGAGAGGTTCGCGGTCGAAAGAATCGGTCAGCGGACTCGGCATCAGCTACTCCGGCCGCTTCAAGGTGAAGGGCTCGGCCGTGTACGTGGGCGGGGAGCTCTACAAGTTCTACAACTGGCCGGTTGCGGTGAAGTACAGCCTGACCGGCAACCGACTCAACGCCTGGACGCCGGGCGGCCACGTCGGCACGGTCGACGCCATGACGGTCGACGCAAAGGGCCGCGGTGCTCGTGGGCACGTTCGAGACCAGTCTCGGCGGCGGTCAGATCGCAACCGCCTGGGTCGGCATGCTCAAGGCCGACGGCTCCGAGCTGACCGCGTCGGGCATGTACTGGGCCGACTACAGCCACAGCGCCTACCCGGTGGTGTTCAACGACGTAGCTGTGGACCCGGCCGGCAACCTCTACCTCGCGGGGGAGTGGTGTACGAACGGCTCGGGGACCGAGGGCAACGCGCTGGTGGCGCGCATCCCCTCGGTCGACCTCCCCGGTGCGACGTTCCAGATGGACAAGATCTGGCGCTGGGACGGGCCCGCAAGCGGCCGCGACCAGTTCTGGGGCATGCTCGTCCAGCCCGGCAACGGCATCTTCGCCGTCGGCACCGAGCACGCCGGCGACGGCTGGAAGGCGGTCGCACACCGCGTGGAACCGTGGAAGAAGAGTTGGGGCGTTCGTTCTAGCCCGGCCGGCCGTCCGACCCCGAGCGAGAGCTCTCTTTCGATGTTGGCCTTTCTGAGGCCACGCACCACCCGGCGATAACACCCACTAATGATGGGCGCGGGGTGCGACATGTGGCATCCCCTGCAGTTAGAGCCCGTCTCCAGCGGGCAGAGTCATGACTTGGCAGTTGTCCGATATAGGGCATCGATGAGAGCAACCGACTGGGGAGGTGTGTTGTGCCAGAGGACCAGGTCGAAGCGAACCTCAAGGGCATGGATGACCTTGACTTCACCGGATGGAACAACGCGGACTGGAACGGCGTGTTTGCCCGCCACCACACCGACGATGTGGTCGTGGACTGGAAGGGTCAAGCTCCGACTCACGGGATAGAGCAGCACATCGAGGCCATGAAGGCCTATGTAGCATCGGCGGGCGGGACGCCGCCAAGAATCACGTCCCACCCCATCAGGTTCGGGTCCGGGGAGTGGACATGTGTCGTCGGCGAATTTGAAGGCGGCGGTCGCATGGTCACGGTTGCCAGGTGGCGCGATGGCGCGATCGCTGAGGAGTACATCTGGGCCTAGCTGCGGACGCTCACGCCAAGGTCTTGGACTGCGATTATCGGAGAGTTGAAGCCGGGAACTGTGATATCCACAGTGGTACGTCAAAGACCCGCGCTCCGGAGATCTGAGGAGCGCGGGTCTACGCGCGAAGGAGAGCTAGTTGTCAGGACCGCTGGCAAGCCCGCTCGTCAGGAAGTCCTGAGCGGACTTTGTATCCAGACGATAGGGATACGCCGGCGACACGCTGCGCATGCTCTGTCCCCAGGAAGTGACGGCCACCACCACGTCGCCGTGGAAGACGGGTCCGCCGGAGTCGCCGAAATTGGTGCTGACCGTGGTCTTCAGGTAGCGGTCGGCGAAGGCCTCGTGGACGCTCACCAAGGTCACGTCCCGATAGTTGCGTCCGCTCCACGTCCACGAGAACTGCGGGTTGCGCATCGCCATGTAGCTGCCCAGCGGAAACTCGTTGAGGCCGTAGCCCACGGCGGTGAACGTCTCGTCTCGCAGCGTGAGGCCATCAAGTTCTCCGAGGCCGGCGATCTGCGCCGCTGAGACGCCGGTAACAGGCTCGTCCAGCCACATGAGCGCGACGTCTTCGCGGCCTGGCCCAATCCCGAACCTCTTGGAGTCACCAAGGTATGGGGTCGTGGCGACCGACTCGACGTAGACGGGGTGGGTCCGCTGGGCGACAACCTGGTAGGAGGTGAACGGCAGGTCCTGGCGCGGCCAGGCTGAGGCGTCCCAGTCCGTCAAGGGCGCGAAGGCAACCCGTGTATTGGTGAGCCCCGGTCCTCCCTCGCTGACGAGGTAGTCGGTCACGTGCCCGGCCGTGAGGACCGCAACGTTGCCATTCTCGTTCTTGACAAGGGTGCAGGTCGCCGCGAAGTCCCAGCCCCAGTCGTAGTGCACGAGGACGATGCCGACGTTCGGGTAGATGTTGGCGGTGTCCTGCGTTCCGCCGATCATCGCAACCCCGGGAGCTGCACCGACCCCGAGCGCCACCAAGCATGCGAGGCACACCAGCAACCCCGCCCATCTCACCTGATGCTTCATTTCGCTCCCCCTCCTCTTGACACGACGCATATTGGTTTGCGTCGGCTTTCACAACCTTAGGAGAGGGGGCAGCGCAGTCAAGGACGACGACCGTTGGCGGTGGTTGCACCCGTGGTTGCGAGACCACGATCCGTGCGTCGCTTCGTCTCTTGCGTCTTGAGGGGGGAGCCTCGTGGCCCGGGCGAGCCTGAATCATGGACGCCCGGGCCGTAGACGGCTTTCGGCGACCCCGCCGTGTTCGGCTCATCGTCTTCAATGCCCTCGCAGGATGGAAGACGCATGGGCGCTGTCGAGGCGCCTGTTGGGGACTGCAGGGCTGAAGGTCGCGTCCGTGCGCTTCTCTAGGCACTGCACTTCGACGCAGAAGTCGAGCGCGCGGTCGAGAGCGGCGCGGACCAGAGGCCCCCATGGCTCGGGGACGTGCCGCTGGGCGCCGTCGGCGCCTAGCCGGGTGTCTCGGCAATCACCCCAATCGGGTGATGTTGGGAGTGCCGGCCCCGTCGATACTTCACTCAGGTGAAGACCCTAGGGGACTCTCGGAGGGAAGGGGCCACCATGATGCCAGCGTCTTACGTAGCCGTAGACGAGCAGGCTCTTGAACCGACGGCCTTCCCACCACCGCCGCCGGCGCCGGACGTGGCGACGGCAGCTGTCTTCGGTGACCTGCCCGACAAGGGCGGCAGGGTGCCGGTGGAGATGCTCTCCGCTGCCAGCCTCGTCGCCGCGGACGCCTTCGGTCTCCTCGGACTGCATGGAGCAATCAGGACTGCCCCCTCTGTCAATGCTCTCGCGAGTGCCGTCGCCGTCATGCCGGCTGTGTTCGTCGGTCTGGTGGACAGCCGCCTCCGGCCACCGACGCGCATGCGCGTCTACACGACGCTCTGCGACGCCATCACCTCGCGCCTCATCGAGCTCAGCATCGAGCAGCACGGGCCGCCACCGGTCGCGTTCGCGTGGCTGGCCTTCGGCAGTGCAGGGCGCGGTGAACTGTCTCTTCTCTCTGACCAGGACAACGGACTGGCGTACGCGGATACTGACGACCCGTCGATCGACGACTACTTCCTGCAGCTCGCCGTCAACGTCGACGAGGGCCTCCAGCGCTGTGGTTTCCAGCTGGACCCGCACGGCGTGCTGGCCACGAACGCGGACTGGCGCATGCAGGTATCGGACTGGGTGGCGCTGTTCGCGGACTGCCTGAGGAGCTGGGACAACGACCACCTGCTCCGGGCAGCCGTCGGCTTCGACGTCCGCCAGGTGGCCGGTGACCTGCGCATCATCCCGCTGCTTGCCGCCGTCATCAGCCAGGCGCCCGGCTACTCGCGCTTCCTCCTCGGCATGGCCCAGCTCGGCGCGGAGATCCCCTCGCCGCTCGGGTTTCGCCGTCGCCTCAAGGCTCCGGTCGACCTCAAGACCAGAGGTCTGCTGCCGATCCAGAATCTCGCCCGCTACTACGCTTGCGCCGCGGGCGTGGCACGCTCGTCCACGCTCGAGCGCCTGACAGAGGTACGCGATTCGGCGGGCAGGGGCAGCGAGGTGGCGGAGCCCCTTCTCGAGGCGTTCGTGATGATGGCGGGGCTCCTTGCCCGCCAGCAAGCCGCCGCCGTCTCCGCAGGCCGCTTGCCTGAGCCCCTGGACGTCCGCGCTCTGGATGCCGAGGCGAGGGCCGAGCTGGAGGCGGCACTGCGATTGCTCGCCGCCGTGCAGGAGGGGCTCCCGCGAAGGGCCGCCATCTGAGGGATGACGAGCGCAACCGCTCGAGCGCAACCGCGGGCAGAGTGGGGCAGCCGCCCGTGGGGCAGCCGGCCTCTGGTCGCGTCAGAGAAGCCCCTTCCTGGCCGTTTGCAGACGTACCCGGCGACGCGGCGGCGGCCCCTCTGGCGGACGTTCGCCCACATCCTTGGACGCCAACGTCGCGGCTCGTTGCTTTCGCCGCCAGCCGGAAAGGATAGGGGTTGTCGCGTTCCTCTCGGAAAGGAGTTCCCATGAGATTCCTGGTCACCGTGATGCCCCGTCACCCCGTTCCACCCGAGATAGGCCTTGGGCTGGTCCAGGCCATGAAGGCGTTCTCGGAGAAGTACAAGGACAAGACCGAGCAGGACTGGGCCTTTGCCGGCCTGGCTGGGGGCGGAGCCATTGTCGACGTCGACTCTCACGAGGAGCTCGACAAGATCATGGCCGAGTTCCCTTTCGGGCCCTTCTCAAAGGTCAAGATCAGGGCCATGACGGACCTCGCCACCAGCATGGACAACCTGGCCCGCCAGCTTGAGGCAGCGGTCCAGGGCATGCCTCATTGAACGCGCCTGACCCAGAAGCGAAGAAGCGGCCCCCGATCCCCGCCAGGGTAGCCTCGGAGGCCGCTGCGGTCCGGAATGTTCCGATCGCGGGAATCAAGGGATTCCCCGCGTGAAGGACCGCGCGAGCACAGTACGCCCACTGCTCGGTGCCAGCAAGCGTTGGCGGCACGCAGCGGCGGCCGCCGAGAGTCGCCTGGGGTCCCTGCCCCGGGAGCCGCCGGTGGTCCCGACTTGGCTGGTCGGGGGCCACCCGGAGGGGCAGCGGGCCTCTTCGCCTGAGTCGTCGGGGACAACGCTTGTGGTCGCCGCCGAAGGCGCTCAGTATGAAAGGTGCCCGCCGCAAAGGCTCGGCGTACAGCGAGGCGTGGCACGACAAGGGTTCACAACCTTGGCGTGACGCGCTCGGGAGCGGCAAGGCAGGCACGTCTTGGACGGCTGTCTCGTCTGCGTTCTCCCGGGTTGCGGCGGGCATCTCTGTGCTCAGATAGGCCCGCCACGGCGGGGCCGACTGCTTGTCGTGCGTGTACTGACTAGCGCCGTATGCACGAAAGACCCGCCACCCCGATGAGTGGCGGGCCTGAGATGCAAACGCAGCGCCAAGTTGAGCGCGATTTGCTCCCGAACGTGATCTGCCGCTAGCCCGGCACCCCGCCGGTCGGCCCGGACCGCGCTCTGTGTGCCGTGATCCTCGGTAGTACGGCCGAGTCTCCCTGCATGAGCGGTAAGAGGCCGGGCGTTGGTCAGCCAAGCGAACGCTGCAGACGGACGGACGATGCGGGGCACAGGTGCTACGCAGGCTGTGGAATCGCCATCAGGTAGCTCGCGGTGCAGGCGCGGAATACTGCGCCTGACAGCATGCACTTCCACCCGGAAGTCCCCGGAGGACATCATGTTTCTCGGTTTGCGAACAGCGATCTATCCGGTCGCCGATCTGCCCAAGGCGAAGGTCTGGTACCAGCGGGTGCTCGGAGTCGAACCCTACTTCGACGAACCCTTCTACGTCGGCTTCTCGGTAGGCGGCTTCGAGTTGGGCCTGCTTCCCGATGGGACACCTGGGACCAGCGGCCCGCAACCCCTGTGGGGTGTTCCTGATGCGAGCGCCGAATTCGAACGTCTTCTTGAGCTTGGCGCCACGGTGCTTGATCCGGTTTCCGAGGTCGGCGAGGGGATCAAGGTCGCCGCGGTGCAAGATCCGTTCGGGAATCGCCTCGGCATGGTCGAGAACCCGAACTTCGAGATCTCAGAAGTTGGGTGAAGAGGCTACGACCCGGGGGTGCGAGCGAAACTGACTGGCTGAGGGTCGAGACCCCGAGCTCAGACCCCCGCGCGCCGGAGAGCCGCAACCACTCATTGTCTTGCGGTTGAGCCGTTCGTGATGACCCGGGCTCACCGCACCAGCTGATCCCTGTCCAACAAGAAGGGCATCGCAGACCGTGGTCGCGTCTGCTCGAACGCCCCGTCAGGCAGTCGTCTCCCTGAGCGCCGAGAAGTCCAGCCCTCGCGCGATGAGCCATGCGGCCAGGACGATCTCAGCCACCGCCAAGGGGGCCATCAGTATCCCGAAACCATGGCCGCACATGTCCAGCACCGGTGTGGCCAGGTACAAGATCAGATTGGGCGGAACGCCCCGGGCTTCTCCAGGCGACCCCGGACCCGCCGAGGCCGTCAGTCCTACCAGAGTATGAGATGGAATCGTCGTCTGGTGCCATAGCGAATCCGGCCTTCCGACGACGCGCATCCCGCCGCCGCCTTCTAGCCTCAAGACACCGCACGTCAACGAGGAAGGACGGACCATGAAGGCCGAGGCACCGAACAGCCAGACAAAGAGAGTCGTCACGCCCGCGCGGGTCGTCGCCCTGGTGCTCATCGCCGTGGTGGCGCTTGGGCTCGCTTACCTTCGCTTCAAGCCGGACGACGATCAAGTCTCCGTACCCGCCGGGGCGAAGGCCGGCGACCTCATCCTGAACGCGGGCACCTACGCCACGGGCGAGGGCAGCTACCCCGCCGACATCGGGACCCTGGTCGTGCCCGAGAACCGCCACGACCCCGACTCGCGTCTGATCGCCCTGCCTGTCGTACGCATCAAGGCCAGGGCGGCCTCCGCGGCCGAGCCGATCTTCCGCCTCGAGGGCGGCCCCGGCGGCACCAACATGCAGTTTGAAGCAGCCGGGCGCCTCGCCGCCCACCACGACGTGGTCCTCGTCGGTTACCGGGGCGTCGACGGCTCATCCGTTCTCGACGCCCCGGAGGTAGAAGCGGCGCTGAACCAGTCTCGCGACCTGCTCAGCCCGCAGTCCTTCCGCGCCTACGGGGATGGCCTGCGAGCTGCCGCGCACCGGCTTCGGGCGGAGGGGGTCGACCTGGCCGGCTACACGATGTCCGAGCAGGCCGACGACATCGAGGCGGCCAGGACCGCGCTCGGCTACGGCCGCATCGACCTCGTGAGCGAGAGCGCGGGCACGCGCCTCGCCCTGATCTACGCATGGCGTCACCCGGAGAGCGTCCACCGCTCGGCCATGATCGGGCTCAACCCCCCCGGCGACTTCCTTTGGGACGCACGGACGACCGACGCCCAGATCCAGCGCTACTCCCGCCTCTACGCTCAGAGCGATGCTTCCCGCAGCGGGACGACCGGCGATCTTGCCGCATCGATGCGGTACACGGCCAAGCACATGCCCGATCGCTGGCTGGGTCTGCCGATCAAGGAGGGGAACGTCCGGGTCGCCAGCTTCTTCGGTCTGATGGAGTCGACAAGCAAGGCTTCACCGTTTGCGGCACCGGTCATCCTGGACGCCTGGCGGTCCGCGGCCAACGGCGACGCGAGCGGCTTCTGGCTGTCGTCGCTGATCGCCGAGCTCATGTTCCCGAAGATGCAGGTCTGGGGCGAATACGCGGCCATAGGCTCAGCCGACGACCAGGCCGCGAGGGAATACTTCGCCTCCGACAGCCACAAGCGCGGCTCAGCCATCGGAGATCCTGGCAGCGACTTCGCCTGGGGCGGCGGCCAGCTGGCGGATGCGTGGCCGGCCAACCGCGACGATGCGCAGTACAGCCACATGCGGACGTCGAACGTGGAGACTCTCATGATCGGCGGCACGCTGGACGTCTCGACGCCGGCCGTGAACGCGACCCGGGAGATGCTGCCCTTCCTGCCGAACGGCCGCCAGGTCGTGCTTTCCGAGCTGGGCCACTCGGGCTCGTTCTGGAACGAACGGCCCGAAGCGGCCAGCCGGCTGATCGATACCTTCTTCGACACCGGCAAGGTCGACGACACGCTGTACAGGAATGTCAAGGTCGACTTCACACCGGCAGTCAGCTTCAGCATGGTTGCGAAAATCGTCGCCGGCTCGATGCTCGGCCTCGCGATCGTCGCCGTGGTCTCGCTCCTCTGGATGGCGCGTCGCGCACACAAGGGGGTCGGCTGTGGGCGCGTGAAGAGCGCCCTCCTGCGCTCGCTGTACCCGATCGCGCTCGGCCTCGGCGGCTGGTGCCTCGGCGCACTGGTCGTCATGATGACCTCGGCGGGCGTCCCTCTCGACAACGAGCTCTTGGTGGTCCTCTGCGCAGGTCTACCCGCTGGGCTTGGCGTCTACTACGCCAGCGTGGCCCACGATGCGTCCGCGGCGACCAGGACGGCGGGATGGGTCATGGCAACGGCTGCGGCGCTCGTCGGCGCCTGGCTGGGGTTCCACGCAGCCGAGGCGGTCCTGGCACTCATCACCACAACCGTTGGCGCGATCCTCGGCGCCAACCTCACCCTCATCATCTTCGACATCATGCGGGAGCGGTCAGAGCTCGACCCCCTCGCGGGCGTCAATCCGACGCCGGCCTGGACGGACGGTCAGCCCGGGCCGGCGGCGTACGTCGAGGAGACAACATGAAGGCGATCGTGCAGGACGCGCCAGCCTCCGCCCATGCCTCGGAGCCCGCGGAGCTCCTCTAGCTCCTCGGCCACAGACACGACACCCGTCGGCACTGACCCCGTGCCGACGGGTGTCTGCTCGCGGCGCACTTCGGTCGCCTTCGTCGCTTTGAGATCCGCAATTGGCACCTTCTGCCGGCGTCTCGGGTAGGTTCTCGAGGAAGCCCCAGCCCCATCAAGCGTGCAGCACGAGGAGACATCATGATCATCACCACGTCACCTGTTGTCGAGGGTCATCCTGCGACTGCCTACCTGGGCGTCGTAAGCGGCGACGCGATCCTGGGCGCCAACGTGTTCAAGGACCTGTTCGCCGGTATTCGCGACATCGTCGGCGGACGCTCGGCGGCCTACGAGACCGAGCTCAAGCGCGCCAAGGCCATCGCTCTCAAGGAGATCCAAGAAGAGGCCGCGGCTCTGGGCGCAAACGCCATCATCGGTCTGGATCTGGACTACGAGACCGTGGGGCAGAACGGCAGCATGCTGATGGTGAGCGCCAGCGGCACAGCCGTGACGATCGCCTGAGAGCGGCGGTGGCCGGCGTCGATCGATTGACTCACCCTTGGCGGGCGGTCTGACGCAAGAGTCTCCGGTAGCCGACGAGCTCGGCAGAGCCAAAGACGACGATGAGCAGGCTGGTGCCGGCAACTGCCAGGATCAAAGCGGCCGGCACGGGATCGAAACTGCTGCGCCTGAAGACCTTCCGCACGATCTGCTCAGAGAGCGAGCCCATCAGGGAGAGGGTGCCGTAGGTGATCATTGCGGCGGCGACGGGAGTGCGCCCTCGCCGCCACACGGCCAACAGAGAGGTCATCAGGGCAAGCGTGGCGAGCATGTAGGGCGGTGCCGACAGCGCCGTGCCCCTGGGGACGAAGCTCTGTCTCACGGGTTTGTCTGAGGTGTGATCGAAGACGTTGGCGGGCAGTTCGCGCTGAAGGGCCACGACAGTCGCAACCAGCGACAGTGCGAGGTGGACGATCGATACGGCGATTGTCTTGCGAAACGGCTTTCCCATTTGTCCCGGCTTGGCCTGGCCTGTTGGCGTCTTCCTTGCCTTGTTCCCCCTCAAGAGCGGAATGACCAACCGGCGGTTGAAGGCCCGCAGCCTCATTCAGTTCCAGCCCAACACGGCAGCAGTACCCGCCTCGCCGTCTTTCAGGCAGCCTTTCATCCCGCCTCTTCTTCTCGCTGTCGCGAGTATGTCGTCAGCAGGGTGCCGTCGTTGGTGAACTCGTGTTCCGCGAGCCGGAACCGGCGCAGTTCGCCGTCCTCGGGGAAGATGCGCTTGCCGCCACCCAGCGCGAGCGGGTCGATCGCCAGGCGCAGCCCGTCGACCAGGTCGTCGGCTGAGCAGGCTGCGCACCAATTGGGCGCTGCCGATCACGTGCAGGTCCCGGCCGTCCTCCTGCTTGAGCGCCCGCAGGGCGGTGGCGACATCGGGGCGGAGCAGACTCGAGTTGTTCCACGCCAGAGGCTCCGTCAGCGTGGTCGAGGCCACGTACTTCGGCAGCCTGTTGAGCGGCTCGGCGATGACGGCCTGCTCCTCGGGCGCATTCGGCCAGTAGCCGGCGAAGATCTCGTAGGTGCGCCGCCCAAGGACGAGGGCGCCCATCTCGGTGATGTACTTCATGACCCACGCCTGCCCCCGCTCGTCCTGCGTGTATGGCATGTGCCAGCCGCCGTGTGCGAAGCCGCCCGAGGGATCTTCCTCCTGTCCGCCGGGCGCCTGTACCACGCCGTCCATGCTCACGAACTCGTTGACGATCAGCTTGCGCATGTGTTCCTCCCGATGTGTCGCCCCCGGAGGGGACCGCTGTGTGGCCCCACTAGAGAGGACGGTTGCCGGGGCCGGACGGGGAGAAACCCTTCTGCTACCTTCTCGGCTCGTACCGCATCGCCACCGCCCCCGAGCCGAACTCCAGCCGGCTCACGAGCTTCAAGTCGATACGCTTCGATAGCCCCGCGAACAACGTCGGCCCATGGCCCGCCAGCCTGGGCTGCACCACGAACTCGTACTCATCGATCAATCCCAGCTCCGCCAACGCCAGCGGGAGCTTCACGCCTCCCACGAGCAGTCCCTTACCCGCCTCCCGCTTGAGCTGCTGAACGGCCTTCCCCAGATCGCCGCGCACGAGCTCCGCGTTCCAATCGACCCGCTCCAGGGTGCTCGACACGACGTACTTCTTGGCCGCGTCGATCGTCCGGGCGAAGGGTTCCATCCAGGGCTGCATCCAATCAGGCCTTGCTGCCGTCCGCGCCGGCGCCCGCCACGCCGCCTCCATCATCTCGTAAGTCACCCGGCCAAAGAGGAGGGCATCGGCCCGGTCGAGGTTCTCGGCCGCGTGACGATGCAGCTCTTCGTCCGCGAACGCTTCACGATGATCGCAGCACCCGTCCAACGTGACGTTGATGGAATACCGAAGGGGTCGCATTACCTAAGAGTACCAATAGCGATAGGGGGCCTAACGTGCCGCGGATAAGCTGCGAGCACGACGATCCCTGATGACAACGTCGGCGTCACGGCGAGCCACCAGCGCCCCAACACGCTCGGTCAGCCCCTCGCCGTCGAGGGTGACGAGGTGCGAGACGTTGGCGACTGCGCGCGGGGCGGGCGGCTGCCGAGACCCCGCGTCAGCTCTGCCCGTCTCCCGGCCGGGCGAGCAGATAGGTCGTGCCGTACACGAGCAGGAACAGCAGCGCGAACAGGATCGCGAAGCCGAGCATGAGCTCCCCGGCGTCGGGCTGGTTGATGCGGTCCCAGCCAGTGTCGGCCAGCGACAGTGGAGCCTGGAAGACACTCCAGCTGTTCCAGCGGAGGAAGCGGCCCACGTAGATACCGATGCTCCCCGCCAGCGTGACGAACACCACGAACAGCCAGCCGGCCGTGCTCCCCCTGGATCGGGCCACGATCTCGTGCATGAGCCGCAGGGACACGACGCCGAGCAGGAGCCCGGTCCAGGCGTACCAGGCGACGAGCATCACGTCGAACCAGCTCGGGACGTTGTCGTGGAACTGACCGAGGTGCACGAGGTCGGTCACGATGTAAGGCGCGTTCGGGAAGAAGAGCAGCCACACGAGCGCGACGGGCACAAGGATCAGTCTCACCCGGTCGTCGCGCCGGGCGGCGATCCGGTAGACCACGGCCGCGAGCAGGAGCGGTATCCAGGCGAGGAACAGGTTCCAGACCAGGAACTGGAAGTGGTTGGTGTGGGTGTAGACGGTGCGTCCCGCCACGAGGACGATGCACACGACCGAGCCTGCTCCCAGCAGCGCGAAGACCGCCGCGTGGGAACTTCCGGCGCTGGACTTCCCGGGCACTCAAGCCTCCTGGGCGAGACGTCCCCGGAACACTACCACCGGGAGACGACACGGGACGCCTGCTGCGGCCGCGCCACACCCTGAGCACCTAGCGCTTTGCCGCCGAATGCAGTGCCTGTGGCTGGCCGGCCCTCACTCATCTGCCATGGTCTGCGGCGTTCGCGGGAAGCGTTAGGGATGCGAGAAGGGTCAGTCGGTCCGGCACTTCCACAGAGGAAGGGAGCAAGAACGGATCATGCGCGAACCATCGAACGCGACTCCCGCCGAGGTCATCGGGCGCCTCCATCATGCGATGAACCAGCACGACCTGGGAGCATTCCTCGACTGCTTCGATTCTGATTACAGGAGCGAGCAGCCGGTTCATCCAAATCGAGGCTTTGGTGGTCGTGAGCAGGTCGAGAGAAATTGGTCAGCTCTCTTCGACGGCATTCCCGACTTCCACGCCGAGCTCATCGCAAGTGCCACGGACGGTGACACGCTGTGGTCCGAATGGCGCTGGACCGGCACCAGAGCCGATGCAGCGCCGCTGGATATGCGAGGAGTGACTCGCTTCCGGATCGAAGACGGGCGGATCGTCTCAGGACGGCTCTACATGGAAGAGGTCGAAGAGGCCGGCGGAGACATCGATGAAACGGTCCGCAGCCTCACCGAAGGGACTCGATCGGAAGGCCGGTGATCTCGCCTCGCCGGAGCCATTCCCGCGTGTTGCACAAAGAAGGCGGCGCTCTCACAGCTGACAGCCGCCCGCGGCATACCGGAGGGTGGCCAGCGTGCGCTTCAGTTCATTGAGAGCAGTCGTTCGAAGGTGGAGGGGGAATAGCCGTTCACCGCTTTGCCGCCGATCATGACGAACGGGAAACCGTCAACGTGCTGAGCGCGCATGTCGGCGGCGATCCTGCGTCTCAGTGCCACGCCGACCTTGTCGAACTCGATCACCGTCGGCACGATTCCCCGCTGCCTGAAGTAGGCCTGTGCCTCCGCGCAGTGCCCACAACTCGTCAGCGTCACAATCAACACCGGTGGTACCGCCATCGTGCACCTCCTCGGGTGTAGGAGTCATTTCATCCTGTTATCTGTATATACCCGGACCTAGGCGCCCATCGGCGGCACAGCCTCGGCTGCCGGTCGGGGCCACAGGTAGGCCGCAGTCCGCATCGTCACAGTGGACAACGCCGGCGGTCGAGAGTCCAGCGCGTCACTCAGGCTGGAACAGCGCCAGTGTGTTGCCGTCGGGATCCTTGAACCAGGCCGAGCTGCCGATGCCGGGACTGGTCAGGACGTGATCGACCATCTTGAGGTCGCCGAACTCGACCGTGTCGAAGACTACGCCGCGATCGGCCAGCTCCCGCACGTCGGCGGCGACGTCCGCGGACCAGAAGCGCACCTGGGTGTGGTCTGCCTGGTTGGGTGCCGGGCGACCGTAGATGAGCAGGGTCGTGCCGTCTCCGCACTCGAACACGAGGTGGTTCTTGATGGTCGCCGTCGAGAGTCTCAGCCCGACCTTGTTCTCGTAGAAGTCCTGGCTTCTCTCAAGATCGGTCGAGCACAACACCGCCGACACTCTGTTGTCGGGTACCACGTGGACCTCCTCGAGTAGGCCATCGCCAAGCATCCAATAGGGGATTCATGGCCCGAGCAGATCGGCCGCAAACGCGCTGGTGATACTGGGACGCAGCGCCAGGCGTCACGATCCGACACCGGCAAGAGAGCGGCGACAGACGGTGCGCTTCCGGCCCGGGCGGGAAGGTCTCCTGCAGGAGCGGGACGAGGAGGAGGCGACGGAACACCTGATGTCACCATGTTTGGCCGCACTCGTGGTCGGGAGCGTCATAGGGGACGCACTCCGCTGGCTCGAGTCCCTCTTCGCGAGCCACGGCTATCTGATCATGGCGGTCCTCATCGGCGGCGAGAGCGCCGGCCTGCCTTTGCCCGGTGAGACCAGCCTCCTCGCCGGCGCGGTCGAGGCGCAGCGCGGCGTGCTCTATCTGCCGTGGGTCATGACAGTCGCCGCCATGGCGGCGATGATCGGGGACAACGTCGGCTACTGGCTGGGCAAGCGGGTCGGGAGGCCGACGCTGGTCAAGTACGGCCGCTTCGTCCACATGCGCGACCGGCAGATCCGCGTGCTCGATTACTTCTACGCGCACCACGGCGCCAAGACCGTGTTCTTCGGCCGCTGGATCACGGTCCTGCGCGTCGGCGCCGCCGTGTTCGCGGGGGCGTCCCGGATGCCCTGGCGTTCCTTCCTGCTGTGGAACGCACTGGGGTCCGTCGCGTGGGCCGTAGGCGTCGGCCTCATGGGCTTCTTCTTCTGGGCGAGCATCGGTGCGGTCAAGGGCGTCTTCGGCTACATCGGCGCCGCCGCGCTCGTGGCCACCATCGTCGGCGGCTTCTTCGTGTGGCGCCGCACGGAGAGGCGGCTGTTCGAGAACGCGGAGCGCGAGCAAAGTGAGGATACGGCGGACGAGGGACGGAAGAGCCGGCACGCGCAGCTTCGCTAACGGCCCACGAGGGGACCAAGTGGGCGCGCTCGTGGCCGCACCGGGCTGACTTGGAGATGAGCGCGGGTGATCTGCTCGGCCTGGCTCTTGGGCTCAGGCCGCTCGACTACTGCACCACCACCTCCGCGTGCATACCCGGATCCATGAAGTGGATCTGGCACTCGTAGAAGTACGTGCCGGGCTTGGAGAACGTGAACCGGAAGACCTGACCCGACGGGACATGACCACTGTCGAACAGCCCCGTGGGTGAAGCGTTGATGTCCAGACTGTCGACCGCGGTCACGGTGTGATCGAAGGGATCGCCATTGGTCCACGTCACTCTGGTCCATGCCTTGACCGTCAGCGTCTGAGGCGTGAAGGCGAAGTCCATGATCTGCACCGCTTCCTGCGCCAGCACGGTCACCTTGAGCTTCCCGGTGGTGATGGTCCTGAGCTTGGCGCGGAAGAACACCGGCCCCAGATCGGCGCCGGCCACCCACTTGGTCCGGTAGCTGGTGGAGCCCTTCGCCAGCCTGAGCTTCTTGATGGTGGTGAACGCACCCCCGGGCCGCGCTTGCTGGATCGCGAGTGTGGCGGGCCTGGAGAGCTTGGGCGAGATCTTGCCCGTTAGCGCGACGGTGCCACCGGGAGAGACCGTGGTGGGCTTGACGCGCAGCGAGAGTGAGGCCGCCGCAGCCTGCCGCGGTGCGACGGCCACGGCGACCAGGGCAAGAGCGAAGACCGCGACGAAGACCGCGGCCGCGATGGATCGTTTCATGGCGGTGCCTCCGAGTCGATCCTTATGTATGCCCTCGACCCGGCATCCGCAGCAAGGATGTCGCTCCTACGCCGTCAGCTCCGGCATGCGCCGCGTCAGCTCCGCCCAGTCGTCGCCGATCGCCCGCTGGATGAGCTGCTTGACTCCCGCGAATGCTTCGGGCGGCAAGACCATCTGCTGGATGCGGGTCATGTTCTCGCGGTCGTCGTCGCCCAGCAGGGGGTACATCCACATGATGAAGTCCGGCTGGCGCTCCGGCGGGATCTCTGCGGCCATGATGCCGACCGCCTTGCCTTGGTCGGGCACAGGTACGCGCTCCCCGAAGATCCGGTACAGGTGCGTATCTTCCTTGTACAGGTGGATGTCGAGGTGGAACTTGAAGGCGGCGGCGGCGCGGGCGGTCGCCAGTGCATCGCCCGCGGCGACCGCAGCATCCAGGGCGTCGAACGCCTCGTCGAGGCCGCGATGGTCCTTCTCGTAGGCCTCGGCGACCAAAGGTGCGACTTCCTCAAGGACAGGGAAGACGGCGATCTCCTCGCCGTGGGCGTGCACCACCAGTATCTCGTTGAAGTAGCGGAACCGCTCCAGCGCCGCCTCGAGGTCCGGCTCGCCGCGTGCGCGTGCCGAGCGCCGCGGCGTCGATGCCCTCCATGTCCTTGCGGAATGCGTTGTGGATGGCCCGTATCGCATCGATTGGACCGGCCATGTTCGTCTCCCCCTTCAGATTGATCTGGCGGTCCCGTGGTAGGTACCCGCAGCAGCTGTCGGTGTGGCCGTTGCGCGACTTTCGGCCGTGCCGGATCAGGGTACGGCGCGCGATCACGGGACCAGCCCCACCGACAGCGCCCGGGTTGCAGGGCGAGCACCGGCGGGCTGAGCCGGGATTCGCAACACCGCAAGCACCGGTCGGCAACGGGAAAGAAGCAGCCAGCGGCTGCGATCCCTTTCACAGGAGGACGTCATGTTCATTCAGACCGTCTCGGAGGCGGAGGCTGAGGGCAAGGTCCGCGAGGTCTACGACGGCGACCAGGAGACCTTTGGCTACGTCCCCAATCACGCCAAGGTCTTCAGCCTGCGTCCCGATGTGCTGAAGGCGTGGCGCGGCCTGCAAGGGAGTATTCGCAAGAACCTCTCGGTGCGCCGCTACGAACTGGTCACGCTGGCGGCGGCACAGGCCCTGAATTCCCGCTACTGTCTGCTCGCTCACGGGGCGGTCTTGACCAAGAACGGCGTGACCGTTGACCAGCTGCGCGCCATCATGACGGACTTCCGCGACGCAGGGTTGGAGCCCGCGGAAGTCGGCATGATGGAGTACGCGCAGAAGATCGCCCGGAGCGCCAACGAGGTCACGCAGGCGGACGTTGACGCACTGCGTGCCCTGGGTCTGGAGGACGTCGAGATCCTCGACGTTGCGCTGACGGCAACGATGCGCTGCTTCGCCAGCAAGACGTTCAGTGCCCTGGGAGCCGGGTCGGATGCCGCCTTCGACGAGCTCGAGGGCCGGCTCTCCGACCTGCTTCCAGCGTAGGACTACTCGTCACCGGCCGGCCCCTCGGCCATCTGCTGGGCGGCGGCAGCGGCTGCCCACGCGCCGGTCGCCAGGTTGATCAGCGAGCCGGTGATCCAGCCGACCAGCACCCCGGCGACGGAGTCGAAGGGCAGGTGGGCGCCGATGTAGACGCGGGACAGGGCGACCAGTGCGACGATCAGCCAGGCGGCGACGCGGGCCCCGGTCCCCAGGTAGGGGCCGGCGACCGTGGCCATGGCGGCGGCGACGGCGACGTGTCCTGAGGGGAAGCCGCCGCCCATCTGCGCCGCGCCCCTGATGATGACGTCGGGCACGAGGCCCTCGGGGCGGCCCCGCTCGACGACGCGCTTCACGAACTTGGCGAGGATCCAGGCGGAGCCGCCGGCGAGCACGATGAGCCCCGCAAGGCGTGGCCGGTGCGCGAGCAGGGCGAAGCCCCCGGTGATGAAGACGGCGAGGAGGCTGCCCGCCTGCATCACCGGGAAGAGGACAGGGCTCAGGGCGTCGGGCAACCCGTTCATGACCACGAAGGCACGGCGCTCGAAGCCGGAGACCTGCTGGTTCGAGCTCCACAGGGCGGTGACGTAGAGGGCAAGGGACCCGAAGGCCACCTGCAGGGCATAGCGCAGGCTGTGCTCGCCCGCGGCGCCGGCGGCCACGGGCCACTCACCAGTGCGCGCGTCACCGGAGAGGCTCACGACGGAAGATCGGTCACTGGCGGCGCTCCACATTCTCATGCCGCGACTCCTGGACGGGCGGGATGGCGAGCGGCTGGGTGGACTGTGCCCTCTCCCGTTTCCCCGCGACTGGCTGACAAAACCGTGCCGGTCGGACTTCGTCCTCAACGGCTTCTCCCGTGCAGACCGGGGGCACGTTCTGCGTAAGCGAAAAGAGGCTCCTGCTCTGGGCCGGCTGCTGCTCCCAGGGCTGCGCTGACCGGACAAAGACGAGGTATGGCGTGACCATGGCAGTCCTCACCGTTGCGGTGACGGTTCGGGGGTACGTCGTCGCCTCGGTCCTCGTCCTGCTGATCGCCGGGGCGGTCTATCTGCTGCGCCGCTATTGGCCGTGGCGCCACGTACCACCGCCGCCGGAGACGAGGCCCGAGATCGACGAACCGCCGGCCGAGCGGCACGTGCGCACACCTTCGGACGTGCTGCGCCTGATCGTTGGCGTGCTGCTCGTCCTCATCGGGCTGCTGTTCGCCACGGGCGCATCCAACACACTGCTCGGCTTCGAGCACGACCTGATCAACGCCTTCGACACGCTGCCGGAGAGCGTGGCCCGAGTCGTCAACCTCGGCTTCCAGGGTGTCGCCTCGATCCTCTTCACCGCGATCCTCGTGGTCGCCCTGTGGAAACGCAGGTACAGACTGTTCGTGATGCTCGTCGCAACGTCCTTGGTGGCACAGCTGCTGCTCGCGGCGTTGGACCACGGCATCGTGGAGCAGTTCAGCCAGTCCGAGCTGCTCCGCGCCCTGCAGCGGCCGGACTGGGTGAGCGGGCGTGCCGAGATCGACTCGAACTGGGTCGCCAGCAGCGTCGCCGTCGTCATCCTCGGCTCGCCCTGGGTCAGCCGGGCCTGGCGGCGCGCCGGCTGGGTCACCGTGGTCGCCGGTGTGTTCTTCCGCGCCGTCGCCGGCGGCGAGGTGCCTACGGACCTGGTCCTGGCCCTCGGTGCCGGCGTCGTGAGCGGCTCCGCGGTGCTCCTCGCGTTCGGGGCGCCCAACAAGCGGCCCCGCGGACCCGCCGTGGTGGACGCGATGGCCCGAGCCGACGTGCCGCTCCTCAAGCTGGCCCGAGCCGGCGTCGACGCGCGCAGCTCCACCCCCTACTTCGCCGATGCCGAGGACGGCCGGCAGCTGTTCATCAAAGTCCTGGGTCGCGACGAGCGCAGTGCCGACCTGATGTTCCGCGTCTACCGGTTCCTGCGCCTCAAGGACGTCGGCGACCGCGGCCCGTTCACCTCCCTGCAACGCATGGTCGAGCACGAGGCGCTCGTCGCGCTCTACTCCAGCGACGCCGGGATCCGGACCCCGCGACTGGTGGCGACCACCAACGTGGGCGACGACGGGTTCCTGCTGGCCTACGAGCGCACCGCCGGGGACTCACTGGACCGAGTCGATGACGGGGCCATCACCGATGAGGTGCTGCTGAGCATCTGGAAGGGCGTGAAGCAGATGCGCAGGCGCCGCGTCGCCCACCGTGACCTGCGCCTGGCCAACGTGCTGCTGGCGCCGGACGGTCGGCCCTGGCTCATCGACTTCGGCTTCGCGGAGATCGCCGCCACGAGCCAGATGCTGGACACCGACGTGGCGGAGTTGCTGTCGTCTACCGCCCTCAAGGTGGGCGTCACCCGGGCGGTGGACGCGGCGATCGCCGTGATCGGCAAGGATGCGGTGGCGAGTGCGGCGCCGCGCATCCAGCCGCTCGCGCTCAGTACTGCGACGCGCAAGTCGCTGACCGCGCGCAAGCCCCTGTGCGACGACTTGCGCAAGTACGCCGGGCAGGCGAGCGGCGCCGGCGACGTCGAGCCCGAGGACCTGCAGCGCATCAAGCCGCGGACGGTGCTCGTCTTCATCTCGCTCGCCGTCGCCTTCTACCTGCTGATCCCGCAGCTCGCCGACGTGAGCGGTGTGTGGTCCAAGCTGAAGGCGGCCGACTGGACGTGGGCGCTCTACGCTCTCGGCGCCTCGGCGCTCACCTACGTCGGCGCCACGATAGGGCTCCTGGGCGCCGTGCCCCGCCGCATCCCCATCGCCGGCACCTTCGCCACACAGCTTGGCGGCTCGTTCGTGAACCGCATCGTGCCGGCGCGGGTCGGCGGCATCGCCATCAACGTGCGCTTCCTGCAGAAGCAGGGCATCGATCTGGCTGTCGCGTCCTCGAGCATCGGGCTGCAGCAGCTGTCAGGCCTGCTCATGCACCTCAGCCTGTCCCTCCTCTTCCTCCTGCTGGCCGGGCGCAGCGGCGTCGGCGCCTTCGACTTCCTGCCCTCGGGCCAGACGGTGCTCATCGGCCTCACCGTCGTCCTTGCGCTGAGCGGGCTCCTGTTCCTGCTGCCGGCGGGGCGCGGCGTGCTGCGCAAGCGCGTCCTGCCGATCCTGCGGCGCGCCGGCCAGGGCATCGGCGAGGTCGCCCGCCGGCCGCTCAAGCTGGCGGAGCTCTTCGGAGGGTCAGCGCTCCTGACCCTCTCCTACATCTCCGCCCTGGTCTTCTCCGTGTATGCCTTCGGGACCCCCGACGCGAGCATCGCCAGCATCGCCGTCGTCTTCCTCGTCGGCTCCGCCATCAGCTCGGCGGCGCCCACACCCGGCGGCATCGGCGCCGTCGAGGCGGCGCTCATCGCGGGGCTCACCGCAGTGGGCATCGAACGTGACGTTGCGGTGCCGGCAGTCTTCCTGTACCGGATCACGACGTTCTGGCTGCCGATCCTGCCGGGGTGGATCGCGTTCGCGCTGCTGCAGCGGCGGGGCGATCTGTGACGCGCCCTGAATCACGGGCACGTGTGTTGCAGGCGCGGCCCCCTAGCCGATCTGCTCGGCCAGGTACACCTCGCGGCCGACCTGCTCGATCTGCGTGAGCTGCGCCTCCAGCCAGTCCACGTGGTCTTCCTCATCGGCGAGGATCGACTCGAGCAGCTCCTTGGTTCCTTCGTCCCTCGCCTCGACGCAGACACGGATGCTCTCGTTGTAGGCCCTGACTGCGTCGATCTCGGCAGCGAGGTCGTTGCTGTGCATGGCCGGCACGAGCGCGCCGATGTGCACCTCGTTGAGGCGGCTCACGATGGGCCGGCCGTCGAGGTAAAGCACCCGCTCGATGAGCTTCTCGGCATGCTTCATCTCGGTGATCGAGCGCTGCCTGATAGCTTCGGCCAGGCGGCCGTAGTGCCAGTCCTCGCACATCTCGGCGTGGACGAAGTATTGATTGATGGCCGTGAGCTCCTCCGCCAGCCTGGCGTTGAGCTCTTCGATCACCTTGGCGTCACCCTGCATCTCGCCCTCCTCGGTCGCCGAGATCCGGCTGCTCTGCGTGCACTGGCGCGGCGCGTCGAGCACCGCGTTTGTCATTGTGGCACTCCGACGGCCGCGTCTCTATGAGTCAGCCGTTGCGTGTAGCGGGACGTTAGAATCGCGCTGAGTCACAAGTGCGGCGAAGGTAGAGCGTGTTGGCGCAGGAGGGCAGTATGCCGTGGTTCGGGCGCAAGAGGTGGGGTTGGGGCCTGCAACCGATCTCCTGGCAAGGCTGGGTATTGACCATCGCCTACGTGGCGATTGCCATCACTCTGGGTGCCACGCTGGCCTCAAGCGAGCGCTGGCTCTTCGCGACGCTCTTCGTAACCGTCACGGCGCTCTACCTTCTCGTCGCCTTCCTGACCAAGGACTGAGGCCGCTGCTTCGAGCGTGCGGGCTCTCCGCGCGTACAACGTTCCTCTGTCGCCAGGCTGCTCCCCCCAGGGAATGAGGAAGGACCGGCGACTGCAAGGAGGCAGCAATGGCGGAGCGAGACGGATACATCCCCGGCGTTCCTTGCTGGGTGGACACGAGCCAACCCGATCCCGAGGCGGCGGTGGCCTTCTACCGCGGCCTGTTCGGCTGGGAGTTCGAGGACACGATGCCGCCCGGCGCGGAGGGCAGGTACTTCGTTGCGCGGCTGCGCGGCGGCGACGTGGCCGCAGTCGGATCGTCCCCCGCGGGAGCCCCGGCCGCAGCTGCATGGAACACCTACATCTGGGTCGAGAGCGCCGACGAGACCGCGGCCAGGGTCCAGGAGGCCGGTGGACGGATCCTGACAGAGCCGTTCGACGTGACCGACGCCGGCCGCATGGCGGTCTTCGCCGACCCGGAGGGCGCCGCGTTCAGCGTCTGGCAGCCCGGCCGGCACAAGGGCGCGCAGATCGTCAACGAGCCGGGCGCGGTGAACTTCAACGGCCTGCACACGCGTGACGTCGAGGCGGCGAAGAGGTTCTACGGCTCCGTGTTCGGCTGGGGCACGCTGACGATCGGCGGCGCCGAGCTGTGGACGCTCCCAGGCTACGGCGACCACCTCGAGGAGCGCGAGCCCGGGCTGCGCGAACGGATAGCGGAGTTCGGTGCCGAGCCGGGCTTCGAAGACGTCGTCGCCAGCATCAACCCCATCGGCGACGACCAGCGCGAGGTCCCCGCACACTGGAGCGTGACGTTCTCGACCGACGACGCGGACCAGCTCGCCGCCAGAGCGGCCGAGCTGGGCGGCAGCGTCCTCCTCCCGCCGATGGACGTGCCCTGGGCCAGGATGACCATGATCGCCGACCCCCAGGGAGCATCGTTCATCGCCACCAGGTTCGCGCCCGAGAACAGGGGCTAAGTCCAGTCGACGGCGGAGGCAAGATGGTCGAGCACAACGAGCGCCTCGGGGCAGTCCAGGCAAGCATCGCCCCGTGGCTGTCGGTCGGCGATGCCGCCCGAGCCGTCGACTACTACAAAGCGGCATTCGGAGCGGTCGAACGCTATCGTCTCGAAGACGCCGCGGGCCGGATTGTCGTTGCCCAGCTGGCGGTGGGCGCGGCCGACTTCTGGATCCAGGACGACAGTGAGGCACGTCCCGAGACCTGCGCCCGGGCCGTTCGCATGATCCTCACGGTCGAGGACCCGGAGTCGGTCCATTCAGAGGCTCTGAAGGCGGGTGCCACCGAGATATCGCCGGTGTCGGAGGGACATGGCTGGCTGATCGGACGTTTGAGCGATCCGTTCGGGCATCAGTGGGAGGTAGGCAGGCCGCTGAAGGACGCTGAGTCCTGAAGCCGGCGTGAGTGGTGGCTGAGGGGGGGCGACCATGCGGGGTACCCACCCTCTGAGCCCGTTCGGGCGCCGGCCATGAGAGCGATCGTGCGGGCCCGTGTTGCCGGCGTCGCGCTCATCGCCGTCGGCTTACCTTCGGTACACGCCGGGGACACTCGATCATCCACAGGGGAGTCTCCGATGAAGTGGCAGGGGCGCCGCGGCAGCGGCAATGTCGAGGATAGGCGCGGCATGGGCGGCCGCGGCGTGGCCATGGGCGGCGTGGGCGGGGGCATCGGCGTCGTCATCCTGCTGATCGTGCTGCTCCTCGGCGGCGACCCTTCGTCCCTGAACCAGGCGGGTGGCGGAAGCTCGGGGAGCGGCCTGACGCAGGCGCAGCAAGATCGGGCAGCGCGCTTTGCGTCGGTCGTGCTCGCCGACACGGAGGACGTCTGGCACCAGCAGTTCCGCGAGATGGACCGGACCTACCGCGACCCGCGGATGGTCCTCTTCACCGGCTACGTGGAGTCCGCGTGCGGCACGGCCTCGTCGGCGGTGGGCCCCTTCTACTGCCCGGCCGACCAGGACGTCTACATCGATCTCGCCTTCTTCGACGAGCTGAGCCGCAAGTACGGCGCACCCGGCGACTTCGCTCAGGCCTACGTGATCGCGCACGAGGTCGGCCACCACGTCCAGAACCAGCTCGGCATAAGCGACGCGGTGTACTCGCGGCAGCAGCGCGTCACGCAGAAGGAGGCCAACGAGCTCTCGGTGCGGCTGGAGCTCCAGGCCGACTTTCTCGCCGGCGTCTGGGCGCACTACGCGCAGCGCACGCTGAACGTCCTCGAGCCCGGCGACCTCCAGGAGGCGCTACGCGCCGCCACGGCGATCGGCGACGACACCCTGCAGAAGGAGGCGCAGGGGTACGCCGTCCCGGACTCGTTCACGCACGGCACGTCGGCGCAGCGAGCGCGCTGGTTCAAGCTGGGATACGAGACCGGCGACCTCGCACGCGGCGACACCTTCGGGACGGCCTGGGGCGAGCTCTAAGGCCTACCTGCATGCGGACGGCGCGTCCGCCTAGGGCGCCGCCGTCGTCGGCCCGCGGCGCGCTCGCCGCCGCCAGCGCCGTTTGCGCGGCCACGTCCCCGCTGCTGAAGTCGCGGCCGCCGGGTCCCAGAACGCGGCGTCGTGGACGACCTCACGCTGGTCGCTCAGGCACGTCGACGCGGCGATTCGGTCTGAGTCTTCCTGTCGCTTCCCGGCCCTGTTCCCAACGGCGGCGCCCTCGACTCTCCGGGTCGCACGCAGGGGTCGCCCTCGCGACCCGAGGTGGACTTCAGTGCCGGCTAGTCGCGGGCCAACGCTTCCTCAAGCGGCGTGTAGGGCAGGTCGTGAGCCTCTGCTACCGACGCGATAGTGAGCTTGCCGCGGTAGGTGTTCACGCCCTTAGCGAGGGCGGGATCGTCCTTCACCGCCTGCTCGAAGCCCTTGGTGGCGACCTGCACGGCGTAGGGCAACGTCGCCCCGGTCAGCGCCAACGTGGAGGTACGTGACACCGCCGCCGCCATGTTCGTGACGCAGTAGTGCACCACGCCGTCGACGACATAGGTCGGATCAGAGTGGGTGGTCGGCCTTGAGGTCTCGAAGCAGCCGCCCTGGTCTATGGCGACGTCGACGAGGACCGAGCCTTCTTGCATGTTCTTGAGCATTGCACGCGTGACGAGGTGCGGCGTCTGCCCACCTCCGCGAAGGAGGACGGCGCCGATGACGAGATCGGCGCCGTCGACCGCGTGCTCGACGGTCGACTCGTCGGAGAGCATGGTCTCGACGCGGCCCTGGAAGATGTTGTCGAGAAAAGCCACGCGGTCGGGGTCCTTGTCGAGCACGATGACGCGGGCGCCTGCGCCCACGGCCATCATGGCCGCGTTGGTGCCCACGGTGCCTCCGCCGATGATGACGACCTTCGCCGGCGGCACGCCGGGCACCCCGCCGAGGAGCACGCCCGAACCGCCCAGGTTCTTCTGCAGGGCCGTTGCCCCGGTCTGGATCGCAAGCCTCCCCGCCACCCGACTCATGGGCGCCAGGAGCGGGTGCCCGGCAGGGGTCTCGACCGTCTCGTAGGCGATGGAGCGGATCTCCGACCTCAGTAGCTGTTCCGTAAGATCCTTCTCGAAGGTGGTCGCAAGGTGCAGGTAGGTCATGAGGATCTGCCCCGGCTTGAACTTGGGCAACTCGTCCGGCACCGGCTCCTTGACCTTGACGATCATGTCGGCCTTCTCCCAGGCCTGATTCCGCAACGCGATGGTTGCGCCCGCTTTGGCATAGGCGTCGTCGTAGAAACCCGAGCCCAACCCGGCTCCCGCCTCGACGATGACGTTGTGGCCGCGACGGATCAGCTCGCGGACTCCGATCGGCGCCACGGACACGCGGTACTCGCCGTCCTTGATCTCCTTCGGTACGCCAATGATCATGACACTCCCTTCGGATACTGAGAGACGCCGGTCAGCCGTTGTCAGGCGAATGTTGTAGTGGCTGTTCGCGCAATGATAGAGGCAGAGTCGGCGGAGGCAAGCGATGACCGTGGATGAGGTAGTCCACGGCGAGAGGGAGCATCCCCCGATCGTTCGTGGCCGCGCGGTAGAATCGGAGCCCCACACAGAGGAGGGCGCACTGTGAAGACCCAGGCCCCATTCGTCACGATCGTGTCAGGCTCCCCGCGCGACGGCACGGCCTTGATGATGCAGATGCTCATGTCGGGCGGGCTGGAGGTGCTTGTCGATGACGTCCGCAAGGCCGGCGAGCCTGAGCCGCACGGCTACTACGACTACGAGGCCTCCCTGATGCTGGACGTCGACGACAAGACGACGGAGTGGGTCGGAAGCGCGCAGGGGAAAGCCGTCAAGGTCATGCCCTACCAGCTCCAGTACCTCCCGCCCACCTTCGACTACCGTGTCGTGTTCGTGTGCCGCAAGATCGCTGAGATCCTGGACTCATGGACGGCGATGGGCCTGCCCGGCGTGGGATCCGCGCTCGGCGAGAGCGAGGCAGGCCAGGCCGTCGAGACCGTCTACGCCTCGCTCGAGGCCCAGCTTCTCCGGCAGCCGCGCCTGCCCACGCTGTTCGTGCAGTACCGTGACCTGATCAGCGAGCCGGTGGCGCAGGCGTCTCGCGTCGTCGACTTCCTCGACCTGCAGCTCGACATGGACGCCATGTCAGCCGCCGCAAGAGGGGACTGAACACAGCGTCCAGCGGCGGCACGCTGAGTGACGACGGGCTCGTCGCCGCTGCAGTCGAGATCCTGGCGCTGCGCGCTGCCGCGCGCAGCTCTGACGCAGCTCGTACTGACCGACACTTCACCCGTTTAGGGTGAAGACCCTAGGGCTTTCGCCCCCATAGTCTGCGTCCACTCTGCCGAGCCGGTTCAGGGAGGACCAGCAAGCGCCCCACGGCCGCCGAGTTCCATCGGAGTCTCAGACGAGGGGGAAGGCAATGGACGGTCCGTTGACACTCGACGATGTGCTCAAGGCGGGTCTGCCCGCATTCGGCGGCGAGCTCTACCGCTACTCGCCGACAAAGGGATTCTTCCGGGCGGGAACGGCACGCTTTGCGCCGGCCTGGCTGCCTATCCCCTGGCCGGCCCACGGCGATCAAGTCCTCTGGCACCACGAAGGGGCTGGCTCCTGCCCCTTCTGCTGCCCGCCGGCGATGCTGCTGGCCACGCGACGCGGAACCGGACACGGCGACGAGGGACCTGGCAAAGACGGCGTGATCCGGAGTCCGTCACGCGCTCACCAGGCATACGGGGAGCGGGCGATCCTTGCCCGCTCCCCGCCGACGTGCGGCCGGCCCACCACGCCGTGATGCCGGCTCCGCTCCGTCGACTCCAACGTTTGCGGCGTGCAGCGGCGCGGGCACATCAGGAGAATCCCGGAACGGGGACGTCGCTGGGAGGCTCCGGATCGTGCGGCTCCCGGCACGACCAGGAGGCAGACGGTGGATCAATCCAGTCGCTATGCCGATCTCGCGCTCGACGAAGCCGAACTCATCAAGGGCGGGCGGCACGTCCTCTGCGCCTACCGCATGAAGCCCAAGGCCGGCAACGACTATCTGGCCACGGCGGCCCACTTCGCCGCCGAGTCCTCAACGGGCACCAACGTGGAGGTCTCGACCACGGACGCCTTCACGCGCTCGGTGGACGCCATCGTCTACGAGGCGGATGAGGCAGATGAAGTCGTGAAGATCGCCTACCCGCTCGAACTCTTCGACCGCAATATCACCGATGGCAGGGCGATGATCGTCTCCTTCCTCACGCTCACCATCGGCAACAACCAGGGCATGGGCGACGTCGAGTACGCCAAGATGCACGACTTCTACGTGCCACCCGACTACCTGAAGCTCTTCGACGGGCCGCGCCGCAACATCGCCGACTTCTGGCGCGTCCTCGGCCGCCCGGCCGAGAACGGGGGGATGATCGTCGGCACGATCATCAAGCCCAAGCTCGGCCTGCGGCCCGAGCTCTTCGCGGACGCCTGCTACCGTTTCTGGCTGGGCGGCGACTTCGTCAAGAACGACGAGCCCCAGGGCAACCAGGTCTTCGCACCGTACCGCGAGACGATGCACCTCGTGGCCGACGCCATGCGCCGCGCGCAGGAGGAGACCGGTGAGGCCAAGCTCTTCTCGGCCAACATCACCGCCGACGACCCCGTGGAGATGGTCGCCCGCGGCGAGGCTGTGCTCGAGGCGTTCGCGGGGAACGAGGACCACCTCGCCTTCCTCGTTGACGGCTACGTCGGCGGCCCGGCGGCCGTCACCACCTGCCGCCGCCGCTTCCCGGACACGTTCCTGCACTATCACCGCGCCGGTCACGGCGCCGTGACCTCGCCCCAGTCGAAGCGCGGGTACACCGCCTTCGTGCTCGCCAAGATGGCGCGCCTGCAGGGCGCCTCGGGCATCCACACCGGGACGATGGGCTTCGGCAAGATGGAGGGCGACCCGGACGACCGCGCCATCGCCTACATGATCGAGCGCGACGCGGCCGACGGCCCCTTCTACCACCAGGAGTGGCTGGGAATGAAGGCCACGAGCTCGATGATCTCGGGCGGCATGAACGCCCTGCGCCTGCCCGGCTTCTTCGAGAACCTCGGCCACGCCAACGTCGTGCAGACCTCCGGCGGCGGCGCCTTCGGCCACCTCGACGGGCCCGTGGCCGGGGCGCTGTCCCTGCGCCAGGCGGTCGAGGCGTGGACCGCGGGCGCGGACCTGGTCGCCTACGCCGGAGAGCACCGCGAGCTTGCGCGCGCCTTCGAGTCGTTCCCCGCCGACGCCGACGCCCTGTACCCTGGCTGGCGCCCGGCCCTGGGCGTCACCTGAGAGCCGGGCAAGGAGGAGCCGCATGTCCGTCAAGCACCCCGTGATCGCCGTGACCGGTTCGAGCGGGGCCGGGACGACCACCGTCAAGACGTCGTTCGAGCACATCTTCCATCGTGAGAACGTCCGCGCGGCGGTCGTCGAGGGAGACAGCTTCCACAGGTACGACCGCGAGGAGATGAAGCAGGCCATCGCTGAGGCGGAGAGCAGAGGCGAGCGCACGGTGAGCCATTTCGGGCCACGAGCCAACCTCTTCGAGGATCTGGAAGCCCTGTTCCGCACCTATGGGGACTCGGGGACCGGCAAGCGCAGATTCTACGTGCACAACGAGGAGGAGGCGGCCACGCTCGGCCACGAGCCGGGCACCTTCACACCGTGGGAGGAGCTGCCGGACGACACCGATGTGCTCTTCTACGAGGGCCTCCACGGGGGCGTACGCGCCGGGAGCATCAACGTCGCCCGGTACGTCGACCTGCTCATCGGCGTCGTGCCCATCGTCAATCTGGAGTGGATCCAGAAGATCCACCGCGACACGCGCGCCAGGGGCTACTCGGTCGAAGCCGCGACGGACACCATCCTGCGGCGCATGCACGACTACGTCTACTACGTCACGCCACAGTTCTCGCAGACTCATGTCAACTTCCAGCGGGTGCCCGTGGTCGACACGTCGAACCCCTTCGTCGCCCGGGACATCCCGACCCTGGACGAGTCGCTGGTCGTCGTCCGTTTCCGTGATCCCACGGGCGTCGACTTCCCCAACCTGCTGGCAATGATCCACGACTCGTTCATGTCGCGCCCGAACTGCATCGTCGTGCCCGGCGGCAAGATGGAGATGGCGATCCAGCTCGTGGTGACGCCCCTGCTGCAATCGATCATGGAGCGTCGCAAGAGCGCGAAGCAGGCGGACGGGCACTACTGAGCTAGCGGCCCTCCCTCGCCGCCGCCATGCACGACCACACGGGCGCGTACACACGCTCGACCTCCGCCGCGTACTCATCGACGGCGGGAGCGAGCTGCTCGACGAGAGACTCGGCGCCCGGGTGAGTCGGCCTGGCGCCGGTCAGCTCGACGATCTCGCGTGCCTGCTGCGGGTTGTCGATGAGCATGCACGGCATGAGCAGATTGTGGTTGAAAGGCTGTCGCCGCTGGATCTCCCGGAAGTAGTCCGAGGCGAGGGCCTCCTCGAGCGTGCACTCGTTGAGGTTGTGCGTCGCGAAGTGGGCGAAGATGCAGGGCTCGAGCCAGCCCTCGTTGTTCACGTGGGCATACCACTTCCCGGCGATGCAGCCGCCGACGAAGACCGAGTCGCCCCAGAAGTCCAGAGAGGCCAGCGGCTTGGCCTTGCGCAGCGCGAGCACGTTCTCGCGGAACTCGTTGCGCTCGGCCGGCGCGAGCATCAGGCTCATGTCCGGATCGCGACCGACGGGCATGTACAGGAAGTTCCAGCCCACGACGGCGCCCTTGGCGATCATCGCGTCGAAGAACCCGGGGCTCATGAGGTAGCGGAAGTTGCGGCGCGTGACCGTGGCCGAGTACCCGAACGCCACGCCGGCCTTGCCCAGTCTGTCCATCGTCTCCATGGTCTGATCGAAGACGCCGTGGCCGCGTCGATCGTCAGTGGCCTCGCGGTCGCCCTCGATGCTGAGCACCGGCGCCATGTTGCCGATCTCCGCGAGGCGGGCTATGGAGGCATCGCGGAGGAGGGTCCCGTTCGTGAAGACCTGGAAGAACGAGTCCGGGTTGGCGGCGCCCACGTCGAGCAGGTCCTTGCGCATGAACGGCTCGCCGCCGAGGATGGTGAAGATGTGGATGCCGATCTCGTTCGCCTGATCGATGATGCTCTGGAAGAGCTCGGGCGACATGTCGACGGCCGAAGAATACCCGGCCGCATAGCAGCCCTCACAGGCCAGGTTGCAGCGCATCGTCGGACTGATCAGGAGCACCAGCGGTGTGTGCACCCCCGTCCGCTCTGAGAACGCCGTGCGCGTGCCGGAGGATCGCAGCATGCCGTTGAGCACAAGGCTCTGGATGGCGGCCCTGCGCACGTTGGGGTTGAGGTCACGGGCAATGTGGCGTACGACCTGCAGCGCCGGGGTCTCTCGGCGGATCTGGTCGATGACCCAGTTGACCTCAGTCTTGCGATGCGCCGGCGTGATCTTCTCGGCCAGTTGGGCAGCGAGCAGGATGCCCTTCTTGTTCTCGCTCGTGCCAAGACGAAGCATCTGGTCGATGGTCTTGCGCTGCAGTGCGGTGGTGAAGCTGTGCTTGGAGCTCACGAGTTCGTCCCCCCGTGTCGCCTGGGTCTGGCCCCACGATAGCGCGAAGCCCGGCCGGCGGTCGGCCGTGTACCGTTGGCCCCGTCCGCGATGTGCTCACGGCGCGGTCTTGAGCCTCGCCAGCGTCCTGCCCAGCGCCTGGATCTGCCGCCCGAAGGCGGCGAGGTCGCCGCGCCGCAGCGCCGCCTGCGCCGCCGCGTACTGCGCGTTCGCTTTCGCGATGAGCGCGGCGGCGGCGGTCGGTGCACCTGGGGCTTGGTGCCCGGCTTGGTGCCCGGTTGCGTCCCCGGCGGCGGCGCGCCGCCGAAGATCATCGCCAGGGCCTCGCCCAGCGTCGGCGCCATCACCACGTTCTGCTGCTGCCCGCCGGGCAGGTCGGGCGCAGCCGACGGCGAGCGGTAGAAGACGATCACGCGCTGGAACTGCGGCAGCGCGGTCGTCGCGGACTGCAGGTACAGCGGCTGGACGTACAGCAGCGAGTTCTGGATCGGCACCGTGAGGAGGTTGCCGAAGATGACGGCCGAGCCCTGCTGGCCCCACAGGGTCCGCTGCGCGGAGATCACCGGGTCCTGGTTGATGGCCGCCTCCACCTGAGCCGGGCCGTAGACGTTGAGGCTCGACGGGAACTCGAAGCTCACGGCCCGGCCGTAGTGCGGCCGATCCGACTGCGCCCCGAGCCAGGCGATCATGTTGGCGCGGCCGTTGGGCACGTAGGGCAGGATCAGCACGAACTCCTCGCGAGTCTGCCCCGGCAGCCGCATGATCATGTAGTAGGCGCTCTGGGGTGCGGTCCCCGAGATCGAGAGGTTGGTCGGGATCTCCCACTGGTTGCCCTTGTTGTAGAGCAGGGACGGGTCGGTGACGTGATACGTGGCGAACTGCTGCGCCTGGATCTTGAAGAAGTCCTCCGGGTAGCGCACGTGCTGGCGCAGCGCGTCCGGCATCTGCGAGGCCGGGACGAACATGCCGGGGAACAGGCGCTCGTAGGTCCGGATGAGCGGATCCTGCGGGTCGAAGACGTAGAAGCGCATCGAGCCGTTGTAGGCGTCGATCACCACCTTGACCGAGTTGCGGATGTAGTTGAGCGCCGCCGTTGGGCTGCGAGTACGGGATGCGGTCGGTGGTGGTGTAGGCGTCGGCGATCCAGTACAGCCTGCCGCCGGCGACGACCATGTAGGGGTTGGCGTCGAAGCTTCAGGAAGGGCGCGGCCGCCGTCGAGGCGCGCCCTGATGTTGTTCGAGGATGATCACCCGGCTCTGGCCGGTGATCGCCGAGGTGGTGAAGAAGCGGATGTCGCCGAAGCGAAGGGTGAAGGCGAGCCTGTTCAGGAAGGAGCCGATCGGGATGCCGCCGCCGCCGGTGTACGGCGCGTAGACGTTGCCGCTCGGCCCCGGGTAGTCGAAGGTCTGGTACTTGGTCTTGACCAGCACGTAGTCGGTGCCGAGCAGGCCGTAGTAGATCTGCGGCTGCGTGATGGCGAGCGACGGCGCCGACGACACGGGGGGGACGTCCTGTACCAGGAAGTCGGGCGAGCCGCCGGACGACACCTGGTTCACGGCCGAGACGGCGACGCCGTAGCCGTGCGTGTAGGTGATGTGCTGGTTGACCCACGTCTGCGCTTGCTGGGGCAGGCCGGCGACGCGCAGCTCGCGGGGCGCGAGCATCGTCTGCGTGTACACGCCGTTCACAAGATAGCGGTCCACGCTCACCTGGTGAACGAGTAGTAGGGCCGCAGCTCCTGCAGCTGGCCGTAGCTGCGCAGCAGCACCTGCGGGTCCCACAGGCGGATGTTGCGCACCGTCACCGTGTTGACCTTGAGCGCCGCCGACGTGAGGTCGCCCTTGAGCGAGTACGGGGTCTCGGAGATCGACGTGAGGTCGTAGGCCGCGCGGGTGGCGGCGATGTTGTAGGCGATGTACGGCTTCTCCTTCGCCAGCTCGTTGGGGTTGACGATGAGCGCCTGGAACACGGCCGGGACGATGCCGAGCAGCACGATCAGCGAGACCAGCCAGACGCCGAACGCCGCCGCCGGCCACCACGGATGGCGGCGGCGCGCCGCGTTGTAGATGAGCGCGGCGGCGAGCACGAAGACCAGGACCATGAGCACGCGGGTCATGGGCAGACGCACGTGCAGGTCCGTGTACCCGACCCCGAACACGACGCCCGCCCGCGAGTAGAGCAGGTTCCACGCCCGGAACAGATAGCCGACGCCGCCGAGGATGAACAGGGCCGCCATGAGCGCCGAGAGGTGGATGGCGGCGCCCTCCTCGATGTCGAACCCGCCGACGCGTGAGAGCTGGTCGGCGGCGCGCGTCTGCGGCGGCAGGCGAGCCCACAGCTCCGGCGCTATCTGGGGACGTGGCGACGCTCGCTCCCGCACCTCGATCCCGCCCACCGCGAAGTGGGCGGCGACCGACACGATCAAGGCGACGATCAGCGAGGCGAAGAGGAACCCGTAGGCGTACTCCCACGCCGGCAGCCGGAACACGTAGAACGACAGGTCGTGATGGAAGATCGGGTCGCTGAGGCCGAACGGCACGCCGTTCAGAGCGCGCGCGAAGACCAGCCACGACCCTGCGGCGGAGCGAGCGGCGATGAGCGCGCCGAGCAGCGCCGCGACCAGCCCGAGGCGCCCCACCCACCGCAGCGCCGACTCGTGCACCGCCTCGATGACGTCGACGCCCTCCACCGGACGGTACTTCGGCGCCAGCCGGCGGGCGATCACGAGGTTGCCGTAGACGACGAAGAAGAACACGGCGCCGAAGCCGATGGCCGTGACGGCGCCGATCTCCAGGCGCTTCCAGAAGACCGTGCGCAGGCCGACCTCGCCGAACCAGAGCCAGTCCACGTAGAGGTGCGCGAGGATGACTGCAAGCACGACGAGACAGACCACGCCGGCGGCCCCAATGGCCAAGCGCCTCCTGACCGCGTGCCGCCGCCGGCGATGTACTTCGCCCTCGTCGGACGCGTCTCTGCTCGAGGCTGGACTCATGGTCATACCGCCGAGTGCGGTGATACCGGCTTGACCGGCTGAGGCCGTCGGCGATCTTTGGCGGCAGTCAGGACCTGCGCGGCGACGACCGGCGATCGCGCTCTGCACCCGCTTTGTTCCCGCATGGGGTCGCGGCGAAGACTCTGCGCATGCGCGGTGTGGGTCCGTCATGTGGGCAGCCGGCAAAACGGCGTGGCGCCGCGCCGGGCTGGGTAGGTGGCGTGGGCACACCGGCTGAAGAATCGGGGGACTCATGAGACGCAGACACTGGGCCGCCGCAGGCGGCACGATCGTCTTGGTACTGGCAGTCATGCTGCTCGTGCCTCTGCTCGCCGCCGCCGCGATCCCGGACGACGTCCGGCTGAGCAACGACTCCCCGGCGAGCGGCGGCTACATCAGCGCGTACACGCTGGCTACCGGCGTCCCGTACACGGATCCGGTCCTGGCGGAGGCCTCCATCTCGCGAGGCCGGCAGAACGAGCCTGCGGTCGAGATCGACCCACGCGATCCGAGGGTGCTCATCGGCAGTTCCAACGACTACGCCGGGGTCTACGCCGGCTCCACCCCCGGCAACTTCGTGCCCGCAGGCCCCATCTGGCTGGGCTACTACCGCTCTGAGAACGGGGGCACGTCCTTCCAGAGCTCGCTCGTCCCCGGCTACCCGGGAGACACGTCGCCCTACGCGGCGCTCGCCAAGGTGCGGACAGCCTCAGCTGGGGATCCCGTGATCGCTTGGGACTGAAAGGCCGCGTCTACATGGGAGCGGAGAGCTCTGACGACCCGGCCGGCTCGCTCAAGACCTTCGGTGACGTCTGGGTCGCGACCTACGTCAATCCCAAAGGCCCCCAGGGCGACACCATCAACGACGGGAAGCGCTTCGCGCGCTCGATCGTCGTGGCCAAGGGCTCTTCGGCGCCGAACCTGCTGGGGAAGTTCAACGACAAGACAGCCATCGAAGTCGACCGCTCGCGGAGCCCCTACAGCGGCACCGTCTACTTCTCGTGGTCGCGCTTCACCGGTAACGGCGGCGTCGGGATCTACTTCTCCCGCTCGACCGACCACGGCAAGACGTGGTCGAAGCCGATGAAGCTGTCGCGAGCATCCACGACGTGCAGTTCCCCGACATCGCGGTCACCGGCAGCGGCAACGTGTACGTCACCTTCCGTCAGATCGCGAGCCACGGCGGCAGAAGTGACGCCATCATGTACGTGAAGTCGGCGAACGGCGGCCGGACGTTCGGCGCGCCGAAGCTGCTGCGGAAGTTCACCCCCTACGACGCCGAGGACCGGTACCCCGACGGCTCGTCGGCGCGCGACGGCGGCGACTTCAGCAACGAGGTGCAGTCGGGCTACACGTTCTTCCGCCGCGACACGCAGGTGCGCGCGGCGGCCGACGCGTCGGCGTCCAACGAGTACGTGTACATCGTCTACGACCCGACGAAGCCCGGCACGGAGGTCCCGACGGGCACGACCTACGGGTCGGTCGGGTCGGGGACCGGCAGCCAGTCCGGCGTGTACTTCATCCGCCTGGACGGCGCGACCGGCAAGAGCACGGCGCCGGCGCTGGTCGACGACCAGTCCGCCGGCCACCAGCTCTTCCCGGACATCGCCGTCTCGGGGAGAAGCCTGGTCGCGATCTGGTGGGACAGCCGCCATGACGGCTCCTACTCGCCGATGCGGCCGGTCGGCAACGACGCGGCCGGCGTGACCGGTCCGTCCCTCGACGTCTACACGGCGTCGTCCGGCGACCGTGGCGACACGTGGTCAGGTGCGACCCGATTGACCGACACCTCGTCCAATCCGAACTTCGAGCAGTTCTCCGACCGCACGGTGCCCTTCGCGGGCGACTACCTGTGGGTGAGCATGGTCGGCTCCTCGGCCTACGGGGTGTGGACGGACTGGCGTGACACCCGCGCCGGCACCGACCCGCGTGAGGCGGCGAGCGACGACAACGACGGGGCGGACGTCTATCAGACGCGGACCTTCGACCCTTCGACCGGCACCTGGTCAGGCGACCAGTCCCCACATGAGGGCGGCCTCGACCAGAACATCTACGGGAGCGTCATCCCGTAACCCGACCGGCGAGTTCGGTCCAGGACAGGGGGGCGGGAGCCTGACGGCTCCCGCCCCGCGGTCATTCTCAGCGCGCCTGGTCCCCTCCCCACAGATGCCTACGGGATGTCTGGTGCGATCCGGTCGAAGCCTTTGATCGCAATCATGTCGACGCCCCATCGAACCCCTTGAGCTCGTGACGACGTCGACGGAATTCGACTGCCGGGGAGTGGCAGGCGGTAGAATGCGCGTCATGTCCTCTGTCCCCGGCAATCCGTCCGCGCAGCCAGCCACCGGCACCTCAGCCGTGGTGGCGGCCCCGGCGCGCGCGGCGGTGCGTGCGGGAAGCCTCAAGATCCGCCTCATCGAACCCGCGCCGCCCGGCATCAACATCCTCTCCTACGGCTTCTATCCGCGGCTCGGACTGCCGCTCATCGGTGCGGCGCTCAAGGCCGCCGGCCACGACGTGCGGATCTACGCGCCGCAGGCGGCGCCCATCGACCGCGACGACGTCGCCTCGGCCGACCTCGTCGGGATCTCGACGACCACCTCGACGGCGCCGTCCGCCTACGCGCTGGCGGATGAGCTGCGGGCCGCCGGACTCCCCGTGATCATCGGCGGCCCTCACCCGTCCTTCGTGCCTGACGACGCCATGCCGCACGCCGACTACGTCGCCCGCGGCGAGGGCGGCGACGGCCTCATGCTGGAACTCCTCGAGGCGCTCCGCGGCGAGCGCGAGCTCGAGAGCGTCCGCGGACTGTCCTTCTGGCGCGACGGACGCGCCGTGCACAACGAGCTGCGCGATCGTTGCGCCGATCTCGATTCCCTGCCGATGCCCGACCTCTCGTTGATCGTGGGCTCGGAGCGCATCCATGAGACTCCGATCATCACCAGCCTGGGGTGCCCGTTCGACTGCACCTTCTGCACCGTGACGATGATGTTCGGCCGCAAGTACCGCATGCGCAGCCCGGAGAGCGTCATCGCCGAACTGGAGGCGACGAAGCCGAAGGCGGTCTTCTTCTACGACGACAACTTCGCCGCCGACAAGCGGCGCCTCAAGACGCTCCTCCAGATGATGATCGACCGCGGCATCACCCCGAAGTGGCAGGCTCAGGTGCGCACCGACGTGGCCCGCGACGAGGAGCTCCTGACGCTCATGCGGCGCTCCGGCTGCCACCGCGTGGCCCTCGGATTCGAATCGGTCGACCAGGCGACGCTGGACAGCTACGCCAAGTCACAGACGGTCGAGGACATCACGAGCGCGATCTCCGCCCTGCACCGCCACGGCATCAAGTGCCACGGCATGTTCGTGGTGGGCGCCGACAGCGACACCGCGCGCACGGCACGCGACACCGTCGCCTTCGCCAAGCGCTACGAGATCGACAGCCTGATGCTCAACATCCTCACGCCGGGCATCGGCACGAAGCAGTACGAGATGATGAACGGCGACGAGCGCGTCTTCGAGCGCCGCTGGCAGTTCTACGACGGCCAGCACGTCATCTTCGAGCCGCAGAACATGACCGCCAGCCAGCTGCAGACCGCGGTCATCGACGGCTATCGGCGGTTCTACTCGGTGGGCCACATCCTGCGGCCTCTCGTGCGTCTGCGCCTGGGTAATGCCCTGGAGCGCTTCTGGGGCTGGCTGTTCATCCACCGCTGGCAGAGGGATCCCAGGAACCGAGCGTACGTGCAGGAGCTCGAAGAGCGTTCGGCGACGGCCCGCAACGACTGACGGGCCGACGCGGTCCACGGCCGGGTGTCGATGGGCTGCTAGCAGCCGAGGCCCACTCCACGGGGGTCACCGCAGCTGCCACGCGTAGACCAGGCTGATCGCACACGCGTACGCGATGACCGCCCAGTACCAGCCTCCGGAGAGCTTGGGCGTTTCGAACGGGGCCAGGTTGAGGGCGGCCAGGACCACCAGCATCACGTACACGACGATCGCGAAGCTCGTCTCCGGGAGGAGTGGCTCCGCCACGAACAGGAGCGCCAGGACAAGGACGTTGTTGTCCAACGTGAGCCCTCGATAGCTCGTGCCGCCGAGAAGCCCAAAGACGTTGAAGTAGCTCAGTCGGATGGCGCCGGCGGCGAGGATCACGAAGACGCCGGGCACGAACCAGGCGCTGAAGTCGCCGACGCTCAGCAGCACCAGCGCGGGCGCGACGCTGAAACTGACGATGTCGACCAGTGAGTCGAGCTGCGCGCCGAAGGACCGCTGATCGGCCGTGCGCGCGCTCATGCGCCGCGCGATGATGCCGTCGGTCCAGTCGAAGACCACCGCCCAGACCAGAGCCATCATGGCCGCCGGGTAGATGCCCCGGAGCGCGAAGAAGACGCCCAGCGCGGCCGCGGCCAGCCCGGCAAGCGTGAAGAGGTTCGGCAGGTCCCGCACAAGGCCGGCGAGCGATGGTCGCGAACGGGCCTGGCTCACCGCGTCCCGCCGTGCGCCGACCGCTCAGGTCCTCCCACGGCCGTCCGCGGGAATCCCGCGACTACGAGCTCGGCCGCCTCACGGTCGGCGGGCGTGTCGACCTCGTACCAGCGGTCGGCGGGGAAGAGCACGGCTGCGAGAGCCATGGACCCCTCCGCGATCATGTCCGCGAACACCACGTCGTGGAAGTAGCCGGTATGACCGGCGGCGACGTGGCGGTCGAGTCGCTCGCCGACGTCACGCCAGGTGGCCGCCGCAAGGCTGCACATGTTGACCGTGATGAAGTGGTCGGGCGAGGTGCAGTGCTGGAAGTAGACGCCGGGCGGCGGCGAGTAGAGGGCGTTGACGTAGCCGCCGGCGTCGAGCGTCACGGTCGAGCCGTTCATCCAGGGAAGCTGCCGCGACACGGCGATCCGGTCAGGCTCGAGCAAGGGCGCGAGCAAATCGCCGCGAAAGACCACGTCGCTCTCTACGAGCAGGACGGGCTCGTCGATCAGGTCTCTCGCCAGCCAGAGTGAGTACATGGTGTTGGTCGTCGCGAAGAGCGGACTCACGATGTACTCGACGGCGATGCCCCCGAAGCTGTCGCCGAGGTGATCGCGGATCATCTCGCCCTTGTACCCGGTGACCAGGACCAGCCGCTCGATCCCATGCTCGTCGAGCGCGACTGCAAGCCGCTCGAGGATAGTGGCCCCACCGACCGATACGAGGCACTTCGGACGATCCCAGGTCCAACGTCCCAAGCGACTTCCCAGACCGGCGGCCAGGACCAGTGCGGTCCTCACCGGTTCACCGCCCGCGACGCGCTCACTTACCTGCATGGACGCCCCTGTTCACTGTGTCTGCTGCTCCGATACCCACCATCCGGCGACCTGCAGCCGTTTGTCGACAGCGTCCTACCGAAGACTGCACTCTCCCAGCTGAGCTGGCGACCCGCGCCGCCGGCCTCAGCGCCCCAGGGCCTACGGGGTGAGCACGACCCGGCCCATGACGCGCAGGTAGTGGGCCCAGTAGCCTTGCAGGTCCCCGTAGTGGTCGGCGAGGCGCTGCACCTCTTCGGCCGGCAGCGGGTCGCCTGCGCCATAGACCTCGCCCGCGATGCGCATGAGCGCCTGGTCGCCGTAGGGGATGCGCTCCATACGCCCCAGGCTGCGGATCATGATGAACGCGGCCGACCAGTCACCCACGCCGGGGATGGCGCGGAGCCACCGGGACACCTCGTCGTAGGAACCCTCACGGAGGAAGGCCTCGTCGACCTCGCTGAAGGCGACCGCGGCGCCGCGGATGTATTCGGCGCGGCGGCTGTTGCGGAGCAGGCGCGTCAGGTCCTCGACGCTCGCCTGCACGACCGCCTTGGCGCCCGGGAAGGGCCAGAACTCTCTGCCATCGAACTCGACGCCTGCCGAGAACTCCTGGATCAGGGTGCGCTTCATGTGCTGCGCCACGCCCAGCAGGTTGCGCTGCGAGAGGATCGTCCAGCACGCGTTCTCGAACGGCGTGAGGAACTTGACCTGGTGGTAGCCGTAGAGCTCTCGCTTGACGGCCGCGAAGGGTGCATCGGCGTCGATCAACTCGTAGAAGCGGCGGAGGTCGTCGTAGACGCTGAGGTAGATCTCGATGCGGCGCACCAGTGCACTGACGTCGGTCTCGCTCAGCGGATCGTCGGCGTACAGTTCATAGCGCAGCCCCGGCTCCTCCACGGTGCCGGTTGCGGAGAGCTTGAAGGCGACCGGTGTCTGGCTGGCCCAAGCCGCGCGCGTCAGCGACTTCTCCGAGACCACCTGCTCGCCGTGCATGGGCGGGAACGTCAGGACGAAGTCGATCGCCTGATCGAAATCGAAGGGGGCGACCGGTCGTATCGTGCCTTCGCGCCGCAGTCGGGCCAAGCTTCACCTCCGCATCTCGGGTGACCGCCTCGTACCCGGTCGACCGTCCGTAGCTAACGCCGCGCAGTCCCATTCCCCTCAAACGACCGCACGGTAGGCCGAGCTCCGTGGGGGAAAGTTGAACAGATAGGAAGCCGTTCTCGGCTTTGACGACTCGCCAAGGGGGACCAGCCATGCGCGTTCGAGTCTTGATCGGAGTCTTTGTCCTTGTGCTCGCGTTCGCACTGACGGCCGGAGTGGCGCAGGCGAGCGTACCCGTCCAGACGGTCGTCTCCTTCGACCCTGCCGCCGGCCAGTTTCCCGAGGGCGTCACCGTCGACGTCCGGGACAACGCATACGTGAGTCTGATCGGCCCCGTGTCCGAGATCCGCAAGATCGATCCGGCCGGGACGCAGTCGGTGGTCGCTCACTTCGATGTCCCCGGCCGCGGCCCACTTGGACTCGCCGTGAGCCCCGCCGGCACGCTGTACGTCGCGATGTCGACGTCGGATCCTGCCACCCAGGGCGTCTACCGGGTGCTGCCCAACGGAGGGAGCGTTCGTCTCGCCGGCAGCGACGCCATGCAGTTCCCCAACGGCATCGCCCTCGATCCTCGCGGCAACGTGTACGCAACGGATTCGATCGGCGGCGCGGTGTGGAAGTTCTCGGGCGGCGCTCCGGCACAGCTCTGGTCACAGTCTCCCCTGCTCGCGGGCACGGGCGCGTTCGGCCTTGGCTTTCCGCTGGGGGCCAACGGCATCGCCGTCAGGAACCACGCAGTGATCGTCACCAACACCGAGGGCGCGAGCGTCGTGCGCATCCCGATCCGCCGGGACGGCAGCGCCGGGACTCCATCAGTCGTCGCGCAAGGGCCGGCGCTGTTCGGGGCCGACGGACTCGCACTCGACGTCTTCGGGAACGCCTACGTGGCCGTGAACCCGCAGAACACGCTTCTCCGTCTTGACCCTCAGGGCTCCATGACCGTGCTTGCCACTGCAGCCGACGGTCTCGACAATCCCGCGAGCCTGGCTTTCGGTACGTCGCATGGGGACAGGAAGAGTCTGTTCATCACGAACTTCGCGATCTTCTCGGCGGCGCCGACACCCGGGCTTCTGAAGGCATCGGTGGGTGTTCCCGGGCAGCCGATCAGGTAGGCGGCAGCGTCGCTCACGACTTCTGCGCATCCCGCTCAAGCCGGGTCGACGTCCCCGCGGTGGCACGGCGCGCCGTGACACGCCTGTTACCATGGAACGAGCATCGCTTCGGTAGGCGGCCTCGGCGCCGCACCTTCCGCCCTGCAGCATCGGCGACGAGAGTCCACCCGGTAGTCTCGCGTGGGGGCTGGGCGCCGCGACCGGCCAGCACGAAGCGCGGGCTGCTGAGAGCGGGCACGACGCATTACGCACCAACGCCCCCCCAGCCACCGCGTCCGTGAAGACACCGATCCTGGAGGCGCATCGTGAGCGAGCAGTGGACCTCTGTCGACGGGAACGAGGCCGCCGCGCGCGTCGCCTACGCTCTCAGTGAAGTGCTGGCCATCTACCCGATCACGCCGTCTTCGCCCATGGGCGAGGCCGCCGACTCCTGGGCCGCGGCCGGAAAGCCGAACCTCTGGGGTACGGTGCCGGACGTCGTCGAGATGCAGTCAGAGGCGGGCGCCGCCGGCGCGCTGCACGGCGCCCTTCAGCGGGGCGCGCTGTCGAGCAGCTTCACGGCCTCGCAAGGGCTGCTGCTGATGATCCCCAACATGTTCAAGATCGCCGGCGAGCTGACGCCGGCGGTGATCCACGTCTCGGCCCGCACCGTGGCGACTCACGCGCTCTCGATCTTCGGTGATCACAGCGACGTCATGCACGCGCGCACGACAGGATGGGCGATGCTCGCATCCGCCTCGGTGCAGGAGGCCCAGGACCTCGCCCTGATCGCCCATGCGGCCACGCTGCGCTCGCGCGTCCCGTTCATCCACTTCTTCGACGGCTTTCGCACCTCTCACGAGATCGCCAGCATCGTTCCCGTGAGCGACGACGACATCAGGGCGCTGGTGTCCGAGGAAGAGATCCTCGCATTTCGCGGCCGCGCGCTCAGTCCGGACGCGCCGCTCGTGCGCGGGACGGCGCAGAATCCCGACGCGTTCTTCCAGGGACGCGAAGCCGGCAACCCCTTCTACCGCGACACGCCCGGCATCGTTGCCGAGTCCATGGCGGCGTTCGCGCGGCAGACCGGTCGCGGCTACGGACTGGTGGAATACGAGGGCGCGCCCGATGCCGAGCGCGTCATCGTCCTCATGGGCTCCGGGATCGGCGCCGCGGAACAGACCATGGAGACGCTGGCCGCGGCCGGTGAACCCGTGGGCCTGCTCAAGATGAGGCTCTATCGCCCGTTCCCCGCGGAGCAACTCGTCGCCGCCCTGCCGCCGACAGTGCGCGCCATCGCCGTCCTCGACCGGACCAAGGAGCCGGGTGCACTCGGCGAGCCGCTCTATCTCGACGTCGTGGCGGCCCTCGCCGAGAACGCCGACTCGGCGGCGCCGCGCTTCGGGCGCCCGCCGCGAGTGATCGGCGGCCGCTACGGCCTGTCGTCGAAGGAGTTCACCCCGGGGATGGCCAAAGCGGTCTTCGACGAGCTCGCGGCGGCCGACCCGAAGCGCCACTTCACAGTCGGCATCACCGACGACGTCACGCACCTCAGCCTTGCGCCGAACACGGAGTTCCGCTACCGACGCCCGGCTGGAGAGAAGCAGGCGGTGTTCTTCGGCACGGGTTCGGACGGCACCGTCGGCGCCAGCAAGAGCTCCGTCAAGATCATCAGCGAGAACACCGACCTGCACGCGCAGGGGTACTTCGTCTACGACTCCAGGAAGGCGGGCTCCGTCACTGTCTCGCACCTGCGCGTGGGCCCCAACCCGATCCGCTCCAGCTACCTCATCGAGCGCGCCGACTTCGTCGCCTGTCACCAGTTCGGCCTCCTCGGAAAGCTCGACGTGCTCGGACACGTCAGGGAAGGCGGCACCTTCCTGCTCAACAGCCCCTACCCGGCCGACGACGTCTGGTGCGAACTCCCCACTACGGTCCAGGAACTGCTCGTCCGCAGGCACATGCAGTTCTGGGTGATCGACGCCGACAGGATCGCCGCTGAAGAGGGCATGGGCAGCCGCATCAACACGGTGATGCAGCCCTGCTTCTTCGCCCTGTCCGGCGTCCTGCCGGCCGACGAGGCGGTGGCCCGTATCAAGGAATCTGTCGAGAAGACCTACGGGAAGCGCGGCCCCGTCATCGTGGCCAGGAACTTCGCGGCCATCGACCGTTCGCTGCAGGAACTCGCCCAGGTCAAGGTGCCGGACGTGGTGGAATGCGGCCAGGTCGCGGGGATCGCCGCGCCGGACGATGCCCCCGACTTCGTCAAGCGCGTGACCGTCCGGCTGCTGGCCAACGAGGGAGACAGTCTGCCCGTCAGCGCCTTCCCGGTGGACGGGTCCTTCATCACCGGAACCACCAAGTACGAGAAGCGGGGCATCGCCCGGGAGATGCCCATCTGGGACCCGAGTCTCTGCATCGACTGCGGCAAGTGCTCGCTCGTCTGCCCTCACGCCGTCATCCGCATGAAGGTGTACGAGCCCTCGCACCTCGAGGGCGCGCCCGTGGGCTTCCGCTCCAAGGACTTCCGGGCCAAGGAACTGCCCGGCCACAAGCTGACGATCCAGGCGTCGCCCGACGACTGCACCGGGTGCGGTGTCTGCGTCAACGTCTGCCCGGCGAGGAGTAACGCCGAGGTGCGACGCAAGGCCATCGGCATGGAGCCGGCCTCGGAGCACCGCGCCGCGGAGCGCGAGAACTGGGCGTTCTTCGACGCGATCCCGGCACTCGCCAGGGACCTGCTGCCGCGCGCCTCCGTCCGCGGCTCACAGGTGCTGGAGCCTCTCTTCGAGTTCTCCGGAGCCTGCGCCGGGTGCGGCGAGACGCCCTACGTCAAGCTCGTCTCGCAGCTGTTCGGCGACCGGATCGTCGTGGCCAATGCCACCGGCTGCTCGTCCATCTACGGCGGCAATCTGCCGACGACTCCCTGGACATTCGATCGCAGCGGGCGCGGGCCGGCGTGGAGCAACTCCCTGTTCGAGGACGCCGCCGAATTCGGGATGGGCATGCGCCTGGGCTCCAAGGCGCGGATCCGCAGGGCGAGTCTGCTCCTCGAGCGTGTCGCCCCAAGGCTCGACGCGGACCTCGTGCGGGAGATCCTGACGGCGCCTCAGGTGAGGGAGGTGCAGATCCGCGAGCAACGCGAACGGGTGGCCGACCTCGTGAAGGCATTGGTGGACCTGGGCACCGAGGATCCCGACGTGCGTCACTTGCTGGCCCTGGCCGACGATCTCGTGGGCAAGAAGGTCTGGATCATGGGCGGCGACGGCTGGGCCTACGACATCGGCTTCGGGGGCCTCGATCACATCCTCGCCTCCGGCAGCAACGTCAACATCCTGGTGCTCGACACGGGGGTGTACTCCAACACCGGCGGGCAGGCGTCCAAGGCGACGCCTCGCGGGGCGGTGGCCAAGTTCGCGACCTCCGGCAAGGGCACCCCCAAGAAGGACCTCGGCGCGCTGGCGATGGCCTACGGGACCGCCTACGTCGCCCAGGTCGCCATCGGCGCCAACGACAGCCAGACGGTCAAGGCGCTCCTCGAGGCCGACGCCTGGCCCGGACCGTCGCTCGTCATCGCCTACTGCACCTGCACGGCTCACGGCATCGACATGTCCAGGTCGATGGAGCACATGAAGAACGCGGTGCGAAGCGGCTGCTGGCCCCTCTACCGGTTCCAGCCCACCGCGGCCGAGAGCGGGCAGCCCTTCAAGCTGGACTCGCGGGAGCCCTCGATGCCGGTGCGCGAGTTCGCGGCCTCGGAGGCGCGGTTCGCCATCCTGAGCAGGACGCATCCGGAGCGGTCCGAACGCCTCCTGGAGCTCATGCAGAATGATGTGGACGAACGCTGGCGCTACTACGAACAACTCGCCTCGCTCTCGCGGACGGTCGCTTCTGATGGCCTCGAGCAGGCGGACGAGAGGCCCGGCGACAAGCGATCGGACGAGGAGGGAAAACGGTGAGCCGTCTGACCACAAGCTACCTCGGGCTCGAGTTGCGCACCCCGCTGGTGGCGTCGGCGGGTCCCCTGAGCGGGGACGTCGAAAGCGCGCTTCGTTTGCAGGAGAGCGGAGCGTCAGCCATCGTCCTCCCCTCGCTGTTCGAGGAGGAGGTCATCCGCGAGGAGCTGGAGATCACCCGGGTGCTGGAACAGGGGACCGAGGGCTTCGCGGAGTCCCTCACCTACTTCCCCGAGGTCGAGACCTTCGAGAGCACCGCCGACCGCTATCTCGTGACCATAGCAGCGATGAAGGCGGAGGTGGAGGTACCGATCATCGCCAGCCTCAACGCGACCTCGAGCGGAGGATGGGTCCGCTTTGCGCGGTTGATCGAAGAGGCGGGGGCCGACGCACTGGAGCTCAATCTCTACCGCATCGCGGCTGACCCCGCCCGCGGTGGTGGGGCCATGGAGGCCAGCGACCTCGAGGTGGTCCGGCAGGTGAGGGCGTCGACGGGTATCCCGTTCGCCGTCAAGCTCTCCCCCTACTACTCGGCACTTGCCAACTTCGCCCTCGGCGTGGTCGAGGCCGGAGCAAACGGGCTGGTCCTCTTCAACCGTTTCTATCAGCCCGATCTCGACGCCGATTCGCGTAAGGTGGTGCCGAGTCTCGAGCTGAGCCAGCCCTGGGAGCTGCGGCTGCCGCTGCGCTGGATCGCGATCCTCCGTGCGCACACCGAGGGAGCCGCATCGCTTGCCGCCTCGGGCGGCATCCATCACGGCCGCGATGCGGCCAAGGCCCTGCTCGTCGGCGCGGACGTCGCGATGATGACCTCGGCCGTGCTCCGCAACGGCCGAGGGCATTTCGCCACGGTGGAACGGGAGCTCGTGCAGTGGATGGACGAGCAGGAGTACGTCTCAGTCGAGGAACTGCGCGGGAGCGTCAGCTACGCGGCCAGCGACGACCCGTCGGCGTTCGAGCGGGCCAACTACCTGAAGACGTTGCGCTCGTGGAGCACCCCCGTGGACCGGACGCCCGGCCCCCAGCTGCCTTAGGGCTGGCGCACTCGAATCAGTCTCGGCGCGCGCGGGAATACTCTGAGCGTCACCGACGAAGGAGGTCAGTGATGGCACCCATCTCACAGGACCTTGTCGGGCATGACGTCTTTGCGCGCGATGGTGTGAAGCTCGGCCAGATCAGGGAGCTGGTCTACGGCGGGGAGTACGTCACCTTGCGACGGTCCTTCTTCTCGACGATCGTCGTACCCGTCGGAATGATCGATCAGTCCGGCAGCCGGCTCACGATCCCGCTCACCTCGTCCTACCTGGACAACGCCCCCAAGGTCGACACCAAGAAGGACCTGTCGCCCAGCGACAAGGCCCACCTCGACGGCTTCTACATGCGTAAGGCAGCCTGACCGCCGCCCGCGAATGAGGTGGCTCGACGAAGCAGCCTGCGGCCGGCCGCAGGCTGCTTCGTCTGTGCTATGCAAGGATGGCCACCGAACCGCATTGAGTCAGGACGGCTTTCGCTCCACCCTGTCCAGAAAGTCGTTCACCGTGCGCATGTACAGGTCGCGCTCTTCGTGGCGGCGAGCGGTCGAGCTGTCCACCAGAGGAAATCCCGAAGGCGCGCTGGGCCTACTCGACGAGGATCGCCCTGAAGTCGTTGACGTTGGTGCCGGTCGGGCCAGTGACCACGAGGTCGCCGAGAGCGGCGAAGAAGCCGTAGGAGTCGTTCTGCGCAAGAGCGACGACCGGGTCCACACCGGCCAGCTCTGCTCGCCGCAGTGTGTCGGGCGTCAAGATCGCGCCGGCTGCCTCCTCGACGCCGTCGACGCCGTCTGTGTCGCAGGCGATGGCGCTGATGCCGGGGTGGCCGCCGAGGGCGAGCCCGAGGGCGAGCAGGTATTCACTGTTGCGCCCGCCCCGCCCCGGTCCCCGGACGGTCACGGTGGTCTCTCCGGCCGACAGAAGGACGAGCGGCCGCTGAACACGGGGCAGCGGGCCGGCGAGGTGGGCGGCGCCGCGCGCGACCGCCTCCCGCAGCCCAAGGAGCGACTCCTCGTGGCCGCGCGCGCAGGCCACAGCGAGCGCGGCATGCGCAGCGGCGAGGTCACGCGCCTCGCCCTCCAGATCGTCGCCGATGGCCACAGGGTCGAAGCCAGCGGCCCCGGCGCGACGTGCCGCCGCTTCGAGCGCATCTCTCGCCGTCGCCAGCATGACGACCTCGTCGGCAGCGAAGAATGGATCCCCAGGCTTGGGTGTCTCCGGCGGAGCTCCGGTGAGGCCGGCGCTCGTTCCGTCTCCGATGTCGTTGCCCTTCGCAGCTCCAGCCTGCAGGTGGCGGGTCACGCTCGGCGGTGCATCCGGGTCATACCGTCGCAGGATCTCGAGCGCCTCGGCGAACGTCGTCGGGTCTGGCACGGTGGGACCGGAGGCGATCACGGCGGGATCGTCGCCGGGCACGTCGCTGATGAGATACGTCACAACGCGGGCCGGGTGAGCCGCCTCCGCCAGACGGCCGCCCTTCACCGCTGAGAGATGCTTACGTACGCAGTTCATCTCGGCGATGCTGGCTCCGGAACGCAGGAGCGCCGTGGTGACGGCTCGCACGTCCTCCAGGGTGAGACCCTCCGCGGGGAGCTCGAGCAGCGCGGAGCCCCCGCCCGACACGAGGCACAGCATCAGGTCGTCGGCCCCGAGCCCCGCGGCCAGGCGCAGAATGCGCGCCGCGGCGTCACGGCCGGCCGCGTCGGGCACCGGGTGCGCTGCTTCGACCAGGGTGATGCGCTCACAAGTCGCCCTCAGGCCGTAGGGCGTGACGACCAGTCCCTCGAGGCGGCCTTCCCACTCGCGCTCGACGGCCAGCGCCATGCCCGCGGCGGCCTTGCCTGCCCCTACCACCAGCGTTCGTCCTGCAGGTGGCGCGGGCAGGCGCCCGGTGAGCAGCTTCGTCGGATCGGCCGCTGCGACGGCAGCCTCGAAGAGGCCGAGCAAGAGGTCCCTGCTCACGCCACCCACCGGGCGAGGCCGAGCTCGTCCGCGTTCACGATGCTCGGCGCGGCATGAGGCGGGTCCGGAGCGTCCAGGAACGGCAGGACAGCCTCGACATCCTCCGCCGCAGGCCACACCGGCCAGCCGTTCAGGACCGCGATGACGTTGGCGGACGCCAGAGTCGCCATGCCCTCCCGCGTCCAGGTCGTCGCCGAGCCGAGGTGCGGCACGAGAACGACGTTGTCGAGCTCTTCGAGGCCGGCCGCCAGGGCCGGCTCCTGCTCGTAGACGTCGAGACCGGCGCGAAAAGCCGGATGCGAGCGGCAGTGTCGGACCAGGGCGGCCTCGTCCAGAAGTGGGCCGCGGCTGGCGTTCACGAGCACCGCGTCGTCCTTCATCTGCCTCAACTCGCCCGCACCGACGAGGTGGCGGGTCTCGTCCGTGAGCGTGGCGTGGATGCTGACCACGTCGGCGGAGCCGAGCAGGTCGCCCAGCGAGGCGGCCCGACGGCACTGCACCGGCTCTTCGCCGCGGGCGGCGAGGAAGCCGGCGTAGTCCGCTACGTAGCGTTCGAGCTCGTCGTTGCCGTGCCGGTCGTAGTAGACGAGGTCCATCTTGTGGCCCTCGACCATCATGCGTGCGTAGGCCGTCCCAATGCGCCCGGCGCCGATCACGCCGACGGTGCGACGGTACAACAGCGAGCCCAGCAGCAGGTCCGGCAACCACCCGTGATACGCGCCGGAGCGCATCAAGCGGTCGCCCTCGACGATGCGACGCGCGGCGGCCAAGGTAAGGGCCACGGCCAGCTGCGCCGTCGTCTCGGTCAGCACCCCGGGCGTGTTCCCGACGGGGAGCCCGAGGCCGGTCGCGGCCTCGACGTCGACATTGTCGAAGCCCACGGCGTACTGGCTGTAGATGGCGCCGCCGGCCGCGCGGAGCGCGCGCAGGAGGGACTCGGACCACCGCTCGGTGAGCTGACCGATGACGGCATCGACCTGGCCACCCAAGGCGCGACGGAGCTCCGCGTCTCCCAGGACGTCCCGGCCCTGTGCGACCTCGACGCGGCAGCCCGCCGCAGTCAACATCTCAAGCCAGCGGGCGCCCGGCAGCTGCTTGGTCACCACGACCCGCCACGTGCCGGCGGGGTTGAAGACCTTCCAGTCTGGTTCTGACATGAGCCCCTTCCTGACCGACTCTCTGAGACTCAGTACTCAGTACCCAGAGCACCCCGCTCGGCAAGCCGGTTCGTGTGTTGGCGCTGGCGCGGGTGCGAGGCGGTGCCGAGAGGGTCTCACTGGGCGCCACGGCGGCCCGGCCTCGGGCCGACAAAGTGGTGCACGGTGCGCTCCGCCACGGAGACCGCGGGGTAGGAGCGCCGCCCGAGACCGAGTGACAAGCCTCAGTCGTCAGCGACGCCTGCGGACGCGGGCCCCTCCGAGTGACACGAGCGGCAGCCTGCGTCGACGCGGTCGCGATGATCCTCCGGCAGACGGCTGATGGGGTGGCAGGTGGTGCATGCCGCCTGGTCGCCGTCCACGGCGTGCGGCACGTCCGGCCCGCCGCCCAGCCACGCGACCGCGAGCGTCACGCACGCGAAGAACACCGCCACCACGATGATGCCGACCCATACCGATCTTCCGCGCCCGACCCTCACCATGACTCCACCTCCGTCTCGGCTGCTGGGAAGAGGCTACATACGTGTCCGCGCCAAGCGAACCTCCCGGTGGAGGTGAACGAGGTCGCTCTGCCGAGGGATATGCGCTCGCCTTGACCTACCTCCTGGGAGGGAGGCGCCCGGGAGGGGAGTACGCGCAGGGGCGAGCCTCAGGCAGCTGAGGCTCACTGCCTCCACGGTGCTTGATCCGGCCCGAACGGCGCTTCATCGTGCCGTTCGGGCCGGGGTCGCACCACGCAAGTGTGGGAGGTCTACTGACCGGGGGGACGGTAACTGGGCGTGGTCTTCACCGCGCGATCGACGTCTTCCGGGGTGATCAACACCGTCGTCCTCAACGTCACGGTCCCCGAAGCGGCGACCGTCAAGGCAAGCCCTGCGGCCGTTACGTTGTCGGGCACGTCGATGACGACGTAGGCGTCGGTCTCTCCAAAGGCGTAGTAGAAGGCGTCGACGTTGCCGCCGACGGTCTTGGCGGCCTCCTCGACTGCGGCGCGCCTGCTCGTGCCGCCCTCCTTCAGCAGTCCCCTGATGCCGTCACCGACGTAGTTGGCTTCAATCAGGTATTTGGCCATCGGGATCTCCTTATGCGGTCGGGAGCCCGACTCGCGGCGGACGCGTCGACCGACAGCTGGTGAGCTTCCGGGACGTGAGGGGGCGCGGGAGCGCATCCCTCTCCCGGCACTTGCCTCCGACGGAGGGCGGCGAAACGACCACTCCGTTCGGATGCCAGCCGACCGTCTCGGGTCGTACCGGGGCCAACGATCTCGGCAAGGTAGAGCACGCGCAGCACCTCGGCGGGCCGGCGAGGCGGCACGCCGACCGCGGCCAACGCCGGGCGCTCTCCGCAGGTCTCCCGCCGGGAACGACACAAGGGACCGGCAGGATACGTCAAGGTCCGGTCACATGGCTCAACACGCGCCCCCGGACGTGCTGCGAGGGTGCTCTCCCCAGGAGGCTCACGATGACCAGGACCCACATCACAGAGGTACACACGGTGGCGGTACCGGTGACGGACCAGGACCGCTCACTCCACTTCTACGTCGACAAGCTCGGCTTCGAGAAGCGCATGGACGCGACCTTCGGCGGCGGCAGGCGCTGGATCGAGGTCGCTCCCCCGGGCTCTTCCACGACCATCGCGCTGGCTCCGCTGCCGCAGGAGGGCGTCACGGGCGTCGACACCGGCATCCGTCTGACGACGGAGGACGCGGAGTCCGACCACGTCAGCCTGCTGGCCAGCGGCGTCGACGCGGACCCCGAGGTCCTGCACTTCGAAGGCGCGCCGCCCATGTTCTCGCTGCGCGACCCGGACGGGAATCTGCTCTACGTCGTCGAGCTCATGGAGGAGGCCGCCTGAGGCGCACGCCGCCCCGGCGGGCGGCGTGGGTGCGCCGGCAGCGGGCGGGGCGGGCGGCGCAGCCGCCCGCCCCGCCCGCATCAGGACCGATCAGGCGGCCTTCCTGCTCTCGCCGGATGCGCCGGCGGTGTAGGAATGGGCACCGGCGCCGGCCAGCCTGCCACCCTCGACGATGAGGTACTCCTCGCGGATCGGCGTGCCGGCCAGGTAGCTCTCGAGGATCTCGCGGGTGCCGGCCGCGTAGCGTGCCTGCGCCGACAGCGACGATCCTGAGGTGTGCGGCGTCATGCCGTGGTGCGGCATGCTGCGCCACGGGTGGTCCACCGGCGCCGGCTGCGGGTACCACACGTCGCCGGCGTAGCCCGCGAGCTGCCCGCTCTCCAGCGCCTCCACGACCGCGTCGCGGTCGCAGATCTTGCCGCGCGCGGTGTTGATCAGGTACGCGCCGCGCTTCATCTTGCCGAGCAGCTCGCGGCCGAAGAGACCTTCGGTCTCGGGATGCAGCGGCGTGTGGATCGACAGCACGTCGCACACCCGGACCAGCGACTCGACGTCCTCGTGGAACGTCAGACCCAGCTCCCGCTCCGTCACCTCGTCCAGCCGGTACTTGTCCGTGTAGTGCAGGTCGACGTCGAAGGGCTTGAGGCGCCGGAGCACGGCAAGGCCGATCCGCCCGGCGCCGAACGTCCCCACGCTCATCCCCTCCAGGTCGTAGGACCGCTCCACGGAGTCGGCGATGTTCCACCCGCCCTTGACCACCCAGTCGTAGGAGGGCAGGTAGTTGCGTACCAGCGCGAGGACCATCATCACCACGTGCTCCGCGACGCTGATGCTGTTGGAGTAGGTCACCTCGGCGACGGTCACGCCGTGCTCGATCGCCGCCTCCAGGTCGACGTGGTCCGACCCGATACCGGCGGTGATGGCCAGCTTGAGATTGCGGGCCTTGGCGATCCGCTCGGCGGTCAGGTACGCCGGCCAGAACGGCTGGGAGATGACGACGTCCGCGTCCACGAGCTCGCGCTCGAACTCGGAGTCGGGGCCGTCCTTGTCGGAGGTGACGACGAGGGTGTGTCCCTCGCTCTCGAGGAATCCGCGGAGTCCCAGTTCGCCGGAGACGCTGCCCAGCAGCTGTCCGGGGGTGAAGCCGAGGGCTTTGGGAGTCGGGAGGGTCTGCCCGTTCGGGTACCGCTCGATGACGGGCAGGTCGGTGCGTGCGTACGTGTCCGGGTATCCGTCCACCGGGTCGGGATACAGGACACAGAGGATCTTGGCCATGATGGAACCTCCTGATGGCGATGGTCCTCTTGTTCCCACGTCGGCGGCCGAGTGCAGCACGGGTGCGTCGAACCCTGCGGCCGGCGGGAGTCCGCGTACGATGCTGGGAGCCGGCGAAGCGCACGCCGGCCTCGCCGCTACGCTCGCAGCCAGACCTCGAGCTCGGGCATCCTGGCCATGGTCTCCTCGTAGCCCTGCCGGTAGAGCGCCTCGAGCCTGGCGAGGTCGCGCTCCATGCGGCCGACCGCGAGCGGGCGGACGGGCCGGAGGACGAAGGCGGAGCCGGCCCGCTCCATCCGCTCCACCAGGTCGAGCGACGCGTTGTACGCCGCCGGCCGGCGCAGCATCGCCGCGTGGACGGCCGGGTAGCGCGCCAGCAGCACCCGGCTCAGGCCGCGGAAGCGCGCCGGCGGCTTGCGGTAGCCCGCGTTGCGCGTCAGCACCACCACGTTGCGCGGGTTGCCGTCCTCGACGGCGCGCAGGATCGGGATGGAGTCGGTCACGCCGCCGTCCACGCAGGGGCGCCCCTGCACCATCACCGGCGGCGAGAGCACCGGCAGGCTGCAGCTGGCGCGCAGGAGAGTGCGCACATACCAGCGCGGGTCCTCGTCGTGCTGCGAGTAGTACCGCGCCGCGCCCGTCCTGCAGTCGGTCACGCCGCTCACCAGCGTCCGCGGTGACGACCCGAAGCCCTCGTAGTCGAACGGCGCGAGCTCGTCCGGCAGGGTCCTGAACAGGAACTCCATGCCGAACCAACTCCGCTCGCGCGCCACGCTGCGCCAGCCGGCGTACCGCGGGTCCGCCACCAGGTCGACGAACACGCGGTGGCTGCGCTCGCGCTGCCGCGCCACGTAATGGGAGCCGGCGTTGGCCCCGGCCGACACGCCGATCACGTAGGCGAGGTCGACGCCGGCGTCCATGAACGCGTCGAGCACACCACCCGTGTAGGTGGTGCGCATGCCGCCGCCCTCCAGGACCAGCCCGATGCCGTCAGTCATAGCTCGAGCGTATCAGACGGTCCTGCCCGCCCTTGACTTCGCCGCCGGTTGAGCGCCGGGACCGGCGGGAAGAAGCCGCATACAGGATGAATCATCTCCTGATCAAGGAGGGTCACATGCGACGCAGATACCTGCTCGGCGTGCTCGCCGTTCTGCTGCTCGTCCTCGCCGTCTGGCTCGTGCCGATGGCGCTCGCCGCGGCCGGCGGCTCCGCGAACCCGCAAGCCTCACCGGACCAGGCCCAGACCGCCCCGTCCGGTACCCAGTGCCCGTTCCTGCAGGCCCATCCGTGGCTCGATCCGCACGGCGGCGGCGGTTCGACCGGCACGAGTCAAGAGATCGTCTACTACTGACGACCGCGCCCGTCCATCGGGCGGGCGCGGTCGTCGGGGCTGCGGCCATCGCGACGTCTTACTGCTGACGCACGGCACCCCCGGCGGTCAACTGACCTCGGCGTCCGCGAGCTGGAATGCGAAGGCCCCATCGTGCACGTACACGAGCCGGCAAGCCTCGACGTACCTGGCGTCGTGGACCCGGCCCGCGCGGATGTACCCCACATCGCCCTTGTCGAGGAGGACCCTTTCTCCGTCGGGGACCAGCGCACGCGCTTCCCGGCGGTAGAACTGGACCGAGATCTCGCCTTCCACGACGACCGTCATGTCGTCGCCGGGGTGGGAATGGGGTGGCTCCTCGGTGCCCGCCTCCCAGCGTTCGAGCATCACCTCGACCCCGTCGGGATTCGTCGGATAGGTGGTGCGAGCCGTGAACCCCTCCGGCGTTCCGGGGACGGTGACGTGGTTGCTTCCACACGTCGCTGGTCGCCGTGGTGACATCCTGGGCCGCTTCATCACTGGACATCTTCTACCTCCTGTCTGGCTGCATCGCTTCGCCGAGGGGCTTGTCCCAAGCGAGAAAGGCCCAGCGGACGCTGATCTCGGGCTCTAGTCTCCACTCGCGCCGGCCGTCTGCGCCGGCCGTCTCGAGGAGATGCTCCGCCACGTAGCGCTCCAGAGTCTTCTCCTCGCGCTCGTCGGCCGGGGCCACCACGCGGCGCAGGGATTCCCGGGCGGCCTCTGGACTCTCGTAGCGGCCGGCGCTCGCGTGCTCGAGGAACCTGACCTCGGCCTCGATCCCCATCTGGCGGAGGACGTTCACCGCCGTGTCCTGATCGCCGCGCCGGGAGTATGGGCGTCCGACCGCCTCGTGCGCGAGAAGCTGCGGATAGAACAGGCCGTCGGCCGGGAGCGTGACGCACACCCGGCGACGAGCGAACTCGTCCAGCTTCTCGAGCGCGGCGCGGAGGTCCCGCACGTCCAGCGAGCGCGATGCGATCACCACGTCCGCCGCGCCGACACCGGCGGCTCGCCAGTCGTCCTCCCAGCCGGCGTGGATCGTCTTCACGTTACGCAGACCATCCGCGGAGGCGCGCCGCCGGAGCACGTCCAGCATGCCCGCGGAGAAGTCCACCGCGACCACGTCGTGGCCGGCCCGCGCCAGCGGCAGCGCGAGCGCGCCTGAGCCGCACCCCACGTCCAGGACGCTCTCGCCCGGTCGCAGGCGCAAGTGCTCGATGAAGCCGGCGACGTACGGCGAAGCCTCGTCCCCTCCGCGGAAGTCCCGGGCGCGCCGGTCCCAGAACGCGGCGTCGTGGACGGCCTCACGCCGATCGCTCAGCCGCATCCACTCGGCGTTCCAGTCCTTGTCCTCCCGTGGCACCTGCTCACCTTGCCTCACGACCGCCAACGATACGCACAAGCCTACCCTCACCGGGCGCGCACCGAGCACCGGGTGACTCGAGGACCGTTAGCCGGGTGTACAAGTGATACTGGGAGAGGCATCCGTGTCATGAGAGGGGGAATCACGTCGGCCGCAGCGACTCGAGGAACAAGGTCAGAGTCCCGCGGGGTACGGCGAGCGGCAGCGTCAAGGTGACCGTCACGACGCTTCGGCCGGAGCGCGCCCAGGTCCTTCCTCCGTCTCTAGCCGGCGCGGCCCGACCTGCGGGCGCTCTGCAACTGCTCCAGCGTCGGAATGCCCGTGTTGCCGAGCTGCGAGATCTTGAGCGCCGCGGACCAGGCGGCGGTGGCGAAGCACTCGGCGGGCGGGCGACCGTTCGCCAGCGCCCAGGCGTAGGCGCCGTGGAAGGTATCGCCGGCCCCGCAGGAATCCACCGCGGTGACCGGAGCGGCGTCCCATCGCTCCAGACGCTCGGGTCCACTCCCGGTGGTGAACACTCCGCCCCTCGCCCCCTGGGTCACCCCGAACACCGCGCGGCAGGAGCCGCCCCAGAGTTCCTCGGCCGCCCGCTCCGCCGGGTGGCCCGTCTCCCTCAGCACGTACTTCTCGGGCGCGATCACGTGATCGACCCGGCCCAGCAGGCTTCCCGTCCACGGCCGCCCGGACCCGGTGTCGATGACGGTCGTCACTCCGCGCTTCTCGCACTCGTCGAGCGCCGCCGTCGCAAGGGCCTCGTCGGTCGAGTCCAGGAGGGCGACGTCGACGCCGTCGAGGAAGTCCGGCAGTCGCTCGATCATGCGCGCGTCCGCCATCGGCTGGGGCAGCCACAGGATCGTCCGGGTGGCATCTGCTCGCGCGAGGATGACCGCCGAGTGCTGTGACGGCTGGTCGTACGTGACCCACGTGCAGTCCACGCCCTCCGCATCCAGGCCCGCCATCAGGACCTCGGCATGCACGCCGGTCCCGCACGCCGCCAGAAGCCTGGTGGCGCCACCGAGTCTCTTGGCGGCGATCGCGCCTCGACCGGCCAGCCCACCGACCGCGATCTGGTGGTCGATCGCGGGGGTCACCGAGTCCGCCGCCGGATAGTCGTCGAGGACGTAGAGGTAGTCCGGCGTCGCCATCCCGATCATCGCGACGACCGGCGGGCGGCTCAGTCCTGGTCCGTCACCCACTGATGGCGCCTCGCCGCGGACGCCGCCCGAGCGCGAAGTACGCGATCGGCCCGACGATGTTCACGAACACCAGCCCACTCCACATCCGCTTCGATCCCCTGACCTGGTCTGCCGGTCGACGCTTGAGGTCGACGAGCGCCGCCGCCAGCAGCACGACTTCGACGAGTGCTGTCGCGACGATCAGCCTGCGACTACGCGTGCTGAACTCGCTCCACTTCTTCTTCGTGGCCATGACGACCCTCCAGGTAGATGACCGCGTCGGGAGCCCAGGCCCGACCGCTCCCAAAAGCATACCTTCCCCATCGCGCGGCGACCGTCGACGCGATGCCGGTCCGTCCCGGCGTCACTTGGCGTAGAACTCGATGATCAGCTTCTCGTCGACGGGGGCCCCGATGTCATCGCGCTCCGGCAGGCGCTCGACCCGGCCCCACAGCGCGTCGTGGTCCGCCAGCAGCCAGGTGGGGACGCGACCGACCAGCGCGGTGGCCTCCCGACTGAGCGGCTGTACACGGCTGCCCGGCCTGAGGCCGACCACGTCGCCCAGGCGCAGTGCATACGAGGGCAGGTCCACCTTGCGCCCGTTCACCTGCACGTGGCCGTGCACGACGAACTGGCGGGCCTGCGCTCTCGTCGTCGCGAACCCGAGACGGTAAAGGACGTTGTCCAGCCGTCGTTCGAGCGACTGCAGGAGCTGCGCCCCGCCGCCGGCGCGATCGTACGCGCCTTTGAACTGCCGTTCGCGCAGGCCGTAGAAGCGCTTCGCCCGCTGCTTCTCGCGCAGCCGCGTGGCGTACTCGGACGCCCGCTGCCGGCCGCGGCCGTGCTGGCCCGGGGGGTACGGCCGCCGCTCGAGCGCGCTCTTGCCGGCCAGCAGGCGCGCGCCTTTCAGCTCCAACTCGACGCCTTCACGGCGTGAGAGCCGTTCGACCGGCCCGGTATCGCGTCCCATCAGAATCCGTTCCTTGCTGCCATGTCGTCGCGTCCTTCCCGCTCGCACTGTAGACGGGCAGTGGTTCCCGCATCGCGCAAGGACGAAGCGCTCGCAGCGTCGGCGGGGTGCGAGGAGAAGGGGCGAGACGGCCGGCGGCAGCCGACGGCGTAGCTCCCCGGGCCGCGGGAACACAGGTGCTACACCGCCGGCTGACCGCGGACCAAGGAGGAACCGGCATGCCATCGAGACTCAATCCCTATCTCAGCTTCAAGGACGACGCGCGTGAGGCCATGGCGTTCTACGCGAGCGTGTTCGGCGGCAAGCTCGAGGTGAGCACCTTCAAGGAGTACCACGCGTCCGAGGATCCGAGCGAGGGCGACAAGGTCATGCACGCCCGCCTCGAGACGGAGAACGGCATCGTCATCATGGGCGCCGACACGCCGAACGCGATGGAGTACAGCCCGGGCGCAAGGATCAGCATGTCGCTGAGCGGCGACGACGAGGCCGAGCTCAGGGGCTACTGGGACAAGCTCCGTGAGGGCGGCACCGAGACGATGCCGCTCGGGAAGGCCCCCTGGGGCGACACGTTCGGGATGCTGCGCGACAGGTACGGCATCGACTGGCTGGTGAACATCTCGCCGGCGAGCTGAGACCGAGTGGAGGGCGGAGGCCGAACCGGTCAGCCGCCCCGCGACCCGCGGTCAGCCCAGCCGGGGCTGCGAATGGTGCAGGAAGTCGTCGACGCCGGCGGCCACCGTGTCGAAGAAGTGCTCGTCGCCGACGAGCTTCACGAGGCCGTTGCGCTGCAGGTCGTGCATGAGGCCGGTCGTGGCGCGGGCGAAGGCGAGCTCGACGCCCTCCTCGTGCAGCTCGCCGATCAGCCCCTTGAGCATCGTCGCCGCGGTGGTGTCGAGGTGCGGCACCGCGCCGGCGTGTACGAGCAGTTCCCGCACGGGCGAGGTCTGCTCGCGGACCAGCGCGCGCACGGTGTCGCGGAACCAGCGCGCGTTGGCGAAGAAGAGCTCGCCGTCCACGCGCAGGATCACCAGGCCGGAGAAGGTCTGAACGTCGGGATGGTCCTCGATGCCGCGGTAGCGCAGCCGCTCGTCGTCGACGGCGCCGGGCGCCCGCCCGAGCACGGCGTAGCTCGGGCGGTAGGCGCGATACACCAGGGCCAGCAACGACAGGACCACCGAGATCGCCAGACCGATGAGGAGTCCGAACACGAGGACGCCCGCGAAGCACAGGATGGCGACGATGAAGTCGGTCCGGTCCGTCCTCCGCAAGCGGCGTAGCGCGCCGACGTCGACCAGGTGTGCCACGGCGGCGATGACGATCGCCCCCAGCACCGCCTCCGGCAGATCGTGGAACAACGGCATCAGAAAGAGCATCGTCACGATCAGGAAGCCGAACAGGATCAGGTTGGAGAGCTGCGACTTGACGCCTGACGAGTCGGCCACCGCCGACCGCGAGAGGCTGGCGTCGACGGTGAAGCCCTGCAGCAGGCCGGCGCCCAGGTTGGAGACGCCGAGAGCAATGAGCTCCTGGTCGGCGTCCACGTCGTACTTGCGCTTCGCCGCGAGTGCGCGCGCGCCGGCGACCGACTCCGCGAAGCAGATGAGCGCCAGCGCGAAGGCGTCGGGCAGCAGGTCGGTCACGTCGGCAAGTCCGAAGCTGGGGATGGCGAACGAGGGCAGCCCGTCGGGGATCACGCCGACGACGGCGACGCCGTGGTCGTCCAAGCCGAGCACGGCGACGGCGGCGACGCCGAGCGCCACCGCGATCAGCATGGCCGGCACCTTCGGCAGGAGCGCCCGCAGCGCGAAGATGACCAGCAGCGCCACGACGCCCACGGCGAGGGTCGCCAGATTGGCGTCGTCGAGCTGCTCGAGGAGCACTCTGAGCTTGCCGAAGAACCCGGTGCCTCCGCCCTCCACGCCCAGCAGCTTGGAAAGCTGGCTGACGGCGATGACCAGGGCGAGGCCGGCGATGAAGCCGGTCAGGACCGGCCGGGCGAAGAAGTCGGCGATGAAACCCGCGCGCGCGAGGCCGGCGACCAGCAACAGGACGCCGACCAGCAGCGCGAGCAGCGCCGACAGCGCGATGAAGCGGCTCGGGTCGCCGAGGGCGAGCGGCGCGACGACGGCCGCCGAGTACGCCGCGACCGCCGAGCTCGGCCCGACCGTCAGCTGCCGGCAGGTGCCGAGGACGGCATAGGCGAGCAGCGGCGCCAGCGCGGCGAAGAGTCCGGTCTCGGGCGGCATGCCGGCGAGCGAGGCGTACGCCATGCCCTCCGGCACGAGCACGGCCCACACCGCCGCCGCCGCGATGAGGTCCGGGCGCAGCCAGGGGCGCTCGTAGCCCGGCAGCCACGTGCGGATGGGCAGCGACGGCGGTTCCAGCCGGTACCAGCGCACGAGCCGCGTCGCCATGCCCCAGTCCTCCCCGTCGGTCCCGTCGGTCACCGAGCGTCGCTGGCGGCATTGTACGTCTTCCTCCGAGCTGTACGTCACCGCCGCCGAGCACTCCCCGCACGAGAACAAGTACTGGGACTGGGCGCACGAAGAGGCCCTCCTCGTCATGGAAGCTGAGAAGAAGGGCAAGGTCATCCGTCCCCACGTCGACGGCGGCCAGGAGGAGGACGAGATCAAGTGGGTCCGTCCTCCCGGGTCCAGGCCGACGACCTGCAGGTGAAGCAGCTGCGCAAGGGGTGGCTGGCGGAGGCGTTTCCGGGAGGACCTTCACGATATCGTGCGGACTCCTGTCCTGCCCCAAAGAATGAGGGGCGGACCGCCCGCACGGCGACCCGCCCCTCATCTCTTGCGACTTTACGGCTCGACGTGCCCGGCCCAGCCGGCGAACCCCTGGTGCATGACGCCCGGGTTCTCCGTCCCGCTGAACCCGCCCATCTCCTGGGCGTGCGTCGCGTGGTGCTGGCCGAATTCAAGCCCGGCGCCGCCGGCGCCGGTGTCGACGGCCAGGGCGGGTGCGGCGAGCGCCAGCACCAGCAAGGCGGCAGCGACGAGCGTGAGCAGTGTTCTGCGCATCTGTTCTCCTTTCACGGGGCCGCTGAGGATGCGGCCCGAATCACGGTGGTACCAGGCGCTTGCAGTGACGGCCGACTCGCGTCGGGTCACTGCACTCCTGCCTGCGCCTTGTAATAGGCGATGAGGTCCGTGGTCTTCAGCCAGAACAGGTCGTACACGGAGCCGCCCTGACCTGAGGCCTGCGAGATCGGGCCCGGGCCGTGGTCATAGCCCGCCGACCAGATCATCTTGGTGCCGTCGGGCGAGAACAGCGTGCAGGCGCCGTCCACGCCGTCCACGTTGTACGGAGCTTCGATGGCAGGTCCGACCCACTTCTTGGCCTGGCGATCGAACTGGATGAACACCTGCTTGTGGTAGGTGCCGGCGATGTCCTGCTCATGGTCCTCACCGAACTTGTGCCGGGTGAGCACGCCGAAGACCATGCCGTTCTTGGTCACGGTCGTGAGACGGCACTTGTTGTCGATCGAGTCGAGGACCTCGCTCACGAGCCGCTTCGGAGTCGTCCAGCCGTCGCCGACCTGCTTGGTCGTGTAGAAGTCGGCCGTCGGCTGGGCTCCCGCCGTCCTCGGCCTGATGGACATGAAGATCCACTTGGTGCCCACGCCCTCGACGTCGTAGGGGACGAAGCAGTGGTCCATGTAGGGCGAGTTGATGGTGGATCCCATGTTCCTGGCGGGCGTCCACGAGCCGTCGGCCTTCTTGTAGGAGACGTAGATGTCGGCGTCCCCATAGCCGCCGGGCCGCATGCTCATCCAGTGCAGCGTCTTGCCGTTGGCGGAGATCTGCGGCTCCTGGTCGGTGTAGGGGCTGTTGACGGTGTCGGGAAGCCGCTCGGGCTTCGTCCACTCGTCGCCGGACCCCGGCCAGCCGCCGCTCCTGCGGGTCCTGTGGGTGACGAACAGGTCGGTGCTGTTGCCCAGGACGCTCGCGTCCCCGACCGTGGAGAACCGCGCGAAGTAGATGGTATTGCCGTCGGCGGTGACGGTCGGCTCGTAACTTCCGAAGGCGTCGTTCGGGTAGAACGGCAGCTTCAGCGGGATCAGGGCAGTGCCGACGCCGCCCGTGTCTGGGGTCACGGCCAGAGCCTGGGCGGACCCGATCGCGGCCACGGCCAGCAGCGCCAGCGCCACCAGCGAGACCAACCTTCTCACTCCCGCTCCCTTTGTCATGCGGTGGTGCCTCCCCGTAGCTGGAATTCCTTGTTCTCTTGCACGTCGTCTCCTGTCCTTTCACTGACACGACTGCCGCGGCGCCTGCGGCAGGCCGGCCCCCTCCTGGGAGTCACGACCGGGAGGCAGACTAAAGGGTCGATGTGAAGAAGTTATGTAAGTCAGTATGTTTTGTCAGCAATACCTCTGCCGGCACGGGCTCGTGATGAGCGGGGAGCCGCGGGAGCCGGCGTACCGGGTAAAGGACTGGCTGTGGGAGGCGAAGCGCGCGCGGAGTGGCCGCGGGCGCGCGCTCTACCTAGTCACCAGAGGCGCCCGGGGCCTCGGCCAGGACCCGGGAGCCCGGCTCGCGGGCTGCTTCGGCGTGGAGAGAGCCTCGACATGAGGCAACGGCCTGATTACGGTCTCTCCGGGAGCAAGGTCTACCGGTCCACCGTCGTGGAGGAAGTGCAGCGCCGCTCCCTCTTCCCGTGATGCATAAGACGCGCCGTCGCGCGTGAGTTCGACGTGCAGCGTGTTGCCGCCGAACGTCAGCTGGAATGCGATGCGAGGGAGCGCGTTCGGCAACCGCGGTGAGAAGGAGAGAGCGTCGCCGTCGTCGCGAAGCCCGCCGAGACCGGCGATGACGGCCAGCGCCGCGCCTGAGAGCGAGGCGATGTGCAGGCCGTCGCGGATGTTGTGCTCCAGATCATGGAGGTCCATGAAGGCGGCGGCGGCCAGGTAGTCGAGCGCGAGGTCGGGGTGCCCGACCTCGGCGGCCACGATCGACTGGATGGCCGCCGAGAGCGAGGAGTCCCTCACGGTCACTCCCTCGTAGTAGTCGAAGTCCCGGCGCTTCTCCTCCGCCGAGAAGGCTGAGGAGCGCAGGTAGAGGGCGAGGACCAGGTCCGCCTGCTTGATCACCTGCTTGCGATAGAGATCGAAGTAGCTGTAGTGCAGGAGCAGGGGGTAGTTCTCCGCCGGCGTGTGCTCGAAGTCCCAGCGCTCGTGCGTCAGGAAGTCCTGATCCTGCGGATGGAGGCCGAGACGCTCGTCGTAGGGGACGTTGACGGCGTCGGCGGCGGCCTGCCACGAGGCGACCTCATCCTCAGTCACGCCGAGCCGCCGCCCCGCCTCGGGGTGCCGGGCGAGAGCAGCGATCGCGGCGCGCAGGTTGGCCTGCGCCATCAGGTTCGTGTAGACGTTGTTGTCGACGACGGCGCTGTACTCGTCCGGGCCGGTCACTCCATCGATGCAGAAGCAGCCGTCTGCTCTCATGTGGCCCAAGGACCGCCAGAGACGAGCGGTCTCGACCAGCAGATCGATCCCGTAATCGCGCTCGAAGTCGTGGTCTCCTGTGGCCAGCACGTAGCGGCGCACCGCATCTGCGATGGAGGCGTTCACGTGGAACGCGGCCGTCCCGGCAGGCCAGTAGCCCGAGCACTCTTCGCCGTGGATCGTGCGCCAGGGGAAGGCGGCGCCGCGCAGGCCGAACTGGCGGGCTCGGTCCTGGGCAAGTCCGAGGGTGGAATGCCGCCAGATGAGCGCCTCTTTCGCGAGGCCGGGCTGGATGTAGGTGAGGACGGGCAGCACCATCGATTCCGTGTCCCAGAAGGCATGCCCGTCGTACCCGGTCCCGGTGAGGCCTTTTGCGCCGATGGCTCGTTCCTCCGCACGTGCGCTCGCCTGGAGGGTCTGGAAGAGGCCGAAGCGGACGGCCTGCTGCAGGTCGGCATGGCCGTCGATCTCGATGTCAGCCCTCGACCAGAAGTCGCCGAGATAGTCCTCCTGGCACTTCTGCAGTCCCTGGAAGCCCTCCGCCAGCCCGCTCTGCAGGCTGCCGTCCACCTGGTCTCTCAGCCATTCCACGGACTGCTGCGAGGACCAGTGGTAGGCGAGGAATTTGACGAACCTGAGCGGGCTGCCGGGGGTCAGCGTCAGCGAAAGGGTGAGGCGACCAAGGTCGGGCTCGCTCTCCACGAGCGGCCGGACGTCCTCGCGGCTTTCGATGAGGTGGTCCATCCCGGACGCCACGGAAAGCCCGCTTGTCTTCGTGGTGTGCACCAAGACGACGCGGGCGTCGTGGTGAGCGTGCAGGCGGCTCTCGAGCACGGAGCCGAGAGCGGACGCGCCCCTCGGGTCCACGGTCGCCACGACGTCGCTCCTGTTGGCGACGAGGTTGGACTGCAGGGCCACGCTCATCGGCGCGTCCAGGGCTTCGACCTCGTAGCTGACCGCCGCGAGGCTGCGATAGCGGAACGAGACGAGCCGCCGGCTGGTCACGCGGATGGAGCGCCCGCCGATGGACTGCCACAGGAGGCGTCGCTCGAGGATGCCCGAGCGCAGGTCGAGGATCCTCTCATGGCTCTTGAGGCTCCCCCGATGGACGTCGAGCGGCTCGTCCTCGATGAGCAGCCGGATCGGCGTGCCGTCCGGCACGCTCACGATCGTCTGACCGGCCTCGGGAAACCCGAACGCCCGCTCAGGGTAGGCGATCGGATACGACTCAAAGAAGCCGCTCAGGTACGTGCCGCTCAGGGCGCACGGCTCGCCCTCGTCGAGCGTGCCGCGGATCCCGAGGTGGCCGTTCGAGAGGGCGAAGATCGACTCACTCTGCGCCAGCAGACCGAGATCGAGCTCGGTCTCGCGGATCGTCCACTTCTCCACGCTGAAGAGATCCTGCGAGATCATTGCGTCCCTCCCTACGGCCTGGATACTGCCGTGAATGTACCCCGCGAAGGGCAAGGGTGTGCTCTCGGCGCGTGAACGCAGGAGGGCCGCCGGAGCGGCCCTCCTGCGTCTTCCGGTGCCGTCGTGACTACTCTTCGGTCTCCCCGGCCGACCCCTCCACGCAGTGGTAGCCCTTGCTCAGGCCGAACTCCTTGAAGTTCTCGCAGTCGCCGCAGATGCAGCGGCTCATGTACTGGTCCGTGTTCGGTACCGACGCCATTCCTTACCTCCGCTCGTCCAGTTTCACTACTTGATCCTCACGATCGGCCTCCAGGCCACCGGGTCATGTCGTAGGTCCCGTTCACCGTCATCCCGTGGACGACGACGCGGTTCGTCGGCGACCACCTGCAGGTTGGGAACGCAGACGAAAAGCGACGCTTCCGTCGACTGCGGGCCGCCGGTCGGCGACGTCCGCGCGCACCTGTCCATCAGCGTCACGTTTCTCAACAGTGTTCGCCCCGAATCTGGTTTGTTGCGCAGGCAACCAGGGCCATGGTCCGTGTAGCCAGCGGGCTGACCGGAGCCTCGAAAACAGCCGCGACGCCCAGCCGGAAGCTCCACTCACCTCGAGGTGAGGTCATGAGCGTCAACCTTCGCAGGCGCGTCAGCTTCGTCGCCGCCTTGATCGTCCCCGCAGTCGCCGCACTCGCCCTGAGCGCCTCGCCGGCGCTCGCCGCAGTCCCCCGCTACGGCAGGCTGGTGCTCGGCACCCAGCACACGGTGAACCCCCTCGCCATCGTGCTCATTGCACTCGGCACAGCGGCGGGACTGGGCCTCCTGGCCATCACCGCACGCCGCAGATCCCATGTGCAGGAGGCCGCGGTGAGCCCGATCCGCGTCGATGCAAGGCCTCCTGCCGGCGCCGCAAACGGAGGGCGCAAGGCCGCCTGACGCAGCATCGCTTCTCTGACGGACGAGGCATCGCGGGCGACGAACGAGATGCTCTTGGACCCGGCGAGACTCAGCCTCCCGCGGCGACGAGGATCCAGTCCGTGAGGAAGCCGGCCAGCAGTCCGGCCAGCAGTCCCCAGGTCACGAGCCGCTTGAGTCCGAAGCCGCGGTTGACGTTCAGGAGTTCGATGACGACGTAGAGAATCGAGCCGGCGGCGAGAGTGAGGAAGGCGACGGAGACGAACTCGTTGACCCACGCCTGCCCGACGAGCGTGCCCACAAAGGTGGGGCCGCCGCCGATGAGGCCCAGGAGCGCAAGGAAGCGCCAGCTCGGCACTTCGCCGTCACCGGCGAGGGGAGCGACGATGCCGAAGCCCTCGGTGGCGTTGTGCAGGCCGAACCCGACGATGAGGACGAGCGCCAGGCTGACCTCGCCGGCGGCGGCGGACTGGCCGATGGCAAGGCCTTCGGCGAAGTTGTGCAGGCCGATGCCGATGGCAATGAAGAGCGCGAGGGAGCGGCTCGGGGTGAGGCCCTGACGGTGCTGCATCTCCACGGCGGACACCGCCCCAGGTCCCATCATTGCGGCAGCCCTGCGCCGCGCTACGATGCGTTCCCAATAGACGAGGCCGAGCAGCCCGACCGCCAGGCCGGCAATGAACAGAAGGCCGAGCGCAAGGACCCGGCTCCAGGTGCCCTCGCTCGCGGCGGCAGCCGTCAGGGCCGCCTCGACCGGCTCGACGGCGGCGGTGAGCACGTCCCAGAACAGGAAGAGCAGGATCCCCGTCGCGGCTGCGCTGAGGAAGGCCTTGAGACCGACGGCCGGGTTGCGCAGCCGGCCCGCGGGCAGGCCGAGGAAGATGGTGAATCCGGCGAGTGCTCCTAGCAGCAGGATCTGAGTCGTGGACATGGTGTAAGGCTCTCCTTCGCAGCTTCGTTAGGTATACCTAACTCAGCGAGAAGGATGGCAGCCCCCAGCGGCCGCTGTCAACCGTGCTGGTGACTCTTGCCGCAGACCGGCTACCATGGCGACACTGCCGGGGCGGGTCGGTCACATCACGAAGGGTAGCGATGTCCAAGGTCGCGTTGGTCTTCCCATACTTCCGCACAAGGGCGGCGACCGAGCTGCTCTTCCCGTCGCTCGGTGAGGCGATGCTCGCCGCGCAGCTGCGGCGGCTCGGGGTTGAGATCCGGGTCCGCCATTGCGGCAGGGGCGCCTCCAGGCGGAACCCAGTGTCCGTTACCGTCCCACATCATGGTCGGTGACACCCCTCTCGGACTGCGAACTTCGTAGTACAACTCAGCGTTCCCGCGGGAACGGCTGCGAACCCGTTGCGACCTGCGGCCGCAGGGTGGAAGGCCCGGCCAGGGTCACTTGTCTGGCTCGTGCGCGCCAACGCGCGGCGTCTGGGGAAGCACCGACCCGCCTTGGAACTGAATAGTGCGCCGTTAGCCACTATACTGGCTGGGCAACTCCGAAAGGGTGAGGATGAGCCGGACAAGATTGGCGACTGTCGTGGCGGTCGCCGGACTCTGCCTTGTCGTGCTCTGGGCGGCGCTATCTGGTGCGCCGGCGAAGAGCGGGACCCAGACCGGCAACGAGCTTTCGTCGCCGCTCACGCTCACGGGCAAGACGCTCGATGGCAAACGATACGACCTCACGAAGTACCGGGGCAGGCCCGTGGTCATCAACTTCTTCGCCTCCTGGTGTCCCTCGTGCGCGAAGGAGGCTGCCGACCTGACCGCCTTTGCCAAGGAGCACCCCGAGGTCGCCTTCGTGGGAGTCGACATTCGGGACACGCCGGCGAAGAGCCGCGAGTGGGTGATGAGGTACGGCGTACCCTTCCCGATCGTCTTCGACCGGAAAGGCACGATCGCCTCGCAATGGGGCGTGATCGGCATCCCCGCGACCTTCTTCCTCGACAGTCACGGGGTGAAAAGAGCGCAAATCACAGGCCCGTCGACGCGCTCGGGGTTCGAGGAGAAGCTTCAAGCCGTGATGTAACGAGGCCTGCCGCCCTCCCCGGGGCCGCATCGCCCTTCAGGGCGCATGCAGGGACGGCGCGGCGAGACTGCTCTCCACGTAGCGTCAGCGGGCACTTCCCGTTCGACCCATCCGGGAACCGCGGCTACGTCTCGGCACTGCCACATCATCGATCACCAGGACAACGAGATGATGCGGCCAGACATGGTGCGGGCGAAGGCCGTGACGCGGACCTACCTGAAGGGCGCGGACTACTGATCGCGAGGGGCGGCGGAGGGAATCACAGCTCGTCTTCCGCCGCCCCAGGACTTGCAGATCTGTGCCCGCTCCGCTCACCTACGGCAGGCCCGCTTCTGCAACCAGCGGCCGGACACTACTTCGCGACGAAACGGGAACCCACAAGGTGGATCTGCAATGTCGTCAGGGAGGTTGAGATGAGCGACTCCGACCGGACGCATCTCAAGCGGTTCGCGGTCCTCGTGAAGTCGAACGCCGAGGTCGAGGCCGGGGCGATGCCCACCGAGCAGGATCTGGCCGCGATGACCCGCTTCAACGACGAGCTGGTCGAGTCGGGAGCGATGCTCGCCGGCGAGGGCTTCCTGCCAGCGCCGACGGCGCACGCCTCCGATACACGGAGGGAGACGTCAGAGTCCAGCATGGACCCTTCACGGATCCCGAGTCACTGGTCGCGGGCTACTGGATCATCCAGGCCGCCTCTCTCAGTGAGGCGATCGACCTGATGAAGAGGGCGCCCATGGGCGGGGGGACGGTGGAGATTCGGCAGGTCGCTGACGCCGAGGACTTCGGCGAGGAGTTCACCCCGGAGCTGCGTGAGCGCGAGGATCGGCAGCGCATCAAGATGGAGGAGAACGCCAGGCGCAGAGCCGCCTGAGCAGGGCTACGGCGGCGAGTGAAAGGCGGGGAGCACATCCGCTCCCCGCCTTTCGTGTGACAAACGATCTGTCTGCCAATTGAGCTAGCGGCCCACGAGGGGTCCACGTATGACGCGTGGGCTCACGGAGACCCGTCGTAGACCAAATGACGAGGGTCTGGGTTGGGGATGGTTGCAGACGCCCGCCGGACGGGAAGAGAGCTGCCGCGCGTCGCGAATCGGTCCGCACGGCTGCAAGAACGGGCAAGGGCGGCCTCGCGGCCGCCCTTGCCCGTCTCAGCGGAAGCTCAGAGCGATGCCCTCGAGCTCCGCATCACCTCGCGACCTACCGGACCGGCATGGTCGGCGGGGTGGAAGCCGCGAGCAGGATCTGCCTCGCGACGAGGAGGTAGTTGCCCTCCGGCTGGGCCCGATAGAGCGGATGGAAGCCCATGAGGACGACCCGCCCGTGCGCCGTGGCGCCCTCGGGCTCGTAGCTCACCATGGCGGCTTTGCCGACGCCGGCCGTGGTGTTGGCCGGATCGTTCCAGAAGCCGGAATGGTAGATGCCCGCGGTGCTGGAGACGTAGGTCGCGTCGACCTCCGCGCCGGGGTCGATCACGGCCGTCGTATCGAGCCAGGCGGCCGGGTAGGTGAAGACGAACCCGGTCGACGGGTAGCCCGACGTGTGCACGTCGTCCGCCGTGTAGGTGACCGGGCAGAAGCCGTTGTCACCGCGCAGCGGATCGGGGTCGAAGCCCTGCGTGATGCCGGGGATCAGAGCGACCTGGCTCGTGCCGCCCTTGGCGATGCCGATGTAGGTGCGGCGGACGCCGGTGGTCGGGAACGAGTCTCCGTTCAACCAGGTCTGGATGGTAGCGGCGGTCACGCTGGACGAGCTGTTGATGAACACGTTGCCGCCCGGCGTCGAGGTGCTCGAGATGTTGTCGAAGCCCATGACCGCCTTGAGCGCCCAGAGAGACTGAGCGTCGACGTTGATGCGCACGCTCGGACGGCTGGCGCCGGTGTTGATGACCGACGTGTCGGTCATGACGACGCCGGAGATGGTCGAGAAGTCCACGGCGTTGTCGGCGGCGGCCATCTTGAGGTAGGCCTGCACCTGAGGCTCGGTGGCGTCGACGATGAAGCTGCCGAGGGCCACGTCGTCGTTGGGGGCGGCGAGCTCTTGCGTCACCATGCCCACGCTGAAGCCGCGAACCAGCATCTGATTGACGGTCTTGATCGCCAGGTTGTCGTCACCCGCGAACACATAGAACGGTCCGGCGCCCGTGATGCTGCCGGTCAGCTTCTGCTGGGAGGTGACCAGCCTGGTGCTGGCGGTGAAGGGCGTGTCCGCCTTCACGCGGTCGAAGCGCCACATGTACGGCAGGCTCCACACCGACACGTCGTACATGGAGCTCACGCCGTACTGGGTGCGGACGTCCTCGCCGTCCCACAGCAGGTTGTTGACGAGCGGCCGCAGCGGCTGCGCCGTCTTGACCACGTAGGTGCCGGCCGGATACGTCTTTCCGGAAGAGTCGAAGGGGGCCGTGGCCACCTCGATCTCGGCGCCGTACAGACGAGCCTGATTGACGAACTTGACCGCGGCCGTCGGGTTCTGCTGCATGTCCGCGGCCATGGGGATCACGTACGCGTAGGGGAACGTGAGGTCTCCCACGTCGTTGCTGTAGGGGAAGGCCGGGTTCTTGGTGACGAGGTCGGGGAGGAACCAGCCGACGTCAACGATGTCACCGGTGACCGGGTCGGCCGAGCGGATCATGTCGGTCATGTTGCCCTGCCACGGCCGCGCACTGACGATGTTCCTGTCGCCGCGCTTGAGCATCGTGGCCTGGTCGGTCGCCAGCTGCCACTTGTGGTCGAGGCAGTTCTTCACGCTCGCCCAGGCGACCCAGTAGTGCTGAGCCACACCGTCGTTCGTCTTGTAGGGCGTCTCGACGGTCTGCCCCATGGAGCCGTAGTACTGGGCGATCTGCGGCGTGTAGTAAGGACCGTAGTCGTCCCAGCCCTCACCGGCGTTGCCGAACTTGTCGGCCGCCGTGCCCCACCGATACGGGATCTGGGAGTCGTACCCCGTGTTGTCGGCGTTGGCCTTCACCTGTGCGAGCGCCTGATGCAGCGTGTTCTTGACCAGGAGGTCGTACTCGAGGCTCGGGTTGTGGGGGAACGTCGTCGGCTCGATCAGGATCGGGTTCACGTAGCCGTGCAGATCGTCGAAGGAGAGCGGCACCCACTGTGCGGATGTTCTTCACCGTCTGCTGGGTCTCAGCCTGGCTCAACTCGATGAAGTCGCGGTTCATGTCGAACCCGTTGCCGTTCGGGCGAGAGTCGGTGAACCGGCCGTCGGGGTTCTGGCACGGGATTGACGACGACCACCAGGTTCTTCAGGACCCTCTTCGTGAGGGAGTCGTTCCGGAACGCCAGGCGCTTGATCACCTGCAGGCTGGCGTCCATCCCCGTGGTCTCGCCGCCGTGGATGCTGCCGTTGATGAAGACGGCAGGGCGAATGTCGGATCCATCCTTCAGCCAGTGGTGCGACAGTACATAGCCCGGGTCACTGAGCAGCATCTTGCGGTAGTTGTTGTTGATCTGCGTCTGCTGCTTGGTCATCTTCTGCGTGATGACCACCAGGTACAGCGGGTTGCCGTTCGCCGAGTTGACCTGCCTGATGACCTTGACGCGGTCCGGCGCCTGCTTGGCGATGGAGGCAAGGACTCCCGCGAGTTCGCTGTAGTACGTGTACTCGCTGTAGGGGCGCAGCGGGATCTCGGGAGCGCCCTTCTTGGGGACGTTGTTGTTCTGCAGAGCCTTGGCGGCCGACCTGGCGTCGCTGCTCGCGCGGGTGAGCGGCTGTGCCAACGCGCTGCCGACGATCGCCAGACAAAGCACGACCACGAATGGGACTACGAGCCACTTCCTCATTCTCACGAACCTCCGGGTGAGAAGACTGCAGCCATAGAGGGTCAGGTGGGTCCGCGACTGCCGGACGGACGCACCGATCACGCCGAGTCAATGCATCGACACCCCCCCGCCGAATGCTTCGAGCCGAGCCTGGGAAATGCGCCGTCGCCGAGCCACGTGGTGGCGCGGGCGGGTCTGCAGTCGGATGTCCCCCAGGAGTCCCCAGCTCCATGTGCATAGAACCTATGCGTTCCATTCGTGCCGGTCAACGTATGGCGGGGGCGAGCGAGCGGCCTCGCCGGCCGTCGGAGGGTCCGGCCGGCGGCAGGTACATGTGTCTAGTGGGCACTGAGGATGCGGCCGCGTCCAGCCGATGCCTCTCACTGGCAAGGGAGAGAACCAGGCACCGAGGGGAGCCGGAGAATGCAGCGCTGGACGGAGCTCGTCCTGGTAGCGTGCGCGGGGGGCGTCGCGCTCGGGCAGTGGCTCGGGCCGTCCTCCATGGAGGGCCTGCTGGGCGCCCTGCTTTTCGGTCTGGTGGTCCTCACCATCCTCTCGCAGCGCAACGCGCTGCACCTCACCCTGGACTCGCTGAATTCGGCGCACAAGGAACAGCTCGCGAGCGAACGGCGCTACCGGGCGCTCTTCGACGCCTGCAGCGACGTCATCCTGGTGCACCGCCTCGACGAAGACGGACGCCCCGGACAGGTCGTCGAGGTCAATGAAGCGGCGTGCCTGGGGCTCGGTTACTCGCGGGGGCAACTGCTGGCGATGGGCGCCGAAGACGTCCTCGCGCCCGAGGCGCGCGCCGGCGTCCGGGCGCACTCCAGAACGCTGGCCGGGTCCGGCACCCTCGCCTACGAGACCGTGCAGATCACCAGCGACGGTCAGCGCATGCCGGTCGAGGTCACCGCGCGCATCGTCGACATCGGCGGCCGCCGGCTCTGTCTGACGGTCAGCCACAGCATCGCCGCGCACAAGGAGATGGAGGAGTTCCTGCGCGGCCTGACGGACGTGGACGAGCTCACCGGCCTGCTCAACCGGCGCGGCTTCTTCGTCAAGGTCGACGAGGTCAGGCGCCGCGCGAGGCGCGGCAACAGGCAGGTGCTGCTCATGTACTTCGACGTCGACGGCCTGAAGCGGGTCAACGACGAGCGAGGCCACGCGGAGGGCGACAAGCTGCTCGTGGCCGTCGCCGACGTGCTCCGCGCCGCCTTCCGCGAAAAGGACGTGGTGGCGCGGCTCGGCGGCGACGAGTTCGCGGCCATGGCCCTGCTCGGCCGCGACCGCGACGAGTTGCTGGACCGTCAGGCCATCGAGTTGCGGCTGCAGGAAGCCCTGCGCGCCAAGCGCGAGGAGCTCGGCCGCGACTACGAGCTCTCGGTCAGCTTCGGCTCCATGGTGGCCAACCACACGGAGCTCGGCGCGATCGACGAGCTGCTGGCGCGCGCCGACCAGGCCATGTACGGCGTCAAACGCGCCCGGCGTCGCGACCCCGAGCAGGCAGAGTTCCAGCGCCACGGGCGCTGACGAGCCTCGCCGTCTCCCCTCAGGCTCACACGCCCGTACCTCGGAGGAGGTAGAGGCGCCGGCGTCTCCCTCGTTCGAGGTACCGCGAGCCCCCCGGAAATCCCTCCCCGCGTCGCACCGACTCACCACCGCCGGGCGATTCGCCCAAGCGTCCGGCTTCATAGTCTTCTCGGCAGCAAGTGGAGTCAGCTACCTGGGGAGTCACCATGAAGCGTCGGAAGTCAGATACCAAGACCAGAGAAACGGGCGCGGGTGTCACGGAACGCCTCGCCCGCGCGGCCGCCGTCCATCCGATCCGCACCATCGCCGTGTTCGTGCTGCTCGTCGCCGCCGCCGTGCTCGGCGCCGGCACCCTGCTCGGCAGCGGCATCACCTCGGAGGCCAAGTTCCGCGCGAGCGAGCCGGCCAGCATCACCGGCCAGCGGCTCGTCGAGGACAGGCTGACCGGGCCGCGCCAGATGACCGACTTCGTCATCGTCGAGTCGGCGACCATGACGGTCGACGACCCCGCCTACAAGGCCTACGTCACCGCCCTCGCGACCGACATCGCCGCGCTCGGCCCCAACGTGGTCGAGGGCGCGGCCACCTACTACCAGACCAAGGATCCGACGCTGGTCTCCAAGGACGAGCACTCCACCCTGATCCCGGTGATCATGGCCGGCGGCCAGGACAAGGCGCTGGAGAACGCCGCGCCGCTGCACGAGCTCGTGGTGCACAGCGGCGCGGCCGGCTTCACGCTCGCCCAGACCGGCGACGCCAGCCTCAACGCCATGGCCAACGAGCTGGCGAAGTCGGACCTCGAGCGCGCCGAGATCTTCGGCATGCCGGTCGCCCTGATCGTGCTGCTGCTCGTCTTCGGCGCGGTGCTCGCGGCGTTCATGCCGCTCCTGCTCAGCATCATCAGCATTCTCCTGGCGGTCGCCCTGACCGGGCTGATCGGCCAGGTCTACCCGATGAACACCTTCGTGCTGAACATCCTCACGATGATGGGCCTCGCGGTGGGCATCGACTACACGCTCTTCATCATCTCCCGCTACCGCGAGGAGCGTGCCCGCGGCCTCGAGAAGATCGACGCCATCGCGGCCACCGGCGCCACCGCCAACCGCGCCATCTTCTTCAGCGGTATGACCGTCGTGCTCGCCATGCTCGGCATGGTCGTCGTGCCCATGGACATCACCATCAGCATGGGCCTGGGCGTCATGCTCGTGGTCTTCACCACGCTGCTCACCTCGCTCATCCTGCTGCCGGCGATCCTCGGCCTGCTCGGCGACAAGGTGAACGCGCTGCGCGTCCCCATCGTCGGCCGGTTCGCCACGCGGCGCGCCGCCGGCCACGAAGGCGTCTGGGAGCGGCTCTCCCACAGCATCATGCGGCGGCCCGTGGTCTGGCTCGCCGCCGCCGTCACCGTCCTGCTGCTCGCCGCCTCCCCCGTGCTCATGATGAACACGGGCAACAACGGCGCCAGCGCCGCCAACTTCCCCGACGACCGGTACGCCAAGCAGGGCTGGGACGTCCTGGACCGCGACTTCTCCCTCGGTAAGACCAGCCCCGTGCAGATCGTCGTCGACGGGCCGGCCGGCTCCACGGCCGTCAAGGCCGGCGTCCAGGGCCTGCGGACGGCCCTCGAGGAGGACGGCCGGTTCGGCCCTGTCCAGGTCGTCGTCAACAAGGCCGGCGACCTCACCGTCCTCTCTACGCCGCTGCCCGGCGATCCCGCGGGCGACGCGACCCAGGCCGTGATCCGCGATCTGCGGGCGACGGTCGTCCCGGCCGCCTTCGGCGGCTTGGCCGGCCACGTCTACGTCACCGGCAACACGGCCGGCGTGGTCGACTACCTGGACTTCTTCGACACGTGGATGCCGATCGCCATGGCCGTCGTGCTCAGCCTGAGCTTCGTGCTGCTGCTGCTGGCCTTCCGCTCCGATCGTCATCCCCGCCAAGGCGATCCTGATGAACCTGCTCTCCGTGGGCGCGGCCTACGGCCTGCTGGTGCTGGTGTTCCAGAAGGGCGTCGGCGCCGGGCTGCTCGGCATGCACCAGGTGGACACGATCGAGGCGTGGGTGCCGCTCATGCTCTTCTGCCTCCTCTTCGGCCTCTCCATGGACTACCAGGTCTTCCTGCTCAGCCGCATCAAGGAGCGCTTCGACAAGACCGGCGACACCCGCGAGGCCGTGGCCCACGGCGTCGGCCGCACCGCCGGGATCATCACCGGCGCGGCCGCGATCATGGTCTGCGTGTTCGCCGGCATGGCGAGCGGCGAACTGGTCATGTTCCAGCAGATGGGCTTCGGACTGGCGGTCGCGATCTTCATCGACGCCACGATCGTGCGGACGATCATCGTGCCCGCCGCCATGGAGCTCCTCGGCGACTGGAACTGGTACCTGCCGCGGTGGCTCGAGTGGCTGCCGAACGTGAGCGTCGAGGGTCACGTCCCGGAGGCCCGACCCGCCGACGCCGGCGACGAGACTCCGGCAACGGGTCTCCCGGCGGGTCGGGCGGCGACGCAGCCGCTGCTGCCCGGCACCGCCGCCGCCGCTCCGGCCCGCCCGAGAGCCTCCGCTCAGCCGGGCTGGCGGACGAGGCCGGCCGCGGGCGCCGCGGGCGCGGGCCGGCGCAGGTAGGCGCGGGGAGACCCCAGGCTCCTCGTGCGGGAGGGCGGGCCGCCGGCAGGCGGCCCGCCCTCCGTTCGTCTCAGGTCACGTCTCGCGACCCGGCTCCGTCCTCATCGTCCAGGCCGAGGGCCGGGACGAGCAGGCGCGTCAGCATCTCCTCGAACACCGAGATGACCGGCGCGAAGTCGGCGTCCGGGTCCATCAAGGCCTGCAGATTGAGGCCGTCGGTGAAGGAGAGGACGACCTCCCCGACCAGGCGCAGATAGTCCCGCTGCGCCGGGTGCTCCTTCGCGCCCAGGTCGTCGGCCAGCTTGTCCTTGCCGTCGTCGTAGAGCCGCACGATGCTCTCGCGCAGCTCCGGGGAGCGGAGCGCCGGCACCATCATCTCGAAGCTCGCCGACTGCACCTCCGGCCCGCCGATCATGAAGTAGCTCTCCACGGCCTTGCGGATGCGCCCCGGCCCCAGCGGCATCGCCTGCAGGTCGCCGGCGGCGGCGGTGTTGGCCTCCTCGATCAACTCGACGCCCAGGGCGATCCACAGGCCCTCCTTGCCGCCGAAGTGGTAGAAGATCGCCGAGCTGTAGACGCCGGCCTCGGCCGCGATGCGCGAGATGGTGAGCCCCTCGATCCCGTCACGGGCCAGGATGCGGCGGCTCGCCCTGAGGACGCGCCCGCGCACGTCCGAGTCTCGCCCTGCCCGCGGCCGGGCCGGCTCCCGTCGTGGCCCGTCCGCCATCAGAATGCCGCCTGGTCGTACTCCGTCACGTTGAGCAGGGTCGCGACGGACGCGATCCGGGCGTTGGCGATCGGGCCGCCGATCTCGCTCGACTCGTAGCCGCAGAGCTTGCCGCAGCTCCCATGTCGCGCCAATCCACGACCACGACGCCCAGCGTGGGCACGACCCGCTCCCGCCAGACGAACAGGTACAGCCGGTCCCCGAGCTTGAACGAGTGGCAGCGGTCGGTGTCGGCCAGCCCCTTCTCCACCCCGGCGAGGCACTGCCACGTGTAGAGCTTCTCGTTGAGGTAGATGTGCTCGTACGCCTCGGTCGGGCCGTAGACGTACTGGACCCTCTTGCCGACCATCTCGTCCGTCGGGCGGTGGGCGTGGTCGCCGGCCGCGAACGGACGGTCGATGGCCGCGCGCAGGAACCGGGCCCGGACCGCGGTGAGCTCCTCCCCGTCCGTGGCCAGCGCGAAGGCGCCCTTCACGACCTCGTCCGCGGTCGGCAGCGTGCCGACGACCACGGTCGCGCTGCCGGTCGTCGCGTCCAGCACCATGCTGACCGACGTCCGCGGCAGCGCGCCACTGATGTAGTCCACGAGGCAGACGCCGTCGCGCAGCGAGAAGGCCGCGTAGGTCTCCTTCCCGGAGCTGCCGGCGTCCGGGCCTTCGAGCACCTCCCAGGCGAGGTCGTGCTCGCCCGTGAAGTCGATCCGTGTGAGCGTCCCATCCTCGAAGTGCAGCGTCGACGAGGTGCCGACGAGCGCGGCCGACCACCGGCTCGGTCCGCTGCCTGATGCCTTGGGCGAGTTCGCCCACTTGCACGAAGTCCAGGTCTGTCATCGCTCGCTCCCCGGTCCGCCATCAGTGTCTGCCGTCACCCGGCAGCGGACAGTCTACTCTCTCGGTCGACCGAGAGAAAAGGCCAGCGTAGCGAGGATTCCTGTGATTCTACAATCGACGCTGAGATCGACGCCGGCGGCGTCGGTCGGTCACCCGGCGCTGGTCACGGACCGGCGCCCCTCGAACTCCGCGGACGCGATGCGGTCCTTGCCCTGCTCCTTGGCGCGGTACATCAGCGTGTCCGCGTCGTGGATCAGCGCGTCGACGGACGCGGAAGGAGACAGATAGGAGGCGACCCCGACGCTGCAACGCACCGCGCGCCCGTCCGGGGCGGTCACCCGAGCCGTCTCGTCGCGCACGCGCCGCGCCACGGCCAGAGCGGCGAAGCGGTCGGCCTCGGGCATCAGCACGGCGAACTCGTCGCCCCCGAGACGGGCGACCAGATCGTTGGAGCGCACGCTGCAGCGCAGGACATGGCTCAGCTCGGCCAGGACGGCGTCGCCCACCCCGTGGCCGAACGTGTCGTTGACCGCCTTGAAGTCGTCCACGTCGAGGTAGAGCAGCGACAGCGGCGGACCGTAGCGGAGGCCGCGCTCGATCTCGGCGGCGGCCGCCTCCTCGAAGGCGCGGGCGTTGGCGGCCCCGGTCACAAAGTCGGTCCTGGCCTCCAGCTCGCGCGCCAGCTGCATCTGCCTGATCGCGCCCAGAAGCGCCAGCACGATCAGGTACAGCACGAAGCGCACGCCCGCTGCGGCGAGCGCCGCCGCCACCGGAGCCTGTGCCTGCCCCGTCGTCGCGATGACGACCGACGCGCCCGCCGTGCAGAAGGCGGCGACGTACGCGTACAGCCTCGCCTTGACCAGCCATCCGGTGACGGCGACGGGGATCAGCAGGAAGTCGGCCACCGGGATGTCGTGGCCCACGCGCACCTTGAAGGCGGCGATTCCCGCGACCACGGCCATGCGCGGCGGCGAAGATCGCCCAGTCGGGCAAGCGGCGCAGACGGGTGTCGTACGTGTCAAAGGATGAGGCCATGGACCCTGTATCGGCAGGAGCGCCGGTGTCTCCACCCCTGACAACGGTCGGTGCTCGTCCGCACGCTACGCGCGGCTCGAAAGAAGAGAGTACAGTTTTGAGGGTTCAGGGACACTGAAGGGGAATGACGTATCTGTGACCGACACAGAGAGGGACCATGCGATCCAGTACTGACACCAGCACCAGCTCGCGCGCCGGCGCCGCTCTGCGGGACGGCCACGCTCTGGAGGACGCCGTCGCTCTCGGCGACGGCGACGCTCCGCCCGACGGTGCGCCCCTGACGGAGGGCGAGGCGCGCGACATCGCGCGCCGCGCCGGGCTCATCGCCGGCAACATCGCCTCCGTCATCCTCGGCAAGGAGGACAGTCATCGAGTCCTGCGTCGTCGCGCTGCTCGCCGGCGGGCACGTGATCGTCGAGGACTACCCGGGCGTCGGCAAGACGCTGCTCGCCAAGGCGCTGGCGCGCTCGGTCGGCGGGCGCTTCTCGCGCATCCAGTTCACGCCCGACCTGCTGCCCAGCGACGTCACGGGCGTCAACGTCTTCGACCAGCAGACGACGCGGTTCGAGTTCCATCCCGGCCCGGTCTTCGCCAACGTCGTCCTCGCGGACGAGATCAACCGGGCCTCGCCCAAGACCCAGTCGAGCCTGCTGGAGTGCATGGAGGAGGGACAGGCGACCATCGACAACGTCGCCCACCGGATCGTGCTCCCCTTCATGATCGTCGCCACGCAGAACCCGATCGAGTACGAGGGCACGTATCCGCTGCCGGAGGCTCAGCTCGACCGCTTCATGATGCGGCTGAGCCTGGGCTACCCCTCGGCGGAGGCGGAGGAGGCGATCCTCGAGTCGCAGACGTCGGGCGACCCCTACGCGCAGCTCGAGCCCGTGGTGGAGGCCGCGGACGTGCTCGCCATGCAGGAGGCGCGTGGTGCGCGTGCGCGTGGCGCCCGCGCTGCGGCGCTACGTCGTGGACCTCGTGGCGGCGACCCGCAGGACCAGGGACATCTACCTCGGCGCGAGCCCGCGCGCCGGCATCGCCCTCCTGCGCGCCGCCAAGGCGCTGGCCGTGCTGCGCGGCAGGGACTACGTCGTGCCGCAGGACGTCAAGGACCTCGCCGCCGCGCGTGCTCGGCCACCGCATCATCCTCTCGCCCGAGGCAGGGGCGCACGGCGCACGCCGAAGAGGCGGTGATCGCCCGCCTGCTCGAGGCCGTCCCGGTCCCGGGATCCGGGCGATGACCCGGCCGACCGCCCGGGGGGTCGCGCTCCTCGCCGTGGCCGCTGCGACCTACGTGGCGGCGCGGGTGCTGGGCACCTGGGAGCTCTACCTCATCGCCCTGGCGTTCGCCGCGATGACGGCGCTCGCCTGGGTCGCTCGTGCTCGCCGGCTCGCGCCGGCTGCAGGTCGACCGGCGCGTCGCGCCGGAGCGGCCCGTCGCCGGCGACCCGCTCACGTTCTCGTTCCGGGTGCGGAACGGCTGGCGCATGCCCGGACTGCAGGTCACCCTGGCGGACGGCGCCGGCGAGCCTGGGCGGCCCCTCCGACCCGGTCGTGCTCGAAGGGCTCGGCATCCGAGGGGTCCGCACCGTCACCGCCGGGCCGTGGCCGGCCCGGCGCGGCGTCCATCGTCTGCCCGGCGGTCGCCGCCGTCGTCGAGGACCCGCTCGGGCTGGTGCGCGCCCGCAGGCAGGCCGGCGAGCCGCTGCGAGTGACCGTCGCGCCGCGACTCGACGAGCTCGCCTCGTGCTCGCCGTGCGCGGATTCCGGCGCGCGTCACGGCGGCGGCCGGCGGCGCCTGCCCACCCGCGACGCCTGGGAGTTCCGCGGCATCCGGCCCCACGACCCGGGCGAGCCGCTGAACCGCGTCGACTGGAAGGCCACGGCCAAGACCGGCAGCCTGATGCTGCGCGAGATGGAGGCGGCCTCCGACGACGACCTCACGGTACTGCTCAGCGGCGCGGCGGCCGCACGACGCGGGCGAACCGCCGGACAGCTCGTTCGAGACCGCCGTCCGCGCCGCCGGCTCCATGGCCGCGTTCACGCTGCGCAGCGGGCACGCCGTCTCCCTGCTGCTGCCCGAGCGCGACTGGAGGCCCGTGCGGCTCACGCCGGACGCGGCCAGCCGGCGCAAGCTGCTCGGCGCGCTGGCGGAGGCCGAGCCCTCCGGGCCCGCCCGGCTCGGCCCGTCGCTGCCGGCCATCATCGGCGGCCGGACGCAGGTACGCCGCCGCGTCCTCGCCCTCGTCGTCCTCGACGTCGACGACGAGCTCGTCAGCGCCCTGCTCAAGCTGCGGCGGCAGGGCGTCGCGGTGTCCGTGGTCCACGTGGCGGCCGAGGACGGCGCCGCGGGGCGGAGCGCAGACGGCGGCGCGGGGCGACGACCGCGGCCGCGCACTGGCCGCCGCCGGCGCGCGCTACGTCAGGCTGCACCGCGACGACGACCTGCGCACGGCCCTGGCGGCGACGCCGTCGCGACGCCCGGTGAGGGCGGGATGAACGATCTGCGCGCCCTGCTCTACGTGGCCTGCTTCGTCGGCCTCGCCGCGACCGCGGCGGTCGTCACCGGCGGCGTCGCCGAGCCGCACGTCGCGCTGCCGCTGCTCGCCGCGGTCGCCGCCGGCGACGCTCGCCGGCGCGCCCGGGCTCGTCCGCCGGCGCGCCTGGCCGCTGGCGCTGCTCCTGCTGCCGCTCGGCGCCTACCTGCTGGCACGGGCGCTGGTGCCCGTGCCAGACGGCACGAGCGGCGCCGGAGAGCACCTCGCCTTCTACGCCGGCCAGGTCCGGGCCGGAGCGGTCGCCTACGCCCGCGACGTCTTCCCGCTCGACGTCGGCGGCAACGCCGACCTGCGGCTGCTGCTGTCGCTGGTGGTCTACGCGACGGTGGGCGCGGCCGCGTTCCTCGCGCTCAGCCTGCGCCGGCCCCTGCCGGCGATCGTCATCCTCCTCGCCCTCGCCGGCTTCGGCTTCACCGTCGACGCGTCGGCGCGTGACCCCTGGGCCGCGCTCGCCTTCGTCCTGCTGGCCGGCGGCATGCTCGCCGTCTCCCGCTCGCTCAGGCGCGAGCGCCTGCGCACCACCGACGCGCTCGCCGGCGGAGTGACAGCCATCGCTGGCGGCCGTGCTCGCCCTGTCCATCCTCGGCACGACCACGGTGGCGGCCGGCCGGCCGCTCAGGGACTGGCGCCAGTGGGACATCCTCGGCGCCGGGACCGCCCACTTCCGCTTCGACCTGATGCAGAACTACCCGCGGCTGCTCGACCCCGCCGAGGACGAGGTCGTCATGCGCGTCCGCTCCTCTGTGCCGACGCTACTGGCGGGCGAACGTCCTCGGGGACTTCAGCGGCTCCAGCTGGAGCGGCGGCGTCCCGGACGGCCGTGAGCTCCTGCCGGACTTCGTCGACCGCCAGTGGGTCTACGAGGTGCCGCCTGCCCAGCCGGCGCCCCGGGGACGACTGGTGACGCAGCAGTTCGAGATCGTGTCCACCTACACGGACCGCCTGTTCGCCGGGGGCTGGCCGACCGAGGTGCGCACGCGCCTGCCGCTGCAGTTGCAGCTGACCGGCGGCACGGCGATCGCCGTCGCGCCGTCCCGCGGACCCACGCTCGAGTACACCGTCACCGCGGTCGTCCCGGACCTGGCGCCGATCGACCTGATCGGCCGGGGCCGCTACTACCCCCGGGACGTGGCGCGGCGCTACCTGAAGCTCCCGTTCCCGCTCCGGCCGCAGGACGGCGGTGCGGATGCCGCCGCCGAATGGCGCGCCGCCACGGCCTCACTGCCCGCCGGCCGCGAGTGGGTGGACCTGTACGAGCTGAACGAACGGATCGTGGGCGCGGAGACGGACCCGTACCGCGTGGCCCTGGCCGTGGAGCAGTACCTGCGCACCACCTACGACTACTCCCTTCGGCCGCCGTCGGCGGGCTACGACTCGCCCTACGCGGAGTTCCTCTTCGCGACCCACACCGGGTACTGCCAGCACTTCGCCGGCGCCATGGCCGCGATCCTCCGCTTCAACGGGATCCCCGCCCGCGTCGTCGTCGGCTTCACCCCCGGGAAGGAGGAGCGGAGCGGCGAGTGGGTCGTGTCACGCAACGACGCCCACTCGTGGGTCGAGGCGTACTTCCCGGGCGTCGGCTGGGCGCCGTTCGACCCGACGCCGGGACGGCGGATCCCCAGTACGGGCGACGCGCCCGCCAACGGCCCCGAGGCCGCCGCCGCGGCCGGGCTGGGCGGCGCCGGGGCGTCACCCGCGCCGTCGGGCGGCGCCGGCGCTACCGGCAGGGCGCGGGTCGCCGACCGGGGCGGACCCGGCGACCCAGACGACGGCGCAGACGGAGAGTCCGAGCAGGCTGCCGTGGGCGCTCGGGATCCTCGCGGTCGTCATCGTCTGGCCGGCAGGCCGCACGCTGCTGCGCCGGCGCGGCCTTGTCCGCGGGTCCACGGACGCGCGCCTGCGCGCGTCGGTCGCGCTGCTGTACGCCGACCTGCGCGGCCACGGCGTCGAGATGCCGCCCTCCCGGACGCTCGACGAGACGGCGAGCTACCTGCGGGAGCGGCTGGGCGTGGACGCGGGCGACCTGCCGGCGCGCGTCCAGGCGGTCGTGTTCGGAGGCCGGCAGGCGAGCGACGCGGACCTCGCGGACCTCGCGGACCTCCGCCGGCGCGTCAGGCGCCGGATGCGGGAACGCGCCGGCCGGTTGGCGGCTGTGCTCGCGCTCTACGGCATCCGGCCGCCGTACGCCCGTCGGCGGCTCGCGCGGCCGGGCGGCCGCCTCGCGCACCGCGCCTGAGGCGCGCTCATTCCCCGTCGTCCCCTGCGGGCTCCTCCTCCGAGAACTCGCGCTCGACGATGCTGCGCAGATGGGCCGGCGTCGGGCCGTCCTCGTCCGGCTGCTCCTCCTGCTCCTCGAGCAGGTGGCTCATCGCATCACTGATCTTGACCTCACGGATGACCCCCTTGCGCTTCTGCTCCTCCCGGGCGCGGTGCCTGCGGACGGCTTCCTCGTAGGGGATGACGTGGTCGTCGCGGTCGTTCATGGACGCTCCAGTGGATCCTCGTTCCAGCGGTGGTTGTGCCCACTCCATACCCGTGGAGGCTGAGGCTACTCGGGCACCCGTGGACGAGGCGCTGGCGGTTGCGACTACTTCGCGCTCTCGGCGCCGGCGAGTCGAGCCTCGCCGAGCCCCGGCTCCTCCGCGGCCAGCGCCCCGCCCTGCTCGTCCGGCGCCGCGTGGCGGACCTCCCGGATCAGCAGCGTGCACACGAGCGCTACCGCCGAGGCCGCGGCGGAGACCGCCATGGCCAGCGTGTAGCCGCCGGTCGCGTCGTACACCGCTCCGCCGAGGTACGCCCACAGGCCGCCGCCCACGTGATGCACGGTGGTGATGAACCCGCCGAGCAGGCCGATGTTGGCGAAGCCGTACATGCGGCCCATCAAGGTAGTGGTGAGCGGCGCCGTGATCAGGAAGGTGAACCCGAACCCCAGCGAGAGCGCCCAGAAGGCGGCGGCGTTCTGGTAGCGCACCACCAGCAGGAAGAGGACGATGCGCAGCGCGAACGCCGCGGCGATCGGGACCTTGTCACCGATGAGGTCGGAGAGGGGGCCGGCGAGCAGGATCCCGCCCAGACTGAGCAGACCGAACCAGGCGAGCATGGCGACGGCAGTCGAGGTCGCCACCCCGTGGTCGGTGGCCATGGGCACGAGATGCGTGGTGAGCAGGAAGTCCCCGGCGCCGCACACGAACATGGCCACGGTGAAGAGCCAGAACGACCCGGTGCGCATGGCCTCGCGCAGGTTCATGGACCGGGGCTCCGGGGCGAGAGCCGGTCCGGCCTTCGCACCCGGCTCCTCTCGCCCGTAGGGAGTCTCGCCCAGGTCGTCGGGGTCTCCGCGGAGGATCCAGAGCGTCAGGACCACGTTGACCACGAGGCACAGCACGCCGACCCAGAGCATGGTGCTCCGCCAGCCCTCGTCGAGGAGGAAGGCGGTGAACAGGGGGACCAGCGCGAACTGACCGAGGGACGTGCCCGACATCGCGAGGCTGATGGCCGAGCCGCGGCGGCGCTCGAACCAGCGGCTGACGATGGCGCCGAAGATGGGCGAGGTCGTGCCGCCCAGCCCGGCGGCCGAGATCACCCCGTAGAACAGGACGAACTGCCACAGGCTGGTCATCACGGCCATCAGCATCAGACCGCCTGAGAAGAGCACGCTGGAGACAAGGATGATCCACTTGGGGCCGTAGCGGTCGTACAGGCGCCCGGCGATGACGATGGCCGCCGCGAACACGGCCAGGTTGACGAAGACCGCCAGCGACACCGCGCTGCGGCTCCAGCCGAAGTCGGCGATGATGGGCTTGACCAGCACGCCGATCATCAGGCGCGCGCCGGCGTTCAGGAAGAGGATGACGAACGACGCGCCGACGACGTACCAGCCGAAGGAGATGGTGGGCCTGGTGCTGCTCATGGATCCCGGAACCGACCGCTCCCGGTTGGCGCCTGCTGTCGACGGGAGCATACGCCTCCCGCCGGGCCCTTGCAGCGCTCGGCCGCGCCTGCTCCGCTGGCCCCTGGCCCGGGCCTCCACCTCGCCGCCGCAGATCACGTCTCCGCCGTGCTCACGCGTCGGCTAGCATGGGCGCATGACCGACGCCACCGCCAAACGCACGCGTGACCTTGGCATCCTCGCGCTCGTCGTCCTCGGCCCCGTGTGGGGCTACGGCTGGGTGGCGACGAAGATCTCCCTGGAGTACTCGGACGCCCTCACGTTCGCGGCGCTGCGCGTGCCACTGAGCGCCGCCCTGCTCTTCCTCGCCATGATCGTGCTGCGCAAGCCGCTGCGCCCCCCGCCGCTCGGCTGGACGGTGCTCATCGGCCTCCTGCAGACGACGCTGTTCGTCGGCCTGGTGATCACCGCGCTGCACGACGCCGGCGCCGGCAAGGTCTCCGTGATCACCTACACCATGCCGTTCTGGCTGCTGCTGCTGGCCTGGGTCTTCCTTGGCGAGCGCCTGCGCGGCGTGCAGTGGCTCGCCGTCGCGCTCGCCTTCGCCGGTCTCGTCCTGGTCGTGCGCCCGTGGGACCTCGCGGGCGTGACCAGCGGCATCCTCACGCTGCTCGGCGGGCTCTCCTGGGCGGCCAGCGCTCTCGTCGTCAAGCTCATGCAGCGCAGGCACACGGTGGACGTCCTCTCGCTCACGACCTGGCAGATGGTCTTCGGCTCCGTGCCGCTCATCATCGCCGCCCTGCTCACGTACAGCGGCGGCCCCGAGTGGACGATCAGCTTCTGGTGGGGGCTCGCCTACACGGTGGTGCTCGCGAACGCGGTCGCCTGGTTCCTCTGGCTGTACGCGCTGCACGCGCTGCCGGCCGGCGCAGCAGGGCTGGGGACGCTGTCGATCCCCGTGGTCGGCGTGATCGCCGCGTGGATCCAGCTCGGGGAGGTGCCGACGCTCGTGGAGGGCATCGGCATGCTGCTCATCATCGGCGGGCTCGCGGTGCTCGCGGCCTCCGGGCTCCTCGCCGGCCGCCGGGGGGCGGCCACTACCGGCGAGGAGCCGGCCGTGCGCCCGGTGACGGATTAGTCCCGGGCGCCTCTTCGCCGCGCCCGTGACGGACCAGTCGCCGCCGGGCACCTCCCGCCGCGCGGTCACGCCGCAGCCGCCGGACGCGGTATCCTGACGCCGTGAGGCGGCTCTTCTTCATCGTCATGGTCGGGCTCTGGGGCGCGTTCATCGCGCTCGCCTTCACGTCCCCCGAGACGCTGAACGAGCTCTGGCACTGGACCGGCGACCTCTGGTGGCCGCTGCAGATCGCCGTCTGGGTCCTGTTCCTCCCCTGGATGATAGGCCTCTGGGTGTGGCAGGCCGACTGGTCCTTCCCAGCGCGCATGGCGGTCATCGTCGTCCTCGCCCTGGGCTGGTCGGCGGCGTCGTTCCCGCGGAAGTAGCGTGGACCGCCGCGCCCGCGACCTCGGCGCCCTGGCGCTCGCCCTGCTCGCCCTGATCTGGGGCTACAACTGGGTCGTCATGAAGATCGGGCTGCAATACGCCCAGCCTTTCACGTTCTCGGCGCTGCGGACGTTCCTCGGGGCCCTCAGCCTCTTCGCCCTGCTGCTCGTACTGCGGCGACCGCTGCGACCGCCACCGCTTCTCTGGACCATCGCCATCGGGCTGCTGCAGACCACGGGGTTCGTGGGGCTCCTGATGTGGGCGCTCGAGAGCGGCGGCGCCGGCAAGACCTCGGTGCTCACCTACACGATGCCGTTCTGGTTGTTGCTGCTGGCCTGGGCGTTCCTGGGCGAGCGCCTGCGTGGCGCGCAGTGGGTCGCCGTCGGGCTCGCCCTCTGCGGTCTCGTGCTGGTCCTGGAACCGTGGCGCCTGCAGGGCACGTTCAGCAGTGCGCTGGCGGTGGCCGGGGGGTTCTGCTGGGCCGCCAGCGCCGTCGTGGTCAAGCGCCTGCAGGCCAGGCACGAGTTCGACATCCTCTCGCTCACGACCTGGCAGATGCTGTTCGGCTCCTTGCCGCTGGTGCTGATCGCCGCACTCACGTGGCAGGGCGGCCCCGAGTGGACCACTCAGTTCGCGCTGGCCCTGGCGTACAACGTCATCCTCGGTAACGCCCTGGCCTGGTTCCTCTGGCTCTTCGGCCTGCGCCGGCTCTCGGCCGGCGCCGCCGGCATCGCCACGCTCGCGACGCCGGTGATCGGCGTCACGGCGGCCTGGATACAGCTCGGGGAGCGGCCCTCTGCGGGCGAGGCCGCAGGCATGGCGCTCATCATCGGCGCGCTGGCGATCGTCACCGTGCGCGGGCTGGTGGCCGGCCGCAGGCCGGCGCCGGCAGCGTGATCGCGACGGCCGGCCGCGGCACCGCCTGACGCGACGGGGGCGGAGCGCCTGCGGCGTCCCGCCCCCGTCGGTCCGGGGTCACGCAGCCCGCGCGAGCCCCGGCGCCTCGTCGAGGTACACCTCGTACACCTCGGCCGACACGCGCCGGCCCCACTCGCCGCTGGACGGCGACATGCCGTCCATGATGCGGTCGATCTGCCGGGCCTGCTCCTCGGTCTCCGCGTAGACCAGCACGGCCGCGGCTCCCCGCTCGCGGTCGACGAGCATCTCGAAACGGGTGGCGAGCAGCGCGAGCTCCGAGGGTATCTCGGGGCTGTCCTCGCCCCGCCGCGCCGCCTCGAGGTCGCGGCGGATGCGCGCTCCCTCTTCCTCGATCTGGGCGGTGCTCCCGCCCTCGAACCGAGCGATCCGGACGAACATGGAACGCCTCCCTGTCATGTGATGGGACACAGGAAAGGTACCCGGCCACAGAGCCGGTGAGCGTCGGCGCCGCCCGGGTGGGCGGAGCCGGGGACCCTCAGCGTCGACTCGCCGCGACCAGCCGATGCGCCAGCTGGCCGCCGAGGCCGGCGAGGTCCTCAGCCGGGAGGTAGTGGCCCGCGCTGGCATCGAACAGCACGCGGGCATCCCCCGGCTCTTCGTCGTCGCCGGCCCAGATCAGCACGGCGACGTGCACGCGCGGCAGGGCGACGAAGCGGAACGACGCGTCGCCCAGCGTGAGCGCGTCGCCGCCTGTCGCGATCGCAGCCGCGCGAAACGCGTCCAGGCCTTGGACGGACGCGGCGAAGGCGCGCGCGAGCGGCTGCTCCGCGCGTTGCGCGAACGAGGCCGCGTAGAAGAGCCCGTCGGGCAGCTCGCGGTACGCGCTCCACGCGCCCGCCGGCGGCGCGCCGTCGGCCGCCAGGAGGTAGTGCAGCAGGAGGATGCCGATGGCGACGTGGACGGGCTCGTCCGGCGCCGCCAGCACCTCGCCGCCCGGATGCGTGACGACGTGCGGCCGGCCGAACAAAGGGACGCGCACCGCGTCGTCCGCCCACTCCGCCGCCGGCGCGCGCAGCACAGGCCGCCGCGTCCGCGGCGGCCCACTCCTCGCGCGCCTTGGCGAGCGCATCGGCGAAGCGTCGCTCGGGCTCTGCACTCACCACGCCCGCCTCCTTCCGTCACCACGTCGACCAGCCGCCGTCACCATACCCGGCCGCGCGTCCGCCGCGCGCCTCTGGTCAGCGCGCCGCGAGTAAGTCGCGGAGGCCCTGATCCAGCCTGCGCGGCGCGTATCCCAGCTCACGCTCGGCCTTGGCGCTGGACGCCCAGTACGTGACGTCTTTGCTGGCGCGGATGATCTCGTGCAGGTTCGGTCCGGTGCCGGTGAAGCGGCCGACGAGCCCGCCGAACGGCCGCGCGGCGGAGAACACGGTGGACGGCAGCTTGATGCGGGCCCGCTTGTGCCCCGTCAGGTCGGCGACCGCGTCGACGATCGTGCCGAGACGGGTCACTTCCCCGCCGAGCACGTAGGTCTCTCCCGGCGTGCCCCCGGCCTGGGCCAGGACGACGCCATCGGCGACGTCGTCGATGTACCCCATGGTGAAGCCGAGTTCCGGGAAGGCGCGGATGGTGTACTTGCCCCGCGCCGCCTGGTCGATCTGGGCGCCCAGTTCGCTGTGGTCGCCGGGGCCGTAGATGGCGCCGGGCTGCGCGATCACCAGCGGCGCGCCGGCGGCCTGCCGCGCGACCGCGACGCGGTGCGCCATGTACTTGGTGGCGTCGTAGTAGCTGAGGAAGTCGCGGTCCGGCCGCTCGTAGGTCTCGTCCACCACCTTGCCGCGGGTGTTGCCGAACACCCCCACGGTAGAGACGTAGACGATGCTCTGCGCCCCTGCCGTGATGGCGGCGTCGAGCACGATGGTCGTGCCGTCGACGTTGGCGCGGAACATCGCCTCGTGCTCCGACTCCTTGATGCCGACGCGGTAGTCCCCGGCGAGGTGGAACACGACGTCCACGCCGGTGAGTAGCTGGCCTAGCGTGCCCGCGTCGGTGATGTCGCCGCGCACCGGCAGAGCGCCGAGGCGGGTCAGCGTGGTCGCCGCCGCGTCCGACCGCGCCAGCCCCACGACCTCGTCGCCGCGGTCGAGCAGCCGGCGCACGACCGCCGACCCGAGGAACCCTGCACCGCCAGTCACGAAACTCTTCATGCGCGTCTCCCTACCCGTCGGGGGCGCGCCTCACGCCCACGCGGGGATACTACGCCCTCACGCGTGCGCCGCGTTCGTCAGCCGGGCGCACGCGCGCGGCGGCGCGCGGAGTGGCGATGCAACACCGCGCCGGCGAGCACGATCGCGGCGACGACTATGAACGCGCCCACCAGGGCGGCGGACGGGCCGGACGAGGCCGCACCGGAGGCGCCGGATCCGGCGCCGGCGATGGACCACTCCAGACCGTCCGGCCGCGTGGACGCCAGCCGGGAGAGCCCGACGCCGGCGAGCACGGCGGCCACGGCGAACGCGACGACGAGCGGGCCGAGGCGCAGGCCGCGAAGCGAGCGCCGCGCGGCGGCGCGCTCCAGCAGTTCGGGCTGCGCCCGGTAGACGAAGAGCACCACGGCCGCCGTCACCAGGCCCTCGACGACGCCGATGGCCAGGTGCACCGGCTGCATCAGCAGCAGGAACGTCGAGAACGGAAGGTCGGTGACCCCGGAGAGGGTCGTCTCGAACACGACGGCCAGCGCGCCGAGCTGCAGCCCGACGATCGCCGCCAGCAGCGCGCCGGTGAAGACCCGGCCGGCGCGCAGCTCGCGCCCTCCGCCCACCACCCTGCGGTACACGAGCGGGTAGGCGACGAACGCCGGGAAGAACGCCATGTTGAAGATGTTGCAGCCCAGGGCGAGCAGCCCGCCGTCGGCGAAGAACAGCGCCTGGACGGCGAGCACCGAGGCCATCACGAGAAAGGCGGCCTCGGGCCCCAACAGGATCGCCAGCAGGAGGGCGCCTCCCAGGTGGCCGCTCGAGCCCGTGCCAGGGATGGCGAAGTTGAGCATCTGGGCGGCGAAGACGAAGGCGCCGGCGACGCCCATGAGCGGGATCTTGCTCTCGTCCAGGTCGGTGCGGACGCGCCGGGAGCTGTAGGCGACGACCACCCCCGTCGCCGCCCACACGGCGCCGCCGACGGCGGGGGAGATCAGAGCGTCGGCCATGTGCACGAGCAGATCCTCTCGAAGGGGTGCGACGACGGGAAGCGTGCGCTGGTGCTACGTACTCCCAAGTCGTGCTACTGTAGGCCCGCAGAGTAGTCCAGCATCGGCAGCCGGTCAAGAAACGCGCCGGCGACGCCGCCTCCCGGGGGGCCTCATGTCCGACCTCGTGCGCTTCGGTGTCTCGATCGACGAGCACCTGCTCGACCAGTTCGACGAGCACATCGCGGAGAAGTCCTACGTCAACCGCTCCGAGGCGCTGCGCGACCTCATCCGCGGCGCGCTGGTCGAGGACCAGTGGGACGCCGGCGACGCCGAGGCCATCGGCACCGTCACTCTCGTCTACGACCACCACTCGCACGACCTCGCCGACAAGCTCAGCGACCACCAGCACACGCACCACGAGGAGATCGTCTCCACCCTGCACGTGCACCTCGACGCCGACCACTGCCTCGAGGTCGTGGTGCTCCGCGGCGTGGCCCGTGACCTCAGGCGCATCGCCGACGGACTGATCGGCACCAAGGGCGTCAAGCACGGCCGCTTCGTGGCCACCACCACGGGTGAGATCGGGTAGGGCCGACGGACGTGTCCTCCGTCGCCGCCGGCCTCTCCGCCCTCGACCGCCTCGACCGTCTCGCGCGGCTCGACACCCCGGTCCACCGCATCGACCCGCGCGCCAAAGTGGTCACGACCATCGTGTTCGTCGTCTGCGTCGTGTCGTCCGGCAAGTACGATCTGCTCGGCCTGCTGCCGTTCGCGCTCTTTCCCGTCGTCCTCGCCACCGAGGGCGGCCTGCCGCTGACGTTCCTCGGCAAGCTCCTCCTCATCGCTTCGCCGTTCGCTCTGGTCATGGGCGCCTTCAACCCCATCTTCGATCGGGAGGTCGTCGCGTACGTCGGGGCAGTCCCGGTCAGCGGCGGCTGGGTCTCGTACGCGTCCATCGTCCTGCGCTTCCTGCTCACCGTCGCGGCGGCGCTCGTGCTCACCGCGACCACAGGCTTCACCGGCGTGTGCCTCGCGCTGGAGAAGCTCAAGGTGCCCGAGGCGCTCGTCACCCAGCTGCTGCTGCTCTACCGCTACATCTTCGTGCTCGGCGACGAGACGCACCGGATGAGTCAGGCGCGGCGCCTGCGCAGCTTCGGGCGCCGCGGCATGGGCTGGCGCGTGTACGCCCAGATGCTCGGGCAACTGCTGCTGCGGACGTTCGCGCGAGCGCAGCGCGTGTACCTTGCCATGCGCTGCCGAGGGTTCGACGGCGAGATCCGCGTGAGCAGGCCGCTGCACTTCGGCGCGGCCGACCTGGCCTTCACGCTGCTCTGGTCGGCCGCATTCATTGCGTTCCGCGCCGTCAACGTCCCTCTGGCGCTGGGCCACCTCGTCACCGGACTGGCCTCATGAGCGACGGCAGCGACGCGTGAGCCACCACACCATCAGCGTCCGCGACTTGGGCTTCGCGTATCCGGACGGTACGCAGGCGCTGGACGGCGTCTCGTTCGAGGTCGGCCACGGCGAGGCCATTGCCCTCGTCGGCGCCAACGGCGCCGGCAAGTCGACGCTCCTCCTGCACCTCAACGGACTGCTCACGCCCGCGCGCGGCAGCATCGACATCGGCGGTATCCCCGTCACCAAGGGGACCCTTGCGGACATCCGCCGCACCGTCGGCATGGTGTTCCAGGACCCGGACGACCAGCTGTTCCTTCCGACGGTGGCGGAGGACGTCGGGTTCGGGCCGCTCAATCTCGGGCTCTCGCCCGCGGACGTCGCGGCTCGCGTCGCCGCCGCGCTCGCGCGCGTCGGCGCAGAGCACCTGGCGGAGCGCCCGCCCTACCACCTCTCCGGCGGCGAGAAGCGCTCGGTAGCCATCGCCACGGTGCTCGCCATGGAGCCCAACATCCTGGTCATGGACGAGCCGTCGGCAGGCCTGGACCCGCGCGCGCGGCGCCGGCTCATGGGCCTGCTCCGGAGCTTCGAGCACACGCGCATCATTGCGACGCACGACCTGGACCTCGCGGCGCAACTCTGCGAGCGCACCATCGTCATGGGCGGCGGCCGCGTGCTGGCCGACCGGCCGACCGCCGACGTGTTCCGCGACGACGAGCTTCTCGCGGCCGGCAGCCTCGAGCGGCCGCTCGGCATGCTCGCCTGCCCGGTCTGCGGCGCCGCCGCGGACGAGGCGACCGGCGGCGCCTGAAGCGAGCCGGCCGCTCGGCCGGCGCCCCGGGGACGGCCGGAACCGCTCCGGCCGGCGCTACCGTCGGCCGGCGCCCTCAGACGTAGCGATACCAGCGGGGCCGCGGGAAGTTGCGCCACAGCGGCCCCGCCTTGCCGAAGCGCCGCAGCAGCCGCGGCCCCCAGGCGGCGCTCCAGTCTCTCGCGCCGGGGAGGAACCAGCTCCGGCGCGCCGCCGCCGCTTCGCGGACCTGCGGAGGCAGCCACGCCATCCGCTGGTCCCCCGCGAGCACGCCGGCGGCGTAGAACCGCGGCTCGAGCAGCGGCTGGCGCTCGCCGATGAGACCGGCCTCGCGGGCGAGCCGTGCGAGGTCCGTCTCCGGGTAGATCCTCAGGCCGACCATGGCGACGACGGCGGTCGGCGCGACCTCGTCGGTCACGCGCACCGTCTCGGCGACGGTCGCCGGAGTCTCGCCCGGACCGCCGAAGAGCAGCGAGTGACACACGTCGAGGCCGGCCGCCTTCGCCGCGGCGGTCGCCGCGCGCAGGTCCGCGATCGTGAACGACTTGCCGAAGCCCGGCAGCAGCTCCTCGGCGGCCGAGTCGATACCGAAGTCCACCGAGGTACAGCCGGCCGCGCGCAGCAGCCGGAACACGTCCGGGTGGCTCACGCGCGGCTGCAGGTAGCAGGAGAAGGAGACGTCGGCCAGCGGGGCGCCCGGCACGGCGCGACGCCGCAGCAGTTCCTCGCACACCGCCGTCATGTGGTCCTCTTCCGCGTTGAACGACGAGTCCACGACGAACTGCTCGGTCGTGCCGAGGTCACGGCGCAGCCGCTCCATCTCGTCGGCGACGGCCTCCGGCGGACGCCGTCGCAGGCGGGCGCCCTCCAGACGCGGGTAGGTGCAGTACACGCAGCGGTGCGTGCAACCGCGCGCCGTCTGCACGCCGGCGGTGCGATAGCGGCCGGCGCCGGGGAACACACCGGCGAGGTCGGTGGGAAGGCTGATGCCGCCCGGGTCTTCGAGCGGAAGGTCGACGATGCCCTCCGGAAGACGGGCCCCGGCGAGCAGCCGCGCGGCCACCTCGCCGTCGCCCACCACACCGTCGGGGACGCGAAGCGCGCGACGGATCTCGCCGGGGAAGATCGAGAACGCCGGACCGCCGAGGACGATCCGCGCCCGCGGCGCGGCCGCGCGCACCGTGTCGGCAACACGCGCATACCAGTCCGCGTAGGTTCGGGTGCACGGCCAGGCGGCGTTGTCGGCGTTGCGGAGCGAGAGCCCGACCGCGTCGGGGCGCCAGGTCTCCAGCTCGGCCCGCAGCGCCGCGAGAGGCCGCCGGTAGAGGCCCGCGTCGAAGACGCGGGCCCGACCGCCGGCGGCCTCCACCGCCCCCGCCACGTAGAGCGCCCCTACCGGAAACGCGGGCTCGGGGAACTGCTCGCGGTTGGCGACTACGATGAGGACACGCTGCATCGACCCAGTATGGACTACCTCGGCCGGGGATGCGTCGCGCGGGCGCAGGCGCGGCGGCGGCGGAGTCAGGGAGAGGCGGCCACGACCTCCCGCCGTGAGCAGAGCTTCGCCGCTCGCCGCTCAACGACACTCACGGCGCCTGCGGCACCTGCGTCGGTCAGTGGTGGAAGCTGCCGGCCTCGGCCTCCCGGACCAGTGGCGCGTCCAGCTTCCGCAGCCGCGCGACCTGCTTCCTCATGTCGTCCAGCAGCATGTCCGCGACGTCGAAGGTGAACCCGCGGCGCACGACGACGCGCAGCGCCGCGAGGTCCTCCCGGTTCTTGGGGAACGTGTAGGCCGGCACCTGCCAGCCGCGCTCGCGCAGTGCCGCCGAGACGTCGAAGACGGTGAAGTTCTTCACCTCGTCCTTCATCTTGAAGGCGAACACGGGCAGCTCGTCGCCGCGCGTGAGCAGCTCGAACGGCCCCAGCTTCTCGATCTCGGTCGCCGTGTACACCGCCACGTCGCGCGCGTACTGCTGCACGCGCCGGTAGCCCTGGAACCCGAGGCGCAGGAAGTTGTAGTACTGGGCGATGACCTGCGAGCCTGACCGCGAGAAGTTGAGCGCGAACGTCGGCATCTCATCGCCCAGGTAGTTGACCCAGAAGATCAGGTCCTCGGGCAGCGCCTCGGCGTCGCGCCAGATCGCCCAGCCGACGCCCGGATACACGAGGCCGTACTTGTGGCCCGACGTGTTGATGGACTGCACGCGCGGCACGCGGAAGTCCCACTGGAGGTCGGGATCGAGGAACGGCGCGACGAAGCCGCCGGACGCGCCGTCCACGTGGATCGGGATGTCGAGGCCGGTGCGCTTCTGCAGGTCGTCGAGCAGCTCGGACGTCGCTTTGACGTCCTCGTAGCTGCCGTCGAACGTCGAGCCCATCACGACGACCACACCGATGGTGTTCTCGTCGCAGAGCTTGACGGCCTCCTCCGGCGACAGGTGGTACCGGTCCCCCTCCATCGGCACGAGGCGCATCTCGACGTCCCAGTAGTTGGCGAACTTGTCCCAGCAGACCTGGACGTTGATGCCGGTGACGAGATTGGGCTTGTCGGTGGGCTTGCCCTCGGCCTTGCGCCGCCGCTGCCACTTGCGCTTGAGCGCCAGGCCACCGAGCATGGCCGCCTCGCTCGAGCCCGTAGTCGAGCAGCCGGTCGCCTTGTCCGGGTCGGGCGAGTTGAAGAGGCGGCTCAGCATGTTGACGCAGCGCATCTCGATGGCGGCGGTCTGCGGGTACTCGTCCTTGTCGATCATGTTCTTGTCGAACGTCTCGGCCATCAGCTTGTCGGCGTGCTGGTCCATGTAGGTGGTGACGAAGGTGGCGAGGTTGAGCCGCGCGTTGCCGTCGAGCATCAGCTCGTCGTGGATGATCTGGTAGGCCACGTCGCCGCGCATCTCGTCGATGGGGAGTTCGTGCGTGGGGACGCGCGCGGTCTCGGCGGAGAAGACCCCGTCGCCGATGCGCCTTTCGCGCGCGCGAATACGGATTCCTGGGATGCTGGAGCGGCACTTCGCTACCTCCTGGTCACCTGCGCCGTGGTCGGCCACATCCTACCCACGGCGGCAGGAGGAGGACCGTCGCACCGTCAGCGTCAGGGCCCGCCGAGGCCGACGTCGGGCAGTGGTCGGCGTGGGGGGTGACGAGAGGTGTCGCGGCGCCGGCGGCGGGGTCAGGGCGCCGCGGGCGACGGGGACGGCGAGGCGCTGGGGGCGGGCGAAGAGCTCGGCGACGGGTCGGGCGACGGCGTGGCCGGAGGCGTAGTGGCGTAGGCCGTAGGGGTATCGACCGGCGTCGGCGTGACCGACGGCTCCGGCGACGGCATCGTGATCCCGAGTGGGCTCTCCTGCGGCGCCGGTCCCGCGACCTCGGTCGGCGCCGGCGAAGGCTGGGAGGTCGCCGTGGGCGACGGGGACGATGGCGCGGGGGACGGAGAGTAGTCCGTCGCCAGCGCCCGCGGGCTCCTGCTCGGGGCGGCGGAGGGGACGGCGACCACCGGCGCCTGCGCCGCGACCGCGGCGACGCCGGCGGCCGGCCGCGGCGGACGGTGGCCGGCCTGCTTGACGGCGATCTCGGCCGTGCCCATCGTCGCCGCCGCGGCGGCGATCAGCACGGCGGTCTTGACCGACGCCGGCAGGCCGAGCGCGGCGCCGATGCCGCTCCCGGCCGCCACCGTGAGCGGCGGGAACAGCGCGGCGGCCGGCGGCACGTGAGCCGGAACGACGAGCGGCGGCGGGGGCGCCGACGCGGCCAGGGCTGCAGGCAGCGGCAGCAGCGGCAGAGCCAGGAGGCCGCCGGCCGATCGCGGCGACGGCCGCCCCGCGACGAGGCACCGCTCTTCGTACCTCGCCCGGAAGGACCGGCGTGCCCGGGCGAGCAGCACCTCGACCGATCCCGGCGTGAGGTCCAGGCACGCCGCCACCTCGACCAGCGAGAGCCCGTGGACGTCCTTGAGCACCAGCGCGGCCCGCTGCCGGCGAGTCAGATCGCCGATGGCCGCCTCGAGCAGCCGTTGCAGCTCCGACTGGTCGTAGGGATCCTGCGGAGACGGCAGGTCAGCGTCCATCGCGATCGGCAGCGGCCGCCGGGCGGTCCCGCGCAGGTAGTCGTAGCAGCGGTTCAGCGTGAGCCGGTACAGCCACGGCCGCAACAGCACCTCGCGGTCCTGCGGCAGGCGCTCGAACGCGCGGATGAGCACGTCCTGGGTGATGTCCTCCGCGTCCGGCCCATGCCGGACCACGCGCAAGGCGAGGTTGTAGATGCCGGTGGCGTACCGCTCGTGCAGACCTGCGAAGGCAGCCGGGGTCCCGCGGCGCAGGCCGTCGACCAGTCGCGCGTCGCTCGACTCCACGTCGTCCTCCGGTTGCGCCGGATGCGCACACCTCCAGACCCTGCCCACGGCCCTCCCCGTTGCCCGGAGGCGACGGCCGGCTCTTCAGCCGAACCGCGCCTCAGCGACTTAACAGCGCCGATGGGCCAAACCCTACCATCGACAGGCCATATCGGCCCCGCCGCTAGGCTTCGCCCTCGCGGCGCGTTCCTCCCCACGCACGGCCGATCCCCTGCATCGACCCATGGAGGAACCATGAAGAAGCTCATCATCGTGGCGCTCGTCGCCGTCGCCGTCCTCGCATTCTGCGCGCCGGCCATCGCCTGGCCCATCGCGCAGCAGTGGTGGGAGCCCTCGTCGCACTTCACCGCCGTCGGCAAGATCCAGGCTGTGGACACGACCGCGAGCATGGTCACCGTACGCGTCCACCTCGCCTCTCGCGGCGTGGTGGACTACCTGGGTGAGGACCTCACGGTCGTGGTGGCCGCGGATGCGCATGTCTTCAAAGCCGTCGGCGCGCGCCTCGAGAGAATCACCCTTGGCGACCTGGTCGTCGGGGAGAAGCTGCGCGTGGAAGGCGTGATCGACTACTCGAGCGGCACCACCGCGTTCGTCGGCAAGCGTCTTGTGATGCGACGCCTGCCCCTCAACGACATCAGGCGCTTCGCCTTCCGCGGTCCCGTGACGGCGGTGGACGCCGCGGCAGGGACGCTGACGGCCAGGATGAACCGCGTGACCCGGGCCCTCAGCCCGTACTACCGCGCGACCTGCGACTTCGTCGTCGCCCCGGACGCGCGCATCTGGGTCATGAAGGACGGCTGGCCGGTGAAGACCCCGCTCGCCGACGTCGTGGTCGGCGACCGGGTCTACGCCCAGGGCGGCGCCGACCGTAGCGTGCCGTCGGCGCCGGTCTTCACCATCCGCTGGATGGTCGTGCGACACGTGACGGCGATGGCCGCGACGCCCTGACGGGGCCGGCGGCCGGATGGACGGGCCGGGCGGCGCGGTCACGCCACCCGGCCCGTCCTCACGCCTCGTCCTTCGCCTGCTTGAGCGCCTCGGCGAAGTCCTCGTGCTCCACGTCGAGCACCTTGGCCAGGCGCCGCGACGCCCCGGGCAGCATCTGCTCGAGCCGCCCGGGCTCGGTCTTCTTGCTCGCGATCACGAGCGCGGCCTCGTTGGCTGCCAGCGCCTCGCCCAACTCCCGCGCGTCGCTCTTCGGCAGGCTGCCCTCGGCGTGGCGCACCAGGGCGCCGGCGCCGGCTCCGACGGCGGCGAAGGGGATGGCGACGAAGGGCGTGAGCACGGTGAGCAGCGCGCCGATCCCGATGCCGGAGAGGACATGGTGGCCCGTCCGCTTCTTGTGCACGATCCGCGGATCGCCGTCCTTGCCGCGCTCGACCACGGCGGCGTCGAATGCCGCCACCAGCCCCTGCCGATGCAAAGCGACGAGGCCGTCGAAGTCGCGCTCCGCCTTCTCCAGGTCCTCGTAGAGGCCGACGTACAGGTGTACCGGGTCCTTCGCCACGCTGCGCCTCCCTCGTCCGGCCGGGTCCCCCGGCGGCCCTACCGCCGCGGACCCCGGCTCCTCGCGTACGCCGGTTCTATCACGCAAGCCTCGACCCGTGCGGCCGTGCCCGTCGCCGCAGAGGTCCCCGGGTTCAGGCGCGACCCCGCGGGGTCGGTGCCTCGCGCCGCGTGACAGCGGCGTCGGCGTCGGATAGCGTCCCGCCATGTCCGTCTTCCTGTCGCTCGCTCCGGCCTGGCTGGACGCCGTCTTCTACTGCTACTGGCTCGTCCTCATCATCATGCTGATCATGGACGACCGGGAGCCGTCCATCACCCTCGCGTGGCTCTTCGTCCTGCTGTTGCTGCCGTTCCTCGGCGTGTTCTTCTACATCTTCTTCGGCCGCGACTGGAAGGTGGTGGCGCGCCGCAAAGGGTGGATCCAGACGCTGCGTCGCGTGGAGACCGAGGAGATGGCGCCGATCTGGGACCGCAATGCCGGCGCTTCTGCCCGCTTCCGGCGGGAGTGGGACAGCTCGATGGCGGTGCCCATCCAGCGCGCGATCACGAGCGAGAACGTCGCCGCCCTGCTGCCGGCGTCGTCGCTCGAGCTGTACAACGACGGCGCCCACAAGTTCCGGCGGCTCAAAGAGGACCTCGCCGGGGCCAGCCGGTTCATCCACATGCAGTACTTCATCTGGGAGCAGGACCGCCTCAGCGCCGAGCTCGTGCCGATCCTGCTGGACCGGCTGGAGGCGGGCGTCGAGGTCCGCATCACGTACGACTGGATGGGCTGCATCTGGCTCCGCAAGGATGAGCTCAGGCAGCTGGCGCGCGCCGGCGCGCAGGTGGAGGCCGACGTCACCGACCTCCTGCGCATCAACTACCGCAACCACCGCAAGATCGTCGTCATCGACGGCGAGATCGGGTACACGGGCGGCATGAACGTCGGCCAGGAGTACATCGACGGCGGCAAGCGCTTCGCAACCTGGCGCGACACGCACATGCGCCTGACCGGCCAGGCGGTCGCCGCGCTCGAGAAGCTCTTCGCTTCGCGCTGGTTCGAGCAGAAGAAGGGGCACGAGAACCTGTTCGGCGCGGAGTACATGCCTGCGCCCGACCCGGAGGCGGTGGCGCACGGGACGCTGGTCGAGGTGGCCGCGCAGGGGGTCGAGGACCCCTGGAGCGCCGCCCGCCGCACCCACATGGTCGCCATCGGCCAGGCGGAGGAATCCGTCTGGATCCAGTCGCCGTACTTCATCCCCGACTACAGCATCTACGACGTGATGATCAACGCCGCGCTCAGCGGGATCGACGTGCGCTTCATGATGACGGGCATCCCGGACAAGCCCGTCGCCCTCTGGGCGGCCCAGACGTACTACCGCAAGCTCATCGAGGCCGGCGCCCGCATCTTCCTCTACACGGCCGGGTTCCTGCACGCCAAGACCATCGTGGTCGACGGCTGCGTGAGCGCAGTGGGTACCATGAACATGGATCAGCGCAGCCTCAAGCTGCACAAAGAGATGATGGTGTGGGTGTTCGACAAGGACTTCGCCGTGCAGGTCGCCGACCAGTTCGCCATCGACGTGACGAACTGCCGTGAGGTGACCCTCGAGGACGTGCTCTCGGTGGGCCGCCTGAAGAAGTTCCGCAACCAGGCGGCGCGGCTCTTCTCGAACGTACTCTGACGTCTCCGTCCCGGGGAGGGACCCTGGCGCAACCTGAATCGCAGGAGCGGCCCACGAAGGTCGTGAAGACCAGCCGCCGCAGAGCTACCTGGCAGGCCGTCTGGATCAAGCGCGCCGTCTTCCTCGGGTTGACCGGGCTCGGCCTCTACGTCGTCTGGCCGAGCCTCGCCGCGGTCTTCTCCTCCGGACCGCAGCTCCGGCACGTCAGCCCGCTGTGGGGCATCCCGATCGTGCTCGCCGAGTTCGCCAGCTTCGCCTGCATGTGGGCGCTGCTGCGCCTGGCGCTCGACGTGAAGCCGTGGTTCCCCGTCGCCACCGCGCAGCTGGCCGGCAACGCCTTCAGCCGCATCGTGCCGGGCGGCGCTGCCGCCGGCGGCGCCATGCAGTTCGACATGCTGCGCCAGGCCGGCATCGGCACCACGTGGGCGGCGACCGGCATCACCGCCGTCTCTCTCATCTCCACGGCGACCCTGCTGGGGCTGCCCGTCATCAGCATCGTGTCGATCCTGATCACCGGCGCGTCCGTGGAGCGCAACCTGTTCCGCGTGGGCTCGATCGCCGTGGTCGTCTGCGTCGGGGTGATGGCCGGCGGGGCGGTCCTGCTGTTCGCCGACCGCCCCCTGCTCTGGGTGGGCGAGGTGATCCAGAAGGTGCGCAACCGCATCCTGCGCAAGCGCACGCCCATGGGGGACCTCCCCGACCGCCTGGTCGACGAGCGCGACCTCATCCGTCGCGTGCTCGGCACCGGCTGGTGGCAGGCGCTCATCTTCAGCGCCGGAAACTGGCTGCTCGACCTCACGGCGCTGCTCATCGCCCTCGCGGCCGTGGGCGCCGAGCCCCGTGCGTCGGTCGTGCTCCTCGCCTACGTCGTCGCCGCCTTCCTCGGCATGATCCCCATCACGCCCGGGGGACTGGGGTTCGTCGAGGCCGGGCTCGTCGGCACGCTCAGCCTTGCCGGCATCGGCACCGACCAGGCGCTGCTCGCGACGCTCGTCTGGCGCCTCGCCGCCTACTGGATGCCGATCCCCATGGGGGCGGTGGCGTACTTCCTCGCAACGCGCAGGTACGGCCGCCCTCAGCACGTGGACACCGACGCGAAGGGCGAGGTCCCACGTTAGCCGTCGCCGCCGGGCGTCTTGCGTCCGTCGGCGAGGTGCGCGACCGCGAGCACCGGGTGGCGCCGCAGCATCCGCGGCCCGCTGTAGCGCATCACCTCCCGGACCCGTTCACGCATCGCCGGTCGGTAGCAGTGCGTCTCGCAGTTCGCGCAGGTGGGCTTCTCGACGCCGTAGCGGCACTTCTCCAGGCGGAGGCGCGCGTAGGCGAGCAGTTCGGCGCACTCCGGACAGAGCCCGTCGCCCGAGTCGTGGGGGGCGGTCTCGTGGTGGTCGCGGCAGTACAGGGCGATCATCGCCGCGATGGTCTTCTCCTCGCGCGCCAGGCGGCGCGGCGGTCTGGGATCCGGCTCGGCCATGCTGCAGTGATACCCCGAGCCGGCGGGGCCGCGCCTTGACTCTCGTCAGGTACGCCCGATGACACGTACCAGAAACGCCGTATACGACTGGACATGCTTGGCCGTGAAGGGGGTAGTGTTATCGCCATGGACGACTGGCGCACCGAGCACGACAGCATGGGCGAGGTGCGCGTCCCGGCGGCGCACTACTGGGGCGCGCAGACGCAGCGCTCGCTCGAGCACTTCCCCATCGGCACGGAGCGGTTCCGCTGGGGCCGCAGGGTCATCTGGGCGCTCGGCGTGCTCAAGCTGGCGGCGGCGCGAGCCAACGAGCAGCTCGGCCGGCTGTCGCAGGACAAGGCCGAGCTCATCGCGCGCGCCGCCACCGAGGTCCAGGACGGCGCGCTCGACGCGGAGTTCCCGCTGGTCGTCTTCCAGACGGGCAGCGGCACACAGAGCAACATGAACGCCAACGAGGTCATCGCCAACCGCGCCGACGAGCTGGCGGGCACCGGCAAGGGCGCCGGGCAGCCGGTCCACCCCAACGACGACGTCAACCTGGGACAGTCCAGCAACGACACGTTCCCGGCGGTGATGCACATCGCCGCCGCCGTGGAGCTCGAGGACGAGCTCGTGCCGGCCATCGGGGAGCTGCGCGACACGCTCGCCGCGAAGGCCGCGGAGTTCGCGGACGTGGTCATGGTCGGGCGCACGCACCTCCAGGACGCGACGCCGGTGACGCTGGGCCAGGTGATCTCCGGTTGGGTGGCCCAGCTCGACCAGGCGCTCCAGACGGTGCGCGGCACGCTGCCCGGTCTGCACGAGCTGGCGCTGGGCGGCACGGCGGTCGGCACCGGACTCAACACCGACCCGCGCTTCGCCGAGACGGCGGCGGAGCAGATCAGCCGGCTCACCGGCAAGCCGTTCCGCCCGGCCGGCAACTTCTTCGCCGCGCTCTCGGCACACGACGCGGTCGTCAACGCCAGCGCGGCGCTGCGCACGCTGGCAGGGGCGCTCATGAAGATCGCCAACGACGTGCGCTGGTACGCGTCCGGGCCCCGCGACGGCATCGGCGAGCTGCGCATCCCCGAGAACGAACCGGGGTCGTCGATCATGCCCGGCAAGGTGAATCCCACGCAGGCGGAGGCGCTCACCCAGGTCGCCGTCCGCGTGTTCGGCAACGACGCCGCCGTGGCGTTCGCGGGCTCGCAGGGCAACTTCCAGCTCAACGTCTACAAGCCGGTGATGCTGCACGCGCTGCTGGAATCGGCGCAGCTGCTGGCGGAGTCGGCGCGCGCGTTCGACGCGTTCTGCGCGCGGGGCATCGAACCCGACCTCGAGGTGATCCGCCGCCACCTCGACGCTTCGCTCATGCTGGTGACGGCGCTCACGCCGCACATCGGCTACGAGAAGGCGGCGCGGATCGCCCAGACGGCGCACCACGAGGGCCTGACACTGAAGGAAGCGGCGCTCGGCCTCGACTACGTCACCGCCGAGCAGTTCGACGCCTGGGTGCGGCCCGAGGACATGACCCACCCGCTGGACGCGTGAGCCCCACCTCGAGACCAGACCGCCCGCGCGGCGGGCGCACCCCGGCACAGCGCGAGCGGGAACGGGCGGCGCGTCAGACCGCTCGAGGCTCGCGTGCGGCGCCGCAGCAGCCCCGCCCCCAGACGTCCCGGCCGGCTCCCGGCGGCCGAGAGGACCGCGGCGGCAGCTTCCTCAATTCCTTGATCATCGCGCTGCTCGTCGCGTTGGTGGTCATGGTGGTGATCGCGCTGATCGTGTTTCGCGGCGCCCTCTGAGGCGGCAGCGACCCGCGCCCGACGTCAGAGGTTCGTCAGGCTCTGCGGCTCGATGTCGCCCAGGGCCGCCTGGGCCGCGAGGGCGAGCTCCCGCTCGTGGTCGCGGCCCACCGCGAACACCCGGTACAGGTGCGCCTTGGCCGGCACGAACTCGAGGATGCCACCGAGCAGCTGCTCCTCGATGCGGTCGGTGGCGGGATCGTAGACCGGCAGCCGCTTGGGCCCGACGAACGGGTTGAGCGGCCGCGGGTCCTGTGACGCGATGTCCACCACGAACTCGAGGCCGCGCAGGTCCGGCGGCAGGTGCCGGACGATCGCGGCGTGGAACTCCTCACGCGTGAGGTCGCGCGTCGCCGGCAGCGGCTGCTGCCGTTCGACGTGGTGCTCGTAGACCATGCTGTACTTGACGTGGCGGTGGATGATGCTCTGCCACTCCTCCGCCAGCTCCCGGCGCTCGCTCTGCAGTGGCTCGTCCAGCCACGCCTCCACGGTGGTGAACAGCGACCACTCGGTGAGCCGCCGGTAGGCACCCGGGTCCTCGAGCGGACTGGCCGGCAGGATGAGATCGAGCGTGGGCCGGAAGATCTCGTGCAGGTGCAGGTCGATGGCGTGCCCGATGCGGTGGAAGTAGACGTTCTCGTACATGTAGAAGCGCGCGTTGAGGAAGGCGCGGAGCGAGCTCAGGGCGCGCTTGTGGAACGTGAGGCCGTCGGCGGTGCAGAAGGTGTAGTAGATGAGGCGGTCGACGTCGATGGGCCCGAGGCCGACGCCGCACATCCTGGCATCGCGGCGCACGTAGTCGAGGTTGTCGACGGTGACGGCGCCGGAGAGCGCGCGGTGGAGCAGGCGCACCCAGCGCGGGATGGGATCGGAGGCCGGCTCCGGCACGGCGGCCGGCGACGCGGCGGGGGAGCCTGCGGCCTCGCGGCCCACGCCCTCTTCGGCCCGCACCAGAAAGGCGACGTGCCAGGGATCGAGCGCCTCGCCGGCGTCGAACGCGCCCGTCGGGCTGCGCCGCAGCTCGGCGAGCAGCGACCCCAGCTCGCTGACGATCAGCTGCTGCGAGATCTGCTCGTGGTCGATGCCGAACACCGGCAGCAGGTATTCCTCGTCGCAGAAGTGGCTGAACGGCCCGTGGCCGAGGTCGTGGAGGAGCCCTGCCGTGCGCAGCGTCTCCTCGACCAGCGGCAGCGACGGGGTGCCCGGCTCGACCTCGGCCAGCGTGGGGTACACCTGCCGCGCCAGCTCGCCGGCGAGATGCATGGTGCCCAGGCTGTGGGCGAAGCGGCTGTGCTCCGCGGTGGGGAACACCCACCACGAGCTCTGCAGCTGGTGGATGCGCTTGAGACGCTGCACCCAGGGGTTGTCGATGACGTCGGGCTCGGCGATCTCGCCGGCTCGCGACAACGTGATGCGCAGGTAGCCGTACAGCGGGTCGGCGATGAGGTGGACGTCGTCGTAGGGCAGCTTCATCCGCCTCAGCCTACCGCCGGGTCAGGACGGCGACAAGGATGGACGGAGCGCGCCGTCCGCTCGGCCGCGGAGTGCCGCGGGTGACCTGCCCTGGTACATCCGTCCAGGCGGGGACACCCGGAGTCTCTGGTGCGACGCCCGGGGAGAGGTTTGATGAGTATTTTGTGCGCACGTTGCGCTGCGATGCCTCATCTCCGCCACTTGGCAGGACGATGTGGCTGCCAAGGTCACCCGCACACTGGGTCGCCCGTTCAAGGCGGCGCGGCGTCTGCCGATATACGCCGCATGGAGCGGCGGGGACAATGAGTCGGATCACTCACTGGAGCGTGCGGACCCGATTGACGTTGGCGTTCATGCTCGTCGCCGTGGTGCCGCTGGTCGTGTTCGTGATAGCGCTCCGCGAGGTCAGCGCCATCACCCTCGTGGCCTTCATCCTCGCCTTGCTCGTCGCGGGCGCGACGGGGGTCATCGTCGCGCAGACCATCAGCGAGCCGCTGCGACGACTCACCGCGGCGGCGACGGCTATCGCACGCGGCGACCTCTACCAGGAGCTCCCGACACAGCGCGGCGACGAGATCGGGAGCCTGGCGCAGGTGTTCAACACCATGTCGGCCCGGGTTGAGGAGCGGGTCGACACGCTCTCCCGCAAGACCCAGGCGCTGGCTCTAGAGATCAGCAACCTCAGCGCCTTCGGCGCCACCCTCGCGCAGACGCCGGACCCGCACGCAGAGCTCCGGCGTCTCGCCGACATGATCCGCGCGATGCTCGACGCGGACAGCACCAGCGTGTTCCTGGTCTACGAGGGCAACACGACGCGCGCCGCCTTCTGCGGCGGCGATCGCTGCCCCGTGCCCTCGCCCGCCGCCGACGAGCTGGCCGCGTGGGCGGTCCTCGAGCGGGAGAGCCTCGAGATCCGCGACGCCGGGACCGCCGAGCAGCTGAGCGCGCTGGCGCGGGCCACGAACCAGCTGTCCAGCTTCCTGGTGGTGCCGCTGGCGCGACAGGAAGGCGTGGTCGGCGCCCTGGTCGTCGGCTTCTGCGACCCGCACGAGTTCCGCCCCGAGGAACTGCCTCTCCTCGCCACCATCGGCGGGCAGATCGCCATCGCGCTGCAGAACGCGGAGGCCTACGAGAAGCTCGACCGGATGTATCTCGAGACGGTCACGGCACTCGCCGCTGCCATGGAGGCCAAGGACCAGTACACCGCGTCGCACGCCGACTCCCTGGCGACCATGGCCGTCGCCGTCGGCACCAGCATGGGTCTCTCGGACGGCGAGCTGCGCATGCTCCAGTACGCCGCGGTGCTGCATGACATCGGCAAGATCGGGATCCCCGGCAACATCCTCAACAAGCCGGCGCCGCTGACCCGCGAGGAGTTCGAGACGATGGCGCAGCACACCATCATCGGCGAGCGCATCATCTCGCGCATCGACTACCTGGTGCCGATCGCGCGCATCATCCGCTCGGCGCACGAGCGCTGGGACGGCGCCGGATACCCGGACCGCCATCGCGGCGAGCAGATCCCGCTCGCGTCGCGCATCCTGCTCGTCTGCGACGCGTTCGACGCCATGACGACCGACCGGCCATACCGCGGAGCGCTGCCCGCTGAGACCGCGCTCAGCGAGCTCGCGCGCCACGCGGGCACGCAGTTCGACCCGCGCGTGGTGGACGTCTTCCTGGCCGAGTACCCGTTCGCGTCCCGCGAGACGGAGCGGCACACGATCCGTCTCGGCAGCTTCGCCGGCGTCCTGGAGCTCAATTGACCACGTAGTCAGATCGGTCGTGGGGGGCGCCGCAGGCGCACCTCACGATCCGAGCAGCCGCGCGTACGCCGCTTCGTGCGCCGCCACGAACGCATCGCTCCCGAACCGCTCCTCCACCGCACGGCGGCACTCGGCGGGGTCGATCTCGCCGATGCGCGCGAAGGCCTCCACCATCTCGTCTGCGGTCTCGACGATGAACCCCGTGCGGCCGTGCTCGATCACCTCGGGCACCGACCCCTGGCGCATGGCGATCACGGGCGTGCCGCAGGCGAGCGACTCGATCATCACGAGGCCGAACGGCTCCGGCCACTGGATGGGGAACAGGGTGCAGCGGGCGCGCTTGTAGAGCTCGACCTTGGTGTCGTGGTCGACCTCGCCGCGGTAGTGGATCTTGTCGGAGAGGTAGGGCTCGACCTCAGCCGTGAAGAACTCGCGCTCCGGTCCCTCGTTGACCTTGCCGGCCATGATGAGCCGCCTGTCCAGTCGCCGCGCCACCTCGATTGCCGTGTGGGCACCTTTGTCGGCGGTCATGCGGCCGATGAACAGCACGTAGTCGTCCTTCTCCGCGCCGAACGGCATGTGCTCCACGTCGATCGCGTTGGGGATGGTGCCGACGAACTCCAGGTCGGGGAAGCCGTCGCGCTGGTACTCGCTGATGGCGATGAACCGGAGGTCCCGGCGCAGCGAGCTCAACATCTCCTGGGTGATGGCGTCGGCCGGCCCGTGCAGGGTGGCCACCACCGGCGTGCCGACGAGCTCGTGGACGAGCGCGCCCATGGCGCGGCTGGCGAGCCCGTCGTGGTCGTGGATGACGTCGAACTCGCGCGCGCGCTTGTAGGCCTCGAGGCTGTGCATCACCTCGAGGTGGCCGCCCTTCTCGATCTGCTCGAAGGGGGCGCGGGCGAAGATGTAACTCAGCCGCGCCTGCGTCTCCGAGTCGCCGCTCGCGAACAGGGTGACGTCGTGGCCGTGCGCCACGAGGCCCTCGGTGAGGAGGCTGACGACGAACTCGATGCCGCCGTACCGCTGCGGCGGCAGCGGGAACCAGGGCGGCGCGATCATCCCGATGCGCATCGCGGACCTCCAGGGCGGGGTGGTCGTGACCGGCAGGGCGAGACGGCGTCCCCGTGACGCCGCGCCTTCTCATCTTACCCCTGCAGGAGGCGCCGCCACTGTGCGGGCCGGCCGCCACGCGGGGTAGGGTAGAAGCATGATCGACCTGCACACCCACACCGCGTTCTCGGACGGCTCGCAGACCCCCACGCAACTCGTCGAAGAGGCGGCCGCCCTGGGTCTCACCGCCCTTGCCGTCACCGACCACGACACCGTCGACGGGCTGCCCGAGGCGCTCGCCGCGGGGGAGCGCCTCGGCATCGACGTGATCCCCGGCGTGGAGATCAACCTCGAGCACGACCGTGTGACCATGGACATGCTCGGCTACTTCCTCGCCGGCGCCCCCACAGAGGAGCTGCAGCAGGAGCTCGCCGAGCTGCGTGTGTACCGCGTGGAGCGCAACGACAGGATGCTCGAGCGCCTGGCCGAGATCGGCCTGCCGCTCGACCCCGAGGACCTCGCCGCGGCCGCCGAGAACGGCGCCGTCGGCCGGCCGCACATCGGCGAGGCGATGGTGCGCCGCGGGTATGTCAGCTCGATCAGCGAGGCGTTCGAGCTCTACCTCCGCCGCGGCGCCCCCGCCTGGGTCGACCGGCGGCGCCTGGGACTGGGCCGCGCCCTCAAGCTGCTGCGCGCGTCGGGCGCCCTCCCTGTCCTCGCCCACCCGGGCATCATCCACACCGACCCCGCGGGCCTCGACCACATCGTCCGCGACGCCGCGCGCGCCGGCCTCGCCGGCATCGAGTGCTATTACCCGCTGCACGACGCGGAGACGGTTGCGCGCTGTCTGGGCCTGGCCGCGAAGTACGCGCTCGTCCCCACCGGCGGGTCGGACTACCACGGTGCGGTCAAGCCCAAGGCCCGCCTGGGCGTCGGCTCTCTGGGCGGGCCGGTGCCGGACGACGTGCTCGCCGACCTGCGCTGCGTCGCGGAGGACCAGCTGCAGCGCCTCGCCTGAGTCGTGCGTACATACCCCTACGGGGGCCGGGTACCCGGTGGGCCAGCCTCGGGCATTCTCAGTATTGTCCCTCATCCCCCCCGGGGGTATAGTCGCTTGTGTGGAGGAGTACATGGATCAGGACGAGGCAGGGCGCCTGATCAACCGCCTGCGCCGGGTCGAGGGCCAGTCCCGCGGCCTGCAGAGGATGATCGAGCAAGGCCGTCCCTGCGAGGAGATCTTCACCCAGCTCGCCGCCACCAAGGCGGCGCTCGACCGCGTGGGCGTGCTGCTCATCTCGCTGAAGATGCGCGAGTGCCTCAACGAGGAGGCGGGCGACGCAGTCGCCTCCCCCGAGGCCGTCGAGAAGGCCCTCGAGGCCTTTCTCAAGTACGCCCGCTGCGTGAAATAGCGGGTCCGGCGCGGCGCGTGGCCGAGAAGTTCGACCCCAGGCACGCCGATAAGCTCGAGAACCCGGAGAGGCTCATCGAGCTGCCCCCGGCCAAGCTGGTGGAGTTGCTCCGACTTACCGGCGCCGAGACCGTCGTGGACTTCGGCGCCGGCACCGGCATGTACTCCATCCCCCTCGCCGCGGCCCTGCCGCTCGGCCGTGTGCTGGCCGTGGACGAGCAGCCGGAGTTGCTCGACCGCCTGCGCGCCAAACTCGCCGCGCGACCGCAAACGGTCAACGTCGAACCTGTGCTCAGCGAGCGCGGCAGCGTGCCCCTCGACGACGCCGTCGCCGACCGCATGCTCATCGTCAACGTGCTGCACCACGTCGACGACGACCCGGACGCCTTGAGAGAGATCTGGCGGCTGCTCGCGCCCGGCGGCCTGCTGGTGGCCGCCGAGTTCGCGCGCATGGAACGGCCGGTGGGGCCGCCCAACGACCACGTGCTGCCGCTCGACGACGTGCGCGCGCTGCTCACCGGAGCCGGGCTCGCCGAGCTCGCCCTGTACGCGCCCGGCTCGGTCGGCCTGTACCACAACGTGCTCGTCACGCAGAAGCCGCGCCCATGAGAGATAGAGCACGCGCCGGCGCGGACGGCGACTTCTCGCCCGGCGGTCCCTCGCTCGTCTCTCACGTGCGCGCCGAGCACGGCTCCGGGCTCGACGCGGCCCTGGAGCGTCTCGTCGAGCCCTTCGGCGGCTGGACCGCCGTCGCCCGGCCGGGCGAACGCATCGCCGTCAAGATCAACCTTCTGCGCGCTGCCCCGCCGGAGAAAGCCGTCACCACCCACCCGGAGACGCTGGGCTGCGTGCTGCGCGCGCTCAAGGCCGCCGGGGCCGAGCCGTTCGTCGCCGACAGCCCCGGCGGACCCAATGGCCCCGCCAAGGTCGCGCGCGCCTACAAGCTCAGCGGCATCGCCGACGTCTGCGCCGCCGAAGGCGTGCAGATCATCGACGTGGAGGACGACCGCGCGGTGCTGGACGCGCCCGAGGGCAGACTGTACCGGTCGTTCCCCATCGGCAAGGCGTTCGTGGACGCCGACGCCGTCGTCCAGGTCGGCGTCCTCAAGACGCATCAGCTGATGCGCCTCACGGGCGGCGTCAAGCTCACCTACGGCGTCGTCCCCGGGCTCGCCAAGGCTCACCTCCACGTCAAGGCGCAGCGGCGCGAAGACTTTGCCGACATGCTCCTGGACCTCCACCTGGCCGTGCGACCGCGGTTCACCATCATCGACGCGATCATCGCGATGGAGGGCCAGGGCCCGGGGAGCGGGACGCCGCGCGAGCTAGACTCGCTCTTCGCCGCACGTGACTGCCTCGCGCTGGACGCAGCGCTCGCCGACCGCACGGCCCACGAGCGGAGCAGCGTGTACACGGTGGCCGCGTCCGTGCGCAGAGGGCTGCTCGACCTCCGCGACCCGTACACGCTCGCCGGCGACCCCATCGAACCGGAGCCGACGTTCAAGCCGGTGCACCGTGACATGCAGGAGCTCCTGCCGCCGTCGCTGCACCGCCTGGCGCGCAACCTCATCACCGCGCGGCCACGCCTCGTGGACGCGAGCGCGTGCATCCGCTGCAACGAGTGCGCCGCCATCTGCGGCACGCGGGCGATCGCCATGGACCCGCTGCCCGTCTACGACGACGCGGCCTGCGTGCGCTGCTTCGCCTGCACCGAGGTCTGCCCCACGGCGGCCATCGACAACGTGTCGCCGGCGCTGGTCCGTCTGTTCGCGCACACTCGCTGACGCGTTGCACCGCGCTACCTGAGGCGCCGCCGCGCTACTGGTGCTGCTGCAGCCGCTTGAGCAGGGTCGTCTTGCCCGCCGTCTGCAGCTCGAGCGTGCTCTCGTCGTCGCCGAGCCGCACGACGGTCTGACCGCCCATCGGCTCGGCGACGCGGAGCTCGTCGCCCTCACGCGTGGCCTTGAACGGCCGCTTGGCGGCGCCGTAGTAGAGGAGATACCCCTCCTCTTGCTTGCTGATCTCCACCCGGCGCCCGGTGGACGGCTCCCAGTACAGACCGGTGAAGGGGTCGGCGTTGCCGCCGCAGGCGGGCAGCGCGGTCGCCGCGACCAGCAGGAACAGGAGCAGGGCGAGCAGGCCGGTTGCGGCGAGGCGCGCCGGCCGGCCGCCCCGCGCGGCGCCGGCCGCGGCCGGCCTCATCCGCCGGCCTCCACGTGGAACACGACCACCTCCGGACGGCAGAACGCCCGGAAGGGCAGCATGCTGGTGCCCACGCCGCGCGTCACGTAGAGCGGGCGGCCGCCGACGTCGTAGCCGCCCTCGGCGAACTCCGCGCCGAGGTCGCTGAGCAGGACGTGGCGACCCGGCAGCGGCAGGCAGATCTGGCCGCCGTGGGTGTCGCCGGCGAGCGTCAGGTGGAAGTCGCCCGGTGCGGTACGCCGTATCATCGCGGCGTGGTGCGACAACAGCAGGCGCAGACCGCCGGGCCGGCGGTCGAGCGCCGCCAGGACCGCCGGCAGGTCGTCGTGCCCGCCGTCGGTGTCGTCGAGCCCCGCGATCGCGACCGCGGCCCCGCCGTGGTCCACCGTCACCGACTCGTTGGTGAGCAGGCGCACCCCGCAACTCTCGACGAAAGCCGGGTCCGTGGGCTGCACGAACGGCGCCTTGCTGTCGCCGTGGTCGTGGTTGCCGAACACGCCGAAGACGCCCAGGGGCGGATTGAGGCGCCGCAGCTGCCGACGGAGCTCGCCGAGGCCGTGCGGGCCGCCGGCGAAGTCGCCGGTGACGAGCACGAGGTCCGGCTCCGCGGCAAGCGCAATGTCGACGGCCTTGCGCGTGGCGCGCAGGTTGAAGCTGGGCGTGAAGCCCGCGTGGAAGTCGGAGAGCTGCACGACGACGAGGCCGTCGAGCGCCGCGTCGGCGTCCGGCGCCGGCAGGCGCCTGTCCACGCGGCGCACCCACTGCGCCTCGTGCAGCAGATAGACGAGACCGAGGGCGGCGGCCCCGGTGACCACTGCCGCCGCCCTCAGCCATTTGCGCGCGAGACCGTTCAGCTGGGGTCGCCGGGAGCGGTGCCGGCGGGGCCGCCGTAGGCGTCCTCGCCGCCGACGCCGTCGCCGCCGGCGTCCATCTGGCCGCGCAGGCGCTCGCGAGTCTCCTCGATCTTGCGGCGCAGGGCCTCGTTCTGGTCCGCCGCGGAGTCCTTGCCCGCCCCGATGGCGCCCTTGATGCGGTCGACCTGGCCGCCGAAGCCGCCCTGGCCGAAGACCTGCTCGCGCGTCTCCCGGCCGCTCTTCGGCGCCAGGAGCAGACCCGCCACGACGCCCGCCAGGGCGCCGACCAGGAACCCGCCTCTCTTCTTCATGCCCACCATCCACCTCCGGTCGCTTGCGTCCAGTATCTCAGATGACCACGGCGCGTCCACGCCGCCGGTCAGGGGTGCGCAGTCTAGAGCAGGCGCGTCCCGTTGATCACGATGCCGAAGCGGCAGCCCAGGAACTCGGCCGCCCGCCGGCACATCACCATCCTGTCGAGGAAGATCTCGAAGTACTGCATGACCTGGATGATCTCGGTGTCGATGTCCAGCTCCAGGGTGATGGTGTGCGCCTCCGCGTCGACGGCAAGGTACGACCGCGTGGTCGCCATGTTGACGCGGTCGTGGATGTCGTCGGTCTCCGGGTCGATGACGCGCACGCGGCTTCGGTGCACGTCGCTCTTGTCGCCGAGGATGACCGCGGCGGCCAGCGGGCTGACCGCCTGGCCGTACTCCTCCTCGTGGTTGCCGATGGCGCACATGACCTCGGCGTACTCGTCCGGGCCCATGCCGAGGCGCTCCAGGATGTGCCGGCTGAGGAGGGCCGCTCCGATGCCGTGGTCCAGCCGGTTGATGCCGTTGCCGATGTCGTGCAGATAGCCGGCGACGGCGGCGAGCTCGGCCGTGCGCGGCGGGTAGCCGAGCTGCAGCAGCACGTTCTTGGCGATGCCGGCCACGATGCCGCAGTGCCTCGGGCCGTGCTCCGTGTAGCCGAGGACGCCGAGGTTCTCGTCGGCCTTGCGCACGAACACCCGGACCTCTTGGTCGTTGCGCACGTCGTCCAGCGTCAGGGTCGGCCGGGCGTGCGTCTCGTGGGGGTCTGGCATCTATCTCACCTCGAAGTCGCGCAAGGTCTCATCGGCAGGAGCGTCGGACACCGTGAGCCGCGAGACGCGCGCCGCCGGCGGACCCACACGGCACCAGTCGAGCATGGCATCCACCGCGGCGGGGTCGCCCTGCAGGCGCAGGGCGACGGAGCCGTCGCTCTGGTTGCGCACCCAGCCGCGCAGACCGCGCAGCGCTCCCTCACGGCGCGCGCTGGACCGATAGTACACGCCCTGCACGACGCCGCTGACCTTGACGTCGACGGACTTCATCTCGCTCTCCTCTTCCGGATACGTGCTGTCGCCGCGGGCGTCCTCGCCGCCGCGCGGCGCCCAGCCCGCGTCCTCGTCGGCGCCGCTGCCGCGCAAGGCGTCCCGGCGGCGCGCGTCCGGGCTGACGTCGCGCACGAGCGGCACGAATCGGCAGCGCGTGTCGTGCCGCTCCTCGAACGCGTCGCCCCTGCGCTCGATGACGGTGAGCACCTGATCGCTGCGGCCGCGGCCGACTGGGACGACCAGCCGGCCGCCGTCGGCGAGCTGGCCCAGCAACTCCGGCGGCACCTCGTCCGCGGCGGCCGCGACCAGGATGCCCTGGAACGGCGCCTGTTCGTGCCAGCCCCTGGCGCCGTCGCCGATCGCCGGGTGCACGTTGGTGTAGCCGAGGCGGGCGATCAGCGCGCGGGCGCGCTCCGCCAGCGGGGCGAGCCGCTCGATCGCGTACACCTCGCCCGCCACCTCGGCGAGCACGGCGGTCTGGTAGCCGCTGCCGGCGCCGATCTCGAGCACGCGCGAGCGGACGTCCACCTCGAGCAGCGCCGTCATCAGCGCGACCATGTAAGGCTGCGAGATGGTCTGCCCGAGTCCGATGGGCAGCGGCGTGTCGGCGTAGGCGTCCTCCTCCGCCACGATCGGGACGAACAGGTGGCGCGGCACGGAGCGCATGGCGGCCAGGACGTCCTCGTCGCGCAGACCGCGCCGCACGATCTGTTCCTCGACCATACGCAGCCGGCGCACGCCCAGATCGGACGAGTCACTCATCGGCGCCTCCGCCGGAGGGTGGACCGTGCAGGCCCGGGGCCGGCTCGTCGAGCGACGCCGCGGAGGGCTCGGCGCCCGCCTCGAGGGCGGTGAGCTCCGGGAATTCGAGCGGCTCGGGGCGCAGCGACGGCGGCCCGGCGGCCTGCTCGCCCTGCGCCGGGCCGCCGCTGTCCTTCGCGGCGTCCGGCGGCGGCTCCGCGGCGGCCGCGGCGGCCGCCCTGCCCGCCGCCGTCTGGCGCATCTTCCTGTACTTGGACCGGCGCCTGCCGCGCATGCGCCAGTAGATGAACCCCGTGGCGCCGACGCACGCGTAGCCGAAGTACGGCACCGCGAGCACCAGCACGCTGCCGAAGAGCGCGCCCAGTTCCTCGCCGGTGCTGATCAGCGACACGACCGCCGGACTCGGCACACTCTTGGGCCTGCCGAGGTGTTTGGTGTACTGCGCGAACCAGGCGGCGCCGGCGCCCACCACCGCCCCGACCGCGATGCCCTTCCAGCCAAACGGGATGGTCGCGGCGCCGGCCACGCCGCCCATGAACAGCCGGTACGGCATGATCAGGCGGTCCTGCAGGCGGTCCACCTTGGAGATCTTGTCGAACGTGGACTCGAGGATGGCGAGCACGACGAAGGTGCCGATGACGAGCCAGTGGCTCAGCCAGGAGAACGTCGAGTTGGTCTCGACTCCCCAGTCGAAGTAGGTCACCATCCCGATGACGGCGAGCGTCAGCGAAGGCCGGATGCCGGCGATGGATCCGAGCCCCAGCATCCGGCCGATCGCCAGGATCCAGGCGGTCACGACGCGTCCTCCATCGCTCGATTGTACCCGCCGTGCCCGCTCCTCGCGCCGGGCCGGCCGCTGGCCGTCGACCTCGACCCTACTTCGCCGTCCTCGCAGATGATCCGCGACTCGGTGCGCCGAGAGGGCGTCGGAGGCCGGCGCCCGCAGGGGCGCCGGCCGGACCGCTTCACGTCGTACTAGGCCTCGCGTGCGTAGTGCGCGCGCCCCTCCTCGTAGAGGTCGCCGCCGTGGCAGTCCATGACGACGATGGCCGGGAAGTCGACGACCTCGAGGCGGGCGATGGCCTCGGCGCCGAGCTCCGCATACGCGATGACCTGGTTGCCGACGATGCGCTTGGCCAGCAGCGCGCCGGCGCCGCCGGTCGCGGCGAAGTACACGGCGGTCTGGTCCTGCATGGCCTGCTTGACCTCGGCCGTGCGCAGCCCCTTGCCGACCATGCCCTTGAGGCCGTGCCGCATGAGCAGCGGCGCGTACGCGTCCATGCGGCCGCTGGTGGTGGGCCCGGCCGAGCCGATGACGTTGCCGGGCTTGGCCGGGCTCGGCCCCATGTAGTAGACGACGGCGCCGGCGAGGTCGAACGGCAGCTCCTCGCCGGCCTCGATGAGCGCGACGAGCCGCTTGTGCGCCGCGTCGCGCGCCTGGTAGAGCACGCCGGTGATCTCCACGGCGTCACCGGCTCGCAGGTCCCTGACGACCTCGTCCGTGAGGGGAGTCGTGATCTTCTTCGCAGCCATGGTCCCCTCCCTCAGAGCGTGACGGTCTTGTGCCGCTGCGCGTGGCACTGGACGTTGACGGCCATCGGCATGCTGGCGATGTGGCTCGGCATCTCCTCGATGAAGACGTCGAGAGCCGTGGTGCGGCCGCCGAGGCCCTGCGGGCCGATGCCGAGGGCGTTGATCTTCTCCAGCAGTTCGTCCTCCATCGCCGCGACGCGCGGGTCCGGGTGCGAGCTGCCGACGTCACGCAGCAGTGCCTTCTTGGCGAGCAGCGTGACTTTCTCGATGGTGCCGCCGATGCCGACGCCGATGATCACCGGCGGGCACGGGTTGGAGCCGGCGCGGCTGACGGTGTCGACGACGGCGTCGACCATGCCGGCCCAGCCCTGCGCCGGCTTGAGCATGTTGAGCGAGCTCATGTTCTCGGCGCCGCCGCCCTTGGCCATCATCGTGAGGCAGACCCGGTCGCCCGGCACGATGCTGGCGTGGATGATGGCCGGTGTGTTGTCCTTGGTGTTGCGCCGGGCGTGCCCCGGCTCTTCGGCGACGGACTTGCGCAGGTAGCCGTCGCCGTAGCCCTGCCGCACGCCTTCGTGGATGGCCTCCTCGAAGTCGCCTCCGGTCAGGTGCACGTCCTGGCCGACCTCGGCGAAGATCACCGCGAAGCCGGTGTCCTGGCAGATCGGCACGCGGTCGGCGGCGGCGATGTCGGCGTTCTCGACCAGCTGCGCCAGCACCTCGCGGCCGACCGGCGACTCTTCAGTCTCGGCCGCGGCTTTGAGCGCCTCGTACACGTCCACCGGCAGGTCGTAGTTGGCCGTGATGCACAGGTCCTTCACCGCCGCGGTGACCGCGGCGACGTCGAGTTCCCTCACGTTCAACGCTCACTCCCTCCTTCGTGCGTCGGCGCACGTTTGGTCAGTCGATTCCCGCGGGACAGCCGGCAGCGGCCTCGTTGACCAGGCCCGACAGTGCGGACACGCCTTCATGCGCACCTCACGATCCACTCGCGCCGATGACGACTCCGACGATCAGCAACACGACGACGAGATACACGACGATCCCGATGACGAGGGCGAGCAGGAAGGCTGCGCCGGGGAACGGACAGAACTTCACGAAGGCCCCCGCCCGCGCCGCTACTCGTCCTTCTTCTCGCCCGCCGGAGGCTCCGGCTCGGCCGCCGGCGGCTTCCACGCCGGCGGCTCCTCGTCGACGATCTCGGCGTCGGTGACGCCGTCGTCCTTCTTCATGCCGGCTGTGGCCTTCTTGATGGCGTCGGTGGCCTTGTCGATCGCCGCGGCGGTCGCCGCGGCGATCTTGTCCGCGGCCGGCCCGATGGCGTCGACGGCCTTGTCGGCGATCTCGCCGGCGTAGTCGCCGGCGCCGCGCGCGACGGCCCTCGCGGCCGCCTTGGTGGGCGCCGGCGCCTTGCTGCCCTCGGGCATGGGGATGTAGCCGAGGGCCATCTGGTCCTGCACCATGCCGCGAGCCCGGGCGATGATCGCCGTCGCGTCCGCGACCTCCTGCTCGAACGTGAGGTCGGTGCGCAGCGCGATGCCCTGCTCGATGGCCTTCATGGCCACCGCCGCGGCCTCACGCGGGAACACCTCCCAGTCGTCCATGGTCGGCATGATGTAGTCGGCGGACAGGCCCTTGTCCTCGGCGACCTTGGCGAGCTCCTCGGCCGCGGCGATGCACATCTCGTCGGTGATCGTCTTGGCGCGCACGTCGAGGGTGCCGCGGAAGATGCCGGGGAAGCCGACCGAGTTGTTGACCTGATTGGGGAAGTCGCTGCGGCCGGTGGCCACCACGGCGGCGCCGGCCTCCTTGGCGTCCCACGGCCACATCTCGGGGATCGGGTTGGCGCAGAGGAAGACCACGGGGTCGTGGGCCATCCCCCGGATCCACTCCTTCTCGATCGTGCCGGGCCCCTGCTTGCTGAGCGCGATGCACACGTGGGCGCCCTTGAGCGCGTCCTCGATGCTGCCGGTGCGGCCCTCGGCGTTGGTGATGTTGCAGTACTTCCACTTGTCGACCCACTCGTCCTTGACGGCCTCGACGTCCGAGCGGCCCTTGTGCAGGATGCCCTTGCTGTCGACGATGCGGCACTTCGCCGGGTCGGCGCCGTAGGAGAAGATCAGCCGGCTGATGGCGACGTTGGCGGCGCCGGAGCCGATGAAGGCGATCTCGACGTCGTCGATGCGCCGGCCCACGACTTTGAGGGCGTTGATGAGGCCGGCGAGCGTGACGCACGCCGTGCCCTGCTGGTCGTCGTGCCACACGGGGATCTCGCACTCCTCACGCAGCGTGTCGAGGATGCGGAAGCACTTGGGCTGGGCGATGTCTTCGAGGTTGATGCCGCCCAGCCCCGGCTGCACCAGCTTGACGAACTCGATGAGCTTGTCCGGGTCCTTGGTGTCGACCATGAGCGGGAAGCCGTCGACGCCGCCGAGGTACTTGAAGAGGAGGCTCTTGCCTTCCATCACCGGCATGCCGGCCTTGGGGCCGATGTCGCCCATGCCGAGCACGCGCGTGCCGTCGCTGATGACGGCCACGGTGTTCGCCTTGTTGGTGTACTCGTAGACCTTCTCGGGATCCTTCTGGATGTCGAGGCAGGGGGCGCTGACGCCGGGCGTGTACCAGATGCCGAAGTCCTGGAAGTCGCGCACGCAGCACTTGAGGGTGGTCTCGATCTTGCCCCTGTAGAACGGGTGGAGCTTCATGGCGTCGTCCATGGGCTGGTACGCCTTGGCCTTGAGCTCCTCGACGGTGGGTTCGGGGCCCTTACTGGTCTCGTCGGTCATGTGCCCTCCTCGGGTGTCGGCGGATCCAGGGCCGCCGGATCAGACGCGGATCCCCCGGCCGCGAGTGAGTCCTGAATAGGTGAACGCTACCATCCGCTTGAGCGGTGAACAATGTGCCGGGCGACTCGCATGAGACCGCTGCCGTCCGCGTTCCCCGCCTACTTCGCGGCGGCCTCCGCGATCAGCGTCCCGAGCGCGTCCAGGCAGAGGTCCACGTTGGCCTGCGTGCACGAGGTGCCCATGAGGCCGATGCGCCAGACCTTGCCGGCCAGCACGCCGAGGCCGTTGCCGAGCTCGAGGTCGTAGCGCTTGAGCGCCTCTGCGCGGACCCAGGCGTCGTCGACACCGTCGGGGACGCTCACGAGGTTCAGCTGCGGCAGCCGGTACGGGGCCTCGACGAACATGCTCAGGCCGAGGCCCTCGAGCCCTTCGACCAGGGCGTCGTGGAGCTCGGCATGACGCCGCCACGCCGCCTCCAGTCCTTCTTCGGTCAGCATGAGCAGCGACTCGTGCAGCCCGTAGAGCGGATTGATCGGCGCGGTGTGGTGATACGTCCGCGCGCCGCCCTCCCAGTAGGGCAGCACGAGGTTCAGGTCCATGAACCAGCTCTGGCACCTGGTCCTGCGCGCCTTGACCTTCGCCAGCGCGGTCTCGCCGAAGGTGACCGGCGAGAGGCCCGGCGTGCAGCTGAGGCACTTCTGACTGCCGGAGTAGACGGCGTCGAGGCCCCACTCGTCGACCAGCACGGGGATGCCGCCGAGCGACGTCACAGTGTCGGCGATGACGAGGGCGCCGTGCGCGTGCGCGATGGTCGCGATGGCCTCTGCATTGCTGCCCACGCCTGTGGAGGTCTCTGCGTGGACGAACGAGACGATGCGGATGTCGGGGTTCGCGTCGAACGCCCACTCGACCTTGTCGAGCGAGACCGGCGCGCCCCAGTCGTCGTCGACGACCACCGGCACGCCGCCGGTACGCTCGACGTTCTCGAGCTGCCGCCCGCCGAAGGCGCCGTTGCGACAGACGAGCACCTTGTCGCCCGGCTCGACGAGATTGACGAAGCACGTCTCCATGCCGACGGAGCCGGGCCCGGACACGGGGAACGTCACCCGGTTCTCGGTCTGGAAAGCGTAGCGCAGCAACTCCTTGAGCTCGTCCATCATGCGTACGAAGTCGGGGTCGAGGTGCCCGATGGTCGGACGCGCCATGCGCGTCGAGCACACGCTGATGCACGTCGGACGGGCCGGGTCCCATGAGCACGCGGCGCGGCGGCTCGAACGACGTGATTCCCTCGACTGCGCTCATGATCCCGGGTCCCTCCTCGCGAATGGGCATTCTCGACGCTGGACTCTACCGACAGGGTCTGGGCTATACCAGAAGGCGCGCTCCGCGGCGAACGGCTGCGGCGCTCGCGCGCGCGTCAGCCGGCTGGGTGGGGTCGGCTCCGCCGGCGTCTCCGGCCGGCTCACGCCCGCTTGGGCGCGGTAGCGCTTGGCCATGTCGCGGAAGCACTGGATGAGCGCCTTCTGCGTGCCCGAGAAGTAACAGTGCTCGAGCTCGGTGACGATGGCGTCCTCGTCGGTCGCGAGGTTGCGGCCCGCGAGCAGGCGGTTGAGGTACTGCTTGGCGAGCTCGGTGGCCACCGTGAACTCCGCCGCGACGATGACGCCGGAGTCCATGTCGACCTCGCACACGACGCTGAGGATCGTGTACATCTGGCCGCTGACGGTGTTGGCGGGCGGCTTGGCGTGCCCGACGAAGATGCTGGTGCTCATGGTGAGGCGATTCTCCCACGCCGCTCCGCCCGCGTCACCTTGACGACCTGCACCAGGGCGATGACCGCGACGTAGACGAGGCCGAAGAAGAGCATCACCCAGAGCAGAGGATGCAACCCGCCGCTGATGCCGGCCCACACCGCCCCCGCGGTGAGCCCGGCGGCCACGAGCAGCAACGGGAGCCAGGCCTCAGCGGACCGGCGCCGGAACAGCAGGAGAAGGGCGCACGCCATCATGACGGCGAAGGCCGTGAGCAGCAGCGCCCCGAAGAACGCCAGCTCGCCCGGCGAGACGAAACGCGTGTAGCCCGCGTCGACCCGCTTGTGCCCCGCCGAGTACGCTTGCGCGGCGCGGGTGACGGCCGACACGCCGGTCACCCCGTACAGCACCAGCCAGGGCAGCGTGACCGCGGAGCCGAGCAGGCGCAGGCCGGCCCCTGCGCCGGCGCCGCGCTCGTCAGCTTCGGCCGGAGCGGCTTCGCCCGCCGGCTCCGGCCGTTCCCCCGTCATCTGCTTCTCGTCGCCGGTCATGGTGAGTAGGTATCCAATCGCTCGACCGCCGAAGCCAGCCGCACGGACCGGCGCCATTGCCAGACGGCCACGAGCACGCTGTACCAGACCACCGCGACCACGATGACGACCCCCAGGGTCACGTCACCGGCCCAGAGGGCCATGGATGCGGTGACGATGAGAGCGACCACCGTCGCCAGTACGAGTACGACGCGCCACTTGCCGGCGTTCGGCTCGTCGCGCATGAGCAGCAGACCCTCCCAGATGCTCGCCACCTCGATGAGCACGAGCAGCGCAAGGAAGCCGAACAGCTCCGGCGACGTTCCCTCGCCCTCCACGAGTGACCCGTTGACGGCGCCCAGCAGCATGAGCAACGCGAAGAGCCCGAAGACCGGGATGCCGACGAAGCTCCAGATCATGATGGGGGCGCCCAGGATGAGCCGGAGCGTGCGACCGCCCTCGACGGCCGCCTTGTCGGCGGCGTGCTGGGCGTTCCGGGCCTCCTGCTCGGGGGTGATGCGGAAGCGGTCGTCGCCGCCCCCGACGGCGGACCAGTCGTAGTGGGCCACGTAGGGATGGTCCCGCTTCGTGGTGGTGTCGTCGGTCATGCCGTGCCCCCTCGGCGTTGCGTGGCGCGAGCGCTACGGCCCGCGGTCGCTAGCGTACAATCTCAGGATGGCCTGAGCACTCGTCCGAGGAGGCTCCCGTGAGCGACCGGCTCGACGATCCGCGACCCGACGACGCCCTCCAGACGGCGGCCCGCGCCCTGGCCCGGTCGGCCCGGCTCGCGGTGTTCACCGGAGCCGGCGTCAGCAAGGAGTCCGGCATACCCACCTTCCGCGAGCCCGAGACCGGCCTCTGGGCGCGGTACGACCCCATGCAACTGGCCACACCGGAGGCGTATCGCAAGGACCCGGCGTTCGTGTGGAGCTGGTACGAGCACCGCTTCGGCGTCACGGCCGACGCGGAGCCCAACCCCGGCCACCGGGCCATCGCCGAGCTCGAGGAACTGCTCCCCAAGGTCGTGGTCATCACGCAGAACATCGACGGGCTGCATCAGCGCGCCGGCTCGTCTCATGTGATCGAGCTCCACGGCACCATGCACAGCTTCCGCTGCATCGAGGGCCGGCACCGCGGCTACCGCTGGGAGGACTTCGCCGACCAGGACGAGAAGCCGCCGCGCTGCCCCGAGTGCGGCGACTACCTCCGTCCCGAGGTCGTCTGGTTCGGCGAGGGACTGCCACCCGACGCGATCAGCGCCGCCCAGCAGCTCAGCGCCGGCTGCGACGTCATGCTCATCGTCGGCACGTCGGGCGTGGTCTACCCCGCCGCGGCCATGCCCATGATCGCCCGGGAGGCCGGCGCGACGCTCATCGACGTGAACCCGGAGCGAGACGCGCTGTCGCAGATGTGCGACCTGTTCCTGAGGGGACCGGGCGGCGACGTGCTGCCTGGGCTCGTGCTCGCCGTCCGGGCCCACCTCGACGACTGAGTGCGGCAACCATGCCGGTGCGGGAGGGACCGCCCCGGCTCCGGCGGTCGTGAGATCAGCCGGGCTCGCCGGGCTTGAAGCCGGCGGCGGCGCGGCGCACGACGTCGGCGATGCGCCGTGCCCGCGTCTCCGGACGCTTGGCGTCCAGCACCCAGTAGACGTACTGGCGCCGGTAGGTCGCCGCCCAGGCCTCCCAGCGCGCACGGGCCGCGGGTACGCCGGCGAGCGCGGCCTCCAGATCGGGCGGCGTCACATCGAGCCTGCCGGACGCCGCCTGGTCCCACGTCCCTCGCCGCTTGGCCTCCTCGATCAGCGCCATACCCGCCGGCGTCATGCGTCCCTCGGCGATCATGCGCGAGACGCGCGCCACGTTGCTCTCGCTCCAGACGCTTCCGGGCTTGCGCGGCGTGAAGCGCACGGCGTAGCTGCGCTCGTCCCAGCGGTTCGTGAGGCCGTCGATCCAGCCCCAGCACAGGGCCTCCTCGACGGCCTCGTCGTAGCGCACGCTGGGCTCCCCCACGTGCTTCTTGTGCAGGAGGAGCCAGACCTGCGTGCGCTCCCCGTGATGCGCCGCGAGCCACTCGCGCCACGCGGCGCGGTCGGGCGCGAAGAACGTGTCTGCGTCGGCGATGGCGGCCATGGCGCCAAGCTACCCGGCGTCGCGGCGAGTCAGTCAGCCGGCCGCGGAGGAGGGAGGGCCGGACGAAGGAGGAGCCGGCGGTGGCGGCAGGAGGCGCTAGGGAAGAAACGCGGAGAGATCGGCGCCCAGCCCCTGCTCCGTGTAGAGGCGGCCGCGCGCCGTGTACCGCCCGCGAACGGCGGCGAGCGGTGCGAGGTCCTCCTCCGTGAGCACGCGCACCACCCTGGCCGGCGTCCCGATGAGCAGGCTGCGGCGCGGGTAGGCCCGGCGCCCCAGCACGAGCGTGTTGGCGCCGACGATGCTCTGCTCGCCGATCTCGGCCCCGTCGAGCAGCGTGGCGTGCATGCCGATGAGGCTGCCGTCGTCGACCGCGGCGCCGTGGACGATGGCGCCGTGGCCGATCATGCAGCCGCGGCCGATGACGACCGGCGATCCCGGCTCCGTGTGGATCACGACTCCGTCCTGGATGCTCGTCTCGGCGGCGACCGAGATCCGCTCGATGTCGCCGCGCAGCACGGCGCCGGGCCACACGGTGACGCCCGTTTCGAGCACGACGTCGCCGATGATCGTCGCGCCCGGATGGACGAAGACGCCGGGGGCGAACTGAGGTACCTTGTCGGAGAATGCACTGATGGACATGCGGCGAGCATACCGGAGCCCGCCGGAGGAGGACCACATGAAGTTCGTACACGTCGCGACCAGGACCAGGGACCTCGAAGGAGCGATCAAGTTCTACGAGCAGCTGGGCCTGACGGAGAAGAGGCGCAGCGAGCTCACGAAGGGCAAGGCGACGCTGGTGTTCATCGAGCCGGAGGCCGGCAACTTCGCCATCGAGCTCGTCTACAACTGGGGCAAGGACGACGCCTACCCGGGCGGCGAGCGCTTCGGCCACTTCGCCTTCGAGACCGAGGACATCGACGCCGTGCTGCCGGTGCTCGAGCTGTTCGGAGGGCGGATCACGCGTCAGCCGTTCATGCTGGAGGGCGGCGGTCCGCGTCTGGCGTTCGTCGATGACCCGGACGGCAACTCGATCGAGCTCATCCAGCGCTGACGGAGCGCCGGCCGGCGGTGGCCGGCGGCGGCTCAGCCGTACCGCGGCGCGGCGTTCCGGCTCCAGCCCATCTTGCCCGCGGAGAACGCGCGCGGGATGGCGATGAGGGCGAGCACGGCGAGCAGGATGTAGTACGTGAGATTCAGGTTCGTCGTCGCGCCGGTCATCGCCGAGGCGAGGAAGTAGGCGCTGGCCGCGACCGAGAGCACGGCGAGCAGCGCCCAGGAGCCGCGGCGCGGCGCGGAGCTCAGCTCGAGGATGAGGCCGGCGACGAAGAGTCCCGGCGGGATGAGCAGCAGGGGCAGCGAGGCGAGCGAGCCGGCCGAGGCGCCGGAGTCCACCGACGGCCCTGTCGCCGCGTACCAGCCCTCGTAGAACTGCCAGGCGAAGCCGGCCACCAGAAACACCAGCACGGCGACGCGGGCGATGAACTGCCGGTCGTGGCGCGTCATGGAGGGCAGACGGCGGTTCCAGGCGCGCGAGCGCAGCCAGGCGCGGACCATGAACACGAGCACCAGCGCGATGAAGATGGGCGCCACGACCCAGGGATTGGCCGTGAACCACGGGATCCAGCTGAACGGGGGCCAGGTCTGCTCCTCGAGCACGTACTCGGTCTCGCCGTCCTTGGGCATGACCTGGATCACCCGGGCGCCGTCGAGGAGGACGTCGACCTGCAGGGCGGTCACCCCGCTCGCCCTGATGCGGTACGGCGTGCTGTCGTAGGGCGGCTCGGGCGTGATCGCGTCCGAGCGCAGGAGCGGCCACTCCTGGTCGACGCCGGTGGCCAGCCCGGCGCCCCAGCGATACTCGAGGCGATAGCCGGCAGGCTGGCCGGCCGAGCCGCCCCAGGGGACGGCGTGCTCGATGGTCGCGTCCTTGCCATCCAGCACGGCGGCGACGCTCGGATCCGCCAGCGCGGCGGCGGTGGCGGCCTCCAGGGCGGGATCGGTGGCCGGCGCCTTGTCGGCGCTGGACTTGGAGCCGCCGTCGCCGGAGGCGATGGCGGCGGCGGGCAGGCCCGCCAGCGCGACGACGGTCAGCAGCAGGAAGAGCACCCGGCCGAGCTTGTCTCTCATCGCGCGTACTCCCCCCACCGCACCCACTCCTCACCGGGGTGCCGCGCGAAGACGGTGTAGCAGTGCGACTTGCCGAGGGGCAGACCGGTGTCGCGAAACGACCCGGTCACGTCCTGGTAGACGAGTTCCTGCCCCTCGTCTCGGCCGTCGTCAGGCGACGCGGCCGGACCCTCGGAGGAACGCAGGATGCGCACCTCGAGCAGGGTACGTCCAGGGTAGTCCCAGGCGATGGTGAAGCTGTCCTCGTGGGCGCGCGTCAGGACGCGGCGCCTGTTGACATCGGTGATGACCTCGTCGGCGTGACTCACGTGCCTCCCGGGGGTGGTTCCTCAGGTCAACGGGTCAACGAACCGTATCACGGGGGGCGGGATGGCGGGAGACGCCGGCTCTTCAGAACATGCCGTAGCTGGCGCCGACGTAGCGGTCGAGGCGGCCGAACGGCCGCGACGCGAGGAGCAGGCCGGGCGTGCCGTCGAACATCAGCCCGGCGTCCCAGAACGCTCGCTGCGCGCCCTCGCAGCGGCCGGCGACGCCGCCGCGTACGGTCTGCGCGATGCCCCGCGAAACCAGGTCGGCGATGCCGTGGGCGGTGACGGTCTCGATGTCCGGCTCACGGAGCGCGGCGACGGGACCCACCCAGCCGTCCTCTCGCACAACGGCGTAGGCGACCGGACGGCCCCGGCGGCGGAAGAGCCAGCCGTACCGGCCGCCGTCCGTGAGGTAGAACCTGTGGTCGACGCTGCGGTCGAGGCCGCTGGCCACGGCGTCGATCTCGCGCAGTTCGGGCACGGACGCGACACTGAGGCGCTCAGGCTCGAGCGAACCCAGCCGCGGGAAGTGCAGCCCCTCCTGCGGCTGCCCGCCGAACCCGACGAGCACCTCGCGCGGCAGCAGGCCGCGGCGCGCGTACAGCGTGTTCGAGACCGGCTGCAGCGAGTCGGTCACCGTGGCGCGCACCGCTCCCGGCGGCGCGCCCGTCGCCGCCAGCTCGAACAGCCGGCCTCCGACGCCCTGCCCTTGCGCCTCCGGCAGCACGAAGAGACTGGCGAGAAACCACCAGTCGCCCCGCAGCAGCCCGGAGCTCCAGCCCACGACCCGGCGGCCGGTCTCTCCGAGCGTGCCGCCTCCGCCGCCGGTCGACTCCTCGACGATCGCCTCGGCCACCCAGAACCGCTCGCCGTCGTGGCGCAGGTAGTGGCGATGAGCTGGGGACACGTCGTCGTGCTCGGATATCCCGGTCTGCCCGGCCGGGATGAGGTAGGCGTTGAGCGATGCGCGGAACACCGCGAACAGCCGCGGCAGGTCCGCCTCCTCCGCACGCCGGTAGGTCACCTCGACTGTCCGCTCGCCCTCGCTCACGGGCGCTAGCCTACCCGCTGCGACGCGCCGACGGACGCCGGGTTTTCCGTTCCGCGACTCTTGTGCTAGCCTTATCCGCCGCTGCCGCTGGCGTGCTCAGCCGCTGCAGCAGGCCCGTTCTTCGCGTGGCGCATTCGTCTAGGGGCCTAGGACGCCGCCCTCTCACGGCGGTAACATGGGTTCGAATCCCATATGCGCTACCACCCATTTCCAGGGATTTCTTCCGCAAGGTCCTCCGCCAGACCCCCGTTCTGCAACCATTCTGCAACCCAAATGCTCGGGTGTTAATGGCACGGCAACCCACGGGACGTGTCTCGTTGTGACCTTGTGCTGATCGCCACCGTCGGCACCTTCGACCCCTCGGTCGCCATCGGCCATCGCCGCCCAGCGCTCGACTGGAGTGACGCAACTGACACAACCGACGGATTCGCGCGTCATGAATCATGAAGAGTCTCTCGCGTACTACTGTGAGTTCTGACGCCTCCCCGGGCACCGGGACCTGCGACTGCGGGTCTCGCCTATCCCCCGCGAGCCGGACGCTACTTGGACGCCAACCTCGTCGAGCTCGTCGCCGGCCTTGCGCTGACGCACGACGCGCTGCACCCCGGCAAGCCGCTCTACCTGCGTGAGGCGCTCGCGAGTACGGTGTCGATGCCGACCACGTCAAGATCTGGCAGACGGTGGGCAAGCTGCGGCGCCGGCACCGGCTCGTTCATCTTCGGGCCGCCCACCAAGGCCAACCCGATCGAGGTCGAGGACTGCCTCGTGCTGCCGAACTTCGACCTGCCCGCCGGCATGAGTGTCATGGGCATCTGGCGCGAGCTCGCGGTCTGGATGCACGAGGGCATCAGCATCGCCCCCAGTGACAGCCACGACACCTACTTCGTCGAGAACCTCGTGGCGATCCTGGCGGAGTTGCGCCGCCGCCGGCGCCATGGAGACGGTCGCGTTTTGCGAGATTAGCGCCGCTGCTGGAGGCTGACGCCTTTCGAGGAGCCTCCTCCGCCCCGGCGGCTCCGCGTTACGGTGGCTCGGGTCCGCCATGGGCAGACCCGAGCCGTCGTCTTGCGTTTGATCCTGCTAGTCATGCTGCGATGGTTCAGTTATCGCATCTTGGGGGGAGAGGCCTGCTCAACGTAGACGACGCAGCGGTCGCCCCTCTGGGGCTAGGCCGCCTTCTGATAAGTCGCCTTCCGGTCCGCCGTCAGGCCAGTCTCAGCCATCGGTGGGCGGAATCCCTTTGCGATCAGCCAGATAGGCAGAACTATCAACTCGTACAGTCCGCCCGGTGCCAGCAATGCAAGTCCGACGCCACTACTCACGTCGACAGCGCCGAGGAGGTCAAGCGGTACAGCAAGCAAGAGCAAGCCATATCCGATCAAGCCGAGGATCGATATGGGACGCGGGACCATCCTTGATACGAAGAACAGGTAGTTCAGGACCAAACCACCGATGGCAGTGGGAATGTACACCCATAGCACGGAATTCGAGAACTCTTGGAGTTGACTCAGGAGATAGATAGAGAGGATTACGGAAACTGCAAATTCAAGCGTCCTCATGGTCGGGTAGACCAACGCCAAATTCTTGTCAACAGTCTTCAGAACCGGGTACATCAGGAGACCGATGGCAAGGACTGCAAGGCCCGCAATCATCTCAAGTGCTACACCAGCATTCAGTGTTGCCCTACTAGCGTCTCCGTCCAGATATGTCTGTACGAGCGAACTACCTATGGCGAACGTGATCAACTGGGCGACGAACAGCAGGCCTACGATGACTGCGATTCTTCTTAGCGACATAATGAACTCCCGCGTGACACTTGGGGCCAGTTAGGTTTGCGTGTGGTCCACGGCGATGGCCATGGGCTCTCGTCCGGCATCAATGATGCTTGTGCGAATTGCTGCTGGGATGCCGCCACACGCGAGCACGATTCGGACGGGCATCCCTTGCTGTTGCGTCAACTAGGTTGCCGTGTTCAGCTCGTACGCCGGCTGACCTGCGCCGGCGCACACGTGCCCCGACTGCACGACTGGCTTTGCAGTCATCAGGCGGCCATCCTCTGTCCGTGATCGGTCGACGGCCCTGCTGCGGCGGCGTGCGCGAGCGCCGAGGGTGTACGGCAACCGACAATCGCCGGCGCCTCGCGTATCAGCTCGTCATTCTCGAGGGCCTCAACCATGAACAGGCCGAAGTCCACGCGGCGCGTAATATTGCTCTTGAGGATAGGGTCACCCACATGCCGACTCCACACGGGAAGGCCCTGGCTTTCACCCTCCTCGAGGTCGCTGGCTCGCACGAGTGTCCATCGGGTGTCGCTCGCGAAGATGCGACGGCAGGCCTCGACCTGGTCGTCGAGATCGACCTTGCGGGCGAGCTTGCCGATTCGCCCCAGGACGCTGACCTTCCATTTCACGCTCCACGGATAGACGTCCCTGCCGTCCCGCGAGATGTGCCACCCGGAGGAGAACACGAGGCGTGCCTCGTGGGCGTAGTCGAGGACGGCCTGGGCGGTCCCCGTCGAGTAGCCGTCGACACCCATGGGTACGAGCACGGTGAGCACGCCATCGCAGCCGGCGACCGCTCGCTTGATGACCTCCCGGTCGTTTGTTGCCCCAGGTACAACGGTGATGCGCCCCTTGAACGAGTCAAGTTTCCCGACGCTCTCCTGGCGGCATACGCCAACCACCTCGTAGCCGCGATCCAGCGCGTGCTGGACCATGTACTGCCCGAGCTTCCCCGAGGCCCCGACGATGCAGACCTTCCTCACATTCGCACTCATCTTGAATCAACTCCCTGGCCCGGCTCTTGAGTGAGTCGAGCGATAGACCGAGCCGATGCATGTTTCCCAAAGGAAGCGGACAAGACCGTAGTCGGGTCTGGGAGTCATTCGCACGCGCTTGGCTGAGGCCACAGTCATGAGAGCAAGAGCCGGGTCAACGAGGGACCCTCAAGAGAGGGACGTTAGGATAACCTAACTAAGCTTGTAGAGTTACCCTAACCGCTGCTGGCAAAACACCTTCCGAGTGCGCCCTTCTAGCCCTAGCCTGTCGAGCTGAGGAGCCGACAGCCTTGACTTTCTATCGACCGACAGCGTGGCGACCTTGCCGAACTGGGTGCAGCAGCACGAGAACCCACTACGGAACGTCCAGCATCAGGAGGTCGTCGTGCTTGACGGCGGGCACTACCGCACTGGACCCAGTCCAAGGCGATGGCAGAGAAGATCACCGCCCTCCCAGGCGAGAACCTGGCACATCCAGGCGCATGACTGCCGGCCCCCGGAGGCATCATCAACCAGAGAGCAGAGCCCAATCACCAAGACCTGTCCAGAGCCGAGGGATCATGAACCACGAAGCAGAGTCCGACCCGAAAGACCGATTCAGCACCGATGCGGCGGGACTCGCATGAGGCGTCGCGCCCGGACGTCATCCGCCTTCACGATGGCGATCGACTCGACCTCGCCATCCATCCGGTCCGCAAGACCATCGACGGCGCAGAGCTGCGCATGCTGGCGTACAACGACTCGATCCCCGGTTCGACGCTCCACGTCGACCAGGGGGCGGAGATCACCGTCCAGGTGAGGAACGACGGAGACACCGAGACCACGGCGCACTGGCACGGCCTGCGGCTGGAGAACCGCTACGACGGCGTCCCTCACGAGACGCAGAAGCCCATCCCGATCGGCGGCACGTTCACCTACAAGCTCCAGTTCCCCGACGCCGGCTTCTACTGGTACCACCCGCACGTGCGCGAAGACTACGGGCAGGAGATGGGCCTGTACGGCACCATCGTGGTCGAGCCCGCCGACGCCTCGTTCTGGCCTCCGGCCGACCGGTTCGTCACCCTGACCCTGGACGACCTGCTCGTGGAAGACGGACGCATCGCGCCGTTCCTGCGCTCCGGGGCGACCTACACCGCGATGGGCCGCTTCGGCAACGTCATGCTGACCAACGGTGAGCCCAGCTTCTCCGGTGAGGCGGCGGTAGGCGAGGTCGTGCGCCTGTACCTCGTGAACACGGCGAACACGCGCATCTTCAACTTCGCCGTCCGCGGCGCGCGCATGAAGCTGGTGGGCGGCGACAGCGGCCGCTACGAGCGCGAGACGTTCGTCGAGGAGGTGATGCTCGCACCCTCGGAGCGGGCGGTCATCGACGTGCTGTTCGAGGCGGCCGGCGACGTGCGCCTCGAGCATCGCACGCCCGACAGGGTCTACGACCTCGGCGGGTTCTCGGTCGCGGGCACCTCCGCCGGCGATGCCGCCGCGTCGTACGAGAGCCTGCGCGTCGATCCGGAGCTCTCCGCCGAACATCAGGCGATCCAGCGCGACGTCGAGCGAGAGCCGGACAAGGTGCTGGCGTTCTTCTCGCGCATGCCGCTGCTGTACGGCGAACCGGACACGACCGCGTCCCTTTACGCCTGCCCCATGCACCCCGAGGTCACCGCCTCGGAGCCGGCGCACCTGCCCGAAGTGCGGCATGAAGCTCGTGGCCGTCGAAGCGGCGGCGCCGACCTCCTACGCCTGCCCCATGCACCCCGAGGTCACCGCGTCGGAGCCGGCGACCTGCCCGAAGTGCGGCATGAAGCTGATGCCGTCCGACGCCCCGCCGGCAGCAGTCACGCAGCCCCAGGACGACGCGGGGCAAGGCGCGCACGATCACGAGCACGACCACGGCGACGGCCTCGAGTGGGAGGACCTGATGCCGGAGATCAACAAGGCGACCGACGAGAGCAACATGGTCTGGCAGCTCATCGACCGCGAGACCGGGGCGGTCAACGGAGAGATCTCCTGGGCGTTCACGGTCGGCGACCGGGTCAAGATCCGGCTCGTCAACGAGATGGACTCGGACCACCCGATGCACCACCCGTTCCACATCCACGGAGCGGGCCGCTTTCTCGTCCTGTCGCGCGACGGCGAACCCGAGCCCAACCTGGTCTGGAAGGACACCGTGCTCCTGCGCTCCGGGGAGACCGTGGACATCCTGCTCGACGTCTCGAACCCCGGGCTGTGGATGGCGCACTGCCACATCGCCGAGCATATCCAGACCGGAATGATGTTCAGCTTCAACGTGGCGCGGCGCGACACCGAAGCAGAGTCTCCTGCCCACGCGAGGGAGGCGGCCTGATGGGTGCTCCCCATGACACGCCGTTTGACGTAGGCGGCGGCGGCGGAAGCCAGGCCCGGGTTGGCCGTCGCCTACTACCTGAGAAGCGTGGCCTCCGATTCGTTCTGCTCGACGCCGATGTGGAAGCCCCGCTGGGACTCACCTAGGCTGTTCACGTCGGCCCAGTACAGCGGACTCCCGGTGAGCTCAAGTTAGACACCCGGGTCGACGCCGAGCCGGCCCGCAACGCGCTGGACGACGAAGCCCGCAGCGATCACGGCGAGAGCGGCGAGCAAACCATAGGAGTTGAGTTTGAACTGGCACAGGTGCAGAAGGACGGGGTACAGGTACATCCACGTGGCTCCTTGCGAGAAGCATTGCCGCCGGATGGATGCGCCGGCGGCATGACGGTCACTAGCGGCCGACTGGCTGAGGCCGCACCGTCAAGCTAGACCGGCGAGATGTAGCTGAGGTGAAAAGAGCGCTCGGCCAGCGCCTCGCCCGCCGACTTCAGCCGTGCGAGTGTAGGGCTGCCCCTACCGACTTGTCCTTCGGTATCCTCGCGACCTCCCCGCGCAGCAGCCCACCACTCCGCGATCTGTACGTGCCGCCGCTCGCTCGTTGCGGCCACGATAGTTCAGGCTCGCTCGGTCAAGGTCGGATCGCCCGTCGCGAGGGGTTGGCGAGGGGTGCGGCAACAAGCGCCGTGGTGTGCAGAGAGTTCAGTCGATGCTTGGTGTGCTCCCCCGGGACCGTGCCCGAACTCTCCAAGCCGCAAAGACGCCCAGAGGACCGGAGAGCCCGCAGGCTCGTTCACTTCCACAACGAGCCAGGGCCAGTTCCGGCGTGACGCTGTCGTCGATAGGCCACGAGAGCGATCCACGCCGAGATCAGCAGAATCACGATGCCGTCGAGAGCGTGAAGCCCACCGACCCAGGATGAGCTTTCGCCGATGCTCGCAAGGACACTCTGTGCGAACGCGACCAGCAGGAGGAGCACGACAGTGACGATGATCGTCCGTCTCGACTCGCGGGCCGCCAGGGCAAGGATGAGCAGCACTCCGGCAAGCGGCGCGAGGACAAAGCCGCCCCACATGCGGTGGGCATCGAAGCTGCTCGCCTCGCCGATCTCAGGGGAGTTGACGCCGAACACTCCCTCACCTGCCAGAAAGACCTGGACCAGCACTGCGACGAAGAACAGTGCTGACAGGTACGCATAGCCGGTGTCGGCGGCCCGCCGGACTCCGGTGAGAGGGCGATGCCCGGACGCCACGGAGGGCTGCACAGTTTCGTCAGACATGGCTATCGCGCCTCCCTCAAGCTGGCCCGGTGGGTCAGATCCTCGCCGATTGACGCTGAGTCATCGGCGCCTTCCCGCATGCGGCTCTCCCATGAGTTGAGTGCTACCCGCTATTCGCTCCATTCCCGCGGGGCGCCCCGTCCGCGACAGTGACGCCTGTCCGCCGTACCGCTCCTCCTCTTGCGCCATAGAAAGAAGAGGGCCGCTGGCGCGGCCCTCTTCGGTCGACGGGCGTAGGCGCGCTTCTACGCTTCGGTCTCGGCGGCCGAGCCCTCCGCGCAGTAGTAGCCCTTGCTCAGGCCGAACTCCTTGAAGTTCTCGCAGTCGCCGCAGTTGCAGCCCTTGCGCTCCACTTCGTTCGCGCTCTTGCCCTTGGCGCAGTAGAAGCCGCCGTCGCCCGGGTACGAGGGGCAGTCGCCGCAGATGCAGCGGCTCATGTACTGGTCAGTGTTCGGTACCGATGCCATTCCTTACCTCCGCTCGTCCAGTTTCCGACTACTTGATCCTCACGATCGGCCCGCAGGCCACCGGCAGGGTCGGGTCGTAGGTCCCGTTCACCGTCATGCCGTGCACGACGACGACACGGTTCGTCAGGGGCACGCTGTCCAGCATGAGCGCCGAGAGCACTGCACCGGAGAACATCTGCCGCGTGTTGACCGAGCCGCCGGCGTTAGCTGTCGGGTAGGGCTGCAGCGGCAGCAGCACCGGCCCGTAGAACGGCAGTCCCTCGGCGAAGGAGATCATGCCATCGCCGTTCACATCGGCTGAAGGTGGCGGACAGGTGGCGAGACTGCCATCGACCATGCCGTGGATGTGCTGCATGTGCACCTGGCCCGGCTCGAGCCCATGCACGGGCACGACGGATCGCAGCACGGCGCCCTGCATCTTGAAGATCGCGATGCCACTGACGCCCGAGGCGTTCAGCGGGCTGAGCTTGGCCATGTACACCTGCGGCGCAGCAGCCGAGGCGGTCGAGGCGAGCGCCAACAGCAGGACTGCGCCGACGATGAGGGCTATCAGGATTCGTCTCACGATTCCTCCCTGATGCCGGGAAGGCCCGCAGGGGCCTTCCCGGCTTCGTTTCCGGGAAATGGACGTCTCAGTCCGGCAGCGACTTCAGGTACTCGACGACGTCGCTCTTCTCCTGGTCCGTGAGTCCCAGGCTGAACTGAGTGTTGTAGTGATTGACCACGTCGAGCAGGGTGGCGAAGCGCCCGTCGTGATAGAAGCCGCGCGTCATGTGCGTCCACAGACCGCCCAGCGGGGTGGTGCGGTAGACGCCGTCGGGCGAGCGGTCGGCCTGGAAGCTGTCGATGCCGATCTCAGCCGGGGTGTGCGCGTTCCAGCCCGGCTCCGTCCAGTTGTCGGCCTCGACGTGGCAGCGCGAGCAGCCGGCCTTGCCGTTGAAGAGGGCATCGCCGCGGTGAGCGGCCACGGCGTTGAAGCTGCCCTTGGGCGGCTTCGGGGCCGGGATGGCGAGCTGGTAGACGTGCAGCGGCGCCAGCTTGGCGCTCACGAGGTCGGGCGTGCTGCGCACGTCGAAGAGGTGGTTCTTCACGGCGACGGGGAACTTGGTCGCGTTGTTGAGGCGTGGGTCGAAGAAGGTGCCCTTGCCGTGCATCTCGAGCACGGCCACGAAGGCGTTCCAGTAGGTCACCTGCCCCCAGGCGGTCCATGTGTGGAGGTTGACGCCGGCGAGGCCGAAGGCCGGCGGGATCAAGGTGGCCGCCGTCTTGCCGTCGGGACGGAAGCCCTTGCCGTCGAGGAACAGCTCGGCGTCGAACTTGCCCGGGCCCCAGGCCGCGAGCACCGTCTTCACGGTGTCGACGGTGACCGGGTTCTGCGGGTCGGTGGTCAAGAAGTCGGCGACCACCTGCAGGTTGGGCGAGAGCGAAACGATGGCGCCGACGTTGAGGTCCTGGTTGGGCCAGCCGTCGAGGCGGCTGCCGATGTTGCCCTTGGGGATCCCCGGCGCCCTGAAGGACCCGTCCACCGTAGAGTGGCAGAGCGCGCAGGTGATGCCGACCGACCTGAGCGACCCGTCGCTCTTGAAGAAGCCCTTGAGGCCGACGACCGACCTCAGCTTGAGCAGCGCCAGCGTCGTCTTGGGACTGGTCAGGTCGACCTTGCCGGCCTTGAGTGCGAGCTGCAAGGACGGCGGCAGCTTCTTCACGTCGATCTTGAGGCCGACGGCGAGCGCCGTGGCCGGCGAGACGCCGTCGCCGACGCCGCCGAGCTTCTTGCCCTCGATGGCCTGATGCAGCTGCAGGGCGCCGCCCCAGAACGCCTGGTCGCCGAAGGTGTCGTAACGGAAGATCTGCCGGCCCTCGGCGACCAGCGCCTTCCCGTGCGAGGTGATGGCGGCGTCGTTGAGGGGCTTGACCACAGTGGCGTGCGAGGCGGTGAACACACCACCGAGTGCGCCTGCCAGTCCGACGCCGAGCACGGCGACGAGCAGCGGGACGACGACGAGCAACGCTGTCTTTCTCATGACTCCCTCCCCTTCGATGGTCCGGGGGTCATGCCGCTAACGTCGACAGCTTCTCCTCACCTCCGCCGGGTGGTCGACGCGAAGAGCCGGTGCAACGCGGCACCGGCCGAGGTCGCAGGCAGGAATTTGTGCTTCGGCACGCCCCCAAGGCTCGGTTCGGCCATACCCGAGCCTCCGTTGACGCACGCCGTTGACGCATGGGGCGAGACCGGCCTGCGGAGCAAGCCGCAACGCGCAGACGAAGCTGCAAAGACTCGCCGGTGGCGACTTCGGTTTGGGGTCCGCGCGACTCCAACGCAAATGCGCTTGGAACCGCGAGCATCGGGCAGTGTTATTTTCGTCGGAGTACCGTCGGAACTCCGAGGCTCTCGGGCTCAGACGCGGGGCCGAGCGCCTCTTGCCAGGAGGGTCGTATGCTGCGCTACATCCTCACTATCGTCTACCTTGCCGTCGGCCTCTACGTCGCGAACTCACACCACTACTTCGCGCACCTGAACAGCCTAACGGCCTGGATCTCGGCGCTGCTCGCCGTGGCGCTCTGGCCGCTGATACTGGTCGGCGTCAACCTGCATATCAAGTAAAGGGACCTCTTGGAGCGGATCTCTGTCGACCACGACCTCGGCACGGCCCGTGGCGCGTGGCGCGAGGAACAGGGCGCTCCGGACTCGATCGAGCAAGGAGACCACAATGGCAGCTGAAGATCTGATCCTCGTTGCCGGAATCACCGGCCACCAGGGAAGTGCGGTGGCCCGGCACCTGCGCGCCGCTGGGGTCGGCGTGCGCGGCCTCACCCGCGACCCGAGTGCCGCGAAGGCAGAACCATTGCGCGAGGCGGGGGTCGAACTGGTGGCGGGCGACCTGACCGACCGCGCCAGCCTGGAACCGGCACTCGAGGGCGTGACCGGCGTCTTCTCGATGGCCACGCCCTTCGAGGCCGGCATGGACGCCGAGGTCGCGCAGGGCGTGACCCTGGGCGAAGCCGCCCTCGCGGCCGGGGTCCAGCACTACGTCTACTCGTCGGTGGGCGGCGCGGACCGCAACAGCGGGGTGCCCCATTTCGAGACCAAGTGGAGGGTGGAGGAGCGCCTTCGTGAGCTGGGCCTGCCGCTGACGGTGGTCCGGCCGGTGTGGTTCTTCGAGAACCTCGGCGCCTACTCGATGCAGCCGCAGGGCGACGGCTACGCCATCTACATGCCGCTTGCGCCCGAGCGCACCCTGCAGGGCATCGCTGCGGACGACATCGGCGCTGTCGTGGCCCTCGCCTTCGCCGACCCGCAGGGCTGGGTAGGGAGGGAGGTCGAAATCGGGGGCGACGAACTCACGCTCCCCGAGTACGCCGCCGCCACCGCCGCCGACATCGGCGCGCCGGTGCAGTACGTCCAGGTGCCGCGGGAGGCGATCGCAGCCCAGAGCGAAGACCTCGCCCTGATGTTCGATTTCTTCGAGCGGGACGGCTATCACGCGGACATCGCCGCGCTCCGAAAGGAGTATCCGGGCCTGCGCACGTTCGACGCCTGGCTGCGCGAAGGCGGTTTGGCCCACCTGCGCAAGTAGTCACACCGAATCGCGACCTGCCCGGCCGTCCCAGCCCCGCCCAGGTATCCGGGAGCCCCTTAGAGCGCAGCTCGTCAAGGGCCCTTTCCGACTTCTCAAGGCCACCGAGCCCCATGCCGTCAAGCACTGAGGGAGCTTTCGTGAACTGGATTTCGCGGTAGTCGACGACCTGGACGTGGTTGCCCCAGGGGTCGATGAAGTCCAGAGATCCCGAGGCCTGCACGTTCACGCGCTCCTGCTTGAGGGCTTGCCGCACGGCCTCTTTGTCGTCAACGACGAGCCCGATGTGCCTCGCCCTGTCCGGCGACTGCGGGCTCCCTGCCATGAGTGCGATGAACTGGTCGCCCATGTCGATGAAAGCCGCCCTCGCGCCGCGGCCGCGCAGTCGGAAGGAGAAGAAGCGTCCGTACCAATCAAGAGCCTCGTCGACATCGGCGACCTCGAGCGCCACGTGATTGATTCCCATGAGACGAGCCATCCGCTTCGCGCCTCCAGTATCCATAGACTCTGGCTCTCTCGTTCTCACCGGTGCGGCGTGGTCATACTCCTCTTGCGCTCAGGCTAAACGCGACCTGATCAGTATGTCGGCGAGCGCCGCCAGCCGCGCCCCAGTCGGCCGCACCGGCATGGTTTGAGGCGGCACGACCTTCGGGGAGAGCCCACGACAGGACGCTGAATCAGTAGTGGACTTTTGGAGGGCGACATGCGCCCAGAGACCCGCTTGTTCGCCGCCACGGGAGATGCCGTGGCCCGCATCGACCTGACTGGCGAGACTGCCGCCGAGGTGCAGCTCGCGCTGCGCGGCAGCGGCGCAGTGTGCGTTGCCGTCGACCCGCATGACCCACGGCGAGTGTACGCGGGCACGTTCGACGACGGTGTGTGGATCAGCGACGACGGGGGCGAGAGCTGGCGCGAGCCGGAGGCCGGTCCGCGGGACCGGCGCGTGCTTGCGATGGCCGTGTCGCGATCGCATCGCACGGCTGATGGCTCCGTGGTCTACGCCGGCACGGAGCCTACTAACCTCTACCGCTCCGAAGACGCAGGACGTACCTGGCAGCCGCTGCCGGCGCTGCTGGAGCTGCCCAGCGCGCCGAGCTGGTCGTTTCCGGGCCGGCCGTGGACGCATCACGTGCGCACCATCGCGCTGCACGCCAGCGATCCGGATTGGCTGCTCGTCGGCGTCGAGCTCGGCGGCGTCATGCGTTCGCGGGACGGTGGCGCCACGTGGGAGGACCACAACCCGGGGGCCCGCCAGGACGCTCACCGCCTCCTCACTCACCCGCTGGCCCCGCGGCGCGTGTACGAGGCCGCCGGCGACGGGATCGCTCTTTCGGACGACGACGGCTCTACCTGGGAGCTCATCGGGGGGGACCTGGACCGTCACTACGCCTGGGCCGCGGCCGTAGATGCAGTCGACCCGGGACTCTGGTACGTGGCCCTCAGCCGCAGTCCGTTCGCTGCCCACGGCTCGGGCGACGGACAGGCGCGCGTGGTGCGCCTGCGCAACGGCCACTGGGAGCCCGCGGGCGCGTGGGGAGAGGGTGAGGAGCTGCGGCGCATGCCCTACGCGCTCGCCACGCCGCCGAACGGGCCGGGCACGGTGGTCGCCGGCCTGCGCGGCGGCACCCTCCTGCTCAGCCGCGATGCGGCCGCGAGCTGGGCACGACTGCCGGTGGCGCTTCCCGACGTGATCGATTTGGCCGCCGGGTAAGCCCTAAAGGTCACTGGGTCGCAGTGTGCGGCTCTGCCATGCTGTCGGACGGGTCACACTCCACGCCTGCACGGCGCCGAGTTGAGTAACTCGACCTCCGTTCGTATACGCCCCTCAAGGGGACTCGACCTCGATTCCCACACCCAAGGCCGCGGCCCGACGCGCCAGGGCTCGTGCGACGGCGACCTCCGTGCCCGCAAGCCCGTGCGACAGGAAGACGCTGATCTGCGCGCGGCCGGGCGCGGAGCCCGAGGCCGCGAGCGCCGCCAAGTCCTGCACCCGCTCGAGATGGCGCGTCCCATGCAGGATGAATTCCTCCTCCTGCCCGTATTGTTCGGGGAAGTCGCTTGTCAGGACATCTGCGCGCTCGATCAGGTCCATCCCGATCTCCGAGCCCTCTCGCCATTTTGGCCCCAGAGTGTTCACGTGCGCCCCTTGCTTCAACCACGTGGCTCGGAGCACCGGCTCCGCTGAACGGGTCGCCAGAACCACGACGTCGGCGTCGGCGACGGCCTCCTCGGTTGTCTCCGCTGCAATGACCTTCACGCCGAGCTCCTCCGTCCAGGTCTTCGCCTGGGCCCGACAGAGCTCCGCCGTCCTGCGATAGATGCGGACCTCTTTCAATGGACGCACCGCGAGCGCCGCGACTAGCTGCATGTGACCTTGCTGCCCCGGACCGATCAGCGCCAGTGTGCTGGAATCCGGGCGCGAGAGAAGCTCGATCGCGGTGCCGCCGATGGCTCCGGTGCGAACGGCGCCCAGGAGGTTTCCGACGATGATCGTCTGGAGCCGGCCGCTCACCGTGTCCCAGACGGCCACGAGCTGCTCGTCGGCCTCGTAGCCCGCAGCGTACACGCGCAGCCCCGCCGACCGCAGCCCCTCGAAGCCGCCGGCAGTGAGAACGAGCGACCCTTCGCCCACTTCGATGCCCTGGCGCGGCAGCGACTTGGCGGTCCCGGCCGCGCGCTCACGAAGCGCGTCGTTGACGGCGTCGATCGCGACGCGCATGTCAAGCACACGCCGGACGTCCGCATCGGTGAGAAGGCGCACCATGAAAGGTCATGTACCCGCGCATGGCGCCGTGAAGGCGAATCTGTGTCCCCGCCGTGGCGGCTGCGTCGCGGCGTAGTCGCGTCATCCAGCAGGTTGTTGCTCAAAGCGATAGCCCATGCGCGCAGCGGACAGGAAGTAGCGCGGCGCGCTCGGGACCGGCTCGAGCTTGCGTCGAAGCTGACTGACGCAGACGCGCAGGTAGTGCGTCTCCCTCTCGTTCTTCGGTCCCCGGACCCCCTGCATGAGCTGCCGCTGCGTGACGAGACGCCCGGCGTTACGCACGAGGACCTCGAGGATGTGCCACTCGTTGGCTGTCAGGCGGACCTCCTCCCCGGCGTCGCTACGCGGGGTGCCGCGAGGTCGATCATGAAGTCCGGCGTCTCTACGATGACCGGCTCATCGGTCGGAGGTCACACGGCGCAGGGGACCCGGGACCAGCGAGCCGAAGCCATATCGGAGCTCGAGCTGACGCCGAGGTCCGGCCCGGCGCGCCCAGCGGGTATAACGCGACTTAGGTGGTCTGCGATGGTGGAGGTGGATATGGCCTCAGGGCGGGACGCCGTTCAGGCGTGAACCGAGGCTGGAAGAGGCCTCGGGCGCACGTTTTCTGCAGCCAACCTGACCCCCAAGCTCCGCCGCCATCCTGCGCGGAGCTTCAGGGAATTAGGAGAACATCATGGGAAGATCCAGAGTCTTGGCGACGGTCCTCGTCGCCGCTGTCCTGGTCGCCCTCGCCTTGTCTCTTGGGGCGGCAAGTGCCTTCGCCAACGGTAGCGACCGGCACCAGAACCATCAGGCGCTGTATGTCCAGACGGACGAGCCGAGCGCCAACCACATCATCGTCTACGACCGCGCTCCGAACGGCATGCTCAAGCTCGCGGGCAGCTTCGCCACCGGGGGGATGGGTGGCGTGGCCGCGGGCTCGGCAGTCGATCCGCTCGCGTCCCAGGGTTCGCTTGCGAGCGCCTCACACGGGCGCGTGCTCCTCGCAGTGAACGCCGGCAGCGACACGCTCTCGCTCTTCCGCGTCGCCCGCGGCGACAAGCTGCTGCTCAAGCAGGTCGTCCCCTCCGGCGGCCAATTCCCGGTCAGCATCGCGGTCCGGGGGCACCTGGTCTACGCGCTGAATGCCGGCGGCGCCGGCTCCGTGCAGGGCTACTGGCTGTTCGGCAATCGCCTCTGGCCGATCGCCGACTCGAACCGCTCGCTGGGCCTGGCGAACACGAACCCGCCGAACTTCCTGACCTCGCCCGGCATGGTCGGCTTCACGCCCGACGGCAGCCGTCTCGTCGTGACCACCAAGGCCAGTGGCAGCATGATCGACGTGTTCGACGTCGGGCCTGGCGGCATGCTCAGCAGTGCGCCGGTGATGAACCCCTCAGCGACGCCCGTGCCGTTCGCCTTCGCCTTTGGCCCGATGGGCCAGCTCGTCGTCGTGGAAGCAGGGGCGAGCACCGTGAGCACCTACACGATCAATCCGGACAACAGCCTCGCGACCATCGGCTCGGCGCCGGGCGGCCAGGCGGCGGCCTGTTGGATCACCGCCGCCCGTGGCTTCTTCTTCGTGGCCAACGCCGGTAGCGCCAACGTGAGCACCTTCGTGCTTGACGCCGCTGGAGTCCCGAGCGTTGTCGGCACGCCGACGCCCGCCGCTGCCGGCACGATCGACTCGGCGGCCTCGCGAGATGGGCGCTTTCTCTACGTGGAGTGCGGCGGGGCCGGTGCGGTACTCGCTTATCGCATCGGCGACGACGGCAGCCTCACCCTGATTCAGACCGTGACGGGACTACCGATCCCCTTTGAGGGCATCGCGGTCAACTGACTTGGCCATTCGGCCGTGGCGGTCCGCACCCGTGGACCGCCACGGCCGAAGCCCAGCAGAGGCGCGGTCCTAGCCAGCCGGCAGCACGAGGCGCTTTCCCTCCTGGGTGACCTTGCCCGACTCCCGTAGGGCCTTGAGGGCCTTCGTGACGCTCACGCGGTGCGCCCCGACCAGGAAGCTCAGCTCCTCATGGGTCAGCGGAAACTCGATGACGAGGCCGCCAGCGGTCCTGGTGCCGTGCTCTCGGGCGACCGTGACGAGCACAGCGTAGAGGCGCTCCTCGAGGTGCGTTGAGGAGGCGCTCCCGACGCGGCTCGTGAGCCACGAGATGCGCTCACTCATGTTGCGCATGATCTGCAGGCCGATGTTGGGGTGCTCGGTCACGAGCCGCTCGAAGCGCTCCTTGCTGAACCCGCAGAGCAGGCTGTCCTCCACGCACTCCGCGGTCAGAGGATAGTCGCTCTCCGAGCTAAGGAAGGTCTCGCCGAGAAAGTCGCCTGCTTTGCGGATGTCGACGAGGATCTCGGTGCCGTCGTCGTCGGTCTTGACCAGCTTGACCCGGCCCGCCTTGATGACGAAGAGCAGCGCCGCCGGTTCACCCTGGATGAAGACGTACTGGCCCTTCTCGAAGGGCTTGCGCCAGGCCGCTGCGGTGAGCGCCGAGACCTCAGCGTCCGAGAGCGCCTGGAAGAGCCAGAGGTGGGCGAGGCAGACAGGCGTGACGCCGGCCTGTCCCTTCAGAAGCTCATCACAGGTGCAGTGCATCCTAGTCGCGCTCCTGCAGGATCTCGGCGACGCGCGCCCGGAAGTTGTCGAGCGTGGCGGGCACGATCTCGACCTCGGTCTCGGTGTAGTCGAAGAACTCGAGCACGTCGAGGTCGTCGATGGGCTCGAGGCCGAAGTCGAGCACGACGACCCGCTCGTAGGCGCCGAAGTTGAGGCGCGCGTCGGTCTCGTCCCAGCCGAGTCCCTCGACGAAGATGCTGCGCCAGGCCTTGAGCCAACCCGGCGAGATGATGAAGACGCGCTCGCCGAGCGCGGCCTGCTCCTCCGGTGAGAGGAACGCCGCGATGCAGTTCTTGGCGTCCAGCCGGCGGCCGCCGCGCGCGGCGAGCCGGGCGTCGAGATCGGGGTGGCAGGCGCCGTAGAAGCAGGCCACGCCCTCCTCGGCCCCGAGCGCCTCGTCGAGGGCCTGGCCGAGGCGCTCCTCGCTCACGTGCAGACCGGCGGGCAGCCAAGTGGCCTCGAGATCCGCGCCCAGCAGGTACTCGAGCTCGGTGCGGAAGATCGTGCAGGCGACGAGCCTGGGCACGGGTCTTCCTCAGGCGAGAGCGCGCGAGAGGATGGTGTCGGCGACCTGCTCGGCGCTCGTGAAGGGGAAGTCCGCCGCGGTGAGCAGGCCTCCGGCGTCGCCGGCGCGCAGCTTGACGTCGCCGGCCTCGCAGGTGGTGTCGGCGCCGTTGGGGAAGGCCGCGAGCAGCGCCTCGGGGCTGGCGATCGGGAACGAGGCGCCGGCGAGTGCCCCGACGAGCTGGCTCTTGAGTTCGCTTCTGACGTCCATGGTCTGCCTCCTGCGATAGCGTTTCCTCTTCGGCCGGCGCCGTGACGGCTGCCCGACGCCAGCCAAGCCATGGTAGAGGAGCCGCGCTCGACCCATTGTAGCGTCGGCTACACGGCGCTGGGTCGTCCGAGAGATCGGGCTCGCGATGACCATCACCGCACTCCTCTCAGTGGCCCGTGGCGCGCAGGCGCCGCCCGCGCTCAACCCTGCCGTGGACCTGGCGGGAGCGAGCGGCAACGCAAGGCGCAATCGCGATTGGGGAATCTAGGCAGATGAGTGGCGTGCACGGGGTGAAGACGTCGCTCCCCTTTTCAAGCGGCGCACCTTGCGTGCTGGAACAAGGTGAAGGGTCTTGGGACGCGGGCAAGGGTGTCGAAGGAGAAGCATGATTGACTGCGGCCGGCGGACGGACCCATCGTCGCCCAGGCGAGCGGCGAGATCGACGTCACCACCAGCTACGCGTTCACGGAACAGTTGCTTGCTCTCCTCGATGAGGCGCCGACTCGGATGGTGGTTGACCTGAGCAGCGTCGCCTACGTCGACACCTACGCGCTAAGCGCTCTTGCCGACCTGGCAAAACGGTGCCGGCTCGCGGACTGCGGACTGGCCATCGTCTGTTCCGAGGGAAACATGCGTAGCGCCCTGGCCAGCACGGACCTGGACCAGTTCGTCGCCACCCACGCCACGCTGGACGAGGCGCTCGGTCGCGACCCGGCGCCGTAGCCAAGGCGCGGGTGGTCAGATGCGCCCTCGCGGGAAGGATCGCGGCGGCGCCGGCGTCTTGCAGAGTGTGAGTGGTTCTCCATCCGCAGGAGCGGCGATGAACGATCCCAACAAGCTGTGCGAACTCCACCGCCTTGATGACTACGAGGTCCTCTCCGACGTGGCCCTGCTGCTGGAAGCCCGGGGCATCGATGCGGACGTGTGGCCCGAGAAGGCCAGGCGCTCCGCCCCTTGGGCTTCGCGATCGTCGCGCTTGATGGTCCGCTGCAGGGACCTGGTCTACGCCCGCTGGGTGGCTGCCGCGGCCGGACTGGACACGTGGCCTGAGGCGCTCACCGGCGAGGACCGCTGAACAGTGCAGGTCCGCCGTCAACCCCCACCGGGAGGCCTCTCAGCCGAGCTGCGAGAGGAGCCCGGAGAGCAGTGCTTCGAGACCAGTGGTGAAGTTCGCGTCGGCGCTCGCCCAGTCGACCGTGCCGGGAGAAGGCATCGGCGCCTCCGAGCGCGTCGTGCTGGAGCCGTCTGTGAGCTCCGCCGCAATCTCGAGTGAACCGCCTGCGACCAGGCCGGCGGCACCCAGTGCATAGGCGGCGAGCGAGAAGAGAGCCATACTCGCCACCGCATCCGAGAAGCCTGCGGCGACGAGCTTGAGCTGCGCGTCGGCGGCGGCGGCGCGAATCGCCGGCGAGCCGAGAGGCCGGGCGGTGAGCAAGGGAAGCACGTGCGGGTGTGCGCGGCAGACGGTCCAGAGACCCCAGCCAAAGGCGCGGAGCGTTTCCTCAGCGCTGCCCGCCGGCATCGGCGGCAAGCCAGAGACAAGGGCGTCCAGCATGAGGGAGAGGAGTTCGTCCTTGCTCGGCACGTGCTTGTAGAGGGCCATGTCCGTGACGCCGAGCTTGCGTCCCAGACGGTCCATGGAGAGCGAGGCGAGCCCGCTCTCGTCCATGATCTCGATAGCCGCGCTGACGATGCGGTCGCGGTTCAGACGCTGACGCTCATCGGACATGCCGCCTCGCTCCTCCGTGCAACCGACTCGGACAAATGTACTGCAGATGAGCCATCCTCGACGCGAGGCCGGCCGTTGCCGTCGACATTGACAACCGCCGGAGGGGTCTGCCAGAGTGGCACAGGTTTGCTGCGCAAACCTTGGGAGGGTCCGTGCGCGCTCGTCGATGCAAAGGTCTTGGGGACGATGGCTGACGGGCCGAGGTTCTCCCTGGATCTCATGGTGCCCGCCGAAAGTGACGCTGTGGTGACCGTGGTCGGTGAGCTCGACATGCTCAGTGCTCCGGCCCTCGAGGCGGTCCTGGACCGCAGCATCGACCAGGGGGCGCGGCAGCTCGTTGTCGACCTCGACGACGTGAGCTTCATCGACTCGACCGGCATCCGCGTCATCGTGTGCGCGGCCGCGCGCCTGCACGAGGCCGGGGGCAGCCTCAGGCTCGTCTACGGCGACGCGAACATGCGACGCCTGTTCGAGATCCTCACCCTCGACCGCGTCGTGGGCACCTATCAGTGTCGGCGCGAGGCGCAAGCGGCGCCGGGACGCCGTGAGGAGGCTTCTTGAACACACCCCCGGACCATGGTCAGCCTGCCTCGGCAGCCTGCGGCGAGGAGCGTGACCTTGAGGCCCGCCTCCTCTTCGGCGCGGCGCCGGCCTCGTGTAACGATGACTGAGTGGCTCAGCATCTCAGCGCGGGACGCGATCGAGACGCTCCGCACGAACACGGTATACGCGGTCGAGACGCCTGACGGCGGGTGGGGCGAAGTGAGGGCCATCGATGATGTGCTCGAACAGGGCTTGCACATGCCGGCCTACAGGATCCGCTTCGCCAGCGGTCACGTCAGGGTCGCGACCGGAGACGGCATCTTCCGGGTCGAGCGCGATGTTGACCGTCGCAATGGGTGAAGGTGGGTGAAGGCGCAGAGCGCTGATCAGGCCCATGTGCGTCCGGTCAGCGAGAGTTGTATCTTCTTTTCAGACACAGTAACCGCCACCGGCGGACAGGAGATGAACCCATTCCGCACTCGATCACCGTACTCCACGTGCCCGGCTGCGTCGGAGGCGCCGCCGTCCTCACGATAGCCGCCGGGATCGCCGACGCCCGGAGCGACGTCACGGTCAGCGACGTGGTCATCGAAGACGACGCCACCGCAGTCGCAAGCGGCTTCCGCGGCTCGCCGACTGTCCTGATCGACGGGCAGGACCTCGAGCCCGACACTGAGATACCACTGGGGTCGATGGGCTGACGGCGCTACCTGGTCCCCGGTGCGGGGATCCTTGATCACCCGAGCGAAGCGCAGATGCTCGCGCGCATCGACGGCCGCGACTGACCACTCTGGCGACGCCTCGGACGAGGTCACGGCCTGTTCCCACACCGCCCCGCAGGCGCGCCGGTCTCGCCGGACTCGGCTCGCAGCGCCGAGTCCTACGCCGCCTTTCGGACCCCTTGGCTGAGCCCTTCTGCCAACTTGTCCAGGGCTGACTTGAACCCGAGGGCCCTGTCCTTGGCGGCTCGCACCGCGAAGGCGACCAGGTAGCCCTTGACGGTGGTCGGGGTGCGTTCCCAGTCGATCAGAACGCGGCTTCCGCCCCCTGGGCCCTGGGATACAGACGCGACGATCCCACTCGGCGGACCGCAGAAGTTGCTCTCCTCGACCCGCCAGGACACCGTGTTCGGGGACAGACCAGTCGTAGCGCTCCCGAGCCCATACGTTGGGCCTGCGGCTGCCCTCCGTGACGAGTGCCCACGTCTCACCGAGCTCGTGCACCTGATAGCGCGCGCGGTCCAGGCCGGGCCAGGTCTCCGGTCGACGTTCCGAGAAGTCGGTCAAGGCAGCGACGACTTCTCCGGGTGGCAGAGCAGTAGTGAACTCATAGTGGACGCGCATCTCCTCCACTCCTTCCATGCGCCAGCTCACGGCGCCGTTCTATCATCGAGTCAGAAAAGGAGACACCGAAGCAGCCGAGCTGAAGCCCCGCACCCGGCACCCGAGGGGGCGCGGAGGAGCGCCGCCTCAGGCCGGCACCCTCGCCATTTCGCGCACGAGAGTCGCTGCCTGCCCTCAGATCACGCCGCCTTCTGCGCCTCCATGTTCCTGTTCATGACGTCAAGGGTCTTCTTCAACTCGTCACTGGGGCTGAACTCGAGGACCTCGCTGCCGGCGTAGAGCTGGCGCGTGTGACCGGGCGGCGCATAGTAGGCCTCGCCGGCCTCGATGATCTCCTCGTGATCGGCGTAGGTGTAGCCGACCTTTCCCTTGAGCACGTAGCCCCAGTGGGGACACTGGCAGCGGTCGTCCGGCAGACCCTTGAACAGCGGCGTCATGTCCATGTCCTGGTCATAGCGGTCGAACGAGATGTCGTAACCTTCGAGCCGATCCGAATGGCTCTCGAGCAGTCCTTCGATGCTCTGCACGGTGGATGCACTCTGCTTCGAGATCTTGGCCATGTCCCGCACCTCCCCGACGGCTCACGCGCACGGCGCGGCCGATGAATCGCGCGTGTACTGATAGTGAGGGGTTACCCCGGCCCGGCGTCTCCAAGCTGCGTTGGCTCTCCCCGGCCACCGACGCCTGTCACGTCGACAACGACATCGGTTTGCCTGACGGCCTTGCCGGGCGACACCCCACTACCAGTCACCTAAGGGAGGTTCAGTGATGACCCGCTACTCCGTCGACGAGGGCCTCCGTCGGCCCGCGCCGTTGAGGCAGGAGCGACCGTCGCCGGCGTCCGCGAAAAGCTCTTACGGCAGCGATGCCTACCCAGGGACGCCTTGGGGAATCGTCGTCACATGCAGGTTCCGTGCAGCGGGGGAGTCGATACGTCTGCCGGAGCAAGGAATGGGCCACAGGACCGACGACCAAGGGGACACGATGGGGACCAGAGTACACCTGACGACGGGCGACCCTTACGCCGAAGCGACAGCCCTGGAGCTCTGGGCCGCCGGCGAACTGCACGACGAAGCCGGGTCACGCGGACTGGCACTTGAGGTCGAGGCGATGATCGGCTTCCTCCTCGCCCTCGCGGCGTTCTTCGTGGCGTTTGCTCCGGGTGTCTGATCCGAGGGTACGGGCGTCATGCTGATCGTCGGACCTCTGCGATACGCATGCCGCCGAGCCGCAGGACATCGATGACGACGGTGCACCAGCGCGGGGCTATTCATGGGAAGGACGGCATCATGGGGCGCTCGGCTTCTGACCAGCCTTTCTCGCTCTCAGAGGTGAGACGAATCGGCCGCCCAGCCCTGTTCCTGGACTGGGGAGAAACCCTGCTGTTCCGAGACGGGGCCATCTTCGACCTCCACGGGACCGTCGACGAGCGCGCGGTCGCCGACCCACCCGAGGTACTGCCCATTCAGATCATGGAGACGGCCGTGGGCATCGAGTACGGCTGGCGTCATCTGGCCGGGTGTGATTGCCCGTCGTGCGGGCAGGACCGCGCCGCCTGAGCTTCCCAGGGCGCAGAGATGGGGCACCCAAGAGGAGTAGCTCGGGAGCGTTCTGGACCCGGCCGCCGAGGGCATCGTAATCATCGCTGCGGATGACGGCTACAGCGAGCGCGCGGGTGAATGCGCTCGGAGTCGTCTGCGATGCCGTAGCAGCCGTGTCTGACAAGAAGCAGTCGTAGGTGAGCTCGCGTGGCCCAGACGAATCTTGTGCCATACTTGACGATACTCGCCGTCATGCGGCGCTCCTCGTCAGATGCCGCTTGTTCAGGGCAGCAGGTAGACATGCAGCACGTGACAGATCCGCCCAGGGTCACCGCGACGACCGCACATGGCGTCTGAGCCCGGCCGCTCGCACGTCGCCGAGGCGGCGACGAACGGCTCGCTGAACTCCAGCGCGACGCAGGACCCCTCATCCGGCTCTCTTCTGGCGCGTGCGGCGGAGTTCCTCGCGCGGCGGCCGCGGCCGCGTCCCTGGCGCGTTCTTCTCGTCGCGGTGGCGATCGAGGCTGCCTGCATGGTAGCGATCGGCTCCGTCCAGCATACGCGGCACGTGCTCGGTCTCCCGGGTTCTGTCATGGCGTTGTGCGCGGTGGTCGCCGGGACGCTCGGCGGCCCTGTTGTCGGCCTCATCAGCGCCCTCGCCGGCGGCGCCGTCTACGCGACCGCGGTCGCGAGCTTGGGTGGCCGCGGCGCCTGGCCTGCGACCATCGCTTCCATCGCCCTGTGGTCGGCCGCCGCACTCGTTGCAGCCACCCTCGCCGATGCGCTGCGCAGCCAGAGCAAGCAGGTCCAGCGCGCCCTCCTCTACAATCGCGGCCTCCTCGAAGCCAGCCTCGACTCCCTCGTGACCATCGGTCCCGACGGCACCATCACCGACGTGAACGAGGCCACCGAGCGCGTCACGGGCGTCCCGCGCGAGAACCTCATCGGCACCGACTTCAGCGAGTACTTCGCGACTCCCGATGAGGCCCGGGCAGGCTACGAGCAGGTCTTTGAGCATGGTCTCGTCATCGACTACCCGCTCGCCATCCGCCACGCCTCGGGCGAGGTCACGGATGTGCTCTACAACGCGACTGTCTATCGCGACGAGAACGGAGCCGTCGTCGGCGTCTTCGCCGCGGCACGCGACGTCACGGAGCGCAAGCGCGCCGAGGAGTCGCTTCGTCGCGCCGAGGCCGCCCTCAGAGCCGAGAAGGAGGAGCTTGCGCGCTCCAACGCCGAGCTCGAGCAGTTCGCCTACGTCGCTTCCCACGACCTCCAGGAGCCGCTGCGCATGGTGGCAAGCTACACGCAGCTGCTGGCGCGCCGCTACGAGGGCAAGCTTGACGAGGACGCCGACGAGTTCATCGGCTATGCGGTCGACGGAGCTACGCGCATGCAGCAGCTGATCAGCGACCTGCTCGCCTTCTCGCGCGTCGGCACGCGCGGCAACGCGCTGGTCCCGATGGAAGCCCAGGCCGCATACGAGGAGGCCCTCGGCAACCTCGCCCTGACCATCGACGAGAATGGCGCCGAGGTCAGCGCCGACCCCTTGCCCATGATCACGGGCGACTACAGGCAGATCGTCCAGCTGCTGCAGAACCTGATCGGCAACGCGATCAAGTTCCACGGCCAGGCGGCGCCCCGAGTGCACCTGTCCGCCGAGCCGCGGGACGCGGAGTGGAAGTTCTCGGTGGCCGACAACGGGATCGGCATCGACCCGCAGTACTTCGAGCGCATCTTCGTGATCTTCCAGCGCCTCCAGGGCCGGCGCGAGTTCCCCGGCACCGGCATCGGCCTCGCGCTTTGCAAGAAGATCGTCGCCCGCCACAACGGGCGAATCTGGGTCGAGTCTGAGCCCGGTCGCGGCACCACGTTCCACTTCACGATCCCCATCCAAGGAGAAGACAGGCGATGATGGTTACCAGCCCCATCGAGATCCTCTTGGTCGAAGACAGTCCTGGCGACGCACGCCTGACCATGGAGGCGCTCAAGGAAGCCAAGGTGCTGAACCACATCAGCATCGCGGAGGACGGCGTCGAGGCCATGGCCTTCCTGCGCCAGGAGGGCGAGTACGCCGGCGCCCCGCGGCCCGACCTCATCCTCCTCGACTTGAACCTCCCCAAGAAGGACGGCCGCGAGGTCCTCGCCGAGGTCAAGGCCGACAAGTCGCTCGCGCTGATACCGGTCGTCGTCCTCACCACCTCGCAGGCCGAGCAGGACATCGCGAAGAGCTACCAGCTGCACGCCAACTGCTACATCACCAAGCCCGTGGACCTCGACCAATTCATGGAGGTCATCAAGGCGGTCGAGTCGTTCTGGCTGACGGTCGTGAGGCTGCCCGCCGGCGAGTCCGCATGATGACGTGAAGAGCGAACCGGCAGTCGGGGCTGGGACCGGCGCGTCCACCGGCGAAGATGTGCGCGCACGCCGGCCGCGCGTTCTTCTGGTCGAGGACAATCCCGGCGATGCGCGCCTGGTGCGCGCCCTGCTGACGTCGACCGGGGCAGGCTTCGAACTCGAGTGGGCGGAATCCCTCGTGGAAGGCTTGGAGCTGCTCGCCGGCGACGCCCCGGTCGAGGCGATTCTCCTTGACCTCTCGCTGCCGGACAGCCAGGGCTTCGCCACCTTCGAGCGCGTCCACGATCACGCGCCCCTGGTGCCGCTGATCATTCTCACGGGGCTCGAAGACGAGGACCTGGCCGTCAGGGCCGTGCGCGGCGGTGCGCAGGACTACCTGCCGAAGAACCACCTGGACGGCCCGCTCCTCTCGCGCACCGTGCGTTACGCGATCGAACGGCGGCGAGCTGACGAGGCCCTGCGCCGGAGCGAGGAGAAGCTCCGCCTCGCAATGGAGGCAAGCGAGTCGGGCGTCTGGGACTTCGACATGCGCGCCGGCACTGTCACCGCCAGCGCCGACTGCCAGGCGATGCTCGGTCGCGAGGCAGTAGAGGTGACGGGCAGTCTCGACGAAGCGTGGTCCGAGTACGTCCACCCCGACGACCGCGCCGCGACCCTTCAAGCCCTTCTCGACACGGCCGCAGGGCGCGCGCCGTTCTTTGAGCAGGAAGTGCGCCTGCTGGCGGAAGACGGGGCCTGGGTCTGGGTCCACGGGAAGGGCAGCGTGGTCGAACGCGATTCGCGGGGTGCAGCGGTGCGTCTTCTGATCACCGGGACGAACGTCACGGCGCGCCGCGCCGCCGAGGACGCGGCCACCGAGAATGCCAGTCTCTTCGAGGAGCAGCGTCGCATCGCCACGGCGCTGCAGGAGAACTTCATCCGCCCGATCCCTGACGTCCCGGGCCTCGAATTCGGGAGGGTCCTTGAGACCGCACGCCAGGCCGAGCTGATCGGCGGCGACTTCAGCGATGTCTTCTTCGTCGACGAGGCGCACGTTGCCGTGCTCATCGGCGATGTCGCCGGCAAGGGCATTCGCGCGGCAGGCCGGACGGAGACGGTGCGCACGGCCGTGCGGGCGTTCGCGATGATCGACCCCTCGCCCGCCTTCGTCCTCCGAAAGACGAACGAGCTGCTGCTCAGCGGCCTCGAGTCCCCAGGGGGATCGGAGTTCGTGACAGCTAGCCTGGTCGTCCTTGACGTGCGCAACGGGCATGTTGCCTACAGCAGCGCCGGCCATCCGCCTCCTGTGCACGCGGGCCCGTTCTCCTGTGGCCTGCTCGAGACGATCCACGGCGTCCCTCTCGGCTCATGGCAATGGGACTACGTCGACGGGCATGTCACCCTGGCGCTGGGCGACTACCTGGTCTTCTACACCGACGGAGTGACGGAGGCGCGCCGCGGCGACATGCTCTTCGAGGAGGAGCGTCTCGTGGCGGCAATCGCCGCGCTCCGCAACGGGCCGCCGCAGGCCGTCGCGGACGGAGTGCTCGCTGCCGCCATCGCGTTTGCCGGCGAGCTGCACGACGACCTTCTCGTGCTCGCGATGCAGTTCGGGTAGGAGGGCCCTCTCACGGCGGTAACATGAGTGCGAATCCCACATGCGCTACCACCTGTTGCGCAGGGCTCTGATGGAACCTCCCTCCGGTCGCTGACCGTGCGCCTTTACGGAATCTTTAGTCGGCCGAGGCAGGGCTTCACACCTTCTTTACGGCCCCCCGGGTACGTCTCCATCGGGTCCCGCGATGCGGGACAGGAGGTCCCGGAGGCGCATGATGATCACGAGCATCGTCGAGGTCGCGATCGACCTCGTCGCCGTACTCTGCGGCGTGGGCGGAGTGGCCTGTCTTGTGTACCTCATCGCTCTGCTGTGGCGCGACCATCGCGAGTGGCGCGCCTTCCTGGAGGATCATCGTAACGAGCAGGCGGCACGCCGCGCGGCGCCGGCGGCGGCCGCCTTCGGGGCTCCGCACCTGGCCTTGGTGCGCACGCCGGTCCGGGTGGTGGGCGCCCACTCCCGCTCGCTCCCAGAACGACCCTGATACCACTGCTCGTTCCTTCAGTCACGCCGCGTCACGTGCTCTCCCGCCTCGCCGCTGCGGCAGTGACGGCAGCGTGCCCGCCCGCCGGGTGCTACTGTCGTCTCGTTGAGCGGCCGGGACGACGCCTGTGGGAACGCGGGCCCCGAGCCGCGAAGGACGCCCCGCGAGGAGGAGCGGAGGGTGAGCTGGCTCAAGCGACTGTCCGCGCATGGCTACGTCACCGCCGTCCTCGCGGTAGCCGTGTCCACGATGATCTTCCTCCCCGGCCGCGACACCTTCGCCAAGGGTCAATGGGCACTGCTCTACCTTCTCGTGATCCTGCTGGTGGCGAGCGCGGCCGGCGCCGGTCCGGCCGTCGTGGCGGCGGCGCTCGCGTTCTTCGCCTGGAACTTCTTCTTCCTGCCTCCCTACCACACGTTCGCGATCCAGGATCCCAAGGACTGGCTGTCTCTCGTCGCGTTCCTCATCGTCGGCGTCATCGTCGGCATCATGGCGGGGCGGATGCGCGAACGTGAGGCGAGAGCCGTCGCCCGCGAGCACGAGGCTGTGGCCCTCAACCGCCTGAGCGCCGAGCTCGTGTCGCACACGTCGACCGCCACCATGGCGCAGGCCGTGGTCCGCGAGGCGGTGGAGCAGCTCGGAGCGACGTCGGCCACGCTCTTCCTGGCGGACGACGGAGAGCTCAAGGCGTACTGCTCGTGGCCGGCGCACGTCGTTGCGGGGGCCGAGGTGACTGAGGCCGCCGAGCGCGCGTTCTCCCGCGGCCAGGCCCAGGAGACGGACGGCGTTGCTCTCGACTCGGCGGGCCTCGCCCTCCCGCTCCAGAGTCCCTCCACGACGTTCGGCGCCCTCAGCGTCAGCCCGACCGCGGAAGGGCGCGCCTTCACCGCGGCCGAGATCAGGCTGGCGACCTCCCTTGCCTACCTGGTCTCCGCTTTCCTGGAGCGCCAGGAGCTGCAGGCCAAGGCGACACAGGCGGAGGCCGGCCGCGAGGCGGACCGTCTCAAGTCGGGTCTCCTCTCGTCCGTGTCTCACGAGCTCAAGACGCCGCTGGCTGCGCTCACCGCCACCGTAAGCAACCTGCTGGAGAGCGACGTGCAGTGGGACGCGGAGAGCGTGCGCGACGAGCTACGCTCGATAGTCAGCGACGTCACGCGACTCAACAGCAGCATCAGCGCGCTCCTCGACCTGTCGCGTCTCGAGGCGCACACGTGGGAGCCGCGCCGCGAGCTCTATGACCTGACCGACATCGTCGCCGCGGGGATCGACACCCTCCCCGCACACCAGCGCGGCCGGGTGACGCTCGACATCCCCGACGACCTCGATCCCCTGCTGGTCGACTACAGCCAGTGGGTGCGGGTCGTGCAGAACCTGCTCGAGAATGCGGTGCTGTACGCAGGTGTGGGCACGACCGGTGACCGTGGGCGCACGAGCCACGCATCGCGCCGTCAGGGTGTGGGTCGAGGACGAAGGTCCGGGCCTCGCCGGCGACGAACACGAGGCCGTGTTCGACAAGTTCTATCGCGGGCGCGGAGCCGGTGCGGCAGCTCCGTCAGGCACCGGCCTCGGCCTTGCCATCACGCGGGAGATCATGCGCGCGCACGGCGGCACGGTGCATGTCGAGGACGTGGTCCCTCACGGTGCGCGGTTCGTCATCACCCTGCCCACGGATGGAACGCGAGAGGAGCCGCGGTGAGCATCCCCGAACGCCCCGTGCACATCCTCGTGGTGGACGACGAGGAGCAGATCCGCCGCGCGCTCACGTCGATCCTGAGGACGCGCGGCTACTCCCTGGACGTGGTGGCGAACGGGCAGGAGGCGCTGCTGCACGCCATCGACACGCCACCCGACCTCGTCGTCCTCGATCTCGCGCTGCCGGACATGAGCGGCATCGAGGTCTGCCGCGAGCTGCGCACCTGGTGCACGGCGCCGATCCTCATCCTGTCCGTCCACTCTGCCGAGGCGGACAAGATCAAGGCCCTCGACGAGGGCGCCGACGACTATCTCACCAAACCGTTCTCGGCCGGGGAGCTGCTGGCGCGCATCCGGGCGCTGCTGCGCCGTGCCGCCGCGCTCACTTCGCCGCCGCCCGAGATCACCGTGGGCGACCTGACGGTGGACATCGCCCGCCGCCGCGTGACACGGGCGGGCGAGACGTCTCCCTCACGCCCACGGAGTTCGACATCCTCGCGTTTCTGGCCCGCAACGCCGGGCTGGTGGTCACCCAGAAGATGATCCTCGAGCAGGTGTGGGGACCCGAGTGGGCCGAGGACGCGCAGACGCTGCGCGTGCACGTGAGCCACCTGCGCAAGAAGCTCGGGGCCCCCGGCGGTTCCCGCTACATCCTCACGGAACCCGGAGTCGGGTTCCGCCTCGCGGCGCCGTCCGACTGACCGCGTCCAGGGGCTGCAGAGCGCGCACCGCAAGCGCCCCATCGACCACCTTCGAGGCGTTCACGGACTCTTAACGGGGCACCGCGGCTCGTTCACGGCTCCTTTCGGCGCGCACGGCTACCTTCTCCGGTATGAGCCTGCCCATGAGCCGGGCCGTCCGCAGGAGGTGGACATGTTGCTGCTCGAAGAGATCGGCGTCGAGATCGCGATGATCGTCGCTGTCGTCGTGGCCGTCCTGTGTCTGGCCTACCTCACACAGCTCAGCATCCGCGAACAGGTCTACCTGTGGCGGCTGCGCCGCGAGAGAGCGTCCTCCGACTCCGGCGTCGTCACCTCGCCTCGCCACAGGGAGCGCCGGTCGGCCGAGGCGGCGCCGCAGAACGACCGCGCCGCCGTCCGGCGCGAGAGACACGCCTGACCGCCAGTCGGCCTGCCCACACAACTCCGATGAACGACCTGGCCTTCATAGTGCTCGTGCTGGTCTTCTTCCTGGCGGCGGCCTACGCCCGCACCGCGCCGCGCCTCTGAGGACGTTCCTTGAGCGCCGGCAACATCGCTCTCCTCGTCATCGCGGCGTGCCTCATAGGCGCATCCGCCGGAGCCTTAACGGCTTCTTTAGACTTCGCCGCCTTCGCTTCACGACCGGTTCACGGACCGCCCGCTAGCCTCTGGACTCGTACGTGCCGTTTCCGCCTGCGCTATCAGGCGGCAGCAGATGGAGGCGACGCATTGACGCCGCATGACCAGATCTTGTCACGGGCGGAGACCCGCCCTCTGAGAGGCCCGACAACGCTGCCCGACGAGGACGACCCGGCCACGCCGGCGTTCGTCGCTGCCGCGGGCGGCAACGGCAGCGGGCCGGCCGGTCCGGCGCCTGAACGGCCGGCCGGTCCCGCGCCGGTGGCCGAACTCTGGCGGCTCCCGGACGACGAGGTCTACCAGGCGCTCGGCTCCTCAGCCTCTGGGCTCGCGGAGGATGAGGCCTTCAAGCGGCTGCAGGAGCACGGGCACAACGTGCTGCCCGCGAAGGTCAGCCGCCCCATCATCTTCAAGTTCCTCGACCAGTTCACGTCGCTCTTCGCGATCATGCTCGAGGTGGCGGCGGTCCTGGTCTTCATCGCCGCCATGCTGTCGACGGGATCAGCCCGCCAGGACAACATCAACGTCACCATCGCCATCATCGCCGTCGTGCTCCTGAACGGCGTCATCGGCTTCTTCCAGGAGTACCGGGCCGAGAAGGCGACCGAGGCGCTGCAGAAGCTGGTGCCGGCAAACGCCAAGGTGGTGCGCGACGGCGAGGTGACGCGTCGTGGCCGCCGCCGACCTGGTCCCCGGCGACCTGCTGGTGCTGGAGGAGGGCGACAGCATCAGCGCCGACGCCCGCGTCGTGCGCCAGTACGAGCTCTCGACCAACAACATCGCCCTCACCGGCGAGTCCGACGCGGTGCGCAAGACGGCGGACCCATCCTCGAGGAGGAGCTGGCCGTCATCAACATGCCCAACCTCGTCTTCATGGGCACGAGCGTCGCAGCGGGCACAGGCCGCGCGGTGGTGTTCAACACGGGCCTCGAGACCGAGTTCGGGCGCATCTTCACGCTCACGGCCGGCGTCTCCGACGAGAAGTCCCCGCTGCTCAGGGAGATCGACCGCATGGCGCGGACGGTGTCCACCATCGCCGTGTTCTGCGGCGTGCTGCTCTTCGTCCTGGCGCTGCTCGTCTTCCACTTCGGCGCCGTCCCGGCCCTGCTCTTCGCCCTGGGCGTGATGGTGGCGCTGGTGCCGGAGGGCCTGCCGGCGACCCTGTCCGTGGCCCTGTCCATCGGCGTGCAGCGCATGGCCAAGGCGAAGGCGCTCATCAAGAACCTGGGCAGCGTGGAGACGCTGGGCTGCACCAACGTCATCTGCACCGACAAGACCGGCACGCTCACCAAGGCCGAGATGACGGTGAAGGCGCTCTACGTCGGCGGCCAGGACGTCGAGGTGACCGGCGCCGGCTACGAACCCGTGGGCGGGTTCGTCGTCGACGGCGCCGAGCTCAGCCGTACCGACGCGAAGCGCCGCCTCGAGCCGATGATGCGCGCCATGACGTTCTGCAACGACGCCAAGGTGCTGCCGCCGTCGGACGACCAGGGCTGGCGCGTGATCGGCGACCCCACCGAGGGTTGCCTGCTGGTCGCCGCGCAGAAGGCGGACTTCGACGTGCAGACGGAGCTCATCGAACGGCCCAAGATCTACGAGCTGCCGTTCGAGTCGGTGCGCAAGCGCATGTCCGTCGTGCACGTCGAGGGCGACGGCCAAAAGGCCTACGTCAAGGGCGCGCCGTCCGAGACCCTCTCGCGCTGCACGCGCATGCGCCTGGACGGCGACGTCGTGGCGATGACCGACGAGCTGCGCGAGCGCATCGCGGCGCAGAACGACGAGATGTCGCGCCAGGCGCTGCGCGTGCTGGCGGTGTGCGAGCGCGACCTGCCGAATGCAGCTCGCCGACTACACGCCCGACGCGGTCGAGACCGACCTCACCTTCCTCGGCCTGGTCGGCATGATCGACCCGCCGCGGCCCGAGGTCAGCGAGGCCGTGGAGCACGCGCTGACCGCCGGCATCCGCATCATCATGGTGACCGGCGACTACGGGCTGACGGCCGAGGCCATCGCCCGCCGCATCGGCATCGTCCGCGGCGACGAGCACGTGCGCGTGATCACCGGCGTCGACCTGGAGGACATGACGGAGGCGGACCTCAAGGCCGAGCTCCAGAAGCCCCAGGACGTCCTGTTCGCGCGAGTCGCTCCCGAGCACAAGATGCAGGTCGTGAGCGCCCTCAAGGAGCTCGGCGAGATCGTCGCCGTCACCGGCGACGGCGTGAACGACGCCCCCGCCCTCAAGAAGGCCGACATCGGCGTGGCCATGGGCCTGACGGGCACCGACGTCTCGCGTGAGGCGGCCACCATGATCCTGCTCGACGACAGCTTCGCCAGCATCATCAAGGCGGTGGAGCAGGGCCGCGGCGTCTACGCCAACGTCAAGAAGATGATCACCTACATCTTCTCGCACAACATGGCCGAGCTCTTCCCGTTCGTCTTCTGCGCCCTCGGCGGGCGTCGGCCTGGTGCCGCTCGGCGCCCTCCAGGTGCTGGCCATCGACCTGGGCTCCGACGTGCTGCCCGGGCTCGCGCTCGGCACCGAGCTTCCCGAGCCCGGCGTGATGCAGCAGCCGCCGCGCGCCCGCTCGGAGCGCCTCCTGAGCGGCGCCACGCTGCGTCGTGTCGTGTTCATCGGCGCCATCCAGTCCGTGTTCGCCGTGACCGGGTTCCTCTACGTGCTGCTCTCGAACGGCTGGACCTGGGGCGACTCGAGCTGGATGGACCCCTCCAATGTCCACTACGCCATCTACAGGGAGGCGCTCACCATGACCCAGGCCGCGATCGTCTTCGGCCAGGTCGCCAACGGCTTCGGCTGCCGTACCGAGCGCGAGTCGCTGTTCAAGATCGGCCTGTTCACCAACCGCTTCCTGGTGATCGGCGAGCTCGTCGGCATCGGCATCATCCTGGCGATCTCCTACGTGCCCTTCATCGCCGACATCTTCAAGACAGGTCCGCTGACACTTGCCGACTGGGTGTTCCTGGCGATCTCGGCCGTCGTCTTGTTCTTCGCCGAGGAAGCGAGAAAATGGTTCCTGCGGCGCCGGATGAGCACGCCAGTCGCCGGGTCGTCGCCACCCCGACTGAAAGGAGGGCAGCCTGATGAAGGTCATCATCGTCGGGTGCGGCAGGGTCGGGGCACACACCGCGGCCGCACTCGCTCGTGAGGGCCACGACGTCGTGGTCATCGACAAGGATCCGCTGGCGTTCCGCCTGCTGCCCGCCGGGTTCAGCGGCAGCACGCTGGTCGGGTACGCCTTCGAGCGCTCCGTCCTGGAGGAGGCCGGCATCGCCGAGGCGGATGCTCTCGTGGCGGCCACCGCCGGCGACAACACCAACGCCGTGACCGCGCGGGTCGCCAAGGAGGTCTACCGGGTCCCCGACGTGATCAGCCGCATCTACGACCCGCAGCGCGCCGAGATCTATCGCCGGTACGGCGTGCAGACCTTCGCGCCGACGGCCTGGAGCGCAGGCAAGATCATCGAGCTGATCACCAGCGCCGATCTGGAACGCGAGCAGGCGTTCGGCAACGGCGAGATCCAGATGCTGGCCGCCTGGGTGCCCGAGCACCTGGTCGGGAAGCCCGTCAACGACCTGCGCGTGCCCGGAGAGATCCGTGTCGCGCTGATCGTGCGCATGGGCCGGGGTCTACTGCCGGTCTCGGGCACCACCTTCGAGAAGGACGACCAGGTCCACGTCCTGGTCCACGAGTCAGCCGTGGACAAGTTCCAGAAGATGATGGGGTGGAAGTGATGAGAGTCGTCGTCGCCGGCGCCGGCACGCTCGGCCGGCGCGTCACGCGCTACGTGAGCAGAGAGCACACGGTCACGCTGATCGAGCAGGACCCGCAGCGCTACAAGGCCATGCTCGAGGAGTTCGGCGGCTGGGCGGAAGTCACCGTGCTGCAGGGCGACGCCGACGAGCCCAGCGTGCTCCTGGAGGCGGGCGTGGACCGCGCGGACGTGTTCGTCGCCGCCACCGGGGACGACGAGGACAACCTCGTCGCCTGCCTGCTGGCCAAGAACGAGTACAAGGTCAAGAAGGTCATCGCCGCCGTCCGCAATCCACGCAACCGCTGGCTCTACAACCGCAGCTGGGGCGTGGACGTGGCCCTGGACTCGGCGCAGATCGTCGCCCGCCTCATCGAGGAGGAAGCGACGCTGACCGACCTGGTCACGCTGCTCGACCTGCGCGAGGGCGAGGTGACGATCACCTCGATCACGGCGACCGCCGATGGTGCCCTCGTCGGCAAGACGCTGGAAGAGCTTCACGTGCCGCCGAGCTGCTACCCCGCGGCGCTCATCCGCGACAACGATGTGATCATGCCGGGGCGGGACGTGCGCATCGCGGCCGGCGACATGCTGCTGGTGATCGCCGGCCCCGGCGGGGAATGCCACCTCGACGAGCTGACCTAGCGAGGCGATCTGACGACCTGAGTGGCGGAGCAGACCGGCGTTGGCTTGCGTGGCGTCTGCTCTTCTGCGGCGCGCTTCAGCGATCACATCGCGTGTTACTCGTCGACGCAGATGCGATCTGCCGTCAGGAGGACTGCATGACCCGGTCCACATCCTCGGGGTCCTGCATGTGAGAGCCGCGTGACAGGGGCCCCTGTCCGATGAGCAGGAGGCAAGTGTGCTCGGCGCGTCTGTAGCTGGCGCTCGCTGTGCCCCGGTAATGGCGGCCGTCCCAGGTGTCGAAGGTGAGGACACACTCGCCCTCAAGGGAGGGACGGCAGTCCCGGGGCACGTCCTCGAGCTCCACCTGCCATCCACTCCAGGTCTCGACCAGCACGGCGTGCGAATACGGCACGCCTGAGCCTTGCAGGGCGACGAAGGCGAGTTCCTCGATCATCATGACCATCCGCTCCTTCGCGCGTCAGGGGCGCCGACGGCTCATCAGCATGACGATGAGCCAGAGGATGAACAGCACGATTGCGACGTAGAAGAGCCACTTTTTACGACGAACGCCAACCCGAAGACGATGGCCACCAAGATCAGAAGCAGGATCCAGAGCCCCATGGCGCCGTTCATGCAACCCTCCTCGAGGCTTGGCCCGACGACACTCTCGTCATGGCCTCGCCGCGAGTGGCCGTGACGGAGAAGAAGCCGACCAGGCCGGCGATCGCAAAGACGCGCAAGACGTGCATCCGCGCGACGACCAGGACGAGCGAGCGCCGCTCGGTCATCATGCGGCTGGCGGCGGCCATCATGATCCCAAGCGCAGTGGAGTCCACAAGCTCGAGGCTCCGTGAGGTCGAGGATGACATCGCCCGGGGCGGCCTCCATCGCCTCGTCCAGGTCGCGGCGGAACTGAGGTGCGGTGTGGAGGTCGGTCTCGCCGGCCACCGTGAGCACGCCGACGTCGCCCAGAAGCTCGATCTCGCTGTCGTAGTAGTCGAACATGTGCTGCCTCCGACTGTGTATGGAGCGAACTAAGCAGCCTCTCCGACGAGCTGCGCCTCCCGCGGCCTGACAGGTTCTGCCGTGCTCTGCTGCAGACGACGCTCGGCCCTCTCGGCGGCACGCTTGCGAGACGCGAAAGCCGTCATCCGGCAGCGGTCGCTGCAGTACTTGCGGCGCGCATTCCTCGTCTCGAACTCCTGGCCGCAGTGCTCGCACGTCACCGCCCGCGCCACCTGCAAGCCGGGGCGGCGGCGCCGACCAAGCGCGTCGTCCACGTGCGCCGAGCAGTACTTGGCGGGGTTGTAAATGGAGAGGATGGTGCCGCAGCCGTCGTGGGCGCAGATGCGACCGCGGCGTCTGACCGCCACCCGATCCGTCTGAGACACCGGCCTCCATGCGTTCAACGAGGTCGTCACGGGAGTACTCACCGCGCTCACCTCCACCTCTTCGACTGCTCCGGGCTGCGCTTGCGCCTTCTACCGGAGCTTGCAAACGGCGGAGCGTCATGAGTGCGCCGCCGTCAGTGGAGAAGTTACCCGAGGCCAACAGATGAAGGGTGGGCCGATGGAACGGACTTCGAATGGCCAATGGAGCGGTCTTTTGGTCGGTCAGTCGGCCATCTACGGCGAGCGCACCGCACGCAAGGGCCTGCCCCTCTTGCTGAACTTCGCCTTCCCAACCCTTGCAAGTGAAGACGCCGGCTGCGGCAGCCGCGCTACCGAGTCAAGGACTGGACGTCGGCGGCGAAGAGGAATAGCGAGTTCGGGCGGTCCGGCTGATTTCCTAGGGACTGAACATGGGATCAGGCGAGAGATGAATCAGGCGTCCGCACCTCGTCAGGACGCCAGTCGAACATGATAAGGGTGCCCTCGCCGGGCGCAGACACGAGGCGCAGCTGCGCACCTGCCTCTGCCGCTCGCTCCCGCATCGACAAGAGGCCGATGTGCGTCGGAGGCACCGGGCCATCCGGCTCGAATCCGCAGCCGTCGTCCTGCACCAGCAGCCGCACACGGTTCGGCTCGACCAGCAGCTCGACCGAGGCGCGTGTCGCCTTGGCGTGGCGGACCACGTTGTTCAATGCCTCCTGTGCAATGCGGTAGACAGCAGCATGCAGGTGGCGCGGGAGTTCAGCGTCGCCGCGCAGCGTCAGGGTGACGGCTATGCTGGGACGTCCCTCCGCTGCCTCCGCGACGTTGCGCAGAAGCTGGTCGATCGGCACGTCCTCAGCAGGATCGGAGCGGAGCTCGAGGAGCAGCGAGCGCATCTGCGCCAGAGCTCCTCGCGTCAGGCGGCGCACCTCCCCCGCTGTCTTGAGCGCGTGCATGGGGATGGTCTCGTCTTCCGTCAGTGCCTCGGATTTGAGCGCCGCCGCGAACAGGGCCTGGGTAATGGAATCGTGCAGGTCGCGAGCGAGCCGGATCCGCTCTTCCTCGGCAGCCTGCTTCGTCTGCGCGGCGATCTCCTCCCTGTGGACTCGGGCATTCTCGAAGGCTGCACCGAGCAGTCCCGCGATGCTGCGGTACAAGGCGATCTCGTCCTCGTCGAACGGCCGCTGACCGAGAAAGGCCAGGCCGACCACGCCGAGCAGGTGCCCATCCTTCCTGAGCGGAAGCGCGACCCAGCGCGTGGCTTCCTCTGCGGCCCCGCTATTCAGGCGCAGGGCGCCGACGTCAGGAGCGGACTCGGACTCGTGGGTGACGATCGAGAGGCCGTGACGCACAAGGCGTTGCAGCGACTGAGCGTCGATCGGCGCCAGTTGCGAGGGGGTCACCGCATCCTCGTGGAAGCCGGTCTGTGCCAGGACGCGCAGCGCATCAGCGGAGTGATCCATCTCGCAGATGACGGCCGCGTGCAGGCCGAGGCGCTCGTGCGCCACCAGGAGCACGCTCCGGCTGATCTCGGGAAGTGACAGTGAGCTGTTCGCCAGGTTGGTCAGCTCGTGCAGGAGCGCGAGCGACTCCTGCTTGCCACGCAGGGTCACGTTCGCCTCGGCTAGCTCGAGTGCCAGGGTCTCGGCCGTGTAGCGCTGTTCGTCGCGCTGATCGGCAAGCATGCGCGCCGAGATGCCTTGCGCGGCGCGGGAGGCGATGATCTCCAGGAAGCGCTGCTGGCCGGCATCGGCGACGTGCAGGTCCGTCCAGCCCACGCACAAGACGCCGAGCAGGTCGTCCTCCTCCAGCAACGGCGCTCCCAGGAGAGAGTGTGTGCCCCGCTGGCGCTCGCCCTCTGTGATGAGTCGACTTGACTGGACATCCTTGATGAAGAGCGTCCGTCGCATCTTCGCGATGGTCTCGACGAAGCCACTGCCCACGTCGATAAGCCGGCGATCTCCCTCGAGCGGGGGGACGGAGGCCGCCAGCTCGAAGTCGCCGCCTGCGGCCAGCAGCAGCGCCCCCCCGTCTGCGCTCATCGCCTCCGTCACGTGGCTCACGATCGAATGCGCGAGCTGGTCGATGTTGGAGAGCTGCAAGCCGGCACTCGAGAGTGATTCGATCGTCGCCAGCTCCCTGTTCGCCTTCTCCAGGTCGCGTAGGAGTTGCTCTCTCGCCTCCTCCGCTCGCTTGAGCCGGGTCACGTCAGCCAGCGTCACGACCTGTCCGACATAACCCTGCTCCCGGGTCTTCAGCGGGTTCGCGTTGAGGATCAGGCTGAAGGAGCGGCCGTCCTGGCGATCGAAGCGGACCTCCTGCGCCTTCAGCGGCTTCAATCCCGAGGTCCTTCGGAGCGGGTGGACTCGGCTACCGTCGGCGGCGCGCAAGGGCAAGACGTCGTCGAAGGCCTGGAAGAGCGGCTGCCGGCCAATGAGCCCGACTGCCGCGCGACTTGCCCGGATCACCAGACCGTCCTTGTCACAGACGACGATGGGCTCACCCGCCTGCTCGAAGATGGACCGCGCGAGTCCCTCGGCTTCCAGCGCGGCCTCGGTCCTCTTCTGCTCGCTGAGGTCGGAGAGTACGGCGACCACCATCCGGTCGCCGCGATCCCGGAGTGGGTGCAGCGACAGGTAGAGAGGACGACCACCTCTGCTGCCGCGGACGCGGACCTCGGCGTTGACAGGCTCGACCAGGCCGCGTTTGAGAAGCGCATCGAAGCGGCCGCGATCGGCGACACGGACGAACGACCGCAGCTGCGCCCCGACGACGACTTCGGTCCTGGCAGAGAGCAGGCGGCCGGCCGCTTCGTTGGCGAACAGGATCAGGCCGTCGTCGCCGAGGGTGAGGGCGCCCTGGCTGATGGACTCCAGGAAGACGCGATACACGCGGTCGGCGCCGTCGAGAGTGTAGAGCTGCTCCTGACCCGAGCCGGCGGCCACGACCAGCGCATCGATGCCGCCGGTGCGGATGGCCTCCAGCGTCTCCTCGGCCTCTTGAAGCCGAAGGGTCAGCTCATCCAGTTCGAGGAGGAGCTGGTCGCGCCTCTTCTGCTCGTCCCGGGTCACGCGAAAGACCGTTCTATCCGGACTTCGTGATCAGATCGAGGCCGAAGAGCACCTTCTCCGTGTCCGAGAGGTCTCCGACGAAACGCCTGATGGGCATCGGCAGAGTCTTGACCAGCGTGGGAGCGGCGATGATGCGCTCGCCCGCAGCAAGGCTTGGACGCTGGTAGATGTCGATCACCTCGAGGTCGTAGCGCCCGGCAAGGTGCTCCTCGCAGATGCGCTTGATGTTCTCGATAGCGCGGAGCGAGCGTGGCGTCTGTCCCGTGACGTAGAGCCGCAGGACGTAGCGCTCACCACTGCCGGCTGCCGCCTCAAGACGCTCCTCGAGGGACTCGTGCGAGGCAGGTGTGTGCTCGTCCACCATCACGTCCGCTGCAGATCGAGCCCGACGAGGACGCGCTCGGTGTCGGAGAGGTCGCCGATGATCTTGCGCACGGGCAGCGGCAGGTCCTTGACGAGCGTGGGCACGGCGAGGATCTGATCGCCCTTGGCCAGCTGCGGATTCTCGAGCAGGTCGATGACTTCGATCTCGTACTGGCCGCCCAGATGCTCTTCAACGATCCTTCTGAGGTTCGTGAGGGCCGCGATCGAGCGCGGGGTCTGCCCGGCGATGTAGAGCTTCAGCTTCCAGACGCGCGGGGGGTACTCGCTCATGGCCGAGCTTTCGCCGCGATGCCTTCTTGCATGTCGAGAAGGTCGATGCCGCGTGCGGAAAGGACGACCTCGCGGATCTGGTTCGAGTGCGCCATTCCGCGCGACTTGAGCACGTAGATGCCTCGAGTGCGGACGCCATCCGTCTCCAGGTTTCGGACCAGGATCCAGACATCCATGAGAGACGAGACGCCGACGTTCGTCTTCTCTGCGTGGTCGCCGCCCTCGGTGAGACTCGTGAAGAGCGCCGTGCATCTCCCGCGACTTCATGGCGTCGATCATGCGCGTCAGCGTGGCTCGGATGCGAGGATTGCGTGCCGATGCTCGTCAGGTTAGTGATCGGATCGATGACGGCGACCTCAGGGGAGAACTCCTCGAGCTCGCGGTCCATCCTCGCGAGGTGCATCTCCAGACCGGAATTCTGCGGGCGCTTGGCATGGATGCGAAGCAGGCCGCTCTCGACCCACTTCTGCAACTCGACGCCGATGGAACGCATGTTCCTGCATGATCTGGTCGGGAGACTCCTCGAAGGCGAAGTAGAGCGCCTTCTCACCGCGCTCGCAGGCGGCCTCGACGAAGCTGGCGGCGATGCTGGACTTGCCCGTTCCCGCCGTGCCGCTGACGAGGACACTGCTGCCGCGATAGTAGCCTTGTCCGTCGAGCATCTCGTCGAGGCCGAAGACTGCCGGACGAGATGCGTTCGGTTGGCGCCGGATGGTCGAGGCCGAGGGAGCGTGACGGGCAGCACGGAGATGCCACGCTCATCGATGAGGAAGGAGAACTCGTTGGTGCCGTGGCGCCGACCCGCGGTACTTCACGATGCGCAGTCGCCGGGTCGCTGTCTGCGTCGTTGACGAGATGGTTGAAGACGATCGACGAAGTCGGCGACGTACTCTTCGAGGCCGTGGCGAGTGATCGTGACTTGTCGCCGCTCTCGCCGGTGACGATGGCCGTGACGCCTGCGGTCCGCGAGCCAGTGGAAGAGGCGCTTGATCTCGGCGCGGATGATGATCTCGTCCGTGAAGCCGCTGAAAAGGGACCTCGATGGTGTCGAGGACGACCCGCTTGGCGCCGATCGCGTCGATCGCGTGACCCGAGGCGCACGAACAGGCCTTCGAGGTCGTACTCACCGGTCTCCTCGATCTCGCTGCGCTCGACGCGGACGTGATCGAGGGCGATGAGTTCCTGCGTCTGCGAGCGCGCTTCAGGTCGAAGCCCTGCGAGGCGAAGTTCTTCTCGAGATCAGGCGACGTCTCCTCGAAACTCACGAACAAGCCGGGATCGCCGTGCTTCTCAGCGCCGTTGAACGAGGAAGCCCATCGCGAAGACGGTCTTGCCTGAGCCGGCGGCGCCGGCGACCAGGGAGACTCGCCCCTTGGGCAGTCCGCCCTCGGTGATCTCGTCGAAGCCCTTGATTCCCGTGGGGACCTTGGGCAGTGGGCTGTACGCGCCCGTAGGTGAGTCGGTAGACGTTGGCACTCCGCCTCCAGTTGAAGCCTTGATTCGCCGTCGACCCCCGGAGCGCTCTCTAGCGATCCGGATACTCGTGCGGTCAACATAACACCTCAGCGCACTCAAGCAGGCCCGGAGCCGTCAAGTGATGTGCTGCTCGGCCCTTGCCCGCAGGGCAGACGCGGTCAGTTGCCCAGTTGAGACAGACCTGAGCGCGACCGCACGGCCGGCTCGCCGCCCCCCCTGCGCAACGGCGATCGGTTAGGGCGTGCCGCCGGTCAGGTAGGTGCTGGGAAACGGGACCGAGAGTCCCAAGCCTGCGATCCGGAGGCCATCATGTACATCGGCGGCGGCATCATCCTGCTCATCATCGTCATCGTCGTCATCGTCCTGCTGCTGCGACGCTGACGCGGGCGGACCCTCAGGCGCCGCATCAGAGGACCCAAGCACGATGATCCGCCGCGGAGAAGCCGCCTACGAGCCTCGCCGGAGAGCCCTCGCGGCAGCCGGGAGGGTGCCACAGCGCTACCCGGAGCTGATCATCACGCCGCGATCGCCCGACGAGGTGGCGGAGGGCATCATGACGGCCCGGGCCGAGGGCCTGGGCGTTGCCATCCGTTCAGGTGGTCATAGCTGGTGCGGCGCGTCCCTGCGCGACGGCACCCTTCTGCTGGACCTCTCATCCATCGGCGGCGTCAGCGTCGACGCTCGCACGCGCACGGCCGCCCTCGGCCCGGGCCTCACATCCGGCGATCTGACCACCGCCCTCGAGGCTCGCGGGCTGGGCTTTCCCGCAGGCCACAGCCGGGACGTTGGCATGGGCGGCTACCTGCTGAGCGGCGGCCTGGGATGGAACGCGGGCGCGTGGGGACCGGCCTGTCACAGCGTCACCGCCATTGAGGCGGTCACCGCCGACGGTGCGATCGTCACGGCCGACGACGCCGACCACGCGGACCTGCTGTGGGCTGCCCGCGGCGCGGGACCCGGCTTCTTCGCCGTCGTCACACGCTTCCACGTGCGCGTCTACCCATCGCCGCGCAGCATCGTGACGAGCAGCTTCGCCTTCCCTGCGTCGGAGCACGAGGAGGTCGCCGGCTGGATCGACGGGATCGCTGCCGACCTGGATAGGCGACTCGAGCTCTCGGTCGCCTTCGGTCGCGCACCCTCCGCCATCGAAGAGCTGGGAATAGCCGCGAGAGAGGCCGTCCTGGTGGTCACAGCGGTGGCCTTCGCGGACTCCCGCAGCGCGTCTCACGCGCTGCTGGCGCCACTCGAGAGCGGTCTGGGACGGCGGGGCCTCGCGGAGAAGGAGGCGCGTCGCGAGACGCCCCAGCAGGCGCTGTACGAGCTGGCCGGGGCGCGGCTTCCGGCGGCCCGCCACGTGGCGGCCGACTGTCTCTGGAGTGCCCATACCTTTCGGGACGTGGCGCCGGCGATGATCACCGCCCTCTCCCGTGCACCGAGCCCACACTCCTGGATCCTCGTAACGGTGTCGCCGCCGGGCGAGCCGGACGTGGACCCGCTCCCATCCGCGTTCGCCGCCGCCGGCCGACTGTATGCCTCGGCGTACGCCGTGTGGGAAGAGGAGGCCGAGGAGGCGCCAAACCTGCGCTGGCTCGCCGACACCATGACTGCGCTCTCGCCGCTGACCAGCGGGCGGTACATCGGCGAGACGGACCTGTTCGCCGGCGCGGACGGCGCCGAGCGATCCTTCACGCCGTCCGCGTGGCGTCGCCTGGCGCGAGTGCGCGAGCACTACGACCACGAGCACCTGTTCGCCGGTTATCCCTCCACGTCCGATCTGCCCTGAGGCGCCCCACCGCGGAGGTTCAACGGCGGTGCTGTCAAGCGTCGCACCAGCCGGGTAGGCCCGCTGTACGAGCCCCGCTCGCGGGGGCGCGACGATCTCACGGAGGGCTATCGCATGGACATCTTTCGAGTTGCGGCCAAGACGCGGCCAGGGTAGCGCGAGCCGAAGGTCCCAGTCACAACCACAAAAGGGAGTGATCGACCATGAGCATCAATCAGACCATCAGGGGAGTTGGCGCCACGGCTCGCGTCGCGGCGACGGCCGCCCCCTACGTGCGCCGCATCATGACGGACGACGAGATTCACGCCGCGCTCAGGGACATCGCGGGCGCGGCCAATGACCTCGTCGAACACGTGTCCCACGGCAGTCCACGTGACGTGCTGACAGACCCGGCGGTGCGGAGCGATCTCGCCAGGATCGTCGGGTCGGTGCAGCACGGCGCCGAGCGGGTGAGGGAGAAGCCACGACGCAGCTTCGCCCGGCGGTTGCTCAGGACGACCCTGTCGTCGTCGCGGTCGCCGGGCTCGTCGCCGGTGCGCTCATCTATCCGCGCACGCGCCAGGTGCTGACGCGAGCGTTCCAGGGCCTGCGCGCACAGCTGGGCGGAACAACTGGGAGCGACGCGGTGGGTACCCCGGCGCCGACGTTCCGCGATGAACGTGAGCCGGGTCCTGCATCCGACCCGCCCATCGTCACGGCCGAGCCGGTCAGCGCTACCGACGACAGCGATGCGCTCAGGACCGAGGCGGATGCCGCCGCAGACTCGGACGCCAAGGACGTGACAGAACCCGCTTGATCAAGTCGGCGAGCGAGGGAGTCGGCTCACGGCCTTCTGGACGCCGGCAGCGGCGGCCGCAGATGGAAGGCCGGCGACGAACATCGTCGCCTGGTCGTTCGCCCCGCCGGCCGAGGCTTCAGGCGGACCAGGGCCGGCCGGGTGCCTCAGCTGCGCCGCCGCCTTGGCCGAACGCCTCATCGAGCGTGGCGTGGGTGTCGATCACCTGGTCCAGGCTGGTGTTGGCGAGGGCGCGGCGCACCCAGCCCTCCGGGCAGACGATCGCCAGGTCCCGGTCCTCGAGTGCGCATCGCTTCGCCAGATCCAGAATGGCGCTCAGACCGGTCGTGTCGACGCGGTCCGCGGCCTGCAGATCGAGCACCACCTGCGTCGCCTGCTCATCAAGCTCTCCGAAGAGACGCTGCCTGAAGGCGAGGCTGTTGGTCATGTCGATCTCGCCGCTCACCCGGACGACGATGATGCCGTCTGCCGGTCGCAGCGGACTGATGTGGAAGTCCTGGATCCCCATGCCCCCGTCCGTCTCCGGATTCTCCTCTTTCGGAGGATACCGCGAGGTCGGACGGTCGGACGGGTTTGCCGTCGACGGGCGACGCGAAAATCGCGCGAGGCGCCCGGTTGCTACGCAGAGGGGGGAGAGAAGGAAGTGGCTGGCGAGGAAGGACTCGAACCTTCAATCCCCTGATCCAGAGTCAGGTGCCTTGCCAATTAGGCCACTCGCCAGCGACGTGGAGAGTCTACCCCGAGGCGGCGGCGCGCTCAACCGTCGCCGCCGCGAGGAATCTCGCCTGAGCGGGCGGTTTGCGCTCCGGCGAGGCCGCCGGGACGGACTGGAGCGGGCGGCTCAGGCCTTGTGAGCGGTGCCCGCTGGCGCCGCCCCGCTCGCTAGCGGAGCTGCGCTCGCTAGTCCTGCCGTCCCTGCTTCTGCAGCTTGGCCCAGGTGTCCTTGAGCGTGACGGTGCGGTTGAACACGAGCGCGCCCGGCGCCGAGTCGGGGTCCGGGCAGAAGTAGCCGAGCCGCTCGAACTGCACGGTCTCGCCGACGGGCAGGTCGGCGAGCGAGGGCTCCACGAAGCCGCCGCGCAGCACGGTCTCGGAGTCCGGGTCGACGTCCTCGAAGATGTCGCGGCCGTCCGACCCGGGGTACGGGCTGCGGAAGAGATGGCCGTAGAGGCGGACCTCCGCCGGCAGCGCGTGCGCGGCGGACAGCCAGTGGAGCGTGGCCTTGGGGCGGCGGCCGTCGGGCGCGTCGCCGCCGCGCGTCGCCGGGTCGTAGCTGCAGCGCAGCTCGACGATGTCGCCGGCGGCGTCCTTGACGACCTCGTCGCAGGTGACGAAGTACGCCGAGCGCAGCCGCACCTCGCGGCCGGGCGCCAGGCGGAAGAACTTGCGCACCGGCTCCTCCATGAAGTCGTCGCGCTCGATCCAGAGCTCGCGGGAGAAGGCCACCTTGCGCGTGCCGGCGGACGGGTCCTCCGGGTTGTTGGGGACCTCCATCTCCTCGGTCTGTCCCTCGGGGTAGTTGCTCGATCACGACCTTGAGTGGGTCGAGCACGGCGAAGCGCCGCGGCGCCTGACGGTTGAGCACGCCGCGCACGGCGTGCTCGAGCATCTCCACCTCGACGGTGTTGTCGGCCTTGGCAACGCCGACAAGCGTGGCGAAGTCGCGCACACCCTCGGCGGGGAAGCCGCGGCGGCGCAGGGCCGACATGGTGGGCATGCGCGGGTCGTCCCAGCCGCGCACGAGCCCCTCGTTGACCAGGCGCAGCAGCACGCGCTTGGAGAGCACGGTGTGCGTGAGGTTGAGGCGCGCGAACTCGTACTGGTGCGGCACCGCCGGCACCGGCAGGTTCTGGATGAGCCAGTCGTAGAGCGGCCGGTGAGCTTCGAACTCCAGCGTGCAGATGGAGTGGGTGATGCCCTCGATGGCGTCGGACTGCCCGTGGGCGAAGTCGTAGGTGGGATACACGCACCAGGCGTCGCCCGTGCGCGGGTGCTCCGCGTGCAGGATGCGATACAGCACGGGGTCGCGCAGGTTGATGTTGGGCGCGGCCATGTCGATCTTCGCGCGCAAGACGCGCGCGCCGTCCGGGAACTCCCCGGCACGCATGCGCGCGAACAGGTCGAGGTTCTCCGCGATTGGGCGGTCGCGCCAGGGGCTGTCCGTGCCCGGCGCGGTGAACGTGCCGCGGTGCTCGCGGATCTCATCGGCCGAGAGGTCGTCCACGTAGGCCTTGCCGGCCTCGATGAGGGCGACCGCCCACTCGTACAGCTGCTCGAAGTAGTCGGAGGCGAAGTACAGGTGCTCGCCCCAGTCGAACCCCAGCCAGCGGACGTCGGCCTCGATGGAGTCGATGTACTCCTGCTCTTCCTTCATCGGGTTGGTGTCGTCGAAGCGCAGGTGACAGCGGCCGCCGAACTCACCGGCGATGCCGAAGTTGAGGCAGATCGACTTGGCGTGGCCGATGTGCAGGTAGCCGTTGGGCTCCGGTGGGAAGCGCGTGACGACGGACTGGACCCGGCCCTCGCGGAGGTCGGCGGCGACGATCTCGCGGATGAAGTCGCCGCGCTCTGAAGGTGTCGGTACAGGGGTGCTCACGAGGCCCGAGGATAGCACAGGACGAGGGCGCTTCCCGCGACTGCGCTGGCAGGATGTGGAAGCCGCCGCAGGGCGGTACGGCCGACCGGCGGCCGAGGCGTCAGACGGCGCCCACCTGCGAGGCCCGACCCCACTGCGCGTCAGGCGAACTGCACCGAGCGCTTGGAGAGCCCGAGCCAGAAGCCGGAGATGGGCGTGGCCATCGCGCCGTCCGGATGGGCGGCCCCCAGCGCCACGAAGAGCGGGACGAGGTGCTCGACGGTCGGGTGGGCGTACCGCGCCGACGGCACGTCGCGGAAAGCACTCAACGCCGCCACGTCGCGGGCCCCGAGGGCCGCCGCCACCCACTGGTCGAAGTCCTTCGACCAGTCCGGCGGCGACGCGTCCAGGACGAACTCGCGCAGATACGGCAGACCGTGCGTCATGAAGCCGCTGCCGACGATGAGGACGCCCTCGTCGCGCAGCGGCCGCAACTGCGCGCCGAGCTCGAGTAGCCGTCCCGGAACCAGCGTGGGGAGCGACAGCTGCAGCACCGGGACGTCCGCCTCGGGATACATGGCCACCAGCGGCACGTAGGCGCCGTGGTCCAGACCGCGGCTGGGCTCGTGCGCCACCGCCTGCTCGCCGCCGGCCAGCTCCGCGACGCGCCGCGCCAGCTCGGGGGCCGGCGGCGCCGGGTAGCGCGCCGCGTAGTACCTGTCGGGAAAGCCGTAGAAGTCGTAGATGAGCGGCACGCCGGCCTCCGTGGCGCCGAGCGCGAGCGGCGCCTGCGTCCAGTGCGCCGAGACCATGAGCACGGCGCGGGGCCGCGGCAACGCCGCGGCCCAGGCGGCCAGCTCGGCCACCCACAGCGCGTCGTCCAGGAGGGGCGGCGCACCGTGCCCCAGGTAGACCGCCGGCATGCGACCGGGGACCTGGGCCTCGGATGTGCGGGCCGTCACCTCGGCCGCGGCGGCGGCGATCGTCGCTTCGTCCGGCTCGTGAAGCCTGGGCCAGGCCACGTCGTCCATCCCGATCCTCCCCTCGCTTCGCTCCCCCTCACTGTACGCGCCAGACGGCCCAGGTGCCCAGTCTCGGTCCTGCGCCGCCAGGCGGTAGCGCCCGCGTCCGCATGCCGCCGGGTACACTCCAGTCACGGGACTGCGGTCGAAAGGAGGTTCCCGTGACCATCAGAAGCTGGATGACGAGACGCGGGGCGGCGGGCGCGCTGGTCGCCGTCATCGCGCTCGTGACGTTCGCCGTGCCGGCGTGGTGCGTCGCCTCCGGCACGTGGGGCTGGTAGGCCGCCCGGCTACTCGGCGGCGGCTTCCTCACCCCGATCCCAGCGCTCGAGCCACCACGCCACCGAGCGGTTCATCTCGGCGGCGTAGCCGGCCGTGAACTTGCGCGCGTAGACGTCCTGGACGCACCCGCTGATCCCCGGCCGCGACTCGCGGACTCCGTGCAGCTCGTCCAGCTCGCGTGAGGCTTCGGCCAGCTCGGCCGCGGTGAGCCTGCGGTACACGTTCTTGTGCACGACGTGGTTCTCGTACCGCTCGGTGCGCCGCGGCGTCACCTTGGGGCGGCCGAGACACAGCATCGCCGCGGGGAAGGTGTAGCGCGGCAGCTGCAGCAGCTCGGCGTGCGTCTCGCCGAGCTCCATGATGTCCCCGATGTAGCACGAGCCGATGCCGAGCGACTCGGCCGCGACCACCGCGTTCTGCGCGGCGATGAGGGCGTCATTGCAGGCCATCAGCAGGTCGCCGAGTCCCGGCGTCACGCCGTGCGGCACGCCGGGCATCTGGTCGCACCCGCACGCGGCGAACAGGTCCATCCACTTCTGGAAGTCGGCGACGAACAGCAGCACCCACGGCGCCCGGGCGATGAACGGCTGGTCGTCACAAGTGAGGGCCAGCCGGTCCTTGAGCGCCTGGTCCTCGATCTCGAGGATGGAGTAGAGCATCAGGTTGCCCGCCGTCGGCGCGCGCATGGCCGCGTGCAGCACCGCGCGCTTCTCCTCGCCGGTGAGCGGGGTCGGATCGTAGGCGCGCGTCGAACAGCGCGCGTCGAGCAGCCGGATGGTCTCGTTCACCGCTCCTCCAAGGGCGAGAGTGTGGTGACGACGGGGTTGCGCATGACTCCTCCCTGCGGCGTGACGAGACGACTAGGCAATTCGTCGCACGAGCGCGGGGCGCCTGCTTGCCGCGCCAAGGAACACCCTGCCTCAGAGGCGGCGTTCGAGCCAGGTACGGTGCGGCGGCCTGGCCGTGGCTCCCGGCGTGGCCCAGTAGTCGCCGTGGCGGGCATCCGGTCAGGCCGCCGGCCGGACGGCGTCGTCGTCGCCCCGGCGCGGGGCGGAGTCACTCTCCGGCGATCCCGTGTCGCCCGCCGTCGGCCCGGCCGCCGCCCGCGACCCGGCGGCGACGTCCGGCGGCAGGTCCAGGCGCTTGAGCAGCAGGGCGTTCACCGCCACAAGGATACTCGAGCCCGACATCGAGATGGCGGCGATCTCCGGCCGGAGCGTGAACCCGAGCGGCTCGAACACGCCGGCGGCGATGGGCAGGGCGATGGAGTTGTAGCCGATCGCCCAGCCCAGGTTCTGACGCATCTTGCGCAGGGTGCCGCGGCCGATGGCGACGGCGCGGCCCACGTCCGCCGGGTCCGAGCGCATCAGCACCACGTCGGCGGTCTCCACGGCGACGTCGGTGCCCGCGCCGATGGCGATGCCCACGTCGGCGAGGGCGAGGGCCGGGGCGTCGTTGACACCGTCGCCCACCATGGCGACTCGGCGGCCCTGGCGCTGCAACTCCTCGACCGCGGCGGCCTTTCCGTCGGGCAGTACCTCCGCCAGCACCTCGTCGATGCCGAGCTCGGCGGCGATGCGCTGCGCCGTCGCCGCCGTGTCTCCCGTGAGCATCACCGGCCGCAGGCCTCGCCGGCGGAGGTCGGCGACGGCAGCGGCGGCCGAGGGCCGGATCCGGTCGGCCACGGCGAGCAGTGCCGCCGGGCGCCCGTCCACGGCCACGTACACGACCGTGCGGCCGGCCCCGGCGAGTGTCTCGGCCCGAGTCTGGACGACTGCCGCCCCCACGCCTTCCATCTGCAGCAGCCGCGCGTTGCCCACGAGCACGCGCCGGCCGTCCACCTCCGCGATCGCCCCGTGTCCGGGCACCGCCACGAACCGCGAAGCCGGCCGCGCGGGAATCAGGCTCGCCTGCGCGGCTCTCACGACCGCCTGCGCCAGCGGATGCTCGCTCTGGCTCTCGACGGCCGCGGCCAGACCGAGCGCCTCGTCGCGGCCGAACGCGCCCAGGGCGGTGACGCTCACGACGGCCGGCCGGCCCTCCGTGAGCGTCCCGGTCTTGTCGAAGACCACCGTATCCAGACCGGCCATCTGCTCCAGGGCGACCGCGTTCTTGAACAGGATGCCGCGCCGTGCGCCCAGACCGGTGCCGACCATGACCGCCGTCGGCGTCGCCAGCCCCAACGCATCGGGGCAGGTGATGACCACCACTGTGATGGCGAAGAGCAGGGCCGTGGACACCCCGGCGCCGGCCGGGCCGAGCCACACGAAGAAGGTGACGGCGCCACCCACGAGCGCCACGAGGACGAGCCAGAACGCGGCCCGGTCCGCGAGGCGCTGAGCCGGCGCCTTGCTGCTCTGCGCCTCCTGCACGAGCTTGACGATCTGGGCGAGCGCGGTGTCGGCGCCGACGGCGCTCGCCCGCGCCCGGAGCGCGCCGTTGCCGTTGATGGTCGCTCCGACGAGTGCGTCGCCGGCGCGCTTGGACACCGGCATGCTCTCGCCGGTGACCATCGACTCGTCGACGTGGCTCTCACCGTCGAGCACCTGCGCGTCCACCGGCACCTTGGCCCCGGGCCGGATCAGCAACTCGTCGCCGACGGCCACCTCGCTGGTCGGCACCTCGACGGACTCGCCGCCGCGCAGCACCACAGCCATCGGCGGCGCGAGGTCGAGCAGCGTGCGGATCGCCTCGTTGGCGCCGCCCCGCGCCCGCATCTCCAGCCAGTGCCCCAGCAGGACGAACGCGGCGAGAAAGGCGGCGGCCTCGTAGAACACCTCACCGTCGATCCAGAACGTCACCGCAACGGAGTAGCCCCAGCCGGCGCCGATGGCGACCGCCACCAGCACCATCATGTCCAGGGTCCGGGCTCGCAGCGCGTGCACGGCGCCACGGAAGAACACCGCCGAGGAGTAGAAGACCACCGGCAGGCTGAGGAGGAACTGGAAGACTTCCGAAGAGAGGCCGAAGGGGACAGGGAGGGCGCGGCCGAGAAGCGCGGTGCCCATGGGCGACCAGAGCATGATTGGCACGGCCAGCACGGCCGCGACGACGAACCGGTCGCGCAGGTCGCGGGCCATCTGCGCCATGGACATGCCGCCGTGGCCCACGTGCCCGCCGCCCTCGTGCATCCGGACGCCGGCGGCCGGTGGTGGCGGCGCGAGCGGCGCGCACACGTGCCGCGGCGCCGACTCGCCGGCGCAGTGATAGCCGCACTCGACGACGTACCGGCGCAGATCCTCCGGATCCGTGACCGCGGGGTCGTAGGTGACGGTCACCGTCTGCGCCACGGGATTGGCCCGCGCGGAGAGGACGCCGGCGTGCGCGCTCAGCCCGCCCTCGACGATACGGCCCTCGTCGGCGAACCACTGTCCCTCAGCCTCGAGGACCACCGTGGCCCGAGCGGGCGTCCGGTCGCCGGGTGCTGTCTGCCCATCGCTCATGGTGGGGTGCTTCCCGGCGCGTCGCCGGCCGATGCCCGGCGGCGTCGACGACGGGCACTCAGCCGAAGGCGGCGTCGGTGCTCGTGGCACTCGACTTCGCCGAGGTCGAGCACGAGGTCAGGGGCGACCGGATGCGCGCGAGCCAAGCCTGCTATAGTCCGCCGCATGGACGAACGGGCGGGCGTCGATCCCAGGCGCGTGGACGAGCTGTGGCTGCGTGAGAGCGAGCGCTATGCGCGCGAGCACCCGCGCTGCCTGCAGCTGCGCGAGCGCGCCCGCGCGCACATGCCGCACGGCGTGCCCATGAGCTGGATGGCGAGCTACTTCGCCCACCCGCCGGTCTGGATCGACGAGGGGCACGGCGCGCACTTCACCTGCGCCGACGGCCGCCGGTTCCTGGACACCAACGTCGGCGACAAGAGCACCTTCTGCGGCATCGACCCGGAGCCGGTCGTGCGCGCCGTTCAGCGGCGCGTGGCCGCCGGCTCCCAGTTCATGCTGCCCACCGAGGACGCCCTGGTGGTGGCCGAGGAGCTCGCCCGGCGCTGGAGCCTGCCCTCCTGGCAGTTCACCCTGTCGGCCTCGCAGGCCAACACGGAGGCGCTCCGGCTGGCCCGTCACGCCACCGGCCGGCTCAAGGTCCTCACGTTCACCGGCAACTACGGCGGCCACGGCGACGAGATGCTGACGGCGTTCGCCGGCGAGGGCCGGCTCTCGTACCTCGGCCTGGCGCCGGCCGCAGACCGCGACATCGACGTGATCGGCTTCAACGACGTCGGCGCGCTCGAGCGCGCCCTCGCCGCCGGCGACTACGCCTGCGTGTTCACCGAGCCGGCGCTCACCAACGAAGGCGTCGTGCTGCCCGATCCCGGCTTCCACGACGCTCTGCGCGGACTCACGCGCGCGTCCGGCACGCTGCTCTGCTGGACGAGACGCACACGCTCATCTGCGCGCCCGGCGGCCTGGCGCAGAAGTGGCGGCTGGAGCCCGACGCGGTGGTGGTCGGCAAGGCGGTCGGCGGCGGGCTGCCGCTGGGCGCCTACGGCATGACCGCCGAGCTCGCCGCGGCCTTCGAGCGCGGCGAGAGCCTGGCCGGTCAGCCGGGAGAGCTCGCCACCGGCGGCACGCTGTTCGCCAACGCGCTCAGCATGGCGGCGGCGCGAGCGGTGCTCACGGAGGTGCTCACCCCGGAGGCCTACGAGCGGGCGGCGGCGCTGGGCGCCGCAGCTGGCCGACGGCCTGGAGGCCGTCGTCGACGAGGCCGGGCTGCCCTGGAAGGTGCAGCGGCTCTGGCCGCGCTCGGGCATCAGCTTCAGCGGGCGCCTCGCGCGCGACGCCCGCGAGGCCGACGCCGACGAGCAGCCGGAGCTCAACGCCCTGCTCCGCTTGTGCCTCGCCAACCGGGGCGTGTGGGAGGCGATCAGCACGGCCGGCCCGGCGATGTCGGTGGCCGCGACCCGCGACGACGTCGCGGCCTACGTCGCCGCGTTCCGCGAGTTCGTGAGCGAGGTCACCGGGACCGACTGAGGCGGCCGGCGGACCGCCGAGGCCGGCTCACGACGCCTCGGCCTTCAAGGCCTCGAGGCTCTCGACGAGCGCCGGCCGGCCGGCGAACTCGAGCACCACGGACGTGCGCCCGGGACGCGTGCTCAGCAGCACCCGCTCGCACACCTGCAGCATGATCGTGAATCCCATGCCGAGGCTCGCGGCCGTCGAGAACCCGCGCTGGAGGGTGGCCCGGGGCAGCATGCGGAAGTCGATCCCCGGGCCGTCGTCGCGCACGAGCACCTGCAGCTTGTCGTCGCGCGCGAACAACTGGTAGCTGCCGCCGCCTGCGTGACGCAGCGCGTTGACGAGCGCCTCGCAGACGGGTGTGCGCACGTCCACACGCGGCGCCCAGTCGGGGAACCTCTCCGCGGCGGTGCGGACGATCAGGCCGCGCGCCTCGGCGAGCTCGCGCGGCGCGCTCACCCGCTCCGGCTCCGTGAGCGGCACGCCCAGCTGGCCGCCCAGCTCCTCGTCGGTGAGCAGGATCAGCTTGCCGCCGGTGACCGCGTCGAGCACGTCGACGTAGGCCCGGCGGATGCTCTCCTCCTGCCGCCGGAGCGCCCGCTCCGCGTGGCGGACGCCGCTGATGTCGAGCGCGGAGAGCGCCCAGCGGTCGCGCCCCACGGGGTAGGCCTCGAGGAGCTCGTAGGCATCCTCGCTCTCCACGTAGAGCTCGGACCGGGCGGGCGTGCCGGTGCCGACCGCGCTCGCCACCACCTCCAGGTACGAGCGCGTCCGCTCGTCGAGGCCATCGGACCGGCTCAGCCGCCTGCCGATGGCCTGCTCCCGCGTGAGGCCGGTGCGCCGGCGCTGCGTGGGGTTCATGTCGACCAGCTCGAGGTCGGCGACCCTGTCCTCGCGGTCGCGCACGACCTTGAACACGGTGAGTCCCTCCACCGCGTTCTCGAACAGCCGGGTGTACCGCTCCTGCGAGGCCTCCAGATTCCGGAAGTACCGCCACCCCAGCACCATCAGCAGCGTCGCAGTGACGACGACGAAGGCGACGCCCTTGACCGACCGAGCACGAGGTGCTCGACGTCGTGCGGCAGGTCCAGCCAGGCCAGGACCCGGTCGGAGAGGACGATCCAGGCGATGGCCACGACGGCATAGACCAGCGCGTAGCGCAGCGCCAAGCGGAACGCCGCCCGGCGCCGCCGTCTGCGGGCCTCGGCCCGGTCTGTCGTCACTGCAGCAGCCATCGTCTCGGTCTGTACTCGGGGATTCCGCGAGAACAGGCAGGACCCTTCTCAAGGGTACCTACCCCGGCGCGAGGTATGGAACCTCGCGGGCGAGCCTGAGGGAGGGACGCGCGGGACGGCACGGCGGGTTCGAGGGACCCGGAGATGTTCGTTTGCCTCCTAACCTTTAGCCTGCTACCATTCTCGCCCGTGAAACCCGACGAGCAGGCGAACACCTCCGTGCCCCACCTCATGCCCACGTCCCTGCCGGGCGTGGACGACGTGTCCACGCGCGCGTTCCGCGCCTTCCACCGCGCGCTGCGCCTGCACCATCGCGCGCTCATGCGCGCGTTCGCCCGCCACGGGATCCACCACGGGCAGGCGATGTGTCTGCGCCTGCTGACGGCCGCGGACGACGTGACGCAGCGCGACCTGGCCAGATCGCTGCACGTCTCGTCGCCGACGGTGACCAAGATGGTGGGCTCGATGGAACGCGCCGGGCTGGTGCGGCGTCGTCCCGACGCCGCCGACGCCCGGCTCGTGCGCGTCGAGCTCACCGACGCCGGCCGCGTCCAGGAGCGCGAGATGCACGCGGCCGCCGGCGAGTACGTCGAGCTGACGTTCGGGGCGCTGTCCGAGCGCGAACGGCGCGAGCTCGCCCGCCTGCTCGAGAAGCTCGGCGACCGCATCGAGCTCGTCGCCGACGAGCCGGAGGAGCCGCGGTGATCCGCCTCCTGCGCACCGGCCTGCGTCCGTACCGCTGGCAGCTCGTCATCGTGCTCGTCCTCGTGCTCGTGCAGGTGATCGCCAACCTCTACCTGCCGACGCTCAACGCCGACATCATCAACAACGGCGTCGTGACCGGCGACACCGCCTACATCATCCAGGTCGGCGCCCTGATGCTCGGCGTCACGCTCGTCTACGCCCTCGCCTCGATCGCCGCCGTCTACTGGGGATCCAAGACCTCCATGGGACTCGGCCGCGACACGCGCGGCAAGCTGTTCCGCCGCGTGCAGAGCTTCTCGCAGGCCGAGGTCAACACGTTCGGCCCGCCGTCGCTCATCACGCGCACCACCAACGACGTGCAGCAGGTGCAGATGGTGGTGCTCATGATGCTCAACGTCGTCCTCGCCGCGCCGATGACGGCCATCGGCGGCATCATCATGGCGCTGCGCCTCAACGTCCCGCTCTCCGCCGTCATCCTGGTCGCGATCCCCATCATGGGCGTCTTCATCGGACTGGTCATGACGCGGGCGATCCCGCTCTTCATGTCGATGCAGAAGAAGATCGACCGCATCAACCAGGTCACGCGCGAGTTCCTGAGCGGCGTGCGCGTCATCCGCGCCTTCGACCGCACCGTGTACGAGGAGCAGCGCTTCGACGTCGCCAACGAGGACCTGACCACGACGACGCTCAAGGTCGGGCGCCTGTTCGCGCTCATGTTCCCGGTGCTCACGATCATCCTGAACCTCTCGACCGTCGCCATCATGTGGTTCGGCGGCAAGCTGATCGCCGACGGCAGCATGCCCATCGGCGACCTCACCGCCTTCCTCACCTACATCGTCCAGATCCTGTTCTCGGTGCTCATGGCCACGATCATGTTCGTCATGGTCCCGCGCGCGGCCGTCTCGGCGCAGCGCATCATGGAGGTGCTGGACACCCAGCCGACGATCGTCGACACGGAGCAGCCGGTGGAGCCCGCGACCGAGACCGGCCTGGTCGAGTTCCGCGACGTGGAGTTCCGCTACCCGGGGGCCGAGGACCCGGTGATCAGCGGCATCAGCTTCACGGCGCAGCCGGGTGAGACCACGGCCATCGTCGGCAGCACCGGCAGCGGCAAGACGACGCTGATCAGCCTCGTCCCGCGCTTCTACGAGGCCACCGGCGGCAGCGTGCTGGTGGACGGGGTGGACGTGCGCGACATGGCGCAGCAGGACCTGTGGCGCAGGATCGGCCTGGTGCCGCAGAAGTCGTTCCTCTTCGGCGGCACCGTGGCGGACAACCTGCGCCACGGCGACCCGGATGCGGCCGACGAGCAGCTCTGGCGGTACCTCGAGATCGCCCAGGGCCGCGAGTTCGTCGAGGCCATGCCCGAGCAGCTCGAGGCGCCCGTAGCCCAGGGAGGCGCCAACGTCTCCGGCGGCCAGCGCCAGCGCCTCGCCATCGCCCGGGCGCTGGCCAAGCAGGCGAAGATCCAGATCTACGACGACAGCTTCTCCGCGCTGGACGTCACGACCGACGCCAGGCTCCGCGCGGCGCTGCGCAAGCACACCGCCGGCGCGACGGTGATCATCGTCGCGCAGCGCGTCGGCACGATCATGCACGCCGACCAGATCGTCGTGCTCGACGACGACGGCACCGTCGCCGGCATCGGCACCCACGAGCAGCTGCTCGAGACCAGCGAGACCTACCGCGAGATCGTCACCTCGCAGCTCGGCGTGGAGGGGGTGGCATGACGCGACGCGGAGAAGAAGCCCGTGAAGTCCGGCGGCGACGCGGCGCCGCCGCGCCCGCGCGGTCCCCAGGGGCCCGGCCCCGGCGGGCCGGGCGGCCACGCGCTGGTGATGCCGACCGCCAGGGCCAAGGATTTCAAGGGCACCATGCGCCGCCTCGCCGGCATGCTCAAGGCGGAGCGGGTCCTGCTCATCCTGGTGGTGCTGCTCGCGGTCGTCAGCGTCGCCTTCGCCGTGGTCGGCCCCAAGATCCTCGGCAACGCCACCAACATCCTCTTCGAGGGGGTCGTCAGCAAACAGATCCCGGCCGGCGTCACCAAGGAGCAAGCCGTCGCCGGCCTGCGCGCCAAGGGCCAGGACCGCATCGCCGACATGGTCTCCAGCATGACGCTGAACCCGGGCCATGGCGTGGACTTCAACGCACTCGCGCGCACGCTCGCTCCTGCTCGTCGGCGTGTACCTGCTCAGCGCGCTGTTCGCCTGGCTGCAGGCGTACATCATGGCCGGCGTGGCGCAGCGCACCATCTACAGGCTGCGACGGCAGGCAGACGAGAAGCTGGCGCGCCTGCCGCTCAAGTACTTCGACGACCACCCGCGCGGCGACGTCCTCAGCCGGATGACCAACGACATCGACAACATCTCGCAGTCGCTGCAGCAGAGCCTGACGCAGATCATCACCTCGACGCTGACGATCATCGGCGTGCTCATCATGATGCTCACCATCAGCTGGCTGCTGGCGCTGATCTCGGTGCTGGTGGTGCCCATCTCGGTGGTCATCACGATGATCATCGCCAAGCGCTCGCAGAAGCAGTTCGCGAAGCAGTGGGAGACGCACCGGCGACCTCAACGGCCACGTGGAGGAGATGTTCACCGGCCACAACGTGGTCAAGGTGTTCGGCCGCCAGCAGACCGGCCATCGCCACGTTCGACGAGCAGAACGAGTCGCTCTACCAGGCGAGCTTCAAGGCCCAGTTCATCTCCGGGATCATCATGCCGGTGATGAACTTCGTGATGAACCTCAACTACGTCGCCATCGCCGTCGTCGGCGGCCTGATGGTGGCGACGGGCCGCATCTCGCTGGGCGACGTCCAGGCGTTCATCCAGTACTCGCGGCAGTTCACGATGCCGATCACCCAGGTGGCCAGCATCATGAACGTGCTGCAGAGCACCGCGGCGTCGTCGGAGCGCGTGTTCGAGCTCCTCGATGAGCCGGAGGAGACGCCCGATCCGGCCGAGTGCGTGCTGTTCGAGCACACCAGCGGACACGTCGAGCTCGACGACGTGTGGTTCCGCTATGAGCCCGACACCCCGCTCATCACCGGGCTCACGCTCGACGTCACGCCGGGTGAGACCGTGGCCATCGTCGGGCCGACCGGCGCCGGCAAGACCACTCTCGTCAACCTGCTGCTTCGCTTCTACGACATCGACGCCGGCGTCATCAGCGTGGACGGGGTGGACACCCGGCACATCTCGCGCAGCGACCTGCGCCGCCTGTTCGGCATGGTGCTGCAGGACACCTGGCTGTTCAGCGGCACCATCCGCGAGAACATCGCCTACGGCCGCGAGGGCGCGACCGAGGACGAGGTCCGCGCGGCCGCGAAGGCCGCGCGCGTGGACCACTTCGTGCGCGCGCTCCCCGACGGCTACGACACCGTGCTCGACGACGACGCCACCAACGTCTCGGCGGGCGAGAAGCAGCTGCTCACCATCGCCCGCGCGTTCCTCGCCGACCCGGACATCCTCATCCTCGACGAGGCGACCAGCTCGGTGGACACGCGCACCGAGGTGCTCATCCAGCAGGCGATGGCGGAGCTCATGAAGGACCGCACGAGCTTCGTCATCGCGCACCGGCTGTCCACCATCCGCGGCGCCGACATCATCCTCGTGATGGACAAGGGGGCGATCATCGAGCAGGGCAGCCACGAGGAGCTCATGGCCGCGCAGGGCTTCTACCACGCCCTCTACGCCAGTCAGTTCGAGGAGGCGCTGGACGAGGCGTCCTGACGCCCGCGGCGAGGAGCCGCCGCTCAGGCGCATGCGCCCTCGGGCGGCGGCCCTCCCCGCCCATCGGTACTGAACGCCCACGGTCGCGCTGGCCGTCTCGTGGAGTGCTCACGAACGAGCCGGTCGATAGACTGACCGTCAGAGGTCCCGGCCGCGCTTCGTGGACCGGGGGGTACCACAGCCTGGAGGATCGATGCACAACCGCCGTCTCGGTCGGCTCGCACTGCCGGCCGCCGTCTTGCTCGCGCTTCTCGCCCTGGCCGCCCTGCCGGCGTTCGCGCCGGCCGCCGACTCGCCGTCGCCGGCCGCGTCCGACGCGCCGGTGATCTACCGCATCGGCCTCCAGAGCGAGGTCGACAACATGAATCCGTTCTCGACCTACAGCACGATCCCGTGGGAGTGCTTCCGTGTGGGCTACAACTTCCTCACCTGGTACGACGCCGACTTCAAGCCGGTGCCCGACCTCGCGACAGAGGTGCCGAGCGTGGAGAACGGCGGGATCACCCAGGACGGCAAGGTCTGGACCTTCCACATCCGCCCCAACGTGAAGTGGAGCGACGGTCAGCCGCTCACCGCGCGCGACGTCGCGTACACGTACAACCGCATCCTGCGCCAGGAGATCGGGATGTACATCGGCTACTTCCCGAACGTGACCAAGGTGGAGGCGCCCGACGACCAGACCGTGGTCATCACCTCCAAGAAGCCCAACGCCGTCATGACCGCGCTGTACGTCCCCATCCTGCCGGAGCACATCTGGAAGGACGTCCCGGACAACAAGTCGGAGTCCTGGCCGAACGTGCCCATGGTCTCCAGCGGGCCGTTCCACGTGACCGAGGTCAAGAACGGTAAGTACGTCAAGATGGAGAAGAACGAGTACTACAAGGACGGCTTCGGCGTCGACCCGGCCGTCGACCAGGTCTTCTTCAACATGTACCAGACGCAGGACGGCGTCGTGGCCGACTACAAGGCCGGCAATCTCGACGCCGCCATCGAGCTCGACCCCGGCTTCTTCCAGAGCCTCAAGAGCGTGCCCGGCTCGACCTCGGTCGCGGCCCCCGGCCTCGGCTTCCACGAGCTCGGCATGAACAGCTACGACAGCCCCAAGAGCAAGGGCAACAAGCTGCTGCTCGACAAGAACATCCGCATCGCGATCGACTACGCGATCGACAAGGAGGGCATCGCCAGCATCGCCATGGCCGGCCTGGCCCAGCCCGCCTCGTCGCTGCTCTCGCCCGTGGACACGTTCTTCCGCTGGGAGGTGCCGGCCGACCAGCTGCGCACCTACGACCCGGAGAAGGCCAAGGCCATCCTCGACGAGGCGGGCTACAAGGTGGGCGCCGACGGCATCCGTGAGGACGCCAAGGGCAACAAGCTCAAGTTCCGGCTGGCCGCGTTCAACGAGTACCCCATGGACATCACCGCGGCCAAGAAGATCACCTCGTACCTGAAGGACGTCGGCATCGGCACCGAGCTGCAGGTGATGGACGAGAACGCGTTCTACGACCTGAACTACGACAACGCCGACAACGACCTGTACATCTGGAGCTGGACGGCCGACATCGACCCCGGCTACATCCTCAGCACGTTCACCACCGACCAGATCCTGAACGGCAGCGACTCCGAGTACTCCAACCCGCAGTACGACGCGCTCTACATCCAGCAGTCCGAGGCGGTCGACCCGGCGCAGCGGCAGCAGCTCGTCAAGGAGATGCAGCAGATCCTGTACGCCGACGCGCCCTACTCCGTCCTCTGGTACAACACGCTGGTGCAGGCCTTCCGCACCGACACCTGGACCGGGTACAGCCACGTGCCCAAGACCCAGGACGGCGCCGCGTTCCGCAACATGCTCAGAGACACCTACGTGAACCTGAAGCCGGTGACGGCGACGGAGACCGCCGCCGACAGCGGCGGCAACACCGGCGTCATCGTGGCCGTCATCGTGGCGGTCGTGGCCGTCGTCGCCATCGTCGCGTTCGTGCTGGCGCGGCGGCGTCCCAGGAACGTCGAGGAGTGACGCGCTGAAGCACTCGTGTGACCCCGAAGGGGCGCGGGAGACTGAAGACCAGTCGCCCGCGCCCCTTCTCGCGTACGCCGCGCCGGTGCCGCCCGCGTACATGAGTCTGGTCGACGTGAGCCTGCGCGCGTGAGGCGACCCGACCGGGGGAACACTTCCGGGACGAACGACCCACCGAGAGAGGAGCGATGACCGACACCGCACCCGGCAAGCCTCGCTGGCCGGATCTCGCCTACGAGGCGTGGGAGGCGTTCGCACCGACCATGCACCTGCTCCACATGGGGCTGCAGATGGTCGGCAAGCTGACGCTGCTCAAGCCCTTCGAACCGCAGTGGGCGAACGTGGTCCTGGGGCTGACCAGCACGGGCCTCACGACCGGACCGGTCCCCTGGCGGGGCGGTACCTTCACCGTGAACGCGGACTTCGCACGGCACGAGATCGGCATCACGACCTCCTGGGGCACGATCGGCGGCTTCGAGCTCGGCCCCATGAGCGTCGCCGGCTGGCACGAGCGCTTCTTCGGCGCGCTCGCCGGGACCGGCGTCGCCGTCACGATCAACGAGAAGCCGCAGGAAGTCATCGACCCGGTGCCCTTCCCGAAGGACTCCGCGCCGCGCCCGTACGACCACGCGCTCGTGGAGGCCTGGTTCCAGGCCATGCACACGAGCGCCGGCGTGATGGAGCGCTACCGCGCCTGCTTCAGCCGCAAGACGCCGCCCATCGGCTTCATGTGGGGCACGTTCGACCTGCGCGACGTGCGCCTCGGCGGCACCTCGGTGCCCCTGGACCCAGACCCCGGGTACATCGGCCGCAACGCCATGGACGAGGACCTCGTCGAGGCCGGCTGGTGGCCGGGCAGCGCGGCCTATCCCCGCCCGGCCTACTACTCCTTCACGCACCCGAAGCCGGAGGGGATCGAGCAGGTCGATCCCGAGCCCGCCGCCGCGCGCTGGGACCCCACGCTGGGCGAGTTCATCCTCGACTACGACGACGTGCGCACGGCGCCTGACCCCGAGGCCGCGCTTCTCGCCTTCCTCGACTCGACCTATGCGGCCGGGGCCTCTCTGGCCGGGTGGGACCCGGCCTGGATCTGTCCCGGCCGACCCCGGCAAGCTCCCACAGGAGAGACGCCATGAGCGACGAGTGCAGACACCTCGACCAGATCGTCCTCGGAGTCGAGCCCAGCGGCGATGGCTGCAAGGAGTGCATGGAGACCGGCGGCCGGTGGATGCACCTGCGCCGGTGCACCGTCTGCGGCCACGTCGGGTGCTGCGATTCCTCCCCGGGCAAGCACGCGACCAGGCACGCCCACGAGACCGGCCACGCGATCATGCAGTCCTACGAGCCGGGAGAGGACTGGCTGTACTGCACCGAGGACGACCTGCTGTTCGAGGTCGAGGAGATGGCGGACTCGCCGAGCCATCCGCCGGGCTGGTCGCCCGGACCGCCTCGGGAGGCGCGCGGCTAGCGTGTGGCTGACAGGGCGGCCCGCTACTCGGCCAGCAGCGTCCGGTCGAAGAAGCCGACCACCAGGCTCGTGTACTGCAGCGGCTGCGTCTCGATCCCGCGCGTGTGGCCCGCGCCCGGGACCTCCCAGATGGCCTTGGGCGCGAACGCGGCGTCGTAGTACACCGGGTTCACGGCCTTCTCGACCGCCTGGCCGTCCTGGCCGTAGATGAAGAACACGGCGCGCGGCGAGATCAGCAAGCGACGCGTTCTTGAGCGACATGGGGACCGTCTCGCCGCTCAGCACCCAGACGGCGACGGTCTGCATGAGGTCCTGGGGGAACTGCAGCGCCTTCTCCACGAAGTTCGGCCCGCGGCGGAGCAGCGACTCGCGGACGGAGCGGATGCCGGCGCCCTCGCTCACCACAGCCTTGAGGCCGGGGTTGCGGGCGGCGGCCTCGATCATCACCTCGCCGCCCATCGAGAGGCCGAGGCCGCCGATGCGCCGCCGCTGCACGTCGGGACGGCGGCGCAGCCACGCCACGGCGGCGTCGACGTCGCGCGTCGAGCCCCAGCCGTAGGCGTTGGGGTCGCCCTCGCTCGTGCCGTAGCCGCGCGGGTCCACCAGGAGCACGCCGTAGCCCGCCTTCACCAGCATCCGCGCCTGACGGATGGTCCAGGCGCGCGGGAACGTGACGATCGCCGCGTGGTTGCGCGAGGGCACGTACCAGGCGCCGAGCTTCAGCCCGTCCCGGGTGGTCAGCGTCACCTTCTCGTGAGGGCGCCCGAGGTCCCCGATCCTGGTCGCCGGATTCGGCCGTTCCGTCGCGACGATGGCCAGGCTGACGGGCAGGACGACCCAGTACACGAGGAACAGGGCCACGAGCGCGATGAGCGCGCGGCGGAGGATGGTCCACCACAGCGGCCCGCCGCGTTTGCGCGAGGTCAGCGCCAGCCAGATGCCCATGGCGGTGAGCACCGCGCCGGCCACGAGCGGCAGCAGGCCGCAGACGGCGGAGGCGCTGACGCCCTCGACGCTCAGACGGTCGACCTGCACGACGCCGGTGACGAGACCGATCACGCCGAAGAAGAGCGCGAGGGAGGCGCGCAGGCCGGCCGGCAGGCGCGGGTACAGCTCCGCGCTGAGGCCGAGGATGGCCGCCGGGATGCAGCACCGCCAGGACGTGGTCCTCCCGGTGCACGCCGGGGCGCACGAAGACGAAGTAGGCGAGCACCAGGTAGACGACGATGGCGACGATGCAGGCGACGAACGCCGTCCGCTCCTGCGGGCCGGGACGGCGACCGGGCGTCGCGAGCCCGCCGTTCGCCGCGCCGGCTCCGTTGCCGTTGCCGTTGCCGGCGGATGCGTCCGCCCCGGCGCCCCTCACGTCTGGGCTGGTCGTCGTGCTCACGCGAACCCCCCCAGGCCGCTCGCCAGTGTCACCGCGCTAGCCTATCGGAGCGGGTGGGCGCGGCGCATCCGGCCCGACGGGCGCAGTCGCGGCCGCGGCCGCCCCGGCGGCGGGTCCGACGGACGTCAGCATGCGCTTCCGCGTCCACCTCTCCCCGGGGCGGCGCGTCCTGAAGCCGCGAGACGACGGCGGCGCTCACCGCCAGCAGCACGCTCATCAGCACCAGCGAGACGGCGAACGAGCCGCTCTCCGTGCGCAGCGGCCCCATGATGTAGACGAAGACCACCGAGCACTGGCCGCACAGCTGCACCAGCCCGTTGGACGTGCCCTCGGGCGTGGGGTAGGTCACCTCCGCCGCGTACTGCATGCCGATCGGCAGGGCGCCGACGATGAAGAAGCCGAGGGCGGCCGAGCTGACGTACAGCAGCAGGCTCGTGGAGACGAAGGCGACGCCGATGAGGCTGGGGATGGCGAGCGCCAGCGTGAGCACGAGGTAGCGGATGCGCTTGCCCTGGCGGTCGGACAGTCGCCGAGAGGACGACGGCGCCGATCACGCCGGCGACGAGCATCACGAGCCCGAGCAGGCCCGCGTCGTCGGCGCCGAACCCGCGCGGCAGGACGATGTCGCCGATCCAGCTGGTCACGCCGTTGAACACGCCCATGATCACGAACGCGATCGCGAGGATGACGAGGAACGGCTTGACGGTGACGGCGTGCTTGAGGCCGTCCAGCATGAGCGCCCGGGCCTCCTCGCCGGCGGGCCCGGGCGAGGTCGCCGGCCGCTCGCGCGCGAGCGCGAGGAACGCGACCGCGCTCACCGCGGCGACGGCGCCGTAGACCAGCTGCATCGTGCCGATGGACATGCTGCCGATGAACACCGGCGAGAGCGCCAGGCCGGCGCCGACGCCGAGCATGCTCGCCAGCGTGATCAGCCCCACGGCGGTGGCACGCTCGCCTGGTGCGAACCAGTTGGCCGGCACCTTGGTCCACGAGTTGAGCAGGAACGGCTGGGCGACGGCGATGCCGATGGTGCAGAGAAGGACGAGCGTGTAGTTGCTGCCCGAGAGCCCGCGCAGCACGCCGAAGACGCCCATCAGCACGACGCCGAACCCGACGGCGGCGCGGAACCCGCGGCTGTCGATGACCCAGGCCGCGGGCAGCGACAGCGGGATGAAGGCGATCATGAACACCATCGCCAGGAGCGTCACCAGCTGGTGCGACACGCCGTAGTAGTCTGCGGCGTCGGCGATGATCGACCCGTAGCCGATCCAGAGCATCTGGATGACGAAGTTGACCAGCATGACGACCCCGAGGACCACCCAGCGGTAGCCGTACACCCGGTAGCCGCGCTCGACTGCCCTGCGCTCCCGCTCCTCAGCCCGTCCGCTCACGTCGTCCGCCCCCGCGGTTGATGCGCCGGTACACCGGACGCATCTGCTTGTGGATCTCGAGGAAGGTCCGGTAGCGCGCATCGTACACCTCGCGGGCCGTGGTCGACGGCACGAACTCGCCGTCGAACTCGACCAGCGCCGGCACGTCGGCGAAGGCGATCTCGCCGAGCCCGGCGGCGGCGATCCACGCCGCTCCCCGGGCGTTGGCCTGGATGGGGTCGCGGACGCGGCGGACGGTCACGCCGAGGACGTCCGCCACGATCTGGCACCAGACGTCCGACTGCCCGCCGCCGCCGACCAGGTTGACGGCCTCGACGGGGCGGCCCAGGAACTTGCGCACGGGCTTCAGCAGCCAGCGCGTGTTCAGGGCGACGCCCTCGAAGAAGGCGCGCACGATGTCCTCGCGCGTGTTGACTCGAGCGAGAGGTTGAAGAGGCCGGCGCGCAGGCTGCGGTCGTCGACCGGGGCGCGCTCCCCCCAGATCCACGGCGTGTAGAGCACGCCGTTGCTGCCGGGCGGCACGCGCCCCGCGATCTGGTCGAAGATCTTGAACACGTCCGGCTGTTCCTCCTCGGCCAGCAGTTCGTCCTGGTGGTAGAGGACGTTGTCGCGCAGCCAGGTGAGGTTGCCGCCGGCGGTGGCCTGCAGCGCAGTGAGCAGCCAGCGGCCGGGCAGCGCGCACGGCAGCGACGCGATGCTCGCGAACACGTCGGTCTTCTTGAACGGCACGTGCGCGGCGAGCCAGGACGACGTGCCGAGATAGAGGTGCACGTCGAAATCGTCCGTGGCGCCGGCGCCGATGGCGGCGGCCGTGGTGTCGATGGCGCCGGCGACGACCTGCGTCTCCGGCGCCAGCCCCAGCTCCTCGGCCGCGCGCCGGCGTGAGCCGGCCGAGCACGTCGGTGCACTTCACGATGTCCGGCAGCTTGTCGCCGTCGATGCCACAGTCGCGCACCAGCCCGGCGTCGTACTTCACGTCGTCCGCGTCGCGGTTGTCGGTCACCCAACTGGTCATGATCGAGTCGTAGCTCGCGGCCATGCGGCCGGTGAGCTTGAGGTTCAGGTAGTCCGGCACGTTGAGGAACTTGTACGTGCGCTCGTACACGTCCGGCAGCTCGTCGCGGATGAAGAGCATGTGCGCCGCCGGGTCCTTGCCGGTCGGCGAGGGCATGCCGCCGGTGAGCTTCACCCAGCGCCGGATGCGCGGCAGGCTGATGCCCTGCATGCTGAGCGGCCCGCCGAACTGACGGCGCAGGTGCGGCGCGCCGCGCATGTCCATCCAGAGGATGCAGTTGGTGAGCGGCGCGCCGTGCTCGTCGACGGGCACCGTGCCCTCGCTCTGGGTGCTGCAGCAGACGGCGGCGATCTCGGCGGCCGGACCGTCGTGGCGGGCGAGGAGTCGCCGCGTCGCGGCGACCACGGCCCGCCACCAGTCGTCCGGCCGCTGCTCCGCGCCGCCGCCCGGCAGCACGATGAGCTCGACCGGCTCGAACTCCCAGGCGGCCACGCGTCCGTCCATCCCGATGAGCGCGACCTTGGCGCCGGACGTGCCGAGGTCGACGGCGAGGACGAGGCGGGAGGCCGCGGCAGTGCGTGACCATGGCGGGAGCATAGCACCGGGCTCAGGCGCCAAGGTCGCCCCACGCGGCGCCGAGCGCCGCGGCCCGCCTACAGCCAGCCGCGGCGATAGAGCAGCGTCAGCAGTCCGCCGCTCACGGCGACCATGAGGACGATCACGACGACGAAGAACCACTGGTGCATGAAGATGTCGGGCAGCATGTTCATGCCGAAGATGCCGGCCAGGAGGGATGCCGGCAGCAGCAGGGCCGAGATGACGGTCAGCACCTTCATCACGTCGTTGGTGCGCTGCGCGGTCCGTGTCATGTAGAGATCGAACGCGCCGACGATCATCTCGCGGGCGCTCTCGGCCGCCTGGAGGGCCTGCTCGACCCGCTCGCCGAGGAGGGCGAAGTCACCCGCCGCGTCGCTGCCCGAGACGACGTCGAAACTCCGGTGCGCGAGTGTGGCGAACACGTAACGGTGTGGACTGAGGCCGCCGCGCAGATAGCCCAGCCGACGGCGGCGCCCGACCAGCTCCTCCAGCGACTCGTCGGTCAGCTCGTCGCCCAGGATGCGCTCCTCGATGCGGTCGGTGGCGTGTTGCCCGCTCTCGATGGCGAGAAAGAACTCGTTGAGGTCCCACTCGAGCAACGTGGCGACGAAGCTCGGCGCGTCGAGCGCGCCGATGGAGCTGTCGGAGTGGACGTGATCGTCGAAGGCGTCGAGGAAGTCGATGTCGCCGTGATGCGCGGTCACCAGCCAGCGGGTCGCGACGATGCAGGTGAGGGGCGTGAGCTCGGCGTCGTCGTCCGGCGAGACGAGCGTCGGGATCGTGAACGAGAAGTAGTCCCCCCGCTCCCTGAGCGGCAGGCGCGCCTCTTCGCTGAACTCGTTGTCCTCGAGCTCGACGAGCGTGCGCAGCTGCTCGACCGCCGCCTTGGAGGAGAGGTCGACGTCGACCCAGAGGAGCTGTTCCTTGCGGAGGTCGACGAGCCAGCTGGTTCGCTGAGGTCGACCTCCTTGTCCCTGGCTTCGGCGTCGTAGAGGAAGGCGCGCAAGCCCTTGGCCTGCTTCGTCCCGGGCTTGCGCGCCCGGCCCTGTCTGTCCTTGCCGGTGGCTGCGGTCCCTGCCACGATCGACCTCCCTCTCCGCTCAGCGTTCGGTTCCCCCCCGGGGCAGAGCTAAGCCGTCTACCGCAGCGCCAGCAGCTCGGACACCGTGACGACCCGGTAGCCGCGATCGCGAAGCCCGGCCAGGATCGCCGGCAGCGCCGTCCGCGTCGCGGTGTTTCCCGTCGCCCACGGGTGCAGCAGGATGATCGAGCCCGGCCGCACGTTGTCCATCACGTACTGCGTCATGGCCGTCGGGTCGCCGCCGGTGCCCTCCAGGGAATCGGGCTCCAGGTCCCACATCACGGTCGTCCGGTCGCCGCCCCACAGCTCCCACGGCAGCGAGAGGAGCTTCTTGCCGTACGGAGGGCGGACCGTGATGGGCTTCGTGTAGCCCGCGGCGCGGATGACCGCGTCGGCGGACGTCACTTCCTCGCTCGCGGTGGTGGTGGACACGAAGACCAGCCGGCGATGGTCGTAGGTGTGGTTGCCGATCTCCTGGCCGGAGGCGATGAGGCTGCGCAGCGCCTCCGGCTGGTCGACCGCCGCGGCGCCGATCACGTAGAACGTGCCGTGCACGTCGTAGCGCTGGAGATCCGCGATGAGCTCGCTGGCGAACAGGTCGCTCGGCCCGTCGTCGAAGGTGAGCGCGACGACCTTGCGGGTGGTGTCGACGCGCGCGACGTGGTCGCCGAGCACCTGCACGGTGCGCGAGTTCATGAGCCAGTACGACGCCGCCCCGACCGCCACGAGAGCAACGACCGCCGCGGCGGCGACACGGCCCGCCTGCCACCGGCCGCTGTGCGGGTAGCCGGCGAAGACGCCCCACCAGAACCAGATGAACCAGGCCAGGACGACGACGAGGAGGACCGCGGCGATGACGTCGAGATTCATGCCGCCGTGTCAGACGCCGTCGACGCTCGAGAGCACGCGCTCGAAGCGCTCGAGCGCGTCGTCGATGACCGCGTCGGTGTCGGCCATCGACGTGTACATGCGCGAGCCGGCGAGCGTGATCACGCCGTTCGCGGTGTAGGCCGCGCCCATCTCCTCCATCATGTGCTTGCGCGGCTTCATCTGCCTGGCGAAGCGCACGCGGGTGCTTGAGGTCGAGGAGCATCACGCCCGAGGTCTCGAGGTGGACGATCGAGCCCTGGTTGTAGGCGACGAACGGCAGGCCGTACTTCTCGATGATGCGCCTGAGGCCGGCGGTCAGCCTGTCGCCGGCCATGCCTGCCAGCACCGGCGCGCCGGTCCGCTCCATCTCCGTGATGGCGAAGTAGCCGGCCGCGCAGCTCAGCGGGTTGGCGCTCAGCGTGCCGCCGATGTAGGCGCGCTCGCCGCTCTTGCCGCCGATGCCGCTGGCGAAGCTCGCCATGACGTCGCGGCGGCCGCCGACGCCGCCGGCCATCGGATAGCCGCCGGTGATGCACTTGCCGAAGATGGTGAGGTCGGGGCGCACGCCGTAGTAGCCCTGCGCCCCGCCCAGCCCGAGCCGGAACCCGGTGACGACCTCGTCGAAGATGAGCAGCGCGCCGAACTCGTCGCACAGCTCGCGCACGGCGGCGTTGAAGCCGAACGGCACCGGCCGGGTGCCGCTCTCCGGCCCGACCGGCTCGACGATCACCGCCGCCGTGCCGCCCATCAGCCGGTTCTGCTTGAGCTTCCTGCGCAGCGCGTCCAGGTCGTTGGGGAAGAACTCACGCGTCCGCGCCGTCGCGCCGAACGGGATGCCCTTGGCCTCGAACCGCCAGGTGCCGGGCACGTGCAGGCCGTAGACCATCTGGTCGCTCCAGCCGTGGTACGCGCCGCCGACCTTGACCACCCACTTCTTGCCGGTGAACGCGCGCGCCCCGCGGATGGCCGCCATCACGCTCTCCGTGCCGGAGCCGAGCATGCGGAACATCTCGCAGGCCGGCATGAGCCGGCTCACCAGCTCCGCCAGCTTGAGCTCGTACTCGTGGAAGAGGCCGGTGACGGGGCCGGACTGCTCGACGACCTCGGCGACCTTGCGACGCACCGGCTCGTAGTTGCTGCCGAGCACCGTCGGGCCCGCCGGCCTGCAGGAAGTCGATGTACTCGTTGCCGTCCACGTCCCAGAGGTGCGCGCCCTCGGCCTTCTCGATGGCCAGCGGGAACGGGTAGTTGAAGGCGAGGTTGTGCTGCACGCCGCCGGGGATGAGCTCCATCGCCTCGTCGGTGAGCTCCTTGCTGCGGCGGCACTTCTGGTCGAAGTAGCCGAGGTAGCCGTCCATGACGTCGCGGCGGACCGGACGGATCGGCTGGGTGACGAGGTCGGTCAGCCGCCGGTAGACGTCGGGGACGTCCGGGTAGCGGCTGATGGCGTAGCCGGCGAGCTGGGCGCCGGAGGGGCCGGACTCGCCGGCGCCGCGGCCGGCCGGGCCGGCTCGCCGGCGCGCCGGCTCGGGCGCGGGCTCGCCTGCGGCCGCCCGCGCCTCCTGCCGCTGCTGCTCCTCCTCGCGCGCTCTCGCGCGCGCCTCCGCCGCCTCGCGCGCGGCGCGCGCCTCCTCGACCTGCGCGGCCAGCTTCTTCTCGTCCTTGCGCAGCTTCTGGAAGGCGATCTCGCGGATGGGCAGCGGCACCTTCTCGGCGCGGCCGTCGGTGAGCAGCGCCAGCAGGTAGTCCAGCGCGACCTTCTCGAGCAGCGCCATGTTGTGCACGGCCTGCTCGGCGTCGCCGCCGAGCACGAGCACGCCGTGGTTCTCGAGGATGTACGCGTTGGCGCCGCTCGGCGAGCTTCTTCGCCACGTTCTTCTTGAGGAAGCTCGTCCCCGACGGGGCGTACGGGACGAGCTCGACCGAGCGGCCGAGGTAGCGCACCTGTTCGTCGAACAGGGCGGGGATCGGCCGCTCCATCAGCGCGAGCGCGCTCGCGTACGGCTGGTGCGTGTGGATGATGACGCTCACGTCCGGCCGCCGCTCGTACACGGCCGCGTGCATCGCCGGCCTCGATCGAGGCCTTCTTCGCGCCCAGGATGTGCCGCCCGTCGAGGCCGAGCACGCAGATGTCGCCGGGCTCCATCTTGCCGTAGTCGTAGCTGGACGGCGTGATCGCGTAGGCGTCTTCGCCGGGCACCCGCACCGAGACGTTGCCCTCGGTCGCCTTGAGGTAGCCGCGGTCGAGCAGGGTGCGGCAGACCTCCACGACGAGCTCCCGCGATCGGGCGTAGCGGCTCAGCGGTTCACACCTCCGCGAGGACGAGGACGATGGTCGCGACCGCGAGGACGACGGCTGTAGGCGGTCAGCGCCCAGATCTCCCAGAAGTCGGTGGGCAACTGTCGCCCGGCGGCCAGAGCGGAGCGGATGCGCTGGGCGCGGTACGCGCCCAGCACGAGGACGAAGACCCCGAGCACACCGTAGCCGGCGCCGAGCAGACCGAAGGCGGTGTGGTCGGCGTCGACGAGCGCGGGCAGCAGCCGGCCGACGGCGAGCGCCAGGCCGAGCGCGCCCAGCCCGGTGCGCAGCCAGGCGAGGTAGGTGCGCTCCGCGGCCAGCCACGTGCGCCGCGGCGCCGAGTCCGCCAGGCCGCGGTCCTCTGTCGGTCGCTGCTCCATCCCTCGCATTCTAGTCCACGCGGCCGGGGCCGGGGCCGTCCCTCGCGCGGCCCTCGACCGCGCGCAGGGCGATTCACTCAGATGGGGTGAGGCGAGCAGGTCGTCCGGTCCCATAGTCTGCCCACGACGCAGGACCGTTCCGAGCAGATACCAGGGAGGAAGGGGTCACGATGAACACGCTCAGCGCTCAGACCACCACCGGCCACCGGCACGTCGGCGCCATCGCATGGACGGACCAGCACCAGGGAGTGACCACCATCGCCGCGATCGCCGTCGCGGTGCTGGCCGGGGTGCTGCTCGGGATCCTGTTCAGCATGGCGTCCTCAGGCCCGGGTCGGCCGCCCTGCACCGCGCCGGCGGCCACGCGCTGGCCACCGTCGCTCAGGCGCAGCACGCGGCGGCGGCCGCGGTCACGGCGGTCACCACCGCCACCAGCGGCGACGCGGCGGCGGCGCACGGCAGCAGCACCCGCAGCCCGGCGCGCGGCGGCTTCGCCGTCGGCCGCGCCGCTGGCGCCGGGTCCGGGTTCATCGTCATCCACGCCGGCGCGCGGGCCCCGGTCAGGGGCGGCTTCGCCGGCCGCTCGCTCGGCGCCGGTCACGCGCCGGCGTGACCCTCGACGGCGTTCGGCGCGTCGGGAAGCTGAGCCCTCAGGAGACGCGACGGCCGCCGACGTCGCGAGGGCGTTCAGGAGGCCGGGTCGGGCGAGGGGCGCCACCCGGCCTCCTCGCCCGAACCTGTCCGTCACTCGAGCGTCCGCAGGTACGCGGAGACGGCCGCCAGGCCGCCGTCGAGCACGTCGCGAGCACAGGCGTAGCCGAGACGGAACGCGTGCTCCTCGCCGAACGCCACGCCGGGCATGACGAAGGCGCCGTTGAAGTCGAAGAGGCCCTGGCAGAAGTCCACCGAGGGCAGGTCGAGGTCGTAGTGGACGAGCGCGATGGTGCCGGCCCGCGGCCGCACGTAGCGCAGCCGCGGCTCGCGCGCGATCCACTCGTCGACGACCGCAAGGTTGCCGCGCACGATCTCGAGGCTGCGCTGGAGCACCCGCTCCCGGTTCTCCAGCGCCACGGCGGCGAGGGCGTCGTCGAGCACGCCGCCGCTGATCGTGGTGTAGTCGCGCACGTCCAGGCAGCGCTCGATGATCTCGCGGGGTCCGGCGACCCAGCCGGTGCGCAGCCCGGCGAGCGAGTAGCTCTTGCTCATGCTGCCGCTGCTGACGCCCTTCTCGTAGAGGTCGGCGACCGACGGCGCCGTGGTGCCCGGCTCGTGCTCCAGCATGCGGTACACCTCGTCGCAGAACAGCCAGGCGTCGCGCTCACGCGCCACCTGCACGATCTCACGCAGCAGCGGCTCGTCGATCAGCGCGCCGGTCGGGTTGTTGGGGTTGTTCAGGACGATGAGGCGGGTGCGCTCGTCGGTGAGCGCGCGGATGGCGTCCGGGTCCGGCAGGTAGCCGTCCTTCTCGAGGAGCCGCAGGCTGCGCACCTCCGCGCCCAGGGACTCCGGGACCGAGTAGAGCTGCTGGTAGGTGGGCTGCACGCTCACCACGCGTCGTCCCGGGCTCGACGAGCGCGTACAGAGCGAGGAAGTTGGCGCCGATGGCGCCGTTGGCCGTCAGGATGTGGTCGGGGGTGATGCGCTCGCCGTACAGCGCCGCGATCGCGGCGCGCAGCCGCGGCGAGCCGACGATGTCCCCGTAGCCGAGCCAGGTCTCCTTGAGGCGACGCACCACGCCGTCGGCGTCGCCGCTCATCTCGAGCAGCTCGTCGAAGGTGAGCGAGTGGACGCAGGTCTCGGCGATGTTCCAGGTGGCCGTCGTCTCGTGGGCGTTCATCCACTGCTCGACGAAGAACGGCTCGATGCGCACGGTGGCCTCCTCAGAACGCGAACTCGGACGCCGCGTCCGGCGGCGCGTGCTCTATCGTAGATGGCCCGCGCGGGCGCGGCATCCTGCACCCGCGCCAACGCCGGGTGTGGAGCTCCTCAACCCGGCGCTCCTCGGGGGCCGCCGCCCGCTTCGCCTCGGCGACCTGCCCGACCCGGAAGAGTGGGTCGTCCCGGCCAGCATCCCGGTCACCGACTGGTTCCTCAGCTCGGACGACTGGTCGCGCGCCTCTGCTGAGCCCGCCGCGGACCCGACTTTCGATAGAATCGGCGGGCGGTGAGCGGCCGGAGAGAGCCCGCCGCCGCAACGACCCGGGAGCGCCCATGGACGCCAACGAGTTCCGCACCCTCGGCCACGAGCTGATCGAGTGGATCGCCGACGTACCGCGAGCACGTCGCAGACTACCCCGTCATGAGCCCGGTGCAGCCGGGCGAGGTGGCGGCGCAGCTGCCGGCCGAGCCGCCGCTGCAGGGCGGAGACCTCGGACGGCATCGTCGCCGACCTCGACCGCGTCGTCATGCCCGGCATCACCCACTGGAACCACCCCGGCTTCCTGCACTACTTCCCCAGCAACAGCGACCTCTCGTCCGTGCTCGCCGACCTCGTCTCGTCGGGGCTCGGCGTGCAGGGCATGAGCTGGCAGACCAGCCCCGCGGCCACCGAGGTCGAGGACGTCGTCATGGAGTGGCTGCGCCAGATGGTCGGCCTGCCGGACACCTTCACCGGCGTGATCGAGGACACCGCCAGCACGTCCACCTTCACGGCGCTGCTGTGCGCGCGCGAGCGGACCTCGGCGTTCTCGCAGAACCGCGGCGGCCTGCAGGCCGAGGACGCGCCGCTGGTGGTGTACGCCAGCGACCAGGCGCACAGCTCGATCCCCAAGGCGGCGCTGCTCGCCGGCTTCGGCGCCGAGCACCTGCGCCTCATCGAGACGGACGACGAGCACGCGCTCCGGCTCGACCTGCTGGAGCGCGCCGTCGAGGACGACCTGGCGGCCGGCCGCCGGCCCTGCGCCGTGGTCGCCGCGGTCGGCACGACCGCGACCACGGCGCTCGACCCGGTGGCCGGCGTCGCCGCCCTGTGCGAGCGCCACGACATGTGGCTGCACGTCGACGCGGCGCTCGCCGGCACCGCGATGATCTGCCCCGAGTACCGCTGGATGTGGGAGGGCGTGGAGCGCGCCGACTCCGTGGTCTTCAACCCCCACAAGTGGATGGGCACCGGCTTCGACCTCTCCGCCTACTACGTCCGCGACCCCGAGCACCTCGTGCGCGTGATGAGCACGAACCCGAGCTACCTGCGCACCGCCCAGGACGGCCAGGTGCGCAACCTGCGCGACTGGGGCATCCCGCTCGGCCGCCGCTTCCGCGCGCTCAAGCTCTGGTTCCTGCTGCGCGCCGAGGGCGTCGAGGGACTGCAGGCCCGCGTCCGCCGCGACATCGGCAACGCCGCCTGGCTGGCGGACGCAGGTGGTCGCGGCGCCGGACTGGGGCCTCATGGCGCCGGCGCCGCTCCAGACCGTGTGCCTGCGGCACCAGCCGCCGGCGCTCGCCGGCGACGAGGAGGCGCTCACGGCGCACAACGCCGCCATCGTCGCGCGCGTCACCGCCGGCGGCGAGTACTACTTCGGCACCTCGCTGCTCAAGGGCCGGCTCATCATCCGCGTCTCGGTGGGCGCGCAGCCCACCGAGCGCGAGCACGTGGCCGGCGCGTGGGCGGCGCTGCAGGAGGCGGCCGCGGAGGTCTGACGGCCGCCGCCCGACGCCGCCGGAACTGCGAACGGCCGGGGCGGGCGCTCCTTACGAGCTCCCGCCCCGGCCGCTTCTGCGCCTCGCCCTGGATCAGCGGCGAGGCAGCCTACCGCCCGGCATCACTGCGGCTGTGTCGTGACGGGACTCGCGCGGCGCCGGCCCGACGCGGTACGGCCGCATCATCTCGTTGTCCTCGTGCTCGAGGATGTGGCAGTGCCACACGAACAGACCCGGCCGTGTCGAACCTCGCCTTGATCTGCGTGAGCTCGCCCGGGTAGACGATGACGGTGTCCTTGAACCCCGTCTCCCAGGGCTCGGGCCTGATGACCGCGCCCTCTCCCCGCGCGCCGTGCGGCGACATCTCGGGTCGGTGACGACGCGCCGCACCACCTGGAACTGCACCAGGTGGATGTGGATCGGGTGCGCGTCCATGGTGAAGTTGCGGATGTTCCAGCTCTCGACGGCACCGACGGCCGGGTTCTCCGTCACGTCGTCCATCCACTGCAGCGGCTGCGGACCGTCCTGTCGCGGTCCAGGTGCCCAGCGAGGCCTCCTGCGGGGCCGAAGGGCTGACCCGACGGATCGAGCACGAGGTTCCCGTCCGCGTCCGATGCCGAACTTGACGCTGGACGAGCTCAGCTCGTTGAGGCTGACGTTGCGGACCTCGCTCGCCTTCGGCAACCTGGCTTGATGTCTGGGAGGTCGAGAGCTGCGGCAGGCGACGCTCGTGTCGGCCGACGGGCCGCCTTCACGCGGAACTGCATGACCTGGCCGGTGGTGCCGGGGTCGGAGGGCTCGAAGTCCTTGACGATCTGGCCGCCGCCGAACGGCTCGTCGGGCCCGACGTTCTGGAGCACGATGCGCGTCGCCGCGCTTGACCTTGCTGAAGTCGACGATCACGTCGGCGCGCTCGGCCGGAGCGATCAGAAGCTGCTTCTGGCGGACCGGCTCGGGCAGATAGCCGCCCTCGCTGCCGATCTGCGTGAAGCGCATGCCGTTGCTCATGCTGCAGGATCAGGAACCGCGCCTCCGTGCCGTTCAGCAGGCGGAGGCGATACCGCCGCTGCTCGACGTTCAGGTACGGCCACGTCTTGCCGTTGACGACCATGGTGTTGCCGAAGAACTCCGGGTTCCACTGCGGCGAGATGTCGCTCATCTGGCCGTCCGAGAGCCTCGTCGGGGATGAAGCGGGATCTGCAGCTCGGGCGCGCCGGGGAACTGCTGCGGCTGCCCCGGCACGTTCAGTCCTTCAAAGAAGGCGCGGTTGTCGGGGTAGAACAGCGACCCGTCGGCGTTGAAGGACCGGTCCTGGATGGCGATCGGGATCTCGTGGTACCTGGTGCCCGGCTTGTCGCCGCGCTGCGGAGCCGGCTTCGGCAGCCGCTTGGCCGCCACACGTCGCCCTTGTCTGCGGACCAGGAAGAAGCCGGCCGGACCCGCGTACACGTTCAGCCGCGTCATGCCGAGGGTGTGGTCGTGGTACCACAGCGTCGTCGGCCGCTGGTCGTTGGGATACTGGGACACGGACGACCCGGGCTCCCACGGCTGGCCCCAGCGCGCCTCGAACTCCTGCTTGAACTGCTGCGTAGTACGTGCCCGCTGTGGCGTAGCCGGCCGGGATGTCGTTGGCAGCCGGCAGGAACCAGGCCTCGGGGAAGCCGTCGCTGTCCTCGGTGGTGTGCGCCCCGTGGACGTGCGTGACGATCGGCACGGGCCCAGTGTACGGCGTGCCGTCCATGCCGTGCGTGTCGGTGCCGCCGGGGCCGCCGGGCGGGTTGGCCCAGTGCAGCGTCTGGTCCACGGCGAAGAGGTGCGGCAGGTAGTTGCCGTTCTCGTCGACGAGGCCGTTGATCCACTTCACGCGCACCGGCCTGTTGCGCTGCGCCTCGATCGTGAGCGCCGGGTAGTTGAGCGTGCCGCCCTCGGCGACCGGCCGCGGGTCGAGCATCGAGCCGTAGCTCCACACGGTGGTCGGGTCGATGCCGTTGGCCTGAGACCACGCCTGCGGCAGGATGAACTGCTGGAACTGCTTGACGGCGATCTCGTAGTAGTCGATCTGCTTGCCCTTGTCCGTGAGCACCTGCGTGCGCGGCATGGCCGGCGGGATCACGAGCGGCTCCGCGTACTTGGGGATCGTCGCCGGGTCGAGTGACCCTCCGGCGCGGGCCGCGCCTGGGCGGACGCGGCCGACGCAGGAGGATGACGAACAGGGCGGCGGCCGAGGACGCGCGCCGCGGTGAGCCTGACGGCCCACTGCGGACTCACACGGACGCGGTCTTCATGATGACTCCTCCTGCATCGCGTCCGCAGCCCCTGCGCGGACGCGTGGTAGAGAGCGCCGACTGGCGCGCTCGCTGGCAAGCGTCTGGTGGCGCTGAGAGTACCCCGAGAATCTCTCGCCACTGTATTTCGCTGTTTCTGACGCTCCAAACAGTGTCAGCCGTAAGACGCACCATGGGACGGCCTTGCGTGACGGGGGCGGTGGCAGACCTGGGTCCGCCCCGCTACCCTCGGGCGGAGGGATTCGCGCCGGCGGCGCGAAGGTCTCCGCACAGGCCGGCGCCACCGCGCCGGCCTGTCCAGCGGTCAAGAAGCGCCCAGCCGGGCCGATACCCCAAGCAGAGCACGCAGGGCAGCGACATGGTCGGAGACAGGTCCATCCCCCCCACAGACAGGCACACGAAGTCGCGCCGCCTCACGACGGCCGGCGCGGCGCTGCTGGCGGCGATCCTCGTGACGCTCACGGTCGCGGCCGCCGTGGCCGCGCCGCGCGCGGCGGCCGCCCCCTCGCTCTTCGACCTGCAGAAGGAGGCCAAGCGGACGCGCGCCGAGATGGCGGGCCTGCAGACCGACCTGCAGCGCGTGGGCGACGATCTGGTCGAGGCGCAGGCCAAGCTCGACGAGGTCAACCGGCGCCTGACGCGCTCGCGCATCGGCCTGAGGCGCGCGGAGAACGCGCTCGACCTGCAGCGCGAGATCCTCGCCAAACGCGCGGCCACCCTGTACAAGTCCGGCGACCTCGACTGGTTCGACCTGCTCTCCAGCATCCAGAGCCTGGCCGACATCGACACCATCCGCTCGCTGCAGCAGGCCATCGCCGACCAGGACCGCCGGTCTGAGAACGAGGCGCAGCGGCTGGCGCGGGAGGCGCGGCGGCTCGAGCGCCAGGTGGAGCAGGACCACGAGGAGGCGGTCGCCGCGGCGCAGGAGGTCCAGAACCAGAAGATCGAGCTGGACCAGAAGCTGGCCGAGCGCACGGCGATCCTCCAGGACGTCACCAAGCGCATCAAGAAGATCCTCGCCAGCGGCGGACTCGGCGCCGCGCTGGCGATGGCCAGGAACGGGCAGTTCAACCAGCTCACCTGGGCGCAGCGCCCTGCTGGTCGCCATGCGTCTTCCCGTGACCGCGGACAACGTGGCCGCCATCACCGCCTGGGAGATGGCCGAGGGCGGCCACTGGTACAACACCGCGTACTACAACCCCCTGAACACGACGCAGAGCATGCCGGGGGCGACCGTGTTCAACTCCGTCGGCGTCAAGGCCTACACCAGCTGGAAGCAGGGCCTCGAGGCGACGATGATCACGCTCAAGAACGGCTACTACGGCGGCATCCTCGACGCGCTGCGCCGCGGCAACGACTCCACGGCGGTCGCCGCGGCCGTCGGCGCCTCGCCCTGGGGCACCGGCAACTTCAGCCACCTGCTCTGACGCCGCGCCCGCGCGGTGCATCCCCGGCGGCCGCGGCGGGAACAGTACCGGCATGTTCCGCCGGAGCAGACCCCGACCGCCACAGCTCGACCCCCTCGTGACCGACCGTCACGGGCGGGTCGTCGGCGTACGCACGCCGCCGCCGAGCCCGCCCGGGGAGAGCAAGGCGAGCCGGCTGTGGCACCGGCGCAAGAACCTCCAGGACACCGGCGAGCTGCGCCTGCAGGCCGAGCTGCGGAACCAGTTCTCGGCCTTCCACGTGGACCCCGGGCCGTCGGTCAGGCGGTGACGGGATGAGCGCCGGCTCCTGGATCCTGCTCGCCGTCGTCGTGGCCGTGGTGCTGCTGTGGGGCGTCCCGCGAGTGTTCCGCTGGCGAAGGGACAAGCACCGTCGGGACCTCATCCGTCGCCTCGAGCACGACCGCGGCTCCCGCGTGATCACGCTGATCCACCGCCAGGAGACGATGAGCCTGCTCGGCCTGCCGTTCGGCCGCTACATCGACATCGACGACTCCGAGCAGCTGCTGCGCGCCATCCGCATGACGCCGTCCGACATGCCGATCGACCTGCTGCTGCACACGCCGGGCGGCCTGGTGCTCGCCAGCGACCAGATCGCCTACGCGCTCCAGCGGCACGGTGGCAAGATCACGGTCATCGTGCCGCACTACGCGATGTCGGGCGGCACGCTGGTGGCGCTGGCCGCCGACGAGATCCTCATGGACCCGGACGCCGTGCTCGGACCGGTCGACCCGCAGCTCGGCAGCCTGCCGCGCGGGTCGTGGCCGGCGGCCTCCATCCTCAAGGCGCTGGAGCAGGACAACCCGAACCGCGACGACGAGACGCTCATCCTCGGCGACGTGGCGCGCAAGGCCATCGACCAGGTGCGCGCCACGGTCCGGGAACTGCTGGACGGCCGCGTGCCGGACGCCGAGGCGGACCGGCTCGCGGCCCTGCTCAGCGAGGGCCGCTGGACGCACGACTACCCCATCCGGCTGGAGGAGGCCGGGCAGCTCGGGCTGCCGGTCTCCGACGCCGTGCCCGAGCTCGTCTACGAGCTGATGACGCTGTACCCGCGACGGAGCCAGCGGCGGCCGTCCGTCGAGTTCATCCCCACGCCGTACCGCACGCGCGGCGGCGACGGGTGACGGCGCCCGTGGACGACGACCGCGGCCGGGCGTACCTGAGAGACACGCGGCACAGCCGCGCGCACCTGGTCGGGGGACGCATGGACTGGGCGCACCAGCCGGACTGGTTCAAGACGTATCCGGACGCCCCCGGGTCAAGCTGCCGGACCTGGCGCTCGACGACAGCGGGCTGTTCGACGCGCTCGCCCGCCGCAGGAGCGTGCGCGCGTACGGCCCCGAGCCGCTGGCCCTCGGCGAGCTCGGGGCGCTGCTGTGGGCGGGCGCCGGCATCACGGCGCGGCAGGAGGGCTTCGCGCTTCCGCACCGCGCCGTCGGCCGGCGGCCTCTACCCCATCGAGCACTACGTGGTCGCCAACGAGGTCGAGGGGCTCGAGCAGGGCCTGTACCACTACGACGTGCTCGGCCGCGCGCTCGAGCGCCTGCACGCGGGCGACCTGCGCCTGCCCGTCGCCCGCGCGGCGCTGGACCAGCGCATCGCGGCCGAGGCGCAGGCGGTCTTCGTCTGGACGGCGGTGCTGGAGCGCTCGCGCTGGAAGTACGGCGAGCGCTTCCTGCGCTACGTGCTGCTCGACGCCGGCCACATCGCCGAGAACGTCGCCCTGGCGGCGACGGCGCTCGGCCTCGGCACCTGCCAGATCGCCGCCTTCTTCGACGAGGAGGCGGCGGACGTCCTCGGCGTCGACCCCGACCTCGAGCCGGTCGTCTACATGAGCACCGCCGGACGACCGGCCGCGACCTAGCGCCGTCCGCAGACGAGCCGGCGGCTCGCCGGCGTCCTGACAGGCGCTCGGCCAGCCAGGCCGCGACGTCGGCGAAGACCTGCTCGCGGCCCACCTCGTTGAAGAGCTCGTGGTAGAAGCCCTCGTAGTGGATGAGCTTCTTGTCGGCCGACCCCGCCGTGGCGAAGAAGGCCTCCGCGAACGACGGGTCGGCGATCTCGTCGTCCTTGCCGTACAGCACCAGCAGCGGCAGGGTGATGCCGCGGCGCGGCGGCCATGGCCGCGTCCTGGGCGCTCAGAGCCTCCGCCGCCCAGCGCGCCGTGGCCACGTGATGCACGAGCGGGTCGGTGACGTAGGCCTCCACCACCGACGTGTCGTGCGAGAGGTCCTCGGCGCGCACGGTGTTGCCGATGTCGCGGCCGGGCCAGAGGGCGGAGAGCGCCTTGACGCCGAGGAGCTTCATCGGTTCCGGCTGCACGGTCAGGGCGAAGAACGGCGAGGAGAGGACGAGCGCCCGCACGTCGCAGGGGCGCTCCTGCGCGAAGCGCGTGCAGATCAGGCCGCCGAGGCTGTGCCCGAGCAGCACGACCGGCTTGCCGGGCTGCGCGGCGGCGCACCTCGTCCAGGAACACCGCCGTGTCGTCGAGGTAGTCGTCGAACCGCTTGATCTGGCCGCGGGTGCCGGACGACTGGCCGTGGCCGCGCAGGTCGTACGCGTACACCGCGTAGCCGCGCGCGGCCATGTCCTCCCCGAACCAGGTGTGGCGGCCGCCGTGGTCGCCGTACCCGTGGACCAGGGCGATGACGGCGACCGGCTCGGTCGCCACGGCCACGCCGTCCGGGTCCGGGGCCGGCCGGCAGCCAGGCCTGCAGGTGCAGGCGCTCGCCGGCGCCCATGAACTGGTCCGACGTGTGCTTGATCGCGGGTGTCCTCGCACGGGGCTCATGGCGTCAGAGGGTCAGCGCGGCGCGGACGGACCCGGAGATGGCCGCCAGGCCACCCTCCAGCTCCTCCGGCAGCGGCCACGCGTAGCCGATGCGCATGTGGCGCCTGTCCTGCTCGAACCAGTGCCCCGGCCCGACGTAGGTGCCGTGCACCTCGCCGAGCACCCGGTAGAACTCGTCCACGTCCACCGGCACCTCCGGCCTGATCCGCGGGAAGCACACCACGCCACCGCCGGGCTCGACCCACTCCATCATCTCCTCGCCGGCGATCCACTCCCTGACCACCTGGAGCTGCCGGGCGATGAAGGGTCGCAGCTCGGCCAGCCACGCCTCGCGCTGCGCGAACGCCCGCGCGGCGATCTCCTCGTCCACCACGCTGCCGCAGATGCCGATCTGCTCCTTGGCGGCGAGGAACGTCCGCATCAGCTCGCGCGTCGCGGCAGACCAGCCAGCCGGTGCGGATGCCGGGGATGCCGTAGGTCTTGCTGAGCGAGCTGACGCTGATCGCCCGCTCGCTCAGCGTCGCCGCCACCGGGAGCGGCTCGCCGAAGGTCATCTCGCGGTAGGTCTCGTCGACGAGCAGCCGGCAGCCGGCGCTCTCGACCGGGCCGACGAGGCCGCGCAGGTCGGCCTCGCTCATCATCACCCCGGTCGGGTTGTGCGGCAGGGTGACGCTGACGTACCTCGTGCGCGGCGTGACCAGGGCCATGAGCTTCTCGGGGTCGATGCGGAAGCCGTCCTCGAAGGTCAGGTCGAGGAAGCTGACGTCCGCCTCGATCGCCCGCGGCGTCTCGATGTTGGTGGCGTAGTTGGGGCGGACGACCACGAGGTGGTCGCCCTTGTCGAGGAGCGAGGTGGCGATGATGAAGAGCGCCTGGGCGGCGCCGGCCGTGACGAGCACGTCGTCACGGCGTCACGCCGCCCGCCTCGCCGCCGCTCTGCGCCGGCGACCAGGTCGCGGAAGGCTCTCGTTGCCGGCGTGGTCGCCGTAGAAGAGGAGCAGGTCGCCGAGCTCGATGCCGAGGTCGGCGAGCGAGCGGTCGCGCACCGAGCTCTCGGTGAGGTTGTAGCGGATGCGGTCGTAGCCGAACTGCTCGGGGGACTCCTCCTCGATGGGCATGCGGCGGTACTTCACGGCAGTGACCTCCTGGCGGCTCACGGGCTGCCGCGGCAACCCTACATCCGCCGCGGCGGCCGCGCACCGCGCGCCGCGGCGAGCCGCCGGCTCCTCGCGCGCCGCCGGCGCGCCCGCCCGCGTCTTCCGTGCTAGAGTCAGAGTCCGTTCTCGGGAGGGGATCAATGGCCTGCAGTCACCGTCGTACCTACATGACCGTCGCGCTCCTCGTCGCGCTGCTGCTCGTGGCCGCGCCGCGGCCGCGTGCTCGGCGCAGGCGACGGCGGGGGCGAGCTCCCCCGGCCCGGGCGCGAGCCAGACGCAGGGCGGCTCGGGCGCAGCGGTCGCCGCGCCGGCCGGCGACGGCGTCCGCGCCGGCGCGAGCGCGGCCAAGGGCGCCTCCGGCGCCGACTGGACGCGCATCCTGAAGGCGCTCGGCGTACATGCAGGCGGTCGCCGCCGACCAAGCCGGTCGTCGTCCTGCTCGGCGGCTCGGCCGCCCGCGAGTCGACCATCAGCGACGCCGAGCTGGCGCGACCAGATCGTCGCGCCAAGGGCGGCCCGGCGACGCTGGCCTGGAACATGGGCTCGCGCAACCGCACGATGGCGCAGAACGTGGCCATCGTGAAGGCGCTGCCCGCAGGGCGCCCAGGCGCATCGTCTTCATCGGCGTCAACCTCGGGTGCGTTCACCTCGGCGCAGAAGACGGCCTCCATCACGCTGCCGTCGCCGCTGCCGACCAGACGAGCCCGGCCTGCAGCAGCCGCACCAGTACAGCACCTCCACGGGCATCCTCTCGACCGCCAAGAAGAAGGCGCTGGTGCAGGACTGGCTCGAGCGACCGGTACCCGGTCTTCAAGCGCAACTTCGGCACCAGCGCCGGCGTGCTCGAGACGCTCATCAAGGTCTGCCAGACGCGCGGCTACAAGCCGGTGCTCTTCGAGCTGCCGCGAGACACGGCCGTCATCGGCAGCTCGCTGGGCGCGCCGACGACCAGGTTCCGCGACAAGTGCAAGGCGCTGGCGGCGAAGTACGACGATCCCGTGGGTGAGCCACGTGTCCGCGGCCAAGCTGCCCAACTCCAGCTTCTACGACCTCTGGCACCTGGTGGAGCCGGGCCGCAAGACGTGGCAGGGCCTGCTCAGCGCCAGGACCGCGGCCCTGCTCAAGCAGTACGGCTTCGATGGCGGCGGCTCGTAACGCCTGCAGCCGCCGCCCCGTGCGGGTGGCGGCCAGGCTCGCGCTCATCCTGCTGCTGGCCGCCGGCCTCGCAGCGCTGACGGTGATCGCCGCGCCGGCGCGCGCGGGCGACGGCGCCTCCGGCGCGCCCACCACCGCGCTCCTCGGCGCAGCGCCCGCGCCGGCCCCCAGCTTCTCGCCCGCGCTGATCGCCCCGCTCGGCGAAGAGCTGCGCGGCAACGACTACGGCAAGGACTGGCAGCACTGCGTGCAGGTGGTGGCCAACCTGCGCGCCGAGCAGCCCAAGGTCCCACTCGTCGTGCTGCTCGGCGGCTCGTCGGCGCGCGAGTGCACGGTGCTGGACGACAACTGGGAGCGCCAGATCGAGCGTCGCAGCGGCTACGTCGTCGACGCCTACAACCTGGGCTCCAAGCACCGCACCTACGCGCAGGACCTCGCTTTCGTGAAGCTCCTTCCGGGCAACGTGCCGACCATCGTGTACATCGGCGTCAACCTCGGGCGGTTCTGCCTGCCGGTCGAGCTCGGCGAGCATCACGCTGCCCGGTCCCCGTCCGCTGCCCTACTGCGGGCAGCACCTCTACTCCAAGGACCACATCCAGAGCTCCTCCGAGAAGCGCTACTACGTCTCGTACTGGCTGTCGAGCGCGCTACCCCGAGTTCCGCGCCAACTACAGCGGCGAGCTCGGCATGCTGCAGAAGATCATCCGCGCCTGCAAGCGGCGGCACCTGCGGGTCGTGCTGCTCGACCTGCCGCGCGACCTCCCGGCCATCGGCTCCTCGTTCGACGGTCCCGTCTCCCGCTACCACGCCGGCTGCTCGAGCCTCGCGCGCGCCTGGGACATCCCGTGGCTGCACTTCAACGCCGCGGCGAAGTTCGTGAACCGCGACTTCTTCGACATCTTCCACCTGGTCGAGCCGGGCCGCGTCAAGTACCAGAGCATCCTCTCCGACAAGACCATCCGGCTGCTGAAGAAGTACAGGATGCCGCGAGCCGACGCCCTCCCCGTCCCCCTCGCCGAGCACGTCGCCGTCGCCGTCCGCGTCGGCCTCGACGGCGCCGTCCATCTGAGCCCGACCGGCCCATGTCCACGCTCACGCTGCTCGGCATCGCCCTCGGCCTCGCCATGGACGCCTTCGCGGTGGCCATCGGCGCGGGGCTGCAGCTCTGCAACGTCACCAGGCGGCAGACGTTCCGCCTGGCCTGGCACTTCGGCCTGTTCCAGGCGTTCATGCCCATCCTCGGCTGGCTGGCCGGCCTCACCCTGGTCGACTACATCGCGCCGGTCGACCACTGGATCGCCTTCGGCCTGCTCGCCTTCATCGGCGGCAAGATGATCTACGAGGCGCTCAAGCACGACGAAGAAGAGGCGGACCGGTGCGACCCGACCAAGGGCTGGAGGCTCGTCATGCTCTCCGTCGCGACGAGCATCGACGCCCTGGCCGTCGGCCTCTCGATGGCCCTCCTCGGCGTCAGCATCTGGTGGCCGGCGCTGGTGATCGGCGTCGTCGCCGGCGTCCTGACCATGGTCGGCCTCGAGCTCGGCATGCCGCTTCGGCGCGCTGCTCGGACGGCGCATGGAGATCGTCGGCGGCCTCATCCTCATCGGGATCGGCGTCAAGATCCTCGTCGAGCACCTGGCGGGGTGAGCTGACCCGCATGGCGTTCCCGACCCTCGAGCCTTACCGCGTCTCCAGGGCGCTCAGCGCCAAGCTGCGGCTGGTCACCCTGTTCGCGGTCACGGCCGTACTCTTCGTGCACGCCTACAACATGACCAGCCGCTTCGGCTCCGGCGAGAACGCGGCGGAGATGAGCGCGCGCGCCCGGCGTGGTCGGCTTCATCGAGTACCTGATCTCGCAGGCGCTGACGCGGTGGCCGGCGGCCATGCTCTTCGCCATCTCCGGCTTCCTGTTCTTCCACAACCTGCAGCCGCACTGGGAGACCTACAGGCGCAAGTACGCCGGGCGTCTGCGGACGGTGGTCGTGCCGTTCCTGCTGTGGAGCGCGCTGGGCCTGGCGCTGTACCTGTTCCTCCAGGCCCTGCCCCAGTCGTCCGCGTACTTCTCGCGCGACTTCCTCGGGGAGCTCAGCGTCGGGCACATCGCCGACAAGCTCCTCTTCCACCCGGTCGCCTATCCGCTGTGGTTCCTGCAGACGCTGATCGTCTGCTTCGTCCTCGCGCCGCTGCTGTACTGGCCGGCGCGTGTGCTGCGCTGGCTCGCGCCGCTGCCGTTCGCGGCGCTCTGGGTCCTGGGGATGTCGGCGACCAACTGGAACGACTGGAAGGGCCTCACGTTCTTCACGCTTGGCGCGGTGATCGCGCTCGAGCGGCGCCGGGGGGTGACGCTCACGCCGGCGCCGTGGGTCGGCAGGCTGCTGTTCCCGCTGTGGCTGCTGGCCTGCGTGCTCTTCACCGCGTTCCTGCGCGCTGAGGCCACGCCCTGGGCGCACGGCCTGCACAAGGCGCTCATGTGCATGGCCGTGGCGGCCATCTGGCTGGGCTATGAGACGTACCTGAGGCCGCTCGAGGGCAGGCGGCTCGTGACGCTGCTCCTGCCCTTCAGCTTCTTCATCTTCGTCGCCCAGGAGCCGCTGCTCACGATGATCAAGCGCGTCGGCCTGCACGTGCTGGGCTCGGGCGACGCCGCGATGCTGTTCGTCTACTTCTTCGCGCCGCTGCTGACGCTGGCGATCGTGGTCACGGCCGCAGCGCTCGTGCGGCGCTACCTGCCGACGCCCTACGCGTGGCTCACGGGCGGGCGCGGCGCTGCCGGGCGCGGAGCCGCGCGAGCAGGCGGCGCCCCCGGCGTCAGCCGGCGCCTCCGCCGCCGCCACCGCCGCCACCGCCGCCGCCACCGGAGAAGCCGCCCCCACCGCCGAGGCCACCGGAGAACCCGCCCAGGCCTCCTGAGTACGCGCCCGCCGCCCCGCTGACGTCACCGGAGAGGCCACCCCCGGCGTAGCTGCCGGCCCACGCGCTGGAGGGGTGGTGCATCAGGCGCGGGTCGTACACGGTGGCCCATCCCTGGTCCAGCGAGGCCCAGGGCGCGGGCGCGGCGTCCGATCCGCCGATCCAGAGCCAAGCCGGGAACGCCGGGTCCGCCATCACCGCGGGCGCCTTCACACTGAGCGCCTTGAGCACCGTGCCGGCGAGCCCGAAGACCACGGCGAGCACCAGGTACCGCTCCCACACGGCGACGGCCGTCGGCGGTTTCCAGTCCATGCCATCGCAGGCGCGCATGAAGTTGCGCAGCCGCCCGTAGGCGCGATACGTCTCGAGCGCCTCCGGCGTGAGCCTGCACAGCAGGCGCCCGGCGAAGAACAGGACGGCGATGGCCACGGGCGCGCCGAGCAGGAACCAGGCCGAATCCGCGATCGATGTGGCGGCGAGCGCCAGCACTACGACGAGCGCCGAGAGGATGCGCACCAGCTTGATCCATCCCCGGCTGGGTACGTCGAGGAATCGGTAGCCGCCATGATCGATGACCTGGCTCTGGAACTGACGCAGCCGGCTTCCCACCTGCTCGGGCGACTCCTTGGCGAACTCGCGCAGCCGGCGGATGCTCACCGGGCCCTCGTTCACGGCGTCGCGGAACAGGAGCGCGATGAGCCCCATCTCCCACTCGCGCTGGCCGTGTGGGTCACGCGGCGTGTAGCGGAAGCGGTATCCGGGCCTGGCGGAGTCCCAGGCCACATCGTCCGCCGTGAGCGGCTCGAGGGCCAGCTCGCCGCGCTGGACGAGGTCGAGCAGCGTGGCAGGGACGGCGCGGCGGACCATGTCCCGGCCGTCCCAGAGCACCGCGACCATCGCCGGCGGCAGGTCGTCGGGGATGTCGAAGGACATCCCGCCGCGGCCGTAGTGCCGATAGCCGCGGCCTTTGACGAAGTACAGGACGACGAGCAGGGCGACCAGCAGGGCGGGCGCGACGATGCCGGTCACGCGCCAGGCGGCCCTGCGCCCCGCCGCGGCCTCGCGCTCGCGCGATGACGTGACGGCGCAGGGCGTTCGCCTCGTCGGCCCACTGCTTCTCCTCGCGCAGGGCGGTCGGCAGCTCCTCCCGGTCGATGACCGGAGCCTTGGAGAGAGCCGCGGCCGGGAACAGGATGCGGCCCTCGACGAACGTCTCAGGCGGCACGTCGCTCACCGCGTAGGTGACCGTGCCGCCCCGCGCGATGACGACCGAGCCGTTCAGCGGGCCGTGCCCCCAGGCGCGCACCTGGGACTTCTTCACGCCCTTGGGCAGGACCACGCTGATGTCGACCCGGCGGGTCGGCGCGCCCCACCCGTCGCCGACGAACTGCCAGTAGAGCTCGGCGGTGTCGCGAAAGCGCGCCGCCGCGCCACGCACGCGGTACCTCAGCGTGAACTCCTCGGCGGAAGACATGGGCCAGTATGCCGTCACCTTGACACCACTGCCGGTGCGGCCGACCCGATACCCGGTCGCGCGAGCGCCCTTCACCGGCGGCAGTGGCCCCCCAGGCCCGTCGACGCCCAGCACCTCGATGGCCGTGCCCCCTCGAGGGTCGAGCAGCCAATAGACGAAGTGGAAGGAGCCTTCGAAGGCGAAGGCGCGCGCTTCGCTGACCGAGAGGTCGCCGTTGGAGCGCACGACGGCGTCGATGCGCACGCTGTCGATCGAGTAGGACTTGGCCGGGGCCGGGCCGGCGAAGCACAGCCCGGCCGCGAGCGGCGCAAGGAGGATGGTGAGGAGGACGGGCAGCGCGGCTATCGCCGCGCCTCCCCGGAAGCAGCTTATCGTACCGCCGCGCACCCCGTGGGCGCGGACCCCGCCGCCGCGTGCCATGAGCCCTCCGATCCTCCGGGCTCAGTGTACACGCGGCGGCGGCCGGCGCCCATACTGCGTTCTACGTAGTGCTTGCGCGCCGCCACTCAGGTGCGGCGCGTCAGACCCTGCAGCTGAAGTCCGCGTGCTTCTCGAAGTACTTCTGGTGATACTCCTCGGCGCGCCACCACCTGGCCGCCGGCACGACCTGGGTCACCACGGAGCGGGTGAACACCCGGCTCTCCGTGAGCTGCGCGATCGCCTCCAGGGCCGCCTTCTCCTGGTCCCTGTCGTGGAAGAAGACGGCAGAGCGGTACTGGTCGCCGACGTCCGGCCCCTGGCGGTTCCACTGTGTGGGGTCGTGCGTGCTGAAGAAGTGAGCGAGGAGTTCCTGATAGCTGATCTGCTCGGGGTCGAACTCCAGACGCACTGCTTCGGCATGGCCGGTCTTGTGCGAGCAGACGTCCTCGTAGGTGGGCTTCTCGGTGGTGCCGCCGGTGTAGCCGACCTCGGTGCTGGTGACGCCGGGCAGCGCGGCGAAGCGCTGCTCCACGCCCCAGAAGCAGCCGGCGGCGAAGGTGGCGGTGGCCATGTGTCCGTCCTGTGGTCCGTGGTGGCGCGCGCCGCTCCCGGCGGCGCGCCGTGCACCACGACTGTTCCCCGGGCGCGCCGCAGGTACGCCCCGCGGTCAGGCCTGCTGCTTCTCGGCCCCGCCGACCCTCGCGGCCGGGCGGGGCTGCTGCTTGCCGAGCTCCTTGAGCCGGCGACGCTGCGCCCGGTTCTTGGCGGCGGTCCACCACGTGCGCGAGTAGTACCACAGCCAGCCGTACTCGAGCATGCGGTCCCACGCCCTCTTCTTGCGGACGTCGTCGCGCTGCCACAGCCACTTGTGGAACGCCCAGACCGGGCGCCAGGTGGCGTAGAAGTTCTTGTTGGCCTTGATCGTCTCCTGGAGCAGGTGGTACGGCGTCATCTGCTTGGGGCGGAAGACGACGTGCTGCGCGTCGTAGAACGACCAGTCGCGCTCGAGGATACGGCCCTCGGCGTCCAGCTCCTCGAACTGCTGCGTACCGGGGAGCGGCGTGAGGATGTTGAGCATCACCGTGTCGATCTTGTTCTTCTTCGCGAACTTGACGGTGTCGCTCACGGAGTCCGGCGTGTCGTGATCGGCGCCCAGCACGAACATGCCGTGGGCGCGGATGCCGTAGTCGTGGAGCACCTTGATGGCGTGCTCGATGTCACCCACGGTCTGGGACTTCTCGAAGCTGTCGAGGGTGGCCTGGTTGACCGACTCGAGGCCGAGCGCGACGAAGTCACACTTCGAGGCCCGCATGAGCTCCAGCAGCTCCTGGTCGCGCACGACGTCGGTGCGCACCTGGGCGCCCCACGGCACGGTGATGCCCTCGTCGATCATGAGCCGGAGGAGCCGCTTGAGCCGCTTGCGGTTGGCGGCCATGTTGTCGTCGTAGAAGAAGATCTTCTCCGGATCCTTCTGCTTGATCTCCGCGACCACGCTCTCGGCGCTGCGGAAGCGGTACTTCTTGCCGAACATCGCCGTCACCGAGCAGAAGGTGCAGTCGAACGGGCAGCCCCAGCTGGTCATGATCGGCGTGTTGGTGATCCGCTCGTAGCCGTCCACGAGCGTGAGATCCGGGAACGGCAGCGTGTCGAGGTCCTCACAGCGCTCGTGCAACGGCGCGTGCACGGCCTCACCGTCCTGCCCGCGGTACGAGATGCCGGTGATGGAGGAGAGCTCGCGCTTGCCCTCGAGCCACTCCGCGAGCTCCACCATGATCGTCTCGCCGGCCTCGCCGCGGGCCACGTAGTCGGCGTGCAGCAACGCCTCGTCCGCCATGAAGGTGACGTGGGAGCCGCCGATGATGACGGGGATCCCGCGGCGGCGCAGGTCGTCGCCGATGCGGTAGGCCTCGACGATGGTGGAGGTGGTGCTGGAGATGCCGACGAGGTCGGAGGAGTAGACGTCGGACCAGTCGATCGGCGCCAGTTGCGGGTTGTAGATGCGCACATCGTGCCCCGCCTCCACGAGCGCCGCGCCGATCATCGGCAGGCCGAGACGCACGAAGTACGACTTGGACCACAGGTGGCGGCTGGGAGAGATGGGTTCGATCAGGCTGATCTTCATTCTGGGCGTGTCCTTACACGGAGGGTCGAACAAGGGTCCTGTGAGTCTGGACCATTTCACAAAAAGAGCAACCTTGGAAGCATAGAGGACTAAAACGGTCTCTGTTGTCAGAGCTCGTCGCCACAGGGGAACAACCCGCAGAAGTACCATCGTGATCTCGACGAGGCATCTGGCGGCCTCCGCCCTGCGCATGGCTGTGTCCGGTGCCGCGGATGAGACGAACGACGACCAGGGCAGAGTGATCAGATGGATGTCGACAACAGGGGCAGCCTCGAGCCCCTTGCTCCGGGCAGACGGAGCGACAGAGTACGCATGTACCGTGAGGGACGTGTCTGTGCAGAGCCGGGTTGCGGCACCGTCCTCTCCGTCTACAACCCGTCGCCACGCTGCGCGGTGCATCAGCGGCGGGGCGACGTCATCTCGCTGCGGCGGCTGGAGTCGCAGGAGGTCGAACGCGGCTGTTCGCAGTGTGGCGCGCCGTTCCTGACCACCAACCCACGGCGCAAGTACTGCAGCGCCCGTTGCCGCTCGCACGCGTTCGCCGAACGCGAGAAGGCGGCGCGGCGGACGGTCACGGCCGGCGTGCGGGAACGCGCGGCCGCCTGAGCGGTCGCTTCCCGGGCGCGGGCGCGGACCGCGCCGTCTGGTAGCCTGTGCGCGTGGATTTCGACTTCGACGCCCCCATCGAGCGCCGCGGGACCGCCAGCTTCAAGTGGGACCTCTACGGCCACGACGTGCTCCCCTTGTGGGTCGCGGACATGGACTTCGCCTCGCCGCCGCCGGTGGTCGAGGCGCTCGAGGCGCGCGCCGCACACGGCGTACTCGGCTACTCGCTCGTCCCCGACTCCCTCATCGAGGCGATCGTCGCCCACCTGGAGCGTCGCTACGGCTGGCGCATCGAGCACGAGTGGATCGTCTGGCTGCCGAGCGTGGTCCCCGGGCTGAACCTGGCCTGCGACGCGTTCGCGGCGACCGGGAGAGGCGGTGCTGACCGTCACGCCGGCCTACCCGCCGTTCCTCGAGGCGCCGGGGCAGCGCGACCGCCGGCTGGTCACGGTCCCGGCCGAGCTCACCAGCGGCCGCTGGGAGCTGCCGCTGGAGGGCCTGGAGGCGGCAGCCTCCCCGGATGCCCGCGTGCTGTTCCTCTGCCACCCGCACAACCCTCTCGGGCGCGTCTGGCGGCGGGACGAGGTCGAGGCGGTCGTGGACTTCTGCCGGCGCCACGACCTCGTGCTCATCAGCGACGAGATCCACTGCGACCTCATCCTCGACGACCTGGACCACGTGCCGGCGGCGCTGGCGTGTCCCGGCGACGCGGACCGCATCGTCACGCTCATGTCGCCGAGCAAGACGTTCAACCTGCCAGGTCTGAACTTCGCCTTCGCGATCGTCGCCGACGAGGCCCTGCGGCGGCGGTTCCTGCGGCCGGGCAAGGGGCTCCTGCCGTTCCCCGGCTGCTTCGCCGTCTCCGCCGCAGAGGCCGCGTACCGGGAGGGCGCCGCCTGGCACGACGTGCTCCTCCGCTACCTCCGCGCCAACCGCGACGCCGTCGAAGCGTTCGTCGCGGCGGAGCTCCCGCGCGTGCGCATGACGCACGTGGAGGCGACCTACCTGGCCTGGCTCGACGTGCGCGAGCTGGGGCTGGAGGACCCGGCGGCGGCGTGCCGCTCCGCCGGGGTGGCGCTGTCGGCCGGGGCCGCCTTCGGCGACCCGGACTATCTCCGCCTGAACTTCGGCTGCCGCCGCGAGACGCTGGACGAGGCGCTGCGGCGTCTCGCGACCGTCCTCCGCTAGTCCCGGAGCGCCCGTCGCGGCGCACCGCCACGACCTCGCGTGGCCCGGCCGGAAGCCGCCCCGCCGGGCCGTTTGTTACACTGCGCACTCATGAGCAGCCCGAGCCGTACCTCCAGACCGCCGGGGCGGCGCGTGCGGCGCGCCAACAAGGCGCGCGTGTACCGGCGCCGGCGGCTGTTCGCGCTCATCGCCGCCGTCGTCCTCGTCGCCGTGCTCGGCGGCGTCCTCTGGGCCGCCGTCGGCGGCTGCGGCTCGGACGAGCCGGCCACCGGCGGCTCCGGCAGCGAACAGGCCAAGCTCGCCCCCTCGCCGAGCCCCACCGCCTGGACGGGTCCGCCGTCCTCTTCGCTCAAGCTCAAGCAGGGCAAGACCATCGTGAGCTCGGAGATCTCGCCCAAGTCGGTGGTCAGCTCCGGCACCGGCTACGTCTTCGCCCAGAACATGATGTACAAGCACACGATCACGGTCTACGGCGCCAAGACCGCCAAGCTCGTGAAGACGATCCAGGACGAGATCGACGCCGCGGACTTCCACATCAAGGGCCACGGCGAGACGATCAGAGGAGCGCCCGTCGAGTGCGCGTTCACGCCGGACGGTCGCTTCGCCTACGTCTCCAACTACTCCATGTACGGCGAGGGCTTCGTCGAAGGGCACGACACCTGCTCGCCCGGCGGCCAGTCCGACAGCTACGTCTACCGGGTGGCGCTCGCCGACCTCAAGATCGACAAGGTCATCAAGGTCGGCGAGGTCCCCAAGTACCTGGCCGTCACGCCCGACCAGAAGTACCTGCTGGTCACCAACTGGTGCTCGTACAGCCTCAGCGTCGTCGACATCCACACCAGCAAGGTGGTCAAGAGCGTCGCGCTCGGGCCGTACCCGCGCGGCATCGCCGTCTCGCCGGACTCACAGACGGCCTACGTCGCCGTCATGGGCACCACCGACATCGCCGTCGTCGACCTCGACGACTTCTCGGTCTCGTGGATCAGCGGCGTCGGCTCCGGTCCCCGGCACCTGTGCATGGCCGGCGACGGCAAGTACCTGTACGCGACCCTCAACAACGACGGCAACGTCGCCAAGATCGACCCCCGGAAGGGTGTCGTCGTCGACAAGGTCTACACCGGGTCCGAGCCGCGCAGCATGGCCATCGCTCCGGACGGCAAGTCGCTGTTCGTCGTCAACTACAACTCGAGCACCATGAGCCAGGTGCGCACCAGCGACATGAAGGTCATCGACAGCGTGAACACCAACGCGCTGCCCATCGGCATCACGTACGACGCGCCCACAAGGAGCGTGTGGCTCTGCTGCTACACCGGCAGCATCATGGTGTTCAAGCAGGTCTAGCGCAGCTCCGCGCCGGCGCCCTGACGCGCGGCAGTGGAAGCCCGATCCCCCGTGTTCAGCGAGCCGGCGCGACGGTGCGCACGCCGTCGCCGGCGCCGGCGAGGACGACGTCTGCCCGCCGTCGCGCGAAGATCCCGTTCTCGACGACGCCCGGGATCGCGTCCAGCTCGGCCTCGAGCCGCTCGGGGTCGGTCAGGTCGAGGCCGGCAACGTCGAGGATGGCCATGCCGTCGTCGCTGCGGTAGCCGGGCCGGGCGGCGGGGCTACCGCCGAGCGCGCGTACGCGCATGGCGACGAGCGGGGCCGCCATCGGCAGCACGGCGAGCGGGATGGGCGGGGCCGTCTCCGCGCCGGCCGCCGGACTGCCGAGCTGCCCGACGAGCTTGCTCTCGTCGACGATGCAGACGAACAGCTCTGAGGCGCTCGCCACGACCTTCTCCCGGACGAGCGCCCCGCCCGCGCCCTTGATCAGCCGCAGCTCCGGGTCGACCGCGTCGGCGCCGTCGACGTACAGGGGCAGCAACGGCGCCTCGTCCAGCCCTACGACCCGGATGCCGGCGGCGCGCAGCGCCGCCGCCGTCGCCTCCGAGCTCGCGACGGCGGCGGCGACCAGCTCCGGTCGCGCCGCCAGTTCCTCGATGAAGAACGCGGCCGTCGACCCCGTCCCCACACCGACCGTCGCGCCCTGTGTCACGTAGGCCACGGCCGCCGCGGCGACGGCACGCTTCTGTTCATCCTGGGTCATACAGTACTCATGCCCCGGCTCGTGTCTCGTCACCCGCGGGGGACGCATCGGGGCGAAGGCCGCGCCGACGACCGCAGCGAGGAGGAGCGATGACGCCCGTCAACGTGTTCACCGTCAAGACCGAGACCGACCCTGAAGACCCGCCGGGCTACCAGGCGGGGGGCGTCAGGCTCGCGCCACTGATCGGCGCCGCCGGGATCGGCGGCAGCGTCTACGACCTCGAACCCGGCGAGAGCGTCTGCCCGTACCACTTCGAGTTCGGGGCCGAGGAGTGGCTGCTCGTCTTGCGCGGCCGGCCGACGTTGCGCCGCGCCGACGGCGACGGTGAGCTCGAGGAAGAGCTGGAGCCGGGCGACATCGTGTGCTTCCCGCCCGGCCCCGGCGGCGCGCACAAGGTGACCAACGGGAGCGAGGAGCCCGTGCGCATCCTCATGCTCTCGACGATGCCCGAGGTGGACATCAGCTACTACCCGGACAGCGAGAAGTTCGGCTTGTGGCCGGGCGGCGGCGCCAAGGGGTTCCTGGTGCGCCGCGAGAACGAGGTCGACTACTACGACGGCGAGCGCTAGGAGCGTCGGGGTGGCCGCGCGCCGACCGGCCCCCGATGCCGCTGAAGGCACCAGAGGCCAGTCGTACGGGAATGGCCGGGTGCCGGCGCGCCCCGGGGCCCCGGCAGTCACGGCGCGCTCAGCGCGCCCGCGGCTCCCAGCCCATCACGGCTTTGACCTCGAGGAAGTCCTCCAGCCCGAACCGGCCCCACTCGCGGCCGTTTCCGGACTGCTTGTAGCCGCCGAAGGGCGCGCGCCCGTCGGTCGGCGCGCCGTTGAGGTGCACCATGCCTGTGCGCATGCGGCCGGCCACGCGCCGCGCCCGCTCCCGGTCGGCCGACTGCACGTAGCCGGAGAGGCCGAAGTCGGTGGCGTTGGCCAGTTCGATCGCGTGCGCCTCGTCGCGGAACGGCGTGATGCACAGCGCCGGGCCGAAGATCTCCTCGCGGAAGACGCGCATGTCCGGCGTCACATCGGCGAAGACCGTTGGCCGTACGAAGAAGCCCTTGTCCAGGCCAGCAGGGCGCTCGAGTCCGCCGGCGACCAGCCGGGCGCCCTCGGCGATGCCGGTCTCGATGTAGCCGCGCACCGTGTCGAACTGCTTGCGGCCGGCCACGGGGCCCATGAACGTCGCCTGGTCGAGCGGATCGCCGACGGCGACGCCCTCGGCAGTCCGCGCCGCGACCTCGACGGCCTCGTCGTAGATCTCCTGAGCGACCAGCATCCGCGTCGGCGCGTTGCAGGTCTGGCCGGAGTTGTGCATGCAGCCCAGCGTGCCGGAGGCGACGACCCTCTGGACGTCCACGTCGCCGAACACGATGTTGGCGGACTTGCCGCCGAGTTCCTGCGAGACGCGCTTGATCGACGCAGCGGCGGCGGCGGCCACGGAGCCGCCGACCGCGGTCGAGCCGGTGATGGACACCATGTCGACCAGCGGGTGGGTGGAGAACGCGTCGCCCAGCGCCGCGCCTGCCCCGTTCACCATGTTGAACACACCGGCCGGGATGCCCGCCTCGTCGGCGGCCTCGGCGAAGAGCAGGGCCGAGAGCGGCGAGAGCTGGCTGGGCTTGAGCACCATGGTGCAGCCCGCCGCCAGCGCCGGGCCGACCTTGGCCGTCACCTGGTTCATCGGCCAGTTCCACGGCGCCAGCAGGGCGCAGACGCCGACGGGCTCGCGCACGATGCGCGTCGAGCCCCAGTCCTGCTCCAGCGGGTAGTCGCGGAGCGCCTCCATGGCTTCCTTCAGATGACGCGCGCCGGCCAGCACCTGGCCGCCCTCGGCGAGGCCGCGCGGGATGCCGACCTCGGTCGTCATCGCGGCGGCGATCTGCGGGATGCGGCGCTTGTACGCCTCGCGCAGCGCCCTCAGGAGCTCGATCCGCTCCTCGCGCGTCGTCTGCGAGTAGCTCTGGAAGGCCCGGTGGGCCGCCTGCACCGCCGACTCCACGTCGGCGGAAGAGGCGGCCGCCACGCGCGCCGCCTCTTCTTCCGTCGCCGGATTCACGACGACGATCTCGTTCCCGGGCTGGGCCGGCTCGACCCACCGCCCGTCGATGTAGAACCTGGATCCGTCAGTCACACGGTCTCCTCACTCCTCGGCCCGCGGGGCGTTCAGTCGCCCGGCGGGCGGTAGTACATCTTCGTGCGCGCTGCCTTGTCCATCTCCTCCGGCGTGACGAGCACGGTGATCTCGCAGCGCACCATGCCACCGGCCGTGATGTGCGATCCCATCGCGGCCGCAGTCACATTGTCGGGGAGGTCGACGACGCTGTAGACGTCGTGGGACCCGAACGCGTAGTAGAAGGACTCGAGTTCGCCGTCGAGGTTCTTCGCCATGTCGGCGATCATCTTGCGCCGCTCGCTGCCGCCTTCGCGCAGCACGCCCTTCATGCCCTCAGGGCTGTAGGTAGCGACGATCAGGTACTTCGGCATCGCACCCCTCCTCCTCGTGGCCAAACGTGCGCATACTATCCACCCCCTACGCACGATAGTCCATCTCTTGCTGTACGCTTGCCGCCATGCCCGACACGGACCGATAGATGCTCGCCGCGCTCCTCGCCCTCGCCGCGAGCTTCTCGTGGGGGACATCCAACTATCTCGCCGGCGTCGAGACCCGCACACGCTCCGTGTGGCACGTGGCGGCGCTCAGCCAGATCGCGGCGGCGGGGGCCGCCGGAGTCGCCCTTCTCGCGGCCCGACAGCCGCCGCCCGGCTCCTGGGACTTCTTGCTGCTCGTCATCACCGGCGTGACCACGGCGGCCGGGCTGGTGATGTTCTACAAGGCGCTGGCGATCGGCACGATGAGCGTCGTCGCGCCGATCATCGCCTCCGAGGTGCTCATCCCGGTGGCGGCCGGGATCATCATGGGGGAGCGTCCCGGCCTGCAGGCCTACGCCGGCATGGTGCTGACGGTCGGCGGCGTGGTGCTCATCAGCTGGGCGCGCCGCGGCAAGCGCGACCACGTTGCCCGCAAGGCCGTGATCCTCGCCGTCCTCACGGCCGTCTGCTGGGGCTTCATGCTGCTCATCTACGGGACGACCGGCAAGGAGAACCCGATGTGGGCCGTCTTCGACACGCGGGTCACCTCCGCCGCGGTGCTCGCGGCCTACGTGCTCCTGACGGGCCGCGGCCTCACGCTCAAGGGAGAGAACGTCCCCGTGCTTGCGGCGATCGGCCTGCTGCTCGCCGCGGCGAACATCCTCTTCATCGTCGCCGCCGGACAGGGCTACCTGAGCGTCACCAGCATCCTGGGCTCTCTATCGCCGGTCGTGGTGACCGCCTACGCCCAGCTGCTGCTGCACGAGCGTCTCGCCCCGCGGCAGTGGGCCGGGTTCGTAGCGGTGTTCGCCGGGATCGTGCTGCTGTCCGTGTGACCTCGGCGGGTTGGGCCCGGAGGCGAGGCCGCCGGCGCGCTCCAGCCCGCGGCCAACCGCGTCCGGCCGTCAGGCCTCCGCGGCTCCCCGCTTCTCGAACTTCTTGCGCTGCTCGGTGCTCAGGATGTGCTTGCGCACGCGCACGATCTTGGGCGTCACCTCGACGAGCTCGTCGTCGGCGATCCACTCCAGCGCGCTCTCGAGGGTGATGGGGCGAGGCACCTTGAGGCCGGCGTCGATGTCTTTGGTGGACGACCGGTAGTTGCCGAGCTGCTTGCGCTTGGTGGGGTTGCAGAGCATGTCGTCGCTGCGCGAGTTCTCGCCGACGATCATGCCCTCGTACACGGGGGTCATGTTGCCGACGAACAGCGTCGCCCGCTGCTGCAGGTTCTCGAGTGAGTAGCCGGCTGCCTCGCCACCCGTCTGGCTGACGAGCGAGCCGCGCTCGCGGCCGGGGAGGTCGCCCCGCCACGGGCCGTAGCCCGTGAAGCGCGAGCTCATCACGCCCAGGCCGCGGGTCTCGGTGAGAAAGTCGTTGCGGTAGCCGATCAGGCCGCGCGTCGAGATGGTGAACTCGAGGCGCACCAGGCCGGTGCCCGTGGACTCGACGCCGATGAGCTCGCCCTTGCGCAGGCTGAGCTCCTGGATGATCGCGCCCTGGTACTCCTCGGGCACGTCGATGATGAGCTGCTCCATCGGCTCGAGGAGCTTGCCCTTGGCTGTCGCGGTGGGTGATGACCTCGGGGCGCGAGACGCAGAGCTCGAGGCCCTCGCGGCGCATCTCCTCGATGAGGATGGCCAGGTGCAGCTCGCCGCGGCCGCTCACCTTGACGCCGTCCGGGCGGCCGAGGTCCTCGACGCGGAGCGCGACGTTGACGCGCAGCTCGCGCTCCAGCCGGTCCTTGATCTGCCGCAGGGTCGCGGCGCGGCCGTCCTGGCCGGCGAACGGGCCGTTGTTGACGAGGAAGAACATGCTGACCGTCGGCTCTTCGATCTCGAGCGGCGGCAGAGCTGCGCCGGCCGCCTCGAGCTCCGGAGACGCGAGCGTGTCGCCGAGGGTGATGTCGGCGGGGCCGGCGAGCCAGACGATGTCGCCGGCCGAGGCCTCCTCGACCTCACGGTTCTCGAGGCCGCGCGTGACCCAGAGGTGCGTCACGCGCGCGGCCTCCGTGCCCGTCATCTCCCAGCCGGCATCGGGGTCGCCGATCTCGAGGTGGCGCGTCGTGATGCGCTGCAGCTCGTCGCCGACCTTGAGCCCGCCGGCGAGCACGCGGCCGCAGCCGATGCGGCCGATGTAGTCGCTCCAGGCGAGCGTGCTGACCTGCATCAGGAACGGCGCCTCCTGGTCGACCTTGGGCGCCGGGACCTTGTCGATGATCGTCTCGAAGAGGTCGTTCATGCCGGCGTCGGCGAGCTCCCGCAGCAGCGCCGGCGAGAGACCGCCGCCGTCGTGCAGGTGCTCTTCGCGCTCGTGCTCTTCCTTCTTGTACTCGTCGATGTCGTTGACGATCCAGCCCTCGAGGCCGGAGCCGTACAGCACCGGGAAGTCGAGCTGCTCGTTGTTGGCGCCCAGCTCGACGAAAAGGTCGAAGGTCTTGTCCAGCGCGCCCGACGGGTCGGCGTTGGGCCGGTCGGCCTTGTTGACGATGACGATCGGCCGCAGCCCGAAGCTCAGCGCCCGCATGAGCACGTAGCGCGTCTGCGGCATCGGGCCCTCGTTGGCGTCCACCAGCAGCAGGACCGAGTCCACCATGCTCAGCACCCGCTCGACCTCGCCGCTGAAATCGGCGTGGCCGGGGGTGTCGATGATGTTGATGAGGTAGTCCTTCCACTCCACCGTGCAGTGCTTGGAGCGGATGGTGATGCCGCGCTCGCGCTCGAGGTCGTTGCTGTCCATCACGCGCTCGTCGACGTGGGCGTTCTCGCGGAACACGTGTGCGGCGCGGAAGATGCTGTCGATCAGCGTCGTCTTGCCGTGGTCGATGTGGGCGATGATGGCGAGATTGCGGATCTGGGAGGCGGCGTGCACGGGGGGTTCTCTCTGTCGGGGTGGCTGGTGATGGGGGCGGGGCCAGCGGCTGCGGCCTGACGCCCGAACGCCCGGCAGGACTTCGCCGTGCCGGGCGGACCTCCCTAGTGTACACGCGCGGGGCCACTTCGTCGCCCGCGCGGCGCACGCAGTATCATGGCGCCCAGACCCACGGGCGAGGGCCGACCTCGCGCGGGTGGCGAGAAGGGACTGCATATGGGCGATGAGCGGACCGTTCGCATCGCGCAATCGTGTGCACAGGATCCCGCTGCGGCAGTAGAGGCGCTTCACGACGGCCTCCAGCAGCCGGACATCGCGCTGGTCCTCTTCTTCTGCTCCAGCGAGTACGACCGCGACGCGCTGGCCGCCGAGATGGCGCGCCGCTTCGCCGGCGTGCCGGTGGTCGGCTGCACGACGGCGGGAGAGATCGGCCCGCTCGGCTGCCGCGACCACAGCGTCGCCGGCGTGAGCTTCGCGGCCGAGGTCTGCACCGCCCAGATCGGCCGTCTCGACGACCTGCGCCGTTTCCAGATCCCGGACGGCGTGGCGTTCGCGCAGGACCTGCGCCGCAGGTTGCTCGAGGGCGCTCCCGGCGGCGAAGCCGCACAACAGCTTCGCCTTCCTGCTGGTGGACGGCCTCTCGGGCCACGAGGAGCAGCTCGCCCACTCGCTGCAGCAGGGCCTGGGCGACATCCCGCTGGTCGGCGGCTCCGCCGGCGACAGCCTGAGCTTCGAGCGCACGTTCATCTACTGGGACGGCCGCTTCACATCGGATGCGGCCGTCCTCGTCCTGGTCACCACCCCGCTCCCGTTCACCGAGTTCAAGACCCAGCACTTCGTGCCCACCGACGAGAGGCTCGTCGTCACGGAGGCGCGTCCCGACGAGCGGGTGGTCGTGGAGATCAACGGCCTGCCCGCAGCGCAGGAGTACGCGCGCATCCTCGGCCTCGATGCGGGCGAGCTCGACCCGGTCCACTTCGCCGCGTCGCCCGTCGTGGTGCTCATCGACGGCGCCAACTACGTGCGCTCCATCCAGAAGGCGGAGCCCGACGGCAGCCTCAAGTTCTACTGCGCCATCGAGCGCGGCGTCGTCCTTCGCGTCGCCAGGAGCGACGACCTCGTGGCCAACCTCGAGTCGGCCTTCTCGCGGGTGCGCGCCCAGATCGGCCCCCCGCAGCTCGTCCTCACGTTCGACTGCATCCTCCGCAAGCTGGAGATCTCCGAAGGGGGGCTCGAGCCGGAGGTCAGCGACATCCTCAGGCGCAACAACGCGATCGGCTTCAACACGTACGGGGAGCAGTTCTGCGGCGTGCACGTCAACCAGACGCTGACGGCCGTCGCCCTCGGCTCCGGCGCGCTCGCCACCGCTCGGGAGACCGGGGATGCCTGACAGGCAGCATCCGGACGAAGCCCCGCCGGACGTGCGCGCCCTCCAGGCCGAGATCGTCCGCCTCAACAAGGTCGTGGACGCGCTCATGGACCGGTCCGAGGCCAGCATGAACGTCCAGGGCTCCGACTTCGGCCTGTTCCAGACGACGGTCATGCTCCAGGACCAGGTGCGGCTGCACACGGAGGCGCTGGAGACGGCCATGCGCGACAAGGCGACCGGTTCGGGCGACTCCGAGGTCGCGGCGCCGGACGACATGCAGACGCTGCGCCGCACGGCTGCGCTGCAGATCCAGCTGCTCGAGCTCGTCGTCCTGCAGAAGGACGTCGGCGAGCTCATCGAGCGGGTAGCCGGGATCCTCGACATGCCCATCGTGCTCTTCGACACCCGCGGCCGCGTCGTGGCGTCCTCGCGGACGGCGGCCGGCTCTCCAGACCTGGCACCGCGCCTCTGGAGAGCCTACGAGGCCGGGCGCGGCGCGCCCGACCCGGCCTGGTCCGTCAGCGACGCCGGCGAGCGGGTCCTGTTCCGCGACGTCCTCGTGATGGGCCAGTCCGAGCGGGTGCTGGTCGCCGCGACCACCCGCTCCCGGCCCACGGAGTTCGCCGGGGCCTCGCTGCTGTTCCTGCAGCAGCTCGTGACGCTCGACCTCTTGCGCGGCAGGGACGAGCTCAGGATGCGGCGCCGGCTGCGGCGCGGCCTCCTGCGCGACGTCCTCGCGGGCGACGAGGCGCCCGACCAGCTGCGGATCCGGCTGCAGGCGCAAGGGTTCGACGACGAGAGCGTGCTCCGCATCGCCGTCGTCGAACCCGCGGCGCCACACCCGCACGCAGCCGAGACGCGAGCGGCCGAGCAACGGGAGACCAGCTTGCTCGGCGCCATCGACACCGTGCTCAGCGAGCGGCGCCTCCCCTATCTGACGTCCTCCAAGGGGACGCTCGCGGTGGTCCTCACCGCGTTCCCCGACGCCGACACAGCCACCGCGCGCGTCTTGCTCAAGGAGCTGCGCGAGACCGCCGCGCGCGTCGCCCCCGAGGGCGTGGTCGCCGGCTGCTCGTCGCCGCTCGGCGGGATCGCCGGCGCCGCCCGCGGCCTGCAGCAGGCGAAGGCCGCGTGCATCTCGGCCCGCCTCGGCCAGAATCCCGGCGGCATCGGCGTCTTCGAGGAGCTGAGCGGCCACTTCCGCCTGCTGGACGCGCTCGACGAGCAGGAGCTGGACGGCATCGTCCAGCGCACCTTCGGGCCGGTCCTCGAGTACGACGCGCGCCACCGCGCGAGTCTGTACAAGACGCTCCGCACGCTGTTCGAACACCGCCTGGCGGTGCAGGAGACGGCGGATGCCCTGCACATCCACCGCAACACCCTGCAGAAGCGGCTGGCGCAACGCGGAACAGCTCCTGGGCATCGACCTCAGCGACCTCGACGCGATCGTGGACGTGCGTCTGGGCCTGCACGCCGCCGAGCTCCTCGGCGAGCCTCTCGACTAATCGGCGTAGCCCTATTGAGCCGCGCCTCATCGTCAGGCTCTGAAGAGGTGCGGGACTAGCCGCACCCGCGGCCGTGCGTGCGCTTGTGCACGCGACCAGTCCGGCGGCGAAAAGAGTGGTCACCGGTCGACTCGACGCTCTGCGCGGCCGGTCGCATCCTGTCGGGGTGCGGTCCGCCGCCATCACCCGGCGGCGCCCCAGGCCGGCCATGCCGGCGGCAACGACTCTCCATCCAGGAGGATGCCATGGCCAAAGTCCTGATGATCCATCCCGACAAGTGCACGGGGTGCCGGAACTGCGAACTGGCGTGCTCGTTCGAGCACGAGGGCCAGTTCCGCCCCGGCGCCGCGCGCGTGCAGGCGTACACGTGGGAACGCGAGGGCATGTCCGTGCCCATGATGTGCCAGCAGTGCGACGACGCGGCCTGCGTCACCGTCTGCCCCACCGGCGCCATGCATCGCAGCACCGCGATGGCGAACCTCGTCGACTGGGACGCCGCCACCTGCATCCGCTGCAAGATGTGCACCATCGCCTGCCCGTTCGGCAACGCGCGCTACGACGCCGCCTCGAGCAGCATCTTCAAGTGCGACACCTGCCAGGGCGCGCCGGAGTGCGTGACCTTCTGTCCCAGCGGGGCGCTCGAGTTCGTCGACGACGAGCAGCACGTGCGCTCGCGCAAGAAGGCCTACGCGGCCAAGTTCAAGGACGCCTTCCAGGAGGTGAGCTGAGATGTTCGGCTGGACGGGGACCATCCTCCGCGTCGACCTCACCAAGGGCAAGGTGACCCGTGAGGCGACCGACATCAAGACGGCTCACGACTACATCGGCGCCCGCGGCCTGGGCGGCAAGATCATCACCGACGAGCTCGATCCCAAGACCGACGCACTGAGCCCGGACAACAAGCTCATCTTCGCCCCCGGCCCCCTCACGGGCACCTTCGCGCCGTCGGCCGGCCGCTACGAAGTGATCACCAAGGGCCCGCTCAACAACGTGATCGCGTGCTCCAACTCCGGCGGCGCGTTCGGACCCGAGCTCAAGTACGCCGGGCTACGACGCCGTCATCGTCGAGGGCAAGGCGGCCAAGCCGTCGTACCTGTGGATCAGCGACGACAAGGTGGAGATCCGCGACGCCGCGTCGATCTGGGGCCACGACACGCAGGACACGACCGATCTGGTGCGCGCCGAGACCGACGAAGACGCCAAGGTGGCCTGCATCGGGCCGGCCGGCGAGCATCTCTCGCTCATCGCCAACATCATGAACGAGATGCACCGCGCCGCCGGCCGCACCGGCGTCGGCGCCGTCATGGGTTCCAAGAACCTCAAGGCGGTCGCCGTCTACGGCACCGGCTCCGTCCAGGTCGCCGACCCCGACCGCTTCAAGGCCGCCGTCATGACGTCCCGGAAGCTCATCCAGGCGCACCCCGTCGGCGGCGCCGGCCTCAAGGCCTACGGCACCAACGTGCTCGTCAACATCCTCAACCAGACGGGCGCGCTGCCCACGCGCAACTTCCAGGACGGCTACTTCCCCACCGCCGACAAGATCGGCGGCGAGTCGCTGGCGGCGAAGCAGCTGCAGCGCTCCAAGGGCTGCTTCAGCTGCATCATCAGCTGCGGCCGGGTCTCCAAGGTCGACAACCCCGACTACAAGGGCTTCGGCGAAGGGCCCGAGTACGAGACCGCCTGGTCGTTCGGCGCCGACTGCGGCATCGACGACCTCGACGCCATCACCAAGGCCAACTTCCTCTGCAACGAGTACGGGATCGACACCATCTCCATGGGGTCGACCGTGGCCTGCGCGATGGAGCTCTTCGAGAAGGGCGTCATCACGGCCAAGGACACCGACGGCATCCAGCTCACGTTCGGCAACGCCGCGGCCATGGTCGAGATGGTGCGCAAGGCCGGGGAGGGCGAGGGCTTCGGCGCCAAGCTCGCGCAGGGCTCGTACCGCCTGGCCGAGAGCTACGGTCACCCCGAGCTGCTCCATGACCTGCAAGAAGCAGGAGATGCCGGCCTACGACCCGCGCGGCGTGCAGGGCATCGGCCTCAACTACGCCACCGGCAACCGCGGCGGCTGCCACGTGCGCGGCTACACCATCGCCATCGAGGTCCTGCAGAACGGCGCCGTGATGGATCCGCGCGTCACCGAGGGCAAGGCGGGCCTGGACATCCTGTTCCAGAACCTGACTGCGGCGCTCGACTCGAGCGGCGCCTGCCTGTTCTCCACCTTCGGCATCGGCGGCGGCGAGCTGGCGGAGATGCTCTCGGCGCTCACGGGCGTCGAGTACTCGCTCGACGAGTTCCTCAAGATCGGCGAGCGCATCTGGAACCAGGAGCGCCTCTGGAACCTCAAGCAGGGCTACACGACGGCGGACGACACGCTGCCGGAGCGCCTGCTGACCGAACCGATCAAGACCGGTCCGGCCAAGGGCGAGATCAGCCACCTGGGTGACATGCTGCCCGAGTACTACTCGCTGCGCGGGTGGGACGAGAGCGGCGTGCCGAGCAAGGCGAAGCTCAAGGAGCTGGCTCTGAACTGACGGGAGACCAGCCGGGGCCGGCGAGCAGCGCAGCAGCTCTCGCCGGCCCCGGCGCCCCGCCGCAGAGCACGCGCCATGATCGTCAAATACTTCGCGACCATCCGGACCTACACCGGCGAGAACGCGCGCGTGGTGGACGACCCGCCCGCCACGCTCGGCCCGCTGCTCGAGACGCTCTCGGCGCGCTACGGCAGGCCGTTCCGGCGCGCCGTGCTCGCCGGCGACGAGCTCAATCCCGAGATCATCATCCTGGTGAACGGGCGCAACGTCGTGTACTCCGGACGCCTCGAAGCACCGCTGGCCGAGGAGGACGAGGTCTCGATCTTCCCGATGGTGGCCGGCGGATGAAGGAGGGTTCAGACGTGAGTGACGACCGAGGCCGCCGACACCCGCCGCGTGGCGGCCATGGAGCGGTGCCCCTCCGGCGCCCCGCTCGATAGCTCGGCTACGCTGGCTATTCTCGAGCGCTATCCCGGGCGCGATCCCGGCGACCTCGTGAACGTCCTGCACGACCTGCAGAGCCGAGTTCCGCTACCTGCCCGAGCACGCGCTGCAGGAGGCCGCGACCTACCTGGACCTGTCACCCACTCAGGTCTACGGCGTGGCGACCTTCTATCACGGCTTCCACACCGAGCCGCGCGGCGAGCACACCTGCACCGTCTGCATGGGCACCGCCTGTCACGTGCGCGGCGCGCCGCGCCTCCTGGAGCAGATCGAGCGCGACACCGGGGTCGCCGCCGGAGGCACGGCGCCGGACCTCTCGCTCAACGTCGAGGAGGTCAGCTGCGTGGGCGCCTGCGCCATCGGACCGCTCGTCATCGTCGACGGCGACACCCACGGTCACATGACGCCCGACAACCTCTCCCGCATGGTCACCAGGCTCCTCGACAAGGAGGGGCAGGAATGACCACGCTGCTGGCCGACGCGGGAGCGCTGGCGCGCCATCGAGAGACGCTCACCGCCGGCGCCGGCCCCAGCCGGGGAGCAATCGCCGTGTGCGTCGGCACCGGCTGCCGGGCGAGCGGGGCGATCAAGGTGTACGAGGCCCTGCAGGCCGAGGTGGAGGCGCGCGGCGTCTCCCGAAGGGTCGAGGCGCGCGCCACCGGCTGCCAGGGGTTCTGCCAGGGCGGCCCGCTGCTGCTCCTGGTTCCCGAGGGCATCGTCTACCAGCAGGTGCGCGTCCAAGACGTGGCCGAGATCGTCGAGACGACGGTGCTCGGCGGCGAGGTCGTCGAACGGCTGCTCTGCGTGGACCCCGCGACGGATCGCCGGTGCACCAGGGAGGAGGACATCCCCTTCTACCGTCACCAGCAGCGCGTGCTGCTGCGCGACAACGGCCTCCTCGACCCGACCTCCATCGACGCCTACATCGCCCTCGGCGGCTACTCCGCTCTCGTCCGGGCCCTCGAGATGGGGCCCGAGGTCGTCCTCGAGGAGGTCAAGCGCTCCGGCCTGCGCGGGCGCGGCGGCGCCGGCTTCCCGACGGGCCGCAAGTGGGAGGCGTGCCGGAGGGCGGAGGGCGATCTGAAGTACGTGGTCTGCAACGCCGACGAGGGCGACCCCGGAGCCTTCATGGACGACGCGCTGCTCGAGGGCAACCCGCACAGCGTGCTCGAGGGCATGATCATCGGCGCCTTCGCGATGGGCGCACGTGAGGGTCACGTCTACGTGCGCCAGGAGTACCCGGTGGCCGTCGAGCGCATCACGCGCGCGATCGAACAGGCGCGCGAGCTCGGCCTGCTGGGCGAGGCGATCCTCGGCAGCGAGCTTTGCTTCGACGTGCGGATCAGCCGCGGCGGCGGCGCGTTCGTCTGCGGCGAGGCGAGCGCCATGATGGCCTCGCTCGAAGGCCGGCGCGGCGTGCCGCGCCGGCGCCTCATCCACCTCTCCGAGCAAGCGGCCTCTGGGGCCGGCCCACCAACCTCAACAACGTCGAGACCTGGGCCAACGTGCCGCACATCGTGCTCAAGGGGGCCGACTGGTTCTCGCTCCATCGGCACCGAGGGCTCGACGGGCACCAAGATCTTCTCGCTCGTCGGCAAGGTCAACAACACCGGCCTCGTCGAGGTGCCGATGGGCGCGACCTTGCGCGAGATCGTGTTCGGCGCCGGCGGAGGCGTGCCGGACGGCAAGGCGTTCAAGGCCGTCCAGACCGGCGGCCCGTCCGGAGGCTGCCTGCCCGCGGACAAGCTCGACGTGCCGGTGGACTTCGACACGCTCGAGGCCGAGGGCTCCATGATGGGGTCCGGCGGCATGATCGTGATGGACGAGGACACCTGCATGGTGGACGTCGCCAGGTACTTCCTCCGCTTCCTGGCCTCCGAGTCGTGCGGCAACTGCACCTCGTGCCGCGACGGGCTCGCCATCCTGCACGACCTGCTCGGCGACATCACCGAGGGCCGCGGCACGCGCGAGACCATCGCCCTCGTCGAGGAGCTCGCCGACACCGTGGAGGCCACCTCGCTCTGCGCCCTCGGCACCAGCGCCGTCAATCCCGTGCTGTCCACGCTGCGGTACTTCCGCGAGGAGTACCTCGCGCACGTGGACGACAAGCGCTGCCCCGCGAGGGTGTGCAAGGAGCTCATCAGCTTCAGCATCGACGAGGAGCGCTGCAACGGCTGCACGCTGTGCGCCGTCCGTTGCCCCCAGAGCGCGGTCGTCGGCGAGAAGAAGCAGACGCACACGATCACGCAGGAGCTCTGCATCAAGTGCGGCATCTGCAAGGACGTCTGCAACCGCAACGCCGTGCTGGTGCACTAGGAGGCCGTGGTGGACGTTGAACTGATCATCGACGACGTGCAGGTCACCGCCTCCGAGGGGACGAGCGTGCTCGACGCCGCGCGTCGCGCCGGCCGCGACATCCCGGCTCTCTGCCACCACGAGGCCGTGCCGGCCATCGCCTCCTGCCGCCTGTGCCTCATGGAGGTGCGCCGGCCGGGCCGCGACTGGGTGCAGCTGACGACCTCGTGCGACTACCCGGTGTCGGCCGGGCTCGTGGTCGCGACGGACTCACCGCGCATCCGCAAGCACCGCGCCATGAACCTGCAGCTGCTGCTGCGGCGCGCGCCGGACGCGCCGGTCCTCAGGCGGCTGGCCGTGCAGCTCGGCGTGGCGGAGCCGCTGTTCGCCCCCGTCACCGACGCGCCGCTGCCCGACTGCATCCTGTGCGAGCTCTGCGTGCGCGTGTGCTCCACCCTGGGCTACAACGCGCTGGCGGCCATCGGCCGCGGCGACCACAAGCACATAGGTCCGCCGTTCGGGCAGACGGCCGCCGCGGATTGCGTGGGGTGCGGCTCCTGCGTCGAGGCCTGCCCGACCGCGTGCATCCCCATGGAGGACACGGCCACCCAGCGCACGATGTGGGGCCGCACCTTCGAGCTCGTGACGTGCGAGCGCTGCGGCAGGCCGATCACGACCGAAGCGCACAGCGCGACGATGGACGCCGAGATCCCCCTGAAGGAGATGGTCGACGGCCTGTGCGACGTCTGCAAGAGGCGTACCGTGAGCGAGCGCCTGGCTTCTCCGGGACGCTGAAGCACGGGCGTACGCGGCGACGACCGGCGCCGAGGCGCCAGTCGTCGCGTGAGTGCATCCAGATGGCGGGTGGGTCCCTGTAGTGGTGAGCGTCGCCCGTCTGGAGTGATTGTTCCCGGCACTGCCCCCAGTCACACTCCCCGGCGGTGACGCGGACTCGCCGGCGGCGCCCATCACCGGCGCGGCCGCGACCCGTGCGGTGGTAGGGGCTCAGGTCCGGTCCGCGTCGTCCACCGGGCGCTCGTCGGTCTCCACTCCGTAGCGTTGCAGGATCCGCCGTGCGACGGCGGTCAGCACCCAGCCCAAGGCGGCCACGGCACCGAGTGCGACGACGACGGCGAACGCGTTCATCGGCTGCGCGAGTGGGTCTGCTGCACGGCTGCGCCCGGCTCCTCAGTCAGGGATTGGTCGAGATCGGTGGACACTCAGGCGGAAGGTGTGGCCCCGGCGGACGGGACTCCGGCGCCGCCGCTGAGCGCCTCGACCTCGATGAAGATCCGGTTGACCTCCGGATGCGGCACGTTGATGCGCTGCTCGATCCGGTGCACCACCTCGTGGATCGCCTCCGCCGTCATGCCCGGTGTGAACTTGACCTCGATGTTGAGCAACACGTCGTCCGGGCCGAGGTGCATGGTCAGCACCACGCCGAGGCCCGTCACCGCCGGATCCTCGAGGACGATGCGGCGGATGTCGGCGACCAGCTGCGGGTCCGCCGCCTCGCCCACGAGCAGGCTCCGGCTCTCGTAGGCGAGCCAGAGCGCCGCGACCACGAGGATGCAGCCGATGACGATGGAGGCAGCGCCGTCGAGCACCGGGGCGTTCAGCTGGTGGCTCAACAGCACGCCGAAGAAGGCGACCACCAGCCCGAGCAGCGCCGCCGTGTCCTCGAACAACACGGTGAACAGGCTCGGGTCCTTGCCGTGGTGGATCGCGGACAGCGTGGTGCGCCCGCGCCTGGACCCGCGGAACGCCCGCCAGGCGACGCTGAAGGAGAAGCTCTCGAACAGCGCCGCCAGGCCGAGGACGATGTAGTTGATGGTCGGGCTCTCGAGCGGAGCCGGATGCCGGATGTGGGTGATGCCCTCGTAGATGGACATGCCGCCGCCGATGCCGAAGATGCTCACGGCGACGATGAGGCTCCAGAAGTAGATCTCCATGCCGTGGCCGAAGGGATGGTGCTCGTCGGCCGGCCTGGCCCCGCGGTTGAGGCCGTAGAAGAGGAGGCCGCCGTTACCGGTGTCGACGACGGAGTGGATGCCTTCGCTGATCATCGCCGAACTGCCGGTGATGGCGCCCGCGATGAACTTGATCACCGCGATCGCCAGGTTCCCGATGATCGCGGCCACGACCGCCTTCTTGGATTCTGCCGCCATGGGTGCAGTGTACTGCACGGCAGGGAGACCGGGTCTTCACCCGAATTACGGAACAGCGGATTCAGGGTATGAATGTAATCGTGGCTTCTTGAAGGGAGTACCACGATGTCTGGCAGCAGCGAGTACCAGTGTGGCGAGTGCCGCCACCGCTTTCGCACGCCGGAAGGAGCGCCGCGAGACACGCGGCTGCTCATGTGCCCCGCGTGCGGGAGCATCGACCTCAACCTCATGGACGTCCAGCGGCCGGCTCCGGCCGTCTGGGTCGCCCGCGAGGGAGCGTCCGCCGAGGACTGGCGGACGCCGCGCGAGACCAAGGCCTCGTAGCGCGGCGGAGTCTCGCAAGGCCGCCCTCAGCCCTCCTCGGGCTGAGGGCGATTGCCGCGCGAGTCCGTCTGGTACGCTAGGGTCATGCTGAGGGCCGTCACGTTCGACTTCTGGAGTACCCTGTTCGCGGACACGCGCGGCCGCGAGCGCGAAGCGCTGCGCGCCACCGTGCTCGCGGACACGCTCCGCGCGGCCGGACTGCAGGTCTCCGACCAGGCGCTGTCGGAGTCGTTGCGCGCCAGCTGGGACCACTTCGACCGGGTGTGGGCGCACGAGCACCGCACGCCGCACTGCAGCGAACTCGTCGACGCCATCCTCGGCTCGCTCGGTGTCCGGCTGCCGGCCGAGCTCTTCGACCCCCTCGTCGACCGCTTCGAGCGCCTCATCCTCGAACTGCCGCCCGAGCCCATGCCCGGCGCCGTGTACACGATGCCTCAGCTGGCCGAGCGCTTCCAGCTCGCCATCATCTGCGACACCGGCTACTCGCCCGGAGCCGTGCTGCGCCAGCTGCTCGACCGCCACGACCTGCTGGGGTACTTCGAGTACACCTACTTCTCCAACGAGCACGGCATGAGCAAGCCGGACCCGCGCGTGTTCCTGCACGTGCTCGAGGAGCTGGGCGTTCGCCCTACGGAGGCCGCCCACGTGGGCGACATCCAGCGCACGGACGTCGCCGGCGCGCAGGCCGCCGGCATGGCCGCCGTCCACTTCGTCGGCGCCAACAACGCCGACGTCCCTCACTCCACGGGCGACGTCATGGTCAGCCACTTCGAGGAGCTGCCGCAGGCGCTCGGCAGTCTGATCTGTGCCGGGTGCTGAGCGCACACACCGCCTCAGCCGGCAGCGCCGGCTGTTCCTGATCGCGGCCCTCGCCGGACTCGCGGTCTTCGTCCTCGTCGCCGTCCTCATGCGGCCGGGCGCGCTGGACTCGTTCGACGCCAGGGTCGTCAACTTCTTCGCCTCGCACCATCGCCGGCAGCCGTTCACCGGCATCGCGGAAACGCTGGACCGGCTCGACACCTGGTGGCTTCTGGCGATCATCGTCGCCGCGCTGCTCGGCGGCCTCTGGTGGTCCGGCCGGATGATGCAGTCTGTCTACCTCGGCGTCTGCATCGCCGTGGCGCTCATCCTCAACCCGCTCCTCAAGCTGGCGTTCGAGCGCCCACGGCCCGGAGGCGACGCGCTGGTCGCGGTCTCGAGCACGGCCTTCCCGAGCGGACACACGACGACGGCCACGACCATCGTCACCGCTCTGGCCGTCATCGCCTGGCCCACGCGCTGGCGCTGGCCGGTGATCGCCCTCGCCGTGGTCTTCAGCGTCGCGATGGGCGTCTCGCGCGTGTACCTCGGCGTGCACTGGCCGTCGGACGTGGTCGGGGGACTGGCCCTCGGCTTCACCATCGCCATGGGCGTCCGTGCCGTCTTGCCGTGGCCCTCTCCCGGGGAGGCGGCCGCGGCGCAGGGCGCGGACGCTGAGGCCGCAGCCGCCGCGGGCGGGCGCGGCGCGGGCGCGGCCGCGACAGCCCTCGGCGCCGGAGCAGCGGGCGCCACCGCCGGCGCCGGCATCGACGTCGTCTTCCTCGACTGGGGCAACACGCTCATGGTCGACAACGGCATGCGCGAGGGCCCCATGAAGGACTGGGAGAAGGTCGAGGCGGAGGCCGGCGCGCTGGAGGCGCTGCTCCGCCTGCGCGGCCGCTACCGCCTCGTCGTCGCCACCAACGCCGGGGACTCGCCCGCGGCCGACGTGCGCCTCGCGCTCGCCCGCGTGGGCCTGGACGAGTGCGTGGACGACGTCCTCTCGTCCGCGGACGTCGGCGACCACAAGCCCAACTATGCCTTCTTTCGGGCGGCGCTCCTGCACGAGGGCGTCCGCGGTCTGCCGCTGGACCCGCGCCGCGCGGTCATGGTCGGCGACGGCACCACCAACGACATCGCCGGCGCACAGCGGGCCGGCATGCGCACCATCTGGTACAACCCCACCAAACGCCGGTTCCCGGACGGGGCGCCGCCGCCGGACGCCGTGATCCGCAAGCTCACGGAACTGCCCGCGGCGGTCGACCGCCTCGCCGGCGCCACGCCGGAGAAGCGGTCCCGCAAGCAGCGCAAAGCCGACGCGGATGCCGCGGCGGCGGCCGCGGCCAAGGCGGCATCCAGGGACCTGCGCGCCGCGACGGCGGCCGAGGACTCCGCGGCGTCGGCCGCCGCGGCCATCCTCGGCGACGAGCCGGACGAGACGGCGTCGGCCGCCTTCACCGGCGCGCCGGCCGGACCACCCGACGGGAGGTAGCCATGGACCTTTCAAATCCCGACCAGTGGTGCCGCCGCGCGCTGCAGCTCGGCGTCGACGCGGCCACGCCCGTCGAGGCCGACGCGGTCGTGGCCGCGGAGTGGGTGCGCATGAAGTGCACGTTCGGCTGCGACGAGGTGGGCATCCGCAAGACGTGCCCGCCCAACCTGCCGCCCGTCGCCGTCACGCAGCGGCTGCTCTCGGAGTACCGTCACGGCGTGCTCCTCGAGGTCGGCCCGATCGTCGGCGGGGAGAACAGCGACCCCGAGTCCCGGCGCCTCAACGACGCCGCCCTGGCGCTCGAGCGCGACCTCTTCCTCGCCGGTCACCACAAGGCGTGGATGATGGGCGCCGGGCCTTGCGACCTGTGCGAGTCCTGCGCCAAGGGCAAGGAGTGCCCCACGCCGGAGAAGGCCCGGCCCTCCATGGAGGGTTGCGGCATCGACGTCTTCGCCACGGTGCGCAACGCCGGGCGCACGATCGACGTGGTGCGGGACGAGGACGACGAGTACCGCTACTTCGCCCTCGTCCTCGTCGACTAGCGTCGCGGGCCGCCGCTGACGGCGCGGCCCGCTGCGGTCAGGCCGCCTGCCGCTCCGTCGGGGCGGTCGTCAGTCCGGCCGCGTGCCGGCAGAGCTCGAGCCCGCCGCCCTGCTCGAGCCAGCTCGAGAACGTGTGCAGGCCGGGGTACACGCTCCGCAGCCAGTCCACGTCGTGGACCTGGGTCGAGGCCTCCTGGTAGACGAACACGCCCTCGACCTGGACTTCCTCGTAGCTGACCGGCTCACCCAACGCCGTCGTGAGCCGCGCCGCGATCTCCAGGGGAGTCTCCGTGTCGCCGGCGAGGTCGACGCTGCGGCCCTCGAATTCGCCGGGCCGCAGCGCGGCGAGCGCCGCCAGCGCGCCGACGTCGTCGAGCGCGACGAGCGGCAGATGCGCCGTGGCCACGAACGGCGTGGCCAGCGTGAGGTCACGGCCGTAGCGGCTGAGCCAGTACCACGGCACCTCCTCCATGAAGGTGGCCGGCCGCAGTACCGTCGCCTGCGTCTCCGTGCGGCGCAGGTAGTGCTCGATCTCGGCGCTGACGTCGCAGGACAGACGATGGTGGTCCGGTCCTGTGGCGGCGGCGAAGACGACGTGGCCGACGCCTGCCTCCGACGCCGCGTCGATGAGGTTCCGGCCGTGCCGCAGCCGCTCGGCCGGGCCGGTGTCCGGATCCTCGAGGACCAGGACCAGCGCGCCGGCGCCACGCAGGGCGCGCACCAGCGCGGTCGGCTCGTCGAACTGGGCCGCTCGCGTATCGGGCACGTCCCAGCGCACGTCGTGCCGACGGGTGTCGCGTTCGTCGAACAGCGCGCGCGCCTCGGCGCCGAACGCGCGCAGATGGTGGAGGGCGGCCCCTCCCTGATGCCCCGCCGCGCCGACGACGTAGACCGGGCCTGTCGCAGTAGTACTCATGACGCTCACCCGCCTCTGTGCTCACGGGAACTGTCTCCGCTACCGGAGTTGTTCCCGGGAACCGGACATACAGGGCGTTGGAGACGGCTGGGTGACCTCCACCCGCCGTCGGGCGGCCGGACGCCCGTGGACGCCGCGCCGCCGGTCAGACGAGCAGCGCGGCCGCCTGCTCGAGCCGCGCGACGGCCTGGTCGCGGCCGAGCACCCAGAGGCTCTCGAAGAGTCCGGGGGTGACGGTCTGGCCGCTCATACCGAGGCGGAGGGCGGCGAACACTGCTTTGGGCTTGAGCTCGAGCGTGGGCGGCAGCTCGCGCACCAGCGTCTCGATGGCCGGCACGTCCCACTGCTCCAGGTCGCGAAGGCCGGCGGCGGCGGCGGCGAGGGTCTCCGCCGCTCCCGCGGTACCCTGGAGCCGCTCGAGCGCCTCCGGCGCGAACGCGAGCGGCCGGAAGAACCAGCCGGCCATGGGGATGAAGTCGGCGAGCACCTCGGTCTTCTCGTGCACCAGGGCCGCGACCTCGCGCGTGAGCGCCTCCTGCTCCTCGTCGGGCACGGTCGGGGGGAGGTTCTCGGTCTCGGCGCTCTCGACGGCGGCGGCGAGGACCTGCAGCCCCTGGGCCGCCAGCTCGCCGACGCCGGCCGGGTCGCCGTAGAAGCCGACCCGCGTGAGGTACTCGACGAGCCGCCCGCCGAGCCACTCGTCGGTCATGGCGCGCACGTAGCGGCCGTTCATCCAGCGGAGCTTCTCGGGGTCGAAGATGCTCGGGCTCGTCCCCAGCCTGGTCACGTCGAAGTTCTGCACGAGGTCGTCCAGCGACCAGGTGATCATCGTCTCGTCGAACTCGGCGCTGAGGAAGCACAGGTAGTTGCGCACCACCTCGACGAGGAACCCCTCGGCGGTGAGCTGCTCCAGCTTGGTGGCGCCGTGCCGCTTGCTGAGCTTCTTCTTGTCGGTGCCGAAGAGCAGCGGCATGTGCAGGAACTCGGGCACCGGCACGCCCAGCGCCTCGTAGATGACGACCTGCTTGGGCGTGTTGCTGATGTGGTCGTCGCCGCGGATGACGTGGGTGATCTCCATGGTGACGTCGTCGACGACCACGGCGAGGTTGTAGGTGACGGTGCCGTCCGAGCGCTGGACGATGAAGTCGCCCATGGTGTCGTTCTCGAAGGCGACGTCGCCGCGCAGGATGTCGTGGAAGACGGTGCGGCCGGCGGGCACGTGCACGCGCAGCGTGTACGGCTCTCCGGCGGCCTGGCGGCGCTGGACCTCTTCCGCGCTCAGCGCCCGGCACTTGCCCGAGTACACCCAGCCGCGGCCCTCGGCCTGCGCCGCCGTGCGCTCGGCTTCGAGCTCTTCGGCGGTGCAGAAGCACGGATACAGGTGGCCGCTCTCGAGCAGGCGCGCGACGTGCTCGTGGTAGATGCCGTCGCGCTCGGTCTGCCGGTAAGGGCCGTGCGGCCCCGGCGCGCCCGGGCCCTCGTCCCACTGCAGGCCCATCTCCTTCATCGAGGAGATGATCTGCACGATGGCCTCGTCCGTACTGCGGCTGAGGTCGGTATCCTCAATGCGGAGGACGAATGTCCCCCCATGTTGACGGGCGAAGATGAAGTTGTAGAGTCCTGTCCGTGCACTGCCGAGGTGGAGGTAGCCTGTCGGCGAGGGAGCGAAGCGGACGCGGGGATGCGGGGTCTCGACCATAGGCCGACCATCATACCGCATCGGTCTCGCCGCCCTCACGACGACCGGCTTTCCCTGCGAAAAGAGTGGACTACAATGACCAGATGAGCACTACTTCTCACAGAGTACGCGTCATCGAATCGCGGCCCCGCGACCACGTCCGCAACCTCAGCGTGCAGGAGGGCGACGTGATCGGCGTGGGGCATCGCAACCAGCAGTATCCGGAGATGCGCTGGTGCACCCCCGAGAGCGGACACTCCGGCTGGATGGCGGAGTCATACTTCGAGTACACGAGCCCGACTGAGGCGGTCGTCAAGAAGGCCTACGACGCCGCGCAACTCACCGTCGTCGAGGGCGAGGAGCTGGACGTGCTCGACGTCGTCGGGGAGTGGCTCCTCTGCCGCAACGACCGCGGGATCCAGGGCTGGGTGCCGCGGCGCATCCTCGAGGACGTCACCCCGGGCGACTCCTGACGGGTGCGGCCATGACCACCGATCCACAGCGCCGGCGGGTCCGGGTCGCGACCTCGTGCACGCGCGAGCAGGTCCAGGAGATCCGCATCCGCGTGGGCGACGCCCTGTCCGTCGGCCACCGCAACCAGCAGCATCCCGCCTTCGTCTGGAGTGCCACCGAGGACGGCCACCACGGCTGGGTCCCGGAGGACTACATCGAGATCGTGAGCGGACGCGACGCCGTCGCGCGCCGCGACTACGACTCGACGCACCTGACCGTGGTCGAGGGCGAGGCCCTCGAGGTGCTCCAGCAGGTGGAGGACTTCCTCCTCTGCCGTAACGCGGCGGGCGCCGAGGGCTGGGTGCCCGAGAGGTGCGTCGAAGACATCGGGGAGGGACCATGACCGAGCAGGGAGTGCCGCAGCGCGTGCGCGTCATCGAGTCGCACGTGACCAGCGACCCGAACCCTGTACGCTTCCGCGAGGGCGACACGGTCGGCGTCGGCCACCACGACCAGGTCTGGAAGCAGTACGTCTGGGGCACCGACCAGGCGGGCCGCTCGGGCTGGGTGCCCGACGCGTATCTCGAGATCGCCGGCAACGGCCAGACCGCCATCGCCTTGCGCGACTACGACTCCACCGAGCTCACCGTGGGCCGCAGGCAGCTCCTCGACGTGCTCGACGAGGTCGGCGGCTGGTACCTGTGCCGCACCGAGTCCGGCCAGTCCGGCTGGGTGCCGAGCACATCCGTTGAGCCGGTGAAGCCCGCCGTCCAGGCCTGAACCTCACGGCTTCGCCGCGTAGGTCACGACGTCGGCGATACGGCAGAACCGCACCTCGGTGAAGTGCGCCGGATACCAGTGGTCCAGGGTGGCGCGCCGGTACGCGGCGGTGTGACTGTCGTAGACCCACTCACCGCCCTGCCTGCCGGCGCAGATCACCACGTGCTGCCACTCGGGCGCGCCGTCCACCACGTTGCCGAGGTAGACGATGTCGCCCTTCGCCCACCCCGCCGGCTGCGTCCGTGTACTACGCGCGATGTAGCGTGAGTGCCCGGCGGCGCGCGCCGACAGCGCCTGCTTCTGCACGCCGCAGTTGACCCAGGCCACCGTCGGGAACTCCGTGCCGTTGGCGCGCCACTCACGGCCGTCGTCGTAGGTGGGCCGCAGGCCGCCGGCCGCCAGGCACTGCGAGACGAAGTTGGCGCAGTCGTTGTCCGGCGACGACCAGTACTCCGGGTTCACCTTCAGCGCCCAGGCGTCCGCGTAGGCGACGGCCGCCCCGCGGTCGTAGGTCACGTGTTCGTCGGCGCGGCCCACCCCCTGGGCCATGCCAATGACGATGAGCGCGAGCGCCACCGCCACGAGGACCGCGACCGCCGACCGGCGCCGCCGCACGGCGCGAGCGCGGTAGATGCGGCGGCGCCCCAGTCTCACGACGCATCGTCCTGCGGCGCGACCGTGGTCGCGACCGACTCCGTCGTCGCGGGCGCAGCGCCGCCGGCGGTCGGCGCGGCGTCGGCGGAGACGGCAGCGGACACGTCGCCCGGCGGCAGGGCGACCGTGAACGCGGTTCCGACGCCGACGCGCGCTGGACACGCTCACCGTGCCTCCCATGGCCTCGGTAAGCTCCTTCACGATGGCCAGCCCGAGTCCGGTCCCGACCGGCCGGTCAGTGCCGTAGCGGCTGTAGAGGTAGAAGCGCTCGAACGCGCGCGGCAGGTCGTCGCTCGTCAAGCCGCGCCCGGTGTCCGAGACCGTGATCGCCCCCGGCGCCGTGGTGATGGTCACCGTGCCCGGCGCCGGCGTGCAACGGATCGCGTTCTCGACCAGGTTGGAGACGACCTGGAGGACGCGGTCGTGGTCGGCGGTGACGCGGCCGCCGGCCTCGGTGCTGCAGCAGCAGCGAGAGGCCGGCGTCGCGCGCCGTGGCTTCGTAGCGGCGCACCACGTCCTCGGCGACGGTGGCGAGGTCGACGTCGTCCCGCCGCACGGTGAAGGCGCTCTTGCGCATGCGCCCGGACTCGAGCAGGTCGCCGACCAGCCGCTCGAGGCGACTGGACTCGGCGCCGATCACTTCGGCGCCTTCGTCCGGCTTCACGGTCCCGTCGCCGATGCCCTCGGCGTACCCGCGGATGGACGTGAGCGGCGTCTTGAGCTCGTGGCTGACCGAGAGGAGGAACGCCTGCTCGGTCTCCTGCGCTTTGGTCAGCTTCGCGTTCATGTCGTTGAACGAGACCGCGAGCTCCCGCAGTTCCTTCGGGCCCTGAGGGGTGACGATGACGCCGGCTTCGCCTTCGGCGAGCCGGCCGCTCGCCTCCGCCAGCCTGCGCACCGGGCGCACCACGCTGCGCGAGAGGATCCAGGCGCCGAGCAGGCCGAGGATGATGATCAGCGCGACGCCCCAGAGCCCGATCTTGACCAGCCGGGAGACGGGCGTCGTGGGCTGGAACGTCTGCAGGTCGCCCCAGTAGTCCGTGTAGTAGTACACCTCGTGGTTCGGCACGCGCCACGCGACGATGTGGGTGCCGGTGCCGGATGGCCCATCCCAGGCGCCGACGGCGTAGCCGTCACGTCGCAGACTTCGTATCGCCCAAGCCGGAAGCACGTGATTGGCCGGGTCCATGACCGCGCTGAGGTTGCCTCGCAAAGCGCCGGCTGAATGCCCCTGGACGCTGAACTGCTCGACGATCGAACGGCTGAGGAAGGCGCGCTCCGCGGGCGTCAGGTAGCGGAGCCGGAAGAGACCGCCGATCTCCTGGTTCAGCTCCTGCGCCCTGTACGACGCCTGGCTGGTGTAGAGGGACTCCGCCGTCTCCCAGCTGCGGTAGTAGGCCCACACGCCGAGCGCGGAGAGGCAGAACGACGGGATGAGCACGACCATCACGATCACGCCGAAGGCGCGCGTGCGCAGCGAGGTGGCGCGTCCCGGCAGCATCGCCGCGGCGACCACGATCACGGCGGCGACGACGCCGGCGGCCGCAACGGCCGGGGCCCCGAGCACGACCAGCTTGCCGAGCACGCCATAGCCGAGGCTCAGCGCATCGAACATGAGGAAGAGCAGGATGGAGGCGGCCACGATCACCGCGGCGACCCCGAGCAGGACGACGCGGCGACGCCCCGGTGCCGCGGGCTCGGTTGCGGCGGCCGGCGCTTGAGCGGCCGCCGCAAGCTGCGCCGCAGACGGCCGGCGGGTCGCCGCAAGGACGGCGATGACCGCAGCGGCCACAAGGCCCGCCAGGCCGGCGACCACGCCGATCATGAGGAACAGCTCGACGAAGGGACCGGCTCCGTAGTAGAGGCCGAGGACGCGGCCGGCGACGACGATCATGACGGCCGCGAGGAGGACGAGGCAGGAGATGACGGCGACCGTGGCCGCGAGCGTGTAGGTCGCCGCCGGCCGGCGTGACGGCGGATCCTGCTGGGCGGCGGGCGCCGTGCCGGCGCCGCGCCCTGCGGTCTGCTCGAGCCAGCCGCTCATGGCCGCACCAGCTTGTAGCCGACGCCGCGCAGCGTCTCGATGGTCAGCGCTCCGTCCAGCTTGGCGCGGAGCTGCGCCACATGCTGGTCGACGGTTCGCGTGCCGCCCGGGAACTCCAGGCCCCAGACCTGCTCGAGCAGCTGTTCGCGCGAGAGCACGAGACCGGCGTTGTCGAGGAAGCAGGCGAGCAGGTCGAACTCCTTCATCGTCAGGTCGAGCGCGGCGCCCGAGGATCTGGCCTCGCGGGCGCCGCGCCTCAGCTCCACGCTCGCCGAGCGTGAGCACGTCGTCCGGCGGCTTGGGCTGCGTGCTCCGCAGAACAGCCTTGACCCGCGCGACGAGCTCGCGCGGGCTGAAGGGCTTGGGCACGTAGTCGTCGGCGCCGAGCTCGAGGCCGAGCACTCTGTCGACCTCTTCGTCGCGCGCCGTGAGCATGATCACTGGAGTCTCGCCGAGGTCGCGGACGCGCCGGCAGACCTCGAACCCGTCGATGCCCGGCAGACCGACGTCCAGCACGACCAGGCCGGGCCGCTGCCGCTGGAGCTCGGCGAGGCCCTCCTCGCCGCTGCGGACCCACACCACGCGGTAGCCGTCGCGTTCGAGGTAGGTCCGCACGAGGTTCCCGATGTTGCGGTCGTCTTCGACGATGAGGATGGTGGCACCCATGCGCCACCGCATGCTATCAAGCCGCTCGGCGAAACGAGCCGCGACCGACGTACTCACGTGGACCTCCCTTGCCCGCTGACGGGGGCATCCTGCGGGGGCACGGTCAGGTGCGTTCGGCGCGAGTGTCAGGTGCGTGTAAGGCACGTCGACGTGGCACGCGACTCCCTGGAGTCGGCAAGCCTCGCCGAGGGGCAGCTACCTGACGGTGATGGTGACGCGCTGGGAAGTGGCCGACTCGAACTGGCCGGTCTTGGCAAAGCGCACCTCGTAGACGCCGCTTCGCGCCGGCTTGATCGTCCCCGTCCACACTCCGTTCTCGCCGGTCGTGACCCTGGCGACGGTCCGGGTGACGCTCGTGGCGCCGGCCAGGCGCACGAGGCGGACGGGCGCCAGGCGCGGCACGGGCCAGACGCTCCCCGAGCCGGTGTCCGTGCCGGTGCTGCGCGCGTACAGACGCACCGTTGAGCCGGCCGCGACGGTCACCGCGGCCTTGGTGAACGCTGCGTTGGCAGCGAACTCGAGCGTGACCGGCGTGGGGCCGGCCCAGAGGTCTCTGGTCCGGCCGGCCGTCTCGCCGGTCGTCGCCTCGAGGTCTAGCACGTGGTGGCCTGCGGTCAGCGACTCGGTGGTCAGCGTCCAGCCCTCGGAGGGCTCGCCGAACGCGCCGTCGGTCGCGGCGAGCGGCGACCAGGCGCCGCCGTCCACGCGGTAGCGCGCGGCGTGCGGCACCTTGATGCTGAGATCGTGCCGGAAGTACACGCCGGTGCTGATGCGGCCGCGTTTGCGCGGCCGCTCGGTCACCGCGCCCCGCAGGGTCACCGCCCCGGTGGTCTCGCTGGTGGACTCCAGTCCGGTCGAGAAGGCCGGCCGCGTGTCCACCACGTCCGGCCGCGTGTCGGCGTCGCTGTCACGCAGGCCGGTCTGCCCCACCGTCCAGCGGCAGAGATCGCCGAGGGCGAATGCGTTCAGCGTCCCGTTGGAGCCGCGCATGATGCACGGAAGGTCCGTCGTCCCGCCGCTCCTGGCGTTGCCGTTGAGCACCCCGAGGTAGCCGGAGCGGAGGTCGCCCGTGCTGGGATAGCCCGGAGCGGGCGGTCTGTACTCGTCCAGCGCGCCGAACACGTGGCCCATCTCGTGGGCGAGGACAGCGTCGAAGTTGGCGAAGGTGTAGCCGTCATTGTCGTAGGTGAGCATGCAGTACGGACCGAACAGGTCCGCCGTGTAGGCGACCACCCCGTTGCGGAACATGCCGTCCTTGTCGTGGAGACTGTCGACCACGTAGACGACGAACGCCCAGTCGGCGCCGTTTCTGCTCCGCAGCCGGTCGGCGTAGCGCGTCTCGGGATAAGGCTGGTCGTCGACGGCGTCATGGGCGAAGCCGAGCTTGTCCATGGCCTCCCAGCGCCAGGCGGCGTCCGAGAGCACCTGGTGCCCCTTCCAGCCGAGCTCGACGTCCATCCTGATGGGCTCGTAGCCGGTCGGCACGGTCTGCGGCGCGCCGTAGGCGCCCGCCGCCGGGAGGAACAGCTCGAGCGAGCCGTCCGGCGACCGGTCGTTCCACCAGTCGAGCGCGTTCTGGATCTTGACCAGGACCGCGTCCCTGCGTGCGCCCGACCAATCCTCGGTGCTGGTCATCCTGCTGCCGTCGCTCTCGAGGAACACCACACCGACGGCCACCCGGCCGGCGGCGTAGGCGGCCGTCTCGCGGGCGCCGGGCAGGGCGCCGAGGCCGATGGGCAGATCGAGCAGGGGCGCGCCGTCGGCGCGCCCCATCACGTCGTCGAGCACGGGCGGCGCCGGCGTCAGCGGTCCTGCCGGTGTGGGCTCGGAGCTGCCGGCCGCGCTCGCGGCCGCCGGCAGCCACGCGCTCGCGCCCAGCAGCGCGCACACGAGCGCGACGAGGACTGCGAGCGCTGCTGCGGTGTGCTGGCGGCCCCGTGTCATGCGACCGATTGTCGCACGGGGCCCGATGCCGGTCGACTCAGGGCGTGCCCGCCTCGGGGCTCGTAGCGGCCGGGCTCACCCTCCGCGGCCGCGGTCGGCAGCATGTCGCAGACGTGGCGGAGCCCTGTAAGAC